>CAWDDW010000002.1:0-336716 GCA_963801185.1 uncultured Acidimicrobiaceae bacterium | reverse complement strand
AGCCGACGCACTCTGCGTGCCGGTCGGGTCGGCGGTCGTCTGTGACTCTGTGGCGGTGTTCGTGATCGTGCCGGAGGCGGTGTTCGAGACAAGCACGGTGATGGTGGCGGTCGCCGTGGCCCCGTTCGCGAGAGTCCCGACGGTCCAGGTGACCGTGCCGTTTGTACCGACGGATGGATTGCTGAGGCTGCCGGTCGCGGTGGAAGAGGAGACGAAGGTGGTACCCGCAGGCAGCGGGTCGGTCACAGACACGCCCGCCGCAGCGTCGGGCCCGGCGTTGGACAAGCCGATTGTGTAGGCGATCTGTGTGCCGTGTGGCGTATTCGTCGACGGGTTTGCGATCTTGGTGATCGAGACGTTGGCTGCGGCGACCACCGTGTTGGAAGCCGAAGCCGTTTGCGTGCCAGTGAGGTCGTTCGTCGTTTGTGTCTCGGTGGCGGTGTTGGTGATGTTTCCGAGCGCGGCCGAGTTGGCAACGAGGACCGTGATCGTGGCCGTGGCGCTCGCCCCGTTCGCGAGCGTCCCGACGTTCCAGGTGATAGTTCCGTTGGTTCCGACAGAAGGGTTGCTGAGAGTGCCCGTGGCCGTCGATGAAGAGACGAAGGTGGTGCCGACAGGGATTGGATCGGTGACCGATACACCTGCGGCGGAGTCAGGCCCAGCGTTGTGCAGCCCGACGGTGTAGGTGATGTCCGTGCCGTGCGGCGCGTTTGTCGTTGGATTGGCGACCTTCGTGATGGAGACATTGGCAACGGGCACCGGCGTCAGCGGGAAGCTCGCGCTCTCTGAGTTGGTCGTGGCGCCCGAGCTGTTGGGCACGGTTTGCGAGAGGGTCGCGGTGTTGACGACGGAACTCGAGGTGTTCACCGTCACTGAGATCAAGAGGGAGGCGGAGTCGCCCGACACGAAGGACGGGATCGTCCAGGTCACTGTCGGCACGCCTCCGACGAGACCCTCGGTCACGGTCGTGGCGACGCCGTCGGTGGTTGACGGTGGCGTGCCGGCCGGAGAGCCGTAGGACACGTAGGTGAGGCCGGATGGCATCGGGTCGGACACCACGACAGCACCGGCAGCGTCAGGCCCGTCGTTCGCGACACTCAATGTGAATGTCATGTTGGACCCATCGTTGGGGGTCCCTGTCGAGCCGGTCTTCGCAATCGTGACATTGGCTCCAGGTGCCGGGTTGACCGAGACACCGGCGGACGTCGCGGTCTGGCCGGATGAGTTCGGCGTGAAGGGCGACTGGGTCTCCGTCGCGATGTTCGTGATCGTGCCCGAGTTGGCAGCTACTAGCACCGTGACCTGAAGTGATGCCGAGTCACCGTTGGCAATGGTTCCAAGCGTCCAGGTGACCGTGGGAGTGCTGCCGACAAGCGCTTCCGCTACTGACGTCGAAGACCCATCGGCTGTCGTTGGAGCGGTCGGGTTGATCAGGGTCACCGTCTCGCTCGACATCGTCTGCGTGGCGGTGGCCGACAGCGTCGCCGTCGTGCTGCCGCTGACCCCTGTGATCGTGGTCCCGGCGGGCACGCCGAAGCCGGAGACGATGTCACCGATCTGGCCGGCGCTGAAGCTTCCGTTCGGCCCGGTCAGGGTGGTCGATCCACTGATGATCGAGGCTGACGCCACACTGGTGGCGGCTCCGTAGGACACGTAGGTCAACCCCGCCGGCAGCGGATCGGTCACGACCAGGTTCTGCACGGCCTGAGGACCGTTGTTCACCACATGCAGCGTGTAGGTCTCGGCCCCGCCATCAATCGGACTCGCGCTGCTAGCAGTCTTGGTGAGCAGGACGGTCGCGGTGCCCTTGGGAGTGATGACAGCCGAAGCGGACTCGGCGTCAGTGGTCGCGCCCGCCGAGTTGGGCGTGGTCTGACTCTCGATCGCGGTGTTGGTGATGGAGCTCGACGAAGAGGTTGCCCGCACGAGGACAACGATCGACTGAGAGGCTCCAGGAGCAAGGGAGTAACCCGTCAGCGTCGGTGAGCAAGTCGTGCCCCACGTTACGGTCCCGCTCGATTGGCAGATGTTCGTTCCAGTCGGCGAGGTGTTGACCTCGTCGAGCGTTACCGCCTCGGTCGCTGTCGCAGTTGCCGCATTGGACATCGTGGCTGACGTGCCACTCGCGAATGCGGTGATGATCGTCCCGTTCGGAATATTGGCCCCAGAGACGGGATAGCCGATGTCGCCGGCGACGAAAGTACCCCCGGGTGCGGTGATAGTTGTGGAGCCACTCGTTACTCCCGCGCCGGCGACGCTAACCGGAGAGCCGTAAGAGACATAGGACAGCCCGGCCGGAAGGTTGTCTGTCACCCTCACGCCTTGGGCCGTGTCGGGCCCGTCGCCAGCAACGGTGATGGTGTATGCCGTCTCGTCCGACGGATCCGCCGCACCAACTTGCGGCGTCACGTTGGAAGCTGTCTTTGTGAGGGTGACGTTCGCTACTGCCGTTGGATTGATCGTCACGGACGACGACACGGAGGTGCCGCCCGAAGAGTTAGGCGTGGTGTTCGACTGGGACTCGACAGCGGTGTTGATGATCGCTCCGGAGCCGACCGTGACGTCGACGGTGATCGTCAGCTGCAAGGACGCGCCGTTGGCCATGGTGCCGATCGTCCACGTGACGACGTTGTTGGACTCGGTGACCGTCGTCCCACTCGGGGCTGTTCCGCTGGAGACGTACCCCTCTCCAGCCGGGAGGGCGTCCGTAACGCTGACGCCGGCAGCAGAGTCCGGACCGTTGTTTGTGACCTTCAACGTGTAGGTGTCCTGTGACCCGTCAGCGGGGGTGGCGTTTGAAACTGTCTTCAAGACCGCAACGGTTGCCATGTTCGTGGGATTGATGGTGGCACTGGCGGTCGTCACTCCACTCGGGTTCGCGGTGGTCTGTGTCTCGGTGACGGTGTTGGTGATGGTCGCGCCGGCCGTGAAGGTCCCCTGGAAAGTCAGCGTCGCCGTTGTGTTGGTGGCGAGCGTCCCGACGTTCCACGTCAGCCGGTGCAGGAACGCGCTGAAGGTGGCGGTGCCTGTGGCGGTTGTGGCCGACCCGGTGACGTACGTCAGTCCGGCCGGCAGGTTGTCGGTCAAGGTGACACCGGACGCCGAATCCGGACCGTTGTTCGTCGCCGTGAGCGTGTAGGTCGCAGTAGTCCCCGTCGTCGAGACGGTCTTCGTGATCGAGACGTTCGCAGCCGGGGTCACGGTGATGGAGGCGGACGCGGAGGTCGTGTCTTGTCCGTTCGGAAGTGGTGTGCTTGCCGACTGGGTCTCCACTGCCGTGTTCACGACCGGGTTGCCACCGTTCGAGCCGTCTACTTCGGCGAGAAGGACGATCGAGGCCGAGTCTCCTTCGGCAAAGGTCCCGACGTTCCAGGTGAGGGTATTGCCTCCGGCCGACGCCGAGGTGGTGACGCCGTCGGCGGTGACAGGAGCGCTGGCCGGGGTGACGAGGGTGACCGTCTCGCTCGCCACCGTCCCTGTGGCCGGCGTGGTGATCGTCGCCGATGCCCCTCCAGTTGCTACCGAGGAGATCGTGGCGCCGGTAGTGATGTCGGTACCAATGACGTAATCCCCGACATCGCCGGTGAACGTCCCTGCTGCGCCCGTGATGGTGGTCGACGCGTTCGCCACGCCTACGCCGCTCACGGAGCTGGGTGCTCCGTACTGAACCAGACCGAGACCAGCGGGAAGGGTGTCGATTACCTGGACGACTTGGGCGGCGTCGGGTCCTCCGTTCTCGGCCGAGACCGTGTAAGCCACCATGGAGCCGTCGAGTGGGGTTGCATTCGATACCTTCTTCGACAACACCACATCGGCAACTGAGCTCGGGGTGATCATCGCGGAAGCCTGCTGCGTGCCGGTCAAGTCCGGTGTAGTCGAAGACTGTGACTCCGTGGCCGTGTTGACGAGAGCTCCCTCGCCGACGTTGACTCCCACGTCGACCGTCAACGTCGCAGTGCCACCGTTGGCGAGCGTTCCGATCCCCCAGGTGAGGGTTGGCACACCGTTGATGACAGACTCGGTGGCCGTCCCTGTGCTCGGGTTGTTGGACACGTAGCCGATACCGGTAGGCAGTGGATCAGTAACGATCACGTTCGCCGCGGATTGCGGCCCGGCGTTCGTCACCGTGATCGTGTAGCTGTCCGAAGATCCGTCGGCCGGCGAGGCGACCGCTGCCGTCTTTGTGATCGAGACATTGGCCACGTTGACCGCGGCGCCGCCCCAGGTGATCGGCTGGGTAGCGGTGAGGTAGGAGCTCGGTGCGTTGTTGTCCGAACTCGACAACGTGACGGTGACGTTGTAGGTCCCTGCAGTCGACGTCGTCTGTTGCACCGGGACGCTTATAGGCGGGAGGGACGTCCCCGCGGGCGCGTCCCCCCTGGGGGCGTGTAGGTGCACGTGTCTGTCGAGAGACCCGCTCCGGGCGTCGGGCATGTCCACCCGCTCCCCGAGGGAGGCTGGCCGTTCACGAACTGGACCCCGGCGGGGAGGTTGATCGTCGCGGACATGGTCTTTGTCTCGTCAGAGCCAGTCGCGAGTACGCCAGCTGTGAAGGTGGTGTAGGCGGTGGTGCCGAGACTGGTCGGGATGGCGGCGGCCGTATTGCCACAGACCGTCGACCCTTCGTCGAGCAGAACGGACTCGCTCGCGAAGGTCGCGGTAGCGGCAGCCGACATCGTCGCCGTAGTGCTGCTGGTGACCGCGGTGATTGTGGCGCCGGCCGGAATCTGGTTGCCGATCAGAACATCACCGACGTCACCCGCGCTGAAACTACCGGCCGGGTCGGTGATCGTCGTGGACCCGTTTGTGATCGATGCATCAGGGACGGTGCGACTGATCGGCAGGACCGGGCTGATCGTCACGATGCTGTTGGCCGAAGAGGCAGTCGCGCTGTTGGAGAGGGTCACCGTCGTCCCGCTGATCGCGGTGATCGTCGTGGAGGCTGGGATGCCGGCTCCGTAGATGTCGCTACCGACGTCCTGGGACGGAAGGGCTGACGACGTCGTCACCGTGGCGCTGCCGCTCGTGATCGTTACCCCTTGGGCCACCTGGTTCGGGTTGGCCAGCATGCAGAGGTTGGGCTGGACCGGGATCACCGAGGAGACCGAGACGTTGTTGATCTCGTGGATCTCGTCGTCGCCGCCCGTGCTCGCCGACCAACCGAATTTCACAGTCGGCACTGACTTCATGATGGCCGGCTCCGGCACCGTCTCCTCCAGCGTCCCACTCAGGTAGACGAGGATCTCCGGGGAACCGGGCTGCGATGGCGAGACGGCGTTAGAGCACGGGTAGGTCGAGTAAAGACTGGCGCATCCCGGCGGGTCGATGTGGATGTGGACGATCGCTCCGCCGGTCGTGCCGGGAGCCGGGCGGGCAGTGGCAGTCGGGTTGTCGACTGTGGCGCTGACCGGAGAACCGAGCAGGCAGTACTCACCGTTCGCCTCCCCGGTCTCGGGGAAGAACCCGGCCGGGTAGGCGGTTCCCCCGATCGTGGCTGCGGGATTGAGAAAGGCGGGGCCTCGGACGGAGAGGTTCTCCGGGTCAATGGCACCTGGGATGTAACTCTGGTTGCACGACGTGCTCGTCCCGGTACTGGCATCGTTGAACTGGAACGGGTAGTTGCCCCACGCGTCGGTCGCGACGCCGAGGATGCCATCCGGGAGGCCGCTGCACTCGCTGGCCGGTCCGACGGCCGGGTCGTTGGCGGGACAGTCGCCGGCCGTACCGAAGTCGTAGCCGCCTGCGCCGCCGAGCGGTCCGATCTTCGTCAGGGAGTCAGCGCCGTTCGTGAGGAAGAACGTGATCATGTCGGCGCCGTCGCCGTCGTACTGGTACGCGTCGTAACTCACGTCGAAGCCATCCGACGTGGGGATCTGGTAGTTGTACAGGATGTAGCCGTTCGAGTTGCCACCATTGCTCGTCAGGCGGAGCGCGCCGGTGCCGGGAACGTCGGGGAGCGTGCCAGTCGCACCACCCGGCTGGGAGGTAGGGCACCCTGGGATCGGCACTTCGCTCGCGTTGGTCGAGGCCGTCAGGCAAGGGGTGAAGGTGCCGTTCGTGGTGAGCAGGCTCTGCGTGGATGGCGAGACTTGGGTGCCCTTGAAGTCCTCGGAGAAGAGCACCGTGCCGGGTGCTGATGCAGATGCCGGCTTTGCCGTCCCGAGCAAGCCCGACACGAAGCCGACGGCCACGCCGCTGATGACGCCGGCGCACAGCAGGAGCACTGAGCAGAGCACGCGGACCGCCTTGTGGCGCACAGTCGCTCTCACCGGGGACGCGACGCGCGGCAACGGCGCGTGCTTAGCATCTTGGCGTCCCTCACTCATCGTCCCTACTTGTCCCCTCGCGACCACTTGGCCCTCAACGGAACCCGGTGGTTGACAGCTCAAATGTAGGGCTTTGGCGGTCCGACTGTCGAGTCTTTGCACCGTCTCGGGGCAGGTGCAACCGAGTCGCAACCACGCCGCAACCGTAGCCTTCCCGGCGACCGCGCCGGAGCGGTCTCGGGCGGTTACGAGATAGTCCGCGGGCCGGACGCCTACACTCCGGGAAGGCGGCGAGACGCGCCCCACGATCGATCGGAGGACAGCACGGTCAAGGGCTCCGAGGAGGCGACTGGAAGCTCCTTGTGGGCGTCGTCCGCCATGCGGTCACTGGCACCCGTGGCTGTCGCGCTCGCGGTGGTCGCGGCACTCGCGGGCAGTGTGGGCGGGCTCGGTGCCGGCAAGTCAAACTTGCGTCCCCAAACCGCTTCGGATGTGTTCACGGTTGCGCTCACTCTGCTCGCGATCGCTGTGGCGGCGGGATCCGTTGCCTTCGCCAGCAGCCTCCCTCTCCCTTCCTTGCTCACGCTCTCGAACGAGCCCCGGCGTCGCAGCAGCTTTGCCCAGCGCTGCCTGGCCGTAGTCGTGCTCGCTACGGCGGTGGGGGTGGGCGAACTGCTGTTGAGGCGGAGGGCGCGGACGCTCCACGCGACCGTCGCCGGGACGGCAGGACGCCAGGTCCACCACGTCGCCCTCTCAAGTGTTAGGTTCTCCGCGCCTGCGGCCGGCTACACCCTCTTGGCTGTGCTCGTGGTGGCAGCACTCGCGATCGGACTGCCGGCATGGCGGCGGCGCCGGTGGGCGACGGCCCTCGGTCCACTGGTGCCGATGCAGGCCCACCCGGGACCCGATGCTCTGGCAGGCGACGCAAGGGACGGGTCGCTCCCGGCAGCCATCATGGCTGTGAGCGTGGCCAACCCTGAGGACGAGCCGGACTCGCGGCGAGCGATCGTGGCCGCCTACCTCGCCATGACTCAGGCTGCCGCAAGCTGCGGCGCCCCTCGTGAACCGAACGAGACCGCTTCTGAATACTTACGTCGTCTGCTCGGCATCGCCGGCGCTCCAGTCAGCGCCGCGCGAGCGCTCACTTCGATATTCGAGCGTGCCCGGTACAGCAGGGAGGCGATCGGAGAAGAGGGTCGATCGCTCGCCATCACATGCCTACGCGAGATCCGAGAGGGTATCGAGGCACCTTCATGACTCGCTCTCTCTTCGCGCTCTTGGTACTTGCCACGACAGGATTGGCGATCGCCCTCGGAGTTGGTGCGCCCGATCCTGGCGTGGCGGAGAAGGCCTACGCCGGTGCCGCGGGTGTCTTGATCATCGTCGGCCTCCTCCGCCACCTCTCGCAGACCGCGTACACGAGCCCGACGAGGGTGCGGAGCATGAGCGCGACAGCAAGTGGCGCAGGCAAGCTCGCCGGTGACGAGGACGTGCCGGGCGACTCAGCCATGGCGATTTGGTGGACGCTCGAACGAGCACTCCGCCTCTCGACGCTCACGGCGGGCCATTTCGACCTCGGGGTTCGGCACCGCCTAGCTTCGCTCGCGCGGGCGCGGGCGGGCCGCTTCGGCGGCTCAGCGAGCGAGGCAGAGGCGGGAGCGCTGCTCGCCCCGGACAGCCTGCTTCGTCCGGGCAGCCCACGATTACGTGATCGCAACGGTCCCGGCATCCCACTCGAAGAGATCGACCGGATAGTCACGATCCTGGAGACTGGGCGATGAGCGACGGCCCGCTCGGTCCGGCGGAGGTGCGGGCGCTCTGCAACAGGATCCTCGACGAGGTGGAGCACGCGATCGTCGGGAAGCGCGAGGCTGCCGAGCTGGTCCTGCTCGGGATCCTCGCCGGCGGTCACGTGCTGTTGGAGGACGTGCCGGGAGTGGCCAAGACGTTGATGGTGAGGTCGATGTGCAAGGCGACGGGCATGTCCTACTCGCGCATCCAGTTCACGCCCGATCTCATGCCAGCGGACGTGACAGGGTCGTCCTTCTACGACGCGCGGAGCGCGAGCCTCGAGTTCCGCCCAGGCCCGCTGTTCGCCAATCTCGTCCTCGGGGACGAGATCAACCGTGCGCCACCGAAGACCCAGTCCGCCATGCTCGAAGCGATGCAGGAACGCCAGGTGACGGCTGACGGCACGAGGCACGTGCTGCCTGAGCCATTCGCGGTCATCGCCACCCAGAACCCGATCGAGTACGAGGGCACCTATCCGTTGCCGGAGGCCCAGCTGGATCGCTTTCTCGTCCGGGTGACTCTCGGGTACCCAGATCGTGCGAGCGAGCAAGAGTTGGTCGAGCGCCGAGCAAGACGTGGAAGCGAGGACGCGGGGATCCGCGCGATGGTCGACAGTGGGCAGGTACTCGCGATGCAAGCCGCCGTCGAGGCGGTCGAGATCGACACCGCCGTCGCTTCCTACCTAGTCGATGTCGTGCGAAACACTCGCGAGGCGGGAGGAGTGCAACTCGGCGCGAGCCCGAGAGGTTCTGTCGCCCTGCTGCAGGCCTCTCGCGCAAGAGCTGCTATCGCCGGGCGATCGTTCGTCCTACCGGACGATGTGAAGGCGATGGCCGTGCCATGTCTCGCTCATCGCGTCGCGCTCCGCCCGGAACTCTGGTTACGCGGCGTACAGGCCTCCGAGATCGTCCAGCGGTGCCTCGCGACGATTCCGGTCCCGGTCGGATGGAGTGATGGCCCGCAGACGCCGGGTGAGGCTGCACTTCCGGACGCCCTGGCCGATCCGGCAACATGACGAGGCAGATCGCGGGCTCGACGATCGCCCTGGTCACCGCTTCGAGCCTTTCGCTCCTCGCCGCTGTCGTCACCGGTGACTGGGTCCTTGTCGTCCTGGCCGCGCCACTCGCGCTCGCTGGCGTCCTCGGGCTGACGGGCAAGCCTCCACCTCTACCTGAGGTTCATACTTCGATAGAACCGCTCTTGTTGTCGACCAGTTCCACGTTTACCGTCGAGATCGTCGCGACGTCGGAGACCCCACAGATCTGCAGTCTCAATCTCCTCATCCCGCCGGACATGGAAGCGGACGGTCCGTGCAGATGGGACGTGTACCTCCGGCCTGGTGTCAGTGAGCGTTGGTCCCTTGGGATCTCGCCGCTGCGCTCGGGAAGGTTCGCCCTCGGCGAGGTCGACGTCACATCCGAGGCCATCGCGCCGGGATGGCGTTGCTCGGGCCGGACGTCCGGGCTTACGCGCGTAGAAGCTCGGCCCGACCCGGTGAGGATGAAGGAACTGGTCCGGTCCGATCGGGTCCGAGCACAGGCCGGCGATCGCACCGGGAAGCTCCCTGCCGAGGGCATCGAGTTCGCCGAGGTACGAGAGCAGCCTGCGGGCGCGATGGAAAGGCGCATCAACTGGAGAGCGAGCGCGCGGCGGGGCACGACGTGCGTCAACCTGCATCATCCCGAGCGCAATACGGATGTGATGCTGCTCGCCGACACGTTCTCCAGCTCGACGTTGCCGGCGGTCGTCCGCATCTCGGTGAACCTGGCGGAGGCATACCTGGCGCGTCACGACCGACTCGGCCTCGTGTGCTTCGGTGGCGTGATCGATTGGGTGGAGCCGGGCTCAGGGCCTGTGCACGCGGATCGGGTGAGGTCGGCGCTGTTGTCTTCGGAGTGGTTCTTCTCCTATGCCGAGAAGGGAGCTGACCTCATTCCGCGCCGCTTCATCCCGCCGGGTTGCCTTGTGATCGCAGTGAGCCCGCTCACCGACGATCGTTTCGTGCGGACAATCGCCAACCTCCGCGAGCGGGGGCTCGACCTCGCAATCGTCGAGATCTCACCAGAGTGGCCCGAAGGCACGACTCCCTCCGGTCGGCTGGCGACGCGAATCCTGCAGCTCGAGCGAGAGGCACTACGCCACGCGTTCTGGGGCATGGGCACTGTGATCGCCACTGTCGAGCCGACAGACGGTGCAGACGTCGCGCTCGCCAGTCTGCTCGCCGTGAGACGTGCCTTGAGACGGCGAGCCCCGGTATGACAAGCCACCGGTCCGCTTGGTCGGTCCGTCGGGCTCCGCTCTGGCGAATCGTCTCCTCGATGCTCACGAGACCTGGCTGGTCGTTGCTCGACCTCGCGCGCCGGTCACCTGCCGCGACGGCGATCGCGGCCGGCGCGCTCATGACTGTGGCCGCTCTCGACATCGTCTGGGCACGCGAGGTGGCGCTCGTCCCGGTAGCCGTGCTGATCGTGCTCGGTACCGCCGGGATGGCCGTCACACTTCTCGTCGGAGACTATCGGGGTCTCCAGCTGGGACTCGTCGGACTCGTCGCAGCAACGGCTCTCGCCGACTTGCCCGTCGGCCGGCCCGATGCCGGCGTCGAAGCCGTAGCCGTGGGAGCTCTGCTCGTGGTGCTGACGGAGGCGGTCAGCTGGACGGCCGCCGCTCGACCACGACTTGGCCGGCGCGGTCGCCCCGCTGCCCGACGAGCCATCTGGGTCGGCACGGTCGCTCTCGCAGGTGCCGGCGTCGGTCTCGTTGCCGACGCTCTCCGCCACGACCTTGGAGGTCTCGGCCTAGGGGCCTTGGCTCTCGGCGCGCTCGGGGCAGTGGGTTGCGTCGCGCTGGTGGCCGTGCTCGCGTGGAGCGAGTTCAGCCCGTGATGGCGGAGAGGACCTTCTCGGCATGGCCGTCCGCTCGGACGTGGTACCACGCGCGCTCGATGCGCCCTTCGGCCCCGATGAGGACGGTCGTCCGGATGACCCCGATGCTCTTCTTGCCATAGAGCGTCTTCTCGCCCCAAGCGCCGTAGCTCTCCATCACAACGTGGCCGGGGTCGCTGAGAAGCCTTACCGTGAGGCCGTGCTTCTCCCGGAAGCGGCGGTGCGACTGGGCGTCGTCGGGCGAGATGCCGATCACGTCCACCCCGGCAGCTGTGAACTCGTCGAACAGGTCGCTGAACTGGCACGCCTCTTTCGTGCAACCGGGCGTGTCGTCTGCCGGGTAGAAATAGACGACGACCCGCTTGCCGCGGTAGTCCCCGAGTGAGATCGCGTTCCCGTGCTCGTCGGTGAGGACGAACCCGGGTGCGACGTCTCCGGCTTGCAACTTCGGCATCGAACCTCCTCTCGTGGTGGGTCAGGCCTTCTTAAGGTTGGACCCCTGCTGGTACTACGTCCGGCTCGATCATGCGCGCCGGCGCCCGGCGCGCAAGGGCTTCTCCGATCGCAGGCCCGAGCCGTTCGAGCTTGAGAGCTTCGCGCTCTGGTTCGGCTTCGGCGAACTCCGGAAGCACCTCGGCTGCAAAGAGTTCGAGCGACTCGCAGATGTCCTCGTGCCGGTTCTTGCCGGCCTGGCTGATGAAGATCACCTCGTCGATGCCGGCATCGGCGTAGCCCAGTAACAGGTCGCGAACTTGGTCCGGCGTGCCGACCGCCCCCCGGAGCGCTCCGAGCCCCCGTTCGTAGAGACGCGCGGCGAGCGCCCCGCCCGTCTGGGACGCGACTTTGCGGTCGAAGCCGAAGAGGGATCGCCTCTCTTGGAACTCGGCCCAGATGTCGGTCCGGCCCGGCCGGTGCTGTCCGTAGACGTAATGGTGCCCGAGGGAATAGGCGAAGAAGTGTGCCCCGTCGATTCCCTTGTCAACAGCTCGTTCCTCGTCGCGGTCGAGCATGAACGGCAGCACGATCGCGACATTCGGATTGACAGCAAAGCCGGCCGGCACACAGTCGTCGCTCGCCAAGGTCGCGTAGTAGTCGTCAACGAAACCCTTGGCTTCGCCCGGCTCGACGAACGCGAATGACAGCGCGCCAATGCCTTTCGTTGCCGCGAGATGGATCGTCTCCCGCCTGCTGCACGCGACCCACAGTGGGGGGTGAGGCCGCTGCAACGGCTTCGGGATGACGTTGCGCACCGGAACATGGACGTAACGGCCGTCGTGCCCGGCGAACGGCTCCTCGACGAACATGCGGGTCACGACGTCGAGGGCTTCGGACCACTGGTCGCGTTTCTCGGCCCGCTCGACGCCGAAGCCGCCGAGCTCCAGGTTGGATCCCGTCTCGCCGGTGCCGAATTCGACGCGACCGTTCGAGACGAGGTCGAGCGTGGCTATGCGCTCGGCGACGCGGGCCGGATGGTTGTATGCGGGAGGGAGCGCGACGATCCCATGGCCGAGCCGGATCCGGGACGTCCGTTGGCTCGCTGCGGCGAGGAACACCTCCGGCGCGCTCGAATGCGAGTACTCCTCGAGGAAGTGATGCTCCACCTCCCACACGTGGTCGAGGCCGATCCGGTCCGCCACTTCGATCTGCTCGAGGGCGTCGTGCAGCAGCCGGTGCTCGGAGCCTTCGGCCCACGGCCGCGGCAACTGGTGCTCGTAGAAGACTCCGAACTTCATAGCTCGTGCTCCCTCGTCGGCTTGTAACAGTGGTCAGGTCCACCGCCAGTAGGCTGTAGGCAGGATAACCATGGCAATACTCACGTGACTCAACCGACGTTCGCGAGCCTTGGCGTCGAGCCAGCTCTGGTCGAAGCTCTCTCGGCTCAGGGAATCGTCGCCCCATTCCCGGTCCAGGCACTCACGATCCCTGACGCGCTGGCGGGCCGCGATGTCTGCGGCAAGGCGAAGACAGGGTCGGGCAAGACGCTCGCATTCGGGCTCCCGTTGCTCATGCAGACGGGCTCCGCCAGGCCGGGCGAGCCCACCGCCCTCGTCCTCGTCCCGACGCGCGAGCTCGCCGTGCAGGTAGCAGAGGTGCTCGAGCCGCTCGCGGCGGCAGCCGGCCACGCCGTGACCACCGTGTACGGAGGGACCGATCTCGACCGGCAAGCCAAGCGGCTCGGCCGCGGCGTCGAGGTGGTGGTCGCCACACCGGGGCGCCTCATCGACCTCGTCGACCGCAAGGCTGTCAAGTTGAGCGCCGTCTCGATGCTCGTCGTCGACGAGGCCGACCGGATGGCCGACATGGGGTTCCTTCCTCAAGTGGAATGGCTGCTCAGGCACATGCCGACCGACCGTCAGACCCTCTTGTTCTCGGCCACCCTGGACTCGGCGGTCGACCAGGTCGTGCGGCGCCATCTTCGTGACCCTGTGCTCCACGAGGTGCAGGCGAGGCAGGTGACGGTCGAGGAGATGGATCATCGTTTCTTGAAGGTCCATCAACTCGACAAGGCCAAGGTCGTCGCGGCGATCATGCGCGGCTCCGCCAAGACGCTCTGTTTCGTGCGGACCAAGCGGGGCGCCGATCGGCTCGTGGCGGACCTGCGCGTGGAGGGCGTCCATGCCGCCGCCATCCACGGCGACTTGCGTCAGCAGATGAGAGAACGCGCTCTTCGAGCAGTTCTCGGCGGGCAAGCTGCCGGCGCTCGTGGCGACTGACGTCGCGGCTCGCGGCCTCGACATAGAGGGAGTCGACGTCGTCATCCACTACGACCCGGCCGAAGACCACAAGGCCTATCTTCATCGCTCGGGCCGGACCGCTCGAGCGGGCGAGGGCGGGATCGCCGTGACGCTGGTGCTGTGGGACCAGGAGCTCGCGATGGAGCGCCTGCAGCGGCGCATCGGTCTCAACGTCCCGCTGGTGGAGGTCTTTTCGAACGACAAGCGATTGTCCGATCTCGCTTCCTTCGAGGCAGCTGACGGCCACGAGGTGAGCGTGGTGAGCCGCACCGGTACCTCAGCTCCCTGATCGAGGCACGAGAAGTGGTCCGCGCGGTCTCGCTCGTCCCATCGGCAACCGAGACCGTGATCGAGCTCGGTGCGCGCGAGTGCCTGGTCGGCGTGAGCGACGACTGTCTCGCGCTAAAGGGCTCGAGCGGCCTTCCGGTCATCAGCCGGGCCGTCCTCGCTGGCTCGTCGCAGAGGGCGGTAGAGATCGACGCGGCCGTTCGCTCGACGCTCGAATCCGGTGGCCGGCTCTACGAACTCGACGGCGATCTGCTCCGCTGCCTCTCGCCGGACATCATCTTCGCTCAGGACCAGTGCTCTGTCTGCGCTGTCCCCTCCTCCGCGGTGCTCGAGGCACTTGGGCCACGGGCGGCAGCTGGGTGCCGGACGGTCTCGATCGACCCCCATGACCTCGAGGGCGTCCTGCGGACGTTCGGCGTCATCGCCGATGCGATCGGCCTGATCGGGGCGGGCGGGGGAGCTCGCCGAGCGCTGTCGCCAACAGCTTCGCGGGCTGTTTGAGCGACCCGCACGGGCGCGGGTACTCGTTCTCGACTGGACAGAACCCGCCTTCGTCGCCGGGAATTGGGTGCCCGAGCTCGTCGCGGCGGCCGGGGGGACGGCTGTCGGGGCTCGTCCGGGCGAGCCGTCACACACGATCGACTTGGCTGATTTCATGGGGCAGATCGACGCCGTGGTCGTGGCCCCGTGCGGGTTGTCTTTGGAAGAGGCTGCCGCCGCAGCACGAGCGCTGGTCGTTCGGTGGCCGGCGCTACGCAGCGCCCGCCTTTGCGCACTCGACGGACGCGCATGGTTCTCGCGCCCGGGACCCGGTCTTGTAGAAGGCACGGCCGCCCTGGCAGCATGGCTCGATGCCGGCATCTTGCCGGCGGAAATCGGCGTGCGGATCGCCACGTGACCTCGGCCAGCCCTCTTGCACCCGGCCAGGCAGCCGGTATAGAGGTGATGACATGAGTACCTCCCCGAGCCAGGACCGGCTCTACTTCCGCCAGCTGCTCTCGGGGAGGGACTTTGCGCGAACCGACCCGATCGCCCGGCAGATGGTGAACTTCGCATACCTGATCGGCGACCGATCCACCGGCGGTGCAGTCGCCGTCGACCCCGCCTACGCGCCGGGCGAGCTGCTCGAGGTCTTGGAGCAAGACGGCATGCGGCTCGAGGGCGTGCTCGTGACCCACTACCACGCCGATCACGCTGGGGGCCGGCTGTTCGGGCACGAGATCGCCGGGCTGACGGACCTGCTGGAACGGGCTTCCGTACCCGTCCATGTCCAGGAGGCCGAGGTGCAATGGGTCATGCGAGCTACAGGAGTCGAGCAGGGCGACCTCGTCGGTCACGACTCTGACGACACGGTTCAGATCGGTGCCGTCGAGATCCGGCTCATCCACACGCCCGGGCACACTCCGGGCAGTCAGTGCTTCCTCGTGGACGGGAGGCTCGTGGCAGGAGACACGTTGTTTCTCAACGGGTGCGGGAGGACCGACCTGCCAGGCTCGGACCCGGCCGCCATGTACGACAGCCTGCAGAACCGCCTCGCCCGCCTGCCCGAGGGCACGGTCGTCTTCCCCGGCCACCTCTACTCCGAGGAGCCGGCAGCGCCTCTCGCCGAGGTCAAGAGGTGGAACCCAGTGCTCGCACCGCGCTCTGCCGAGGAGTGGCTCAGGATCTTCGGAGGCTGAGAGCGGGGCGGCAGCGAGCCGGGCGTCGCGCCATGCCACGTGTCTTGCCGGTGTGCGCCTAAAATGCGATATGGCGACCTCCTCTCCTCACCTACCGTCGTTCGAGGCAAAGTTCGGTCGCGAGGGCTTGACCTTCGACGATGTCCTGCTGATCCCGGCCGCGTCGGAAGTGCTCCCGGCGGAGGCGTTGACCAACACGTCCCTCACGCGCCAGATCCGCCTCGCCATCCCGCTCGTCTCGGCAGCGATGGACACCGTCACGGAGTCGAGGCTCGCGATTGCCATGGCCCGGGCCGGCGGGATCGGAGTGATCCACCGCAACCTGTCGATTGACGACCAAGCTGGCGAGGTCGACAAGGTGAAGCGATCCGAGTCCGGGATGATCACGAACCCGATCACGGTCTCGCCGAGCGCCTCGATAGCCGAGGCGATGGAGCTGATGGCCCACTTCCGCGTCTCAGGCGTGCCGGTGACGGATGCATCGGGTCGCCTCGTCGGGATAGTCACCAACCGTGATCTGCGTTTCGTGAAGGAGACCACTCCCGCAGTCTCGACCGTAATGACCTCCGACCGCCTGATCACAGCACCGGTGGGAACGACCCTCGAAGAGGCTCAGGTCATCCTTGCCGAGCATCGCATCGAGAAACTCCCCATAGTCGAAGCCGACGGCTCCCTACACGGCCTCATCACGGTGAAGGACATCCAAAAGCGCATCGACTACCCGCACGCGACGAAGGACGACAGGGGCCGGCTGCGGGTGGCTGCTGCAGTCGGTACCGGGCCCGATGCGTTCGACCGCATCGAGGCGATCGTGGCAGCCGGAGTCGACGTGGTGGTAGTCGATACCGCCCACGGCCACGCACGCTCTGTTATCGAGACCGTCTCGAAGATGAAAGCGAACTTCGAGGTCGAGATCATCGCCGGCAACGTGGCAACGGCAGAGGCGACCGAGGCCCTCATCGACGCAGGAGCCGATGCCGTCAAGGTCGGGATCGGCCCAGGGTCGATCTGCACCACACGCGTCGTCGCCGGCATAGGCGTCCCCCAGATCACGGCGATCTTCGATTGCGCTTCCGCCGCAAGGGCGCGAGGCGTGCCAATAGTGGCGGACGGTGGCGTCCAGTTCTCAGGCGACATCGCCAAAGCGCTCGCGGCCGGTGCCGACACCGTCATGCTCGGCAACGCGCTCGCCGGTGTGGAGGAGTCGCCCGGCGAGATCGTCGTGCAGCAGGGCGAGCGCTTCAAGGAGTACAGAGGCATGGGGTCGCTCGGTGCCATGCAGGGCAGGTCGTACTCGAAGGATCGCTATTTCCAGGGCAGCGTCGAGTCGGGCAAGCTCGTTCCCGAAGGCATCGAGGGCCGCGTTCCGTACAAAGGCCCGCTCGGAATCGTGCTGCACCAGCTCGTCGGTGGCCTCCGTCAGGCAATGGGCTATTGCGGAGCGAGGAGCATCTCCGACCTCCAGACTGACGGGCAGTTCATGAGGGTGTCCCCCGCCAGCCTCCGCGAGTCCCACCCGCACGATGTCGTAATCACCAAAGAGGCGCCGAACTACCAGCTTCCTTGATGCGGTGACCCTCGGCGGGTGGGACTGTCAGGTACGGGTGCGGTAACGGTGAACAGCAAGCGGCGCAAGCACCAGCATGAACCCCGCCGACCAGACAAGTGAGATCTCGACGTGGCCCGCAACATCGGGGACGCCGCCGACCATCAACCCTCGAACGGCGTCTATCACCTCGCTCACCGGCTGGTACTTCGCGAAGCCCTGCAACCAGCCCGGCATCGTCTGGACGGGCACGAAGGCGCTCGACGCGAACGTCAGAGGGAAAAGGAGTGGGAAGGACATCACCTGTGCCGTCTCCGAGTTCGCCGCTGACAATCCGATCACGGCAAAGCCCCAGCTGAGGGAGTACGCAAAGAGCAGGATCAGGAGAACGCCCGCCAAGAAGCCCCACACGCTCGTCTCTATCCGGAAGCCAACGGCGTAACCGACCGCGGTGATCAGGACCGCCACGAGCACGTTGCGGCACAGATCGGCCACCGTGCGGCCCGCGAGCACCGCCGAGCGTGCCATCGGCAGGGAGCGGAAGCGCTCGATGAGCCCCTTCTGCAGGTCCTCGGCGAGTCCAATGGAGGTCTGCACGGCCCCGAAGGCGACGGTCTGGACGAAGATGCCCGGGATCAGGTAGTTGACGTATCCCCCGGGGTCCTCGACCCGGATGGCCCCACCGAACACGTACCGGAAGAGCAGCACGAACATGATCGGCTGGACGCTCGAGAAGAAGAGCGCCTCTGGTATCCGGATGTAGCTGATGAGGTTGCGCTCGGCGATCACGAGCGTGTCAGTCGCCGCGCGAAGCGGCGTGATCCGAGCCCGGCGGTCGGCCGCCGCGATCGCGGTCGCGGCACTCATGACAACGTCGTCCCGTGGCCGGTCAGCGCAAGGAAGACATCGTCGAGGCTCGGCTCCCTGACCGTGAGGCCGGTGGGGGCGAGGCTGGCCTCGTCGAGAAGGCGGAGCGCCTCGATCACGTTGCGCGGTCTGCCCTCGAGCGGGATCTCGACGACACTGCCCTGCTGTGTGGGCGCTCGTCCGAGCTGGTTGCCGAGCACCGCGATCGCCTTCTCCGCCACGTCAGCCGAGCCCATGTCGAGGTCGAGCACGCTAGTGCCGAGCTGTGCCTTCAACTCGGCCGATGTCCCTTCTGCGATCACCTTTCCGTGGTCGATGACCACCAACTGATCGGCCAGTCGGTCGGCCTCCTCCAGGTACTGGGTCGTGAGCAGCACCGTTGTCCCGTCTTTGACCAGCTCCTCGATGACTCCCCACATCGCCACCCGGCTGTAGGGGTCGAGTCCCGTCGTCGGCTCGTCGAGGAACAGCACCGGCGGCCGGTCCACAAGGGCGGCACCGAGGTCCAGCCTGCGGCGCATCCCACCGGAGTACGTCTTCACCGGCCTGTTGGCCGCGTCCGTGAGGTCGAACTGGGCGAGGAGCTCGTCTGCACGTCTCGATGCGGCTGCACGGTGCAGCTGGGTGAGCTGGCCGACCATGCGCAGGTTCTCGCGGCCAGTCAGGTTCTCGTCGACCGCCGCGTACTGCCCGGCGAGCCCGATCAATGCACGGACCCGGTTCGGTTCCTTCACAACGTCGTGGCCGAGCACCTCCGCAGAGCCGCGATCGGGGTGGAGAATCGTCGTGAGTATGCGGACCGCCGTCGTCTTGCCGGCACCGTTCGGCCCGAGCATCCCGAAGACCGTGCCTTGCTCGACCGCGAACGAGACCCCGTCGAGAGCGCGCACGCCGCCCTTGAAGGTCTTCTCGAGATCCCGAGCCTCGATCGCCGGTTGATCCATCGCACTGTTGTAACAGCCGGTTGTGGCAACCGGTTCAGAACGGACCGGCGACGGAGGAGCCGCCACTCGCCGCCGAGCGGTACCAGGCGTCGACGACCTCGTGAGCGCGGAGCGCGTCCTCGAGGCCGGGCGAGGGTGGGCGGCCAGCGAGAATCGCGTCAACGAAATTCTTGTTCTCCTCGACGTAAGGCCTCACTCCGATCCCGATCCTCCCCTCGGGCAGGCTGATTTCGTCGACGTAGGCGGGCGGGTCACACCGGCGTGTCTGCAGATCGTCGCTCGTCTGGATCGTGATCGGCCCGGTGAAGTCCTCTTCGAACTCGACGAATCCGCGTTCGAAGACGACCTCCACTCGCCGCGTCGACGGGCGGGAGAGCACAGAGTGCCAGGCGCTCACCAAAGTCGCCATGAGACCGCCCTCGAAACGCAGCACTCCGGCGGCCGCGTCCTCTATCCCCTCGTATCCAGCGAAGTTCCCAGTCGTGGCCGAGATGGACGCGATCGCCCCGAAGCACATCCGTGCCGCGTCGAGGTCGTGGATCGAGTGCTCGAGCAGTGCCCCTGACCCGGCCTCGCCGACGTCCTTGCGCCAGGTCGAGGCATAGTGACCCTGTATCGGGAAGAACTGGTCGTCTCGCATCATCGCCACCATCGGGCGACCGAGCTCGCCCGATTGGACCAGTCGCGCGAGCTCGAGGAACACCGGGGCCGTGCGCAACACGAGGCCTGCTTGGGCCGGGACCTTCGCCTCCGTCGCGAGACGCACCAGGGCAGAGGACTCGGAGAGGGTGCGGGCCAGGGGTTTCTCGCAGAAGAGAGCACGGTGGTGGCTAGTGGCCGCACTGACTGCTTCGAGATGGCCCGCCGTTGACGTGCAGACATAGACGGCATCGCAGCGCTCGGCGACCGCGTCGGGGTCGGCCGCCACCTCGAGATGGAGAACGTCGGCAAGAAGGCCGGCCCGCTCCTTGTTCCGGTCGTGTACGACGGAGAGCTCGGCTGCGACGAGGCCCTCGCGGATGAGGGCCCTCGGCGCGAGCGCGTGAGCCCAGGCGATCACGCCCGCACCCACGAATCCGATGCGGAGTTTGCTCTCGTTCGCCATCGCTCGAGTCTGGCACGCCGCCTCGACCGGCCTTCTCCCGCGAGCTGTGGTGTGATTAGCGCCATGGTGCTGCAGCTGCGTGTCCGACCAGGCGATCCGGCCAATCTCGCGATACGGGATCCGGGTTCGACGCCCGGCGCGCCCCTGGGCAGGGCCGAGTCCGAGGCGGCCGTTGCGACCCAGCTCACGAGGATCGAGGATCTGCAGGGACGGCTCTATGCCGAGCACCGTCGCTCGCTCCTCGTCGTCTTGCAGGGCGTCGACTGCTCCGGGAAGGACGGGACGATTCGCCATGTCATCCGCGCCATGAACCCGGGCGGGACCCGTGTCGTGGCCTTCAAGGCTCCGACTGACGAGGAGCTTGCCCACGACTTCTTGTGGCGCGTCCACGAGCACACACCCCGAGCGGGTGAGATCGTCGTCTTCAACCGCTCCCACTACGAGGACGTCACGACCGTCAGGGTCCGCCGGCTGGCGCCCGAGCAGGTTTGGCGAATGCGGTTCGAGCACATCAACGCCTTCGAGCGATTGCTCAGGTATCGCGGAACCAGGGTCGTGAAGTGCTACCTCCACGTGTCCCAAGCCGAGCAGGCCCGTCGCATGCGTGAGAGAGCCGACGACCCGACCCGCCGCTGGAAGATCACGCCGGACGACATCGCGGATCACAGGAAGTACGACGAGTACCAGGAGGCGTTTGCCGAGATGATCGAGCGCACGTCCACCGAGGAGTCACCTTGGTGGGTCATCCCGGCCGACAACCAGTGGTATCGCGACTGGGCCGTCGCCGAGATCCTGCTGCGGGCTCTCAAGGACATGGACCCCAAGTTCCCGAACCTGCCGCCGCTTCCGGAGGCCCAAGCGCTGTAGACGTCGGGCGTTCGTCGCCCGGAGCCAGCGGCGGCTGAGTCTCCGCAGGTCAGAGCGTCGCAGCCTGCCGCATTTTGCAAACGGACGCTGAGGTGGCAGAATTGCTCCTGTTGCGCGTGTGACAGCTGTGCTTCACGTCGCTGACGCGCCTGAGAATCGAAACCGTCGAACGGGGTTACCCGGTGTCCCATCGCAAACTGGCAGTGGCATCAGTGGCATTTCTCTTGGCCACTCTCAGTGGTCAAGCGACCGCTCTCGGCTCACAAACTCAGAAGGGCGCGCACGGCACCTCGACCACCACCACGACCTCGACGCTGCCGAAAGTCCCCGCTGCTGCCGAGCCCTTGCTGAAGAGACTGATCGGCGTTGCGGGAACGATCACGATCGAGGAGCAGCAGTCGACTCTCCTGTCTGAGCAGTATGACCAGGCTCGGCTGCACCTCGCGTCAGCAGACGTGCAGATCCTGCAGCTGGATCACCAGATGGCGGAGGCGAACCAAGCTCTGAAGACGGCCCGACTCCAGCTGCGGGACGCGGCCATCGAGGCGTACGTGACCGGTCAGTCCTCCGTGGTCGACGACTCCCTGCTCTCGAGCGACCTGTCCACCAGCAGCATGGTCGACGTCTACGCGTCGGTCGCAACGGGACACGTGAGTGGCGCCATCCGCGTTTATGCCCGCTCTCTCTCGAAAGCGAGAGAGCTCGACTCCCGAGCAAGGGCCACCTCTCACTCGATCACCCAGTACGTGGCTGCGCTCGAGTCGCTCCGCAACAGAGCAAACCTGTTGCAGTTCGCCGCCAGCGTCGAGCTCAACCAGATCAAGGCAAAGCTGCTCGCTCTCGTAGGCAAGAAGGAGATGACGCGCCTGCTCTCGCCGATGCCGATAGGCAGCCCATACCAGGGGCCGAACCTGGCCGGCACCTCGGTGGGCAAGGTTGCGACTGCTGCTGAGGGACTCGTAGCGGTCGCCGCTGCCCGCAAGATGATCGGCGTCCCCTATGTGTGGGGCGGCGCCTCGACTACGGGCGTCGACTGCTCGGGGCTGACGATGCTCTCCTGGTTCAAGGCTGGAGTCTCGCTGGAGCACTCGGCCACTGTTCAATGGGAGGAGTCAAAGCCTGTTCCTCTGACCGCCCTTCAGCCCGGGGACTTGCTCTTCTATCACTTCGCTCACGACGGGAACACGCCCATCACCCATGTTGTGATGTACGTGGGCTCCGGTCCGTACGGGAGTGCGACAGTGATCCAGGCTGCGCATACCGGAACGAACGTGGGTTACTCGGCCATGTTCTTCGTCGGGCTCGTGAGCGCCGGGCGCCCATAGACCGACATTGTGGCGAGGGTCCGCCGAGTCAGGCCCATCCTGCAAGGATTCCGGCATGACAACCGACGGCGTCGCATCTGGACGATGCAGCTGGGCCGAGTCCTCGGACGCGATGCGGGCGTACCATGACGACGAGTGGGGCGTTCCCTCCCACGACGACACGCACCTGTTCGAGATGCTGGTGTTGGAAGGTGCGCAGGCGGGCCTCTCTTGGTCGACGATCTTGAACAAGCGCGAGGGCTACCGTCGGTTGTTCGAAGGCTTCGATCCAGAGCGAGTCGCGGAATACGACGAACAGAAGATCGCTGCTCTCCTCGGCGATCCTGGGATCGTGCGCAACCGCTTGAAGGTAACCGGCGCCGTGAACAATGCCCGAGCGTTCGTCCGGACTCAAGAGGAGTTCGGCAGCTTCGCCAACTATCTCTGGTCGTGGGTGGAAGGCCAGCCCGTCGTGAACCGGCCGAAGGACCTTTCGGAGGTTCCTGCGCGTAGCGAGCTATCGGACAGGGTTGCGAAGGACTTGAAGCGGCAAGGATTCACGTTCGTCGGAACGACGATCGTCTACTCGTACCTGCAGTCGGTGGGGGTGGTCGACGACCATCTCGTCTGTTGCAAATGCGCCAGCCGCCCCTGAGAAGGAGCTGACGCCATCGGGAGCGGTAGATTCTGCCCTTCGGCGAGTCGAATGAGCCGCAGGAGCCGGCCCGCGCTCCCTTCGGCGCCATTCCCGTGCCCGCCCCCGTAGCTCAGAGGATAGAGCAGCGGTTTCCTAAACCGCGTGCCGCAGGTTCGAGTCCTGCCGGGGGCGCCACTGCCGGGGGGGAGAGAGGGGACAAGGCCGCCGAAAGGACACCAGGACCGGGGACACGGGGCGACGCCCCAGGGGCCACGGGCCGGCGACCAGGGTCCGGACGGCCGGGGGCAGCGCCCCGAAGACCGGCCGGGCGGGGGCGGGGGACGGGCGGGCGGCAGAGCGGACCGAAGGGGAGGGCGCGGAAAACCGGGGGGGCGTTAGGAGATGGCCCTCGTTGCCCTATTTGCGACGATGAACAGGTCGTGAGGATCACACTGCCCATGAGGTGGCCGCGCTGGCTGCCTAGATACGCGCCCTCTAAGGTGGTGGGTGCTGAGGCCAGGACAAGTCTTGGCCTACCGACGAGTCGCATAGAGCAGGGGTCTTGAGAGACGCAATCGAGCATGCACAGATCGTGATCGAAGCGGCAGGCATCTCGCCAGCTGACGTTGACGCGAGTTCCTTCCCGACGTTCGGTTCACTCACTACGCCCGAGGTTCGGTTTCCTGCTTTCGTACAGCTCACATTTGGCAAACGCGCCTTTCAGGTTTTGCCAGGCCGTGTGGTTCTGCAAACGACCCCTCCAATCGACGACGATCTGTCACCAGAGATGGAGGCGATCACCACCTTCGTTGAAAACTACGTCGGTGCTAAAGCGTCGTGGAAGCTCATATTCGTCGTCCAGATGCGGTGCCCGGTACCGGAGGATCGGATGCCGGAAGAGTGGCTGCAGCGTCTCGTCCAGGCGGACGCTATCGCCGCGATCCAGGCTCCGTCTCCGTTCGATGTCAGCCTTGACATTCCGTTTCCGTTCGCCTCTGGCCGCGGCGTCATCCGGATTGAGCGCAGCCGCCTCGAGCCCTTGAACGGAATGTTCTTCTTGGTTCAATACGTGTTTAGCGATCCTACGATCGCGGCTCTGCGCGAGTTCGGCTCGTGCGTCTCTGAAGCAAGCGATCTAGCCGACCGCGTGATGTCCCTCGTGCAAACCGAGGTCTCGCGGTGACCGGTCAGGGAAACGCCCAACCTGGGCAGAACCTGTCACAGGACGACGAACCCACGCTCAGGACGGACTACCTCGACCTCCTTGCGGCGACGCTGAACGATCGGAATTTGCCGATCTTCCACGCTTACATCGGACCGTTCGATCCAACGAAGATCGCCACATCGTACCTCTACGCAATTGCCGGGACAGCGGTCTGGAGTGGAAACGTGGTTGCGTTCGACAACGACGCGTCCATTGTCCATGTGGGTGCTCCGCGTCTCTTCTTGCCAGCGGCGGGCGCGTTCTCTCAGGGTCACGTCGGTCTGTTTGCTGAAGAGGTCACCGGCTGGGATCCTTGGGCGGCGAGCGCCGACTTGCTTGCCTTCAACCGTCTCTCCTACGGAGCATCGCGTCCCATATCTAGCTTTGGCAACGATCCAGATGACACGGATCACATTCCTGAGCCAGGACCGGTAATGGTTGAGGAAAGCTGGTTTGAGGCGATCGAGCAGTTCGTCGCTGGCTCCGACTTAGGTGAGTTCTCGACGTGGTATGGAGAGGACGAGTAGACCGCTGTTCGAGCACGATGCGCCTACGGGCGAGCTTCAGCGAGGCGACGTATGCGGGCCGCTGGCTTTCCCGAGTTGGAGGCTGACCGAGTACTTCTCGGGCAACGATCAAGGGTCATCTTCCCAGCGTCGCCTTCTGGTTCATGGAGTCGCAGAGGAGGACGTTTACGCCCTGATCTGTTCCCACGACTGCGACGTCGCTAACCCGCGTGATCGGCGCGGGATCCTGCTCGCTCCAGTCCTGCCCTCACCGATTCGGCCGGACAACGAGCGTTTTCCCATACTGGAAGCCTCCGCAGCTCCCGACGGGGAGACTTGGCATTACGTCAATCTCTTCCCGATACGTCTCGCTGGTCCGGAGTCACCGTTACTTGTCGCGGACTTTTCTGCACTTACAAGTGCGGGTCCGGTATCCAAAGCTTCTGTGATTCTGAGCGAGAAGCGCGTCGCGCGGTTGACCAACGAGTTTGCGGTCGCGTTGGAGCGGAAGCTTCTGGTGTTCATAGGACGCCACGAATGAAGAACGAACTTCCGGGCCATTCCGTCGGCTGCGCCCATCTCTTCACATGAGTCGTCCAGTGGCGTCTTATCGGATTCCTTGCCTCCGCCCTCTTGACTCCCACCACCGGTCGCCGAAGTTCTTGCGATAGTTAAGGCAGTGC
The DNA here is from genome assembly GCA_963801185.1 of uncultured Acidimicrobiaceae bacterium. GTDB lineage: Bacteria > Actinomycetota > Acidimicrobiia > Acidimicrobiales > Bog-793 > Palsa-601. The sequence continues at coordinate 311,412 of CAWDDW010000002.1, read as the reverse complement.
GTCGGCACTTCGGTCGCCACGAGCAGATCGGAACAGTCAGGGAATCCAGCTGAGAGGAAATGCGGCCTGACACACTCCCGAGCGGCATCGAGCTCCTGACGAGGAGCTGTACGGGCAAGCATCGCCTTGGGGGCCAAGCTCAATGCTTCCCAAGCGGCCACCCCTAGAGCTTCGACCGTCACTGACCCATCACCGCGTACCGACACGAGACCAAGTGAGCGTCCGTCGGCCGGCAAGGGCAGGAAATCAGGATGGCCACTTCGCCAACCCGCCTCGTGGAACATCGGTCCGGAAACGATCTCCATCGTGGCGAGTGACTCCGGTCTCAGCTTGCGTCCGAGCATCGCCTCGGCGAGCGCCTGTTGGAACGCCACGTCGTTGAGGTCTGGCACGGCTGGGTCCTTCTGCTTCACCTGCTGGCGAGCCGCAAGGCGCTCCGCTGTCCGCCGTTCGACCCGGTAGTGCTCTCGGAATGCCCAGCGGAGTCCATCGGTGCCGATCGGCGTCCGACGTGCCCACGCGATGAGAACGGCACGATGGAGCTTGTTCTTGTAGTTCGGTTCGTCCTTGGCTCTTTCCACCATTGCAACGACGAGGGCTGAGTCCTCTGCGTAGTGGGCGATCTTGTGGCGCCCGCCACTGCCGCGTCCACCTCCGATTACGACGAGAACGCCAGGATCTCGAAGCTCGCGCACCACGCCCGGAGACGTCTTGACACCGAATTGTCTCTCGACCTCGTCGCAAAGCTCCTGGTCGACATCGGTCGCTGCAGGCACCACCACAGTCTACGGAAACCTTCGGCCAGAAAGTCACACGCCCTTGTGGCGCGTCTCGTAATGCTCGTCTCGTGCTCAATCCGAAGGTCGCCGTACCGGTCGCGATCGACGACGCCATCCGCGCCGAGGCCGAGCGCACCGGCCTGCGCAGGCACCAGGTGCTGGAGGACTGGTTCGTGCAGACGTGGCCGGACTACGTCGCCCGAAACCTTCGGCGAGACCTAGGGAGGACAGCGGCAGTCATCGACGTCGCCGTTTCCCGATACAACGGCGCCCCGGGGTTGCTTCCCCGGGGCGCTAGAGACGACCTGGATTCCACGCCTGTCGTCGAGCTGAACTCTACCGCTCGACGCTTGAATGAAAGCGCGAGCGGTGGCGAAGCGCCCTAGGCCAGACCCGCTTCCTCGGGACCTTCGCCGCCAGGCAAACCGACCGGCGGTCGCTAGACACCAACCTCCCGACTCGCTGATCGCTCAGGCGCGCCGAGGAGTTCTCACCCGAGGCAATACGTTGCCAGGCACGCAAGGCAGGCAGGCCGCCGACGCCGTCATCTACCGCAAGCGTGCCAGTCGCCACCCGGAGCTGACGGCGCGTCAGGCGGCGGGCCATGAGGCGCCAGGTGACGTGCTGCCCGTCGTCACTTTCTTCGCTCAGCTCGGCACGGGACCCACCGTGCTTGCCGGCGTCACCGTCAGTCGCAGCGACGTCCGTCGAGTAGCCCGCTATCTCGGGCTCGTGGGCCAGCTCTCCGAGAACCGGATCTCTCCCGAGGCCTTCGGACGCCGGGTGTCGAGCTGGCGACCCGTCACGATTCTTGACCCTCCTGGCTTTCGCGGTCAGGTCCGGTTCCTGAGCGACCCGCAAGCAGCGAAGTTCCTCTCCGAGATCGAGCGGGGCGAAGAACGCGAGTCCTGGATCGACTCGGGGCGCAAGCGCACGTCTCCAAGGAGACGCCGGTGAAAGCCTCTCTCCATCACTGCGCGCTCTGCGTCCCCGGACAGGGTCATCACCCGACCCGGCGACCCTCCGCTTTCGAGCCCTACTTCGACCGTGCATTGCGGCTCTGGCTTTGCTCGGTACCGCCTCACAGCCACCACAGCCGAGTGCACGAGATTCTTCGGTCGCTCGGCCTCGACCTACTGCCCGAGGGCATGGACCCGCTCAAGTTCCGGGTCCTGGTCCTTGGCGCCCATGCAGGGATCTGCGCCGACGCAGACGTCGCCTTCGCGGTTGCGGACGCTGCAGCGTCCCGTGCTCTCCAGGCGCTGTTGCTCGAAGTGGCCGACGCACTCGTGCCGAGCGAGGAGCGTGTCCCGTGACCCTCGTCAACGCGCACGATCAGGCGCTGCAGCTGCTCCAGCGGCTGAGCGACCGGGGACCGACCACGCCCGTCTCGACCGGGCTCGGACCCCTTGACGACGTTCTCGTTGGTGGCTTCCGACCGGGACTGGCCATCTGTGGCGGGATCCCGGGCGTCGGCAAGACCGCTTTCGGGCTCCAGCTCACGCTCAGGGCGGCACTAGATAGCACGCCGGCTGTCTACCTGAGTGCCGAGCAGCGACCTGACGAGCTGCTTGCTCGCCTGCTCGCGAGGGAGGTCCGCCAACCGGTCTCGGCGCTCCTCGACGGCGACCCTTTCGTCATCGCTGCAGCGTTCGAAGCCCTGGAGCGAATGCCACTACACCTCGTCTACGTCAAGGGAGACCCACCGTCGCCGGCCGGCTCGGTTAAGGCGCTCGCCGGCGCGATCGACGCGGTCTCTCAGCTCCACGGGTCGGCACCCTTTGCTTGCGTCGACTACCTGCAGCGGCTATCTCCTAGCGCCGACGAGGGCAAGGACGACGTTCGAGTAACGATCGGCAAGGTGTCGAGGGGCCTGTCGACACTCGTGCGGGAGCGCGGCATCTCACTGCTCGCCATCAGCTCCATCAACCGGGCGAGCTACAAGGAACGACCCTCGCTCGACTCGTTCAAGGAGACAGGCAACATCGAGTTCGACGCCGACCTCGCGATGATCCTCAAACGTCCCGAGCCGCCGAAAGACGGAGTTGATGACTCGGCCGCAGGCCGTCGCTCGCCGCCCTTATCACCAGTCGAGTTGTGGATCGTGAAGAACCGCATCGGCCCGGTCCCCGATGACCCGATAGCGCTCCTCTTCGATGGGGCGCTCGGATCGTTCCGAGCAGCAGAGAACGAGTCGCTATGACGACCGCTCCTTCGATCCTCAACCTGCAGGACTGGCCCGGGCGAGAAGGCGTCTCGGTAAAGCCGGTCCGGCCCCAACCCTTCGAGCGTCTCGGCGACCGGTCGGGCATCGTCTTCGTGGCGGCGGCCGAGCGCTACGCACCCGAGGAGCGGTTCGGCCTCGGCGCCTATCTCTCGATCACCGGGCGGAGCGTGCTCGGTAGGGGACTCGTCGTCCCGGACGACCGGCCGGACGTCTCCGAGGTGCTTCAGGTCTGGTGCAGGGGGCGTACCGTGGAGACTCCGGCCGGGCCTCGACCCTGGGAGTGCCAGACGCTCCGCGAGTTCTTCGATTACCGGACAGGTCTGTTCACGAGGCGGGTCTATACGGGCGCCGGATGGCTCGTGACGGCTGACCTCGGGCGGACGCTTGGGCTCGTCGCCGAGGCGTGGGCACCGACTCGGGCAACCAAGCGCAGCGACTTCTGGCGAGGCGGCTTGAAGCTCTATCTGCCGACCTGGTCGAAGATCGACGGCCGCGAGAACCACGAACGGCGCCTCGACCCTGTCTCTCCCCACCGGCCGGCGTTCCTGGTGAAAACGGCCGGCGCTCACGGCTACGTCGGTCAGTTCGACCGTGGCCAGGGCAGCGCATCGGCAGGCAAGCGCAATCCTGACGGCACGCCCTACCGAGGCCGTCCGCTCGACGTGGTCACCGGCGGTCACGTCTTCGACGGAGTCGACTCCGGTGAGCTGGGAGACCACCTCGAAGCGTTCGGCATCGACCGAATCGACCTCCCCGCTGCGGTGACGCTCGACGCCGATGGCGCCGAGTTGATGGGGAACCTCGTGGACGTCGTGCGCTCGCTTGTTCTCGTCCTGGACGAAGAGGCGGCCAGGTGGCTCACTACCTCTCGGGACCGTGCCCGAAGGTACGGCCGGCTGGACCTCGGGAGCTCTCGTCTCCCCAGCCGGGCTGGCGGCGGAGATCCCGCGAAGGGCGGGCGTCTCTCCGCCGTTGGTCAAGTTCCGGATCCCGACCGATCTGGAGCTGAGGTCCTGGATCGCCGCTCACCGTGGAGGATGGCTCACGGCCGAGATGGCGGGAAAAGGACTCTTCCCTGCGGCTGACATCGACGTGCATGCGGCTTACGCCGCCTTCGCCTCTTTGCTCGGCTGGTGGCCCGCGATGACGGCAGCCTCACTCCGCCGCACGGACGTGACGGCAGAGCTGCGGTCGCTCTGTGCCGAGGCCGTCGTAGGCGACGTCTCTCGTCTGTTCGACCGCCGCACGTGGGCACGCTTCGGCTTCACGATCTGCGAGGTCGTCTGCGACGGCGAGCCGTGGCCGGTAGAAGCGCCCGACGAGGAGTACCCGCAGGGGCACTCCGGCGTGCGCCCGGTGCGCTGCCCGACCTCTCTCCCGTTCACGTGGCCGGACGTCGTGAACGCAGCGCTCCGCTCGGGTCGTGTCCCGCAGATTCTCTCGGCGATACGCCTCGTCCCTGTCGGCCGCCAACCCGGCTTGTGCAAGCAGTACCCGCTCTACGACAGCCTCGTCCTCTCCATCGATGACGACCCGGCCGTCGCACTCGTTCGTGTGCGGGATGAGGCGAAGGTACGGGGCGACAACCGCCTCGCCGCTCACCTCCGGGTCGTGGTCAACGCACTCGTCTACGGCAACCTCGTCAGGCTCGATCAGGTCCGAAGGAGAAGCGGACGGAAGGCGACGATCGCCGAGCAGCCGGCCGAGTGGACCTTCCCGCCGATCGCAGCGACGGTCACGGCGGCCTCTCGACTCGTACTCGGCGCCGCCGAGCACCTTCTCGCTCCCTACGAGATCACTGTGGCGAGCCGAGACACCGACGGCCTGTTCCTTTGCTGCTCGCCCGATCAGTGGGCCGACCTAGACCGAGTCCTCGCCCGCTTCGACGGGCTGGACCCGTTCGGCAAAGGAGCGCCTTTTTGGACGGTGCGGCGTGAGCACTGAGAAGCGCCCGCTCTTCGGCCTCGTCATCGGCGTCAAGCGATACGAGCTTGCAACGCTTGACGACGCCGGGGACCTCTTGGAAGTGGTCGAGGCGACCGAGCACGCTCTCGGTGGCTCCGTCGTGGACCCGCCGAGAATGGCAGGGCACGACGAGCACGGGAACCGGCGCTGGACCCGCGAGGTCGCCGCCGTTGCTCTCCGACGTGAGCTTGCCCGGTCTCGGGGGATCTCGATCGTCCTGCCGCTCTGGCCCTGGGAAAGCGCTGACGAGCCACCCTCCCCGTCGATCAGCAGAGTGCAGGCGGCCACTCCCGAGACTCTCGCCGCCATCCGTCGCCGCATCGGCGCAAGGCCGTTCGGCTTATTCCTGCAGGCTCACACCAGGCGAGAGAGGGACGTCTCGCCGGTGGCACTCGACCCGGGGACCGACCTCGCCGAGTACCAGTCGCTCGACTGGCGAGGAGCTGTCGGCCAACCGGCCCGGGTCGATGCCGTCGTGCTCGACAACCTCGGTGGGAAGGCGCACCGCTGGCTTCGGCCCCGACCAATCGACGACCGGTCCGAGGTCGTGCTCGTTCCAGAGCTGATCCGGCGGGTCGGGAAGGCCGGCGGAGTCATCGATGCCGAGATCGTCACGCCCGATGCCGACACCTCCGGAGTTCGGGCCGTCTACGACGAGGGAGACGCCGCCGGCTTCGTTGCACGGCACGCGGCCGAGATCGGACCTCGGTCGTTCTCCCGGCGCTACGGCGTGCCGCTCGACACCGCCAAGGGCATCTCGTCAGGGAGGAAGCGGCCAAGACAGGCAACGGTGCGGCGGGTCCTGCGAGCGATGCGGGTGGAGTCGCCCGAGACCCCGCCGTGTCCGGTTGACGGGCGCCCGGTACCAAAAGCCGGCTCCACCTACTGCTCGCCCCGGTGTCGGGCAACAGCCCGCAAACAGCGCCAGAGAGAGCGCACGAACGCTGCCAGCCGCCAGGCGGCCGCATCGTGACCCGCCCACGGGTCTACGCCGCCCACCCGATCGTGACCTATGGCTCGGCTAGAGAGCGTGACTGCATCGCCGCTCTGCACGCTCTCCTGCCCGAGGCGGAGGTCTACAACCCGGCTGGGCGGTACTCGACCGCTGAGGAGTGGCGGAGCGCGTGGCCACGGGTGCTCACCACTCTCTCCGGGCTCGTCATCTTCGGCACTCGGGCCGGTGTCGTCGGGATGGGCTGTCTCCGCGAGATCGGCGACGCACATCTGGCAGGTCTGCCCATTGCCATGCTCGACCGAGGGTGTCGCACCCGCACGTACGCCGGGATCGGTCTCCCGCCCCGGGCGGCCACGCCACGGCGCGTCGCCGTCCTCATCCCTGGCGAGCCGGTCGACCTACGCGAGGTGCTCGGCCTGCCGCCCGCAAAGGACGCAACGTGACCGAGCGCTGGCAGCTGCTCCCGCCGCTCGGCGCCGACGAGTACGCCCGGCTGAAGTCCTCGATCGCAGAGGTCGGCGTCTTGGTGCCGGTCGTCTACGACGCCGAGACGAGCGAGCTGATCGAGGGCCACAACCGGATGCGAGCGGTGGCTGAACTCCGTGCCGAGGGCGTCAGGGTGCCGGACCCGCCGCGAGAGATCCGTCGCTTCGCGGACGACACCGAGCGGGTCTCCTTCGTGGTTGCCGTGAATGTCCAGCGGCGCAAACTTTCCGCTGTCCAACGGCGGGATCTCGTAGCGGAGGCGTTGCGGCGACTCCCAAGCGTCTCGGATCGACGCCTCGGGCTGATGGCCGGCGTCGACCACAAGACCGTCGGTGCCGTCAGGGCCGAGTTGGAGGGACGTGGGGAAATTCCCCACGTCGAAGCACGAGCGGACTCGCTCGGCCGTCGGCAGCCGGCACGCCCGGCCCGTCCGGCTCCGACGATCTTCGTCCAGTCCGAGAGAGACGCCAGGAGAGCCGGCGAAGCGCTGCGATCTCTCGACGACAACGCCTCGGGATTGATCGGTCTCCCGCGTGCCGAGGAGCGCGCCCGGATCGCCAAGCTTGCTCGCCTCCGGGATGAAGCGTCGAGCGGGCCGGCCGAGCACACCGATGAGGCATGGGAGCTTCGAACCGGTGACTTCCGGGAGGCGCTCGCCGACCTCGCGGACAAGTCTGTCGACGCCATCGTGACCGACCCGCCCTATGACGCCGAGGGCGTCCCGATCTTCGAACCGTTCGCCGCTTTTGCTCTCCGGGTGCTGAAGCCGGGGCGCCTGGCGGTCGTCTACGCCGGGCAGCTCTGGCTCGACTCCGAAATGGAGCTTCTCGCCCGAGGAGGGCTCACGTACATGTGGCACGGGGCGACGGTGTTGCGCGGGCGGCACACGAGAATCCGTGCCCGCATGATCTACGGCCAGCACCGGTCCGTACTGCTCTACTCGGCGGGTCCCTATCGGCCTCGGGGCTGGATGAACGACCTTGTCTTCGCCGAGGGTCACGGAGGGCCGGAGGAGCGACCGCTGCATCCCTGGCAACAGGCGCTCGAACCGGTCCGGCACTGGGTGCGCCAGGTCTCCCAGCCGGGCGACCTGATCGTCGACCCGTTCATCGGCTCGGGCACGACGGCAGTGGCTGCAGTCATGGAGGGCAGGCACTTTCTCGGCTGTGACATCGACCCGGGCTACGTCGAGACGACCAGGCGGCGGTTGTTAGAACTGGCGGTCGAGGGGGCATGATGGCGACGGCTATTACGCGGCAGTTCTGCGGATTCGAGCCACCGAGATAGCGTCGCTGGGTGTGTCATCGGCCGTGATGAAAGGAGCGCAACTTGTCCGAAGAACCCGAAGTGAGGGAGTACGTCTTTCAGCTTCATCGATCTGGTCGGCCGTGGGACAAGCGGGCCGACGAGGTGGACTGGGCAGCGACCGCCGTTGGTGAGCGAGTCCGATTCGCTGCCGTCCACTTTGGCCAGGGTGCGTGGTACGCAAAGGGTCCAGTCGTTGTAAAGGCACCCGAAGCGCTCAGCGACGCTGGTTGGACAGTCTCGCCGCTCGGCCGTGTGGGTGACGTGCCGACGATCACGGGGAACGTGGGTAGAGCCTTGGCGGAAGGCGAGGAGTTCGCTCTGCCGGTTACGGATGTGATCGTGGGCGGCATCGCGCGTCAGTAGGTGCTGCTGCGACTGCCACGGCAACCTGAGCAATGATCGTTGCCGTGACCACTGTTACCTGTAAGCGCTGCAACCACAGCTTCGAGACCGAAGCGACGACTAACACTCGCTGCCGCCGCTGCCGGGCAGTCGTACGCGTGCCGGCCTCGGCCAGGGCGAGAGAACACACCTTCGGCATCGTGCTGCTCAGCTGCGGTCATCCCACGGGCGTCGTTATTCATCCGGGCCGGTCGCTCGCCGGCATCCTCAAGCAGGCGGAGTGGGAGTGCCCGGACACCGGCGCCGACGTCGCCGCGGAGCGGGTCTTGGCAGTGCTTACAGAAGAGCAGTGGGAGGCGTTGACAGAGGAGGCGGTCGACCAATTGGTCGCCAGCGGTTGAGGAGCAAAGGCCACCTTCTGTTGTAAGGCAGCGGGACCTTCTTCCGAGATCGGACCCGAGGGTCAAGTGCTCCGGTGACGCCGTCGCAGCTCGGACAGTGCCCTGACGAGCTGCCCGAGGATCGCCAGTGCTCGCTCCCGGCTGAGGCCGCTCGGCGCATCCGGCGGCAACATGGCGATCGACCGGCGGAGGATCTCGGCTTCCTCGGGTGACAGGTCGGGCACAAGCTCGGAGCGTAGCGAACGTATGTTCAGTGCGAAGCCACGCACCACCGGGACCACCATCACCGTTGGATTCGCCTCCTGCCCCAATTAGCGCTTCTTGGCAGCAGCCTTCTTGGCCGGAGCCTTCTTGGCCGGAGCCTTCTTGGCCGGAGCCCGCTTTGCAGGTGCAGCCTTCTTGGCCGGAGCCTTCTTGGCCGGAGCCTTCTTGGCCGGAGCCCGCTTTGCAGGTGCAGCCTTCTTGGCCGGAGCCTTCTTAGGGGGAATGCCGTTTGGCATACTCACTTCCTTTGGAGAATGGCGTTCGTCCTCACGATATAGCGGTCGTACGAAAGAAGAGCAGCCCAGATCGTAACTGCCTCCACGCCGCCGCACGCCAACCCAGCTGCCCACTCCCAGGGAACAGAGAGATGGTTCCAATGACGCAGGCAGAAGGTCACGGCGTAAATCGGCACCACGAGGGACATCGCACCCCAGAATTGGTGGTGACACGAAATGCTTGGAGTCTTCCCGCATCTTCGAGAGTCCCAATGGGATCGGCAGTTAGCCTCTGGTTGTGGAAGATCAGCTCTTCGTAAACCAGTGCTCGAACAGGCATGATGAGCAGCCCAACGGCTGCGGAAGCTAAGAGGACGACAACGAGCAGCCCGAGACTGCTTCCTCCAGTTTCAACGTCTACAACGATCGACTGGAGTGCTCGCGAGTAGAAGGAGCTGGCATAGATGGCGCTGGCTCCGGGGAGAATCACGGCGAGCAAGTAGCCGAAGGATGTCGAGGTGAAGCTCGACAACGCATCCATGTAGCGACCCCTTCAATTGTCCTGAACGAACGCTAGCGCCGCACAACAGTTGCGCCAAAGGCCTACGATGATGTCCCGACACATAAGTGTCCCCGGCAGTGCGTCAACACCCCGGGGACTGGCACCAGGAGGATGAATCTCCCAATGCGAACGGCAACGCTAGTCACGCCTGCACCCGGTCCTCGAAGCCTGTCTCTCGAAGACGTCTCCGACGGCATCAGCGCAATCGCCGCCACCTACCTCCGCCCCGACTCGGCCGGCGTCTGCGTCGCCGACGGGATGGGCGCACGGATCTCCGTCGAGCGAGGTGCCCTCGTTGTCTCTGACGGCATGGGGGAGCACCGGAGAGAGCGGCGCTTCGACAAGGCGACTCATGGTCTCGCTCGTGTCGTGCTCCTCGCCTCGACCGGCACGGTCAGCATCGACGCCCTGCATTGGTGCAGCCGCCTCGGCATCGGCGTCGTGGTGCTCGCTCCGGACGGGACGCCACGGCTCGCCTCGACGCCTCGGATGACCGACGACGCCAGGCTCCGCCGCACGCAGGCGCTCGCACCCGAGCGGCCCTACGGCCACGACATCGCCCACGATCTGCTCGGCGCCAAGCTGGCCGGGCAGGCGAAGCTGCTTGCCCGCCGCTTCGGGGACGAGGAGACCGCTTGCACGATCCTCGACCTCGCCGATGCTGTGAGAGTTGCCGAAACGATCGAGGAGGCCCGCCAGCTCGAAGCCTCTGCCGCTGCGCTCTACTTCGGCTCCTGGACCGGACGGGCCGAGTGCGCACCGTCCTTCGTCGCAAAGGACCGGCGCCGCATCCCGCCGCACTGGTCGTGCTACGAAGGCCGGAGGAGCGTGCTCGCCTCCTCCAGCTCGAACCGGAAGGCCGAGCGGCCCGTCAACGCCCTCCTCAACTACTGCTTCGCCCTCCTCGAAGCAGAGGCCGTCCTTGCCTGCCATGCGGTCGGGCTCGACCCCGGTCTCGGCATCGTCCATGCCGACGCCCGGGCGAGAGCGAGCATGGCGCTCGACCTCATCGAGCCGGTACGGCCGGAGGTCGAAGGCTTCGTGCTCGACATGGTGGAGCGGCGGACCTTCCGCAAGGCGGAGTTCACCGAGACCTCCGACGGGCACGTCCGCCTCCTCGCTCCGCTCACCCACGAACTCGCCGAGACGATGCCGCTGTGGGCACGCTCGCTCGCCCCATGGGCCGAGAAGGTCGCCCACATCCTCGGGCGGGCAATGGACGGCAAGTACCAGCCAGCCACGCCGCTCACCTCCTCCCGTACCAAGGCCGCACAGGCGGTCGTGAAGGCCCGCAAGATCGAAGCCAGCCAACGGGCCACCCGGAGCAGGTCCCGGCAACGTCCGGCCGCTGAGGCGGCAGCCCTGCCGCTGTGGAGCTGTCCCGACTGCGGCGGAGCGGTCACGAACCCTCGCCACGTCCGCTGTGACGCCTGCATCGCCGCGGACCCTGCGCAGGCCCCTGAGATCCGCGGCAGGCGCGGCGCTGCCATCGCCGCTCGCAAGCGAGCGCTCGCCGAGTGGGGGAGGTCGAATCCTGACGCCGTCTACGACCCGGAGCTGTTCGCCCGGGAGATCCTGCCGAGACTGGCGACTGTCAAGCTTTCGGAGATCGTCGAGGCGACCGGGATGAGCAAGTCGTTCGCCTCTCAGATCCGTGCCGGGAAGTTCACACCGCACGTGTCGACCTGGGGAGCGCTTGCCAAGCTCGTCCGGGGCGTTACTTCCGCCTAGACAGCGAGCCAATCGCTCGTTCTCACCTCACCTGACAGAATCAATCGGGGAGCCCTGGTGAACGACGACGACCTTCTTGCTCGACTGCCGCCAGAGGAGCGAGCGCGGGTCATTATCGACCGGCTGTTAGCTGCCTCCGGCTGGGCGGTCCAGGGCGCCGGCCAAGTGAACCTGTCTGCAAGCCGAGGGGTAGCGATCCGAGAGTTCATCCTGGAGCCTCCACACGGGCGTGTCGATTACCTCCTCTATGTGGACGGGAAAGCGGCCGGCACTATCGAAGCCAAACCGGAGGGCTACACGCTCACCTCCGTCGAGCCGCAGACCGCTCAATACATCGGCGGTATGCCGAGCGGCTTCCCCGCATGGGACAACCCGCTTCCGTTCTCGTATGAGTCCACGGGGACCGAGACGCGCTTCACGAGCTGGTTGGATCCCGACCCACGTAGCCGCCTGGTCTTCACCTTCCACCGTCCGGAGACTCTCGCCAGTTGGCTCGACGATTGGCAGAGGACGCCGGACCGAGCGACGCTCCGATCTCGCCTCCAGCAGATGCCTCCGCTTGAGATGGGCCTGCTATGGCCGCCGAAGGATATTGCCATCACCAACCTTGAGCACTCGCTCGCCGATAACCGCCCCCGCGCACTCATCCAGATGGCGACCGGGTCGGGCAAGACGCTGCTCGCAGCCTTTGCCGCCTACCGCCTCGTCAAGTTCGCCGACGCTCGTCGCGTGCTGTTCCTCGTGGACCGAGCCAACCTCGGCAGACAGACGATGCGCGAGTTCCAGGGGTTCACGACCCCCGACGACGGCCGCAAATTCACCGAGCTCTACAACGTCCAGCGCCTTTCCTCGAACGTGATCGACCCAGTCAGCCGTGTGACGATCACGACGATCCAGCGGCTGTACTCCATCATGAGGGGCGACGAGGATCTGGACGAGGAGGTGGACGAGCACTCCGTGTATGAGCTGTCGGGACCTGTGGCAGCACCGGTGGTCTACAACCCAGCCCTCCCGATCGAGTTCTTCGACTTCATCATCGTCGACGAATGCCACCGCTCCATCTTCGGCCTCTGGCGCCAGGTGCTCGACTACTTCGACGCATTCATCATCGGACTCACCGCCACACCCAACAAGCAGGCCTTCGGCTTTTTCCACAAGAACCTCGTCATGGAGTACACGCACGAGCAGGCTGTGGCCGACCATGTCAACGTCGGCTTCGACGTCTACCGGATCAAGACCGAGATCACCGAGCAGGGCAGCACCGTCGATGCTGGCGTCTACGTCGGCCACCGCGATCGATCCTCCCGCCACGTTCGCTGGGAAGAGGCCGACGAGGAGTTGGCCTATGCACCAGGTGAACTCGATCGTGCCGTGGTGGCTCCCGATCAGATCCGCACAGTGATCCGCACCTTCAAGGAGAGGCTGTTCACCGAGATCTTCCCTGGGCGCACGGAGGTACCGAAGACGCTGATCTTCGCGAAGGACGATTCCCATGCGGAGGACATCGTCGACATCGTGCGGGAGGAGTTCGGGAAGGGCAACGAGTTCGCCGCCAAGATCACGTACCGGACGACTGGCAAGAAGCCCGAAGACCTGCTCGCCGAGTTCCGCAACTCCTACTTTCCGCGGATCGCCGTCACCGTTGACATGATCGCCACGGGCACCGACGTCAAACCGCTTGAGTGCGTGTTCTTCATGCGCTCGGTCAAGTCCCGCACCTATTTCGAGCAGATGAAAGGTCGCGGCGTCCGGGTCATCAATCCCACAGATCTCCAGCAGGTCACGCCCGACGCCGCGATCAAGGATCACTTCGTGATCGTCGACGCCGTCGGGGTGACCGAGACGGAGCTCATGGAGACAAAGCCGCTCGATCGCAAGCCAGGCGTTGCTCTCTCGAAGCTCTTCAACGATCTCGCCTTCGGAAGGCGCGACCCCGATCTCGTGTCAGCCATCGCGGACCGACTCGCTCGCTTGGATCTTCGTCTCACGGGCACAGACCGCTTGACCATCGAGGAGCTGACCGACGGGATGAGCCTGCAACAGATCACCGGGGCATTACTCGCCGCACTCGATCCGGATCGTCAGCTAGATGAGGCACGGTCGATCACGGGCGCCGACGATCCGGCCCAATCGGACGTCACCGAGGCCGCACGCGTTCTCATCGATGCGGCGGCCTTCCCGCTGGCAAGCAACCCGCTTTTGCGGACGACGATCGTCGAGCTTCGTCGTTCCTACGAACAACTCATCGATGACACGAGCACCGACCAGGTGGTGTTTGCTGGCCACTTGACCGAACAGGCACGCCGGACGGTTGACGACTTCCGTCAGTTCATCGAGGATCACAAGGACGAGATCACCGCGCTGCAGATCCTCTACAGCCACCCTTACCAACGGCGAGTGACCTTCCGAGACATCAGGGAACTCGCGAACGCGATCGGACGCCCTCCGCATCAGTGGACACCAGAAGGCCTCTGGACGGCCTACCGTGCGCTGGATGAGTCCACAGTCCACGGCTCAGGGCAGCGGACCCTCACCGATCTCGTCTCGCTGGTTCGGTACGCACTCGGGGAGGACGGGGAGCTGATCCCGTACCCTCAGAAGGTGAACGACCGGTTCACCGCCTGGCTCGCGCAGCAGAAGCAGGCTGGCGCGAAGTTCAGCGATGAACAGCTCCACTGGTTGGAAGAGATCAGGGATCACGTTGCCGCGTCGATGGGGATCACGAGCGATGACCTCGACTACACGCCGTTCGTTGAGCGAGGCGGGATCGGCAAGGCCTGGGAGCTCTTCGGCGATCGCCTCAATCCGTTGCTCGACGAGCTGACCGAGGTGTTGGCGGCGTGAGTGAGTTGCCAAAGGGATGGAGTTCGGTTCCGTTCGGTGACCTGGGTGCTGAGGTCACGGGTTCCATCCTCCCCGACCCAGCTATGGAGTACGAGCTCTACAGCGTTCCGACCTTTGCGACTCGAAAGCCGGAGATCGTGCTTGGGTCACAGATCGGAAGCCATAAGCGGCCCGTGCGGAGCGGCGACGTACTGGTGTGCAAGATCAATCCCAGAATTAACCGGGTGTGGATGGTCGGCGAACCCGCGAAAGGGCGACCGCAGCTGGCCTCGACCGAGTACCTGGTATTCCGAGTAAACGAGCCGATCCTGGCCAGATATCTGGTTTGGTACCTGACGGGTCCACAGTTCCGATCGTGGATAGAGCTCGCTACCGAGGGAGCCACCGGCAGCCACACTCGAGCCAAGAGTGGTCCGATCCTCCAGCAATACGTGCCCGTGCCGCCAATGGCCGAGCAGGGGCGCATCGTTGCCGCGATCGACGAGCAGCTTTCCCGGCTCGACGATGCGGAGCGATTGCTTGAGAGTGCTCGTCGAAGGACGAAGCGGATGCGACTGGCAGCGCTCGATGCCGTTACGCCGGTTGACGGAGCGTGGACGACTCTTGGCGAGATCGCGAATCTGACCGGCGGCGTGACGAAGGACTCGAAGCGCCAATCAGACCCGTCGTTCATCGAGGTTCCATACCTCCGGGTTGCAAACGTGCAGCGTGGCTACCTTGACCTAGGCCAGGTCACCACCATCCGGGTTCCGCCCGAAAAGGCGAGGGCGTTGAGGCTTGAGCGGGGAGATATCTTGTTCAATGAGGGCGGTGATCGCGACAAGCTCGGCCGTGGATGGATCTGGCAGGGCGAGCTCAACGAATGCATCCATCAGAACCACGTGTTCAGGGCACGGCTGATCACTGACGAGTTTGACCCCAAGTTCGTGTCGTTACATGGCAACACCTTCGGCAAAGCGTGGTTTGAACAGATGGGCAAGCAAACCACGAATCTGGCATCGCTCAATCTGACAACACTCAAGAGGTTTCCCATCCCAGTGCTGCCGGTCGACAAGCAGCGACAGATCGTCGCCAAGGCGGAGCGGGAGCTGACTCTCGTCGACTCACTCGGGGCGGCGATCGACCGAGGCCTGATGCGATCGGAGCGGCTGCGTCGCGCAATTCTTGGTCGTGCCCTTTCTGGCCAGTTGGTCGCCCATGATGCAATCGATGAGTCGGCGACGGAGGAACGTCTCGCTCACGTACCGCACGACTGGACAACAAGTTCCATGAAGCCACAACGAAAGCAGCGAGCGTGACTGACCCCAAGGCACTCGTACAAAAGCTCTGGGGCTATTGCAATGTCCTGCGCGACGACGGGCTGTCGTACGGCGACTACATAGAGCAGCTGACCTACCTGCTCTTCCTGAAGATGGCCGATGAGCAGACCCACCCGCCGTTCAACCGTCCGGCCCTAGTCACAAACGAGCTTGACTGGCAGTCGCTGCTGCGCCGTGACGGTGACGACTTGGAGGTCCATTACCGGCACGTGCTTGCCGAGCTTGGCCGCCAGCCCGGAATGGTCGGAGTCGTCTTCCGCAAGAGCCAGAACCGAATCCAGGACCCGGCGAAGCTGAAGCGCTTGATCTCGGACCTCATCGACCGCGAGAATTGGATGACTCTCGATGCCGACGTCAAGGGCGACGCATACGAGGGGCTATTGGCGAAGAACGCCGAGGACGTGAAGACGGGAGCCGGTCAGTACTTCACGCCACGTCCTCTGATCAAGGCAATCGTCGAAGTGATGCGACCAGAGCCTTCGACGATGATCTGTGACCCGGCTTGCGGTACCGGAGGCTTCTTTCTGGCGGCTCATGACTTCATCGCCAACAACTACCTGCTCGATCCCGAGCAGAAGCGGCACCTGCGCTTCGGGGCCTTTCACGGCTGGGAGATCGTGGACAACACAGCACGGCTCTGCGTGATGAATCTTCTGCTCCACGGGATCGGCGCAGAGGACTCCGACAGCCCGATCCGCGTCGAGGACGCCCTGGCGTCCGATCCCGGCGACCGTTTCGAGATGGTGCTCACGAATCCGCCGTTCGGCCGGAAGTCCTCGATGACCGTCGTCAACGCCGAGGGCGAGACCGAGCGCGAGGACCTCGTGATTCTTCGGGACGACTTCTGGGCGTCTACCTCGAACAAGCAGCTCAACTTCGTCCAGCACGTCAAGACTCTGCTGGCGATGCACGGCAAGGCTGCCGTAGTCGTTCCGGACAACGTGCTCTTCGAGGGCGGCGCCGGCGAGACGATCAGACGAAAGCTCCTCCACGAGTGCGACGTGCACACGCTGCTCCGTCTGCCCACCGGGATCTTCTACGCCCAGGGAGTCAAAGCGAACGTTCTGTTCTTCGATCGCAAGCCCGCCTCCGAGAGTCCGTGGACGCAAAGGCTCTGGGTCTACGACTACCGGACGAACATCCATCACACCCTGAAGCAGAACCCGCTCCGGTACGAGGACCTCTCCGACTTCATCGAGGCCTTCCATGCTGACAATCGCCATGAGCGCTCTGAGTCCGAACGTTTCCACTCGTTCAGCTATGAGGAGCTGCTCCAACGAGACAAGGTGAGCCTCGATCTCATATGGCTTCGTGACGACTCTCTAGAGGATTCCTCCGACCTCCCTCCGCCCGAGGTGATCGCGGCCGAGATCGTCGAGGATCTCGAAGGCGCTCTTGCTGAGTTCGCTCAGATCGCCGCCTCGTTGAAACCGGAGGACTAGCCGACAATGAGCGTTAACTGGGCTGGCGCCACGTCGAGACTCGACCGAATCAATGCATCGGATCCCATGGCGCTCGCTGAGGTTCTGGCCGCCGTGGCCGTTGTCAATAGCGACCTAGAGACAGCACCGAGCGCCCGTCATCCCAGGGATTCGCTCGACACCCTGCCGACTTCTCGTGCCGATTTGCCGAGGAAGCTGAGCGAGTGGCTCGACAAGCTCATCGACAAGCTCAAGGAGATTGTTAAAGCTGTCGGAGCAGAGTCCTTCACTGTCACCGTCGGCAGTCAGGTATCCGTATCGGTCACATTCCGAGCGCCAGCGCCTGCCAACGAAGGTTCGAGGAGATCAGACCAACACCGCCGGCCGTTGGCGTAGTCCTCCTTCCTGGTCCGCCCCAGCCGGCCTTTGGGGCGCTGCCACCGGCCGTCCTGTCCCTGGTCGCCGGCCCGTGGCCCCTGGGGCGTCGCCCCGTGTCCCCGGTCCTGGTGTCCTTTCGGCGGCCTTGTCCCCTCTCTCCCCGCCACTGCCGGGGGCGCCACCGCCGGGGGCGCCACAGGGGTGTATGACCACGCCTGATCTGTGACAGATCGATAACGCGTGATGTGGAACGCAGTGGAACGCAGTAACGGGTGATCCGTGTCGCAGTAACGGCTGATGCTTGACAGTTCGGCACCACCGCCGTCCGCTCTCAGGAGTGGAGGAGGTAGCCGAGTGTTCAAGCAGCTCAGCAAGGTTGAACTGCGTTACGACGCCGTCATGGCCGTCATCCGAGACGGCCTCAATGTGAGCGAGGTCGCCGAGAAGCTCGGTGTGTCTCGACAGAGCCTGTTCCGGTGGATGGCCCGCGACGAAGAGGGCGGTCTCGAGTCCCTTGCCGACCGGTCACACCGGCCCCACAGTGTCCCGCACGAGATGGCGCCCGAGTACGAGGCCCGGGTGCTCGAGATGCGCCGGCTCCATCCGAGCTGGGGCCCGATCCGCCTCCAGCACCAGCTCGCCCGGCAGATCGAGGGCCAGCCACCGTCGCACATGGCGATCTACCGGGCTCTTGTCCGCGATGGGCTCGTCGACACCACGGCGAGGAGTCGAGTCGGGTTTGCAAAGGCTGTAGGAGTCGGGTTTAGGCGAGACAGGTTCGTCTCAGGAATCGGCCTCAAGCCCTCGCAGCAGGACCTCTACGTGATGTCGGACTCGAGGACGTCGATAACCGCCCGCCGAGCCTCGATGCGGGCGGGGATCGCCGAGAGCACGCCGACCGCGGCCATGATTCCGAGGCACGTGCCAGCAAGCGCGAGTGCCGAAGGAGCGGTGGCACGCGATCCGTGACCGGCGACTGTCACGAACCAGAGCCCGAGCGGGATGCCTGCGATGGCGCCAGGAACCGCAGGGATGAGGAGGGCAGTCGACAGCCCTCCGCTCAGCTGCTCCGTCGTCGCACCGAGCGCACGAGCGATCCCGAGCGGTTTTCGGGAGTCCACCGACGTCGCCCAGGTAATAACGAGCGCGTTCACCACGGCCAAGAGAACAAGGACCACCGTGATGACCTCCAAGATCGCATCGGTGTTCGCCGTGTTGGGGTTGTACGGAATCGAGAAGTGCCTTGGGGAGACGCTCGGTGCCAGACCCTCGTGGGCGCGGACCGACAGCACTGCCACGATCGTCGTCGTCGTGATGGCGACGCTCACGAGGGTCAACAGCATGCGACGTGGCCTGCGGGCGGCCAGCCGGAGCCCGAGCAGCAACGGCACCGGCAGGTGAGCGGCTGCGGCGACGAGGAGCGGCCGGCGCTTCGGGACCCGAGCGGAATCGGCGAGCGCCGACGTCGTGCTCGTATGAGCCGCCCGGATAGACGGGAGCCAGGCGGCCAACAGGGCAAGTGCGACGGCCAATGCCACGACGAAGCCCACATCGGCCCAACTCACGGACGTCGCCTCCACACTGCCGATGAGCCCGGCCCCGGGGTTGGCGACAAGCGGTGCCGCGACGTACCCGGCCGCGAGTCCGACAGCCGCGCCGACGAGTGCCAGGGTGAGGTACTCCACCAACAACACGCCGGCGACGAGCCGTGGCGTGGCCCCGACCGCCTTCAACAGGCCGACACGCCGGGTCCGCTCCGCCAGCCGGCCGCCGACGATCACGGCCAGGCTGGCAATGGCGAGCAGATCGAGGAGCGAGCTTGCGATCAACAGGCCGCGCTGGAACGGCTTCGACTGCTGTGCCTCGGCCTGGCTCACGTTCTGCCACGACCACACGGAGAGCATGTTGGAGTTGAAGTACTTGTTCGCGAAGGCGGAGGCGCTGGCCGGGTTCGAGAGCTTCAGCTCGAGGATGTAGTTGAGCGGGGCACTCCGGGTCGCAAAGCTCCTGGCGGCGGCTTCGGTCGCCCAGACGAGCCCGGTGGCCTGGTTCCAGGCGCCGTTGCCGGTGTCGATGTTCATCTCGTCCACCGTCTTCGGATAGGCGGGAACGGCGGCGGTGACGGCGATACCGTCCACCCTGAGCGAGCGCCCGTCGAGCGTCACGTGATCGCCTGGGGTGAGGCTGAGCTCCTGGGCGAAACTCCGCTCGATCACCACCCCACCTGGCCGCACCCACGTGCCCTGGGTGACGTACGGCTGATCGATTGGTGAGCGCGACATGCTGCGGCCCTCGACGATCGCGAGGACCTTCGACCCGTTCGTCTTCATGATTGGGTAACTCACGGGGAACGGGCCGATGTGACTGACCACACCGGAGCGGTGCTCCAGGGAATCGAGCTGCGCAAGGCTCGATCGCGAAGCGCCGTTGTCCGGCATCGCCGCAACGTCGGGTCCCGAAGTGAGAGCCCGGGTCGTCTGATACGGGTGAGCCGTCACGTCATGGAGGGCCAGACCCAACATGAGCGTCGTCGTGGCCGCGGCGATCGCCACTACGGTCAGCACGACTTCGGCCGGCCTCCGGCGAAGGCTGCTCGCGACCAGGCGGTACATGAGCAAGGCGCGCCCGCGCATCTCAGGCATCCAGCTCGACGGCGAACAGCGCGCCCAACCGCCCGGACGAGCCGCCCGACAGGCGGGTCTCGTCGACGAAAGCGCCGTCGCGCATCGAGATCAGGCGATCTGCGGTCGCCGCGATTCGCTCGTCGTGCGTGACGACCACGATGGTGAGCTCGGAGGCGTGCAGGTCCTCGAACAGCTTGAGCACCTCGAGAGTGGCGCTGCTGTCCAGATTGCCCGTGGGCTCGTCGGCGAACACGACGGCGGGGTCGTTGGCGAGCGCCCGAGCAATGGCCACTCGCTGGCGCTGCCCACCGGACAAGGCCGAGGGGAGGTGGCGAGCCCGGTCGGCGAGACCGACACGGTCGAGCAGCTCGGTCGCACGGCGACGAGCGAACTTCGGCGAGCGTCCCGCCAGCAACGCGGGAAGCTCGACGTTCTCGCGCGCCGTGCAGCTCGTCAACGAGGTGGAACGCCTGGAAGACGACGCCCACCTTCTCCCTCCGCAACCGAGCGAGTTGCCGCTCGCCCAGGTTGTCAACCCGACGTCCTTTCAGCCGCACCTCGCCGTCGGTCGGACGGTCGAGGCCGCTCAGGAGATGGAGCACCGTCGACTTGCCACAGCCGCTCGGCCCCATGATCGCCACCGTCTCGCCTGGCTCGATGTCGAGATCGACGCCATCGACGGCACGTACGAGGCCGGCTCCTCTCCCGTAGTACTTCTTGAGGCCTCGAGCACTCAAGGTTGTTGTCGCGACGGTCGTCATTGGTCACCTCTTTCGGTCCATTCCCTCTCGCAGGTCTCCAGCCAGCGCAGGTCGGCCTGCAAACGCAGCACGATCCCTTCGAGGAGCAAGCCGGCCGCAGAGTGGGCCGGCTCCTCCAGTGCGGCACGCTGCGCTGCCCGCAGCCTGCGCAAGAGCTCCCGCCGTTGGGCCCCGACGATGGCGATGGGGTCTGCCAACCTCGCCGCCGCGGCCGTGACGAGCTTCAGGTGGAACTCGGCGAGATCCGGCCGCGGCCAGTTGACCTCGTGCAGCCACTCCGCGATCCGTTCCTCACCGGCGGCTGTGAGGGCGTACACCTTGCGGTCTGAGCGTTCCGAGGCCGACTCGCTCGTCTCGGTGACAACGAGCCCGGACTTCTCGAGGCGCCCCAAGGTGACGTAGATCTGTCCGGCGTTGATCTCGTCGCCGAGGGGACCCAGAGCGTCGTTGAGGCGCGCTCGCAGCTGGTAACCGTGTGACGGCTCCTTCGCCAGCATCGCAAGCACAACCTCTTGCTGCATGACACGCCCTGCCTCTCGTATAGCTAACGGTTAGACCATAACGGCTAGCCCCATGGGCGTCAAGGAGGCCGTGTGTAGGTGGTAAGGACCAATCCGGTAGCTGGGCGTGTGGAATCCGGAGGCGTTCCAATGATATACGATGAAATGTCACCTGACTGCTTGAGTGACTGGTGCAGTTCCGCGATGAGTCCCTGGTAGTTGTGGACAAGGGCCGTCGGAGTGCCTATCTCCCTTATCCCTTGATATGCGCGTAGCCGGAAGACCGAAACGTCCTGCACCCTGGTAGAACGCGGCCACTACGTCGGCCGCAGTCGTCACCGGCAGCACGACGGCGACCGTGACCAGCCGGGAGTAAGCGTCCACGAAGTCGAGGATCTCCACCCCGGTCCCATCGGCCAAGGACCAGTGAATCGTGTCCGCCTGAGTGGACACCGACCGGAGTTCGCCGCCGATGGCGCTTCCCCCGGGGCCCGCACGGCACGAGAACAGGCTAAGCATGGCTTCGCGTTTCCGTCGTGACCGGTGTTATCGACCGTTCAATCCTCCGCCGCTCGCGCCTCGATCGTCAAGGGTGGCTGTGCCAGGCGCAGGAACGGGGCGCCGGAGCGGGGAAACGGGCTGCCACGTCCCATGCCCGCCCCCCGTCCCGCCGCTCCAGTCACGCCTCTCCCGGCTCCTGTCCTGGCTGGAAACGGCAGCAAACTACCCTTGAAGAGCCGCAGCGCGGCTGGTAGTGAGACTCAAGCCCACCGGACAAGCGGTCGATGTATTGATGACGGTGAAGGGCCTGGGGCAGTGAGAGGAGTGGACGAGATCCAACGCGATACTCGGCACACCGCGCCGAGTATCGCGCCGCCCGGCTTCCGGCTCCTGCTCGGCACGAATCCGTTGCCGATGTGGGTGTACGAGCAAGACAGTCTCCGATTCCTCGAGGTCAACGAAGCGGCCGTCAAGCGCTACGGCTACTCACACGAGCAGTTCTTGTCAATGCGCATCTCGGACATCCGTACGGACGAGGAGTTCTGGCCCCTGGAGATAAACATTCGGTCCGATCGAGAAGCCACCAGTCGGTCGGGCCCGTGGCATCATCGCACGGCAGCCGGGGAGGATTTCGAAATCGAGATCACCTCTCACATCGTGAACTGGGACGGAAGGGTCGCAGTTCTCGACTCGATACTCGACCTCGGTCGGGGACGCGCCGGCGATTTCGGCGACGATGCGATAGGTCGCCTAGCCGGGGGGCCGGCATTGTTGGAGCACCTGAAGACCGCCCTCGAACAGAAAGGCTGCCGAGTCGTCGTCGTCGTCATAGCGTTCGATCGCCTCGAGCGGATCGGGGGGTCTCGCCGGTGTGACCGCGATGTACGCCGTCATGGAGAAGGTCGCGGAGCGCTTGGATCGCGCCTGCGCGCCGGGTGACATGCTCGCGAGGCTTGGCAGCAGGACCTTCGCCGTGCTTCATCCTGATCTCGGCGCGGATGCCGCAGAGGTGTTCGCAGCCAACATCATCGAGGATCTGGGAGAGAGCATCGAGCTCTCTCAGCTCGGCGAGGTTGACCTCGCGCCGGCACTCGGCCTGCGAGTGGCCGAGCCCTCCGAGCGTGATGCCGAGATTCTGCTGCGCGACGCGCTCGCAGCCATGGGCGAGGCGGCCGGCCAGGAGCACCCCCGCCTTGTCGTCTTCGACCCGCGCATCCCCGACCAGCCGAGATTGCGCTTCGAACTCGAGCAGGCCCTACGGCAGGGCCTGCTCGGAGCACAATTCCAGCTCTACTACCAACCGATTGTCGACCTCCGGTCCGACAAGCAAGTCGGCATGGAGGCCCTTATTCGCTGGCATCGTCCTGGGCACGGACTCGTTGCCCCCTTGGAGTTCATCGAAATCGCCGAGCACTGCGGCCTGATCGTGCCGATAGGCGCATGGGTGCTTGAGCAGGGCCTCGCTGACCTCGCGTCGGTACTCTCCGCTAGCCCGGGCGTCTTCATGTCGCTCAACCTCTCGCCCTACCAGCTCACCGACAGGATGCTCATAGACCGTTTTACTGAGGCATGCAGCACAGCAGGCGTCCAACCGTCCTCGGTCTGCCTCGAGCTGACCGAGACTGCGATGATCACCGCAAGACACGACGCAGCCAGTTACGACGCGCTCACAACGCTTCGCTCGAAAGGCGTGCGGATCGCCATCGACGACTTCGGCATCGGCTACTCGGCCCTCAGCTACTTGACGGACCTACCGGTCGACATCGTCAAGATCGATCGGTCCTTCGTTTCCCGTCTCGGTGTGATCAGCGCCGACGTCGTGCTCGTCGAGGCCGTGATTCGACTCTCCCATGAGCTCGGCCTCACGGTGATTGCCGAGGGCGTAGAGACCCAAGAGCAGCTAGACGTGCTCCGATCGCTCGACGCAGACGCGGCGCAGGGTTACCTCTTCGCCCGGCCCGCGCCGCTCGAAGTGATCCTCTCGCAGACCGGCTCTGACAACTGACGCGATCCGGGCCTGACGTCTCCGGCGGGGCGGTGGGCCCGGGGCAGGCGGAGCCATGTCGAGCAGGAAACGCCCGTGGCGATGTCGGTCATCGCGAGGGTTGTCCCACTGCGACCAGGTACGGATCGGGATCTGGGACTTAGCTCAGCCATCGCACCTGACAACGATTTAACAAACGCGATCTTTCACTTGAGCTGGCACACGTTACGATCCGCCCCCGTCTACACGAGGGAGTGCTCATCGATGAGGCAACGTTCCTGGCTGCTCCTCGCCGCCCTGGCCGTGCCCGGCCTCACCGGCACGTGGGTCGCGACGGCATCGGCCGCTAGTTCTCGGCCGATGGCAGGCTCCGGATCGACGGGAGTACACGTATTCGGCTGGGGTTTCGACACCCCGGACGCGTTCGCCGTCAGCGGGGACGACCTGTTCGTCGCGAACGGGGGCGCCAACGACCTCGTCGAGTTCAACACCTCCACCCGAGCGTTCGTCCGCACGATCATTGGCCCGCAGTACAAGTTCAACGACCCCTTCGCGGTGGCGTTGAGCGGCGACGATCTGTTCGTGGCGAACTATGACAACAACACCGTCGCCGAGGTGAGCACCGCGACAGGCGACCTCGTGCGGGTGATCTCGGGATCGTCCTACAAGTTCAACTACCCGAGGGCGCTGACGGTGTCGGGAAGCGACTTGTTCGTGGCCAATGCCGGAGGCAAGTCGGTCACCGAGGTCAGCACCCCGACCGGCCATCTCGTTCGGGTGATCTCCGCAGCTGCGGACGATTTTGCGACGCCCGATGCCTTGATCGTGACGAGGGGCGATTTGTTCGTGGCGAACTTCGGCGACAAGTCGGTCACCGAGGTGCGTGCCTCTACGGGGGCCCTTGTGCGGGTGATCTCGGCATCGCCGTTCAAATTCGACGATCCGCGCTCGTTCGCCCTGAGCGGGAGCGACTTGTTCGTGGCGAATACAGCCGGCAAGTCGCTGACCGAGCTCGACACCGCCACCGGCAAGCTCGTGCGCGTCATCTCCGGTTCGCACTACGACTTCACCGACCCGCGCGCGCTGTCCCTTACCGGCGGCGACTTGTTCGTCGCGGACGGCACCGGTAACTCGGTCACCGAGGTCACCGCGTCGAACGCTGCGCTCGTGCGCGTGGTCTCAGGCGCCCGGTATCGCTTCAACAACGTGGGCGCGGTGGTCGTGAGCGGCGGAGAGGTGTGGGCGGCAAACGGGGAGGGTTGGTCGGTGACGGAGTTCGCCGCGTCGACCGGGGACCTTGTGAAGGTGATGTTCGGTTCGCCCTACGACTTCATCGACTCCTCCGCAATTGCACAAAGCGGAGACGACCTGTTCGTCGCCAATGGGTCCGGCGGCAACTCGGTGACCGAGTTCAACGCTTCGACCAGGATGCTAGTGCGGGTCATCAAGGGTGCGGCATACCGGTTCGATCAGCCGCAAGCGTTAGCCGTCAGCGGCAGTCACCTCTTCGTGGCGAACCTGGAGGGCAACTGGCTGACGGAGGTGAACGTGTCGACCGGGGCGTTCGTGAGGTTGATCTCGGCCTCGGCTGACAAGTTGCAGGACTTACAGGTGATAGTCGCGTACGGCAATGACGTGTTCGTTGCGGGTGGAGGCAGCACTATCACCGAGCTCGACGCTGCGAACGGCAAGCTCGTGCGGTTGATCAAAGGCTTGACGGACGGGGTGACCGCCCTACTGGTGGATGGCGATGACCTGTTCGTCGCCAATGGGTACGGCGGCAACTCGGTGACCGAGTTCAATGCCTCGACCGGTGCGCTCGTGCGGGTCATCAAGGGGGCGGAATACCGTTTCTTTGGCCCTGATGCCATGGTCGAGAGCGGCGGCGATCTGTTCGTGGCGAACGGTTACGAAGCCAACACGGTCACCGAGATCGACGCCTCAACCGGGGCGCTCGTCCGGGTGATCTCCGGGGCGGAATACCGCTTCCAGGACCCCGATGCCGAGGTCGAGAGTGGTGGCGATGTGTTCGTGGCGAACGGTTACGAAGGCAACACGGTCACCGAGATCGACGCCTCAACCGGGGCGCTCGTGAGGGTGCTGTCGAGTTCGAGGTACCAGTTCGACTTCCCGTACGCCTTCGCCGTGAGCGGTGGTGACCTGTTCGTGGTCAACTCCTACGCCAACTCGGTAACCGAGCTTCCTGCCTGAGTCCCTGTTAACCGGGTCGTCGCCTGCGCCTGCCTTTCTCCGGTACGATCTCGTCCCGTCTTGGACCGTCTTGTTGCACCGACCTTAGAGCGCTCGAAGCAGCAGGTGGCGATAGCCCCAACCGTCCTCCTGTTTGAAGCCCTCTTCGACGATCTCCAGCCCCTCTGCGGCCAACCAGCCGATCACACGCTCACGACCTGGGTAGTAGTGGTAGCCGGCGACATCGCCGTCTATGACCTCGCCACGGAGTACCGGAAGGCCGCGCCCGATGAGCGACTCAAACGCCGCGTCCACGGCTGAGTCGTCGCGCTCCTCGACCGTGATGTAGACGAGACCACCCGGCCGCGCCGCACGATGGAGATTCGCGAGGACCCGCGGCCAATCCTCTGGAGAGATGTTCTCCATCGCATCGATGGTCATGACGGCATCGAACTCGTCGACGTAGGAAAGCTCTTGGAGCCCGACCTGTTCGAGCGAGGATGCGATGCCCTGCGCCCGCGCCTTGGCCAGCATGCCCGCCGACTGGTCGACGCCGACGAGTCGATGACCGGCCGCCGCCACCACTGAGAAGTACTTGCCAGTGCCACACGGTGCATCCAGCACGACTCCGTCCGCCGGGCAGCTATCGAGCAGTCGGGCGACCCACTCGAGTTGCGTCTCGAGGGGGTAGGGGTTGTCGTCGTAGGTCGGGGCCTCCGCGTCGTACGAGGCCACCACAGCCGCACGCCGCTCCGCGAGCCAAGCCTGTCGATCCATGCTGCGTCCTCTCATCCTTCATTGCCGCAACGCCGATCCGAAGCGTTGCACATCTCCGACGCGAGGCCGCACGGCGCCGGGCCAGCATCGGTCGACAGATGCTCGTACGCGCGGCGGTTGGAAACAAACGCCTCTGGAACGCAGCATCTGACGAGAAATCGCGCTGGCTGGCGGGCTCCGCCGGCGGCGGGCGAGGGGGTGTGATGCGGCGAGACATCGGAGACACCTGTTGCGCTCGGCTGAGGACCCGCCCACGTTCGGAAAGGTCGTATGGCCCTATCGGGGCAACGACAAGGAGAGCCAAGATTTGAGGTGAAGCAATTCTGATTGGAGGACAGACTGATGGCCCTGTTCATAATGTTGTTTGTGCTGGTCCTCCTTGGCGTGATTCTGCTGGCACCTCTGATGCTGCCGGGCGCACTGGTCGTGTTTGTTGCCCTGGGCTTGGCCAAAGTCTTCCGGCGTCCTCACGCAGACCAAACCGTTCGTTCGTTCTGAACCTCGGCACCAGGCGGTCACGAGTTCCCGGACCCCTTCCTTAGCTGCGGCGACCTACCTGCGCAACCCGTGCGAGCCCGCTCCTTCAATCGAACTCCCAGCGAACTCCCGTGGTCCTGCCGATCTGCTTCCGCCTCGGGCGAGGCATACTGAATCCAGTGCTCAGCTCGGAAATGACCGACGTCAAGGAGCTCCCTGAGAACCTTGACGCCGTCCGCACAAGATCTTCCAGGCTCGACACCGGGGACATGTACATGGTGGAACGAGCAGCATGGAGCCTGGTGTGGTTGGCAGTCCTCATCGCAGGGGTCAACGTGAGCAGCTACTGGTGGTGGTCGCCGGTCGCCGTCGTCTTGTCGGTGGCGATGATCGTCGGCGGCTTGATGGGCACCGTATTCTGTTGGACCACCAGGAGTCCCCGCTCGCGACTCTTCCAGCGTCTGGGATTCCTGTCGGCGCTGGTCGCGACGATCTTCCCCGAAACCATCGTGATCCACACGCGGTCGTTCTATAGCACCGACTCCGCCGCATTCCAGCAAATCGCAGCGCGCGCGCTGATTCACGGCGTGGATCCCTACGTGATGTCGATGTCGGGCGCCGCGAAGTTCCTGAGCGTGCCCTCCAGCTTCTGGACATACACCGTCACCGGTGGACATGTGTCCCAGTTCTCCTATCCCGCGGGCTCGGCGATCATCGACGCACTCGCGATGGGGCTGGGCTTCCACCACATGGTCATCGACTGGGTTGACATCGTCGCGTGGCTGGCGACCATCATCCTCGTCTTCGCGCTCCTCCCGACATCGCTTCGGTGGTTGGCCGCATTGCTCGCGGTCACGGGGTTCTACTTGGGGACCTTCTCCTCGGGCGGGACGGATGCCGTCTTCCTCCCGTTCCTGGTCCTGGCGGTCTGGCGCTGGGACCGATTCGGTCAGGGACGCGGTGCCGGACTGGCGAGGTGGTTGGGACCAGTCGCGCTCGGGCTCGCTTGCACCGTCAAACAGACGCCATGGTTCTGCGTGCCGCTGCTGGCGGTCGGGATCTTCCTCGAAGCGCGCCGTGCCGGCCGACCGGCGGTCCCGATCGTTCTGCGCTATCTGTCGATCGTCTTTGCCGTGTTCGCCCTGGTGAACCTACCGTTCGTCATCTGGCAACCCACGGCGTGGGTCCGGGGCACGCTGACCCCGCTGGTGGGTGGGCTCGTGGCAAACGGACAAGGACTGGTCGCCCTCGCTACTCACGGAGTGACCGGCGGCGTCGAGCTGCCGATGCTCAGCCTCGCCGGTGGAGTTGCCATGCTGGCGACCATCGCGGCTTACGTGCGCTGGTATCCGTACCTGAAGCGCGTCTGGCTGCTGCTTGTCCCTATCCCGCTCTTTTTCGCGCCACGGAGCCTGGCGAGCTACCTGATGGACCTCTTCCCGGCAGCGCTAATCGCTGCTCTCTCCGTGCGGAGCGCGTCCCGGCAGCCGGACCTGGCTGGGGAGACCACGCGACGCCGGCTACTGAGTTGGTCCTCGATCGCAGTGATCGTGCCGGCTATCGGCGTGGTGCTGACGTCCGTGCTGGCTTTTGCCGGCCCGCCACTGCAGCTGACCCTCCGCAGCATCGCCACCTCCCCACTCGAACGCTCGCTGTACTCCGTCACCGTGACCGTGAAGAATCGAACCGGCAACCGTCTCACTCCCCACTTCATGGTCAACACGGGAAACACTCTCGCTGGGTTCTGGACGACCGAGACCCACCGGCCGGTGGTGCTCGGCCCTCACGCCACGGAGACGGTCACCCTCTATCCGCCGGGACCCACCGGAGCCCCCCAGGATGGCGACCGGTGGCTGGTGGAGGCGTACACCGGAGGCCCAACGTGGCTGAGCACCTCAGCCCAGGAGGTCTTTCCCCCGGCCAAAGTGCACGCTGGTTGGCGACATTGAGATAAAGCGCGGACAAGCTCGCGGGGTGACGGCGGTCGTCGTCAGCAAGTGCCGGACCTGGTGCAGCACCACTAAACCTGGCGCTTCCGACCAGAATTTGATTAGTCTGACGGACCGTGCTCGATCCGATCCGCAAATCGGCTGCGGACAGGGGCTCGGCCGACGGCAAAGGTGGGTTCACCGGCCACGGGCTCAGCTTCGGCACTTGGCATCTCCTGCCAGTGGCCCGTCGGTCGGCTGCCGTCGTCGTTGCGGTCTTGACCGCCCTGGCAACGAACCTCGCGGTTGTTTCCCTGTCACCGGGCACGGCAGCGGCGGGCATCGGCTCGGACCGAACGAAGGTCAGTGAGCTCGAGCAGCGCATCGAGAGCCAGGGATCACGGGTGGAGTCCCTCGTAGTCCGCTACGACCAGGTCGAGAGTCGCCTGGCCACCATCGAGAGCCACATCGCCAAGGACCACGCACACCTTCTAGCCGACCGCCGCGGCGAAGAAGAGGCAACGACCCGGCTGCGCCAGGTGGCGATCGACGCGTACGTCAGCCAGGCGTCAGGGTCCTACGCGGATCTCCTGAGCTCCGCCAACGCCACGACACTGCCTGAACAAGAGGTGTACCAAGGCGTCGCCAGCGGGAGCTTGGACGCCGCGGTAGCCACCTTGCAAGTAGCCCAGCACCGTACAGAGACCGCCGAGAGCGCTCTTCGTGTGGAGCGAGATCGCACCACTGCGACCCTCCGCCAGCTCGCGTCGGCCCACCAAGTGGCCCAGGCAGCGATTGCGAGCGACCAGGCGATACTCAGCCAGGTGAGCAGCAACCTCGTGGCCCTGGTGAACGCCGCCAACGAGCAGCGCGAGGCTGCCGAAGAGAGAGCAGCCGCACGAGCCGCTGCAGCGGCTGCCGCAGCCGCGGCGGCACGCCAGCGGGCCTCTCAGCCACCTCCTCCTCGGCCGGCACCAGGCGGCTACGCCGACCCGCTCCGAGGCGTCAGCGACCTCAGTCCCGAACGGATCGACCAAGGCGTCGACTACAGCGGCTCTGGGCCGATCTATGCCGTCGGCGACGGCGTGGTGCTCTCCACCGTGAACTCCGGCTGGCCAGGTGGCACCTTCATCGCTTACCGGCTCACCGATGGGCCCGCGAACGGCCTCGTCGTCTACGCCGCTGAGGACATCGAACCGAATGTGCAGGTCGGTCAAAGCGTGACACCGAGCACAGTGCTCGGACAGGTGTACGAAGGACCAACCGGCATCGAGACCGGATGGGCCGATCCTTCAGCCCTGGGCTTGACGATGGCCGCCGAGTACGGCCAGTTCGACGGATCGAACTCGACGGCCTTCGGGTACAACTTCTCCCAGCTCCTACAGTCCGTAGGGGCGCCGGGAGGCGTCCTCCAGAACGACCCGCCGACGGGGAGTCTCCCGTCAGGATGGCCACAGTGGTAACCGCATAGGGTGGCCTGAGAACCGCTCATCTCCTCCGCACCGCGCTCACATACCGGCGACGGCTTTCAGCGTGCCTGTGCACGCCCGATGCAGTTGGGCCCCGTAGGCTTCGGACCGAGACGACGAGTGATTCAAGTGTGGCGATGAGCGATTATCCCGGCGATGAAGGACGATCTAGCGACAGGTCGCGCGACGACAACTCGCTGCCGCCACCCCTGGGCTATCCACGTCCCAGCTATCCACCGGCCCAGGGCTATGCCTCCCCGCCTGGCTATCAACCTCCCGGCTACCCACCGCCGCCCGGCTATCCACCGCCGCCTGGCTACCCGCCGTCGGGCTACCCTCCATCCGGGTACCGCTACTACCCCCCTCCGCCCGGCTGGCCTCCGGTACGCAACGTAAGACGCCCGCAGCGAATTCTGATGGTCGTGATAACCGTCGCCGCAGTGACCGGTCTGATATTGCAGGGGATCAGCTCATTCGGACGCGGTGCTTCTCAACCTCAACTCGGATCATTCGCCGGGTACGCCTGGTTCGGCCAGGTCACGCAGGTGAGCGCCAGCTGGACAGTGCCAGTGATGCAGGCGGAGGCAGGCACTACAGGCGCCTCGACGTGGATTGGCGTTCAAGGGCCTCAGCAAAGGGAGTTCTTCCAGATCGGCACGACAGAGGGGACATTCGACGGTCAGTCCAGCTACGAGGCGTTCTGGTCCGACCCGGCGCGCGGTTTTCATCCTCAGTTCCTCATGTTCGTCGAGCCGAACGACGAGATCCATGCGATCATCTCCGAGTCACGGAGTTCGTGGTCCGCATCGATCACCGACGTGACGACGAGCGCTGCCGAGAGCGCGCCTACCGCACCCTCGGACTTCCTAACCCTCAGCCAAGCCGAGTGGCTGCAGGAGGACCCGAAGCTCCCGAGCGGTCCATCCCCATATCCGGACATCGCCCCGACCAACGTCTCACGGCTCGAAGTCGACGGTGGCCCTCCTGTACCTGCTCAGCTCGTGCCGCAGTGGATGGCGCTGCCTCACGGCCAAAAGGTCGTGCCCGGCCCCGTTGTGCACGACAGCTTCAAGACGATGCTCGTGACGCCCAAGACCTGACCAACCCGAAAGTACGAGCGACTCGGCCCTCAGTCGTCAGATCGGGATGGCGTCGAAAAAGACGATACGCGGCTCAGAGCTGGCGCCTGCAGTCGTCGAAGGCCAGCTCTGCTGTTCCCAGATGGCGAGTCGGTAGGTACCTGCCGCCTTTGGACGCTTGAGTGCGCCCGCCCAGGTCGTGAGCCCGGTCTTGGAATCGGTCGTCGCGCCCAGCGCGACCATGTCGCTCGGACTGATCGCTCGCCAGGACAACTCGTCGGTGAGCCCGGCGGTCTGACTCTCGATCTGCGCGTACATGAACCCGGGCTCGCTCGCTGGGCCCGGGTTAGCTGAGCCCGACTGCTTCTTGTACCAGTACCCCGTCACCGTGGCTCTCACGACATCGCTGGCCGAGAGATCGACGACCGTGGAACGGCTGGGCAACGTCTGGGAACAGTCGGCCATCACCACGCCGGAGGTGTGCGCGCCTGTGATGGAGTTGGGTTGGTAACGGGCGAGTGCCAACCTGACGAACGGGAAGTACGCCCGGTCGGTCGCAAGCTGGATATCACAGAACCACAGGTCACGGTCTGGGTCGAACTGAACCTGATGACCCGCCATGCCGTAGGTACCGGTCGCCTCGCTCAGCGTGATGCCGCCATTTATCCTCGTCACCGCGAGCGGGAAGCTGGCGGTCGTCGGGACTCCTGTGGTCGTCAACGAGGACGCTTTCCAGAGGGGGTCGCTCCCCCACTGGGTGTAATACGGCAGCACCGAGCTGCCACCTGGGTCGAGAAGCACCACGCCGAGCTGCTCGCCGCCACCCGATGACCACCAAGGCCGCCGCAGGTATACCCGAAGAGCGCCGCCGAGCCGTTGGCTCTCGACCTTGTCGCCGTGCTTGGTCGGGCCGGTGTTGGACCAGGCGGGCACGGCGTAGAGCACGTCAGGTGCTGCCGGGCGCGCCGTGCTCGGGACGGACTTGGTCACTCCGAGGTCGCCTTTCTTGCGGCCCTCGAGGCTCGAGCGTGTGACCGGGAGCGGGACGAACGCCACGTTCACGCTCTCACCCTTGCCAATCTTGCCGCCCCGCAGGCGCGTGATCGTGCCCGCAACGTCATCGGTCGTGTAGTCCTCGTGCAGTAGGAAGGTGTAGGCCTTGTGCTTGTAGGTCCCGGTCACCACCGCCGAGCCCGGCATGATGCCGTGGGCGTAGATCGTGATAGGTGCGTCCTCCAGCCGCAACGACGTGCGCTCGGTGAAGTACTCGGCAAAACGGGTCGTTGCCGTGACCGAATATGAGACCTCGCGAGCCAACGTGTCTTTGAACTGCTGGGTTAGCGTCACGGCAGCGTGGTTCGCGCCTACGGTGCCGAGGGCGATCTCGCCAACCGGGGCAGCGACGGGGACCGGCTTGTCAGGGTTGGGGTTCTTCCCGTTGTCCACCCAATCGTCCCACTGCGCCGCGATGTCGATCTTGATCGAGCTCGCTCGGTCGACGGACAGACTCGGGTCGTTCAACGTGGCCGTCGTGTCCGCGGCATTGCGCGGCTCGATCACGAACGAGCTACTGAACTCCGGCGCCTTGAGCGGCTGGCGAACTGCGTGCACGAGGATGACGGTGCGCGGTGGTGTCAGCATCCAGGCCCGTCCGTCGAGCGCAGCACTCTCCAGCTCTGCGGTGGCCACGCTCTGCTGCTTGAACCACTCCCACAAACCGAGGAGTCCCAAGTCGGCCCGCTCGATGGCGCTTGCGCACTGGATCTCGACAACGGCCGCCTTCGGGAGCGAGACCGTCAGCGTGTTCCCGTTTGCCGTCGAGGGCAGCACCGGCTGGCGCGAGCCCTCGCCGACGATCCGAAGTTGGAACGGCTGGGTAACCGGCCAGGCCTGTCCGCGTCTCGAGAACAGCACCCGGGTCGTCGCACCCTTCTTGGCCCCGGGCAGGTCCTGGAGCGCAGCGCTCCTCGAGAGCACGTCCGGCAGGTAAGGCACGGACAGGTTGTCGGTGTCGTAGTACAGCCCACTCGTCTGGCCTTTTCCTTGCTGGCTCGGAAGGTTGGGGTCGCTCGTCGGGCGGTTCGCCGCGACGTCGCCGATCACCGCGTTGGCGTGTGCCTTGATCAAGTCGTACGCCGTTGCATCGAGGCCAGAGGCGTGGTCGAACATGCCGTGGTGCTCTGCCAGCAGCTCCGCCATGGCGGGCGGTACAACGTGGCGGGCGCACGGGGTGATCCTCGGGTGGGAGGCGCCCGGCTTGTCGTCGGGGATGTCGTAGTTGCTGCGAATGACTAGGCGCTCCAGCCTCTCGCCCTCGCTGACCGGATGGCGCATCAACAACACCGGCGACGGTACGGGCTCGAATCGACCGTAGGTGAGGTCGCCGGTGGCGTGCGCGAACGACTCGGACGAAGCCGTCTTGTCGAACCCGACGCCGCCGCCTCCGATGTCCGCCACACGTGCCCGGGCCCGGTAGGTCCTCCCGAACCGGAGGAGCGGCAACGTCCCGGGAGTGGGCACGTAGTCGATCTGGACGGGGAAGTCGGAATTTGGCGCCGGCGGGTTGCCCGGCTGGTCGGTGACCGGCAGATCTGGCGACTCGCCGAGCGTCTTCCCGGGTCGTGATCCGATGAGGCTCCAGCCGGTCCAGCGGAACAGCGTCTCTTGCAGGTACATGTCGGTCGATCCGTTCGGGGTGGAGTCGCCCGTCACGACCGTCGACACGTAGCCCTCGTCCCCGCTCGGCACCGGGACCGTGACCTTGCTCGACCCCTTGCCGAGCACGTAGCCGGCGGCGGCGCCCGGAGCGCCGTAAGCGTCGGGCGCACTCCGGGCGCACAGCGGGAACCAGCGCTTCTGAGTCTCGTCGTAGATGTCGACCCGCACGCCCTTGCTGATGTCCTCGACACCAACGACGGGGTTCACCACCGGCGTGGCCTCGGCACCGGCGTTCATCGAGTCGGCGTAGGAAAGCTGTCCGGACGCCGAGTTCGCGAGCGACCATGCACGGTCCAGCTGCGCCACGGCGATGCCGCCCTGGCGCAGTGACGGGATCGAGGAGACAGGTGATGTCGCGGGCGTCGCAGTCCCGTTCATCTCGAGGCTCCACAGCGTCCTCGCCAGGTCGAGGAGCTTGACGGAAGCACCCTCGGTGTCGAGCTCGACCAACGTGAAGTCGCTGCTCAGATCGAGCCGCACCTGGCCCTCCTTCACCAGGGCCTTGGCTGAGCGCGCTGCCGGCCAGCCGCTCGGCTCGAGCATCGTGACCGGCGTCACGTTGAACGTGTCGGCCGAACTGAGTAGCGGCTTCCAGCTCGGGACGAGCTGCAAGGTGGAGGGAAGCGGACCCGTGGGCACCGGCACCGTGAGCTCGACGACCAACCCGAGGGCGCTGAGCAAGGCGGCGTGGTCGCCCATGCCGGCGATCACCTGATGGAAGTCCAAGATGATGGGCTGCGGCTCTCCCGGTGGCGTGACCGTGCCTGGCGGCGCGGGCGGGGGCACCGGCTTCAGGTCGGAGTACTTGCCGCTCGCCGGGCCAGGCGTACGAGCTTGCAGGAAGGACTTCACCTGGAGCATCGCGATGCCCTCGGGGCCGGTCACCCCTGAAGCGTTGGCTATCTCGACGAGATCCGCCGTTTGCGCAGCAAGGTTCGTGTTCAGGAACTCCTCGAGCGCACCGATCGCCGCAACCTCGCTGTCAGAGCCGAGGTTGCCCTCCGCCACCGACCCCGTGCGGCCGAACGCGACTGGATTGAGCGCGGTCGGCGGATCGCTCGGCGGCGCGAAGAGAGCACTGCGAGCCGGGAAGGCGACGGGGGAGGCGGACGCGATCTTCCCGTACAGGTCGAATACGAACTTGCGAGCCGCAGCGTGGGGGTACGAGCGCGTGACGCGACCCGAGAACGACTGGAACTCGTACGGTTGCACGTAGCTCGTCTTGGAGAACACGGCTTTCCACGCTGCCGAGTCGGGAGCCGGGCTCGTCACCGCGGCGGTCACCGCCTCGTTGCTGCCGAGGATGACCTTCCAGGAGATGTGTCGCGACGGCCAGTCGACGAAGTCCGGGAATTGCTTCAGCTGCGGGACCGGGAGCCCTTCGTCGGTGTAGAGCCGGGGGCTGATGAGGGCGAGCAATCGCAGCTTCTTGCCGTGAGCGGTCGACTCGATGCCTTGCGGCAGCGCTGTGAAGACGACCCGCTGGACGTTCATGGCGACCCCATCACGTCGCGAACGCCTTCACGTAATTCGTCCAGTCGGTCTCACTCATGAGCTGCTCGAACGTCGGGTCGTTACCGCCACCGAGGGTCCGCCTGCACGTGGCGGTCACAGACTTCGAGAAGAAGGCGACCGACACATTGACGGTGACAGAGGCCTCGCCGTATGCCTTGCCCGGGTCGAGGTACGTCAGCCCGAGGTAGAGGTCGACCGAGATCGAGACGATGCCGAGGAACGTGAGCTTGCCGTCGGCGCGCAGGAAGCCCGTCAGGTTGATCGACTGTTTGCCCGTATCGCCGATAGTGAGCGAGAAGTAGATGCCGGCCTCGATCGAGGCGCTGCCGCTCGCGACCCCGAGGTCCAAGCAGGCGACGAGGCCCACCTCGAGGGAGGCCTGCAGCTCTTGGACCCCCGCCACGGTGAGGCTGATCGCGAAGAAGCCCCCACCGCCGAAGATCCCGATCGCGAGCTGGAAGGGATTCTCCTGGGAGCAAAAGGCGAATGTCACCGTGACCGGGCTGCCGTCGAACGGGATGTCCAACTCCGCGTTGAGCGACATGTTGAAGATCGAGATGGCCCCGAGCGTGGCGTCGGGGATCGGAAGGCCGTAGCTGACGGTGATGCCGCTGGGCTCGACGTCGATGGCAGGCCCGCCGTCACCGTCCGTCGCGGACAGGAACTGCTCGAGGATGTCGACGAACGACAGTGCTTGGCCGAAGCCGACCGACCGGATGGAGACGTTGACGGCAGATTTCTTGCCGGTCTCGGCGGTGAAGGAGACCTTCTCGACGTCGATCACGAAGAACTGGTCGGACGGGTCCGCTCCGAACAGGTCGACGTCGAACTCGGACAAGGTGCCGGTGACGCTGAAGGTCGCCTGCCCCGGGTTCGCCACCGGCACGGTCACGGAGGCCTTGATCACGAGGCTCGCATCGTCGTGGGGGTTGAACAGCCCGATCCCGCCTCCGTCCTTGTCGTTCTGCAGGTTCGGTTTCAACGTGTAAGAGACGATGAACGAAGTGGGCAGGTTCGTCTTCGGGTCGTCGACCTCCTGCACGGTGATGTTCGGGGCGCTCGACAGCAGGCCCTGACCGACCACCTGCTGGATGATCTGTCCGAGGGAGATGCCTCCGAGCAGCATCGCGCCGTCGCCGAAGTACGTGAGCGGGTCGAACTTCCCGGTGAGGAAGCTTGCGGCGTCCGCGAGAGGGCCGAGCTGACGGCTGAGGCCCGTCGGGGCGAAGTTGGGTGTGGCGACACCGCCTCCGTTGCCGGCGCCGAACACGACCGAGAGGGCAGTCTCGATGTCGGCGAAGATCTCCGCCACGTTGCTTTCGGAGTAATTGTTCGCCAGGTAGTCGGCGTTCGGGGAGATCGTCGGCGGCGCGCTCACTCCTGCCAGCTCGGACAGGCCGGTGAGCTCGATCTGGGCGGCGGACCACTGCGGGTACCAAGCGGGCTGGTCGGCCTCGATGAGTTGGTCCTCGGTCACCGAGGCGTCCGGCAGGACCGCCCCGAAGGTGAACTGCTTCGTGGTGTGCTTCGTGTTCGAACTGCCCGAACCCGGCTCGGCGTAGGTCAGCTGCTGGCCGTTCAGGTTGACCACCGCGCGCGCGTCCGTCGCGTAACCGTGCGCGATGTCGTACGAATCGCCAGGCGTGCTCGGTGGACGCGACGGGTCGTACGCGTTGACCGTGCTGCCGGTGGTCGCCGCCGAGATGAACGCGAGCGGCATCTGGAAGGTGATGGTCTGTCCCGCCCAGTCCACGGCCTTTATGTTGAACGCTACGTAGGCGCCCGATGACGCTTCGGTGATCCAGAACGCGTCTCCGATGTTCGTCGGCGGGTAGCTGAGGCCTGCGAGGCCAGGCCCGGACGTCGTGTTGACCGGTGGTGTAACGAGTGTCGTGAGCGTGATCTGGCGGAACGGCAGCCCTCTCGCAACGTCTTGTTGTTTGAAGGGATCGGCTGCGTAGTTCTTCAGAGGGTCCCGGACGACGACGAACGCGGTGTTGACGAGATACGCCTCTACCTCCCCGGACGAGCTGTTGTATACGAACTGCCGGTCGGTGACGGTGATCAGGCTTGCTTTGTGCCCGGTCGGGAACAAGTACCCGGCCTGTTCCACTCGAACGTAGCTGTCGCGCCCCTGAGCCGAGCGTTGCAACCAACTGATCAGCCCGGTCGTGGCCGCCGGCCAGTCGCCGATCACGTCCGTGTTGGCGCCGAGCGCCGAGAGATGGAACAGGCTGACCTTGGCTGGTGCCGCGATGAATCCATCGGGCGGGCCGCCGGTGAGATATGTCGTCATGTTGTAGACGAGGTCGAAGCGGTCCTGGGCGGTGAGCGCCGTCGGAGTGAACGGATCGGCGGGCGGCGGCAGGTCGATGCCGTAGCCGGGCGTCCAGATCGCGCGCAGGTTGGGCGTGGCGGACGGCGGCTCGACGACTGCTTTCTTGCCCTTCTTCGTCGTCACGACGCCTAGGCGAGTGTGCCAGAGCTCGGTCCACCCGCCATGGGTAACAGGCGTGAGCGAGTGCTCCCAGCCTCCCGATGAGTCGGGCGTAACGATGAGCTGCCAGGGCGCCTCGATGGCCGTCTGCTCGCCTGCCGGCGCTGACGGCGGCGGCGACGGGTAGGGACCCTCCGCCGGCGGCTGGTCTGCGAACGGGGACAGGCTCGGGGTGAAGTAATCCGAGAGCCAGCTGAAGAGGGCGTCGAACGTGAAGGGGACTCGGAAGCCCTTTCCCTGGAACTGGAAAACCAGGCGCGTCGGGCCTGAGAGCAGACCACCGGGCGGCCCGGTCTGGCTCGTCTGGCCGCCGGAGACGGACGAGCTCGGCAGCGCCTGCTCGAGCACGTGCTGGCCCTGGAAGTTGACAACCAGGTACGAGGCTCGCGTCGCGTCCTTTGCCACGAGGACCGGTGGTGACTTGGCCGAGTCCAGCTCCAGATTCAGGTACTGGAGGTACGCGAGCATGAGGTCCTCGGGCCGCCATACCCGTTGCAGCGAGGGCAAGGCCTCGACAGCATCGCGACCGAGGCCGTCGCTTCTCAGTGCGCGCCGTAGCTCGTCGAGGAGCTGGGCCGGTGGCGCACCTGCCAGGCCTCGCTGGCTCAGTCCGGCAACGCCGAGAAGACCACGCGGGAGCGAGATGCCGATCAGCGTTCCCCCACCGATCGCCTTCAAGACGCTGCGGCGCGAGACAGCTTGTCGTACGTAAGGAACCGGAAGGTACTGCTCGTCTGAAAATTGGGCGGGATCAGCCGTTAGCTGCCACGGCTCCAAACCGCTCTGCTCGCGCATGCCGACCTCGTTCGCTCACGTCGAGCTCGTACCAACTCGGGACCTTGCAGACTTGCCGTCACAGTCAAGACCCGCCCTACAGAAGTGTCAAGGGTCGTCTGCTCCCGTTGCGCTGCTGGCGACCGAGCGCGATGCTCTCGCTACACGCGTCCACTGGCAGGGTGCGAGTACGCCATCGGAGACCAAATGCGCAGGTTCCGCGTAGTCAGCTTGCCGGCGCTCTTAGCGGTCGGAGCGTTCGGGCTGCCGGTCCCGGCAGGCGGCACGGTGCCGGCTGTCGAGCGATCGTCGACGCCGCGCGCTTGGACCATCGCCACTAGCCCTGCGCTAGGTGGGAGCGGGCTCGCCGGGGTCAGCTGCACCGGCGTGGCAACGTGCATGGCGGTCGGGAGCGACTCCGGGTCGGGCGGGTCTCAGCCGCTGAGCGAGAGCTGGAACGGGGCCGCTTGGTCCGTCCTCCCGCTGGCCAACCTCACCCCAGATGGCAGTTCGCTTTCCGCCGTCTCCTGCACCAGCCCGGCCCGCTGCGTCGCCGTCGGTGGCCAACCCAACGGCTCGGGCCTGGGCGGGACGTTGATCGAGACGTGGAACGGGAAGGCCTGGTCGATCGTCCCGGACACCCCCAACGACGGCACGGCGGCCGACAACTTCAATGGCGTTCTGAATTCAGTCAGTTGTGCGGGCGCGAAGAGTTGCGTGGCCGTTGGCTTCTACTTCAACGAGACGACGCTCAGCAACCAGAATTTGATCGAGAGCTGGAACGGGAGTACTTGGTCCTTGGTCCCGAGCCCCGATGAGGGGAGCGGTTTCAACGGGCTGTGGGGCGTCTCGTGCACGAGCTCCAAGCAATGCAACGCCGTCGGGCTCTACGCAGGCGGGACGTTGATCGAGAGCTGGAACGGGAAAGCGTGGTCGGTCGTCACCAGTCCCAACGCGAAAAAGAGTGCAGGCGATGAGCTCCTCGCGGTGTCGTGCACGAGCGCCACGAGCTGTCTCGCCGTGGGCGACTCCTTCAACGTGTCGGACATCGACCAGACCCTCGTCGAGAGCTGGAACGGAAACAAGTGGTCGGTCGTCTCCAGTCCCGACGAGCAGGCGAGCGACAACGCTCTTTCCGCCGTGGCTTGCACCACCTCGACGCACTGCGTGGCAGTCGGCAATTACTTCAACGGGGCAGTCGAGCAGCAGACCCTCGTCGAGAGCTGGAACGGGGGCGAGTGGTCTCTCGTCTTGAGCCCCAACCAGGGGAGCGACACCAACGATCTCCGAAGCGTGTCGAGTGCCGGATCGGCCAGTTGGGTCGCGGCCGGCTACTACGACGTCACGTCCACGACTCAAGCGCTTGTCGAGTCGACCTTCCCCCTGCAGAGCATCGTCTCTGTCACCTCGGTCTCTTCTAACCCGGTCGCCGGTCAGCCCATCGCCGTCAGCGTCCAAGTGACCGGCGTAAGCGCCGGCTCGACGGCGCCGACGGGCCGGGTCACCGTGAGCGACGGCAAGCGCAACTGCACGGCGATCCTCAAACGGTCGGGCCACACTGCCCACGGGACGTGCTCGATCGCCGAGCAAGCCGTCGGCCATTACGCCTTCACCGCC
Source organism: uncultured Acidimicrobiaceae bacterium (assembly GCA_963801185.1). Classification (GTDB taxonomy): domain Bacteria; phylum Actinomycetota; class Acidimicrobiia; order Acidimicrobiales; family Bog-793; genus Palsa-601. The sequence continues at coordinate 270,804 of CAWDDW010000002.1, read as the reverse complement.
AGCTACCCGGGCGATTCCGTATACGGAGCAAGCGTCACGGCTGCAGCGACCAAGGTCACTGTCCGGAAGGCCAAATCCAAGACCTCGCTCGGGCTCTCAACGGCCAAGGCGACCTACGGCGACGAGGAGGCCGAGCATCTGTCGGTCACGGTGTCACCGGAGTTCGCAGGCTCGACACCGGCCGGGACGGTGAAGGTCGCGGCCTCCACTGTGACGCTGTGCGTCATCACGCTGTCGTCCGGCAAGGGGTCCTGTGACCTGTCAAGTAAGAAACTCCCAGTAGGCACCCATCACCTCGTCGCCACGTACAGCGGAAGTAAGAACCTCCTCGCGTCGGCGTCATCCACAGAGACGCTCAGCGTTGCCAAGTAGCGCGGCACACGCTTCACCCGTGTCGGACGAACGGTAGCGAGAGTCGCCTCAGGTGCCGCGGAAAAGGGCGCGGAGGTCGAGCGACTGCACGTGCTGGCGGCTGGCAAGGGAGACGTAAGTGCGCGCCAACACGTCCTTGCCGATCCCGAGGACCGTCGTCAGAAGGCCGAGAGACTCCGCCAGATCCTGCGGAGGCACCGTCGTGGTGATCTGGCGCCAAATCGACTCCTCCAGCACGTTGAACGCTGTCTGGACTTCGCCGATCCCGAAGCCGCTGTTGAACCGGTCGTTGGCGATCTCTTCCGCGTACGCCGCCACGGGGCCGAGGTCTCGGGCCTGCAAGCCCTCGACCACTACGTCGAAGAGTCCCTCCAGGCGGTGCCGCTGCTCCTCGCGGCCCGAGGCGTCGTAATGGCCGAGGTGGGAGCGCGCCAGTGCGCCCGAGGCCTCGTCGATGATGTGGGGCCTCGCGTCGGTGAGAACCGCGACCAGATCCATTGCACTTCTCCCATCGCTTGTCACGTGCCCGTCCCGACACTAACCGGTGACCTCGGATCCGGGAGGGAACGCTGCGGGCGCACCTCGTCGCTATCCATAGGTGTGTAGACTTAGAAGTAGCGTCGTTGCATCTTGGCGGGATGGAGGGAGACTTGCAGCGACGACTCGGACAGCATCTTCGCTCGTACCGCCAGGCTCGGGAGCTCAGTCAGGAGGCCTTCGCCGACGTGCTGGGGGTCCACCGCACGTATATGGGGGGCATCGAGAGGGGCGAGCGCAATCTCACCCTCAAGTCGGTCGAACGGATAGCCGAACGACTCGGTGTCGATCCCCTCCAGTTGCTGCAGGCGGCCCACTCGTAACGTTTGATCGCTACGCGCTGAGCCCGAACGCTGCCGGTCATTGAGAGAAGTTCCCTGGTCATGCCGGCTGTCATACCGGCGTCGTAACATCAGAGGAGCACCGCGGCGTTGACTCGCGGGAGCCTGAGCACAGCGCCTGAAGACCGCCTCGGTCGCGCGATTGCGACCCGAACCAGGAGAGATCGCCCAGTGAGAGCCACTGGGGCCGACCGAGGAGGAGGGCAGTCCAATGGCCGACGGTGATGCACGGGTCACGGAGGATCCCTCCGACGTGGCGGCGGTCCTCGACAGGGTCGGGCGACTCGAGGCGATGCTGGCAGATCTCCGCCTGGAGGTGCGCACCGATCGACTCGTCGTCCTCGATCGCGAGCAGCGCGAGCGACTCGTAGCCGAGGTGGTCGACGGTGTGATCGAACTTCGTCTCGAGCTGCCGCCTGTCCGCCAGGGTCGCCGGACCGCCCTACTCGGCTTCGCAGCACAGCGACGCGATCAGCTGTGCTCAGGCATCGGACTGCAAGTGTGGGCTGAAGGCGAGCTCGTCACCGAGCTTTGCTGGTGGGAGGACGAGCGGGGCGACGAGTGATCGAGATCCCAGCGGGAACACGCTGGTACCGTCCAGGCGGTGAGCGATCGCGCCGGAGCAAGTGCTTCTGAGAGCCCTTCGAGGACGAGTCAGACGGTGGCGGTGATACGGGCGGGCTTCGAGCGGCCCCACTCCGCGGCCGGCGACCCGGATGCGCAGCGCAGGCTCACTGCGTCGATGGGAAGTCCCGCTGTCACCTCGGTGTGGCTGAGGACGAGTTTGGCGGCCCGCACGCGTTTCTTTGATGAGCAGGTGGTCACGGCGTTGGAGGGCGGCACGCGACAGGTCGTCATCGTCGGGGCCGGCTACGACGACCGTGCGCTCCGGTTCCGGAGCGAAGGAGTGCGCTACTTCGAGATCGACCATCCGGTGGCCCAGGCGGACAAACGCGAACGGCTCCTCGAGATCACGAAGGGCGAGGGCGGACCGGCACTCGTGGCGGCCGACTTTCGGACCGACGACGTCGGAGTGCTCCTCGGCGCCGCTGCGCACGATCCGAGCGAGGCGACCTTGTACCTGTGCGAAGGACTGCTCGTGTACCTGGACCAGCCGACGATCGTGCGGCTGTTGCGCTCCCTTCGGGACCGAGCTTCGCCCCGCAGCGTGCTCGCCGCCAGCCTTGCTCTCCACCAGGACGGGCTGGGCTCGGCGCAGGTGCTCGAGACGGCCAATGCTCGTCGCCGGACCGGCGCCACCGAGCCGTTTCGGACGATCCTCCCTCAGTCGGCACAGATCGAGCTGTTCGCGAGGAGGCTGGCAAGTCACTCGCACGGTCGACGTCGCGGAGGCTCGAGCCCGAGGCGCAACGGGGGCGTTCCCTCCTCGTGACGGCCGATCCGGCGGGGCCGTAGTGGCCGTAGTGGCCGTAGTGGACCACCGGGACGCGGCGGACGCCGGCGGCAGAGACCCTCAGCCGAAAGGCCAGTGGGCTTGTACGAAGTCCTGGTAAGGCCGGGCCATCTGAACGGGAAGAACCGGCTGCTGCCTCCTCCTTGCGATCAGCACTCCCCCATCGACCCGCGGCACGGGCCGGAACTGCTGTGCCGGGATCCTCCAGCCGAGCTCGAATTCCCACCACGGCGCCCAGAGAGTCGAGACGAGCGTCGCGGGCGGCGACTGGGCCCGTTTCAAGGCGACCTCCCACTGCACGATCAGATCGGCGCGCCACAGCGGCGATCGGGGGTCGTCGAACAGTCTGCGGCAGATGTCGGTGGTCACGCCGAAAGGGACGCACCCGACGACTCGGAAGGGTTGGTCGGGCAAGCGGCAGGAGAAGAAGTCGGCAGTGACGACCCGGACGCGGCCGGGCGCGACGCCTGCGGCTCTCAGCCGTAGGCGATCTGCCCACGCCGGGTCGATCTCGATCGCGAGCACGTCGGCACCCTGGCGCGCGAGCGCCATCGTCAGTGCACCCGCGCCGGGTCCCAGCTCGACCACGAGCTCGCCGGCGCGCACGCCGGCCTGTTCGATCAGCCGGTCAGCGAGGCGCGGGCTGAGAAAGTTCTGGCCGAGACTGCGGCGCCGCTCGTCTCGGGGCGTCCGCCTGCGGGCGGGCACGGAACATCACCGTTGTTGCCACGCCACTCGTATAGCTGAAGAGGTGAGGGGCTCGCAAGCGCGAGCGCCGCCTCACTCAGTGGCGGAGTCTGGCCCTGACCGGCTGATGCCGTGCCCCTCGACGCGCGGGTCTCCGGCCGCGAGGGCTGCCCACCATCGCCGACCGCCAGAAGCGAAAGCTGTGAGGTCGACGGCACGACCCTCCGCGTCCCTCACCGAGAGCTGGTCGAACTCGACGCGGAGGTCGAGATGTCGAGGAGGAGTCGTGACGCTCTCTTGGAACAAGTCGATCGAGTGCTCGCCGCGGCCACGTCCGACGGAGAAGTCGATGCTTGCCCGGTCCTTCCACACAGGGTTTCCCGACTCCGGCAGGTCTATGAAGTCCCAGCCGTAGATCGGCTGGCTGCCGAAGCTGCGGACGGTGGAGGGTAGGTCTTGCAAGCGGAGCGTCACGACTTCGGCTTTGTCGTCGTCGGCGCGGCCTTGGCGGAGCGAGGCCACGATCCTCGAGACGCCCTCACAGGAGAGGACCGTCCGGCGATCGTCAGGCTCCGGCCCTTCCTCGGGGAGCGTGAGAACGACGAAGAGCAGCAGCACCTCACCGGTCTTCTCGTTGATCCTGACGTCGCAGAAGTCGGCCTCGTTCAGGGCGACTTCGAGACCCGCCCGCAGGTCGTCAGAGAGCTCCCACTCGCCCGACGATACGGCAGGAACCGGAGGCGAGTAGCCGCGACAGCGCGCTGCCCCAGGCGCTGGTGCCGAGCACTTGTTTGCTCAGCCGATCGAGAAGTTACACACGCACGGCGGGCGGAACGTCGTATCCACGACCACTGTTGCGCCGGTCAGAGCTCAGCGCGCGCCTCGACACTTCGCGCGGTCGATCCCGGCGCTGAACCTCAGTGGCACAGCTGGACGTGGCGCACGGCTAGCACGGCGGCCGCCGCACTGGCCAGCCTCGATCGCATGAGGTGGCCGTCTGTCACCGCCGACACGATCGCCGACTCGATCTGCGAAGTCTGCGCCGCGGTTACACCGGCGCCGGTCGTTGGACCGAACAGCACCATGTCGGCGCCGGCGAGAAGCGCTTGCACTGCTGCCTCGGGCAGGGTGAAGCCTGCCGCAGGAATGGCTTTGGCCGAGAGAGAGTCCGTCAGGACCAGCCCGTGAAACCCGAGCGTCGTCTCGAGCTCGCGACCGATTGCGGCCGGTGACAGGCTGGCGGGGAACAACGCAAGACCGGGGACGGTCGCGTTCGAGACCATGATTGCCGGGGCGCCTGCTTTGATAGCTCTCGTGAACGGCGGAAGCGCGACCTTGACCAATTCGGACCACGGAAGCGTGTGCGCCGGGCCGTCGTCAGTGTTACCGCTCACACCGCCGAGACCGGGGAAGTGCTTGAGGACCGGGATGACGTGAGAGGAGAGCAAACCGTTCATGAACGCGATGCCATCGCGGACGACGATCGGCGTGTGGCCGCTGAACGAGCGCCAACCGTCCGGATCAGTCGCGCTCGGAGGGGCATTCGTGCCGTCGACGTCCACGACGGGAGCGAGGTCCATGTTGACATTGGCAGCCGCCATCTTCTTGCCGACTGCGGCAACTGCGCTCTCTATGTGCCCGGCAGTCCAGTAGTGGCCCATCCACGAAGCCCAGTGAAGGGACCCGACGAGGTTCGCCATCCGCTGGACGCCTCCCCCTTCCTCGTCGGTCATCACGAGCAGCCCGATGTGTCCGGGCACATGGCTCTCGAGCGTGGAGAGATCGGCGCCGAGGTCGGCCGGCGCAGCGGCGCCGAAGAGCAGGACACCGCCCGCGCCGTCGGTGACCTCCGACGTGGCGTCCGTCGTGGAGGTCTCGGCGACCGGCACCGCGATCGTCAACATCGCAAGGCGAGCATTTGTCCACTTCGCGAGCTCGGTCTCGTTCGTGCACGTGGTCGTGGTCGTGCTCATGCTCTTTGTCAGGCCTGCCACACCGACTCCAGGAGTCGCGCGAGTCGACGAACCGTTGGAAGCTCGCGCTCCGGCACCTGAGACAAGCGTCGTTGCCAACGCCGCCCCGAGCACGAGGGCGACGAGGCCTCCCATGAGTTTCCGCTGCACTGTGCTCAAGAGCCGAAGTCGGGCAGCCCGCCGCTGCTCTGTTGGACGACCCAGCTGTTCCCGTCAGGATCTTCGATCGTCACCCAGCGACCCCACGGAGCCGACTCGATGTTCTCGTCCTCCGCCAACACCTCGTGGGCCCGCAACTCGGCCACGGCCTCCTCGATGTCGGGGACCGCCAGCACCGTTCCCTTGAGAGATCCGGCCGGCATTGAGTCGAACCAGGTCGTCAGCGTGACAGCTGTCTCGGCGCCGGGTGGTCGCAGCATGACCCATCGCAAGCCCGCTCCGAACTCGTTGTCCATCACGAGCTCGAAGCCGAGCTTGTCGATATAGAATTCCTTCGCCCGGTCGGGGTCGCGGACCGGCACGGAGATCACTTCTATTCGGTGGTCGCGCAAAGCTGCTCCTTTCGCGAGTGTCTGCCTTGTCGGGTGCTCGCCTCAGTCGACGATCGACTGGTAGACGAGCCGCCGCAGCTCGCGGCGGATCGGATGCGTGCTCGAGGGAAGGAGCTGGGTCATGAAGATCACTATCAGCTCCTCGAGGGGATCGACCCAGAACGCCGTGCTGGCCGCGCCTCCCCAGGCGAACTCCCCCTCGCTGGCCGGTACCTTCATCGCCGCCGCGTTGATCACGACCGAGAAGCCCAGCCCGAATCCGATCCCTTCCTCCGCCTCGCCACCGATCGGATGGCCGAAGTAGGCGATGTCGTGGTCCCCCGGGAGATGATTGCGCGTCATGTAATCGATCGTGCGTGGGCCTAGAAGGCGGACCCCGTCGAGCTTCTCCACCGTTCAGCAGCATCCGGGCGAAACGGTGGTAATCGTCGATTGTCGAGACCAGGCCCCCGCCTCCGCCAAGCATTCTGGGCGGCTTCGTCGCGAGCTGGCTCATGTGCTCGCTCGCCACGGCGCGACCAGAGACCGCGTCCGGCAGGTACAAGGTGGCCAGCCGGTCCAGTTGGTCCTCGCGGGCATAAAAGCCCGTCTCTTCCATACCGAGCCGGCTGAAGATCCTGCCGTCGAAGAACTCGTCGAGGCCTTTTCCGGACAGGACCTCGATGAGGCGGCCCACAACATCTGTGCTGTGCGAGTAATTCCAGCTGGAGCCAGGTTCGAACATGAGCGGCAGACCTGCCCAGAGAGCGCAGCACTCGGCAAGATCTGCGCCCGGCGGTACACCCCACTCGAAGCCCGCAGCTCGATACATGGCGTCCACCGGGTGGCTGTAGAGGAACCCGTAGCTAAGCCCCGACGTGTGGGTGAGCAGGTGCCAGATTCTCAGCGGCTCCGAAGCCGGCCTGATGACCGGCTTCATCGAGGAGCCTCCCGCGTACACGCCGACGTCGGAGAACTCCGGCAGGTACTTCGAGACCGGATCGCTCAGATCGAAGCGTCCCTCTTCGTAGAGCATCATCGCGGCAACCGATGTGATCGGCTTCGTCATCGAGTAGATGCGGTAGACGGTGTCCGCTTCGATGGGAAGTTCGCGTCCGGTGTCGCGCGACCCGTGCGTGGCGAAGTGGGCGACCTCCCCGGCCCGGCTCACAAGGACTGCGAATCCGGGGAGCTTCTCAGCTGTCACGTACTGAGCGAAGTGCTCGTCGATCCGCTTCAGCCGGTCGGGATCGAGGCCGATATCGTCGGGGTCGACCGTCTTCTCGATGGGGGCCATGCCGCCACCATACGTCGCGGGTGTGCACCGGATCAGGGCGATGGCGGTGCGCCGAGCCGGCTGGCCTAGGTGATGTCCTGGATCAGCACTCCTGAACTGGCGTTCATCTCGGTCAGAGTGTCGTTCGCCTCGTTCGCGACCCAGAGGTCACTCCCGTCGAGAGCAAGTGCAGATGGGTTGTCGAAGTTGAACGCGTAGTTGGTGTTGCACATCATCCAGTTGGAGTCCCCTGAGCTGACAGCCATCTGTGTGATCATCGGGCTCGATCCGGGAGGGCTCACGACGTAGACGACGCTCTTGTGTGCGAGCACGACACCTGGCGACCAGAACCCGTAGTTCCCGTTGTGACTCGAGTTCGTCACGATCTGCACCAGTGCTCCGCTGCTCGCGTCCATCTCCGTGACCTGATCCATTCCGCTGTCGCTGACCCACAGGTTGGTGCCGTCGAAGGCGATCCCATCGGGCTCGGAAAGGCCGTAAGACTTCGGACCGGTGCCGGAGTCGATCGTCTTCACGACTGCCCCCGATGTTTCGTCGATCTCGGTGACGGAATCGCCTTTGTAATTCGTCACCCACAAATCGGATCCGGCTCTCGTGATCGCGTCCGGATCATCGAAGCGTCTGGGCGAGCTCGTCTTGTTGGCGAGCGCCCGGATGAGCCGGCCGTCGGTGTCATTGATCTCGGTGACGGAGTTGCCCTTCGAGTCGGTGACCCAGAGGTGGGTGCCGTAGACCACCATCGCGCTCGGATCGCGGAGGTTGTAAGCGTGGCCCCTGATGTGCCTGACGAACGAACCATCCGACGCTGCCACCTCGGTGATCGAGTCATCGCTGTTGGCAACGAACACATCGGCTCCGTCTGCGACGACCGCAGACGGTGACTGGAACCCGTAGCGCCCAGCCGACAGCGTCCGGACTAGGGCGCCATTTGCGGTCAACTCCATGACTGAGTCAGCCTTGCGGTTGGTGACCCAGAGGCGACCGTGGTCGACAGCGAGACCCACCGGTTGGCTGAATACGACGGCTGGCCCGGTTCCCTGGCGAAGCGCGCCCGCCGATCCGCCGGTCGCCTGGGCAGCAGCGGGCCCGGTTGCAACAGCGGTGGCGACCGCGACGACGAGTGCACCTGATGTCGCGAGTCGCCGTATGAGGTGGTAGCCGGATGTCATTTGCGCCCCCTTCGTCGGCCAACACGTGGCCCTCATTCGAGAGTGATTCTACGCGGTCACCACGCCTGCGTTACGCCTGCCGAACGTTCACGTATGCTTTCGTGAACGGACGTGAAGTTCCTAATGGAGAGGTGCGAGAGCGGCCGAATCGGACTCACTGCTAATGGGCCGCGTACCGTCCGGCGGGTGCACCTCAGTCCAACGAGACCGCTCTGATCTGGGCAACTGTCTGCGGAGTGGACTGGCGTAGTGCCGGGATGTCCTGAGTATGGACAGGATTATGGACAAGCGGGTTGGCGACCGGCAGCTCCCGAGCAAGCGCACGTGGTCGGCTCTCGACGGCGAGCGGCGCTTCTCAGGTTGCGGCCCAAAGCCGATCTTCCGACAGAGTCGGCTCTCGGGACTCAGCCGACCCGCGGATTCGATGATGGCCGATCGCGGAGACGCGTGATCACAGAACGCGACTTTCAGTGATCGCCAACACCCACGCCGTTGGATCGGCCATTTCCAGATCCGTCCACGCGCCTCATATGAGTGCGCAGGATTAGCCACTGGGATGATGGAGGACTGGGTCGCCCACGGCTAGGCGAGACAGGTAGTCGAACACCAGGTCCTTCATTTTGGGAGCTCGCTCAGTAGGATCGCCGCAACCGAAGGTGGCGAATGTGATCGTCTCGAAGATCGACGAGGGTGGCGCCTTCTTCGTGACCGCGAATTCTGAGGACCCCCGCTTCAATCAGCCGTACATAGATGTCCGGGAGTGGCGCGATGAGCCGGCAGACGCCCCAGTGTTCCCCGGCGGCATCACGTCGCAGCGCGCCGGCGCCGCGCCCGTCAAGGCGCGCCATCTCTATATCCACGGAGGGTTCACGGGCACCGATGCCAAGTTCTCGTTCTGCTTCCCGCCGAAAGAGGAGTACCAAGGACGCTTCTTCCAGGTGACCCATCAGTTGCTCGCCGGCGAGGGGGCCACGCCGCGCCACATCGCTTTCGCCCTTGCGAGTGGCGGCTACTCGGTGCAGACGAACATGGGCGGTAGAGACAACCCGCGTACGGCGGAGGAGTCGGCCAGTGGCCAGTTCGACACGACGATCCGGGGTTACCGGGTCAACGCGGTCGCCGCGAAGTTCTCTCGCGTGGTGGCAGCCGATGTCTACGGCCCGCACCGCACCTACGGCTATCTCTACGGCGGGAGCGGCGGCGCCTACCAAACGGTCACCAGTGCGGAGATGACGGCGGGCGTGTGGGACGGGTTCGTTCCCTACGTCATGGGCTCGCCGCAATCCATCCCCAATTGTTTCACGGTGCGCGTCAACGCTCTCCGAGTTCTGAGGGACAACTGGCCGTCGATCATCGATGCGATCGAGCCCGGCGGAAGCGGCGACCCCTACGCCGGGCTGAACGACGAGGAGCGCGCAGCGCTGGAGGAGGCCACCCGGACGGGGTTCCCGCTCCGGGCGTGGTTCAACTACGTCCCACAGGGCGGAGGGCCGCTCGTGCTGGTCGCCAACTATGTGCCGGTGTTGGACCCGACCTATCTCGACGACTTCTGGAGCAAGCCGGGCTACCTCGGCACCGACCCGACGTCGTCCGTCCGTGCGGCGCGCATCCAACACGAGGCGACCGTTGTCGATGTGATTTCCGGCCGCCGGAAGCAACTCAAGCTGTCGAGCGTCCCCACGGGTGATCTCACGGGTGCTGATGTGATCATCACCAGCGGAGCGGCCGCGGGCAAGACCGCCTCGCTCGGCCCCTTGGTCGGCGACACGATTGGCTTCACGGCCGATCCCACCGTCGTCGACAGCATCCAGGCCGGCGACGAGATCCGGATCGACAACTCAAGGTTCCTCGCGTTGCAGACCTACCACCGTCATCAATTCCCGCCAGCCAATCCCGACTTCGACTACCCCGACGTCTACGACTACTTCCGGAACCCCGACGGCACGCCGAAGTACCCCCAACGAGGTGTGGACATCGGCGCGGCAGGTACCCTCGGCTCCACGGGTCAGATCCCGACCGGTCGCTTCAACGGGAAGATGATCGTGGTGGAGTGCCTGCTCGATGGAGACGCTCTGCCGTGGCAGGCCGACTGGTATCGCAAGAAGGTCGAAGCCGTCGAAGGACCGCACGTCGACGAGAAATACCGGCTCTGGTACGTCGACAACGCGAACCACACCGACCCCACGACTGAGACGCAACAGACCCACGCCGTCGCCTACTCGGGCACGGTGCAGTACGCGCTACGCGAGCTGAGCGCGTGGGTCGAGCAAGGCATCGCCCCGCCGCCCACCAGCGAATACTGGGTGCAGGACGGCCAAGTGCACGTGCCGGCGTCGGCTGCAGAACGCAAGGGCATCCAACCCGTGGTCCATCTCAAGGTGAACGGCCGGGAACGCGCCGAGGTCGCGGTGGGCGAAGCCGTAACCTTCACCGCACAGATCGCGGTGCCCCCCGCCCCGGGCAGAGCGGTGTCGGCGAAGTGGGACTTCGAGGGCGTGGGTACGTATCCGGACGCCGCTGAACTCGGCGATCCGACCTCCGAGACCGTCCATGTGACCACCACACACGCCTTCTCCAGACCGGGCACCTACTTCCCGACGCTACGCGTCGCCTCCCAACGCGAGCGCAATCCCAGCACCCCATTCGCCCGATCGCTCAACCTCAGCAGGGTCCGGGTGGTCGTCAACGAATGACGGGTCGCTGTTAGCAGCGCGACCGAATCTGCGCTTTCGGGCAACTCAGAGCGCGCGGATCCCGGCGCGGCTCGATGCGCGCGTTCCGGCTCCGGACTCGGGAGACCGATGCGACGCTCTGCGCTATCTGGCGGCTCCGCCTGGCCGAGATGCTACGCAGCTCGTCCAGGGCGGCAGGCTTCCTTCGTCGCCACTGCCACCTCAGTCAACCGCGCCCATCGAGTGTTCCACCCGCTACCTCGAATCCGCCTCGCGCAAGAGCCCGTTCGACATCGTGTCGAGAGGGACGACGGCCTGATCGGCGGCCGACACTCCTGTGTGGGCGCTCGCGGTGTACGTGTACGAGGCCAGCACCCCCTGGTAGTTGGCGTTCTGAAGGAAGCTCGTCAGGTCGCCGGCGGCGACGCCCATCGAACCCATGGCCGCCGTACCGATCATGGTCATGGCGTCGTAGGTCTCGGCGTAGGGGATGACCGATCCCCGCAGCGACGACGTGCGGAGTTGGAGCAGCAACTTCCTTCGAAGCGCGTAGGTGGCCGCCGAGGCGGGACCGGAGCCGGCCAGCGCCCCGATCGGCACGACGACGGAGACGCCGCCGGTAGCGCCTGCGATCTCTGGCAGTATCCCCGCTTCGGTCGCATCGGGCCCGGCAAACACCGGTACCTTCCAGCCGAGCGCGGCGCGGGCCGAGAGCACCGGTCCCACCGCTCCGGTGTCGTCGAGCACGACCAACGCCTCAGGGTGAGTGGCCCGAACTCGACTCACCGCCGTCGCCGCCCTCTCCCCCGAGGGCGAGACGACTTGTCGGTCGGTGATGGCGAAGCCGTCGACCGACGACAATGAAGCGAAATAGTCGCCGCCCTGCTGGCTTGCCCGGTTACCCGTGACCACCAGTCCGACCGAGGTGATCCTCCGTTGCCTCAACGCCCTGGCGATCACGATCGCCTGGGACATCATCGACGCGCTCATCGGGAAGGTGTTGGGGAAGCGCTTGGGCTCGAAGGTATCCTCGAGATCGGAGAGGCCGATGGCGGGGACGCCCAGCCCACCCAGATATCCGGCCGTGGACGAACCGAGGAAGCTGCCCACGACGACCCCTGCCTTCTCGACGTTCACGAGATCGAGCATCGCCTGATCATCCACGGCCGGGCTGCCCCGGTTGTTCTTGTACATGAGCTCGAAGCAGGTGTTGCGGGGCGGCACGCCGCCGTCGGCGTTCACGGTGGCGATGCCGAGCTCGAGCCCGGTCAGGTACTCACGGCCCAACCAGGCGTCCGGACCCGAAAGGTCGAGCGAGGCTCCGATTACCACCACTCGAGAGGTGTCGCAGCCCGGAGGCGGAGGCACGACAGTGGTCGACACCGACAAGTTGCTCGAGGTGCAGGCGCTCAACGAGACCGCCGCCAAGGTGACGATGACCAACAGCCGTGCGCTCTGCCAGCGCAGTTCTCTGTGGCCGGACGTCACGGCCCCGTCTCCCCGGGGCGATCAGAAGGCCGCGGCACCGAGGTAGGACTCCACGACCCGTGGGTGATTCAGGACCTCGTCGGGCGTCCCCTCGGCGACGACGGACCCGGTGTCCAGGGCGACGATGCGATCCGCAAGCGCGCGGACGAGACCCATGTCATGCTCGATGAGCATCAGGCTACAACCGAGGCTCATTCGCATGTCCCGCAGTACCGGAGCCAGGGCTTCGGTCTCGGCCTGGGCCAACCCCGCCGAGGGCTCGTCCAAGAGGACGACCGACGGCCGCTGAGCAGCGATCACCGCCAGCTCGAGCAACCGGCGCAGGCCGGTAGACAGGTCCGACCCGAGCTGATCCTTGAAGTCGCCGAGGCCCAGCAAGTCGATGACCTCGTCGGCCGCTGCCGCCACTTGCTTCTCCGCCCGCCCGACAGTTGGCGAGCACAGCATGGTGGCAATGACTCCGGGCGAGCGGACCCGCCTCGCCACGGCCACAGCGACCGTCTCTTGGAGCGTCAGCCCCGGCCACAGTCGAGCCGCCTGGAAGGAGCGGCCGAGACCGAACGCCGCCCGCCGGTAGGCGGGCCAGTAGGTGATGTCGGTCGAGCGCATCGTCACCTGGCCGGCGTCGGAGCGCAGATGGCCCGAGATGATCTCGAACACGGTGGTCTTTCCTGCCCCGTTGGGTCCGATGAGTCCGAGGATCTCGCCGTCGTGAAGTTCGAGACTCACATCCTTCACGGCCATCACGCCACCGAAGCGCTTGGTGATCCCCCTAGCCGAGAGGACCACCCCGGTCCTCTCGGCGCCGGTGGTGCCTTGCTCGTGGTGGAGCCCATCGCTGCGTACGGTCCCGACAGAGGTGACCAGGCCCCCCTGCGACACCCCGGTGGTATCTGAGCCATCGGCGGGGTGCTGGCGGGCCCCGCCGAGAAGCACTGAACGCACCGTCTCCTCGTGCTCCATCAGCTCCGAGGTCGGTCCCCGGTAGACCACCTCGCCCTTTTCCATGAAGATCGCCCGCGAGGTCATCCGCAGGGCCAGCTTCACCGACTGTTCGACCAAGATGACCGCCGTTCCGCGCTCGTTGATCGCCTTCACGATTTCGAGCAGGGACTCGATGACCGTGGGGGCGAGCCCCAACGACAGCTCGTCGATGATGAGCAGACGAGGCTGGGCAACGAACGCCATGGCGAGGCTCAGCATCTGCTGCTCTCCACCCGAAAGGTTCCCCGCAGGAACGTCGAGACGTCGCTTCGAGGGCGGGGAAGTACTCGAGCACGCTCCTCGTCGCCTCCCTCACGTACGCGTCGTCCTTGTGGTAGAGCCACGCGGCGAGTCGCAGGTTTTCCGACGTGGTGATCCCCGGGAAGATGCCTCGGTCCCCGGGCACCATGACGATGCCCATCTTCACAATCAGGTTGGGATCGAGCGTCGTGATCGGTCGCCCGTCGAAGAGCACCTCGCCGCTCGTCGTTACGAGCAGTCCGCACAACGCCTTGGCCAGGGTGGACTTGCCGGCCCCGTTCGTGCCCAGCACGGCCACCATCTCGCCGTCGTCGATGTCGAAGTCGATGCCGAAGAGCACCGGGACGTTGTCGTACCCGGCCTCGACGCCCCGCGCCACGAGGAGCTTGCCCCCGCCCTCCGCTCGGTCACGGCGAACCTCGATGTCGGCCTTGACCGACGCATGAAGACGCTCGATGTCCGCCGTCAGGTAACGGCCCGACCGATGCAGCACGACCGTGCCGATGAGGATCAGCGGGGCGAAGAGCCAGAAACTGGCCTGGTAGCCGAAGTCGACGCCGATGCCAGCGGCCAGCGTCGAGCCGATAGTGCCCACCGGCCCTACGAGGAGGACCCCGAGCAAGAACCACAACGTGCTCATGGCGTAGCCGAGCGTCATCAACCGCGTGGGCAGGGCGACGGACAGGACCCCGTATACGCCCGAGACCACCCAGGCGGCCGCAGCCATGAAGACGATGTTGGCCGCTGCCGACAGCAAAAGCACCGGGCTCACCGCGAGCACGACGACCGCCGCGAATGCGACGGCCGCTCCCCCGGTGACCCTGTTCATTGCGCGGGTGGGGTTGGAGCGCAACAGCCGAGGGAGTACGAAGGCAGCGGCCAGCGCGCCGAGTGCGGCACCAGCCGAGGAGACGTCGAGCGCCATGCGGCGGCTGGCGCCATTCTGGTGGAACACGTTCAGGTACAGCAGGTTCGTGTAGAAGGCGATGCCCAAGAAGGCCACCGAGAGAAACGGCAGGGCACCGTACAAAGCCTTCACGGAAGGCACGGAGAAGAGCACTCTGGTCGCCTCCGGCAGGGTCGGCAGCGACTCTGCAGCCTGGTCCGCGCCGAGCGTGCGAACCTCGCCCATCGGCGGCTCGCGCCTGAACGGCAGGACTAAGCCTCCGATCACCGCCAGGAGGACCGCCAGGCCCGCCAGCGCGAAGAACGGAGCCTGCCAGCCGAGCACCGTCCCGAAGGCGAACGCCACCGGTGCCGCCAGCGCGATGGCACAGACCCCGGCCACCTGGTGAGCGAGGATCGCCCGAGTCCGGACTTCTGCGGGGTAGTACTGCGCCAGGGCGCCGTGTTGTGTAGAGGTGAGGGCGCCCGAGATCGAGATCACCAGCAAGATCCCGAAGTAGAGGATGACGGTGTTCGACTCGAGGCCCGCAGTCCCGAGGAGCGCGGCAAACATGGCGAAGACCAGCGCCCCGGCCATAAGGAAGCGCCATGGGTCGCCCCTGTTGGCGGCCACGGCGACCGGAAAATCGAACCCGAACCCGAGCTGGACCTGCTGCACCACTGCAGCAGCCAGCACGGCCAGGGCGGCGTGGTACGAGTTCTGGACGCCGACGATCTGGAGTCCCATCAGCGCACCACCCATCAGCAGGCACGCGTTGAGCCCCATCAGGACGAGGAGCGGAGTCACTGGATAAGGCGTGGTGAGCCGACGCACATCGAAGATCGACAGCCCGGCTCGCGGCAGGCTGGAATCGACCGCCGGGACGGCGTCGGCAAGTGTCATGGCTTCTCGGGTTGCTGTCTGAGGGACCCTTTGACGGGCGCGCTCTCGAAGCTCCGGGCGGCGGCCGAGACCAGTATGGGCTCCCCGACTTGCCCGTTCGCCCCTTCGCCGACGAGCAGACCGCGAGCAGTCAGGCGACGCCGCCGGGCGGCGAGGCTGAGCACCCAATCCCGTGCCCGGTAGATGATCCCGCCGAGGCCCTCGGGCAAGAAGAGCAGCAGAAGCAAGATGCCACCACCGTTGACGAGGTCCGCCCAGCCCGAGGGCAGGAAGTACGTGGCGGCCCAGACGGCGAACGCGCCGACGACCACGCCGGGCACCGAGCCCAGTCCTCCGATCACCACCATGGTGAACATCGCGATGTCGATGTCTGCGGTGAACGAGCCGTTGTTCACTCCCTGCTGCTGGACCACGAACAGCGCCCCCGCGAACCCGGCGATCGCACCTGAGATCAAGAACGCGGTGAGCTTCTGCCGGGTTGTGTTCAAGGCCGTGGCCCGGGCGGCGGCCTCGTTGTCACGCGTTGCGATGAGGCTCCGGCCGATCCGGCTGCGGCGCAGCGATCTCACCGCCATGAGACAGAGGAAGAACCCGACGAGACAGAAGTAGTAGATGTCCGTGTCGGAGCTGAGAAGAGAAGTGCTTCCGAAGATCGGTGGCCGGCTGGCATATGGGGTCACCAGCCAGGTGAGGTAGTTCGGTGAGAGCAAATAGACGGTTGCGCATATGCCGAATGCGAGCGTCGTGACCGCCAGGAACGGCCCTTGCATTCGCAAGGCGGGGATCCCGATGATCAATGCGATCACAGCCCCGACGACTACTGCCACGCCCAACGCGGCGAAAAAGTCCCATCCGTGACGCGAGTAGAGGTCGCAGGCCACGGCGCCGCCCAGCCCTGCGATGCCGAACTGCCCGAGCGAGATCTGGCCGGTCCAGCCGGTGAGGACGAGGAGCGACAGGCCGACTATCGCATAGATGAGAACGATCGAAGCCAGGTAGGTCTGGCTGTCGCTGAGCATCAGCGGCAAGAGGATTGCCGCCGCCGCGAGGGCGCATCTGCCAGCCCGAAGCGACCAGCGCACCTCTGGGAGTGCCAGGAGGGCGCGCGGGATAGGTCGCACCGAGGCCACCGATCGCCAGGTGGAGTGCTCCGACTCGGTGATCCCGCTGTAGCTGCGTCGCTGGAGAAGTAGGGCGGCGATGACGACGATCACCAGGGTCGCGTCGACGAAGGTGGTGTTCGAGTAGGTCCAGGTCGCGCTGGCGTCGAAGATCCCGATGGCGATCGCGGCCACCGCGGTGCGAGGCATGGACTCCATCCGGCCGATCACGGCCGCCGCCAAGATCCGGATCAACACGTCGTCGCTGCTGGCCGTGACCGTCTGGAAGCCGCTGAACCCGACCACCGGGGTCTGGAGCAAGATCGCGACCGTCGATAGCACCGACGCCAGGACCCAGACGATCGTGTCCAGCCGAGGGACCGGGACGCCGAGGAGGACTGCCCTTTCGTGGTTCTCCGATGCCGCCCGGATGGCGAGGCCGTACTTCGAGCGGCGCATGAAGACCGCTAGGACGGCGGCGATCAACACGGTGCCGACGAACGCCACAATGTCGTTGCCCGAGAACACGACCGGGCCGATCGTCAACCGCGTGTGCAGCGGCGTGTTGAAGGTCTGACGGGCCGCCGCGATAGTGCAGGAGGCATTGGTAGCGGCGTTGCAGAAGAAGTTCGGCATGATGGCGGCAAGGCCACCGAGTGCCTGGGCTAGACCGATGGTGACCACGGTGAGGATCAGCCGCGAGCTCTGGCGAAAGTGCCGGGGGAGAAGGCTGAGGATCGCCCCCATGAGCACCGCTGCCACGATGCCGACGAGGCAGGAGAGCACGAAGTTCACGCCGTAGGTGACGTTCAACTCGATGGCGAGGATTGCTGCGATGATCCCCATCTGGGCCTGGGCAAAGTTGATAATCCGGTTGCCCCGGTAGATCAAGACGATCCCCATGGCGAGCAGGGCGTAGATCGACCCGTAGACGACCCCGAGCAAGACGATCCCGAGCGGCAGACCCTTGGTCAGCACGTGGTCGAGGACCACCCATGTGCAGACGGCTGCCCCCGCCCACGCGATCTGGGTTCGAGACTTCCAGATGCCGCCGCCGAGACGAGCGGTTAGCGGCTCGGCACGCTGCTCGCCAGCTTCGCGCGTTGCCCGCAAGCCATGCCCCCTACACCACCTGGGTGGATTTATTGGATTGACGCGAAACCTAACGACCGGCGCCGTCGCAGTCAACCACCCCTCTCGATCGCCCGGCTTCCTCGCGCTCGGATCGCTATCGTGGTGCAGCGGTTGTCGGGCCGGCGTGCCTCGAGGGCTGAACAGAGTATCGCCGTGCTCGGGCAGACCGAGAACGAGGAGGGTGATCGATGCGGCTCAGTGGGCTAGCGCCCTATCGTGTCCGGCGGCGGGGGACCAGTTTGGTCTCGGCTTGTTGCCTGGCGGCTGCCTTGACCTTGGTGCTCGGCATCGCGGCCGCCGCCTGCGGCACGACGGCGGCGACCCCGACAACCAAGGCGCCTTCGGTTAAGGGACCTTCCACGGAGGGTCCGTACCCGTACGCGTACCCGGCCACGGGCAACTTGAAGGCCGGGACTGGGACCACCATCAGCGGAACCACCTGCACCCCCAGCACTTCGCAGTTCCCGGGCGCCTACGCAGCCCCGTGTGTGCCCAAATTCACCGGGAACAACGGTGGGGCGACGTACAACGGCGTGACTTCCACCACGATCACGCTCGCTCAGATCGAGTACCCAACGAGCGCCAACGAGCAAGGCTTCGAGGCTGAAGCGGCGGAGGCAGGTGACGCCCCCCAGGCAACGACCAGCCAGGTCGAGCAGGTCTTCTTGAACTACTTCAACAAAGTCTATGAGCTCTACGGTCGTCACGTCGTGATCACGCCGGTCACCGCCACCGGCAACTCCACCTCGGAGCTCCTCGGCCAGGACCAGGTGCAGGCTTGCGCCGATGCCACCACGATCGCTGACCAGGTACACGCCTTCGGCGAGACCGGGATCCCCTACGAGCTCCAAGGCGGCGGCTCCGCTCCGTTCTCACAGTGTGCCGCCAACGATCACCTCGTCGAGTTCGACGGCAACGCCTACTACGGCGAGAACGTCTTCCAGTCGGAGAACCCCTATGTATGGTCGACCGTGCCCTCGTGCACCAACATCGCCGCCCAGATGGCCGAAGTGATAGGCACCGAGCTCGCCGGGCGCAAGGCCATCTACGCGGGAGAGGCCAGCCTCAGGAATTCGGTCCGGAAGTTCGGCACTTACATCCCGAACATCAATTCCTACATCGGGTGCAACGGCAGCGTGAACAGCACCGAGGTCAAGCTGCTCACGCAGCAGTACCACGTGCCGTTGAGCGCCGTGGACACGTTCTTCCACTACGACCTCGATATAGCGACGTTCGCGCAGTCGGCCCAGGAGGCCATGGTGCAGTTCAAGGCCGCCCATGTGACGACCATCGTGTTGGCCTGTGACCCGTTCTCGCTCGGCCTCTTGACCAAGGCGGCTGCAACGCAGAACTACTACCCGGAGTGGTTGCTCGAGGGGACCGCCGACACCGACACCGACAACGAGGCCCAGACCTATGACCCGGCAGAGATGGACGGTCACCTCTTCGGAGTGAGCGAGGCAAACGCGACGAGCGACATCTACGGCCCGAGCTCGCCGGCGGGCATTCTCTACCAGAAGCTCACCGGCCACCAGATCCCCAAAGAGACCGACGGCGACTACTCGCAGCTGGTCGAGATCTTCGATGCCCTCCAGGCCGCCGGACCGGACCTGACTCCCGGCAACTTGGCACGCGGTCTGCATGCACTGCCGGTCCTCGGAGCTCCTTCGTACTCGTACGGGGCGTGGAGCTGGAACATGGGGCCGACCGGAAAGGCGGCGGCCGGCGAGCACAGCTCGGTCATCGACGCCCGCTTCGTCTGGTGGGACCCCAACAAGACGTCGCCGGTGAACGGAATGAAGGGCTCCTACGTGGCGATCGACAACGGCAAGCGCTGGCGCCTGGGGCAGTGGCCGAAGACGCTGCCGGCGCTCTTCACGAGCACGTGACCGGGGGGTCGTGCTCATGACCGAAGCGAGCACCGACCCTCCTCGAGTGGGCAGCGGGGGATTATGAACAGCGGCGACCCTCCGTGCGGCGCGTGGACCAAACGAGTTCACCTATGCTGACCAGGCGGCTCTGGGTGTCCACGCAGTGTCGTTGTGTCCATTGGAGAGGTGCGAGAGCGGCCGAATCGGACTCACTGCTAATGGGCCGGAAACCGTTCCTGGCGTGATCTGGATTCCGCCAACACCGCTCTGATCTGCGGGTTCGTCTGCTGGGTGCGCTGCCGTACCGGCCAGTTGTCCAGAGTTTATGGACAGGATTATGGACAAGCCCGATCGGTGATCCCGGCCAATCGACCGGCGTGGCGGGGCCTCCCACCGGTCATAGCGGACGGCGCTCGGAGCACGGAGGTTGGAGCTTCGAATCCGCTCACATCCGCGTCCATGCGCGGGTCCGCTCACCTCCGCATACATGGCCGGGAAAGAGGGGGACAGGTCCCCGAGATGGCCGCTTGCGCGCACACGTCGTGCGGGGTGGGGTCTGCTGTGGCCTACGAGCTGATCGCTGTGGGCTCGGGCCCCCGACCCTGTTAGCCCATGCCGGACGGGACGGAGGGAAAAGGGGGTGCAGAACAGATTTCTTCGGCTAGCCGGAGGATCGACCCTGACCAGCGCAGCGAGCGATCCCCACGTAGACGCATGCGGCATGAATTTGCCCGCTCGAACCTGAGAGGTGAACGACTTGCTCATCCTGGTCGCCTGGACGATCTCGGTCAGCTTCGCCTCGGTGTGCGGGTGCTGAGGACTCGCGTCGCCCGGCGCGTCTCAAGCTCGACCGTGAGGACGAGCTCGCCGAGGCCCTCGTGGTTGCACCGACCTTCTTCGGGGTGCCGGGCACGTAACTGGGGCGGGGTTGTCCGCGCCCCAGCTCTCTCACCATCCCGTGATGCGTCGGGATCGAAATTTAGTTCACGTGTACTATTCGCCATTAGCTCGAGAGGCCAGTCTCTCTTTACCGCGAGGGGCGACACAGTGGCGCAACACGTCCTGGCTGGCAATACAGCAAGAGCGACCTCGTGGACGAGGGCGGGCCTCGCCTTTGCCTGCGTCATCGTCTTCTTTGCCGGCACACAACGGGCTTCGGCTCTCGGCGTCAGGTCCGACTCGGAGCAAACCAGCTCGCCTGCCGGCTGGCAAGTCCGAGCCACATACGCTCCCGAGATCACGCCGTTCACCAGGTTGTCGTGCGTCTCGACGACAACCTGCGAAGCGATAAGCCAGAGTGGCTCGATCGCCTTCCGCACGACAGACGGCGGCGTTTCGTGGATCTCGCAGGTGTTCAACCAGACTGGCGTTGGCGCGGACGCTGTCAGCTGCGCATCCACGACGCTGTGTGAGATCGCGACCTACGGAACGCTCTACACCACCGACGACGGAGGAACGAGCTGGGCGCAAGAGACCCTGCCGTCGGGCTCGAACACCAATCTCCTCTCGGTCTCGTGCGCGCCGTCCACCGAGACGTGCGTCGCCGCGTCGTCGAGCGGCCTCGACTACACGTCTACCGCCGGTCATTCCTCACCGGTGTGGAAGGCGGGCTCTGTACCGACAGGCACGGGCAGTCTGGAGTCGGTCACCTGTATTTCATCGAGCAAGTGCTTGGCTGTTGGAACGATCACGAGTACCTCGACGAGTGGAGCGGTCCTGCAGACGACTGACGGTGGTGCAACATGGACTACACAATTCGTTGACTCAGCCTCGTTCGACCCGCTGAGTCAGGTCGTCTGCCCGTCTTCGGGTGAATGCCTTGCGGCCGCAGCCGACGGTTGGGTCGAGACGACGGACGAGTCGTCAGCAAGTCCGACCTGGAGTTCTGAAGATGGACCTATGAGCCAGCAGCTCTCCCAGATCTCCTGCCCC
Organism: uncultured Acidimicrobiaceae bacterium; assembly: GCA_963801185.1. Classification (GTDB taxonomy): domain Bacteria; phylum Actinomycetota; class Acidimicrobiia; order Acidimicrobiales; family Bog-793; genus Palsa-601. The sequence goes on along the minus strand of CAWDDW010000002.1, from coordinate 249,253 downwards.
ACCACAACCGAGTGCTACGCCGCAGTCTTCAATGACATCTACGCCACTTCGAACGCGACTTCACTCGATGCGACGTGGGACGAGTCGTCGCTACCGTCGGATGTGAACGTCACCGACGCCGTCGCATGCCTGTCGGTCTCTTCGTGCATCGCGGCCGGGGAAACGAACGCGGATCCGTCTGGCCCGTTCGTCCTGACCACGACGAACGCCACTGCCGTGACCGCACCGACGTGGACCAATGCGACGCTCCCGACGACTCTCGGGGAGGTAGACGACATCTCTTGTGCCACCCCCTCATCCTGTGTTGCCGTCGGCCACGCCACGGAGACCGGACCGATCAGGATCCTGAAGACGGTCAACGCCGGAGCCACTTGGACACCAGAAACGAACGTCCCCGCCATCACCGGCGAACAGTCACTCGACTCCGTCGTGTGCCCATCGACGACCGTCTGCTTTGCCGTCGGCTACGCGGCCGGAACGCCTCTGATCCTCGCCACTTCGAACGGCGGAGCATCTTGGGCACAACAAGCAACTCCCGCTTCGATCACAGCCGGACAGTTGCTCTCAGTCTCCTGTGCGTCCACGCTGGATTGCGTCGGCGCCGGGTACGTGGCCAGCTCGGACAGCGACGCTCTCAGCGGTCTCGTCCTCACGACGACAAACGGTGGTGTCGGTGCGAGCGGCTGGACCGAGCGCACACTGCCCGGCACGAACGGGCCGGTCGAGTCGATCGCCTGCAAGTCCAAGACGAGCTGCGTCGCAGTCGGGCTCCAGCAGTACCAGGCGGGAGGCGAGGTCTTCTACACCGGCAACGGCGGAGCGACATGGTCCGCAGGGACGGTTCCGAAGACGACCCAGCCCCTCGGGCTGCTCGGCATCGCTTGTCTCTCGACGACGACGTGCGAGGCCGTCGGCTACCAAGGTGAAGACGCATTCGAGGGGACTGCGGTGGCGACCCGAACGACCGATGGCGGCAAGATCTGGAGCGGCCCCGCAACGGTCCCTTCGTCGGCATCCGGTTTCGTCGCCATATCGTGCCCGTCAGTCCAAGTGTGCGATGCGGTCGGTCCCGCCGGTTCTTCCGGGGCCGACGCGACGATCACGACCGATGCGGGCGCTAAGTGGTCCGTCCAGCCCTTCGCCGCCCTCAGCGGGGCGGTGCTCCAGGCCATCACGTGCCCACTCACCAACTACTGCCTTGCCGGAGGGACAGGAAGCTCGGGCGCAGGCATGCTCGCCTCCTACGTGCCCGCCACTCTCGCCGTCACGACGACCTCTCTCAAGGCCGGGAAGGTCGGCAAGTCCTACTCGTTCCAGTTGAAAGCGACCGGAGGCGCAGGCTCGTACACGTGGTCGCGATCGGGCGGATCCCTCCCGTCGGGTCTTACTCTCAGCGCTTCGGGTCTGATCTCTGGCAAACCGAAAGCCAAGAAGAGCGAGAGCATCACCTTCGAAGTGAAGGATCAGTTGTCTCACTCCGCCACGAAGGTGCTGAAGCTCACGATCTCGTAGAAGCGCACCGAGTGGAGTCAACACTCCGTCGGGAGAAGACGGCTGTTGGATGCTCACCCGCACTCCGGCCGGCAAGCCCTTGGTGCAGCTGTCGGCTGTCGTGGCCCCTTTGCTCCGCCGGGAAGGCGAGATCGTCATAAGCGACGCCGACTTCTCGCCTAACCCGTAATCGTTCGTCTTCAAGGTGCCGTGACCACGGGAGGTTGGCGCACCGTCAAGACCGCTGGCATCTCGGCGCACCGATTGTCACGGCGTCGACCCATGCATACGTGCTCCAGCAAGATGCTCCCAATGTGCCCTGGGTGCCGCCAGCTTGACAACGGAGCCATGACCACTGCTGCCAAGACCTGCACCGAATACGGAGTCTGGGAGAGCCTCGCGAGGCGGCCCGCCTCGACTACGGAGTCTCGAAGTGCCTTGGAGCTCGTTAGTGCTGGCGCAATCATGGACAGGATTATGGACAGCGGTGACCGCCGGCGGCCCTCCGGGCGGAGCGCGGCGCTCGGAGCAAAATGAGTTCACCTATGCTGACTAGGCGGCTCTGGGTGTCCACACAGTGTCGTAGCGTTGTCTTGCGTCCATTGGAGAGGTGCGAGAGCGGCCGAATCGGACTCACTGCTAATGAGTTGACCTCTAACCGGGGTCCGAGGGTTCAAATCCCTCCCTCTCCGCGCAATTGAGTGATGCGTCACATCCCAGCTTGGTCCCCATCTGGTCCTTCCTCGGGAGGTGACTCAGCGGTCCCGTCACCGGGCTGGGTCGTGCCCGAGGGAGAGCGGGGAGGTGGCGGCTTCGGAGAAAGAGCTGGCCACACACGTGCCGGAGGTGGCGGCACGACGTCGCCCCACACCCCTGATGCCGGTCGCTGCTGGCTCTCGTAAGGAGGCCAGCCGGGTGGCGGGTAGGTCTGCGACGGCGGGTCACCCGGAGGGGGTGGCCAGTTCGGGGGCGGCCAGTTCGGGGGCTGCCAGCTCGGGGGTGGCCACCCCGGCGGCGACCCGGGCGGGCCGCCTGCCGGACCCTGCCAACCTGGAGGCGCAGGTGGCTGATACGGAGGCGGGGGTGCTCCCCCAGCCTGCCATCCGCCGGAATAGCCAGGCGCAGCGGGCTGCTGTGGTCCCCACGCCCCGGCTCCAGGACCCGGTTCGACACCGAGCAGATGCGCCACGTCGCGAAGATCGAGCCCTTCCTTTCGGTTCCTCGAGTCGAAGTAGAGAAACGAAGTCGCAACCGACAACAACGGCGTGACAAGTACCGACCCCACTACCCATCCGACCAGGACACTGATGGTGACAACAGTCGCCGAGGTTGGCGAGATGGTTCGAATCAGCGTTTCCAGCAGGCCCTGAGCGAACGAAGTGGCCAGGCCGATGACGAGAAGTACTCCGAGAGTGGGCCACCACCTCCCCCTCACGAGCAGGAAGGATCGCTTCAGTGCGGCGACTCCTCGTCGGCGCTCGAACAGGATCACGGCGATGAGCACGCACTCGCCGACGACCAACCAGACGAGCCCGACCAATCCAGCCAACGCTGGAAATACGCCGAGACCGGCGAGGTGCGCCGCCGACAGCACTCCGATCAGGAACGCGACCACCAGAGAGCCGAGGAGGAACACGAAGGCAAGCAGGATGGCTGCCCACAGGATCGAGCCGCAACGGCGCAGGGCCAGCACCACAGCAGAGCGCCACTGGGCGGCCCCACTCACGTATGCCTGGCCTATCACCGCTACCACTGCCGCGTTCGCAATGAGTTGCATCAGGGAGACGAGGAGCGCGAGGACTCCGAGAAGGACGAACCCCGTAACGGTCGAAATCGTGGGACTCGCGTAGATCAGCTTGACGGTGCCGTTGCGAACGACCGCGTGGATACGGTGCAAGAGTGTCAGCCACACGACGAATCCGATGGCCACTTCCACGAGAATCGTTGGCAGGAGGATCGTTGCCGGAATGGGAAAGATCTGGCGAAACAGCCGCCGGTAACCCTCGAACGTCTGGCTGATCACCTCGCCGGCCGTGAGCACGCGGAAGGCATGTTGCTGGGGTTGCTGCATCAAATCACTGCAGATCGCGCGGCGGCGCCACGAAGAAGCGCCCTATGCCGGCATACCCCGCGAGGACCGCCGAGACGATGCCCAGGTACGCGCCGGGTCCCACACTCCTGTCGAGCCCCGGGATCTGGACCACCGACGCGAAGTCTGGAAATGGCGACGCGAAGAACGCACCGATGACGAGGCCGACGAGGACGACTCCGAGCACCGCCTGCACCTCAGCATGACGCCATGCCCCTGTCTCGGACACTTTGGCAACGACCGCGATCATGCCCTCGAGAAGGATCACGACCGCCACGACGAGGATCAGCCACCGCCAGCCTCCGGCAGGCGAGCTGAGGGCCGAGTAGGAGACATTTACGCCAACTCCGCCCCTCGAGATTCCGAGCTGATACCACGGCATGAACAACGACCCGAGAACCGCCGCTGCTGCGATGCACTGGAGCACGTCCAGCATGTGAAGGCGCTGTCGATAGCGGACTTGCTGCATCGCCCGAGCCGACCCGAGGTGAGCCAAGCCAGCCCATCCCGGAGGCGGGGCCTGTACCAAACCCGGTGGCGACCCCGGCGGCCCGTTTGGCGAAGGCGCCGGCGGGGCGATCTGCTGGCCCTGGAACATCCCATCGGCCTGAGCCGGCGACCCCCAGAACCCGGCGTCGCTCAGCGCAGGAGGCGGAGGCGGAGGCATTCGGTCTCCGGCAGGTGTAGTGGTTGGCGGGTAAGTCGAGCCCGGGCCGGCGGAAGCGCCGGCCGGCGGCGGCGTGACGGCTGCAGGAATCGGCACCGCACTGGCAGCCTTGCCTCGGAGGATCGCGCCGCAGCCCCGACAGAACCCGGCGTCAGGCGCGAGCGGCGCTCCACAGTTCGAGCAGATCATGAATGCCGCGCGCCTCCCAGGCAATCGGTTCGCTCGCCGACTGAGGGCCTTGGCAAGCTGCGCACAGTTTACTCAGCTGTGCTACCTGCCTCCTTGAACCGACCACAGGCTCGGATCGCCACTGGTGCCGTAGGTCCGACATGGCTCGTAGTGTGCATGCCGAGCCAACGGAGAGGCCATCGCGGTGATATACGGCAGCGACATCTACACCGAGCCCGATGGTGACCCTGACACGCTCGCCAACCTGGGTCCGCTTCGCCTCATGGCGGGCGTCTTCGAGGGATCCGGCACCGATGAGCACCCAGTCGTCGGCGGGACCCAACAGGACGCATTCTTCGAGCGCTACGAGCTGCAACCAATCGATCGCCAGACCAACGGTCCTCAACTGTTCTACGGCCTTCGCTACCACACTCACATCGTCCAGCCAGGGGAGGTGGAGACCTTCCACGACCAGGTTGGTTATTGGCTGTGGGAGCCGGCAGCGACAACTGTGACCATGACGCTCGCCATCCCGCGCGGCCAAGTGCTGCTTGCATCAGGGCCAGCAGACGCTGACTCGAAGGAGTTCGAGCTCACCGCCTCGGCCGGATCGGAGGCGTGCGGGATACTCTCGAATCCGTTTCTCGATCGGGCGTTCCGCACCGTGAGCTTTCGCATTCGTGTCACAATCGAAGCCGATGACAGGTGGTCCTACGAGGAGGATGCCCGGCTCCAAATCGAGGGGCGCAGGGGAGCTCTACAGCCACGTAGACCGGAACACTCTCACGCTCGTCGCGCCACCGACGCCGAATCCCCTCGCACGTGGCGGCTGAGGCATGCTCGGCGAGTGTCCACTAGGACGATTGTCCGCGGGTTACCGTTTCTCGAAGGCCCGATACACTGACGATTCCCGTTCCAAGCGCTCGTAGCTCAATTGGACAGAGCATCTGACTACGGATCAGAAGGTTGGGGATTCGAGTTCCTCCGAGCGCGCTGAGAAAGTCCAGGTCGAGGCGGACACTTCCTCTGGACCAGTCGCGGAAGTCGTCCCGCGGCTGGAGCGGCTCACTGCCCTCGCAGATCGAGAACCTGCACCACCGGAGCGCCCTCGTCCAGACACCGCCTGGCTGACTGATGCACTGGTTGCCTCCTGGAGCATCTGGGCGTCCCGTCAGCCTTCAGAGCGCCCGCATCGCGACCACCGTTCAACATGGCGGCGACGTTCGCCGGGGAAACGAGCCTCGCGCCGGCGGCGGTGGCCCGACTTACTATGGGGCTTGATTTGGTCCGTTGCGAGAACTGAGAGGCTCCGATGACTTCCCTCCCCAATCGGTCGAAGACGGCGTTGCTGGTCATCGACGTCCAGAACTCGGTGGTGGCCGAGGCCCATAACCGCGACGGCGTTATCGCCAACATTAACGCCCTGGTCGACAAGGCTCGCAGCGAGGACGTTCCAATTGTCTGGGTACAGCACTCCGACGACCAACTCCTCCGCGACAGCGAGAGCTGGCAGTACGTGCCGGAACTGGTTCGGCTCAACTCGGAGCCTGTGGTCCACAAGAGCTACGGCGACTCATTCGAGGGGACGGACCTCGAAGCGCTGCTCGCCGAACGCGGGGTGGGCCGACTCGTCGTCACGGGAGCCCAGACCGACGCGTGCATCCGATCCACCATCCACGGTGCCTTCGTTCGGGGCTACGACGTCACCCTGGTCGGCGACGCACATACGACGGAGGACCTCAGCGAGTACGGCGCTCCGCCACCGGACAAGGTGATCGCGCACACCAATCTCTATTGGCAGGAACAGAACGCACCTGGGCGCCGCGGAGCGACTGTCGACACGTCGGAGGTCAGCTTCGCATCCGGCGACGCGGGCTGACCGTCCCGGCTAGAGCGGTTCGGCTCCGACGGTCATTACGACTCGAATCGGTTGGGTCTGCAGAAAGTCGATCCACTCACTTCGAACTGCCCTCAAGGACCTGAGTTTCGTGAAGTGATCCGGCTACGACGTCGACGATGCAAGCTGCTTGAGTCGGCTGAGATCGTCCGATGAGCCAAGCACCATGATTCGGTCGCCGGATCGGATCACTGTGTCGCCGGTGGGTGGAATGACCTCACGGCCGCGCTCGATAGAAGTGACGAGCACGCCGCGTGGCATCCTCGCTGAGCGGAGCGATGCTCCGACAATCGATGAGTTCGCCGCAACGATAACTTCGAATATTCCGCTCGGCCCACCCAACTCGGAGGCACGACGAAGGCTGGCCTGCAGCGTTCGGCGGTAGCTCCGGACAATGTCCGAGGTTGCAATCGTGCCGATGACTCGCCGTTCATCATCGACGACAGCCGCCCAGGTCTGCGGAGTGGAGGTCAGTGTGTCGAGGACGACATCGAGGTGTACAGCTTGGTGGATCGGCGCGAAGCTCACATCGACAAGACTTCCGACCCTTGGGACGTCTGTAGTGTCTTTGCTCCTGCTTCGCAGCGTGTCCAACGTCACGACGCCGACATAGCGCCCGTCGGAATCGATGAACGGTGCAGCCGCGACACCACTTGCGTCCATCTGTCTTTCGGCAGTTGCGCTGTCGGTGGACTCTGCCAACACACAGCGTGGAGCTGCCATCGCCTGGGAGGCAGAAATGCTGCCGAGCAACGGAAGGCCCGTCAGAATGCGGTGGGCAGGGGACTCTGCGCGACTCCGGAGCTGGCTCCGGTAGATGGTGTCGTCTGTCCTGCGGACGATGAGCGTGGCAAGCCCGACTGCCACCATCGCAGGCACGATCAACGAGAGGGTTCCCGTCATCTCGGCGACCATCAGCATGACGGCGAGCGGTGCTCGAGAGATGCTCCCGAAGCAAGCCATCATCCCGACGATGACATACGGAGCTGGGTCACTACCCAGGCTTGGGACGACTGGCTCCAGCAAGCGCCAGACAGCAGCCCCCACGAATGCACCGATCACCATGCCCGGCCCGAAGATGCCCCCTGAGCCGCCAGAGCCAATCGAGAGTCCGGTCGTGACTATGCGGGCGAAGGGGAGGAGAAGGACGATCCAGAGCGGGATGTGCAGTAGCTGCACTCCGAGGCCCTGTTGTATCCATCCATAGCCAGTCCCGAGGACTTCGGGGATGGCAAGTGCGATACAACCGACGATCAGCCCACCGATTGCTGGACGGACCCATCGAGGGATGGCAATCTGACTAAAGCCAGCTGCGATCCCGTAGAAGCCCTTGGCGTAGAGCAGCCCAATTAATCCACCGAGGATGCCGATGATGCCGAACCAGATGAGTTGTGAGGCATTCGTCAGTCGGTAGTTCTCGACGTAACCAAAGAGCGGGCTGAAGCCCTCGATGGAACCGAAGACGGCATAGCCGACAATGGAGGCGATGAATGAGGGAAGGAGTGCCTCCACCTCGAAATCGTCCCGGTACATGATTTCGGTTGCGAGGACTGCACCGCCGAGGGGAGCACCGAAGATCGAGCCGATGCCCGAGCCGATCCCGCTTGCGACTGCGATACGAGCGTCAGCGGGACTGAGGTCGAAGAGCCGGGCGAGGAACGACCCGAAGCCTGCACTGATCTGGCCTGTTGGCCCTTCTCTACCTCCAGAGCCGCCAGAGCCGATGGTAAGCGCAGAGGCAACGATCTTGACGACCACCGTCCGGAGGCGGATGCCACGAGGGTTGTGGTGCACGGCATCAATCGCAGCATCAGTGCCATGGCCCTCGGCATCGGGAGCGATTCCACAGACGAGGACAGCTCCAGCGAGTGCTCCGATGCAGGCCACGAGCGGGATCGCCCAGGGTCGGGCGTAGCGCGCCGAGGCAACCTGACTTCCTTCGCCGACCGGGGTGGGAACGTCGTACCCGGCGATGACCCCTAGGAACAGATGCGTTGCAGCGCGCAGGACCTCGTAGAAGACAACTGCACCAAGACCGGCGATGATCCCGATGAGCACGCCAAGCACGAGCCACTTGCGTGTATAGGGCGCCGATGCAAACCAGCGAGCAGCTCGGGCCTGAAGCGAGCGACGCCGCAGTCGCCACCGGGGTGCTCGGGCAAGGAAGTCGGGAATCATCTAGAGACCCCACCCAGTTGTCCAGTCCTGCTCTGGCACCTCGCCTGCAGCTGCAGAGAGCCGCCCGAGCGCCTGAATGAGAACAACCTGCTCCTCGGGGGGAAGCTCGCTCATCATGCGCTCGATCTCTCGACGCCGACGATCTGTGACGGTATCGACGAGTGCCCGGCCCTTCTCGGTCAGCACGACCCGGAGGAGTCGTCGATCGCCTCGCTCTTCTCTCCGACGAATGAGGCCCTTCCGCACCAGGCGGTCGCACATCCGGGTCGCTGTTGCTGGCGTCACTCCTACCGCCTCGGCGAGCCCGGCAAGGTTCTGAGGTCCACGGGACGCGAGCACGACGAGCGTCCGGTACTGCGTGAGGGTGACCTCCTCGCCGACATCGGCCAGCGACCTTGCCGCCACCGCCACGAGGACACGGCTGGCCGACAGCACGGCATCGACCACAGACTCGAGCGTCTCAGGCGGACCCGAACGGTTAGCATTCATATACTAATCATTACATATACTAACTTCGTGGGTTCTCATCGGAGGAGCTGGCCAGATGCCGCCGAACTGCGGGCGAGGCCAGGATCGCGCTGCAGCGGAAAGGACCTTCGCGTGGCACCAGGTGGCGCTGCATTCACAACGCGTATGGCACGAGAAAGGGCGGAAGATAGCAATGATGGAACCTGACAGCGCCCCGTCCGCGGCTCCCGACTCGAAGCCGAGATCGATGCCCGAAGCGAGCGACGATCTGAAATCGCTGCCTCTGCCGGAGGTGGAGCGGCGGCTGGGGTCGTCACCGGAGGGTCTCACGCAGGCAGAGGCGGAGAAGCGGCTGATCCAGTACGGGCCGAACGAGATCGAAGAGAAGAAGGTCAACCCGCTCCTCCAGCTGCTCACCTATTTCTGGGGTCCCATCCCCTGGATGATCGAGGCTGCAGTGATCCTGTCCGGCGTGCTCCGGCACTGGCCGGACTTCATGATCATCCTGGTCCTGTTGCTTGCCAACGCGGGGATCGGGTTCTGGGAAGAACACCAGGCAGGCAAAGCCATTGCAGCCCTCAAGGCCGAACTGGCGATCAAGGCACGGGTGCTTCGTGACGGCAAGTGGATCACCCCTCCGTCGCGTGAGCTGGTTCCGGGTGACGTCATCCGTTTGCGCCTGGGCGACATCGTGCCTGCCGATGCACGCTTGCTGGACGGAGACCCAATCGAGGTGGACCAGTCAGCGCTGACCGGAGAGTCACTGCCTGCCACCCGCACAGGTGGGGAGACGGTGTTCTCCGCTTCGATCATCCGTCAGGGTGAGATCGGGGCCATGGTCTACGCCACAGGTGCGAAGACCTACTTCGGCAAGACGGCAGAGCTGGTGCAGGAAGCGCTAACGGTCAGTCACTTCCAACAGGCAGTGCTGAAGATCGGTACTTTCCTGATCATCCTCGCAGCAGGGCTGGTGACGTTGATTACCGTTGTCTCGATCCTCCGAGGTGACCCGATCCTCGACACGTTGCAGTTCGCCCTGGTACTCACCGTGGCAGCGATTCCCGTGGCAATGCCGACCGTGCTCTCGGTCACGATGGCGGTTGGAGCGCGACTGCTCGCCACGAAGAAGGCGATCGTGAGCCGGTTGGTGGCCATCGAGGAGCTGGCAGGCGTAGACGTGCTCTGTACGGACAAGACCGGCACCCTCACCCAGAACAAGCTGACGCTCGGCGAGCCCTTCACCGTGAACGGCCTCCCTGCCGAGCAAGTCATCCTCAATGCAGCGCTGGCGTCTCGCGCTGACGATGCCGACGCCATCGATCTGGCCGTTCTTGGTGGCCTGAAGAGCGATCAAGCGTTGCAGGGCTATGAGGTGGCCCACTTCAAACCCTTCGATGCAGTGAGCAAGTGCACAGAGGCGACGGTCACGGGCGCTGATGGAACGTCGTTCAAGGTCACGAAAGGCGCACCGCAGGTGGTTCTGGAGCTGTCGGCCAATGCATCCAAAGTGAAGGCAAATGTCGATACGGCAGTCAACGACTTCGCTGCACGGGGCTTCCGCTCGTTGGGCGTGGCCCGAGCCGAAGGAGAAGGCCCATGGCAGTTTGTCGGCGTGCTGCCGCTTTTCGACCCGCCACGGGAAGATGCCAAGGCAACCATCGCTACTGCGCTCCAGATGGGCGTGGAGGTGAAGATGGTCACAGGCGATGCGCTGGCCATCGCCCAGGAAACCGCCAAGACACTCGGGATGGGCACGGACATTCTCGATGCCGCTGGCCTGGGCGACGTGAAGTGGGAAGAGACGGCAGCGACGGCTGAGTCCATCGAGAACGCTGACGGCTTCGCCCAGGTGTTCCCCGAGCACAAGTTCCACATCGTTGACGTGTTGCAAAAGCGGGGCCACATCGTCGGCATGACGGGTGACGGGGTGAACGATGCCCCGGCACTGAAGAAGGCCGACTGCGGCATCGCCGTCTCAGACGCGACCGACGCGGCACGGGCGGCGGCTTCCATGGTGCTGACGACGCCCGGCCTGTCGGTGATCATCGACGCCATCAAAGAGAGCCGGAAGATTGTCCAGCGAATGAACAGCTATGCGATGTACCGCATCGCCGAGACGCTTCGCGTGCTGCTGTTCGTCACGCTCGCGATCCTGATCTTCAACTTCTTCCCCGTGACGGCAGTGATGATCGTGATCCTGGCATTGCTCAACGACGGCTCGATCCTGTCTATCGCCTATGACAACGTCCACTTCAAGGATCAGCCGGAGACCTGGAACATGCGCCTCGTGATAGGGATGGCCACGGTGATGGGGGTCGTCGGCCCGGTTGCCGCGTTCGGCCTCTTCTACCTTGGCGACAAGGTGTTCCATCTCAACCATCCGCATCTCCAGACCCTGATGTACCTGATGCTGTCTGTGGCCGGATCGCTGACGATCTACCTGACGCGCACCCGCGGCCCGTTCTGGTCCATACGCCCCGCTCACATCTTGTTGCTAGCCGTGACCGGCTCGGAGGCGCTGGCTACCTTGCTGGCGGTGTACGGGGTCTTCATGACGCCGCTCGGGTGGGGTCGGGCACTGTTCGTGTGGGGCTATGCGCTCGTGTGGTTCCTCGCGACCGACCGTGTGAAGCTGCTCGCGTACCGGATTCTCGATCCCACCAAGACCAAGACACCGTCCGATGTGGCACCGCAGCTCGCCAAAGCGAGCTTATGAGCAGCACCGATTGATGCCCCTCGTCCTCCGCTGGCCAAGAAGCACCGACCTCGCCGGACGCTGGCGATGCCCACGACCTACATGCCAACCCTTGGCCTCCATGTAGGCGACCTCGGCATCGGTGACGCTCGGCTTACCATGCTCGTGAGGGCCGAAGTCTCCGTGCTCATGGGATCCTACCCGTCACTCGATGGCGTCTTGTCGAGGTCCGCCTGGCTCGGCTGACCGCCGTACCTCGTGCCGTAGCGGAAAGCCAGAAGGCCAACCCTTCTGCAGCCCGCAGGCTGCTGCCCGTTACCGGAGCCACCATGGTCCGGTACCTACTCGATCAAGAACTCAACCGGTCACCACTGCCGGGAGGCGATGTAGCGCTTGGGGTTCTGACCTCGTCCGTAAACGGTGGAGCCTTCTTCTTCGCCATCTCCGCCAACGATGGACTTACTCGATCGGCTGGTGGGCCATCGCCGGCGGCTGGCGCCCGGCGAGCAGCCAGCCGGCTCCAGCTGCCACCGCGGGCATAGCGAGGAGGATCACGAGCAGGTTCGCCACCGGCACATTGCCAAGAGCTGAAAGGCCTCCCTGCAAGGAACTGTCCCGCAGCCAACCGATGACGGCGATATAGCCGGCGAACGTACCGAGGATCGCCCCGAGGAGACCCAATGCTCCTGCCGTTGCAGCCGTGAGGGTCCGGCGGGTGTAGCTGCTCGCTCCGGTCGCTGCCAGCGTGCGGAGGTCGCCTGCGGTCTCGCTCCGAATGAGACCGACGCTCATCGCCAAGATGCACAAGGCGAGGAAGACCCCGAAGGCGGTCGCCCAGTCGACTACCTCCCCGGAGGTCGGCTCGTCGTTTTGCGTCTCGAGGCTCAGGCCGGATGTCGCCGCGATCCCCTGCGCGCTCTGGATCTCAGTCGACGTAATCGTCTGGGGAGCCTCGACAAACCACCCGACCGTGCTCACCGACCCCGAGCCGCCGACGATCGAGCGGTCGACATTCCGGAGAGCGTGCTCGGTGATCAACGTGTTGGGTGCGTGAACTCCAGTCGGCAGTGCGCCAAGCTGTTGAATCAGGGGGTTCTTGATCTCCGCTGACCTCGTACAGGCGAAGTTTCCTTTCTGGATCTGGCCCTGAGGACCAGGCTGAGGCGTCTGGTGCACGCACCACGAAAGCGCGGCTCCCGCGCCAGTACCGAGACCCGACTCGGACGTCAACACGTCCGCCTTCGGGTCCACCTCCGACGGTGGAATGCCCAATACCCTCAACAGCTGTGGCGTCGCCACGAAGATGGATGGGTTGAAGTACTTTGTCCCGGCAAGGTTCTGCAGGCTGACATTCGGCTGCTCGAGCTGCCCTACGTGCGTCGCGCCGAGTGCCGCCCCGACGCGGACGGCCGTCTTGCCCATCGCCGCAAGCTGTCTCGGGGTCGGGCTCTGAGGCCCGGGCGCCCAAATGAGCGCCTGGTTCGACGCGACGTTCGGGCCTGCAGGGTCCCATATGTCCGAGTAGCGCGCCTGGGCCAACGTCGCGACTATCACGGAGATCATCACGCCGATGCTGACGGCGGCGAGCGTGGAGCTCGATCGGGCCCGATAGCGCGACAGGTCGCGCAGGGCGAGCCGCACGGCCACAGGCGTCCGTCGTGCGAGCCTGCCAAATCCGGCAAGGAAGAACGGTGACAGCAAGATGACTGCCGGGATCAGCGCGACGATGCCCAGCACGAGCTCAGCCCCGCCCCCGCCGTTGCTGCCGGCCTCGGCGCCCGCGTAGCCGAGCAGCAGGAAGGCGACCACGAGGAAGACGAGTCCTGGTATGGCCGAACGGTGCACCTGTCTCGGCGGGGCGGGCCGGCCGGAGAGAGCGGACATCACGGGGAGCCGGGTGATGGCACGGGCAGGTCGGGAGGCTGCCCAGTAGGTCGCCACGACGGCCAGCACGATCGCAGCCGCCACCACTACCCATTGCAGGGCCAATACGCCGACCAGGTGGTGGACGCTCTGCTCGAAGTGTGGTCGGTAGGCGAGCCAAAGGACGAGCCCGAGAACGACCCCCGTCAGCGCCCCGACCACACCGACCACGACACCGTTGGCGCGAACGACGAGCGACACGTGCTTGTCGGTGGCACCGATAGACGCCAGCATCCCGAGCGAGCGCAGCCGCCGCTGGGCAAGCACGGTGAATCCGCCCACGGTCATCAGCGCAATCAGGATCATCCCGATGGTGAGCACCGCGAGCGAGAGAGTCTCAGGGTTGATCACGTTGGTGTTCGCCACGGACGCCGGAGTCGTCACGTTCGGCCCGATGGAGCTCGGATTCACTCCCGGTGCGTCGAACAGGACCTTGACCGTGTCGGGGGACTTCACTTGTCCGGGCAGGACAAGAGCGAACTCGTCGAGCAGGCTCTGCGGGTTCTCGACGATGCCTACCACTCGCCGGGCGACTCCACCACCCTGCCTCCAGACGTCGCCGATCTTCAGGTGGAAATCCGAACCGACTCCAGGCGTCACGGCGACCTGGGTGCCAGACGTCGGGTACTGCCCCGAGATGAGCGACAGCATGGGACCACCAAACGGTCCATTCGGGCTCTTAGCCTCCAGGTCGTAGGTGTTGACGGAGCCGGGAACCTGCAGCGTCTTGCTCTCGATGACCTCCACCCGCCCGAAACGGTGCTCCAGCGCTGCGATCTGGGCGCTGAGGTGGGGAACGACCCCGCCAAAGGTCGCCATATCCTCCGCCGTGCCGAAGCCAGCGTTCGCCGGTGGTGGCGTATCCGTCGCCACTGTCGAGGCGAGAACCGTGGTGGCGACGGCCACGATGAGCAATGCGAGCACGAGCAGCTGCTGTCGCCACTCACGGCGGAACAGGCGCCAGGCCCAACGGACTACGGCCCTCCTGGCGGCCATGCCACCGTCGGTCGGGCGGTCCTCTGGGCTCGACATACTCAGTATGCTATCGGTATTGCCTGCGACCGTCAATCCCCGTACTGCGGCAAGCTGAGGCGGTGACGTACTACCGGCAGGACCTGGCTCTTGTCCACCACCTCGGTTTCGGTTTTCACGCCGACCTTTGTGCCCCCGGGATGCTCCGTCTGCTCGAGCCGGTTCGGGTCCGCGGCGGCGTCGTCGTGGAGTTGGGTTGCGGCAGCGGCTTGTTGACCCGCCACCTGGTTGATGCTGGTCATCGCGTGATCGCCACCGACGCCTCGGCGGCCATGCTCGATCTCGCCCGCGAGCACGTGCCCGAGGCTGAGATAGTCCCGCTGTCGCTGCCCCACGACCCGATCCCCGATGCCGATGCCATCGTGTCGATCGGGCACGTGCTCAGCTACCTGCCGGACGAGGCGGCAGTGCAGGAGGCACTGAAAGCTGCGGCGCGAGCGCTGCGGCCCGGCGGTCTCCTCGCTGTTGACATCTGCGACCTGGAGTGGGGTCGGGAACGTCGCCATGCCCGGCCGGTCGGGTGGGTCACGGACGATTGGGCGCTGATAACCGAGTTCTCCGTGCCGAGCCCGACTCGGTTCGTGCGCCAGATGGCGATCTTCATGCGCAATGCGGACGGCTCGTGGCGTCGAGACGACGAGCGCCATGACAACGTCTTGATCGACACCGCCCAGGTCCCGGCGCTTCTTGCTGCTTGCGGTGTCGAGGCAATGGTGGGGTTGTCTTTCGGAGACGAGGAGTTACCAGTGGGTCTTCGGACCGTCGTCGGCTACCGGGACGAGGCTTGATGGCGGACGCCAACGACGCCACGTCGCGACAGCGTCAGGTGCCGGGCGCCTCCGGCCCCCGCAAGCGCCTTATCCGCTCGAGCTGGATGCGCTCTTGCTCGAAGCGGATCTCCGACATGAACGCCTGCATGAGATCTGCTTCCTCGGCGATGCCCGACCCCTCCGCGAGCACGAGAACGCGTCCTTCCCCGACCTCTACGAAAGAGGCGGCTTCTTCCGGACGGAGAGGTATTCGCTCTCCGGACGCTGCCTCGACTTCCCACCCACTGCCTTCAGCTCTGAGCACGGCGACACCGTCAAGCGACAGTGTGCGACGGAGGGAATTGAGGGTGTTCGGCAAGGCCTGCGATCCCGCCGCCACGAGGCTGTCGGCGGCCAGGCGTGCCAGTCCGTCGGCCACCGCGTGCCGACGGGCCCCTACCACCCCCTCGTTGATCAGCACGTTGACGAGGATGCTTACGACCGCAGCGTCGGCAGCGAACGCGATCAACGCGAAGATCGCGTTGGTCTGGTCGATCGCGAAGCTGTGCAAGGGATGCGTGAGGTAGTAGTCGGCAAGGAGGATCCCGACCGTTGTCGCCAGCGCCGCTGGCCCGAATCCCCCGACGCCGGCAACGAGCGTGACCGCGAGAAGCAGCATCATGAGCGTCCCCGGCAGCCCCACTGACGCCCGAAACGGCGCAAGCCCGCCGGCCACGATGGCAGGGGCTGCGAGCGCGAGCACGAAAGCGACAAGTCTTCGACTGGCGGGCAGCTCGCTCCGGCGCCGGTGCCAATCGGGCATGCCACGCGTCGCCCTCACTGCGAAGCGTGGCCGGGGCCTGGCGGGATCCGGCCCGTCGACGAGGTCCGGGCGGCTGCCGAGCGGAGATACCGGGACGATGTGAACCTCCAAGTCCCGGGCTGCCTTCACTACGTCGTTGACCACTGAGCCGTGAGTCAGTCTGTAAAGGCGCGATTGGCCAGTCGCCGCCACTACGAGGTGCTCGGCCCGCTCGGTCTCGGCAAACCGCAAGACAGCGCCGGCGACGTCCTCTGCGCCGACTTCGGCGTAGCGCCCGCCGAGCTCGGTCAGCAACCGCCGCTGACCCTGCAGCCACGGCGGCTCTGAGCGCGTCGGATTGCTTGGTCCCCGGACTCGTAGCCCGACGAGCTCGGAGGACGTCGACTTGGCAATCTCCGCCGCCCGCCGCAGCAGGCGCTCGCCCCCGGGGGCGTCACTGAGGACGGCGACAAGCCGTCGAGACGAAGGCGAAGATTCTGCACCGCCACCAACAGGATCCTGATCGCCCGGCGCCTCGGCTCTACCGTGATCGACCATCCAGCGCCGCGCCAACGTGTCGAGCGCATCGAGACGCTCGGCGCTGAAGTACCCGGCAAGCGCCGTGGTCGCTACTCCGGCTTCGAAGATCTCGCCAGCTGTGAGTCGCTCACGCAACACTGACGCGTCTACCGAGACGAGGTCGATCCGCGCGGCCGAAGCGATCAGCTCGTCCGGAACGGTCTCTCGTTGGGCTCGCTCGGTTATTCGCTCTGCTTCGTCAGTCAGGCTGGCTAGGTGCTGGACGTTCAGGTTGCTGATGACGTCGATCCCGGCTTCCAGGAGTTGGTCGACGTCCTGCCAACGTTTCTCGTGTGCCAGCCCCGGCAGATTCGAGTGGGCGAGCTCGTCGACGACGACGGTGTGCGGATGTCGCTCGATCAGGCTGGGCAGGTCGAGCTCGTCGAAGTAGCGGCCCTTGTACGAGACCCGTCGTGGCGGGATGACGACAAGTCCCCCCAGTTGCTCGAGAAGGCTCCCGCGCCCATGAGTCTCGACGCAGCCGACCACGACGTCGGTTCCTTGATCGCGTAGCCTTTGAGCCTCTTGCAGGCTCGCGTACGTCTTGCCGGCAGCAGGCGCCGCGCCTAAGAAGATCTCCAGCCGACCCCTCTTGGCTCCGGTCACGCGAACGATCCTGCCACTCGCCGAGCCCCCGCAGGGGACCTTCGCGGGTGGCGCTTGAGCACGATCGCTCCAGAGCGCGTATTGTTCTGACCACGTACACCGGCTCAGCCGCCATCGTGGCGGCGTTTGCCTCAGTGGCGCGCCGCATGTCGAGCGAGGGATCCCTGGGAGAAGGCGTTACAGGGGCGCCATCAACCTTGGGGGACAACGCTGTAGACGACCATGCCTTTTTTTGGTACCTGCGGCCGGAAGACAGAGCGAGTCTCAGCAGGAGTGCGGCATGATCTACCCAGACGACGAACGGACACACGACGAACGGACACTCTGGCTCCGGGAGGACGTGACACAGACGCCGGCCGTGATCTTCATCAACCCTCTCGGCTACTCGCACGAGTCGCCGTATGTCAGCTCGTCGGTTGAGACGGTTCTCGGTTGCACCAAAGAGGAGTGGCTGGCGTCCTCGTGGTGGGAGGAGCACCTCCACCCGGACGACCACGATTCGGTTCTCGCAGCAAGGCAGACACTGCTGCTTCAGAATTCGTCGTCACGGATCGAGTACCGCATGACGACCGGCGACGGCCGGCTCGTCTGGATCGGGGAGTTCGCCCAAGTCGTCACTTCAGGCGGCGAGCCCTGGATGCTGCAGGGCCTTCTCGAAGACATCACGATCCGCAAGCTTGCCGATGAGCAGTTGGCGTTCAGAGCCTCACATGACACCCTCACGGGCCTGCCGAACCGCGTGACGTTCGAGGACCATCTGGAAAGAGCGTTAGCCCGTGCGGTGCGGGGGCGCCTCTCGGCGGTCGTGTTGTCGATGGACATCGACGGCTTCAGGGAAGTCAACGACAGGCTGGGTCAAGAAGCCGGCGGTGTGGTGCTCCGCGAGGTGGCCCGGCGGCTCGCCGAGGCCGTCCGGGAGACGGACATCGTGGCGCGGCAGGGCAGGGACGAGTTCCTCGTGCTCCTGGCCGACATCGAACCGGGCTCGGCAGGCTGGCCGGACGGGAACGAGAACGAGCCGGACCCTGTCACCTGGGCAGCCGACATGGTCACCGAGCGGATTCGCCAAGCGATGAAAGCGCCGATCGTCGTAAACGAGGTGTCCTTGCAAGTGTCGGTCAGCGTGGGCCGGAGCATCTACCCCCTCGACGCCTTGGACCGAGCCAAGATAGTCACGTGCGCGAACGCATCCATGCACCGGGCGAAGTTCGCCACCGCCCGGGAGCGCTGACCTGAACCTCCGAGCTAACCGCTCGGTCTCCCCTGGCCCGCTGCAGTTGGAGCTGGCTCCCAGGCCTCGCCGTACTGCTTCAGCGCTCGTAACACGGGCGTGAAGGCCTTGCCCTTCTCGGTGAGCTTGTACATCACGCGGGGCGGGCGATCACAGTAGACGACCGTCTCGACCATCCCGTCGGATTCCAGACTCTTCAGTCGCTGTGACAGCAGGTTCGGCGCGATGCCTTGCAACGAGTCACACAGCTCTCCGAAACGCCGGCGTCCCCACGACAAGTCTCGCAAGATCAGGACCGTCCAGCGATCACCGACCACGTTCAGTGTGCGAGCCACGGGGCATGTCTCTTGGGCCGCGTAGATCCGCTTAGGCAATCCGAGGTCCCCCTATCGGCCGACGACGGCGGCGGCGTGGACCAGCCTGAGCCGGCTCATTCGCCCTGTTCGACCAACGCACGGATCCCCGCCAGATTTGCGGCGATGTTGCGGCGCCACTGCTCGAGCCGCCGGGCGACGATCCGCCCTTCCTTCTCAGGCATTGCCTCGATGGCGAATGTGAGCCCGGACGGTCCAGGCCCCATGCGCGCCCATTGACGTACACGCACAGCGTCGCGACCGGGATCCAGCTCGAACCCCCAGGTCGCCGAGACGCCGGCGGGGCCCTTCACGTTCCAGACCCAACGACGTTCGGGCTCGACCTCGACGACGACGGACTCCGTCTCCCACTCGCCGAGGTCAGGGTCGCAACTCCGACCGCGGAAGACGCTGCCGACTGCGACCTTGTCGGAGTCCCCGGTCCACTCAGCTGATTGGAGCTCGTCGGAGAACCTCGCCGGAAGCGTGATGTCGGTCAACAGCGCCCAGATCACCGCCGGATCCCCGACAATCCGCTCCTCGACCTCGACCGTGGGGCAGTCCCGGTATCGCATCGTCTCGGCGCCTCCACTCACAGATCGTCGAACCGTCGTCGGCAAGTAACTTGAGGATTCTATACTCACTGAGAGAGGTCATCGACCTGAAGCCACGACACGAGCGTGAGGCCGGAGTGATGCGAGTCGCAACGATGATCGATCCCCATAGGCCGGACGCGGTCACGTTCGCACGAGAGGCGGAACGGCTCGGTGTGGACTCGCTCTGGGTGCCGGAGATCTGGGGATACGACGCTCTCACCGGGCTCGCCTTCCTCGCGTCACAGACATCCGCGATCGGGCTCGGCACCTTCGTCGTCCAACTTGGGTCGCGCAGTCCGGCGCTGCTCGCGACCTCTGCATTGAGCCTGCAGGCGCTCTCCGCAGGTCGCTTCCGGCTCGGGGTGGGCGTGTCGGGACCGGCTGTGATGGAGGGCTGGCACGGGGTCCGTTTCGCCCGGCCGGTACAGACGACCCGCGAGACGATCGAGATCATCCGGACGGTGAGCCGGGGCGAGCGCCTTGTCCATCCTGGCGAGATCTACCCGCTCCCGCTGCCAGAGAGCGAGGGGCGCCCGTTGCGACCGCTCGTGGAAGCGGCGCATGTCCCTGTTTACGTCGCGGCCATGGGGCCCGCCAACCTGCGGCTCACCGGAGAGGTGGCCGACGGATGGCTCGGAAATGCGTTCATCCCCGAATTCTCTGAGACCTTCCTCGGCCCGCTGCGCGAGGGAGCCGAGGCTGCCGGCAGACAGCTTCGCGATCTCGATCTCGTCGCACCTGTGGCGGTCGAATTCACGAGTAGCGCTGCCGAGACCGAGGAGGCGGTACGCCGCCACGCACGCGGCTACGCGTTCACCATCGGAGCGATGGGCAGCGCCGGGCGCAACTTCTACAACGAGACCTTCTCCCGGTTGGGCTTCGCCGGAGAAGTGCAACACGTGGAGGATCTCTGGAGGGCCGGCAGGCGCGACGACGCAGCCGATGCGGTCCCCCTCGACCTCGGCCGTCTCACAAACCTTCTCGGCGCCGGAGAAGCCATCTCCTCACGCCTCGACTTGTACAGCGAGGCCGGTATAACGACGATCCTGGCGAAACTCGACGGTCCGCCGGACACTCGCCTCGCGACCCTGGAACGGCTGATCGATCTGGCAAGCTGACGAACGCCCTGTGTGTGCCTGCTTAGGCGTAGTCCCAGATCATCTTCTCGGCATCGCCACCGTCGTCCTCACCCGTGCCGGCGGCCAGGAGCAGCTGAGCCGGGTTCTTCTTGTCGATGTGCCCGATCAGGCCGTTGTAGATCCCGTAGCCGACGAGCTCTCGCAAGCGCGGGCTGAAGCGCCGCACTAACGACGGCGGGATGCCGAGCTGTTGGTTCTCTTGCTGGCGGATATAACCGGCGCAGTAGTTCATCGCGATGCCTACGCGTCGCTCGTTGGTCTGATTGGACCCTCCCCCGTGCCAGAGCGACCCGTGCCAGATCAGCACGCTCCCCTTGCGCATCTCGGCGGGGATGCTGTCGTAGTGCGAGCCGTAGTCAGGAGAGGGTGAGGTGTGCGTGCCGGGGATGATCCTCGTCGCCCCGTTCGCCTCGGTGAAGTCCGTCAGCGCCCACATGGTGTTGCAGACGGTCGGCGGGTGAGGTTTCGGGATGGGAAGAAGTTGGTCGTCCGCGTGGATCGGTTGCGCGGTCTCACCGGGGCCGATGTTGATCGACGACAGCGACGATATGAGGCAGCCTGGATCGAGCACCCGCTCGACGATGGGGAGCACGTTCGGATGGACCGGAATGGACTCGTACAACGGTCCATGTACGAGCAAGTTGTAGATGCGGAGCGTCTGGCGGCCCTCGAAGTCGTTGGTCGCCGGCTCGATGCCGAGATCCCGCTCGAGCTTCGCCAGATCGGCCGCCAGATCCGCCACTAACGCGGGCTCGATCGCATCCTCGACGATGGTGTAGCCGTCGCGCCCGATCGCCTCCAAGTGGTGCGCTAGGGCACCGTCACTGCTGGTGTTCATGGAACCCGACCGTAGCTCCCGCCCGGTTCTGCCGCGGAGCGGTCGGCGTCTGCCATGCTTCGCACATGATGGAAGAGTTGCTCCGGGCGAACCGGGAGTACGCGGCGCATTTCTCCCTCAAGGGGATCCCGTCACGCGCTGCCAAAGGCTTTGCACTCGTGGCCTGCATGGACACGCGCATCGAACCCCTTGCGATGCTCGGACTCGAGCCCGGCGACGCGAAGATCCTCCGCAACGCCGGTGGGCGCGTCACGAAGGACGTTCTTCGGTCGCTGGTTCTCGCCACCAGCCTCCTCGGCGTGAACGAGGTCGCCGTGATACACCACACGCACTGCGCGCTCGCCAACCGTAGCGATTTCGACATCAGATCGGACCTGTTGGCGCTGCACGCCGTCCGGTCCGAGGGATGGGAGTTCCTCGCCATGGCTGACCCTGCGGAGAGTCTTCGCGTGGACGTCGAGGCCGTGCGGGCATGCGAATTGCTCCCGCAAGGCTTGAGCGTGGAAGGGTGGCGGTACGACGTGGAAACCGGCTTGATAACTAGGGTGATCGGCACCAATGGATAGGGTTGCGCAAATGAAGGCACGCGACACGCCGTTCACGGCTCGATTGGAGCAACTCGGTTGACACGCCGGATCGCGGTCGTGAGCGATGCCCAGGGCTACGTCGGCCCCAATCTCAGCCGACTGCTGGCGCGACACGACCACGACCTCGTCATCGGAGACCCTGCCGAGGGTCTCGACGACGAGCTGACCGCGCTAGGAGCTTCAGTCGAGGTGGTGGTAGGCGTACGCGACCTGACCAAACCTGAGTCGTCGGAACATCTCGTGCGAGCCGCACTGGCGCGGTTCGGCCGCATCGACTCCGCCACGGCTTTCACTGGGCGCATAGTGGTGGGAAGGTTCCTGCACTCGACGCTGGACGACATGCGCACGGCAACGAAAGGGTGCATCGAGGCGCCCTACAACTTCCTCCGGGCCGTAGTGCCGGTCATGGCTGAGAAGGGTGAGGGCCAGGTTCTCGTCTTCACGAGCGCTGCGGGGGCCCGGCCCACTCCGGGCGCGCCGCTGTACTCGTCCGCCCGGGCGGGTGCCAACATGCTCGTCCGGAACGTCGCCGCCGAGGTGGCCGGAAAGGGCGTTCAGGTGAACGCGATCGGTACCAACTTCATGGACTTCCCCGAGTTCTTGAAGGCCAGTCGGGCCGAGGACGAAGAGGGTCGAGCTCGGGTCGAGGCCCAGGTTCCGATGGGCAGGCTCGGCACTCTCGAGGAGCTTCGCCCACTTCGCTCTGCCGTTCGTCGACGGCACGAGCCGTTTCGCCACCGGTCAGTTCGTTGCCTTCGCCGGCGGGTGGGCCTGACGCAGTTGCGGGAGAATGCGTCCTCATGCGAGCGCGCGATCAGCTGTCGACCTCACGCCACAACGCCCTAGTCGGCCTATCCGCCGTCTTTGCTCTGGCAGTCGGCGCATACGCATGGTGGGCGACCGGCACCCGATCGTTCGGTGCCTCGGCTGACGTCGCGGTCGCGCTCCCCGTCGTGCTGGTTGCGGTCATGGCCTCTACGCGACGGGAAGCGTCTCGGCCCACGCGCCTCTCGCCCTCCAGGGTGGTCCCGTGGATGGTGCTGGGTCTCGCCGCTGCAGCGTTGGAAGGGATCGCGCTCGGCCTCGGCGGGCGCTCTCGTGCCTTCCCGAGTCTCAGCACCGTGGTGGACCAGGCGCTCGTATGGCACCTGACGCGCTGGTTGCTCTTCGTTCTCTGGCTCGCAGTGGCCGCGTGGCCGCTCGGCCGGGGAGTTCTAGGACATCCTCGGCCTTTTCGGCCTTCCGCTAGGCGCACCAACGGAGATGGACGGTGATCGTTGCCCTCGCCTGGCTCTCGATCGCCGTCGCGGCGGTGATCATCGAATTGGTGGTGCGGCGAAGCGACCGGTTCGCGAGCCTCGGTGACTTGGGGCGCCGCATCGGCTCTCAACGCCTAGGCCGCCTGGCGCTCGTGGCGTGTTGGGCCTTCGTCGGCTGGCACGTCTTCGCCCGCTACACCGTCCCGCCGCTCTGAGGCCGTGAGGCGCAGGAGTCGCAAGCCGAGTGACACACCTTGTCGGTACTATCGAACACATGTACGAGACGACGTGCGGGGCGACGGCTGGGCCGTGCGACTCCGAGGGGCGGGTCGATGCCAGAGCGGGCATCGTGGACGTCGTTGCCCTCTTGGAGAAGATCGTTGCCGATCTTGAGCCCGGCGAGTTCCCCGGCCTCGCGGCGAAGGCTGCCACCGAGCAGTGGGCAAAGGCGGAGCGCTTGTGCCGCGCGGCCCGCGCCTTGATGGCCGCCCGAGCCGTCGAATGCCAGGTTCACGAGCGAGAGGGCTATCGGACGCCCGGGTCCTGGCTGGCAACTGTCGGCGGCGAGCCCCAGGGCCGCTCGAACGACGCGTTGCGCGCCGCTCGGCAGCTGCGGGACCAACCCGAGCTCGACCAGGCTGTCAGAGCGGGTGATCTGTCGATCGACCAGGCGGTGATGGTCTCGGACGCCCTCGTCGCGAATCCGGCGGCAGCGCCTGAGCTCCTCGAGACTGCACGCCGCGGTCCGATTCACGGCCTTCGGGAGGAATGCGAGCGAGTGAAGGCGGCAACGAGGTCGGAGGAAGAGGCGCGGGCGCGGGATGCGAGGCTGCGTGCTCGGCGTCACCTGCGGATGGGAACGACCGCCGAAGGCGCCGTGTACCTGCGTGGAGAGTTCGCTCCTGTCGATGGGGCATTTGTCAAGGCCGGGCTCGAGGCCGAGAGGCGACTCGTCTTCGAGGAGGCGCGTCGTCAGGGCCGCCGAGAGAGTCACGAGGCCTACCTGGCCGATGCCCTCGTCAATCTCTGCCGTAATGGCGGCACCGGGCGTCGGGACTCAGAGGGCTCCGATGCCAGCCGCAGCGTCGGTGCCGGCGTGGTCTTGCACGTCGACGCCGAGGCACTATCACGTGGGCGGCTCGAGGACGACGAACGCTGCGAGATCGAAGGTGTAGGGCCCGTGCCGCTTGCGTCGGTCCGCGAGATTCTCCCGACTGCCTGGGTGAAGATCGTCCTCGAACGTGCGAAGAACCCGTGCTCGGTTGCCCATGCAGGACGCTACATACCTGCTCACCTGAGGTCTGCCCTAGAAGCCCGGGACCCGATCTGCCAGGTGCCTGGCTGCGGGTCACCGTTTCGCCTCGAGATCCACCACATCGTCCCGATCGAACGGAACGGACCGACCGCCCTCTCGAACCTGGTCCGCATCTGCAAACGTCACCACTACCTCGTCACCCACTGTGGGTTCGAGATCAAGGGCGGGACCGGCGCTTGGCGTTGGCTCGGCCCAGACGGAGAGCTCGATCCCGAAGAGCCTCCGACGGGGCTCGCGGAGGAGTTCCTCTTGGCACACCCCTCGGGAGGAGTGCGGACGCTGGCCACGTGCTCGTTCGAGCAGCGCTCTGTCGTCTGGCGCATCGCCGAGCCGAGCGAACGCGACCTGGAGCGGGACCGCCCGGCGACGGCTACGGGAATTTCGGTGGCAGTAGCCGCAGGCGATGCGAGCGGCCTAGCGACAGCGCCGATTGAGGCGACGGCACCGGCAGGCCGCCTGCATGACGAGACTCGCTCAGAGCATGGAGATACGGCGACCGATCGCAACCGTCCGCGACCAACGCAAGTACGCCGCAAGGCCGAGGTGCCACGGGGCCGTCTGGATCGTTCGCCTCGCGGGATGCGAGGTGTGCGACCCGTGCGACCTGCTCGTGCCGCCCCACTTGCTGCCGTTCTTCGGACACCACGGATTCGTGGGGACACCGGCACACGGATTCGGCATGGTCGGCAGGTTCTTCGGGACCGAGGTCAGGATGACCTTGCTCGACTGCGGATAGCTGCCTACACCCTTGCAGGTGCCGTAGCCGGTGTCGCACAGCACCTGGTTGAGAAGGGCCCCACCGTGGTTGCCTGCCTTGGTCGTTACACCACAAGTCGGCTGGATCGCCTCGAGGTTGGACGGGGCGCTCCCGTTGGGGGCGTGGTTGCCCCGGAAGCAGTTCGACGGCTCGTTGCCGGACCAGGTGATCTGGCCGTAGTCGGAGTTGGTCGGGTTTCCGAAGTATCCGTCGTGTGTGAAGGAGTTGTGCAAGAGCGCGTCACCTTCCGGGTCGAGCAGGCATCCGAATGGGGGCTGTACCGTTCCGCCCACCTCCTTGCAGGACTGACCAAGCACGGGAGTGCCGCTGTCGGGGTAGGGGACGAACAGGATTCCCCACGCTCCGTTGTTCGAGAACTGGTTGTGCTCGATGGTGTCCCACCGGCCGCCCGAGACGGTCATCCCCGTCCCCGTCGGGCCGGCGGCGGCGCTGCCGTACTTTGGCGTCGAGGGGTTGTTGTTGTCGTGGATGTAGTTGTTGCGGATGACCCAGCAGGACCTCGTGTGGGTGATCGTGCTGGTCTTCCCGTTCGGGCACTGACCGTTCTGGGGCCCGGGCGGGTCTCCGGAGATCGCCGTGTTGGTGTCCAACCCGTCTTGGTTGTGGTCGAACTGGGAGTGCTCGATGATTACTTGGCCTCCGGAGTTCGTGCCGGAGTACCCGAGGGCGTTGTTCTCCATCCAGGTGTGGTCGATGGTCACGTCACACACTTGGTGGCAGGCTCCGACGTACATGCCGGAGTCGTTGAAGTTGTTGGCGTACAGCTGGTACCACTCAGCCGGCCCTGCCGAGTTCGAGGAGAAGATCCCGTACTGGGCAGCAGTTGTCTCGTTGCTGAAGAACGAGGAGGTGGCCGTGATGTAGTCGGCCCAGTAACCCTTCAGCCCGACTTTCCCGGACTCGGCTCCACCGTTCCACCAGAGCTCGTTGCCAGAGCCGCCCGTGCCGGCGAGGAAGTTGCAGACCGTGAGGTTGTCGACCGTCACGTCATTCGCCTTCCAGATGAGGATCCCGTCGCGGCCGTAAGCTTCCTTGGCGCCATTCGGGGTCACTCCGAAGTCCTGGTACTTGGCAGCAGAGTCGCAGGGCTTGGGTGCTCCCGCCTTCGTCCCGTCGACGATGACCGTCTTGCGGTTCATTCCCCGCAGCGTCAGACCGGAGGTGGTGATGAGCACGCCTCCCATGTCGCCCACGCTCGCCTGAGCAGCAGTGGGGGGGTTCGCGATGTCGTTGTCCTCGTGGTAGTCACCGGGTCCGATCAGGATGAAGTCGCCCGGCTTGGCGGCGTCGACAGCGGACTGGATCGTCGTGTACCCGCCCTTCACACCCTTGTACGTGCCGACCAGCAACACCTTGGGGGTCGCCTTGGGAGTCGCCTTGGCGGTCCTGGCCGCACCGACCGCCGGCGACGTGAGCCCGTAACCGGCCAGCATCGCAACGGCCACGGCACCCGATATGAGCACCGGTGCGCTTCGCCGGATTCTCCGACGAGCGCGCCGATCGACCTTGACCGTCCGGCTTCGCGTATCCAGAATGCCCATCGGATCCCCCTTGATAACCATCAGCTCGATAACCATGAGCTCGGTCCAGAATGAACCGTGAGAGCAGCTCGAGCCGTCAGCCTAGCTACCAGTCCGTCCCAGGGCGTAGGAAAGTCCGCCGTCAGCAGCCGAGGCACCGCCTGCGGCCCGATACGCCCGCACGCCGGGTGTATACAACGTGCCGGTGACTCCTGACCCCGAACTCAGCGAGTGGGAGGCCACTCTCCCATTCAACCGCCTACTCGGCATAACGGTCGTCTCAGCGAGCCGGCAGGAGGTCGTCGCCGAACTGCCTTGGCGCGCGGAGATCTGCACCTCTGGAGCAGTCGTGCATGGCGGGGCCATCATGAGTCTGGCGGATTCGGTGGGCGCGATGCTCGCGTTTCTCAACTTGCCGACCCCGGAGGCGCCTGCGACGACGATCGCGACTACGACGATCTCGTCTGCCACCCAGTTCATGCGTGGACTGCGCAGCGGGACGGCCAGGGCTACGGCTCGGCTGTTGCATCGAGGCCGGACGACCATCGTGGTGGAGACCGACGTGACAGACGGGGACGGCAAGCTCGTGGCGAGAGTCACCCAGACCCAAGCGGTTCTGAGGGGCTAGCCGGGGGCCACGCCGGGGCTGGCCGGGACAGGGGGGCTAATCCCCCAACTCGCGTCGGCGCCGCGTGACGTACTCCTCGAGCTCGTCATGGATGGCAGAGTCCAAAGCAGGCATTTGATAGGAGTCCAGAGCCTTCTGGCAGATCTCACCGGCACGCGCCGCGGCATCCTTGCCACCGTCGCGCATCCATCTCTCGAAATTCGCCGACGACGACACCATCGGCCGATAGAAGCACGTCCGGAAGCGCTCCATCGTGTGAGCCGCTCCGAGGAAGTGCCCTCCATGGCGCACCTCGTCATGGGCACCGAACGCGAGCGAAGCCTCGTCGACCTCGAGCGGGGTGAACTCCACCCGGAGTTGGCGGAGCAGCTCGATGTCGATGATGAACTTCTCGTAACAACTCACGAGCCCGGCTTCGAGCCACCCGGCCGCGTGCATTACGAAGTTCGTCCCCGCAAGGAACGTAGGCAGTAGCGTCATCAACGCCTCGTACCCCGCTTGAGCATCGGCGGATTGCGAGGACGTGAGCCCACCACCGGTCCGGAACGGGAGACCGTAATGGCGCGCCAGCTGACCAGTGCAGAACAACCCGATCGCCGACTCGGGAGTCCCGAAGCACGGCGACCCGGACTGCATGTCGATGTTCGACAGGAACGACCCGAATACGACCGGACAGCCAGGACGGACGAGCTGCGACAAGGCGATCCCGGCGAACGCCTCGGCGAGCTGCTGTGCGAGGGTCGCCGGGATCGACACCGGAGACATGGCTCCCATCAACAAGAACGGCGTGAGGATCACCGGTTGGTTGGCGAGGTTGTACTCGAACTGAGCATCCAGCATCCGGTCGTCCCACCGCAGCGGCGAGTTGCAGTTGATGAGCGAGATGCACGCTGGCGTCTCCTCGATGTGGTCGCGCCCACCGAACAGGATCGAGCTCATCTCTATCGTGTCGCGTGCGTTGACTCCGGAGACCACGTTGCCCATGTAGATCTTGTCGGTCAACGTCTGGAGGGCGAAGATCATGTCGAGATGCCGCGAGTCGAGCGGTGTGTCGTTCGGCTCACAGATGATGCCGCCGGCGGAGTCGAGCTCAGGGTAAGACTGAGCAAGCATCGCGAATCGCCGGAAGTCGGCCATCGAGGCGTCCCGGCGCGTACTCCCGTCTCGAACGAACGGGGGTCCGTAAACACCTGAGAAGACCATCTGGTTGCCGCCGATGTGGACTCTGTTCTCGGGGTTGCGGGCCTGGATGTCGAACTCCCGAGGCGCCAGCGCGACCTGCGCCATGACGAAGTCCGGGTCGAGATAGACGATCTCACCGTCGACTCGCTGGCCCGCCTTGGCGAACAACTCGACTGCCTCGGGTTTCGCGAACTGCACACCGATCTCGGACACGATCCGGCGCCAGCCCCGGTCGAGAGTGGCGACCGCGTCTTCGGAGAGAATCTCGTATCGAGGCATCCGGTTCTCGAACATGGTTCGCATCGTAGAACATGGTTCCGTAAGATGGAACTGATGATCATGAGGGCCCCAGCGTCAACCCAACCCAACTCGGCAAGCCAACCCACCGGGACACAGGCCGTCGACCGCGCCTCCCACCTGCTCACCGAGATCGTCGATGCGACCACCCCGAAGAGCTTCAGCGAGCTCGCCGCTGCTACCGGTCTCGCCAAAAGCACGACATCGAGGCTGCTGTTCGCACTCGAGCGCAACGGGCTAGTTCGCCGCGGGCCGAACGGGACGTACGAGCCGGGCGCCGTGTTTCTCCGGTACGCGGGACGAAGCGGGCGCGAATTCGACCTGATCGGCTCTCCCGCCCGCACCTCCAGCGGCTCGGGGACACGACCGGCGAGACCATCAACATCGGTGTCGCACGCCGCGGTCGCGTCGAGCAGTTGAGCCAGGTCGACAGTCGCTACCTCATCGGCACGACGAACTGGGTGGGCAAGCCGGTGCCCCTCCATGCGAGCGCGCTCGGCAAGGTGCTGCTCGCGTACGGCGCCGCCACGATCGAAGCCGGTCGCCTCGCGCGAATCACGGACCGGACCATCACGAGCCGCGCGGCGCTCGCCGACGAGTTGCGGGAGGTCTGTCGCCGCGGCTACGCGGTCACGGTCGACGAGCTTGAGCCGGGACTGGTAGCAGTGGCCGCCCCTGTCTTCAAGAGCGGCGGCGACGTCATCGCCGCGCTCTCGGTCTCGGGGCCGAGCAATCGCCTGACGCCTCCCCGCATAGCGGAGGCGGCGGCTCAGTGCCGGATCGAAGCCGCCAGTCTCTCCGCCGCTCTCGGCCATCGTCCACGACAGGAAGGTGCTGCATGAATCGAGACGACCTCCTCAAGCAGATGTACGACGCCACACTTGTCGGCAACGCGCCAGAAGTGCTCGATCTCACGAACCAGGGCTTGACGATGGGCCTTGCTCCCGAGGAGATGCTCTTCGAGGCGCTGATCCCCTCGCTCGAGGAGGTCGGAGCCCGGTTCGAGCGGGGCGACTTCTTCGTGCCCGAGATGCTGATAGCGGGCAAAGCGATGTCCGGCGCGGCTCGAAGTCCTCCGCCCGCTCCTCGCCGAGACGGGCGTCGAGTCGGTGGGCACCTTCGTCATGGGCACAGTGAAGGGCGACGTCCACGACATCGGGAAGAACCTCGTGAACATCATGCTCGAAGGCGCCGGCTTCCACGTCATCGACCTCGGGGTCCAGGTAGCTCCCGAGAAGTTCGTGGAGGCGGTGATGGAGTATCAACCGGACATCGTGGGTTTCTCCGCGTTCCTCACGACGACGATGCCGATGTTCAAGGCGAACATCAATGCTCTCGAGAAGGCCGGCCTGCGTGATCTGGTGAGCGTGATGGTGGGAGGCGCCCCGGTGACCCAGGAGTACGCGGACGCCGTCGGAGCCGACGGGTACGCCTCGGACGCATCGGCGGCCGTGACCCGCGGAAGGACCTCGTCCAGCGGCGGCGTGCCTCGGCGTCAGCGACTGCGAGCGCCTAGATGCCGACCCGCGAGCCGAGGAACCTGCGGTAGATGCACACGATCCTCACGTCGGCCGCGGCTGCGCGTCCAAGCGCCACGCAGGTGGTCATAGGGGATGACCAGCCCTTCTGCATCATCGGAGAGCGCATCAACCCCACCGGCCGGAAGATCTTCCAGGAGCAGCTGCGCAGCGGCGACCTCTCCCGGATCGAGATCGACGTCGCCCAGCAGATCGCGGGCGGCGCCATGGTCCTCGACGTGAACATGGGCACACCGCTCGCCGACGAGGTCGATCTCATGGTGCAGGCCGTCCGGCTCGTTCAGAGCCTGACCGACCTCCCGCTGTGCATCGACTCCTCGGTGATCGAGGCGCTCGATGCCGGGCTGCAGACCTACGAGGGCAAAGCCCTGGTGAACTCGGTGACTGCCGAGGACGAGCGCCTCGACGCGATCCTCCCCTTGGTGAAGCGCCACGGTGCCGCTGTCATCGCCCTCCCGAACGACGAGGAGGAGATCCCCGAGGAGCCCACCCGGCGCCTCGAGCTCGCCCGCAAGATCGTCGAAGTTGCGACATCGAAGTACGGCATCCCTATAGAGGACATCGTCATCGATCCTCTCGCCATGCCGATCGGCGCGGACACGACGCTCGTCAACCGCACCCTCGAGACGATCCACCTGATCCACACTGAGCTCGGCGTCAACATGACGCTCGGGGCGTCGAACGTCTCGTTCGGGATGCCCGAGCGTGAGGCGCTCGGGGCTGTGTTTCTTCCCATGGCGATGAAGGTCGGCCTCACGAGCGCGATCATGGACGCTCGCTCGCCGGGGATCGTTCGGGCCGTCAAGGCCGCCGACCTCCTGCTCGATCACGATCCATGGGGAGCGAACTGGATCGCGGCACACCGCGCTCGGCTGGCGGCTCAAGTCTCGTGACGCTAGCTGGCGCTCGGGCTGGTCGCGAGGGCCAAGGCAGCCCCGCGCAACACGAGCACGACCTGCACATCGGCGGGCAGACGCGCGTCGACCTCCGTTTCGAGCCGAGCGGTCGCCAGGTGCGTGTCCCACCCGGGGTCACCCTGTTCGATGCGGCCAGCTGGAACGGGATCGCCATCGACTCAACCTGCGGCGGCCACGGCACGTGCAAGAAGTGCCGCGTCCGCGTGACCGAGGGCCGAGTCCCGCCGAACTCCCTCGACACCCGCGCCTTCTCGGCCGACGAGCTGCGGGCGGGATGGCGCCTCGCATGCCGGGTCGAGGTCCATTCAGACCTGCAGGTGGACGTGCCCCCGCTCCTCACCCGGCCGAAGGCGGCGACCGTCGGTGTGGGGCGAAAGGTCATCCTCCGCCCAGCCGTCCAGAAACGCTACCTGGAGCTCCCCCACCCCTCCCTCTCCGACCAGACCACCGACTCCGAGCGCCTCCTCGGCGCGATGCTCGACCTCGAGCTACGGATCGACCTCCATGCGCTCAAGGCCATCAGCCGGGTGCTCCGGTCGAGCGACTTCAAGGTAACGGCCGTGCTCGTCGACGACGTTCTGATCGACGTCGAGCCAGGTGACACAACCGACAGGCTCTTCGGGATCGCGATCGATCTCGGCACCACTACTTGCGTGGCCACGCTCCTCGACCTCTCGACGGGGACGCCGCTCGCCGTCCAGTCGATGCTCAACAAG
Source organism: uncultured Acidimicrobiaceae bacterium (assembly GCA_963801185.1). Lineage (GTDB taxonomy): Bacteria > Actinomycetota > Acidimicrobiia > Acidimicrobiales > Bog-793 > Palsa-601. Next base: position 217,015 of record CAWDDW010000002.1, on the reverse strand, counting down.
CAGCAGCCCTTCGGCGGAGACGTCATAACGCGGATCAGCACGATCATGATGGACCCGGCCGCGCTCGAGCGGCTGGGCTCGCTCGCGCACGAGACGCTGGCAGAGCTCATCGCGACGGTCTGCGAGGAAGGCGGCGCGACGCAGAACGAGGTCTACGAGATCGCGATCGCAGGCAACGCGACCATGACCCACATCGCGCTCGGCATCGACCCGGAGCCGCTCGGCATGGCACCGTTCATCATGTCGGCGCGGCACTTCCCCGAGCTTCTCGCGTCCGACATCGGCGTCGCGGTGCATCCCCGTGCTCGGGCCATGGTCTTTCCCGCCTTGGGGGCTTACGTGGGCGGTGACATCACCGCGGGGCTGCTCGCGTCAGGCATGGACCGCGACACGCGTACTCGCTTGTTCATCGACATCGGGACGAACTGCGAGATCGTTCTCGGCAGCGCCGACGGTTTGCTCGCCACCGCCGCCCCTGCCGGGCCTGCTTTCGAGGGCGCCCAGATCCGGTGCGGGATGAGGGCGGCGGACGGGGCGATCGAAGTCGTCCGGATGACGCCCGACGGCCTCACCCTGCAGGTGATCGGCGATGCCGAGCCCCTCGGTCTGTGCGGTTCGGGCCTGGTCGACGCAGTTGCCGAGCTCGTGCGGCTCGGTCTCATCGACGCGTCGGGCCGCCTTGTAACCGCCGAGGCGGCGCGGGGGCTCGCGCCGGGATTGGCAGATCGTTTCGTCACGATCGGCGAGGAGAGGGTGTTCGTGCTGCATGGCTCGCGCGACAGCTCGCGCGACAGCGACCAGCAGATCTACCTCTCTCAGCGGGACGTACGCGAGCTGCAGTTCGCGAAGGCTGCGATCGCGACGGGGTGGACGCTCCTCCTCGAGGACGCGGGCCTGCAACCGTCCGACGTCCAACAAGTCCTGCTGGCGGGCTCCTTCGGCAGTTACCTCTCGCCGGCAAGCGCCGTGCGGCTCGGACTCGTCCCGCGGCTGCCCGTGATGCGGGTCGTGAGCGCCGGGAACGTAGCGGGAGAGGGAGCGAAGATGGCGCTCCTCAGCGTGCGGGAGCGCGCCGGAGCCTTGACGCTTCTCGACGAGGTCGAGTACGTCGAGCTGTCCGATCGCGCCGATTTCAACGACCGGTTCATCGGGCAGCTGCCCTTCCCGGTCGAGTGAGTCGGCGTCGGTGAGGGGTATGCCGCCCGTCTCGATCATCGCCTGCGGTGCCCTCGCTGCCGACATCCGCCGTATCTGCCGGCGGCGAGGCTGGGAGATCGAGCTTCACCCGCTTCCCGCGCTGTGGCACGATCGCCCTCAGCTGATCGCGCCCGAGGTCGCGCAACTGGCGCGCTCGCTCACGGCCACAGGACGCGCGGTCGCCGTCGCCTATGCCGACTGCGGGTCCTACGGCGAGCTCGACCGGGTCTGTGAATCCCTCGGCCTGACGCGCCTCGAGGGCTTGCACTGCTACGACGTCCTCGCCGGCGCGGATCGTGTCCGCGAGCTCTTCGAAGCCGAGCCGGGCACGTACCTGTTGACGGACTTCCTCGTTCGGAGTTACTCGAAGACGGTCGTGGCAGAGCTCGGCCTCGACAGGCATCCTGAGCTGATCCCGGACTACTTCGGGAACTACCGCCGGATCGTCTGGCTCGCTCAGGATCCGCCGGCCTGCGAGGACTCGCCCGGGGCAGCCGGAGGCTCGCGACTCGAGGCCGAAGCCCGGGCCATCGCTGAGCTGCTAGGCCTGCCGCTCGAGCGCATCGATGTCGGCACGAGCGGGCTGGAGCGACAACTCCAGCGGCTGATCGAGCAGTTCCCAGGCGCAGACCACCGAGGGCCAGACCAGCCCCGGGCAGACAACGCGACCCTCTCGGCATGATGACGCGAGGACTCCGCTCTCTCGTAGCAGCCGGAATGATCGACCGTATCCGGTACGAGGTGATCCCGGCCGCCGGGACCGAAGAAGCGGTCTGCCAGTTCGCACCGAAGGACGTGAGCATCGCAGTCACTGCTTCTCCGACGAAAGGCCTCGATACGACGCTCGACCTCGCGGTGGCGCTCGCAGGCCACGGCTACCACGTCGTACCGCACGTCTCGGCGCGGCTCGTCATCGACGACCACCATCTCGACGAGATCGTCGCCAAGCTGTTGGCGGCCGGCATCGACGAGGTGTTCGTCCCGGCCGGCGACGCCGATACGCCGGCGGGCCGCTTCGAAGGTGCGCTAGGTGTGCTCGAGCTGCTCGCCGAGCGCGGCCGTCCCTTCAAGCGCGTCGGAATCACCGGCTACCCCGAGCACCATCCGCGGATAGGCGACGACATCACCATCCAGGCGATGTGGGACAAGCGCCAGTTCGCCGACTACATAGTCAGCAACCTCTGCCTCGACGCAAGCGTCCTCCGGCACTGGATCGCCCGCATCCGGGCGCGAGGCGTCACGCTCCCGCTCTTCATCGGTATGGCCGGACCGATCGACCGGACGCGGCTCCTCTCGACTGCGGCGAAGATCGGGGTCGGGGAATCGGGAAGGTGGCTCTCCCGGCATGTTGCGCTCGTCGCCCGGATGGGTTCACCGGGTGGCTATCACCCGAGCCGCCTTCTCGAAAGGGTCGGCAGTGCACTCGTGGATCCCGCCTCGGTCGTCGAGGGGCTGCACGTATTCACCTTCAACCAAGTGCGCGAGACCGAAGCCTGGCGCCAGTCGGTCCTGCAGCGATCAAGCGCCTCGCGACTCAGGTCCAGCCGGCACGCGTAGCCGGCATCCCACTCTCGCCTCGGTCGTCGGGCTTTACTCCGAGCACCTGGTGGATGGCGATCCCCCCGTCTTCGAAACCATTGACGCACGCGGACATGTACAACCTCCACACCCTGGCCCGCTCCGCCCCGACGAGTGCCACCGCCTCGTCCCAGTGAGCCTCCAGGTTCGAGATCCAGTGGCGCAGCGTGGCGGCGTAGTGCTCCCGCAGCGACTCCACATCGCGGACCTCGAACTTCGCGTCCTCCATCCCCCTGGCCACCCTCGCGACGTCAATCAACTGGCCGTCGGGGAAGACGTACCGGTTCATGAAGGTGCGTCCTCTCAGCTTCGAGTTGTTGACGCTCGAGATCGCGTGGTTCAACATGCGGCCCCGCGGGGCGAGCAGGCGATGCAGCGTGGTGAAGTACTCGGCCATCTTGGCCTCGCCGACGTGTTCGAACATGCCGATGGACGAGATGGCGTCGAACGTCTCGCCACGGAGGTCCCGGTAGTCCTGGATCCGGATTTCGACCCGGTCCGCCAGGCCGGCGTCCGCCACCCGCTTTCGCGCCAGGTCCGCCTGAGCAGCACTGAGCGTCACGCCTACCACTTGAGCACCATGATGCGAGGCCGCGTGGAGCGCCATCGACCCCCAGCCACAGCCGACGTCGAGCAAACGGGCTCCCTTGGTCCCGGCGAGGCCGAGCTTGCGGCAGACGAGCTCGTGCTTGGCGCTTTGCGCCTGCTCGAGCGAGGTGGCAGCGGTGCCGAAGAGGGCGCACGAGTATGTCATCGCCGGGCCAAGCACGAGGCGGTAGAAGTCGTTGCTGATGTCGTAGTGGTGGCGTACGGCCTCGGCGTCGCGCTCGCGCGAATGGAGCGAACCTGCCCGCCACCGGCCCGACAGCCTCACCTCCGCTGTCGGAGGCGGCGGAGGCGAGCCGATCAAGTGGAGCCGCCCAGCCGCAGACAGCAGCGGCAAGATCATGTCGAGCCCCTTCGGGAGGCGATTCATCATGGCGTCGTGCAGCACGCGGAGGAGCGCGGCTCGTGTCGCTGGCGGAATTCGCGCCACCGCTTGAATCACCCTCGCTGACCAGGTCCAGCTCGCCGACAACGAAGGACCTGGCGATCCCGAGCTCACCAGGTGCCCACAGCAGCCGTTTCAACGCATCAGGCGATCGCACGATCGCCCGGCCAATGGGCTCGTCGGGGCCGGCCTCGCTCCCGTCCCAGAACTCGAACCGGATCGGAAGCCCGCCCGCGAACAGGCCTGCGAGGAGGGGCTCGAGCACTGTCGCGACAGTTGTCTCCTGCCTCGCCGAGGGGCGCGGAACTGCACCCAGGGTCGACGTCGGCGGGCCTTCGTGTGTCTGTGGCGCGCTGGTGCGCGCAAGATCGGCGCTCACGACGACAGCGTAACGACAGGAGTTATGCCGCGGGCCAACTCGCTAGCGCCGAGCGCGCAGCGCCTCGAGCAGCGCCGGGAGCACCTCGCTCACGTCGCCGATCACGGCGTAATCGGCCCGCGCCATGATCGGCGCGTCCGGGTCGGTGTTGATCGCGATCATCGTCTTCGCGCTCTGGCAGCCGGCCAGATGCTGGATCGCGCCACTGATGCCACAGGCGATGTAGAGATCCGGCGTCACCCGGGTACCTGTCTGGCCGACCTGCTCTTTGTGCGGCCGCCACCCGAGGCTCGTCACCACTCTCGAGACCCCCACGGCACCGCCGAGGTGGGCCGCGATCTCCTCGATCACAGAGAAACCCTCAGGCCCTCCCACACCCCTCCCCCCGCTCACCACCACCCGTGCGTTGGCCAGCGAGACCCCGCCGGCCATCTGACGGGATTCGACTGCGACGACGGCAGTGTCGCCCTCTGCGAGCTGCGGCTCGAACGCCGACACCTCTGCCTGGGCTGGTACCTGCGCTGGTACGGGCTGCACAGCATCGGTCGCGACCGTCAGCAGCGCCCGGCGCGCCTCGAGGTGCGCCTCCTCTATGAGACTGCCTCCCCAGCGCTGGCGGGTCAGGTGCCACGCGACTCGCGTGTCCGCGACTCGCGAGCCGGCGAAACAGTTCGCGACCATCTCCTCGCCAGTTATCGCACCGACGTGGGCCATCACCTCGTTGCCGTGATCGGTACCCGCTGCGATTATCGCCTCGGCTGAGAGCATGTCTGCCAGACCGGCCAGCGCACGCGCCCACGCAAGGGGCGCGTACCCGGATGCCCGAACGGCGAAGACCCGTGACGAGCCGTACTCAGCAGCTTTCGCGGCGATGGCCGGCTCGCCCGACCCTGGTTTGCCCGACACTGGCTCGCCCGACACCGGAAAATCGCCGATGACACACAGCGCAATCTCGCTCGCTAGCGAGCGGGCGAACGTGACCGCCCGGAGCGACGGGTCGATGATGCCGTCAGCGTCGTGCTCGGCGAGCACGAGAGCCACGCTCACGCGAGAAGTCCGAGCGACTCGAGGAGCGACACCAATGCCGGGACGGCCTCGGGCCCCCGGCCGAGCACTTCGGCCTGCCGGCGGTCGATGGTCGGGACTTGCAACGACTCCATCGACAGCGCCTCGGATCGCCACTCGGGTGCAGATGCGTCGATTTCCGCCTTCTTCGCTCGCATCCGACCCGGGAGCGAGGGGTAGCGAGGCAGATTGATACCCTCCTTGACCGTCACGACTGCGGGGAGGGAGAACTCGAAGAGCTCCTCCACGCCGCGGTACTCGCGCCGTGCGCGCGCTCTCGCCGGCGGGGAGGCACCCGAAGAGCCAGAACCACCAGCAGAGCCAGTGTCGACCTCGAGCGCCTTGATGCCTGTCACCACCGGCCATCCCAACAGATGGGCGACCCGGATCCCTACTTGGAAGTCCCCCGTATCGGCCGCCTCGTTCCCGAACAGGAGCAAGTCGAACGGCCCGCGCTCCCGGGCGGCCTCGGCGATGGCGGCGGCCGTAGCCATCGGTCCCCACTCGCGAACTGGTCCCCCCTCGCGAACAGTCTCGAGCAGCACGCATCTCGACGCTCCGACAGCGACGGCATCGCGCAGCTGATCAACTGCCTCCGGCGGGCCGAGGCTCAGCACTGCGACCGCGCTCTCGCTCGCTCCCGCGAGCCGCGCCGCCTCCACCAGCCTCACGGCCTCCTCGACGGCGCACTCCTCGTGCGGGCTGACCGTGAACCCGAGCATGCCCGTGTCGATCTGCTTGCCGTCGGGGGTGAGGACGATACGGCCGCCGACCATCGGCACCCGCTTCACGCAGACGAGTACCTGCATCAGCTCGCGGACATCAGGCGCGAACCCGCTCGTTCTCAGGGTCGAAGAGCGGTCGCGGGCCGACGATGGCGACGGTGACCGGGAACGTTTCGTTCATGTAGACGACGGCGAGCCGACTGCCTTCCACCGCGAGACCACGCGGCAGGTATGCCAGGAGCACATGCGCACCGACCGAAGGCGCCGAGCCCGCGCTCGTGACGTAAGAGGGCCTGCCTTTGGCGTCGACGATGCGATCCCCGTCGAGAGTGACGACCGGCTCGCCGCCGAGCATGTAGCGCAGCTCCCCCGTCGAGGGCGAGCGATGGTCGTCGACGGTGAGCGTGCACAAGAGCGCCACGGGCTCCTGCTCGCGTTGCGCGAGGTAGGCAGCCCTCCCGACGAAGTCCTGCGCCTTCACCTTCGGGCGGGCCATGCCGGCCTCGACGAGGTCGTACTCGGGGGTCAGCTCACTGCCGTAGGCGCGGTAGCCCTTCTCGAGCCGACCGGTCGTGCCGTAGACCCCTATGCCGACAGGGACGAGGCCGTGCGGCCGGCCTGCATCGAACAGGGTCTTCCAGAGGCGGGCCCCCTGCTCGATCGGGACGTAGAGCTCCCACCCGAGCTCGCCGACGTAGGAGATGCGCGAGGCCAGCACGACCATGCCGTTCACTTCGATCTCGCGGCAGGTCGCGAAGGGAAAGCCGCCCGCCGAGACGTCGTCGTCGGTCACCGAGGCAAGGACGTCGCGAGCCCGGGGGCCCCACAGCCCCATCGTCGTCCACGCCGAAGTGAGGTCCGAGACATGCGACGAGGCGGGCAGGTGATCGAGGACCCACTGCTTGTCGGCCATGCCGTGCGCTCCGCCGGTGACGACGCGGAAGTGCTCGTGAGCGAGGCGCATCACCGTGAGGTCGGCCTTGAACCCACCGGCCGCGTCCAGCCACGACGTGTAGACGACACGGCCGACGGGCACGTCGAGCTGCGCAACCGACAGGAGTTGCACGGTGTCGAGGGCTCCCGGTCCGGTGACGTCGAGCTCGACGAAGGCCGAGAGGTCGACCAGTCCACAGCCCTCGCGCATCGCCAGGTGCTCGGCGTTGATGATCGGGGACCACCAACGCGACTCCCACTCCGCCGGTCGCGCCATCACCCGGTCGCCGTACCGCTCGAGGAGTGGCGCGTTGGACCCGTACCAGTGGGGTCGCTCCCAGCCGGCCGTCTGGTAGAAGAACGCAGCGAGCTCCTTCTCGGCGGTGAACATCGGAGCAAGGCGGATCTCTCGCTCGAGCGACCACTGCTCGGCGGGATGGACGATGCCATACATCTTGTTGAAGCCCTCGCTCGCACGAGCGCGGACATGCTGGCGCGTCTGCTGGTACGGGTAGAAACGGGCGATGTCCGCCTCATGAATATCCACCTCGGAGCGACCCTCGACCATCCATTCCGCCACCGCCCGGGCGATCCCGGGTCCCTCTTTGATCCAGCTCGCCGCGACCGACCAGAGGCCGGCCACCTCGGGTGACTCGCCGAGGACTGGATGGCCGTCGGGCGTCATCGAGATGAGGCCGTTTATCGCGTAGCGGATGCCGACGTGCTCGTCACCGAGGAGCTCAGGCATGAGCTTCGAGGGCCTCGGCCAGCTGGGGGTCGAAGTCGTCCTGGGTGAAGGGCAGCTCGGTCGGTGAGAGCGCCGCCTCCTCGTTGGAAGGGATCTCGGCCGGGCTCACGATTATCGGCCGGTGGGCGTAGGAGCCGACTTCCATGTCGCCTCCGTGCTGGCGCTCGTACATGTTCGTGTCGACGTCACGGACGATCGGATAGGCGATCTCCCCCACCGTGTCGGCGAACAGGGGGATCGGCCCGACGCTGATCATCTGATGGACTATCGGCGTCAGCGCGATGTGAGCGCCCGCCAGCTCGGCCACACGTGGGCTCCACACCCCGCAGCAGATTGCCACGAGCTCGGTCTCGATGTCGCCGGTGGAGGTCCTGACCCTCTCGACCCGGCCTCTCGAGATGTCGATCCCGAGCACCTCGGTGCTGGCGCGCACCTCGAGCGCCCCGGACTCCTGCGCTCGCTCACGCATGAGCGTCCCGGCACGGAGCGAGTCGACGACGCCGACCGTCGGGAAGTGGAGGCCGGCGCGGATCACCGAAGGGTCGAGGTACGGAACGAGTCGCGCCACCTCTTGCGGGTCGATGATCTCGGCGGGGATACCCCAGGCCCTCGCGACAGAGACCCGCCGGCGGAATTCTTCTTCGCGCTCGGGCAGCCGGGCGACTTCTATGCCCCCCGACTCGGTGAACACGCCGAGTTCTTGGAACTGCCTGGTTGAGTCGAAGGTGAGGTCAGTCATCATCTTCGAGTAGTCGATCGGGAAGATGAAGTTCGATGCGTGGCCAGTCGACCCGCCAGGGTTCGGCATCGGGCCCTTGTCGATGAGGATGAGATCGCGGAGCCCGAGACGGGATAGGTGATAGGCGAGGCTGTTGCCGACGATGCCGGCGCCGATTACGACAGCGCTCGCTCGGGTAGTTGCTCGGGTATCGGGTGAACTCAAAAGGTGCTCTTTCAACGGGACGTGTAACGCCCCGGGCGATTGCTGGCTCGCTCGAGCCTGCGCCGCCCGGGGCGCCTCACGAACAGGGGGACTGTTTTGCTGGAGGGAAGAGGGTTACTCGACTGGGATCTCCTTGTTGATCAAGCCCAGGTCTATGCCCTGGCGCTTTCGAACGATGCGCGCGCCCGTGTACAGGAAGATGGCCAGGAGGTACATGATCCCCATGAAGTACAACGAGTCACGGCTGTTCACGCCGTAGGCGCTGTTCGACAGCCAATAGTAGAGGTTGAAGATGATGAGTCCCATGGTGACAAGACCAGCAAAGGGCACGATCGGCACGCCGAGGACCTTGAACCGGCTCGCCGGCGAGGCCTTCCACAGCTCAGGCTTGCGCCACGGGAGGATGAAGGCCGCGAACGCGCTGAACAGGTAGGTCACCGCGATGACCAAGGTCGCGTCGAGCGTGTAGGTGTGGAAGTTGCCCCAGTAGGCGTACAGCGCCGACAGGCCAACCGCAGGGAGCAGCATGAGGACGAGTGAGGCCATCGGGACCTTGCGCTTCTCCGAGACCGTGGCGGCAGCGTCCGGGAGGACCCGGTCGAATGCCGCCGCGAAGATGACGCGGGTCGACGAGAGGAACAGCGTTCCCACCCACCCGAAGAACCACAGACCCATCACCAGGATCAACACGATCTGGAATGCCTGGTTGTGCACCAGCCAACCCGCCATCATCGCCGGGTAGGGAAAGATGCCGAGGAAGGTGCCCTTGCCATCGGCCCAGGCCGCGTTGGCATTGTTGTAGAAGTTCCATCCAAAGGTCTTGTCAGCGAGGAACAAGAAGATCACCGACAGGATCACGGTGATCCAGAGACCGGTGAACATCCCGGTGAAGACGCGCTTGAAGTCGCTCGCGCCTCGGATCTCGCCGTACAGCGTCGAGCCCCAGTTCGGCCACAGCAGGTAGAACATCATCATCGGCACGAGCAGCATGCTCGGGCCGAGCGGTCCGAACCCGAAACTGAACGACGTTCCCCCGGCTGCGATGCTCGCCTTGTAGGCGTTCTTCACGTGGAATAGCGAGCTTCCGTAGTGGTTGACCGACGACACGAAGCTGCCGTGACTGGAGACGAGCAGGATCAGGATCATGACGGTGAACCCGAGCAGGCCACCGGCGAAGCACCACTTCTGCACCTTGGCGTAGCCGGCCATGCCGATCGAGACGAGGAGCCCGGCGAGTGCGATCGTTATGAGACAGACGACGAAGATCCCGTTCTTCCCCGCGAACCACGCAGCCAGGCCTTGGTGGCCGAGGTCAGCCGCCAGCGGCTGGAAGAGCTCCTCGGACAGGATCGACCCGTAAATCGGCGCCCACAACCACAAGATGAACCACCATCCTGTCGCGGACATGACGAACCCGACAGGTCCGGCAAGGATCCGGCTCTGCCAGACGTAGTCACCACCGGCCCGGGGGATCGTTACCACCAGACCGGCGTAGGTGATGCAGAGGAATGAAACCCACACACCCGAGATCAGGATCGAAGTGAGCAACTGCCCTTTCGGGATGAACGAGTTGTAGGCGAACTCGACGATGCCGAGCGTGACGATGTTCGTCGACAGAGCCGCGTAGATGATTGCGTCACGCACGGACCAACCTCGGACGAGACCGGTTGCCTTGCGAAGAAACAGGGTCGGCGCCTCGGCGCCCCCCTTCACTCCCCCGATGCTCGCCTGAGCCTCTTCGACCGTTGACATGGACCCCTCCCTTTTGTCAGCTTTCGCTTCTTCAGCCCTGCTGCTGTGCCCTGCTGTGCGCGCCCCGTGACCGGTGTACTACCCCACCCCTACCCGTTGACCAGGATGTACCGCGTCACCTTGCCCTTCTTGGGGTTCAGATCGAGCACGGCGCCCTGCAGGACGCCGTCCCCGTAGACCGACCCCGGATTGATCGAGAGCGTCCTCCCGAGCTTCGTCATCCCCCTGCTCTCGTGGATGTGCCCGTGGACCGACAACATCGGTTGATGCTTAAGGATCGCCTCGCGCACCGCCGTCGACCCGACAGGCGCCATCGCCGCGCCGCCGTGCATCGGCCGCATGTTGGCGTCGAGCGCCGGCGCCTCGTCGAGCCCTGACCCGAACGGCGGCGCATGGAAGTTGAAGATCGCCCGTTCCATGTCGGGGATCTGGCTCACCACGTCGTTGATCCGCTTGGCAAGATCGGCCTCCGGCGCCTCCCGGAACGTGTCCCACGGCGTTGGGTTCGTGTAGCCCATCGACGCCAGATAGAAGCCATCGAGCTCCAACACCTTGCCCTCGGCAAATGTCACGCACGGCGACGCCTCGACAACAGCGTCGATCTCGAACGTGTCGTCGTTGCCGCCGTTCACGATGCACGGGATGACACCACCGCGCAGCTTGCTGTCCGCCATGTCGAGCCATCGGTCGAGCGTCGAGATCATCTCGGTCGTGAAACGCCGGTCGATCGAGCCGTCCTCCTCGTTGAGCTCGGACAACTCGTCGGGGGTGACACGCGCCGGGTAGTAGCCGCGATTGCGGATCTGGGTCTCGACTGCCCGGACTTCGTCCTCGCTCTCGAGCCGGTGAGTCTCCCCGCTCAGCACGACCTGCCAGTAACCGGTGTGCGCCACAATTGGCACCATGACCTTGCCCGTGACGTCACCGCCGAGGACGACCAGGTCGGCCTTGTAGAAGGCGGCGGCGTTGAGAAACTTCTTCCAACAGACCTCCGAACCATGGATGTCGGTGGCGAAGAAGACTTTCATTCGGGCAACAGGTACCACCGGCGTCCACCCTGGTCAAGGATGGTCCACATGGTGGAACCGCAGGATCGCTAGTGCGCGACCTCTTCGGGCAACTCGTACCAGCGCACGCGGTCTCCCACCTTCGCCCGCAGCTTCCACTGGACCGACTTAGGCGCTGCGTCTGCCAGGTCGAGCAGCCGCTCGGCCGTGCGGAGTGGGTCGTGGCGCGGCTGCGGGGGGACCAGGTCCGGATCGTCCCCTACGAGGAGCGGGAGCTTGGAGAGGTTTCCCGTCACAGTCCGCCACCACCCCCAATCGGCCCCGAGCACTTTGAAGAAACGATCGCGGTCGATTTCGGGAGACTCGGGACCGCCCTCGCCCGGGCTGTCCCCGCTCACCGGGAAGGCTGACAGCAGGTGACAGATGTCCCTGGCGTCCTTCGCGTTGAGTTCCACGATCTGCAGTTTCGTGAGCAAGAGGTCGGCAACGTCAAGGGTCAGCGGCAGAGCCGCGAACCTCGGTCGGAAGTCGAGCGTGTGGCACATCGTGAGGCGGTCGACCATGACGTCGATCGGTCGGCCGGACGGAGCCGAGTAGTACATCTGCCGGTCACCGTTCAAGCTGTTGAAGCGACGGTCCGGCTCACAACCGCTCTCCTCCAGGTAGGCCATGACTTGGGTCCGGGTCTTAGAAAGGCAAGCGAAGTCGATGTCCTGGTCCCGCCGGAGCCGGGGCGGGAAGTCCGGGCACAGCTCCCTCACAGCAAGGCCGCCGATCAGGCGGAGCGGCACGTCCTTCGCCCGTGCCCCGGCGGCGAGGGCGTGAGCCTCGACGAGCGGGTCGTCGGCCGTGCCCACTATGTCCGCGATGTTCTCGGCCGGTGAACTGCCCTCAGCTTGCGGACTGCCCTCGGAGCTGCTCGTGTCAGACATCGCGAAGGACGCTACTCCGGCCAGGCCGGGGCGGGGAGGAGGATGGTGTGGGGTTCTGTGAAGGTGTCTAGGACGAATCGACCCCCGACACGCCCGCGCCCGCTGATGCTCCCCGAACGACCACCGAAGGGGAGGTGTGACTCCCAAAGATTCGTGGACGCGTTGACGTTGACCCAACCGGCTCTGGCGCGCTCGGCGAAGGCCAGCCCGCGTTCGAGGTCCGCCGTGAAGACGGCTGCGGTCAAGCCGAACGGCGAGTCGCCCTCGCCCGCGGCATTGGTCAGCTCGAGCGCCTCAGCGGCTGAGCCGATCTCGAGCACCGGCACGACCGGGCCGAAGGTCTCCTCTCTGGCGATCGCCATGTCGAGAGTGACTCCGTCGATGACGGTCGCCTCGGCGAACAGGTCGGTCCTGAACCCCGGCGCCCTCCGGCCACCGGTGCAGACCGTCGCTCCGCGCTCGCGGGCGTCGGCCACGTGCCGGTCGAACTTGGCCGCCGTCGGCTCGTTGTTGAGGGGGCCCATCGTCGTCGCGGCGTCGAAGGGGTCACCGAGCCTCACCTCCGCCCGGGTTGCCTCGACGACCCGCTCGACGAACTCGGCCCGGACGGCGCGATGCACCAAGAAACGCTCGCCAGCCGTACAACTCTGCCCAGCGCACAGGTAGGCAGCCTCGAGCGCAGCGATCGTGGCGAGCTCGAGGTCGGCGTCTTCCAGCACGACCATCGGGCCGTTCCCGCCGAGCTCGAGGATCTGGGCCTTACCGGCGGCCGCCCGGGCGACCTCGAGTCCGGTGGCTGTCGAGCCGATGAAGCCGACGCCGTTCACGAGTCGGTGGCTCACGACGGCCGCCCCCACGACAGGGCCAGGTCCAGGAACGAAGTTGAAGACGCCGGCAGGCAGGCCGGCACCTGCGATGACGTCGGTAAGCGCGGCGCAGCATGCGCTGGTCGTGGGAGCGGGCACCCACACGACGGCGTTCCCGGCGGCGAGAGCGGGGGCGAAGAGCCAGCACCCATCGTGTACGGCCAGTTCCAAGGCGACACGACGGCTATCACCCCGAGCGGCACCTGACGTACGAGCACTCGCCGGTCGCGCGACACCGAGGGCGGGAGGGCACCCTCCAGCCGGACGGCGTCGGCGGCTGCCATGTGGAAGTACCCGACGAGCTCGTCGACCTCGTCGTAGGCCTCGGCAACGAGTGGCTTTCCTTGATCCTCGGCGAGCACGCGGGCGAGCTCCTCACGGTGCTCTTCGATCGCTCGAGCACTCGCCTCCAGATGAGAGGCCCGCTCGAAGGCCGAGAGCCCCGCCCAGACCGGCCAAGCACGGGCGGCCGCCTCGACCGCCTCGGCAGCGATGTGCCCGTCGGCCGTCGCCACCGTGGCGAAGGTCTCGCCCGAGGACGGGCTGACGGCTGACATCGTCGAGCTGCCGTCTCGCCATGAGCCGGCGAGGTACAAGCCGTATTGCCTCATCGGGAGGCCTGCGGCTTCACCGGGAGTCGCGCCTGAAGAACTCGACGGGTTCGGGCGGCAGCGGCGTATTACCGAGGATCAGGTCGGCTGCCTTCTCGGCGACCATCATGACGGGCGCGTAGATGTTGCCGTTCGTGACGTAAGGCATCACGGACGCGTCGACGACCCGGAGGCCCTCAATCCCGTGGACGCCCATGGTGAGAGGGTCGACTACCGCTCGGTCATCGGTGCCCATCTTGGCCGTGCACGAGGGGTGAAGGGCGGTCTCGCCGTCACGGCGCACCCATTCCAGGATCTCGTCGTCGGTCGCGACTCCAGGGCCGGGCGAGAGCTCGCCGTCGTTGAACTCGCCGAAGGCAGGCTGGTTCAAGATCTTGCGGGCGACCGCGACCGCCTCGACCCACTCGCGACGGTCCTGATCGGTCGAGAGGTAGTTGAACCGGAGCGCTGGATGCACGGTCGGGTCGATCGAGCGGATCTTCACCGATCCCCGGGAGTCCGAGTACATCGGCCCGATGTGGACCTGATACCCGTGGCCGGCTGCCGGAGCCGAGCCGTCGTAGCGGATCGCTATCGGCAGGAAGTGGAACATCAGGTTCGGGTAGAGCACGTCATCGTTGCTCCGCGCGAAACCCCCGCCCTCGAAGTGATTCGTCGCCCCCGGCCCGGACCTGAAGAGCAGCCAGTTGAGCCCCACCCACGGCCGGTTGCGCCAAAGGAGTGCCGGCGCGACCGATACGGGTTGCTTGCAGGCGTACTGGATGTAGACCTCCAGGTGGTCCTGCAGGTTCTCGCCGACACCGGCGAGGTCCGCCACGACGTCGACACCGAGCGCCTTCAGCTCGGCGCCGTTCCCGATGCCGGAGAGCTGCAGCAGTTGCGGCGAGTTGATCGACCCGCCGCACAAGATGACCTCACCCGCCATCGCCCGCTTGGCAGGGCCGCGGCCCTCGCGGAACTCGACGCCGACCGCACGGCCGCCTTCGAACAAGATCTTCGTCACGAAGGCCCGCGTGGTCACTTCGAGGTTCGCCCTCCGCATCGCCGGGTGCAGATAAGCCCGGGCGGCACTCCACCGCCGACCGTTGCGGATCGTCCGGTCGAAAGCCGCAAAGCCCTCCTGGCGAAAGCCGTTCACGTCCTCGGTGAGGGAGTAGCCGGCCTCCTGCACCGCCTTGAAGAATGCCGTGAACAGGGGATTCGTCGCCGGCCCTCGCTCGAGCACGATCGGTCCCTTCCCGCCCCGGAATTCGTCCGTCCCGGCCAGGCAGCTCTCCATCTTCTTGAAGTACGGGAGGCAGTGGGCGTAGTCCCAGGTCTCCATGCCGGGATCCGAAGCCCACCGCTCGTAGTCGAGAGGGTTGCCCCGCTGGAAGATCATGCCGTTGATGCTGCTCGAGCCGCCGAGCACTTTGCCGCGTGCGTGATAGATCCGGCGACCGTTCATGTTCGGCTCGGGCTCCGACTCGTACTTCCAGTCGTAGAAGCGGTTCCCTATCGGGATAGTCAGTGCAGCAGGCATGTGGATGAAGATGTCGAAGGGGTAGTCCGGGCGCCCCGCCTCGAGCACGAGGACCGAGTTGGACGGGTCGGTCGACAGCCGGTGTGCGAGCGCGCTCCCGGCCGATCCCCCTCCGACGATCAGGAAGTCATATCGATCCCGGGTCATGAGCACGTTCCTCCCGCGTTATGAGGCGACGCGAGGCGACTCGCGCCGACTTGCGCGGGATGGTACAGGCTCGGGTCAGGCGGCCGGTGGGCGATTCCGCATCGTGGACCGCCCCCGCCCGCCGGCGTACCCTCGCGAGGCTTGGGCGCGGCCGGTGTGCAGCTCGCGAGCCTTGGGCTCGAGGGGCTTGGCCTCGCAAGCCTTGCGCTCGCGAGCTGCCCTGGCCTCGCGAGCTCGCTCGCGAGCCCTGAGCCTGCGGGCGCCTCCCTGGCGAAGAGCCGTCGCGAGCGCCGCCTCGGCCTACCCCGATCAGCTCCGCCTCGAGACCGAGGTCCCGGCAGAGGACGTGGACCGCGCGGTGCTGCTCGGGCATCACGAAAGAGACCACCACGCCCGACGACCCGGCGCGGGCCGTCCGGCCTGAGCGGTGGACGTAGTCCTTCGAGTCCGCAGGGAAGTCGTAGTGGATAACGCAACTGACCTCGTCCACATGGATCCCGCGAGCGGCGACGTCAGTGGCGACGAGCGCACGGGCTTGACCCGAGCGGAACTGGGCGAGGGCGCGGTCGCGCTGCTGCTGGCTGCGGTCGCCGTGGATGGCGACGGCCCTGACCCCGGAGCGGTCGAGCTGGCGCGCGAGGCGCTCGGCGCCGTGCCGTGTTCGCACGAAGATGACGGTCGAATCGTGCGAGGCGACGACCTCTGCGCACAGCTGCGGGCGCTGCTCGTGGTCGACGGCGTGGAAGCGGTGGGTCATCCGGGCGAGCTCGTCCTTGTCAGCCTCGATCTCGTGACGAACGGGATGGCGCTGGTACCGGCGGACGAGCTCGTCGACGTCGCCGTCGAGCGTGGCCGAGAACAACAGCGTCTGACGGTCAGGCGTAGTCGCATCGAGGATCCGTTTCACAGCCGGCAAGAAACCCATGTCGGCCATCCGGTCCGCCTCGTCGACCACTACGGTCTCGACGTCGCCGAGGCGGATGGAACCGGAGCTCATGAGGTCCTCGAGTCGCCCGGGGCACGCGACGGCGATGTCGACGCGGTCCCGGAGCGCCTTCAGCTGGCCGCCAAAGCCGACGCCACCGTAGAACGCGTGCACACGTACCCGCCGGGGCCCGGACAGCGACACGAGCTCCTTCGCGATCTGGGCCGCGAGCTGACGAGTGGGAGCCAGGATCAGGGCGCGCGGCCGGTTTGGCCGTGCCTTCCCGACGGTCATCACCATTGGGAGAGCGAAGGCGAGAGTCTTGCCGGATCCGGTCGGCGCCTTGCCGGAGACGTCGCGGCCTTCGAGCACATCGGGGATCGTCGCCGCCTGGATCGGCAACGGCTCGGTGATCTGCTGGGCATCGAGCAGGCGGACCAGCTCGGGCGCCACGCCTAGAGCTGCGAAACTCTGCCGCGCAGCCAGGTCGGGCGCTGCCAGGGTCAGAGGCGCGCCAGTGGGCGCGAGGGTCGAGGACAAGGGTAAGGCTCCGTTTCTCCGGTTATGAGGTGCACACTCGCAACCTTCGGAGATCCGGATCGGCTACCAGCGAGCTCGCGCGAGCACAGTGCCCAGGCGCGTCGGTTTCACCATCATAGCCCAGCTCAGGGGCTACCCCGGTTCATGGTGGCTCGGGGGCTTGGCCGGGCTGGTTCCCGGCGGGCCTACGGCTTGCCTACGGCTTGTAGATGTAACTGTCGCCCGGGGTGTGCGCGTTCGTGTACGTCCCGTTGTGGACCGTCACCCATTGATTACCGGAACCCGCCGGCAGCGTCACCTCGAGCTTGGTCGGCGCAACCTCGGAGGAGCTCTCGACCTTGAACTTCGCCTTCTTCGAGCCCACGTAAACGGCCGTGACATCGGCGAAGCCGTAGCCCTTCACCGTGACGGTGTTGCCCCCCTTTGCCGGTCCGCTGTCAGGCGAGACCGAGTCCACGCCCGGTCGCGTCTTCTTCACGAACGAGCACAGCGCGGAAGCGAGCCCTCCATGGCTCGAGGTCACGAGGGGCGACCCGAGGCCGGACGCCATGTCGTAGCCGGTGGTTGCGGGGAAGCGGCCACCCTTGTAGCCAGAGAGCGTGAAGTCGTTGTTCCCGGCCGTTATGTCGGTCAGGTCGCTCGAGTAGCTCTTCGAGCCGGCAACGGAGTACAAGAGCGGATTCAAGAAACCCACGGAGTTCCCCCCACACCCCGCGCTCGCGTCCGTCAGCGCCGTGACGGCGGCCCACAGCGGTGCGGCGGCGCTCGTGCCTCCAATGGGCTGCCAGCCTCCGAACCAGAAGATGACGTAGCCGGTGTCGGGATCGGCATCGGCCGTGATGTCGGGCACCTCCCGGCAGTAGCCGGAGACGGCGTCACAGGGCTTGCCCGACGAGTCCTTGTTGATGACGCCGAGCGACTTGCTCGCGCCGGCCTGGTAGGCGGGCATCGGCCACAGCTCGGAGATACCACCGCCGCCGGCGCCGGATCCGCTTGCCGAGTCGTTCCACACCCTCTCGGTGTTGCCGCGCGTGTTCAGATGCAGCGTCGTGCCCCCGACCGAGGTCACGTAGGGCTGCGACCCGGGATCGTCGACCGCGAGAGCGGAGGTCGGGAACCCTTGGGAAACGGTGCAGTCCGTCGATCCGTCGTCCCCTGCGGCCGACATCCACGACTGACCCTCGGCCGCTGCCAGCTCGAAGAGGTTCGACTCGGCTCGAGCCTCTTGCAGCGCAGTCGAGCCTTCGCCCGCGAGGTCGGCCTCGCACTCGCCCCACGAGGTCGTGACGACCTTGGCGGTGGGATGGTCGACCATGTACTGGAACTCGTCAAAGGGTCCGGTGCTGTCGTTCGGTGCCTGGTAGACCTCGATGTTCACCTTGGGGGCCAGCCCGGCGACATCCTCGATGTCGAGGGTGGCCTCGCCGACGCCGTGCGCGGAGCCCGTCGCCCCCCCGTCGACCTTGATGTAGCTGACCTTCGTCGAGATCCCGTAGCAAGTCTCGTAGGTGTCGATGTCGCTCGTGGCGTCCTTCTCGAGCTCGAAGATCCCCACTGTCACACCGCGGCCGAAGTCGTGGCTGCTGTACAGGCCCGTCATGCCGTAGGCTTTGGCGAGCTCGTTGGAGGTGTAGGCGCCGTCGGCTTGCTGGGCGCTCGCTCCGTTGCACGGTGTGGGGGCCGCCTGGTCGCGGTGGCTCGCGGGTTGCTTGCTCGCGGGGTGGGCCCCGGTGCGGACGTCGAGCGGCACGTACCTCGCCACGTCGGAGAGCCCGATGACGGTCTCGACGCGGGAGCCGATCGCGTAGGGCAGAGCGGCCAACGACGTATTGGCGAAGGCGACCCGGCCTGAGGGGAGGCGGTAGCTCTCGAAGGACGTGTGCAACGCATGCGCGAGGACCGACGCCGCCGCGTGCACGTGGATGGTGAGGTGGTCGGGGCTGACCGATCCGACGTGCAGGCCGAGGTTCCGCAAGCCGGCCTTGACGGATTGGACCTCCGCTGTGCTCGGCCCGAACTCGCGACGGAGCTCGGCAGGCGACCGGTAGTCACCCCGGAGTGCCGAACCGGGAGTCGACACCGCGAGCGCAAGCTCGGCCAATCCTCCCGGGTCGCGAGGGCGCAACACGACGTCCACCGCCATCTGAGTACTGGGCGCGACCGACCCGAGGCGAGCAGCTCGCAACGGCACTGCCGGCACGGGCGCCACCGGCGCCAGGGACGGGAGCCGCTCGGCGCCTTGGTGCCTCACTTGCGCGGTTGCGGACGAGATCGGTATGAAAGCGCAGGCAAGGGCACTCACGAGGGCCGCGACGACAATTGCGTAACCGCGCGCTCGGGCACGAGCACGTGCACGAGCGCGATCAAGGGGGCGAGCACGATGATCCTTGATCGGTCCAGGCATTACGGCTGATCCCCCTCCCGCCGGTGCGCGCCGGTCCCGGCGCCAGGGCGAATCGTAGGGCATGCCCCGCGCGGACCGAAAGAAAATCCGGCAGGATCTTCACCGTGCCACCACTCGAGCTCTCCTCCCGCCACGCTCGACGGACTCAACTTGCAGCCCAAGGACTGCTCGGGCGGCGCACTACCGGAGGGCCTGCCGGGGTGCTCGCGCAAACCCGGGGCGTCCAGCTGGACACGATCTCGGTGCTGGCTCGGTCCCATGAGCTGGTGGCGTTCGCCCGCCTCGGGGCCGTGCCTCGCCGCCGGATCGAGGCGGCCTACTGGGAGGGGCCGCCTTATGCCGCTATCGAGTACTGGTACCACGCGGCGTGCGTCGTGCCCATCGAGGAGTGGCCGAACCTCGGCTTCAAGCGGGCGGCGAGAAGAGCACGCGGGTTCCGGTGGCATCGTTTGACCGACCCCGCCAAGGCGTGCTCGAACGTCCTCGACCAGCTGCGCGATCGCGGCCCGCTCACCGCGAAGGAGCTCGGTGGGGCCAAGCGCGGCGGCCCTTGGTGGGACTGGTCCGAGACGAAGATCGCAGCGGAGTGGCTCCTCGACGTCGGCGACGTCGTCTGCACCACCCGGCGCGGCTTCCAGCGTGTCTACGACCTTCCCGAGCGCGCTATCCCTGCGGAGCTGCTGCGAATCGAGGTTCGCAAGCCCGACGCGGTGCGCGTGCTGATCGAGCGCGCCACCGCGGCGCTCGGGGTGGCGACGGCCGCCGACCTCGCTGCGTATGCCGGACTGAAACGGGCGGACGTCGCAGCTGCCCTCCCGTCGTGTGCCCTGGAACATGCAGTCGTGGAGGGATGGCGGGACGGCGCCGTCGTGGCGCCCGGGGCGCTCGATCATCCGGCCGTCGCGGGAGCGCGAGCGCGGCCGGTCCTTCTGTCACCTTTCGACTCGCTGATCTGTGACCGCGCCCGGATCGAGCGCGTCTTCGGGTTCCACCATCGCCTCGAGGCGTACGTCCCCCGGCCCGCGCGCGTACACGGCTATTACTCCATGCCGGTGCTCTCGAACGACCGCCTCGTGGGGAGGGTGGACCCCGCCCGCGAGGGTTCCACGCTTGTCGCCCGCAGCGTCCATCTCGAGCACTCAGAGCCCACCGGCCGCGCTGCCCGGGCAGTCGGAGCTGCGCTCAGCGAGGCGGCGAAGTGGGTGAACGCCGACTCGATCGTGGTCGAGCGGGTGGAGCCGTCGGCGGCGAGAGCCTCGGTTCTTTCCGCCCTCAAGGGTTGATCGCGGGCACCAGGCGAGGCAGGACCTCCGAAATCGATCCCCGCACGAGCACGTCCGCCAAGGAATCGAGCACCGTCGGGCTGCCGTTCACGATGATGATGGCGGCGCCCCGACTCCTCGCGAGTGGTACGAGCCCGGCCGCCGGCTGGACCTCGAGCGTCGTCCCCACCGCGAGGACGACTGCGGCATTGGCAGCTGCTCGGCTCGCTCGCTCGAGCGCCTCCCGGTCGAGCGACTGCCCGAAGCTCACGGTCGCCGTCTTCAAGATGCCGCCGCAAGAGCCTTCTCCGTCAGCGCGCTTTCGGCGGCAGTGGGGGTCAGCGTCGCCTGCGCGGACCCTCTCGAGCACCGCGAGAGTCGGTTCGCGGTGACGGCAGCTCCAGCACTCGGTCCAGTGAGCGGTCCCGTGGATCTCGATGACGCGGTCCGGTCGGTGGCCGGCCAACAGGTGCAGCCCATCGGTGTTCTGTGTGATCACGAGCGACAGCAAGTCGTGGCGCTCGAGATCTACCAGTGCGAGGTGGCCCGCCGTCGGCCGAGCATCCCAAACCGGTGAGTGCAGCCGGTTCTGCCAAGCCATCCGGCGCACCTCGTCATCGCCCAGGTATGCATCGAGGGTGGACAGCCGTTCGGCTTTGGGGTCTGTAGTCCACACACCGTTCGGCCCCCGGAAGTCGCGGATGCCCGCGTCGGTCGAGATACCGGCGCCGGTGAGGGCGACGACACCTCCGGGCCGGGTCCGAGCGACGAGTGCTGCGGCTGCGTCGATGTCGTCGCCGGCATCCGGGCTCATTGGTGAGCCTCGCCGCGGCGCGCAGCCTCCCGGTATCGTGCCCCCTCGTGGAACGAAAGGTCGTCAAGTACGACGTGGCCGACCGCGTCGCGACCATCACCCTCAACCGTCCCGAGCGCCTGAACTCCTGGACGGGGCGGATGAGCGTGGAGTACCGGTCGGCCCTTCTCGAGGCGGCCGGGGACGAGGGTGTGCGGGTGGTGGTGGTGACGGGGGCTGGGCGGGGTTTCTGTGCGGGTGCGGACACAGACGCCCTGAAGGGGCACGCCGAGCGTGGGCAGTACGACTCCGGCGTTGCCGAGGACGCTCCCCGGCCCGGCTACGGGGTCCGCCCGGAATACGACGCCGACCTGGCCTACCACTTCGGGGTCGACAAGCCGATCATCGCTGCGATCAACGGCCCGGCGGCCGGGATCGGGTTCGCCCTCGCCTGTTACTGCGATCTGCGTTTCGCTGCCCGGGGCGCCAAGCTGACGAGCGCCCACGGCCGTCTCGGGCTGCCCGCCGAGTTCGGCCTCTCCTGGCTGCTGCCGAAGCTCGTCGGCCTCACCCATGCCGCCGACGTGCTGTTGTCGAGCCGTGTCTTCCTCGCCGAGGAGGCCGCTGGTATGAGCCTCCTCAACGGGGTCTACGAGCCCGAAGAGCTGATGGCTGCCGTCGGCGCCTACGCCGCCAAGCTCGCGCACGAGGTGTCGCCGGCGTCGATCTCGGTCACCAAGCGTCAGCTCTACCGGGACTTGCTGGAGCTCGGCGGCAATCCGGCCTCTTCGATCGAGGACTCGATCACGGCCCTGAGCGAGATGATGGGAGGCGCGGACTACCGCGAGGGCGTCGCAGCGCTTCGTGAGCGACGGGCGCCCCGGTTCGGCGCATGAGAGCCGCTCGCCCCGGTTGCCAGCGCTCACCCGAGAGTGCCACCCAGGCTCGCCAGGTCACCCAGGCTCGCGGCGATCTCCTCGACCGGCACGGAGCCAGCCGGGCGGCGCTCCCGGGCAAGCCGGTTCGCTAGCTCCTGCAAGAGCGCGTTGACCGGGGTCGGGATGCCGTGCATCCTGCCGAGCAACACGATCTCGCCGTTCAGGTAATCCGCCTCGATATTGCCCGTGCCGCGCTCCAGGCTCTGCCAGCTCGAGCCACCTCGCCGAGTGACGCCGTTCACGGGCCGCGGGCCGCCCCGCAGCTTGCGGCGGGCGGACTCATGGGCTTCGTCGGCTACTTCGATGCCGGCCGCCTCGAAGCATGCCCTCGCCTCGGCCTGCGCCGACTGGAAGATCGCCCTCGCCGTATCGCTCCCGAGGCGGGTGCCGCTCGCCGCTTCCAGCGCGTTGCCGAGGTTGACCAGGAGCTTCAGGTACTTGAACGACATGACCTGGTCGCTCGAGGTCGCGTCGAAGCCGCTCGCGACGAGGTCTGCAGCGATCGCCTCGGACGTGGCATCGCGCCCGGCCGGAAAGCGGCCGACGTCGAGCACACCGAAGACGGGAGCGGTCGCGATCTCGACCACACCCGGCTCGAGGTGGGTGCCGGCGAGAATCACGCGCATGCCGTACACGTGCTCGAAACGACGCAGCGCGACCCTTTCGTTCTCGACGCCGTTCTGGGCGCAGACGACGGCCATGGCACGAGCGTGCGACCCTGCAGCCGCCCGTAGTTCGTCGAGGGCGACTTCGGTGTGCTGCGCCTTCGTGGCGACGATGACGCAGTCCTCGTCCGTCAGCCCGGCTTCGGCAGTGGAGCCGACTGCGCGGATGTCGATTCGCTCGGTCGAATCGGGGTCGCGTAGCTCGAGGCCTTCTCGCTGGAGCGCCTCGAGGTGGGCGCCCCTCGCCACGAGAACGACGTCGCGTCCGTGAACCGCGAGCTTTCCCCCGATGGCGCCGCCGATCGCACCGGCTCCAAGGATGACGTAGCGCATGGCCCAGTGATAGCCGACCTGCGGGCCGGCGCGCTACACCTCGAGGATGATCGTCACAGGTCCGTCGTTCACCAGCTCGACCAGCATCTCCGCTCCGAAGATGCCGGTTGAGATTGTTGCCCCGAGCCGGCGCAAAGTCTCAACCACCACGTCGACGAGAGGCGCCGCCTCAGCCCCCGGCATAGCGGCTACGAACGACGGGCGCCTGCCTCGGGTCGTGTCGGCGTAGAGGGTGAACTGGCTGACGACGAGCATCGGTGCCCCGAGCTCGGAGCACGAGCGGTTCATCCGGCCCTCGTCGTCGCCCAGCACGCGCAGGTTCCATAGCCTCTCGGCGAGCGCGGATGCCTCGGCGGTGGTGTCGCCATGGGTCACACCGACGAACACGCAGAGCCCGGGCCTCTCGATCGCTCCTACGACCTCGCCGGCCACCACGACACGAGCGTGACGAACCCGCTGCACGACAGCTCTCATCGGCGCTACCAGCCACCAGCGACCAGCGACGCCGACTCAGACGAGCCCGGGAGACGGCGCCCCCGGGGCCAAGTACGCCGGGACCTCGATCCCCGCCGCCAGGTCCGCCGCCGGGCGCGGCTCGCCCCGGTAGACACCGATGGGAAGCACGCCTGCCCAGCAGCGCGAGTCGAGATCCTCCGCTTTGTCTATCGGGTCCCCTGTGCGCACCTTCGCGCTCACGTCGGCCAGCTGGAGCTCCAACACGCCGGTCTGGCGCAGCTCGTCGCTCGTCGGCCGCCGAGCGTCCCCGCTGCGGCCTGGGATCAACCGTTCGACGAGCGCCTCGAGGACCTCCGCCTTCCGCTCCTCGCTCGCAACGATGACGGCCTCGCCTGCCGCTACGACCGAGCGGTAATTCACCGAGTGGCTGAAGGTCGAACGTGCCAGGACGAACTCGTCCATGAGAGTCACCTCGACCGCAACCGCCACTCCACCGTTGCGAGCGGCCATGCGGTTGAGGTGCGAGCCGGTCGAACCATGGAGGTAGACGGCAGTACCCACGCGCACGTACAACATGGGCAGCACCTGTGGCTGCCCGTCGGCCACGAAACCAACATGGGCAATGACTCCCCCGTCCAATATGGAATGAACGGTCTCTCCGTCATAGCGAGCACGCTCGGAATGCCGAGACGGCACGTTGCTCTTGGTCTGGGGATACTCGGACGGGTCCATCTCCGCTCTCCGATACTGTCTCGCCTCGGTACTTCGCCTCAGTAGGTCACTTCCATCTTGTAGTGATACAATCACTGTCTTGTGGTAATACAGTATCAGATCACCGGGACGACGGCTGCAACCATCGCCGAGTCGCTCGAACGCGGAGTCATATCGGGCTCCCTCGCTCCCTCCGAGCTGCTCCCGCCGATCAGGGACTTGGCCGTGATCCTTGGTGTGAGCCCGGGAACGGTTGCGGCTGCCTACCGCCTCGCACGTCAACGAGGCCTCACGGTCTCGGACCGGAGGCGAGGTACCCGGGTCCGCCCGTGGCGGCGCGACGACGGTGGCGCGCCGCCCGCACGGCAGGGCCGGTACCGGAGCCGTCCCGGCCAGGCAGCGACCGGGACGTCGACGGCAGCGACAGCGTCGCCAGAACCGGACACCGTCATCGATGTCGGCTCGGGCAATCCCGATCCGGAGCTGCTGCCGGCACTGGGCGACATCCTCCGCCGAATCGACTACCGGCCCGTGACTTACGGGTCACCGGTCCTTCATCCGGCCCTCGCGCGAGTGGCAGCGGAGCAGCTCGCCATCGATCGCGTGCCGACGGAATTCCTGACCTGCACCTTCGGGGCACTCGACGCGATCAGCCGGATCCTCAACACCTCGCTCCGGCCCGGTGACCGCGTCGCCGTCGAGGACCCGGGATGGCCGGCGCTCATCAACGGACTGACCCAGTGGGGGCTCATCGCCATTCCCATGGCCGTCGACGACGAAGGGCCTCTGGCCGACGCCCTGTGGGAGGCCCTTGCAGGGGGAG
The DNA here is from genome assembly GCA_963801185.1 of uncultured Acidimicrobiaceae bacterium. Classification (GTDB taxonomy): domain Bacteria; phylum Actinomycetota; class Acidimicrobiia; order Acidimicrobiales; family Bog-793; genus Palsa-601. The sequence goes on along the minus strand of CAWDDW010000002.1, from coordinate 191,769 downwards.
CCCGCGGAGTTGTCCTCACCTCGCGGGCACAGAACCCCACCGGTGCGTCGATCACTGCCGAACGCGCGGCCTCACTCCTCCAGGTCCTCGCCCGATACCCGGGCGTCATCACGATCGAGGACGACCACGGGCACAAGATCGCGAACGTAGGGCTGAGCTCGGTCACGGCCGCGACCGCCGCGACCACCGCGCCCGCGCCCTCCCTGCCTGGGCCGTGGGCTTTCGTGCGATCGGCCGCCAAGGCCTACGGGCCCGACCTTCGGCTCGCTGTCGTCAGCGGGGACGCGACGACGGTTGCCCGCGTAGACGCCAGCCTCGACGCGAGCGCCGGATGGGTGAGCCATCTCCTCCAGCAAGTCGTCGCCGGCCTCTGGTCCGACCAGAAGGTCGCCAAGCTCACGAGCGCAGCGGCCGACACGTACGACGAGCGTCGCCATGCTTTCCTCGAGCAGCTCAGCGCGCTCGGCATCCCCGCTGTCGGGCGCACCGGCCTCAACGTCTGGATCCCCGTCGAGGACGAAGCCTCGTGCGTGGCAAGGTTGTGGGCGGGTGGCTGGCGGGTGGGGGGAGGGAGCGCGTTTCGCCTGGCGAGCAAGCCCGGCGTCCGCGTCACGACCGCGGCGCTCCCGGTCGACATGGCTCCGGTCCTTGCCCGGGCCGTGAGCGAGGCCATGGGGTCAGAGCCCGGCGGGCGGTACTGAGCCGGGGGCTACTCGCCGAGGAGCTTCCCGAGGGCCTCGCGGGCGCTTGCGCTGTCGGCCGCCGCGGCGGCGAGATACGTGGCCAACTGCCTCACCCACTCCGCCACCGGGACTTCCTTACGCGAGATCGTCACTCCCCGCACCTCCTGCGCGACCGTCCCGACCAGACTGCCATGGCGCGAGACGAGCTCGAGGGTCGAGTCCCCGAGGCGCAGCTTGATCGCCGTCGCCTTCCCCGGCCGGCCAGCCATGCGGTCACCGAGGGAGCGCTCGTAGTCGACCTCGACCATGCCGGCGGGCAGCAGCTCGCCGATGGTGGTCGAGAGCACCCGGTGATAAGCGTCGAGGTCCGCCGTATCGGCGCGAAGCGCGGCGGCAACGCTCTCGACGAGCTCGTTCGGCTCGGGCCGCGGCTCGAGAGATCCGGTGTCGCTCATCAACGATCCGTGAGGGGCAGTACCAGTTGCGGTTTGGCGATCACGTGGTCTGCCCGGAGCGGGCGTACCGCAGTGCCGATCGCGAAGAACTCCGTCGTGTGACCGCCCCATTTGTGCGCCAGCGACAGCAGCTGCACGCCCACGATCCCCTCTGCCTTCAGCTGCTCGGCCTCGGCCTGCATCCGGCTCATCGCCAGCTCACGAGCGTCGTAGAGCGCCTCGGTGAACTGGGGGATCTCGACGTTCTTGCCGACGTTCCCCATGGCCTTCAGCGCGCCTTGATGGGCGATGTGGTACACGCAATTCCCCATGACCATGCCGAGCGGCCCGTAGCCCGCCTGAACGAGCGTCCAGAAGTCCTGCCCTGACAGGTCGGACGTGAAGGGCTGATTCTGGTTGTTGCGCCACGGACCGCCGTCGTCTGCCTTCACGGCGGTCCCGACGGCGATGAACTCGGCGAGGTCGTTGCCGAACTCCTTGAATTCGATCTTCGAGCCGGACTCCGACGATCCCGTCGGCTCCGAGGGCGTTCGCCTCGGCCTCCATCCGGGTCATCGCGAGCTCGCGGGCCTGGTACATCGCCTGTGAGAGCGTGGAGAGCTCCATGTTCTGGCTCCATCGGCCAACCTGAAGGCCCACGTGATAGATGCTCGAGCCGAGCACCAGCCCCAACGGCCGAAACCCAGCCTCCCTCACCAACAAGAACTCGTTCACACTCAAGTCGGATGTGAAGAGGGCGCCCGGCGCGCCCGGCTTCATCTCCGCCAGGCGCCGCATTGCATCTTCTGGGACACCGAGATTCGTGGTGTCGGTCATTTGCTCCTCCTCGGAGTGTCGAGCGGCAAGATCTTGAGACTGGTGGTCTGAGCCTCCGTGCCCTTGTGGAATCGCGCGACCGCCGTTCCTGTCATGGCGGCGAGCGCGACGTGGTCCCGGTGGTTCTCGCCGGCCTCTCGCTCCCATATGTCGAGGTTCATCGTCGACGAGATCGACCCGTCCGCGCCGTACGCCGCGGTTCGCTGCTGGAACTGGTGCCTTGCGTCCGAGCGGACGTGATGGACGAGGTCGCTGTAGCCCGAGACCTCGGTGTTGCCCGCCATCATCGATGCCTGTTGCAGGGTCGTCCAGTCGTCATGCCGGATGGCCATCGAGAGCCCGACCACGATGCCGACCGGAGCCCAGCCGCCGTGCAGAAGCTTGGCGACGTCCTGGCCCGGCAGCATCGTCGAGAAGAGGCTCCGCGGGCGGGTCTCACTGTGAGCCCGCACGGCCGTGCCGTAGGCGAGGAACTCCCGGTTGTCGTTGCCGAGGTGGGTGACGGTGAGGGCGACGCCGACTACGCCGTCTCCCCCGAGAGACTGGCACTCCGTGAGCATGCGGAGCAGAGCTGTGTCGTAGCCGGCATAGAGAGCGTCGACGTACGCACCGAAACCGGTGTAGCCGCCACCACCCCCGCTCGTCACGGTGTTCGTGGGGCCACCGATGCCGAACTGGCCGCCAAAACCACCTCCACCCCTTGCGAGTCCGGCGCCGAAACCTGCGCCCCTGCCCAGTCCCGGGCCGAAGCCCCCCGGGCCGAAGCCTCCCTGGCCGTAGTAACCACAGCCGCCCCAGCCGCTCCAGCCGATGTGCTCGACGATGCAACCCATGACCTCACCGACCACGTGGAAGCCGCAGCCCTCGAGGCCTGCCTGGCCGTTGACGGAGAGCAGGCTGCTCGCGGGCGCTCCTTGGCGAGCCCGATCCATCCTCGCCTGCGCTGCCGGCGGCAGACCTTGTCCGCTCCAGTCGCTCATCGCGTCCCGTCGCTCGTAACCGTGTCCCCTGACCGTCGGACGCTAGCACCGCCCTGTCGCGGTTACCTTGGCGGACGATGGAACTGACAGAGGCCATGCGGACGACCGGCGCAGCTCGTGCCTTCACCGAGGACGAGGTCCCCGATGCGGTGCTACGGCGGATACTCGACAACGCTCGGTACGCGCCGAGCGGCGGCAACCGCCAGCCATGGCGTGTCGTCGTCATCAAGGACGAGGCGCTTCGCCTCGCCATCAGGGACGCGTACGTGGCCGGCTGGCGCGAGTACGTCGCCCACGCGGCCTCCGGGCTGGTGCCGTTCGCGCCAGGCGAGGACGGTCGATGGGATGGACCGGCAGTCGACCTCGAGCAGGCCAGAGCCATGCCGAGCCCGAACGAGTTCGCGGACCACCTGAACGAGGTGCCGGTGATGCTCGTCCTGCTCGCACACCTGCCGTCGCTCGCGGTCACTGACAACGGCCTCGACCGGCAGAGCATCGTGGGCGGCGCGTCGGTGTACCCGTTCAGCCACAACCTGTTGCTCGCCGCCCGGCAAGAAGGGCTCGGCGGGGTCATGACGACCGTGATATGTCGCGAAGAACAGGTCGTGAAGCGGTTGCTCGCCGTCCCCCGCGAGTACGCGGTGGCCGGTCTCATCGTTCTCGGCCGCCCTGTGCATCAGGTCACGAAGCTCCGGCGACGCGGCGTCGACGAGTTCGCCACGATCGATCGCGTGGGGGGCGAGCTTCTTCCGTCCGACCGCTGACACCCCGTGGCGAAGCCGCTTTGGCGTCCCCGTGGCGGTTCTCGGGGCTCCGCCTGTGGACCAGGCTGGGGATGAACGGGGGAAAGTAAAAGGTTCCTGTCGATAAACGGGGTATTTCGTGATTTCTCATTGACCCCGGGGGGCCGGCGGCGCAAGATGCACGCACCAAGGCAGGTGGTGCTAAGCGCCGTTGACAGGAGGGAGACCCGCAAGGGAAACCTGACAAGAAGCGGAGCAGCGACCGGAGCAATGGAGCCTCGCAAGAGGAGCCGGAGAGCTGGAAGCAAGCGCCTGGAGAGAAGGTCACCCGCAAGGGAGGCTGGAGATCTGGGAGCTCGCCAAAAGGAGGAAGTGCCCCGCAAGGGGGACGGAGACCAGGAGGCAGCGAACGGGGAAGGGGTAGCCCGCAAGGGAGGCCCACAACCGGGAGCAGGGCATCGCTATGTCGCGGAGGGTGAAGAAGGCTCCTCGCCGGGTCGGTCCCCCCAGGACTGACTGCAGGGACGAAGCGAGCGGCGCCGCAAGGTGCCGCGAGGGACGTCGAGCGAACCAGCGCCGCAAGGCGCCGGAGAGCGAACGGGGAGTGGGACTCACCAGGGTTGCGGCCCCGGGGAGTACGGAGGCATCTGCCGACCGGCTACCCGGGGCCCTTCCGCGTCCCGGGGCCCTTCCGCGTCCCGGCGAGTCCGCTTCCGGAGCGAGTCCGGATCAGCGCGATTGGGCGCCCGGCGTCCCGGTTCCTTAGTATCTCGGCCATGCCCGAAGCCGTCATCGTCGCAACAGCTCGCAGCCCAATCGGCCGCGCTTTCAAAGGTTCGCTGAAGGAGGTGCGACCCGATGATCTGGCTGCCCAGATCGTCAAGGCGCTGCTCGCGAAGGTTCCACAGCTCGATCCTGGTGAGATCGAGGACCTCATCCTCGGCAACGGGCAGCCTGCCGGGGAGGCTGGATTCAACATCGGCCGCGTCGTCGCCATACTGTCCGGCCTCGACAATGTCCCTGGCGTCACTGTCAACCGGTACTGCTCGTCCTCTCTCCAGACGATCCGGATGGCGGCCCATGCGATCAAAGCAGGCGAGGGCGACGTGTTCGTGGCAGCGGGTGTCGAGACAACGAGCCGTTTCTTCGCGGGAAGCTCAGACGGCGTCCCGAATACCCACAACCTGCTCTTCGCCGAGGGCGAGGCCCGGTCCGCGAAGCGTTCCGACGGCGGCCAGCCTCCGTGGGAGCCGCAGCCGGGACTGCCCGACATATACATCGCCATGGGCCAGACGGCCGAGAACGTCGCCGAGTACGAGAACGTCTCGCGTGAGGAGATGGACGAGTACTCAGCCCGGTCTCAGAACCTGGCGGTCGAGCACGTGGCGAACGGCTTCTTCGAGCGCGAGATCATCCCGGTCACCCTTCACGACGGCACCGTGGTGTCGAAGGATGACGGGCCGCGGCCCGACACGACTGTCGAAGGCCTCTCGAAGCTCCAGCCGGCGTTCCGGCCCGATGGCCGGATCACCGCCGGGAACGCCTGCCCGCTCAACGACGGCGCGGCAGCGGTGCTCGTCATGAGCGACCGCAGGGCTTCCCAGCTCGGGCTCGAGCCTCTCGCCCGCGTCGTCTCCTCGGGCGTGAGCGGCCTCAACCCCGAGATCATGGGTCTCGGCCCCATCGAGGCGAGCCGCCAGGCGCTGAAGCGAGCGAACCTCACGATGGACGACATCGACCTCGTCGAGATCAACGAGGCGTTCGCCGCGCAGGTGATCCCATCGGCACGCCAACTCGACATCCCGCTCGAGAAACTCAACGCCCACGGCGGCGCCATCGCCCTTGGCCACCCGTTCGGGATGACCGGGGCGAGGATCATGACGACACTGATCAACGGCCTCGAGCACGAGAACGGCCGCTACGGACTCGAGACGATGTGCGTCGGCGGGGGCCAGGGCATGGCGATGGTGGTGGAAAAGCTATAGCCGGTCTTGCAGCCCGTCGTGGCTGGGGGATACTGGTGGTGCCGTGAAGCCAATCCCCGTTGTCTTCAACATCGGCCCGCTGCAGGTGCACACCTACGGCATCGGGCTCGCCATCACGTTCTGGTTCGCGTACCGGTACTTGGCGCGCCGGTTGAGGGACCACGGCTATCCGGACGGCTGGCTCACAAAGGGGTTCGTCTGGATCATCATCTTTTCGATCGTGGGAGCGCGAGCGGTCCACGTCATCTCGATGTGGGGCTACTACTCGCACAACCTCGGCGACATCTTCGCCGTCTGGCACGGAGGCCTGTCGAGCTACGGCGGCCTGCTCGGCGGGGTGCCAGTCGGCATGTGGTGCGCCCACCGCTGGTGCCCGAAGTTGCGCATGGTCGTGGTCCTCGACCTCGTGGCGCCAGTGCTGGCGATCGCCTGGACCGTAGGACGGCTGCTCGGACCCCAGCTCATGTACCAGGGCGGAGGTATGCGGACGAACGCCTGGTACGGCATGTACTACGCCGGCCAAGCCGGCAAGCGGGTCCCGGTTCCCATCATCCAGGCAATCGAGTGCTTCGTCATCTGGGTCATCGCCCTTCAGATCGAGAAGTTCGTCCGGCGCCGCGGAGGGCCGCTCGGCCTGGTCGTGACCAGCGTCGTGACGCTGTACGGGCTGGCGCGTTTCTTCGACGAGTCGGTGCTGCTGCCGCACGGCACGCGCGGCGACCTTGCCGTGATCGCTGCCTCGCTTGCGTTCGTGGCAGCCGGTGCACTGTTCGGGCTCGCACTGATCTGGCGTGGCCGGGGCCGAGAGATGCCCGAGCTCGCCACGGAGCTCGATCCTTGGGCTGCGCCTCTGGCGGAGGACGGTGAAGAACCAGAACGGGTGCACGAGCTCGAGACACTCGACGACTGACGACTCCCACCGACCGGGCGAGGCCCGGCTCGCTCCCGGCATGCGTGTGCAAATAAAGCGCTCCCGGCGTAGCCTTGCAGGGAGTTCCGGGTAGAGGGAGTTCCGGGTAGAGGGAGTTCCGGGTACAGCTTTATCCGGTCACGGAGGCTGGGGTGGACGAAGGCAAACCAACCGGGACGGGCAACGGACGCCATCTGTCTGGCGGCGCCAAGCCCGGGATGGAAGCCGAGCTTGCTGCTCTCGCCCGCCGCCCGATCGGCCAGCCGATCAAGAGACACCGCCCGTTCCTCCTCCGGCCGATCGTGTCGATCCCGCTCGTCATCGTCGTCGTAGGCACTGCTCTGGTCGTCGCGCTCGCAGGTGGGCGCCCGAATCCTGACACTGGCACAAGCGCGCCCGTGACGGTCGGGACAGGGGTTGTGACGACGCTCCCCCACCAGCACCATCACGGCGGTGGAGGCGGCACGACGACCTCCACGAGGCCGGTCACCACCAAGACGACGCAAGCCCCTAGGAACACCACCGCCACGACGTCCGGCCACCGCGGCGGACCTCCCACGACGACACGCCCGACAACCACGACACGCCCGACAACCACGACGACACACCCCACGACGACGACCCGCCCTCCGGCGACGACGACCACCACGACACGGCCGACCACCACGACGACCTCCACGTCGCCGACCACCACAAGTAGTACATGCCCGCTCAACCGCTGCTGATGCACCGCCGAACTCGTCGCCCGGGGGCCGGCCAAACAGGTGGGCGGGCCATCCCTGCCACGGCAGTTGCCGCCGGCGCGGCCTTGCTCGTAGCTCTCGTGGCCGGGGCGGGGGTTGACGTCGGGACCGGGGCCGGGATCGCCGTCGCCGCCGCGCCTCACGCAAACCTCACTGCGTCGGCTGTCCGCGCCCGCTCGGTGCTGAACCCACAGCCGGGCGTTGCTGTCGTCGCCGACCCCTCCGGCGACGTGACCCCGCTCGATCTCGTCACTACCGACGGCTCCGGTTCCATCGAGATCGGAGCGGACCTCGACACGGTTGCCTTCACGCCAAACGGCGACGAGGCACTCGCCGGCCGCTACAACACCGACACCGTCACTCCGATCGCCGTCGCCGGGCACGTCGAGGGCGCACCCATCGCGGTGGGGAACGGACCAAGTGACATCGCCGTCGCGCCGAACGGCACGGAGGCCTACGTCACCGACTACCTGTCGAACTCGGTCACGCCCATCGAGCTCTCCACGAACAAGGCGGGCACCACCATCCGGCTGCCGAAGGATGCGGCGCCGCAAGGGATCGCCGTCACGCCGAACGGCACCACCGCCTACGTGGCGGACCAAGGACTCGGCGAGGTCTCTCCGGTCAGCCTGCCCTCCGGCACGGTCGGAAAGCCCATCAAGGTCGGCCAGAAGCCGTTCGCGATCGCCATCAACCCCCAAGGCACGGCTGCGTTGGTCGCCAATCTCGGATCCAACACCGTGTCGGTCATCAAGCTGAAGGACAAGACCGTGATCGGGACGATTCCCGTAGGGGCCGGGCCCGACGGGGTGGCCATCTCGAAGGGCGGCACGACGGCGTACGTGGTCTGCTACTCCAAGAATCAGACAGACGTCGTCGACCTTTCGTCGTTCTCGGTCGTGGCTCGCCTCGCGACCGGCGTGGAGCCAACGGCGGTCGCGTACTCACCCGCCAGCGACTCGGTCTACGTCGCGAACTACGACAACGGCAAAGGGTCTCTCACGACCATCATGGCAGCCGACAACTCCTTCGCACCTCCGCTCACGGTTGGCAAGGGCCCGATCGCACTCAGCGTCGACCCAGCCGGGCCGCTGCTGTACGTCGCGAACTACCTGAGCGGAGAGCTGGGCATCGTCGCCACCGGAGTCGCTCGCGCGGGTACGCCGGTGTCCGCCGGGTCTGGGACGAGCGCTGTCGCCATCACGCCGGACGGAAGCACAGCCTGGGCGTGCGCGACCTCAGCGCACCAGATCGTGCCGATATCGCTGAGCACCGACAAGCGAGGCACTCCCATCACCGTTGGTGGCAGCCCTGACGCGATCGCGTTCACTTCTCACTCCGGCAAGCTGACCGCCTGGGTCGCCGATGCGTCAGGCGGGCGGCTCGACGAGGTCAACCTCGGGACCGGTGTGATCGAGACGACCGTCTCAGTCGGCGATGACCCTGTGGCCGAGGCGATCACGCCCGACGGCTCGACCGCCTATGTCGTAGATGCCGGCAGCGACGAGGTCACCCCTGTGGCGCTGTCATCACCACCAACAGCCGGTACCCCGATCTCGGTGGGCAACGATCCCTCGGCGATAGCCATATCAGACGACGGCACGATGGCCGTCGTGGTGGACGCGGGAGACGGCGCCGTGACGCCGATCACTCTTCTCGGCGGCACGCCCGGCGCCGAGGTAAGGGTTCCGGGGGCTTCCGCTGTGGCCTACGGGAAGTCGGATCTGGAGCCCTATGTCGTCAGCTCCACGTCGGGCAAGCTGTTCCAGTTGCAGACGGGCTCGAAGACACCCCGTGAGATCGCGGGCACCGGCAGCGATCCGGTGGCGCTCGCCGTCGAACCTCTCGCCCCGATCGCGATCGTCCTCGACGAGGCGATCTCCAAGCTCACTGAGATCGACATCTCGACCGGCAAGTCCTTCTGGAGCACGTCGGTCGGCTCCGGTCCGGTGGCCCTCGCCGTGAGAGTCTCAACTACCTGAGCAAGCGCTCCCGCACGAGTCCGTCTCGCCTTGGCAACCCTCCGACGCGAGTTTGGAGAGGACGCGCTCGGAGATGCCACGAAGCGAGTCGAGCTCGTCCGGCGTGAGCACGTCGATGAAGTTCTCGCGGACCCAGTCGACGTGAGACGGCGCCGCATCCCTGATAGCGGCTGACCCTGCTTCCGTGAGAGCGATCACCGTGCCCCGAGCGTCGGTGGGGCAGTCCCGTCGCGAGATCAACCCGCGCTGTTCCATCCGGCGGATCTGGTGCGAGATCCTGCTGCGCTCCCAGTCGACGTCCCTCCCGAGGTCACGTGCCCTCAGCTCCGTGCCGGGCGCCTCGGAGAGAGGCACGAGGAGCTGGTAGTCGGCCGCGGAGAGTCCCGACTCCCGGGTGAGCTGGCGGTCGACAGCTCTCTCGAGCGCATGCCACATCGCGAGGCACCCCCGCCACGCGCAAGCCTCGCGCTCGCTCAGCCAACGCTGTTCTCCTACGCGCACCTCCTCCATGAGGGGCAGTCTAGGCGATAAGGGAATGTTGACACGTCATCAATAGTTGTGTAGAGTTGTTGTCACATCAACATTATGACCAAGGACGGAACACCGATGACCACACTCTCCCCCACCTCGACCTACAGCCCGGAGATCACGGGCGACTACCAGTTCGACCTCACTCACAGCCGGCTTGGCTTCGTGGCGAGGCACGCCATGGTGTCCAAGGTTCGCGGCAGCTTCAAGACTTTCGACGGGTCGCTCCACCTCGACGCGACTGACCCGGCGAAGTCGAGCGTCAACGTGACGATCGACGTCGCGAGCGTCGACACGGGCGTCGACCAGCGCGACGAGCACCTCCGCAACAACGACTTCTTCGACGCTCCGACTTTCCCTCAGATCACGTTCGTGGGCACGAAGATCGAGCCGACGGGCGTGAATAGTTTCGACGTGACCGGTGACCTCACGATCCGTGGGGTGACGAAGCCCGTGACCCTCGAGATCGAGTTCACGGGAGCCGCCAAGGACCCCTACGGCAACGAGCGCATCGGATTCGAGGGCACGACCGTGCTCAACCGCAGCGACTTCGGCGTGAGCTTCAACGCCGTCCTCGAGGCAGGCGGCGTCATGGTCTCCGACAAGATCACCATCGAGCTCGACATCGAGGCGGTCAAGAGCGCCTGAGCGGCGCGTCGGTCACATCGCACCGCCGCCTCGTGATCTCGGCTGCGCCGGGGCCGGGGCGGCGGCGATGTGCTCGGTCAAATAATCAAGCGTTTGCTTGACTGTCTTGATGGGGCGCGCCTATACTCAAGCATGTGCTTAACCAACTGGCGCAGGCTTGACGTAAGTGTCGATCGACCGGATGTTCCACGCGCTCGCCGACCCAAGCCGTCTCGCCCTCGTCGAGCGCCTGAGTCGGGGCCCCGCCTCGGTGAGCGAGTTGGCGAGACCACTCCCGATGTCGCTCGCGGCCGTCGTCCAGCACTTGCAGGTGCTGGAGGCAAGCGGCCTGATCCACTCGGAGAAGGCGGGTCGAGTCCGGACATGCAGTATCGAGCCGGCCGCGCTGCAAGAAGCCGAGACGTGGATCGCCGAGCGCCGCGCCAGCTGGGAGCGCCGGCTCGACCGCCTCGGCGACCACCTCGATCACACTAAGGAGGCACCATGACCGAACGCTCTGCCCATCACGCAATCTTCGTCCTGAAGCGCGTCTACGAAGCCGCTCCCGCACGGGTGTTCGCCGCCTTGGCCGAGAAGGAGGCCAAGGAGCAATGGTTCTCCGGCCCGGATGAATGGGGCCCCGCCGTGCATGAGATGGACTTCCGAGTCGGCGGCACCGAGACCAACCGTGGCGGGCCGATTGGTGGGCCGGTGCACCGGTTCGAGTGTCGCTACCACGACATAGTCCCCAACGAGCGCATCGTCTACGCCTACGACATGTACCTCGACGACTTGCACATCTCAGTGTCGCTCACCACCATCGAGTTGGTGGCCGAGGGCGACCGGACTCGGCTGACACTCACCGAGCAGGGGGCGTTCCTTGACGGATACGACGACGCGGAGCAAAGGGAGCACGGCACCGCCATGCTCCTCGACGCCCTGGGCGAGGCGCTCGGAGGCGTTCTGTCGTAGCGTGCACTGATCGGGCAGTGGTGTGCGGGTCCCGATGGGGTGATCCGGACGCACCACGTTGGGGGGAGGGCGAGATGTGCGCGACGCCAGGTGTGCTGCCGATCCCTACTTCGCCGGAGGAGATCACGCCGGCATGGCTGACCGGCGTCCTCCGCGACAGCCGCTCGCGCGAAGGCCCGGTGGTCGCCTCGGTCGAGGTCGAGCCGGTCGGCGTCGGTGTCGGCATCATGAGCCTGTTGTTCCGGCTGACTCCGGCGTACTCGTCGGGCAGCGGGCCTGCGTCCGTCGTGGCGAAGATGGCACCGCCGTACGAGCAGGTCCGCCAAATTGCCGCCGGGTACCGCTTCTACGAGACCGAAGTCGCGATCTATCGCTCCCTCAGCTCCGATCTCGGTCTCAGCCCACCTCGGCTCTATCACGCCGACCACGAACCGGCTACGGACGACTTCGTGGTGGTGATGGAGGACCTCGGCCATCTGCGCACGAGCGACCAGCTCAGCGGGTGCTCGATTGGAGATGCGCGGCTCATAGTCACCGCATTGGCCCGCCATCACGCCCGGTGGTGGCAAGACGATCGGCTCGAGGCGCTGCCGTTCATCCGATCCTGGGAGCTGTCGCCGTATCCCCAGTACAACGACCAATCGTGCAAGCAGTCGTGGCCGGTGGTGCTCGACCGTTTCGGTGATCTCATCCCGGCGAGGATCCGCTCTCTCGGCGATCGCTGGTCCGAGATCGGCCCGCCGATCATGGAGGACATGCCCAACCATCCGCGTACCCTCTGTCACGGGGACGTCCGCCTCGACAACGTCTTCTTCCACGACGACGCCGCTGGCTCGGTGACCATCGTCGACTGGCAGATCGCGTCCGCATCACCCGGCTCGGCGGACATGGGCTACTTCATGAGCCAGAGCCTCGCTGTCGACGACCGGCGCGCCCATGAAGACGAGCTCACCCGCTTGTACCACGAGACTCTCGTCGAGGGCGGTGTGCACGACTACGCGTTCGAGGAGTTCTGGGACGACTATCGCCGGGCCGTGCTCTTCTGCCTCTGCTATCCGATTCAGGGCGGTGCCGTCGAGCTCGTGAACGACCGGGCCGTCGCACTCGCTACGAGCATGTTCGAGCGCTCGATCGCCGGGATCATCGACCTCGACGCCGACGACCTCATGCCCTGAGGCAGTACCACCGTCGGCTGCAGTGCCGAATCGTTGCACCTGATGCAATGTTACACTGAGGGCACGATGACGGCATCAGCACCTGTACCCGCCGATGCCGATGTGGATATAGCAGACCCAATGCTCGCCACCGAGGCCCTACCGAACCCAGCATGCCCAGGCGGGCTTCGCGATCGGAAGAAGCAAGCGACACGCCGGGCCCTTCGCTACGCGGCACTCGAGCTGGTGGCAGAACGGGGCTTCGCACACGTCACGGTCGAGGACATCGCCACGGCGGCCGACGTCGCCACGAGAACGTTCTTCAACTACTTCCCCTCCAAGGAGTCCGCCGTCATCGGTGCTGACCCAGAGCGAATCGAGGAGTTGCGGGCGAGCCTGCTCGGGCGGCCGGCGGCCGAGTCGCCTCTCGAAGCCCTGCGGTGGGTGACGGTCGAGTACGCGGCCACGATCGACGACGAGTTCGGCGACCTGGGAGAGGGCAGGGAGGCCTGGTTCCGCCGCTTCTCCATCGTTCGGGAAGATCCCGATCTCCTCGGCGCGTACGGCGGCCACGTCACCGAAGTAGAGCGGAGCCTCGTCGAGGCCTTGGCGGAGCGTCTCGGGAAGGATCCGGATCACGACCCCTATCCGGCTTTGCTGACGGCGACCGTCTTCGCCGCCACGCCGCGTCGCCGCCCTCTACTGGAGCGCGAACGGCGGTGTCGATTCGCTCGCCCGGCTCACTGGTGCCGCAATCGACTTCCTCGCCGGAGGGCTCCTCGAGGAAGAGCCATTCGCCATCACGGGCGACCCTGTGGCAGCCAGATGACCGATTCGTCGACCGAAGCGACCGCGATGAACGACGGGTCCGCGATGAACGAGGCCGACGGGGCACCTATCCCCGATCTGAGCCACCGTCGTGTGCTCATCATCATCGGCGCATTGATGTTGGGGATGCTCCTCGCTGCCCTCGACCAGACGATCGTCTCGACCGCGCTGCCGACGATCGTCGCCGATCTCCACGGCGCCTCTCACCTGTCGTGGATCGTCGTCGCTTACCTTCTGGCGGCGACGGTGTCGACGCCGCTGTGGGGAAAGCTGGGCGATCAATACGGGCGGAAGTTCTTCTTCCAGACAGCCATCGTCATCTTTCTGTGCGGCTCGATCTGTTCCGGGCTGAGTCACAGCATGATCGAGCTGATCGCGTTCAGGGCCCTCCAGGGTCTCGGCGGCGGCGGGCTGATGGTCGGCACCCAGGCCATCGTCGGAGACATCGTCTCCCCCCGCGAACGCGGGCGCTACCAAGGGCTCTTCGGTGCCGTGTTCGGCGTCGCGAGCATCGCCGGTCCGCTGCTCGGAGGCGTATTCGTCGAGCAGCTCTCGTGGCGCTGGATCTTCTACATCAACATCCCGATCGGTGCTGTTGCGCTCGCGGTCATCGCGAGCCAGGTTCCGGGCCACCTCCGCCGGGTTCACCACGTCATCGACTACCTCGGCACGGTCGTCCTCATTCTGGCGGCGAGCTGCCTGGTGCTCTTCACGAGCCTCGGCGGCACGACCTACCCGTGGAGCTCGGCGACGATCGTCGCCCTCGGCGTAGCCGGTGCAGTGCTCGTCGGGATCTTCGCCGTCGTAGAACGGCGCGCGATCGAGCCGGTGCTGCCGCTCCACCTCTTTGCCAACCGGGCGTTCTCAGTCACGAGCGTGGTCGGCTTCATTGTCGGCTTTGCAATGTTCGGAGCGATCACCTATCTGCCGGCCTTCTTCCAGATCGTGCGCGGAGAGTCGCCGACCATCTCCGGGCTACAGCTATTGCCCCTCATGGTGGGGATGCTGATCGTCTCGATCGGATCTGGTCAGATCATCAGTCGCTCCGGCCGCTACCGGGTCTTCCCGATCATCGGGACCGGGCTCATCACGATCGGGCTCCTTCTGTTGTCGCGGATGGGGATCGGGACAAGCTCGGACCTCCAGGCGATCTACATGCTCGTGCTCGGCATGGGCCTCGGAGCCGTGATGCAGGTGCTCGTGCTCATCGTCCAGAACGCGGTCCCGTACCCCGAGCTCGGGGTCGCGACCTCGGGGGCGACGTTCTTCCGCTCGATCGGGGGATCATTCGGTGCGGCGATCTTCGGTGCCATCTTCTCGAACGTGCTGGTTGGCAACCTGGTCAGGCACCTCAAGGGCGCCAAGCTGCCGCCCGGGCTGACCACCTCGAGCGTCACGCCGGCCAGCCTGGACACGCTGTCGGCGGCCGCCCGACACGGTTACGTCGCCGCCTATGCCCAGTCGATCCAAGTCGTGTTCGTCATCGCGGCACCGATCGGTCTCATCGCCTTCTTCGCCTCGTGGCTGATCCCTCATGTCGAGCTCAGAAAGCGGATCGGCACAGCTGCCGCCTCTCCGACTGAGGCGCCAGTTACGGAGCAAGAGCATGAGCCGCTCGCACCGCTGTCGAGGTCCAGTCGAGCCACGCCGACCGACTTCGCTTGAGCCGTTGAGGCTTACGCGGCCGAGTCCTCCCGGATCGCGCCGTCGCGGATGCGCACCCGGCGATCGGTGAGCCGGGCGACGTCCTCGTCGTGGGTCGCCACGACGATGGTCACCCCGGCACTGACGCGCAGCGCGCTCAACGTCGCCATAACCTCCTTGGCGGTGTCGGAGTCGAGGTTGCCGGTCGGCTCGTCCGCGATGATCACGCTCGGGCTGTTCGCAAGAGCCCGCGCGATCGCGACCCGCTGCTGCTCGCCGCCGGAGAGCCGCGACGGCAGGTGGCCCAAGCGGTGGCCAAGCCCGACTTGGATCAACAAGTCCTTCGCGCGCTCCAGTCGCTCGTGTGCTCGTACGTGATTCGGGAACATCGCGATTGCTACGTTCTCTTCGGCCGTGAGGGTCGGGATGAGGTTGAAATGCTGGAAGACGAAACCGACGTCTTTCGCGCGGATCTTCGTCAGCTCCTTGTCGCTCAGTCCCGCAAGGTCGCGCTGTTCGAAGCGGATCGAGCCACCCGTCGGGCTGTCGAGGGCGCCGAGCAGCTGCAGCAGGGTGCTCTTGCCCGAGCCGCTCGGCCCCTCGAGTGAGACCATCTCCCCACGGTTGATGACGAGGTTCACGCCACGGACGGCTCTGACGACCACGCCGCCCTTTGAGAAGGTCCGCTCGAGGCCCGAAAGCTCGTAGAGGGGCGAGCCGGGGCCCTGCCCGGGGGACTGACCTGACGGCGTGCCCTCTACCTCGGCCCGTTCGGTCTCCATCGTCGACTCGTTGTCCTTTCCGATCTCCGAACCTGGCGTCCCGGCCATCAGCCGAGGTCCCGCAGCGCTGATGCCGGTGCGAGCCGCGCAGCGCGCCAGCCGCCGGCGACGCCGGCAAGGAGGCCACCGACGAGCGCTCCTGCGAATGCGAGCACGACCGTCGTGATGTGGACCGGCGCCGAGAGATGCACCATCGTGGTCACCGTGCCGGTGGTCCCCTGACCAACCAGACTGCTCAGGGAGGAAGCGCCGACCGTCAGCCCCGTGGACGTGACCGAGAGCCCCGGTCCGACGGCACCGATGATCGCGCAGACTCCTACCCCGATGGCGACCCCCAAGACACCGCCGACTAGGCCGATACCGATCGTCTCGGCGATGACCTGGCGGACGACTGCGCCACGCGTCCAACCGATCGCCCGGAGCGAACCGATCTCGCGGACGCGCTTCGCGACACTCGAGAGAGTGAGCAGACCGGCTATCAGAAACGCGGCCAGCAGCACCACGACCGCCAGCGCCCCACCGAGGTCGTTGGCGAGCTTGTGGGCATTCGTGAGGCTGCCGGTCACCTGGTCGGCGAGCGACTTCGAGGTGATCACAGTGGCACCGGGGAGCTCGGCCTTGATCTCCTTGGTGACTGCTGGAACGTCCGAGGAGCTCTTGACCGCCACGAGGACCTCGTTCACGAACTTCGGTGCGGAAGCAAGGCTCTGGATCGTGGAGAGCGGGAAGTAGATGTCGGAGATGTTGCCCGTCAGCGTCGGCGCCACCAGGCCCACGATCTTGTAGGTCTTCGCATTGATCGTGACAGTCCCGTTGACCTTCAGTCCCTTCGTGCTGGCGTACGCCGTGTTGACGAGCACCTCATCTGCGGGATTGCTCGTGAACCAGGTCCCCGAGACGAGCTGAGCCTTGGTGATGAGCCCGGTGGTGTCGTTCGACGGGTCCACGCCGGCGACGGTGTAGCTGGACGTAGCGGTGTTGGTCGTCGGCGGGTTGAGCACGCGAGTGATCGTCTGCTCCGGTACGACGACGTTCTGCTGGTAGCTGATCTGAGCCGGAGTAAGGCACTTCTGGACAGCCGGGTTCTCCTGGAAGTCGCCGATGAACACCCTGAAGCCCGGAGGTGGGCCGTTGTTCGAGCCCGACGGACCGCTCGGGCCGGAAGAACCGCTCGAGCCGGAAGGGCCGCTCGGCCCGGAAGAACCCCTCTTATGAATGAACTGCCCGAGCAGCTTCTGGATACAGGCCCGCTCGGCAGCCGTCTGTGCCGGCGTGAGCACGGGCGGCTTCACGGTGGTGGAGATCGTCTGGCCGCCTTCTTTCACAGTGTCTGTGATCTTCGGGACGGTGCCGGTCTCGTGGAGCGCCTGGAGGGAGAGCGCACCGACGGCGGAGGTCACGTCGGGGATCTTCGCGACGTCGGTGACGGCGACCGAGGGGAAGGTGATGAGCGTGCCAGGTACGAAGAAGTCGTGGGTGAACCGAGTCCCGGCTGGACCGAGCTTCGCGAGGTCGGTGATCACCGATGCGTTGTTGTTGAGCAGCGTGGCAGCCTGCGAGCTCGTCGTACCGATGCTCGCGCCCGGGACGCCGGTGGCAAAGAAGCCTCCACCTCCTCCAGGAGGACCTACGAAGCGGGCACCCGGGTTCGTCGTCGTCGTGGTAGTGGTCTTGGTTGTGGTCGGCGCGATCGTACGCGTCACGATGATGTCGGTTCCGACTGTCCCGAGCGGGGAGAGGACCCGATTCTCCGCGTCGGAGAGTCCCTGGGAGACCCCGATTATGCCCATCACGAGACCCACTCCTGCGGCCAGTCCGAGGGCGGTGACGAACGTCCGTGCCCAGCGGCGGCGGAGCTCGTTCCAGGCGTAACCGGGTGAGAACAACTCGAACACTCCTTCTTGCACCAGGGGCGGGGCTGCGTGCGCCGTGGGCGGGCGTGGAGCTGAGAGTAGAGACCCTTGCTGTGTTTCTCCTGGGCGCTGGTTCAGAACTTGCCGAAATCTGGGCTTCACCAGCTACTCAGCCACCCCCTCCCCCAAAGTCCGGCCCGGTGCGGTGCACGCATTGCAATCATCTCGTCGGTGGCTCGCCTCCGGAGTGAGCGTAGGTCTTGTTCGTGATCAGCCAGCGGCCGTCAAACCGTGCGACTGAGAGGTAGTCAACGAAGTCGCAACCCATGTAGCCCGACAGGACCAGCACTACGACGCCGGCATCGCCGCAGAGATCAATCGTGCGGAGGACGGTTCGGAAATTGGCAGCCGCCAATTCCGGTTGGGAGGCCACTTCCGAGAAGTAGTCCGTGATCGGGACGTTGTCGTCCACATCGGTGCCGAAGTGTCCCGCCATTCGAGCTGCTGGATGGAAAGCCTGCTGCAACTTGGCAACGTCACCGTTGCTGCCGTCGATGTACAGCTGGATGACTGCTCGGACGGCATCCAGATCTTCGATGGGTGTGGACATGAGCGAGCGTATGCCGCGGCACTCCTTGTCGCAGACCGTGTGTCCGGCCTCGCAGTTGCGAAGATCCCCTGCCGTCGGGCCTTCGCGAGCCGTCATCCGGAAACGCTCTGGACTCTTCAACAGTATCTACTGCTGATAACGATATCTACTGGTTATAGTCTGACTGTGATGACAGCTACGGTGGCCACGGCTGAAAAGGACAAGGACCTGGACCCGGCGACAGGGTCAGTCACCGCTCCCAGCACGCCGCGGCAGACCGCACAACGACTCGCCCCGATGTTGAAGGCCCTCGCCGATGAGCACCGCCTCGCGATCCTGCTCACTTTGGCGGAGGGCCCACGTACGGTCGTTGGGCTGACGTTCGAGCTCGGGATCCCCCAGACGCTCGTGAGTCACCACCTCAAAGCGCTCAGAGAGTGCCACCTGGTCTCGGTCACGCCAGTGGGTCGCAGCAACGTCTACTCGATGTGCTGCGACGCCGTCGCCGAGCCCGTCAAGTATCTAGCCGGAATCGCCGCCGCAGCGCAGCCGGCCAATGGAGAAGGAGCATGAAGTGTCAACCAACGCAGATGAGATCCGTGGGGCCGTTCGAGAGCGCTACGCCTCTGCAGCCCTAGCCGTTCAGGCGTCATCCTGTTGCACGGACGTCGGCGCGGGACAGGGGTTCGGCTCCGAGCTCTACGACGACGAACAGGCTGGAGGCCTTCCTGCAGGAGCCGTCGCCGCGTCGCTCGGATGCGGCAACCCGACGATGCTGGCCAGCCTCGAGCCTGGCCAGGTGGTGCTGGACCTGGGTTCGGGAGGCGGCATCGACGTGCTGCTCTCGGCCCGCCGAGTCGGTCCAACCGGCAAGGTCTACGGCCTCGACATGACACCCGAGATGCTCGAGCTTGCCAACCGCAACCAGGCCGAGGCCTGTGTCGACAACGTCGAGTTCCTCCTCGGGACGATCGAAGACATCCCGCTGCCCGATGACTCGGTCGACGTCATCATCTCGAACTGTGTCATCAACCTCTCCGCTGACAAGGACCGGGTGTTCGAAGAGGCGCATCGAGTTCTGCGACCGGGTGGACTGTTCGCCGTCTCCGACGTGGTTCTCCGCCGTCCGATCCCGCCCGAGTTGCAGGGGCTGATGTCGCTCTGGACGGGTTGTGTGGCAGGGGCGCTGGTCGACGCGGACTACGAGGCGAAGCTGAAAGCTGCGGGTTTCCATGACATCGAGATCCAGCCAACACTCGTCCACGATCGAGCCGCGGTCACCCGGTGGGCCGAGCAGATCGAGATCCCCGAGGACATCGACCCTGCCGCCGCCGTCGAAGAGATGGACGGTGCAGTGGCCAACGCTTTCATCCGCGCACGGTGCTGAGCGCTGAGTGCCGGTGACTGGGGACGTCGTCTGGTGGTCAGCCGATCGGCCGCGTCTGTCTCGGAAGTGGGGATAATGAGACGTCGCCCCATCAGACCGCGCAAACTCTCATGCGAGCAACTACGCCATGCGGTCGCTCTGCACGAAAGCGGCGCTTCTGTCGCCGAGATGGCGCCAAAGCTCGGCGTAGGCGACGAGGCCCTTCGCAGAGCGCTCCGACGTGCCAGTGTCGAGCTCGGACACGAGGGCTGAACGCCGCCCAGGGAAGTGAACGAACGGGATACTCGACCGCCACGAGCGGTATGCCGTGTCAAGGCTACAAACCTGCCGGGGAGGCCCGACTCCCTGCCGAGTAGGCGCGCGTTCGCAACGCCTACCACAAGCGCCGCTCCTCGGCTCCGTCGTCGCTCGCTGCGGCCCGCCGCGGCACTCGGGCCGTCGTTCCGGGCGGGTCATGTGCCGATGGAATGGGGCGCCCACGGCACGCGACGACCGGGCAAGGTTGCCGCCCGGCCTGGCATGATTGCCCGATGGACGCGCAGTTCGGGCCCCACCGGTTCTACGCAGGCGAGGGCGGAGGCAGCGAGGAATTCCGTGAAGCCCGGTTCGACGTCGTGGACATGCGCGGTGCTCGGTTCACCGACTGCGACCTGACCGGCGTGACCATCCGGGACGGCTGGCTGGTCAACGTCAGCGTCTCTGGCTATCTCAGCAACGTCACCTTCAATGGCGTCGACATCACCGACTTCGTCAATGCGGAACTGGACCAGCGGCACCCTGAGCGGGTGCAGTTCCGCGAGGGGCAGACGGCGGAGGACTTCCGCGCGATGTGGGACACCATCGAGCGGCTCTGGGCCGAGGCCGGCGAGAGGGCCGGGCGGCTTCCCGCGGCGGCGCTAACCGAGCAGGTCAACGAGGAGTGGTCGTTCGCGCAGACGCTGCGCCATCTGGTCTTCGTCACCGACGCTTGGGCAAGCCGCACCGTGCTGGACCAGGAAAGGCCGTACCACCCGATCGGGCTGCCGCAGAGCTGGTACCCGGCCGCGGCCGCGGGCGCGCTCGGCATCGACCTGACCGCGGATCCCGGCTACGCCGATATTCTGGCTGCCCGGGCGGACCGGATGGCCGTGATCCGGGGTGTCGTCGAGGGGCTGACCGATGACGACCTCGGCCAGCGCTGCCAGCGGCAGCCTGCGCCGGGCTATCCCGACGAAGAGCTGCACGGTCGCCGAATGCCTCGGCGTGGTGATGGAAGAGGAGATCGAGCATTATAGGTTCGCCGTGCGCGATCTGGCGGTGCTGGAGGCGAGATAAGGCCGCCTGGCGAACAACGGGAGATAGTTGCCTCTAGCTGATGAATCTGGACTTATGCGGCAAGACGACCTGACTTTGGGGGCCTACGCGACCGCGTCGCAGGCTGGCTGACCGACTCGCTCTGGGACACGATCGAACCCAACGTCGCCCGCCACTTCGCGTCCCTGATGATCGCCACCCTCGACGGACTGCTCATCCAGACGTTCATCGACGCCGACAACGCACCCACCAGCCAGGACCTCGCCGCCACCACCGGCCGGACACTCCCACCCGAACAAACCCACTTCGGCTCAGGCCGCGTGCCCCGAGCCTGATCCCACGCCCGCGGGTCCGGCCCTCCAACTCGACGAGCAGCTCGGGTTCGAACAAGCGGCATTGCCTCATCCGGCGGTCGGGGCACGAAAGTGCTGTTGAACAGCAACGACGTTGTAAATCCGACAACGGGATTTTGGGGAGTGGAGGTAAGGAGATGTTATTCCAACCCCCCTGGCCAGGCCTGTGAACAGGTAGAACGCCTGAGGCGGCTCCTCGATATCTCGTACCCGATCGTGAAGAGGCCCGGCGATTCATCCATCTACACAGTTCCACTCCGTGCCGGCGGGGCACAGTGTGCCAACAGCGGGGCGGATGCACCCGGGCCGTCCACCCTGTAGACCGAGCATTCCGCGAAGCTGGTGATGCCGCAGGCTCACCGCCGGCAGACGAGGCGACATGAGCGAGACGATCAGATTCATCGTGCGAGTGAAGGCAGCTCCCGTGTTGACGCGCGCGCTCGACGAGACGATCTGCGTCGCGGGCGCCAGGTTCGATGCCGCCGTTCCGGAGTGGGTGAGTGAGCGGCTCCGTGGTGCCCTGGCCCTCGTCGGACCGTAGGGGAGCCCTTAGGACACGGAGAAAGCCGTGACCGATTGTCCGCCGGAGTTGGCGACGAACAAGTCGCTCCCGACGGCCGCGATGGCGACGGGATAGTCGAACTTGTAGCTCGACCCGGAGATCACCCGCACGAGGGACCCGGTGGAGGCGTCGACCTCGGTGACGGTGTCGCTGACGCTGTTGGTGACGAACAGGTTGCTCCCGACCGCCGCGATGGCGGCGGGGCTGTCGAACTTGTAGCTCGAGCGGCGCCGGCCGCGTCCGCACTGGGGGCGTCGAAGGTGACGTCCTGTTCGCGGAGGCACAGGCCGACGCGCGCTCCAACATCGACGCCGCCTACTACGCCAAATATGACCGCTACGGTGCGACGACCGTCGGCCGCGTCACCGGCCCCGATGCCCATGTGAGCGACGGCCGGAAACGGGAGCGAGCAAGGCCGGCGAGAGGCCGGGAGTCAGGGCCAGAAGCGAGGGGGGCCGGCGGGGGGAGCAGCCGACCGGGCGGCGCCCCGACAGGGCGAGCGCACGGAGCGCACGGGCGGCGGGAGGGCGAGAGAGAGCGGGGGGCAGGAGGGAGGAGGAGGCGGCAGAGCGGGACGGAGGAAACCGACTGCGCCCAAGAACAAGGACCCCGCTACCGCAACAGCGGGTGCCAGCAAGGGGCGCGCTCGCGGTCCCTGCGAGAGAAATCAGATCGGGTGTGCCATCCGACGGCACAGAGACGTCACGCAATTGACTAGGAGGAATTTTTTGATGGGCAGGACCTGGAGCAACGAATGCTGGAGGAGGTTTCTGTGTCGTCAAACGGGCAGCAACGAAGAAAGCTCGTGGCCGCGGGACTGATCCTGCCCGCGGTGGCCGTAGGAAGTCTGGCGACCGCCGGAGCGGCCAGGATACCGCCAGCCGCCACCTCCAAGATCTACGCCTGTTACTCCGATACGACCGGAGCCCTCGCTCGCCTCGACTACCCGAAGGTGAAGAAGTGCCCGAGCGGCGAGACGCTCATCTCGTGGAATGCTTCCGGTCCGCAAGGTGCGCAAGGTGCCAAGGGTGCTCAAGGCGCCATCGGGGCACAAGGAGCCGAGGGGGCGCAGGGTGCCCGAGGCGCCGCCGGGCCCCAGGGCGCACAGGGCGCGGCCGGGCCCCAGGGAGCAAGGGGTGCCCAAGGAGCCGCTGGGGCGAATGGCTCGCAAGGCTCCGCCGGCCCGCAGGGGCCGACCGGTCCTCAAGGCGCGTCTGGGACCAAGGGCGCCCAAGGTTCCCCCGGTACACAGGGACCCCAGGGAGCACCGGGTGCACAGGGGCCCGCGGGACCGGTCGCCGGGTTCCTCGCAAGAGGGCAACTGAAGCTGTCTACCGGTCTTCTCAAGGGCGTTCCGGTATCTCGTTCGCAGGTGGTGGCATCCTTCCAACCGGGCACGGGCGACTATGCCGTCAACGCGACGATCACCGGGGTCGGGGTCACCAGTCTCTTTGATTACGGACTCAGTGCCGAATTCTCATGCTGGGCACGGGACAAGAGCGTATTCAGCAGCCAATCTGGCGGCCTCACATCCCCCATCGAGTCGCAGACCTCGACGCAGGCCGCCTTCGTCGCAGCCCGCGGGGCCGGGAACGACACCGTTGACGGCTTCCTGTTCCCGGATGAGCCCAGCGCCACGATCCAGCTGGTGTGTGAAGTGCACCCGTACACCACCTCCACGGGGACGACTATTCCCGACAGTGTAAACGTTCACGCCACGATGATGGCGACGAGACTCGATGCGGTAACCGGTCAGCCAGCGTCAAGACCCCTCCGCAATGGGTTCCACAAGGTGCTCAAGCGGCACGTGACGGCAAGCCCTCCGACGCAGGCAGGTAGCCCTGCCTCACGAGCCGGGAAGGGAGGGGATGCCCATGTCCAGCATCCGTAGGAGACGGAAAGGACTCTCCCAGGCAGGAGTTGCCGCTGGGCTTACCGCCACCCTGCTCGCCGGGGGCGTCGCAGTCGCCGCCGGCGAGACGCCGGCGCTGGCGGGCTCGTCCAAGATCTACGCCTGTTACTCCGATACGACCGGAACCCTCGCTCGCCTCGACTACCCGAAGGTGAAGAAGTGCCCGAGCGGCGAGACGCTCATCTCGTGGAATGCTTCCGGTCCGCAAGGTGCGCAAGGTGCCAAGGGTTCTCAAGGCGCCATCGGGGCACGAGGAGCCGAGGGGGCGCAGGGTGCCCGAGGCGCCGCCGGGCCCCAGGGTGCACAGGGTTGGGCCGGACCCCAGGGAGCCAGAGGTGCCCAAGGAGCAGCTGGGACGAATGGCTCGCAGGGCTCAGCTGGCCCGCAGGGGCCGACCGGTGCTCAAGGCGCGTCTGGGACCAAGGGCGCCCAAGGTTCCCCCGGTACACAGGGACCCCAGGGAGCACCGGGTGCACATGGACCCGCGGGACCAGTCGCCGGGTTCCTCGCAAGACGGCAAGTGAACCTGGCTACGGGTCTTCAAAGCGGCGCCCCGATATCTCGCTCGCAGGTGGTGGCATCCTTGCAACCAGGCCCGGGCGACTATGCCGTCAACGCGACGATCACTGCGTTCGGGGGAGGGGGGATTTTCGGGGCCCCTGCTGCCCCACTCGCATGCTGGGCGTGGGACAGAACCTCAAACGGAAGCACATCCACCGTCGAGTCGCAGACCTCGACACAATCGACCTTGGTGTATCGCGCGGCGAACCTCACGGTGGAAGGCTTCTTGTTCCCAGCTGAGCCCAGCGCCACGATCCAGTTGGTGTGTGAAGTGCGGCCATATGGGAGCCCCTCTGGTTTGCCGTTGTCTACAAGTGTGGAAGCTGACGCCACGATAGTGGCGACGAGACTCACCACAGCGACGACCACTGGGCCAGCGTCAAGACCCCTCCGCAATGGGTTCCACAAGGTGCTCAAGCGGCACGTGACGGCAAGCCCTCCGACGCAGGCAGGTAGCCCTGCCTCACGAGCCGGGAAGGGAGGGGATGCCCATGTCCAGCATCCGTAGGAGACGGAAAGGACTCTCCCAGGCAGGAGTTGCCGCTGGGCTTACCGCCACCCTGCTCGCCGGGGGCGTCGCAGTCGCCGCCGGCGAGACGCCGGCGCTGGCGGGCTCGTCCAAGATCTACGCCTGTTACTCCGATACGACCGGAACCCTCGCTCGCCTCGACTACCCGAAGGTGAAGAAGTGCCCGAGCGGCGAGACGCTCATCTCGTGGAATGCTTCCGGTCCGCAAGGTGCGCAAGGTGCCAAGGGTTCTCAAGGCGCCATCGGGGCACGAGGAGCCGAGGGGGCGCAGGGTGCCCGAGGCGCCGCCGGGCCCCAGGGTGCACAGGGTTGGGCCGGACCCCAGGGAGCCAGAGGTGCCCAAGGAGCCGCTGGGGCGAATGGCTCGCAGGGCTCCGCCGGCCCGCAGGGGCCGACCGGTCCTCAAGGCGCGTCTGGGACCAAGGGCGCCCAAGGTTCCCCCGGTACACAGGGACCCCAGGGAGCACCGGGTGCACAGGGGCCCGCGGGACCGGTCGCCGGGTTCCTCGCAAGAGGGCAACTGAAGCTGTCTACCGGTCTTCTCAAGGGCGTTCCGGTATCTCGTTCGCAGGTGGTGGCGTCCTTCCAACCGGGCACGGGCGACTATGCCGTCAACGCGACGATCACCGGGGTCGGGGTCGTCGGCGAGGCAGAAGGTGGTGCCGAATTCTCATGCTGGGCACGGGACAAGAGCGTATTCAGCAGCCCATCTGGCGGCCTCACATCCACCATCGAGTCGCAGACCTCGACGCAGGCCACCTTTGCCCTAGGGGGCAAGGCGGCGACCGCGGCCGTTGACGGCTTCCTGTTCCCGGATGAGCCCAGCGCCACGATCCAGTTGGTGTGTGAAGTGCGGCCGTACCACTCGCCTTCCTCTCCAAAGACTTATCCGGCCAGTGCGTACGTTCACGCCACGATGATGGCGACGAGCCTCACCACGGCGACGGCCACTGGGTCAGCGTCAAGGCCCCTCCGCAATAGGTTCCACAAGGCGGTCAAGCGGCAAGCTTCGGGCAAACCCTCGGACGTTGGCAAGTAGCGGCTACCGATCAACCGGATCGAAGCGCCGCCTCCCCTGTCGCCCGCCACGAGCATGGGACCACCTTGAGGTGAGTTCCGCCAGCAGCATGGGACCACCCTTCCGCCAGTAATGGGACCACCCCTGGGATCCACCAGCGCCGGTTCGCCGGCCGGTGGACTCGCCGCCATCGGTCAGCGATCGAGGAGCGGCGATGACCTTCAGGGAGGTTCACGTGTTCGAGGTGAGAGAGGTGCTGAGGCTGTGGCTCCGGGGTGAGAGCCTGCGGAGCGTCGAGCGGATGGCGTCGGTCGACCGCAAGACCGTGCGCCGCTACGTCAGTGCGGCCGAGGAGGCGGGTGTCGACCGCGCCGCCGGTGAGGAACAGCTCTCGGACGAGGTGATCGGCGTTGTCGTCGAGAAGGTGCGCCCGCATCGCACCGACAGCGGCGGCGAGAGCTGGCGGCTGCTCGAGCCCCAAGCTGAGCAGATCCGCCGCTGGATCGACGAGGAAGACCTCACCGTCGTCAAGGTGCACACCCTGCTGGCTCGGATGGGCGTCGTCGTCCCGCCACGCACGCTCGAGCGCTTCTGTGCCGAGCTGTGCGGGCCGCGCAGGGGAAGGCGGCGCACCGTCCGTGTCGCCGACGGCGAGCCGGGGGTCGAGTGCCAGATCGACTTCGGCCGCATGGGCATCATCTTCGACCCCGAGACCGGTCGCAACCGGGTCTGCCACGCGCTCGTGTTCACGCCCGGCGTCAGCCACAGGTGGAGGTAATGAGAGTCCAACCCCCCCGGCATGGTCGCTGACCTGGGGGAACTTCTCCTGCCGCCTACTCATCGTAACACGATCGCAACAGATACCGAGCCTCCGGCTCAGCATCAAAGGCGACTCCGACAGGACGAGGTTGCGCGTCTCGTCGAGGATTACCTGAGCGGCGCCAGCGTGGATGACCTCGTCGTCGCCCACGGCATCAACCGCACAACTGTCTATGCTCACCTCGATCGCAACGGCATCGAGCGCCCGAGAGGCGTGGGCAAGCTCTCCGCTGAACAGGTGCGCCATGCCGCCGAGCTCTATGAGAACGGCCACCCTCCGCCGGCCCTTGCACTCAAATTCGGGGTTAGCGAGGAGACCGTTCGCCGGGCGCTTCGGCCTCTCGGCCTCCACCTGCGCCGCGGCTGACGTAAACGACTGACCCAACCCAGGGTCGGCTCAGTGCTGGAGTCGGAGAGACCCGACGGCACCTGTTGAGTGCATGCCCCGACCGGCACATGGGTGGCAGCGTGATTCGTTCACATCGTCACCAACTGAGTTCGACGACACGACCTCGTTGACACCGCCGCGTCCCTTCTCTATAGTGCACTAGATATCTAGTGAAACTAGAGGGCCATGATAGAGTTCTACCTGGACGCGAAGTCGGGCATCGCCCCCTACCTCCAGCTGGTCCACCAGGTGCGCCGGGCCCTCAAGCTCGGCGCGCTGCGCGAGGGCGACCAGTTGCCGACGGTTCGCGAGGTCGTGACCCGCATCGCGATCAACCCGAACACGGTCTCCAAGGC
This sequence comes from uncultured Acidimicrobiaceae bacterium, assembly GCA_963801185.1. Classification (GTDB taxonomy): domain Bacteria; phylum Actinomycetota; class Acidimicrobiia; order Acidimicrobiales; family Bog-793; genus Palsa-601. Next base: position 164,317 of record CAWDDW010000002.1, on the reverse strand, counting down.
TTATCGCGAGCTGGAGCACGAAGGGCTGGTCGCCGCTCGGGCCGGGGTCGGCACATTCGTGACTGCCAGCACCAGCGAGGACGTCCTTGCGTCGCTCGGGCCGATCCGCCACGACCTCGAGCAGTGGCTCGTTCGGGCCCGAGCCGTGGGCCTCGACGACGATTCCATCGAGGCGCTGTTCCGAGCGGCCTTTCGGAACCCCGCCCCAGTAGCGTCGTGAGTGTCGCGGCGCTCGAGACCGTGGGTCTCGGCAAGCGCTACCTGCGTCGCTGGGCGCTCGAGGACTGCACGTTCTGCATCCCCCGCGGGCACGTCGTCGGCCTGGTCGGCCCGAACGGGGCGGGCAAGTCCACGCTGCTCAACCTCGCCGCCGGCCTGATCGCGCCGACTACCGGGTCGATCGTGGTGCTCGGCGAGCAGCCGGCGCGCGACGCTGCCCAGCTGGCCCGCGTCGGCTTCGTCCCCCAGGACGCATCCCTCTACCCCTGGTTCTCGGTCGAGGACCACCTACGCCTCGGCGCGCACTGCAATCCCCGATGGGACGCGGCGGCCGCGCACACACGCCTCGCCGAGCTCGGGCTCAGTCCGCGCCAGCGGGCGGGGAAGCTCTCGGGCGGCCAGCGCGCCCAACTGTCCCTCACGATCGCGCTCGCCAAGCGCCCCGAACTGCTCCTCCTCGATGAGCCCGTGGCAAGCCTCGACCCGCTCGCGCGCCGCGAGTTCCTCGGGCTGCTGATGTCGACGGTTGCGGGCCACGACGTGAGCATCGTGCTCTCGTCGCACCTCGTGAGCGACATCGAGCGCGTCTGCGACTTCCTCATCGTGCTCGTGGAGTCCCGCGTCCGGGTGGCAGGCGAGATAGAGGAACTGTTGGCCACCCACCATCGGCTCGTCGGCACACGCTCAGCAGACGACGTCGCGCCGGCGAACCAGACGGTGATCGCGGCCTCGGTCACCGACCGCCAGCGACTGCTCGTGGTTCGAAGCGACGGCCCGGTCGTGGAGCCTGGGTGGGTCATCGAGTCGGTCAACCTTGAGGACCTAGTCCTCGCCTATATGGGCCAAGGTGCGGTCCGCGAGGATCCCCTCGCGATGGCACCGATCGCGCCATGACTTGGCTTGCCTGGCGTCAGCTGCGCACCCAGGCGGCTGTCGCCGCGCTCGGGGTCTTGGGGGTCCTCGTAGCGCTGGCCGTCACCGGGCCGCATCTGCTCAACGTCTACGACACCGTGGTCGTCCCCTGCGCCGCGCACGGCGACTGCTCCTCGGTCACCGCTCACTTCCAAGGGCTCGATGCACAACTTCGCCAGCTGTGCTCGGCCTTGATGCTCGATGCACCAGTCCTCTTCGGCATCTTCTTGGGCGCACCGCTCATCGCCCGGGAGCTCGAAGCGGGGACCTACCGGCTCGCCTGGACCCAGAGCGTAACGAGGACGCGGTGGATCGCGACGCGCTTGACGCTGGTCATGCTCGTGACCGCGGTGCTCATGGTGCTGCTCAGCACCGCGGTCACGTGGTGGCAGCGCCCGCTCGACCTCGTCAACAACCCCCCATGGCTCAACTTCGACCAACGCGACGTCGTGCCGATCGCCTTCGCCGTGTTCGCCGTCGCGCTCGGCGCGCTCCTCGGGGCAATCGCGCGCCGCACGCTCGTCGCGATGGCGGGCACCATCGTGGGCTATTTCGGCTTGCGCTACCTCGTGTGGGCGTACGTTCGGCGGAACCTGTTCGCGCCGCTGAGGGCGAGCTTGCCTTTCCACCTCCAGCTGACGAGCACCGGCACCTCGGCCACGATCGGACCGCCGCAGCCCAACGACTTGGTGGTCTCGAACCAGATCGTGACCGGCACGGGCAGGGTCGTCGGCCAGGACGGCGAGATCGGCCCGAACGGAAACTTGGGCGTCACCAACCTAAAGGGCAACGGGACGGCGGTGTTCACCGGCGTTGGGCGGTGCCCGAACCGGATTCCCGTGTCCCCCGGACCCCACTGGCACACCGTCCCGGCGACGCTGACCGCGCTCCAGCGCTGCGTCGACAGCTTCCACCTGCGCCAGGTGGTCAGCTACCAGCCTGTCAGCCGGTACTGGCCGCTGCAGTGGTCGGAAGCGGCGATCTTCTGCGCCCTCGCCGTCGCCCTCGGCGCGGGTTGCGTCTGGTGGGTGCGCCGGCGCCTGCCGTAGCGGCGGTCGAGACTTTCAGCAGTGGCTGACCCGTGTGAGCTCCGACGACCACACTTCCCTGCCGCGATCCATGCAACATGAGGCGGCAATATGTGTGTTCCGGTACGCCGGGACCTGGACACTGGCCACGGCCTGCGCCGTTGCTCGCCCGGGGTTTGAGTAGGGCCCTCAAGGTCGTCGAGCGACCGGACACGTAATAGGTGCCTTGATCAGGCGAAACGTTGTAATTTTTGCAACGCGTGGAGGTAATGCGACGTCATTCCAACCCCCCTCGCATGGCCGCTGAACTGGGGGAGCTCCTCGAAGGACCCCCCGCCTCGTAACGCGAACGACATGGAAAAGGCCTCATCGTCGGCACAGAGCCAGCGCCGTCTCCGGCGCCACGACGTAGCCAGGTTGGTGGCTGACTACTCTGCCGGGGCCATGATCGATGACCTCGCCGCTGCCTGGGGTGTGCACCGAACAACTGTGAATGCCCATCTCGATGGGGCGGGTGCGGTGCGGCCCGTTCGACGCGGCAAGCTCTCAGAGCAGTAGATCCGCCAAGCCGTCCAGCCGCAGCGCGACGGCGTGAGCATCATGGCACTGGCGGCGTCGGCGAAGACACCGTTCGGCGAGCGCTCCGCCGCGCTGGGAAGTGACTCCGATCCGAAGGCCGCGCTGATCGGAAACGGGTCAGGATACCGAGCAGTTGGGTGCAAATCCTGCCTCCGAAGTTACGGGACGACGTTCGGAGCCGTTCTACCGCCGACAGCGTTGCCCGGTCTCGCTCCGCGCCAAGATCCTCTCGACAACCTTTGACCCATGGGTGTTCTGCAGAAAGTGGTTGGCATCGGCGATCGGGTCGAAGGACGCACCGAGTCGCTCGGCCCACGCCCTGCCCCAGGCTTCGGTGAAGATCTGGTCGGCACATCCCCAGATGAAATGAACGGGCTTGTCCCACGAGAGCAGCTCGTAGAAGTGGTGATTCACATGGTCCGGACCGGCGGTCTCAATTCATTGTCGCTGCGAGCGCTGGCGAACGCCGTGGGCATGGAGCCCCAATCGCTCTACACGTACTTCCCCTCGAAGCACGCCGTTTACGACCGACTGTTCGCCGACGCCAACGAAGAGCTGTGGCGTCGCCTTGAACAGATCGAGGTCAGCTCCGATCCGAGCGAGCTGCTCCGAACGATCGCTCGCTTGTTCATCATCTTCGCCGCTGAGGACCATGCCCGCTATGAGCTGCTCTTCCTTCGCACGGTTCCCGGATTCGAACCCTCCCCCGAGTCCTACGCACGTGCCGTCAAAGTCTTCACGAAGGCTCGTTCTGTGCTTCGCGCGGCCGGGGTCAATAGCGACGCTGACTTCGATCTGTGGACGGCCATCGTCGCTGGCCTTGCGAGCCAGCAGCTCGCCAACGATCCCCGCGGCGACCGCTATGTCTCGCTCGTCGACAATGCGGTCGCGATGTTCGCTGCGCATGTCTTCGACCAGCGCGTGACGAACAAGCCCGAGCGCTGAGCGTCGCGTTCGAACATCGCCACGTGTCTCGGTCGGCGACTAGCGGCCAGGTCTCGCCGTTCACCTGAGCGAACGTTGTAGATCCGACAACGGAGTGGAGGCGATGGGACTAGGTTCGAACCCCTGACTGGCGTCACCAGAGTCGGACATGCCCCTGCCTCCGCAACGAATCCTCCGGGGGCAGGGCTTCGAGGAGTTGTTGCCGGACTTTCAGCTCCCATATTTCGCTAGGTCAAGGGCAAAGGCATTGCCCTGCCAAGCACTTGACCCGATCCGCCAAAGGTCCGCATTCGAGTTTGCCACGTCAGCGAGTAGCCGGAAGGCAGACGCGACTTGGCAGCTATGGAGGACACCTTGGAGTTGCTCTCGGATCCCGCGGCGCTCGCGGACATCCGCGAGGGTCGGGACCAGGTGGCAAGGGGGCAGGTCGTGAGCGCTGAGGAGCTGCGCGCCAAGTACCTCCGCACGTGACCAGCAGCACCTACCGGTTGGTAGTCGCTGCGACCGCGGAGCGCTCTCTGGCCCGGCTCCCCGAAGCGGCCGCTGCAGCCATCGTCGAGCTCATGGTCGGGTCACTCGTCCACGCTCCTCGCCGAGTCGGCCATCCGCCTCAGCGCGAACTCGCCGGGCTCTGGTCTGTAAGGCGTGGCTCATATCGCGTCGTGTACGAGATCGACAATGCTTGCCGCGAGGTGAGCGTGTTGCGAATCGACCATCGCTCAGACGTCTATCGCCCGCGCTAGCGCAATCCGGGCTGGCAGTAGAGAGAAGCCCGGATCCACCCTTGTTGGACGAGCGCATCGGGCACATGCTCTACAAGGGCGGCCCGAGATCCAATTGAGCTGGTGTGAGCGATGTCGTCAGAGTTAGGTACTCGCAGCTCGCACTCGTGCGATCGCCCCAGCGAATGCCTCCTCCCACCGGTGTCCGGCGATCTCGATTGTCTGGGTCTCAGCCCAGTCCCGCGCCTGCCGTCCGAGGCGCGCGCGCCTTCGGGGATGCTCGATCAGCGCCGACAGCGCCTGTTCCCACTCACCGTCGTCGACGAGCTCCCCGCCCTGGTCGCGTCCGAGGTCAGCGTATGGCGCGACGGGTGAGGCCAGCCAGGGGATGCCCAGACAGGCGTACTCCTTCACCTTGACGTTGGAACGCGCCGCATTGAACCTCGAATCTGCGAGTGGGGCGATCCCGATGTCGAAGCCAGCCGCCGCGTACAACAAGGACGCGAAGTCCGCTTGCTCGAGGTGGAAGTAACGGTCGTGGGCCAATCGCAGGTCGGCTCCAATTGAGGCCACACGTAGCTTCGGGTATCGCTTCAGCAAGGACAAGAAGACCTCTCTCAGGCCGAGCCGGGACGCGTCCACGCTGTGCTCGAGCCCGGCGATCCATCCGACCACGACGCCGAAGTGATCACGTCGTCGCGCGGCGAGGAACTCCCTCGGCAGGTAGTTCTCGATGACCTCGACGTGCTCTGCGCCGGCCCGCCGGTAACGATCAGCCAGCGTGTCGCTCGGTGTCGTGACGAGCGCCGCCCGGCGGGCGACTCTGGCAGTTGCAGCAAAGTCGCGTTGACCCTTCAAGCCGCCCGCCTCGCGGTAGGACGGGCTGTCCCGGTGAATCGCGGCCAGATCGTCGTCGTTGTCGTAGCTGATGGCGACGCCGATGTGGCGTAGACGGGCGACCAGGGCGTCGGTTGCCGGCCCGTACTGGCGATGCATGTGAACGAGGTCGCACTTCTCCAACAGCTCCACGGCATCGGTGGCCGACGGCCAGATGATCTCGTGTCCGCGTTCGGAGAGTGCCCGCAGGGGGACGACGCACCGATACCGGGAGTTGGGGAGCTTCGGGTCGTACAGGGTCCCGATCCGCACCGACGGTGGGCTCCTAGCCGCTGCTCACGAGGACGCAGGTGGAGAAGGCGGAGGAGACGCCGGACGAGGTCTCGATCGCCGTCACCCCGCTGCCAGCGGGAACGGAGATGCTCGGTGAAAGTGTCCAGTCACCGGAGCCGTCGGCCGTCGTCGATCCGAGGTACTGCGCCCCCTCCGGGTCTGCGCAACTCGGGTTCGAGTACACGTCCACGGTGGCGTTGGGCTGTGCGGTCCCCGTGACGGTGGTGGCGCCCGTGGCCGGCGCGGTATTTGCGGTCGTCACCGCCGGGCTCGGCTCGCCGCGGTTTGCTCCGTAGGCGAACAGGAGTCCGGGCCCCGCGCGGCCTTTCCCGTTCGAGTAGATCTCCTGGCCCGCGGGGCCAACGACCAAGGTCGTCTGCGGACCGGAACCCAACACACCGACGACGTTGTTGTTGGCAATGATGTTGCCGTCTCCTGCGAGCGACCCGCCGATCTGGGTGCCGGTAGATCCTCCGTAGACCAGCACGCCGTCTCCGAGGTTCGGCACGGGCTTCGAGCCAGTCACGTCGGTGCCGATGGAGTTCCCCTCTAGCAGGTTGTTGTTCGTCCCCGTGCCGCCGATGGTCACTGCGTTGCCGTTGATCCCGGAGATGACGTTGCCGTCGCCGGCGGTGCCGATCGTGTTGTTCGATGCGCCATTCAAGAGAAGAACTCCGGCTCCCTCCCCGAGCGGGGCCGTCCCGCTCCCGTTCGTCCCGATGAGATTGTTGCTCAGCAGGTTGCCGCTCGTGCCCGTTCCGAGCAGCAGCACGCCGCTGCCGCTGTTTCCCGAGATGAGGTTGCCGCCGCCGCCCCCACCGATCGTGTTGTTGGTCGCGTTGCCCTCGAGAACGACGCCGTTGTGGTTGGGGATGGCTGCGTTGCCACCCTCGTTCGTCCCGATGAGATTGTTGCTCAGCAGGTTGCCGCTCGTGCCCGTTCCGAGCAGCAGCACGCCGCTGCCGCTGTTTCCCGAGATGAGGTTGGGTCCAGCGCTGCCACCGATCGTGTTGTTCGTGACACCGCCTTCAAGAAGGACACCGTCGCCATCGTTACCGATGCCGACACTCCCACCCTCGTTCGTCCCGATGAAGTTGCCACCGAGAACGTTGCCAATCGTGCCCGCCCCAGTGATGACCACTCCGTTCAAGCTGTTGCCCGAGATGACATTTCCAAGCCCAGCACCGCCGATGGTGTTGTTGATGGCGGCGCCCTCGAGGACAACGCCGTTCCCGTTCGGGAGGCCGGTGCCGGCGCCGTTCGTTCCGATGAGGTTCCCTTCGACGAGGTTGCCCGTCGCGCCGGATCCCTTGAGGAGGACGCCGCTGCCGTTGCCGCAGATCACGTTTCCTTGGTCGTTGCCGGGTGATCCTCCGATGGTGTTGTTGCCGGAACCCGAGATGTAGATGCCGGCCCCGACGTTGCCGAGACCGCCGTCGCCGGCCTGATCCGTTCCGATGTAATTCCCCTGGATGCGGGTGCCGGCCGGCTGGGCCGAATTGCTGACGGTGATCCCGGTCGAGAGGTTGCCGACGATCTCGTTCCCTCCCGAGGGCCCGCAACCGATCGTGTCGTTCGCCGACGCCACGAGGATGCCTCCGTGGTTGCCGTCACCGCCGAAGGCGACGCCCCCGATGGTGTTGTTGCAGACGGAGTCGCCGGCAGACTTGAGGACGATCGCCGACCCCGGCGAGCCCTCGAGGGTCAGCCCGGTGACCAGGCTGCCGCCACTCAGTCCCGAGAGCGTGAGGTCGTTCGTCCCGGCCTTCAGCAGCGTGCCATTGACCGTGAGGATGCCGCCTCCGTTCAACACCGCAGGCCGTTGGACGGCGGGCAGCGCCGATGTCGGCTCGACGGTGAGTGACCCGATGCCTGCGGCGATGCCGATCGTGTTGGGCGCAGTGGTCGACCCAGTGCTGTTGAGGTCGAGGATCGCCTGCCGCAGCGACCCAGCGCCTGAGTCGTTGCCGTTCGTGACCGAGTACGTCATGCCCCCTGCGGCCGTCGGGAGGGTGCTCGCCAACGCCATAGCGGTCGGCGAGTCGAGCACGACCGCGACGGCGACGATGAGAGCCGACAGCGCCGCCAGCCCACACTGCACGCGATGGGCGGCGCGGGCTCGCCGGCTGGGCATCTCGGCGAAGCCGAACAGGACAGCGCGCTCCCACTCGATGCCGGCGCACCTCGAACGGTCGCACTTGCTTCCAACGGGTCGGGCGTGCACAGCCATGACGCACCTCCGTTCACAACGGACGGCCCCGAGTATGGTTCCGGACAACTGTGCCTTGCAAGTCCCAAGAGTGCAGAAGATGCCCCGTTTCCGCTCCACGCTTGGACGCCGATCGGATTCCGGTCGCCGCCGGTGCCAGAGGTGTGGTCATGGTCAATGGGTGGGTCGGGGTGGGGCGGGTCGGGGTGCTCGGACCTCCGTGCACTGGACGGTCGAACCCACCCGGCCCAGCCCCTGAGTAGGACGAACGTTGTCGAAACGACAACGAAGTGGGGACGGAGGGACTCGAACCCTCACTGGAGGCGTTTTAAGCGCCCTGCCTCTGCCGTTGGGCTACGTCCCCCGAACCCCACCGAGTCACCCGGCGGGGGTGATCAGCCTCGCGTGTCCGGCACGCGCACGCGCTCGGCGTTGAGGGCCTCTAACTCCCCGTACGGGCCGAACGCCGCATCCAAGAACGCGCGCTCGTCCTCCATCGGAGAGTCAACCACCTCGACGGCCATACCGAGGCGCTTGGTCGCGCGCCGGACCGAGTCGTAAGTGGGCCACTCGCCGGCTTGCTCGCATGCCGGCTCCCCGAAAGCAGCGAAACTCACCCACGCTCCCCTCATCACCTCGCTCAGTGCCTCCGCCTCGTCGCCACCGCCAGAGAACAGAGCGATGACCGGATTCGAGCAGCTGCCGAAGACGAACGGGAGGTCGAGAGCGTGGCACGACCCGAGGACACCACCCCCGAACGGCGACTCCCAGTCGAAGAGGTAGCTGAAGACACGCCCGCCAGCACCCTCGTGTGCGCTGGCAAGCCGCATCGACGGTACCCGGAACGACCAGTCGGAGGCGATCCCGCAGTACACGTCCGTCGGCGTTACTCCGGCGCCGCGCGACTCGCGGGCCTTCCGGTAAGTCTCGATCGTCTCCACCGGATCGAGCGAGCCCGTGAGCCAGGCATTCTCGATCTGACGACGTACGAGACGCTCGAGCCGAGCGTCATCGATCTCCCGGAGCGACGGGTCCGTCCAGGTCCAAAAGCGCCACTCGTCTCGGTTCGTGCCTATCAACAGATCGACGCCGGCCGACCTTCCCCGGGCGATCGCTGCGGCCGGATGCTCCGTCAGGACCCCGCCGTCGACCACCGGCTGGAACGGGAGCCCGAGGACTTGGTACTTCGGGCCGATCGCGAGCTGTGCGCGGAGCAGTTCGCTGGCGGGGAGGGCGAGGAGGGTTTCTCTGGAGAGCTGCTCGAGGCCGATCTCGGCGGCTACGTCCTCGGCGAGCCGCTCAGCGGAGCCTTGGCCGACTGCGATCGCCGCGCCGCTCTGGATGATCGCCCGTTGAAAGAGGCGTCCGGCAGCGGGCGTGGCAAGGAGGGCGGCAACCGACATCCCGCCGGCCGATTCGCCGAAGACCGTCACCCGGTTCGGATCGCCCCCGAACGCGGCGACGTGCTCGGTCACCCACTCGAGCGCCGCGACCTGGTCTTGGAGGCCCCAGTTTGCGAAGCCGGCGCCGGGGTCGTCTGGGTGCGCGAGCGATGGATGGCCGAGCCACCCAAGCGCCCCCACCCGATAGTTGACGGTCACGAGGACGATCCCGTGCCTGGCGAGCCGCTCACCGGCGTAAAGGGCCGACGTCGCGCTGCCGCTCACGAAACCGCCCCCGTGGATCCACACCATTACGGCCCGTGCCTCGCCGTCACAAGCCGGCGTGTAGACGTTCAGGTAGAGGCAGTCCTCAGATTGTTCGGAGGGGTCGCCTGGTACCGAACCGCCGGTATCGGGGGGCGGCTGGATGCTCATCGGCGCGGACTCCGTGGTCTCGCGGGTGCCCGGCCATGGCGCCGGACGGGTGGGCGGGCGGAACCGGAGGTCGCCGACCGGCGGTGCCGCATACGGGATGCCGCGGAAGACGACCAGGTCGTCGGCCTCGCGGCGGCCGGCGACGGCCCCGGAAGCCGTCTCGACTGTGACAAGTTCCATCAGCGCTGGTCTCCCTTCATCGGGGTCTCCCTTCATCGCGGGCCCCCGGGCGAGGCTGCCGGGCCGCCCGCCCTCAACCGTAGGCGGTTGAGATTGTTGTCCACCACGGGGGTGAAGTCTCAACCACCAAGGGTCGAAGTGGCGACCAAGGGGCGGCCAAGGAGGAGGCGGCGCCCCGGCACCCGGGGCGGTACAAAAAACAGCCTCAAGCAGCGACGCCGCGTGCGAAGGATGTTGACAAATGGGGCTGATGTGAGCAAAGTTGTTCCTGATGCCTATGGGGACCACCCATTCCCGACGCCTCGCGGCCGTCGGCGGAGCCACGCTGCTGGCGACCGTCAGCATCCTCCCGTCCGCCGCGGCACTCGCCTCTACCCCGACGTCCTCGCAGATCTCGACGATGAGAAGCTCGGGCGGCCGCTCTCGCGAAAGAGCTGTCGCGCGACCAGACGCAGGTCAACATCGCAGCCGAGACCTACGACGAAGCCGAGCTCAACGTCGCAAAAGACAAGCGGCTCCTGGAGGCCACCGAGCGGCAGCTCAAGCGTCGTGAGGCGCAGCTCGCGTCCGCCAAGGTCCACCTCACCAACACTGCGGTCGAGGCCTACGTCACCGGGGACGGCCAGGCCGCCGAGTTCACGGCGCTGCTCGCCGCGAACGTGTCGGACGGCCAGAGCATCGCCGTCTACGGCAACGCGGTAGCGACAACACTCCATACCGCCGTCCAAGCACTCGACAACGCCTCCCGGCGGCTTGCCGCAGAGCAGCGGACCGAGGCCAGACAGGAGCATGCGGCCGAGGCAGCCCTCCACCAGGCCGAAGCTGCGAGGGCTTCGGCACAAGCCAAGACGGCTCAGATCACACACATCCTCGGCGAGGTGAAGGGCCGCCTCGCCCACATGATGGTGGAGTACGAAGCGGCCGTCGCCCGAGCCGCCGCACAGGCAGCCGCTCAGGCTCGAGCCGCTGCGGCCCGTGCCGCCGCCGAGCAGGCCGCCGAAGAGGCTGCAGCCGCGGCTGCCGCTGTTGCAGGCGCCAACCCGACGACGGGGAACCAGAACGGTGCGGGCTCGGCGTCGAGCTCGGCCGGCTCCACCACGGTCGGCCAGTCGCTGACCCCTGCGGGCACGAACGCGGCGGGTCAAAAAGCCGTTGCTGCCGCCGAGAGCTACATCGGCGTTCCTTACGTGTGGGGCGGTGCCAGCCGGAGCGGGGTCGACTGCTCTGGGCTCACGATGCTGGCCTGGGAGGCGGCCGGCGTCCAGCTCGAGCACGGCGCGACCGCCCAGTACGAGGAGTCGACGCCGATAAAGGCGAGCCAAATCGAGCCGGGCGACCTCATCTTCTACCACTTCGCGAACGACGGTCCCTACCCGATCACCCATGTCGCGATGTACATCGGCTCTGGCCCGTACGGGACCGAGACCATCCTCCAGGCTGAAGAGACCGGCACGAACGTCGGCTACTTCCAGATGTACTGGAACGGTTTCGTCGGGTTCGGCCGGCCCTGACCGGGCCAAGCCTGGCCCTGCCCGTCGACCACTACGATCGACCATGTGGTGAGAAACATTGATCGCGCGACACCCAAGCCCTCCCCCTCCGACGACGGGGGCGGCGAACAAGACGGACAAGTCGGCTCGCTCGTCCGCTTCCCAGGTCCTGACCTCCGGGAGCCGTCCCGGGACCCGGCGAGGCGATCGGACGTGGACGAGTGGGGGCGTTCGGAGCGCACGCGACGCCTGATCCGGCGCCTCGAGGCCCCGTTCTACGAGCGCTGGTTCCGCGTCGAGTGGGAAGGGCTCGACAAGATCCCCCGTGCCGGAGGCGCCCTTCTCATAGCGAACCATGCCGGCGCGATCCCCTCGGACGCACCCATGATCATGCACGGCATCGAGGAGGAGCTCGGCCGTCCCGTCTACGGCCTCGCAGACAATTGGTTCCGTACCGTGCCCGTCGTTGGCACCGTGTGGAGCCGGGGAGGCGGCGTCCCCGCCCATCCCGACAACGCCCACCGGCTGCTCCGTGACCAGGGTCAGCTGGCGCTCGTCTTCCCCGAGGGCGTGAAGGGGCCGAGCAAGGTCGTGAGTGAGAGATATCGGTTGAGGCGGTTCGGGCGTGGGGGTTTCGTGGAGACTGCCATGCGAGCGTCGGTGCCCGTGATACCGATCGCCGTCGTCGGAGCCGAGGAGTCGATGCCCATCCTCTACAAGTCGCAGTCGGTCGCGAGGATGCTCCGCATCCCATACCTGCCGGTGACCGCGAACCACCTCATCTTCGGGCCGGTGCTCGGCACGGTTCTCTATCTCCCAGCGAAATTCCGGCTCCGCGTGCTCGACCCCGTGTCTTTCGACGTCGAGCCCGGGCTCGAGCGCTACCCGAAGGGCCGTGTCATGGAGGCAGCCGAGGCCATCCGCCAGAACATGCAAGAGAACCTCTATGAGATGCTCGCCAAACGGCGCAGCATCTGGTTCGGTTGAGGACCGCAGGCCACTCGATGGGCCGGCGCATACTCCTGACAGGCCTCGACACCTTCTGGGGCGGTCGTGTCGCGGCCGCGCTCGAAAGCGACCCCGGCGTCGAGATGCTGCTCGGGATGGGCACCGGCGCGCCGAGCGTGGAGCTCGAGCGCACCGAGTACGTGAGAGCAGACAACAGCTACTCGTTGTTGTCCCGACTCGTGCGGGCGACGGAGGTCGACACGATCGTGCATACGTTTCTCGTCCTCGACTCGTCGAGTATGAGCGGGCGGGCACTGCACGAGACCAACGTCATCGGCACCATGAACCTGCTCGCCGCTGCGAGCGCTAGCGGCTCGTCGGTGCGACACATCGTCGTCAAGTCATCATCGCTCGTGTACGGCTCGCACCCCGCCAACCCGACGTGGTTCAGCGAGGACACGCCGCGATCACGTCCGCCCCGCAACCGGGTCGAGCGGTCGCTGTGCGAGGTCGAGAGCTACGTGAAGGACTTCGCGGAGGACAACCCGGGCGTCGTGGTGACGATGCTGCGCTTCGCCAACGTCCTCGGCGCCGACATCGACACGCCGATCAGCCGCAACCTCGCGAGGGGAATCATGCCTTCGATCGCCGGCTTCGACCCGCTCATCCAGTTCGTCGAAGAGGACGACGTCGTCCGCTGCGTGCAGTTCGCCGTGACCGAACGTCCAGCCGGGATCTACAACGTCGCCGGTGACGGAAAGCTCCCCGTGAGCGAGGTCGCGTCGATCGCAGGGGCTTGGAGGCTGCCGCTCCCTCCCGTCATGACACTCCAGCTGGCGGCGCCGCTCGTCAAGGCCAAGCTCCTCTCGCTCCCGAGCGAGCTCGAGGACGTCCTGCGCTACGGCCGTGGGATGGACACGACCAAGCTCGCCAGAGCGGGGTTCGTCCCGAAGTGGTCGTCGGCCGGGGCTGTCGAGCGCTTCGCCCAGTCGAACCGGTTGCGCAGGACAGTCGGGGATCAGCTGCCCCAGTATCGCTACGAGGCTGACATCGAGGCGTTCTTCAAGCACTCCCCGAGCGTCGTCCGACCCCTCGCCGGAACCGCAGCCGCTGGCCCGCCTGACGAGTAGCTCAGGAGAGACTCCCGCCGGCCACGTCCCCGCTGACGCCTGGCCCGAGCACCTGCGGCCCGCTCAACCACTGCCTTACGTATCGATCCCTGCGCTCGCTCCACTCTTCCGCCGTGATGGCGTACCTGACGTGGTCCTCCCATCGCCCGTCGATCTCGAGGTAGCGCAAGGCGATCCCCTCGCCGCGGAGCCAGAGCTTCTGCGCGACACGACGGCTCGGGCGATTACGCGGGATGATCGAGATCTGAAGGCGGTGCAGGCCGAGCTCCTCGAAAGCAAAGCGGAACAGCACCACGCACGCCTCGGGCACGTAGCCACGACCAGCCTGGAGCTGGTCCATCCAGTAGCCGAGGTAGGCGTTCTGGAACGGTCCACGCTGGATCGAGGAGATGTTGATCTCCCCGACGAAGCGGCCGCCTGCGAAGATTCCGAAACCGTAGCCCGTGCCAAGCTGCCGCTCCCTCTCCCGCATGGAGGCTCGTGCGAGAAAGTTGGGATGGTCTTCCACAGGGTACGGCGCGCCCGCGGCACGGGGCTCCCACGGCAACAGCCAGTCACGGCACCGAGTGCGAATCTCGTACCAGGCTTCGAAATCGCTCTCTTGAAGCGGCCTGAGGCGCACCCGTCTCCCGAGGAGCTCAGCCGACTTGCCCGGAACGATCAACTGGCGCATGCCACCCTGCGCGTTCCAACCAGAGTCTGCACCCGTCTATCGTCGCAGATCCGAGCACCCACGCGTAGTATTACGAACAAGAGACCGGCTCCGAGCCGCTCCGGAAGCCCACTCCCCAACCCCCTAACATGGCCTCATCCCACCCTTCCGAGCCGAATTCTGGCAGACAACGGACGGGTGATCTAGCAGGTGCCCGTGCTCACGACGAGGAGACCGGCGTGAGCGTCGACCCGGTCCCGGTGCGCCCACCCTGTGTCCTCGTCGTCGGCATGCACCGGAGCGGCACGTCCGCGACGGCGTCGACTCTCGCCGAGCTCGGGCTCGCGCTGCCGCGAGACGAGGATCTGCTCGGGGCGCGTTTCGGGAACGAACTGGGGCACTTCGAGAGCCAGTCGCTGATGGGGCTGTCCGACGAGATCCTCGGTCACATAGGCCGGTCATGGGACGACCCGCCGGATCTCGGCGAGATCGGGCCGGAAGTACTGGCCGACTTGGCCGGGTATGGCGATCGGGCGCGCACCGTGTTCGAAGCGGCGTTCGGCGCACCTGATTCCCCGGTGGTCTGGAAGGATCCCCGAACCGCGCTGCTGCTCCCGTTCTGGCGATCCGCGCTCGACCGGCCACTTGCGACAGTCCTGATGGTGCGAGAACCGCTCGAGGTGGCGCAGTCTCTCGACCGCCGGAACTCGCTCGCCATCACGACCTCCCTGGCCCTCTGGGAGCGCTACTACCGCCAGTCGGTGGCCGGCATCGCGGGTCTGCCGGCCTTCGTCTCGTCGTTCGAGGACGCCCTCGACCGACCGACCGAGTGGAGACAGGAGCTCGCCGGCTGGCTGAGAGGGCTCGGCATCCCCGCCACGCTTGCCAAGTCGTCACTCGATCCGGCGATGCGCCATGAACGCACGGGGCACGACGACGAGGACTCACCCGTCCTGCCGAGCCAGCGGGCGATCTTCAACGCGTTGGTCGGCATGGGCGGTCCGCACGACTCCTTCGAGCCTCCGGATCTCGGCCCCGAGTCCCAGTGGACCGAAAGCCACCTCCGGCATCGCCATGAGCTCGGCAGGCTTTGGTCGGGTTTCGAGTGGCTCGGCCGGCAAGTCGCGGACCTCGTCGCCAGTGATGAGCCGGGCGCGCCACATCAGCCATCGGACGGATACCCGAAGGACGCCACCGACGACGAGCAGCGTTATCACGAGTGGCTCCGCCAGCGGGGCGAGCCGATCAACGTAGGGTCCGGGCCGGGGATCGCCCCGGCGGCCACCGAGCCGCCACATGGCCAGTCGCCGCTCTTCAGCGTCGTCGTCCCGACATACCGGACGCCCGTCTGGGCGATCGACAGATGCGTGACCTCGGTCCTCAGGCAGGATTTCGCCCGTTGGGAGCTCGTGATCGTCGACGATGCGTCGGGCGACAGGGCGCTTCTCGCCCATCTCCAGCAGATTGCCGCCTCCGATTCCAGGATCTCTCTCAGCGCGCGCCAGGAAAACGGCGGGATCTCAGCCGCGACGAGCGACGGGATCGGTCGGGCGCGCGGGGAGTACGTCGTGTTTCTCGACCACGACGACGAGCTGGCCGAGGGGGCCCTCGGCCGGCTGTCCGCCGCTATCGACCAGAACCCCGCGGCACAGTTGATCTACTCCGACGAGGACAAGATCGATGAGAAGGGGCGCCGCTTCATGCCCGCCTTCAAGCCCGCGTGGTCGCCCGATCTCCTCCTGTCGAATGCCTACATGTGCCACATCTTCGTGGTCCGCCGCTCTCTCGTCGCCGAGCTCGGCGGTATCCGATCCGAGTTCGACGGGGCGCAGGACTACGACCTGATGCTGCGGGCAACCGAGCTGCTGTCGCCTGAAGAGATCGTGCAAGTCCCCGAGATCCTTTACCACTGGCGGACGATTCTCGGATCGGCCTCGGGCGACCCGAGCGCTAAACCTTGGGCTTTCGAGGCCGGCAGGCGCGCCCTCGAGGACGCTGTGAAGCGCCGGGGCATCGAGGCGGACGTCGTGCGCCACCCGCGCGTGCCCGGCAGCTACTACGTCCGCCGGGAGGTGAAGGGGCGGCCGCTCGTGAGCGCCATCATCCCCTTCCGGGACGAGCCGTCACTGCTCGTCTCCTGCTACCGGGCCTTCGTCACCAATCCGGGTCACGACGAGTTCGAGCTCCTGCTCGTAGACAACGACTCCGCCCTGCCCGAGACGAGGGCGGCCATGACCGAGCTCGCCCGGGACCGCCGTGTACGCCTCCTCGAGGCCCCGGGGCCGTTCAACTGGGTAAAGATCAACAACGAGGCGGTGGAAAAGGCGCGGGGGGACCTGCTCCTGTTCCTCAACAATGACGTGGAGGCACGGTCTCCCCGCTGGCTCGCCCACATGGTGGCCCAGGCCCAGCGCGAGGACGTCGGCGCCGTCGGTGCGCGGCTCATGTACCCCGATGGCACGGTGCAGCACGGCGGGGTGGCGGTCGGCGTCTGCTGGGGAGCGGCGCACGTCCAACAGGGCATCGAGGGGCACCGCCCGGGCTACCTCTCGAGCCTCAGTGTCGTGCGGAACACTTCGGCCGTGACCGGTGCCTGCATGATGAGCCGGCGGGAGGTCTTCGAGTCTCTCGAGGGCTTCGACGAGTCGCTGCCAGTCGCCTTCAACGACATCGACTACTGCCTGAGAGTGCGTGAGAAGGACCTGCTCGTCATCTACACGCCGCTCGCGGAGCTCGTGCACCACGAGTCGAAGAGCCGAGGCCACACAGACGATGCGAAGGAGCTCCCCCTACTTCCGGTCGCGCTGGCGCGACCTGCTCCTTGAAGGCGATCCGTACTACAACCCGAACCTGGGCCGGTTCGACTCGTTCTGCCGGCTCCCACACGAGGAGGACGAAGAGCGATGGGAGACATTCCGGTCGATGCTCAACAAGTCGTCGACGAGCTGAGGTTGGCCCGTCAGGCGCGGCGGGTACCACCCCGCAGCTGGATCCCGTCTGAATCCTTCGAAGGCACGCTGGCGGAGGCGATCCGCCCGCCCGTGCACACCAACGAGCATCTCGTCTGGCTTCACGGCAACTGGGACCTCGACGCGCTGCTGGCGCCGCCGCCCGAGCGGGGAGTGAAGGGTCTCGTGAAGCGGCTCCAGCACCGGCTCATAATGGCAGTGCTCGCTCCGTACTTCTCGCGCTTGCAGGACTACCTCGGCGTGAACACCCGCGCAATAGACGTCGTCAGCAGGCGCGTGGACGACGTCGCCACGAACCAACTCCGCATGATCGGGGCCGTGCGCCACGACATGATCGACTTCGCGCATCACATCGACGAACGCATCGATGGCTGACGCCGAGGAGGCCGACGTCGAGGAGGCTGACGTCGAGGAGGCTGATGTCGAGGAGGCTGACGTCGCCGGCATGAACCTCGACCCGGCGCTCGCGGAGCCTCGCACGAGCCGTTCGCTGGTCGCAATCGTCGTAGCGGGCTGGGGCCTCGACTGGGGCGAGCGGCGGATGGCAATCAGGCTCGTCGCCGGAGCGATCGCGCTCAACGCCGACGTCGTCGTCGTCAGCCTGGACGACCGATCGCACTCCGACAACTTGCCGCCCTGGCGACGGTGGGACGGCATATTCCCAATCCACTCCTCCACAGCGCGACCGCCATCTCCGCGGCTCGGGCAGGTTCTCCGGGCCTCACTCGCGCGCCAACCCGGATCTCCGTCCTCGCGGGCAAGCTTGTCCGAGACGATCGCGTCCCAACTCCTCGCCACCGACGCGCAACCATCCTCCGAGGCGCTCGGCATCCTTGACCACCTCAAGCCGGACGTGGTCGTGCTCGCCGGGGTGGAAACGCTGTGGATGGCCGTCGCACTCCCCCTCGGCGCCTCGAGGCCTCGGGTCATCGTGCTCCCCTTGCTCGGCAACGACGCGGCGCTCTCATCGGACGCCATGAAGCCTCTGTCCGAGATCGTCGACGCCGTGGGCGCCTTCTCGGTGGCCGAGCACAGGTTGCTCTCCGAAAGCGTCGGCTCGCGCCATCCCGAGATCCTGCACCGCCTGCGCCTGTCGTTTCCTGTCAACCGCCAAGCGGCCCACTCCGGCCTTGCGGGTGTGGCCTCGTTCGGCCGGTACTTGCTCGTCATCTCGGGCTGGCCCGACGAGCCCCAATCGGGCGTGGGGCCGCCACATGACTACCTCCGCGCGGTCCTCGGTGACATCTCCGTGGCGGAGGTGCGCCGCGGACAGTGGTTGGTCACCGAGCACGGGCGGCACTTCGACGTGCCGTGGTCGTCGACCCGGATGAACCTGTGGCGCCTCATGGCCGGCGCCGTCGTGACCATAGACGTGCGGCCACCTGGTCCGATCGGGCGCGAGGCAATCGAGTCGCTGCTGTTCGGCACGCCTGTCGTGGTGCCTGCCGGCTCAGTCGCCGCCGAGCATGCCAAAGCCTCGAATGGCGGCCTCTGGTACTCGGCGCCAGGTGAGATGATCGCGGCCGCGCGACATCTCGTCGACAACGAGACGGAGCGGGAGGCCTTCGGGCGGGCCGGACGGGAATGGGCAGAACGCGAGCACGACGACACCGAGCGACTCGTCGACGACTTGACGAGGATCGTTCTCGGCTAGGCGCCGGCGAGGCCCAACAGCCCGAACACGATCCCGTCCAGGATGTCGGACTCAGATGCTGTGCAGCTCGTCATACCCGAATGCGTCCATGACCTCCTCCAACACGAGCGCGCCGCCGACGATGACGTCGGCTCGCTCCCGTTCCATACCGGGGATGAGCAGTCGGTCGGCCAGCGAGACGGCGGCGAGCCGGTCCGTCAGCTCGGCGATCGTCTGGCGGGAGACTCGGGCGTGGTGGACTCTGGTCGCGTCGAAATGATCGAGTCCGAGGGCCAGCACCGTTAGGGCCGAGACGGTCCCAGCCAGTCCTATGAGGCGCTTGCCCGCTCGCCACGCCTCCCTGCTCTCGCCACCGTCGTTGCCCTCCATCACGCCCTCCACCAACTCGCGGACGGCCGCCCGGGCATCGGCGAGCTCTCGAGGCTCGGGCGGGTCGCTCCCGAGGAAGCGCTCGGAGACCCGGACGCAACCTACGTCGATGGAGGCGAGCGCGGCTGGCGTCGGATCGGTTGCTCCGGACGGGCGCCCGACGACCAGCTCGGTCGACCCGCCTCCGATGTCGACCACAAGGTAAGGCCCGTCCCCGGGATCGAGCGACGCGGTCGCTCCAAGGTAGGAGAGCCGGCCCTCCTCCGTGCCCCCGATCACCTCGGGCCGCACGCCGAGTATCGCTTCAGCCTCCTTCAGAAACCCGCCGGAGTTCGACGCATCCCTCGTCGCCGACGTCGCGGCAGCTCGTACGTGTGCTGGCGTCACCCCGTGCTCCTCGAGGACGCGCTTGAAGTCGCGGAGCACGGCGATCGTCCGCTCGACGGCCTGCTGGTCGAGGATGCCGCTCCGGTCCACCCCGGCACCGAGCCGAGTGATCCGCATCAAGCGCTCGAGGCGCCGCCCGTCGGGACCGAGGACGAGCAGTCTCGTCGAATTCGTCCCGCAGTCGACGGCTGCAACGGGAGAGGTACGCCGGTCAGCCGGCACGGGCTTCGACACGGTAGCTGGACCGATCAAGCTCCAGCTCAGCCGCCGTCCACCTGCCGATGGGGTCGTTGCCGCCGGCGAGATACCAGGCGAGGTGAGCGTGAAGGCACTTCACCCCGCGCCGCGTGCCGCCGACGCCTCCCGACGGCCGATGGGCCTGCGGTACTCCTCGGTCGATCGCCCGATCTCGCTCCCGGGCGTAGCGGTCGTGAGCCTCTTCGACCTCGGCGGGATCGGCCCTACGCTCGGCCTCCCTCACCCCACCGGCGGCTTCGAGGCGGCTGACGGCGTCCCGCTCCGCTCGCCCGATCAGCCAGAACAGGGTGGGCATGGGGGTGCCGTCGTCGAGGTGGGGTGCGTTTCTGATCACTACCGGCGCACCGTCGAGGCCCCGGACGACGATCTCGCACGCGCCACGCGGGGGGCGTCCGAGAAGCTCGGTCACGATGGCGAGATCCTCAGGCGTCACCCTCGGCTCTCGCTGTCACTTCTTCCGGCGACGGAGTGCGTAGATGACGATGCGGAGCAGGAAGATCCCGCCGGCGATGCTCGCATAGGGCAAGATCCGCCTCCGCAGGGAGGGACCGGCGACGTCGACGAGGTCGACCGGCTGCGCCTCGGGGTGGTCGATTCGCCGGACACCGCCTTCGTCGGGCGTTCTCGGAGTCGCTGTGGAGGCGGCCGGCTCGTCGGCTGGCGCGGACCCCGCGGTCTCGTCGGTAGCAGGCTCGGCGGTGGCAGCCGCAGGCTCGGCGGTGGCAGCTGCAGCGGCTGGCTCGGCGCCCTGGTCGTTCTCGGGGGGCTTGGGTGCGGCCGCCTTGCGGGTTCGACGCGGTCGGCTCGGCGCGGGCGCGGGCGCAGTCTCCGGCTCGGAGCCATCGCCGGTGCTGTCTCCGCTGCCGCGAGCTCTCCCACCCCCGGTCTTGGCCTGGGGCACGGCGGGCGAGGCCTCGCCTCCCTGTGTCAACACGGTCGTCTCCAAGTTCGATACGAACTGCTCGAGCAGCTTGGCGGAGACATCGCCGAGCACGCCGCGCCCGAACTGGGCGACCTTGCCGGTGATATTCAGGTCCGTGACCACAGAGACCTTCGTCCCGCCAGATGCAGTCTCGGCGAGCATGGCGGTAATCGTGGCTGAGGCGTTGCCCTGACCGCGAGTCTCCCGTCCCTCGGCCCTCAGCACTGCACGGTGGCTCATCTCGTCGAGCTCCAAGAAACTCGCCGCCCCTTTGTAAGACGCCGTGATCGGCCCGACCTTCACCTTCACTATGCCGCGGTACTCGTCGCCCTCGACTTCCTGCAGCTGTGCTCCGGGCAGGCATGGAGCGATCCGCTCGACGTCGGTGAGGACCTTCCAGGCCTCGTCCAGCGAGACCGCCACTTCGAAATCGTTCGTCAGCTCCATCGCTTGAGGTCCTCCCGCGTATCGATGTCGATCGGTCTGCCGGTGCAGGCTACTTCCGTGACGAGCTCGGGATGCCTGGCCATCAGGAAGCGAGCACCCTCGTCTCCGTCGATCGGAAGCGAGGGCCAGACGGTCGAGTCGAGCCGGACGGGGTGGCCGCGGCGCCCGGCGTAGGTCGCGACCACGATCGGGCCTGCCGGGGCGTCCCTGACAGCTCGCCAAGCCTCGACCGTCAGACCCGGCAGGTCCCCGAGGCCGATGACGGCCGCATCGTGGCCTTGGCGGTGGCACCAGTCCAGAGCCACACGAAGTGAAGTGGCCTGACCCGCCTGCCACTGGTCGTTCTGGAGGAGCGTGGCATCGTCCGGCACGATCTTCCGCAGGTCGGTCGACCCGGCCACTATGACGAGCTCGTCGAAGCCGGCTGCTTCGGCCGGCGCGATGGCGTGGGCGAGCAGTGGACGGTCGTGGGTTATCGCGAGGAGTTTCTCGCCGGGTTTGCCGAAGCGAGATCCCGCACCCGCCGCGAGGATGACGGCGGCCCTGGACACCCGGCGAGCGTAGCGGCGGGGGCGGGCGTGCGGGGCGGCCCGTGGCCTGAGCCGCTGCCCGGTCCCCGTCCCCGCTCCCGGTGGTTGAGATAGTTGTCCCTGACGGGATGAAAGTCTCAACCACCTAGGGAGGGGAGAGCGGGCCGACCAAGAGTGAGGGCAGGCGGCCAAGCAAGGAAAGCCAACGCTGCCGCCCAGCCAGCCGGCGGCTCGCCGGCAGCCCGCCTACCGGCGGTGAATAGGCCCGGAGGCGTCCCGCAGCGACGACCCGCCGGCCGACACCCCTGCCCGAACAGAGACGATCTCGGCACAGATGGCGACCGCCGTCTCTTCGGGCGTGCGGGCGCCGATGTCGAGCCCGATCGGGCTCATGAGCCTCGCCCGCAGCTCAGCCTCGTCGGCGCCGGCCTCGAGGAGCCGCTTCCAACGCGCCTCGTGAGTACGCCGCGAGCCCATCGCTCCGATGTAACCCGCCCGGGTCCGCATCGCGGCCAGCACCGCCGGGACGTCGAACTTCGTGTCGTGGGTGAGGACACAGATCGCGTCACGGGGCCCCAGCGTGTCGCCGACGCTGCCGAGGAAGCGGTCCGGCCAGTCCACGACGACCTCGTCGGCTGCAGGAAACCGGCGAGCCGTTGCGAAGACCGGTCGGGCGTCGCACACCGTAACGTGGAATCCGAGCTGCTTTCCGGCGGCCGCAAGAGCCGAGGTGAAGTCGACCGCGCCGAAGATTATGAGCTGGGGCGGCGGGGCGAACGACTCGATGAAGATCTCGATCTCGTCGCGCCGCGCCTCGCCCCGTGGCCCGTAGTGACGCGTGACCGTCACCCCGCGCTCGAGAGCCGCCAGCGCATCGCGCGTGACCACCCGGTCGAGCTCCTCGTCGCCGAGCGTGCCGGCAGCTTCGGGTTCATAGCCCGGCCGGACCACGAGCTTTGCG
Organism: uncultured Acidimicrobiaceae bacterium; assembly: GCA_963801185.1. GTDB lineage: Bacteria > Actinomycetota > Acidimicrobiia > Acidimicrobiales > Bog-793 > Palsa-601. Next base: position 141,819 of record CAWDDW010000002.1, on the reverse strand, counting down.
CCGAGGACCGACCCGGGCGAGACCGGATCGGCGGCCTCCTCCCCAGCGGTGGCGCCCGCAGACTCGCCCCGAACGGCGACGACGGTCGCAAGCGCAACCGGCTCCGACACGATGAGCGCCGACCGGAGTGCCTCGTAGAGCGGACCTCCTAAGGTCACCAGTCGAGAAGCTCGATCAAGAGGTGGAGCGTGCCGCCACAAGTCAACCCGACGGCGAACGCCTCGTCGTCTGAGTAGCCGAAGGTCCGCACCCGGGGCTCGCCCGACTCCAGCACCTCGAGTGCCTCGGTGACGACAGCAGCCTCGACACATCCACCCGAGACCGAGCCGGCCACCTCGCCGCTCTCGCTCACCACCATCGTGGCTCCGGGATCTCGCGGACCCGAACCCTCGACTCCGATCACCCGCGCGATCGCGACCCGCTGGCCCTCGCCGAGCCAACGGTCGACATCGGCCAGGATCTCCTTCATCGGCATGGCCTCCCGGCGCTGGCCACCGTGACCCCGACCACGATTACGCCGACGCCTTCTCGAGTGCGCGTCTCACGAGCACGCGGGCCAAGTGACGCCGGTACTCGACCGATGCGTTCACGTCGCCGGCCGGGTCGCAGTCGGCATCGGCGAGCGCGGCGGCGTCGGCTATCGACGCCCCCTCGGCGAGCGCCGTCTCGGTCGACGCCGCCCTCACCGGCACGGGGGCCATGTTGACGAGCGCGACGCCGAGACCGTGGCCGTCCCCGTCTGGGGCCTCGCGCCTCACGGCGACCGCGCCGACTATGGCCCAATCCTGGGCTCGTTTCGTCAACTTCTCGAAACCCCACCCTCCCCCGCCCCACTTCCCCACCCGGATCTCGATCAGTGCCTCGTCGGGTTCGAGGGCAGTCTCGAGGAAGCCGAAGTGGAACTCCGACGCCTGAATCTCCCGGCGCCCCCGCGGGCCGGTCACGATGTACGAGCCGCCGAGGGCGAGCACGACAGCGGGGAGGTCGGACGCAGCGTCGCCGTGCGCGATCGATCCTCCGATCGTGCCGCGGTGGCGGACCTGGGGATCGCCGATCTGCCCGGCCACATGAGCGAGCACCGGGACGTGGCGCAGGCATAGCGCGTTGCGGGCAATGTCGTGATGGGTGTTGAGGGCCCCGATCGCCACCACGTCGCCCTCGTCCCTCACATACTTGAGCTCGCCGATCCGGCCGATGTCCACGAGGACGGACGGCGTGGCGAGCCGGAGCTTCATGAGGGGGAGGAGGGAGTGGCCGCCGGCGAGGAGTTTCGCCTCGTCACCGTGCTCCGCGAGGAGCGTGAGCGCTTGGTCGATCGACTCCGCACGGACGTATTCGAAAGAAGCGGGGATCACGCGCTCGCCCCTTCCCGTGCTCCGGCGACTCCGGCGACTCTCGCGACTCCCGCCTCCCGAGCAGCGGCCATCGCCGCCGCGACGATGTTGTGATAGCCGGTGCACCGGCAGAGGTTGCCCTCGAGGCCCTCCCGGATCGCAACCTCGTCGAGCTCGCCAGGGGCAGCCTCGGCGATGAGCGACGTCACCGCCATCACCATCCCGGGCGTGCAGTACCCGCACTGCAGGCCGTGGTTCTCGTGGAAGGCCCTCTGCACCGGGTGCATCAAGGCCGCTGCCTCCTCGCCTGATCCCTCTCCGGCCTCGGGCGCAAGTCCCTCGATCGTCGTCACCGAGGTCCCGTCGGCCTGGGCGGCGAGAACGGTGCATGACTTCACCGACTGCCCGTCGAGCAGAACGGTGCAAGCACCGCACGAGGTCGTGTCGCAGCCGATGTTCGTGCCCTTCAATCCCGCCACGTCTCGTATGAACTGTACGAGGAGCAGCCTCGCTTCCACTTCCGCCGCAACGGTCTTGCCGTTGACGTCTATCTCGACTCGCACGCTCACTCTCCTGCCCTCCGTATCGCTTCCCAGACCCGCTCCGGCGTTGCCGGCATGTCTACGTGGCGCACCCCGAGGTGGGCCAGCGCGTCACAGACCGCGTTGTGGACCGCAGGCGTGGCGCCGATGGTCCCGGCCTCCCCGATCCCCTTCACGCCGAGGGTGTTGCGGGGCGTCGGCGTCTCGGTGAACGCCGTCTCGAAGCTCGGCAGCTCGGTGGCCGAGATGAACGAGTAATCAGCCAGGTTGCCCGTCAGCGGGTTGCCGTCGTCGTCGTAGCGGAACTCCTCGAGCAGCGCCTGGGCAGCGCCTTGGGCGATCCCACCATGCACCTGACCCTCCGCGAGCAACGGGTTCATGATCTTGCCGGCATCGTCGACCGAGATGTGGCGCAAGAGCCGGACCTGCCCGGTCTCGACGTCGACTTCCACGACGGCCAGGTGCGTGCCGAAGGGGAAGGTCGCTCCGGGGTACTCGAAGTCGACCTCGGCCTGGAGCGGCGTGCCGTCCCGCTCGACAGATGCCGCCCCGAGCTCTCGCCAGGACCGTGAGATGGACGGCGTGCCGGCCACGTGGAAGCGGCCGCCTGCCTTGTCGAGCACCACGTCTGCCGCGTCCGCCTCGAGCAGCTCCGCCGCCAGCTCACGAGCCCGGTCCACCACCTCGACGGCCGCCTGGTTCACGGCCGTCCCGCCCAACTGGAGCGACCTCGACCCGACCGTCCCGCCGCCGCGCGGCACGATGTCGGTGTCGCCGTGGATCACCTCGACGTCTTCGAGCGCCACCCCCATCGCGTCCGCGACGATCATCGACCAAGCCGTCACGTGGCCCTGGCCGTGGGGCGACGTCCCGGTCCGGATGATCACCTTTCCGTCCGGACGCACCTCGACGGCCCCGAACTCGCCACCGGCGATCGGAGCGGTGATCTCGACGTAGCTCGAGAGCCCGATCCCGAGCTGTTTGACCGACGGGTCGCTCGAACCGGCTTCGCGCCGGCGTGCCTGCTCGGCACGCAGCTCCCGGTAGCCGGCGATCTTGAGCGCCAGCTCGAAGGCGCGCTGGTAGTCACCGGAGTCGTACTCCGTACCGACGGCGGTCATGAAGGGGAACGCGTCAGCCGGGATGAAGTTACGCCGGCGGACGTCTGCCGGGTCGAGACCGATCTCGGCGGCGAAGCAGTCGACCGCTCGCTCCATGGCCGAAGTCGCCTCCGGGCGGCCGGCGCCCCGGTAGGCAACGGTCGGCATAGTGTTCGTCAGGATCGCTCGGGACGAGCACTCGACTTTCGGGATCGCGTAGACGCCGGGGGCCATCTGGCGGGTCATGAAAGGCAGCACCGCGCCGATGTCCGCGTATGCACCCGAATCCTGCAGCACGTTCAGCCTGTAGGCAGTGATCTTGCCGTCCCGGGTGCCGCCGATCGTGACGTTCTGCACCTGCCCCCGTCCGTGCCCGAGGCCGAGCATCGACTCCGATCGAGTCTCGGACCAGCGCACCGGACGGCCGAGCGCCCGGGCGCACCAGCCGACGAACAGCTCCTCGGTGTAGACGGAACCCTTCGCGCCAAACCCGCCGCCCACGTCCGGCGTGATCACGTGGACGTCCTCGGGCTCCATCCCGAGCTGCTGGACGAGCGACTCCTTCACTCCGTGCGCGCCCTGCGTACACGCAAAGAAACGCAACCGCCCCTCCACCATCTCCGCCGCCGCCGCACGCACCTCGAGCGGGCATGGCGCCACCCGTTGGTTGACGATCCGCTGGCGGACCACGACCTCGCAGTCGTCGAACATCGCCGGATCCTCCGGGAACTGGAGCCTCGAAGGGGACATTCGTGTCCGCCTCTTCGAAGAGCATCGTCTCGCTCGAGACCGCCTGCTCGGGGTCGACCACGATCGGCAAGGGCGCGTAGTCGATGGCGACGAGCTCGGCTGCATCCACACCCGCCTCCCGGCTCTCGGCGACGATCGCGACAACCGGCTCGCCGACGTAGCGCACAACGCCGTCGGCAAGCAGCGGCCGCTTCATCGCCTGATTCAGGAATCCCATCGGCGCGACCGGCGCTACACCGAGATCGGAGTTCCGGTAGATCGCCACGACGCCAGGCGCCGACAGTGCCTCGTCGAGGTCGATCGAGGTGATCCGGCCGTGCGCCAGAGTCGAGCGGACGAACGTCACATGGAGGGCTCCTGCGAGGTCGAGGTCACCCACGTAGGTGCCTCCGACGGTCAGGAACTTGGGGTCCTCGCGGCGAAGGACACGGTTTCCGAGGATGCTCACGCAGCGACAGTAACCGCTCGGCTCAGGCGGACGCCTTCCAGAACTCGAGCCGCTGGAGGACCCTCTGCCAGAAACCCCTGCCTCCCCCGCCCCCCTGTCCCGCGCCCACTTGCGCCACCTGTGAGTCACTCGGCACGAGATCGGACTTCGGGATCGTCGACTGCCCGAGCGGGGCGGTCTCCCCGGTCGAGCCGTGACCCCGGACCGACCCGGTCGAGCCGCCGCCCGGCATGATCACGATCGACCGCTGCCCGGGCTCGATGAGACCGTATTGCTCGTGGGCGATCTGCTGGATCGTGGAACCCTGCTTCAACTCGTGGATCTGCGCGGAGAGCTCCCTGTTCTCGCTGCGCACCTTGGCGAGCACGTGCGCCGCGTCGGCAACGGCCGCGCGGGCGTGGACGAGATCACCTATCGGGACTTCGGTCGCGAGCACCACGCCGGCCACTACGACGGCCGCTAGGAAGAACAGGCGGGCGCGGCGCAGCACGGCTACCGCGCCTCGCGGTGCGCGAACGCTCGCGGGCCGAGGTACTCTGCCGAGTCCCCCAGCTCCTCTTCGATCCTGAGCAGCTGGTTGTACTTGGCGACGCGGTCCGAGCGAGCGGGCGCGCCAGTCTTGATCTGGCCGCAGTTGGTCGCCACCGCGAGATCGGCGATGGTCGTGTCCTCGGTCTCGCCCGAGCGGTGGGATATGACGACGCGGTACCCGTTGCGCAAAGCCGTCCCAACCGTGAGCAGCGTCTCGGTCACAGTCCCTATCTGGTTGAGCTTCACGAGGATGGCGTTCGCGACACCGCCGGCGATCCCGCGTTCGAGCAGCTCGACGTTCGTCACGAAGTTGTCGTCGCCGACGAGCTGGACACGGCTCCCGAGAGCCTTCGTGTGCGCCACCCAGCCGTCCCAGTCCTCTTCTGCCATCCCGTCCTCGAGCGAGATGATCGGATAGCGATCGAGGAGGTCCGCCCAGTAGGCGGTCAGCTCATCTGAGGAGAGGGTGCGGCCCTCCCCCGCCAGGCGATAGCTGCCGTCCTCCCACAGCTCGCTGACCGCCGGGTCGAGAGCGATCGCTACCTCGTCGCCCGGAGCTCGCCCGGCCTTCTCGATCGCTTCTAGGAGGACTCGAAGGGCGTCCTCGTTCGTCGCTAGGTTCGGGGCAAAGCCGCCTTCGTCCCCGACGGCGGTCCCGAGCCCACGGGCGTGGAGGACGCCTTTCAGCGCGTGGTACGTCTCGGCTCCCCAACGGAGGGCCTCCGAGAAAGAGGCGGCGCCGACCGGGACGATCATGAACTCTTGAAAGTCGACGTTGTTGTCCGCGTGGGCACCGCCGTTCAGCACGTTCATCTGCGGCACCGGCAGCACGTGGGCGTCGGCGCCACCTACGTACCGGTAGAACGGGACGGCCTGATCGGCTGCGGAGGCCCTGGCCACGGCAAGGGATGCGCCGAGTATGGCGTTCGCCCCGAGCCGGGCCTTGTTGGGCGTCCCGTCGAGGTCGATGAGCAAGTGATCGATCGCCCTCTGATCGGACGCGTCCCTCCCACGGACCGCGCTGTTGATCTCGCCGCGGACGTGCTCGACGGCCTGCAGGACCCCCTTGCCCCCGAAACGGTGGCCGCCGTCGCGCAGCTCGACCGCCTCGAGTTTGCCTGTCGATGCGCCGGACGGGATGATCGCCCTCGCCTCGGTGCCGGACGTGAGCCGGCAAACTACCTCGATCGTTGGGTTCCCCCGCGAGTCGAGCACCTCGCGTGCATGGAGGTCTGCGATTGCAGTCACGGCTCTGTTGCTCCTGTTGAAAGTGTGAACGAAGTTAGCAAAGTGGCAGGTGCTGCTTGGGGACGGGGCCATCGGCCAGCCATTCGACCAGCTCGGAGCCGGTCGAGGCGGCTTCGGCCTCGAAGCTCCGCCACTCGACCGGCCAGCCGGTCGAGGGCATGGCGGAGCGCGGCCTCCGGATCGATCCGGCGGTCTGCCGACAGGCGAGCGAGGAGCAGGAGAAGGTCGCCGGCAGCGGTCTCGTCTTCGGCTGCGGCTTCGGCTCCGGCTTCGGGCTCAGCCTCGGCCATGGCGGGCCGACGGCCGGAGGCAAGCCGCTTGAGTCGTACGGTCAGCTCGTCGAGCGCTTCGCCCGAGCGCTCCCATCCAAGACCGACGCTGCGGAGCTTGCGCTCCACCTTGTCCGCTCGGGCGAGCGCGGGTGTGGCCGGGGGGATGCCTTCGAGGAGATGGGTTCGGCGTTTCGAGCGGTCTTTCGAGCGTTCCCAGTTCCGGATCACGTCGTCTGCGGTCTCAGCGACGGTGTCACCGAAGACGTGTGGATGGCGGGCGACGAGCTTGTCGTTTATCGAACGGGCGATGTCGCCGAGGTTGAAGAGCCCTTCCTCGGCGCCGAGGGTCGCGTGGAAGACGACTTGGCAGAGGAGGTCGCCGAGCTCCTCCTCGGCGTGAGCCACGACCTCGGCCGGCGCGGACGCCGGGTCGTCTCCGAGCGCTTCGAGCGCCTCCATCGCCTCGTAGGTCTCCTCGAGGAGATGGCGGACGAGCGACCCGTGGGTCTGCTCCCGGTCCCACGGGCAGCGTTGGCGGAGCGTGGCGACGGTCTCGGCGAAGGTCATGAGGGCGGCGGCGGGCGGGACCTCGAGCGAGGGCACGAAGACCGAGGTGAGATGGTCAGGATCGATCGAGCGGTCGAGATCTGCCCACTCGACCGTCTCGACACGCTCGTCCGCGAGCCCGAGGTGGTGGAGGATGACCGCCGACTGGCCTGGCGGCGGCTCTTCGAGGGCAAGCTTCACATCGGAGAGGAGCTGGCGCGACCAGGCCTGGGCAACGAGCACCGGCCCACGGTGCCCGGCGGCCGAGGCGGCGAACGTCGACGCATCGGCGAGGAGCACGCCGAGGGACTGCGGGTCGACACCGAGCCGCTCCCACGCGAGGTCGAGGTAGGACACCGCCGGCTCGACCCGGACCTCGATGCCATGGAGCGGTGCTGCCTCGCGGAGGAGCTCGACGGTCCGTTCCGCCACCGCCGGCGAGCCCGGCACGGCATAACAGATTGCGGTGCCATCTCGGGCGGCTTCGACCAGCGTCGAGACGATGGAGCCGTACACCTCTTCGTAACCGGCCCCCTTCTCATACTCGTCGTCGAACCCGCGCACATCCGCCCGCCTCTCCCGGATCGCCGCGGCCGACGGATGGCGGGCCGTGCGCAGATAGACGAGATCGGCTCCGTCGACGAGCTCGAGCGTCCTAACTGTCAGGTGCTCGGGCCCTGCGGGGCCGAGGCCGACGACGGCGATCATCCCGCTGCAAGGTCGGAGGGCCCCACGATCGCCGACTTGTTGAGCACGAACGCCGCGGACGGGCCGGACGGCGGCTGGACGCGCGCGCCGAACCCGCTGGTGCTCTTGCTCTTTGCCAGGATGGTCCACCTGCCGTACACCGGGTTGACCGCGACGGCGGCGTGGCGAAGGCCCGTGGAGATCGCAGTCGCGAAGGCGCTCGCGTAGCTGGAGAGGATCTGGCTGAGCGCGGCGACCGCGGGCTCGTAGGACCGGGAGGTCACTTGCATGACGAGGTAGGCGCTCTCGTAAGGCACCGGTGCGAGGGTCTTGCCGGGAGTGGCGGGCGCAACTGCCTTCTCGATCGCCGTGGATATCGACGTGAGCTGGGGGTTCGTGTAGCAGCCGAGCGAGACGTTGCCGCCCGTGACGATCGAGTACTTGGCGTAGACCGACGAGATGCTTGCCCCGCCCTCGAGCAGCTTCTCCACGGTGGACGCCGTTGCCTCGGACTTGACGAAGACTCCGACGAGGCAGCTCTCCTTGGTGACGTCAGGGTGCGCGGTCTCGTAGTCGGAGATCCCGGTCGCGGTGACGACTACGTGCGCCGCGTGCGCAGCGAGGGTGTCCTCGTCGAGTTGAAGCTGGACGAAGGAACCCGAGAGAGCAGGGCCGAGCTGCTGCAGGAACTTCGGCGTGCCGATGCCACACTTGCTCGAGACCAGTCGCTGCGAGAGGGTCCCCAATACGAGGTTCCGGGCCATTGATCGAGCGAAGGCTGTTTCGGCGAGGTGATCGGACTTCACGACCGAGTGAGCAACTTCCCCCACGATCAGGTTCGTGAGCACGTACGCCGCGAACTCGCTGTCGTAGGTGTCGGTCCCGGCGCCCACGAGGCGGCTCGGACCCCCGGGAGTGACCTTGAGCAGGCAGCTGAAGCCCTTGTTGGTGCTGGCTTCGCTCAACGCCGTGTCCAGCTGCGCCGGGGTTATCACCTTGGTGCCGATCTTGGCGGCGTAGGGCGACCATTGCAGGTTGCATCCCGACCCGAGGACCGAGAGGGCGGTGACGACCGCGACGATGAAGAGCCGGATGGTGACGCGTCTCACGATTCGCCGATGGTACGGGCGACAGGGGGCGTGGAGCCAGTCGCCTGAGCCGCCTGCCGGTTCGGCCTCTGGTCAGGCCACCTGCGCCGCCGGGAGCAGTTCCCCGAGCAACTCGACCAAGCGGTCGGCGAGGTCCTCTCCGGCCGGAAGCGGGATGATCAGCTGGTTCGGTTCGTCTTTCCAGATCGCACGGGGATGGAGCCTGCCCAGGCGGACCTGAGCCGAGACCGGCAGGCGAATCGGCGAGATGCGTGCGACCACCTCGCCGAGACGGCCGGGATTGCCCGGTGTCCCTGGTCGGGCTGCAGCCGCGCTGATCTCGGTGACCCCGGTGCGGGCGCAAGCGGCTCTGAGGCGCCCGATCGCCAGCAGCGCCTCCGCTGGTCGGGGCAGCGGTCCGTACCGGTCGAGCCACTCCTGGCGGAGGTCGTCGACGCCCGGCTCGTCCGTGACCTCGACGAGCCGGCGGTACGCCTCGAGGCGCAGGTCCTCCCGCCCGACGTACGACTCGGGGAGCGAGGCCTTGACCGGCAGGTCGATCGTGATCTCCGCAGGCACCGGGATCGGCTCGCCTTTCAGCTCGGCGACGGCCTCTGAGACCATGCGGACGTAGAGGTCGTAGCCCACTGCCGCGATGTGACCGGACTGGTCGTTCCCGAGAAGGTTCCCTGCTCCACGGATCTCGAGGTCACGCATCGCGATCTTGAAGCCCGAGCCGAGCTCGGTGTGCTCGCCGATCGTCCGGAGCCGCTCGTATGCCTGCTCTGACAGCACTCGGTCCGGCGGGAAGAGCAGATAGGCGTACGCCCGGCGGTCGCCTCGTCCAACTCGGCCCCGCAGCTGGTGGAGCTGCCCGAGGCCGAGCATGTCGGCACGGTCGACGACCATGGTGTTGACCGTCGGCATGTCGATGCCCGACTCGATGATCGTCGTGCAGACGAGCACGTCGTAGTGGCCCTCCCAGAATTCGAGGACCACCTGCTCGAGAGAGCCCTCGTCCATCTGCCCATGCGCGATGGCGATCCGTGCGTCGGGGACGAGGGCTTGGAGGTGCCTCGTCGTCGGCTCGATGTCCTGGATCCGGTTGTGGACGAAGAACACCTGGCCTTCGCGGAGCAACTCGCGCCGGATCGCCTCGGCGACGGCCCGCTCGTCGTACTCCCCCACATAGGTGAGGATCGGCTGGCGCTCCGAGGGCGGAGTGTTGATGAGCGACAGGTCCCTGATGCCGGTGAGGCTGAGCTTGAGCGTCCGCGGGATCGGGCTTGCGGTCAACGTGACGACGTCGACACCGGCCGTGAGCATCTTGATGGCCTCTTTGTGGGAGACACCGAAGCGCTGCTCCTCGTCTATGACGAGGAGGCCGAGCTTCTTGAAATGGACGTCCGCCGCGAGCAGACGGTGAGTGCCGATCACGACGTCGACGGACCCGTCGGCCAGGCCCACGACGACCGAGCGGGCCTCGGCAGCTGTCAGGAACCGCGAGAGCATCTCGACGCGGATCGGGTAGGGGGCGTACCGGTCAGCGAAAGTCTGGAGGTGCTGGCTCGCCAGCAGGGTGGTTGGGACGAGTACGGCCGCCTGGTAGCCGTCCTGCACCGCCTTGAACACGGCACGGAGCGCCACTTCCGTCTTGCCGAAGCCGACGTCTCCGCAGACGAGACGATCCATGGGGATCGGCAGCTCCATGTCAGCCTTGACATCGGCGATCGCCTTCAGTTGGTCGGTCGTCTCCGGGTAGGGGAAGGATTGCTCCATCTCGGCTTGCCAGGGAGTGTCGGCAGCGAACGCGTGGCCCTCTATCGTCGCCCGGCGCTGGTAGAGCTGGACGAGCTCCCGCGCAATCTCCCGAGTCGCTGCCCGGACCCGGGCCTTCTGCTTCTGCCAGTCCGAGCCGCCGAGGCGGTTGAGGGAGGGATGATCGCCGCCGGAGTACGGAGTGATCGCGTCAATCTGGTCGGAGGGGACGTAGAGCTTGTCGCCGCCGCGGTACTCGAGGAGCAGGTAGTCACGTTCGGCGCCACCGAGGGTGCGCTTGACCAGGCCCCCGTAGCGCGCGACGCCGTGAACGTGGTGGACGACGTATGCGCCCGGTGCGAGGTCGTCGAAGAAGCCCTCGCTGGCTCGCTGCCTCGGCCTAGCGACGCGGTGCGGCCGGCGCCTTCCCGTGATGTCCGGCTCGGCGAGGATTGCGAGCTTCGAGTTGGGAAAGACGGTGCCCTTCTCGAGTTGGGCGACCGTGATGTGGACGCCGGGGCGACGAAGCTCGATGCCGAGGTCTCTCTCCCCCCCTTGGTGGTTGAGGTTGTTGTCCGTTGCGGGGATAGAACGCGGCGCGGCTGGCGCGAGCCGGGGCTCCACCGCGGGCTCGGGCTCTGGCTCCACGAGATCGGCACTCAACCCGTGCTCGTCGAGAACCGCGTTGATCCGCCGCGCCGACCCGATGCCATCCGCCGCTATCACCACCCGGTAGCCGGCGCGGCTCAGGTCACCGAGCCGCTTGACCAAACTGGCAGGGTCGCCGAGGACCGGCGGCCAGCCACTGGTCGGGATGCTCGCCACGTCCGGTGAGTCCGCAACCCCCAGGATCGACGAGAGGCAAGCCGGCGATCGGGAGAGCAACCGGTCGAAGGGCAGATGCAGGCGAGGAACGAGGAGGTCGCGCCCGTCACGACCTTCCCCCTTTTCCGGTTGCTCGTGCGGGCTCGTCCAAGTCGACGCGAGCGCATCAGCCAACGACTCCTCCTCGTCGATGAGCTCTGCTGCACGATCGCGGAGGCGCCTCGGGTCGACGAGAACAACTCTCGCGTCCGGTGAAAGCAGGTCGGTGAACAGGCGCTCCTCGTCAGTCAGCCACGGGAGCCACGACTCCATTCCGTCGAACAGCAGTCCCTCTGCGATGCGGTCGAAGACGTCCCTTGCGAAGGGTGCTTCCCTCGCGAGAACTCGGGCTCGGTCCCGAACAGCGCCAGTGAGCACGAGCTCACGACAGCCGAAGAACTCGACGTGGTCGATGTCGCCGACAGAGCGTTGATCCCCGACGTCGAAGCGGGTGAGACGTTCCACCTCATCGCCCCACAGGTCGATCCGGACACCGTCGTCAGCCGTGGACGGGAAGACATCGACTATGCCGCCCCTCACAGCGAGCTCGCCCCGGTGTTCGACCTGGTACTCCCGCCGGTACCCGGCGTCTACAAGCATCCGGACGAGCCCATCGGCGTCGATCTCCTGCCCTGCACGCACGCGAATCGGCTCAGTGTCCTCGACTCGCGGGCCGAGCCGCTGAAGCAGGGCTCTGACAGGAGCGACCAGAAGCCGAGGCGCCGCTGAGCCACGTCCGGGAGCCTCGTTGGACTCCTCTGGCATCGGCCGCCTCGCGTGGCGAAGGTGCCACATAGCTCGGAGGCGACGGCCCATGGTCTCGACCGCTGGTGAGACGCGCTCGAACGGGAGGGTCTCCCACGCTGGCAGCAGGTCCACGGACTCCGGCCCGGCAAATGCGGCCAGATCGTGAGAGAGGTTCTCGGCTTCCCGCATCGTCGGCGTGGCGACGAGCACCACGGCCGCGCTGCCCAGCGCGGCAACGGCTGCAAGAACGGCCGGCCGCGCCGCTTCCGCGACGGCGACCACACTGTCCTCGGTACCGAGAAGCTCAGTTAGACCCGGCTCGGCGGCGAGCAACCCTGGCAGCGCTTGGAGAGTCACGAACGTGTATTGAAGCGGTTCATCGCGACCGTCAAGCCGTCCACGAGCAGCGTTTCGACTGCGTCCGCAGCTTGCTCGACGGCGACGGCAAGTAGTTCGCGCTCAGTTTTGCCCGGTCGTCGAAGGACGTGATCGACGCCTTGAGTGCGGCCAGGTGGCTTGCCTACGCCGATCCGTACCCGTAGGAATTCCCTGTGATGGAGGTGCTGCTCGATGGAGCGCAGACCGTTGTGCCCGGCAACGCCGCCGCCGGACTTGACCCTCACAACGCCGGGCTCCAGATCGAGCTCGTCGTGCACGATCACGATCTTCGACGGTTCCTCGGCGACGTAGCGGCGCGCAAGGACCCGCACAGCAACGCCGGAGTCGTTCATGTAGGTCAGCGGGACGGCGAGGGCGAGAGTCTTTCCGCCGGTCCTCACAATCGCAGTGACGGCCTGGGTTCCCTTCTCGCCCTTCAACCGGACGTCGTGCCGTGCAGCGACCAGCCGCACGGCGTCTGCGCCGCAGTTGTGACGACTTCCCTCGTATTCGGGCCCAGGATTGCCGAGCCCTACCGCCAAGAGGTCGGCGGTGGTAACACCCTCCACCCTGCGATTGCCGCCGGGGCGCGGGAACCTCAGCTGTCGCCGGCGCCTTCGCCGCCGGCAGCCTCCGCCTCGCCCGCTTCACCGCCGGCTGCTGCACCTTCGGCACCCTCGACCGCCTCGGCCTCTTCGGGAACAGCAATGGCCTGCGGGGGCTGGCCCGTCACTACTGCCTGGTCGGGGTCGGTATCGCTCACCACGCCCTCGGGCAGCTCGATGTCGCTGACTCGAATGGTGTGGCCAATCTCAAGATCAGAGATGTCAATATCAAATCGAGGAGGCAAGTTCGCGGGTCGTGCCTTGACGTTCAGCGTCTGCAGCTCCTGTGCCACCGTGCCGCCGCCGCGCTGGACAGCCATCGCCTCGCCGACGAGCGTGATCGGCACGTCTGCAGAGATGATCTCGTCACGACTGACGACCTGGAAGTCGACGTGAATGACCGTCTGGCGCACCGGGTGTCGCTGTAACTGCCGAGCGACGGCCAGGTGCTGCGTAGCTCCGATGTGCAGCTCGAGCAGGGCCCGGGCCCCGGCTTCCCCGTTCAGGGCAACGCGTAGGTCTCGGGCGTCGACGGAGACCGGGATCGGATCGATCCCGTGGCCGTAGACGACAGCGGGGATGCGGCCGTCATGACGCAGCCGGCGACTGGCGCGGCTGCCCTCTGACCGGCCTGACTCGGCGACGAGCTGGATTTCTGCCATGGGACGCGCTCCTGCAAAGGGGTCGAGAGGGGGCTCACCTGCGGCCTTACCTGCGGCCCCGAGAGTTTAGGCGATCGGAGCGGTGCTGCTATACGGGGAGCGCCGGAAGGTCCCGGAGCCAGCCTCAGGGTGACCCGGCGTCTGGCTGAGCTGTGGACGGAGCTGCGCTCGGCGACTGCGCGGCGAGCGCCGGCGGCAAGCGCCAATCGCAATTGGTCGATCACCACCCTCATGCCTTCTCCAACTTCGGCAGCGGTCACGCGGAGAACCGTCCATCCCAGCATCTCCAGCTGGTTGCCCTTCCGGCGATCGGACCGGAAAGCTGCGGGCGACGAGTGCCAACGGTATCCGTCCACCTCCAGGATCACCTTTGCTTCGACATAGGCGTTGTCCACGCGTGCGACGAATCGACCGTCTCGGTCGTAGACCGGGAGTTGCGTGGCTGGTTCCGGCAAGCCGGCCGCCCGCAAGAGGAGGAGAACCCGGTGCTCGAGCACGCTGTCTGGCGCATGGACGACGCCCGCGGAGACGAGGCACTGCCGGAGCCTGGTCGATCCCCGGCGGCCTCTCTCAGGTCGAGTTGCCAGCTCGACATAGAGCGCGTTCAACTCCTTCGCCGTGACCGCCTTCGTTGCGATGAGGTGGCCGACGAACTCCTCGAGCTCATGCCGGCTGACGAGACCTGCGGCGTCCTTCAAGGTCCGAACTGGGCTGGTCACCGGGACGCCACGACTCAGCCGCCGCTCGCGAGAGGTCAGAGCCCTCGTCCGATGAACCCTCACGCCTCGCTCCGCAGGCTGGTCCCGCCCGAACAGCGCCACGACGTGCAAGTCCCGAGCATGTCCACGAGACGCGCGGACCTCATACCCGTAGAGCCTCATCGCCGTGACCGAGCACGCAACGGCATTCGAAGTGGCGAGGCAGGCGGCGAGAGCCGCCTGCTCGAACGACGGCGGGGTCGTGCGCCATCGGTAGACACCGCGACGAACCCGCTCGATGAGGCCCGATCGACAGAGGCTCGCTAGGACCTTGTCGCTGCAGCCCAGGTCGCGAACGGCTTGCTTGCGGGTGACCAAACCGAGCTGGGTCGACGCGACTTGAGCCAGACGGCCAACAGGTGCGACCGGACCCGAGCCCGGCAGGGGAGACGGCATCGGTTAAGCATGACGAGAGGGTGTAACTGCCGGCTGCTGGGCGACGTCACCCCTCCTCGTGGTTGAGTTTGTTGTCCCGTCGGGGCAGAAAGTCTCAACCAACTAGGAGGAGGAAGAGGAGGAGGCGGCGGCGGAGGAGAGGCAGCCTGGCGCAAAATCCCGCCGGACCGGCCCAGCCGGGAGCCCGTACCCGACCGCAACCCCCGACCCACCGGTCCGCTAGAGCAGATTCTGACCGCCGAAGATCTCCGACACCGACGTGTCCTCGAACACCGCATCGATCGCGTCGGCGATGATCTGAGCGACGGAGATGACCTCGAGCTTGTCGATCCGCCGCTCCTCGGGCACCGGCAGCGTGTTCGTCACGATCACCCGCGAGATCGGAGCCGCCTTGAGCCGGTCGAGAGCAGGGCCGGCGAGGATGGCATGCGTTGCCATCGCCCACACATCCGTGGCGCCCTCCTCCACCAGCCGCTCGGCGGCCACGCAGACCGTGCCTGCGGTCCCGATCATGTCGTCGATGATCACGCACCGCCGCCCGCCGACCCTGCCGACCACCTCGATCGCCTCGACCTCATCGGCAGACCCTCTCGGCCGCCGCTTGTGCACAAACGCCAGGTCGGCTCCGAGCTTCTGGCTGAAGCGCTCGGCGACCTTGACCCGGCCGGCGTCCGGCGACACGATGACCATGTCGCTGTCTCCATTGCGTTGCAGATAGTCGATCAGCACCGGCGCGGCGGTCAGGTGGTCAACCGGCCCATCGAAGAAACCCTGAATCTGCCCAGAGTGCAAATCCACACTCACGATGCGGTCCGCGCCCGCCGCCGAGAGCAAGTCGGCGACGAGTTTGGCGGTGATCGGCTCCCGGCCGGTTGACTTCCGATCCTGGCGTGAGTAGCCGTAATACGGGCAGACCGCGGTGATGCGTTTCGCCGAGGCGCGCTTGGCCGCGTCCAGCATCACCAGCATCTCCATGATCGAGTCGTTCACCGGGGCCGCGTGCGTTTGGACGATGAAGAGGTCCACCCCGCGGATCGAGCTGCCGTAGCGGCAGTGCAGCTCGGAGTCGGCGAACTCCCTCAGGTTCGTCTCACCGAGCGTCACGCCGAGGCACTTCGCTATCTCCTCGGCGAGCTCGGGGTGGGCGCGGCCCGATACGAGCTCCAACCTTCGTTTCGGCGTTAATTCCATCCCCGAGTCCTCCGTCCCGTGCCTTTGTCAGCTCAACCCCGACCGAAGAATGGCCCGACACGCTCCCCCGGCGCCAACCGAGTTCCCGGCTCGAGCACCGAGAACGCTCCGACCTCCGCATTGTCCCCGATCACCGCCCGTTCAGCCGTCGAGTTCGCGACACGGACCCCGCTGCCCACGTCGCAGTCGACGAGCCTCGTGTTCGGCCCTATGACGCAGCCCCCGCCGACCGAGGTGGCGCCCTCGAGCATCACGCCTGGCAACAAGATCACGTCGGCGCTCAGGCAGACGGTCGCGTCGAGGTACGTCGCTTCAGGGTCCGTCATGGTCACGCCGCGACGCATCCACCGCTCGTTGATCCGCGCCCGCAACTCGCCCTCGGCGGCGGCTAGCTGAGCTCGATCGTTGACGCCGGCGGCTTCGATTGGATCCGAGGCAACCACCGAAGTGACCGGGTAGCCAGCGTCGTGGAGAACCTCGATGGTGGAGGTGAGGAAGTACTCGCCCGTAGTCAGGTCGGGGGCGAGCCGGCGCAGCACCGGTGCGAGGACGTCATGACGGAAGCAGTAGATCTGCGTCGCCACCTCATCGACATCAAGCTCGCTCGGCGAACAATCTTGATCATCAACTACGCGGGCCACCTTGCCGTCCTTGTCGCGGATGATTCGGGAGTAGCCGGAGGGGTCCTCGAGGTTGGCGGTGAGGACCGTCGCGGCCGCCTCTTCGTCCCGGTGATGTCGCACCAGCGCTGCGACGGTGAGGGCACGGACGAGCGGGGTGTCCCCAGGGATAACGAGGAGATCCGCCTCGTCCAGGTCAACGTAGGAGTCGGGGAAACCCGTGAGAGCCACGGCTACCGCATCGCCGGTGCCCCGCTGCTCGGGTTGCTCGACGAACTCGAGATGGAGGCCGCGCGGCGCCTCGGCTTGGACGACCTTCGTGACCTCGTTCGCACCGTGCCCGACAACCACGACCACACGATCGACCGTCAGCTCGGCGAGGGTGTCCAGCACGTGAAGGACCATCGGCCGACCGCACAAACGGTGCAGCGGCTTAGGGGTGCTCGACCGCATGCGGGTGCCCTCGCCGGCTGCGAGGACGACAGCGGAGAGCGGTCGCCTGTGCTGCCTCAGCTCCATCGCTCCACCTCATGATCTCCTCGAGGCTGACGGATCCGACCATAGCGGGGCGCGCGGCGCTGCGCGCGGCTCTCGGTGACCCGGCGGCGCGAGTCGGCGGCGCGACTCGGTGCCGTGAGCGGGACGCGTGTCCCATCGCGTGGCGGTTGAGGTTGCTTGCCCGATCGGGACAACACTCTCAACCACCCGGAGCGGGCAAGTCCGGCAACCGGCGGGCCACCCGGAGGAGCGTGCCTGACGGCTGAGCGTCGCGGCACGGGGGCGTATCCTCAACCACCAATGGACTTCCGCCCCACCCCCGAGCAGGAGATGCTTCAGCAGGCCGTCGCCAAGATCGCCGGCAGCTTCGGCCACTCTTACTTCCAGCAGAAGACGGCCGAGGGCGGCAAGCAGGACGAGCTCTGGCATGCCCTCGCCGACGCGGGCTTCCTCGGCGTCCACCTCCCCGAACGGTACGGGGGCGGTGGGATGGGCATAGCCGAGCTCGCCATCGTCTGCGAGGAGGTCGCAGCTGCCGGCTGTCCCCTGCTCCTGATACTCGTCTCGCCGGCTATCTGCGCCACTCTCATCGCCAAGTTCGGCACCGAGGAGCAGAAGACCCGCTGGCTGCCCCCGATGGCAGCGGGCGCGCTGAAGATGGCCTTCGCCATCACCGAGCCCGACGCCGGCTCCAACTCGCACAACATCGCCACCACGGCCACCCGCGACGGCGACGAGTGGCGTCTCAGCGGCACGAAGTACTACATCTCCGGAGTCGACGAAGCCGACGCCGTCCTCGTCGTAGCGCGGACGGGCTCCGACCCCGACACCGGGCGGGCCAAGCTCAGCCTTTTCATCGCCGACACTGACGCTCCAGGCCTCACCGCCACTCACATACCGGTTGAGATTGCAGCCCCGGAGAAACAGTTCACCCTCTTCCTCGACCACCTCCTGCTCACCACCGACCGCCTGCTCGGCACGGAAGGGGACGGTCTACGGCAAGTCTTCGCGGGCCTGAACCCGGAGCGGCTGATGGGTGCTGCCGTCGCCTGCGGGATCGGTCGCTATGCCCTCGACAAGGGCGCCGCCTATGCGCGTGAGCGCTCGGTGTGGGGCCGGCCGATCGGGACGCACCAAGGCATCGCGCACCCCCTCGCCGAGGCCAAGGTCGAAGTCGAGCTCGCGCGTCTCATGCTTGCGAAGGCCGCTTGGTGTTACGACAACGACGAGGACGCCGCTGAAGCGGCGAACATGGCCAAGTACGCGTCCGCCGAAGCCGCACTCCATGCGCTCGACCAGGCAATACAGTGCCATGGAGGCAACGGGCTCGCGAGTGAGTACGGGCTGGCGGATCTGTGGGGCACTGCACGGCTACTGCGAACGGCGCCCGTCAGCCGGGAGATGATCCTGAACTTCGTCGCTCAACACTCACTCCACCTCCCGAAGTCGTACTGAGCCACGCCAACCATGACGCTCACGCACCTCGAGCCCATCCCAGCCGATAGCGCACGCGCCGCGAGGAGCCCGGACGACTACCTGCCGATGCAGAAGGTCACGCACGAGATCGCGTTCGGATCCGATGGCTGGCATGGCGACCGAAAGCAGAAGATCGCGGAGCTCTTCGACGCGCTCGCGCCCGAATGGCACACGCGCGGAGGCGAGGATCGGTTGAGGCCGACCGCGGACTCGCTCGAAAGGGGCTCGGTCCCGGCAGGCGGCACCGTAGTCGAGATCGGGAGCGCCACCGGGCTGCAGACGCCTCTCCTGCTCGAGATATTCGACTTCGTGATCTCCGTCGACCTGTCGGCGGAGATGTTGGCGCTCTCGCCCCGGAGGGAGCGAGTCGCGTTGGTCCGTGCAGACGCGGCCGAGCTGCCGGTGGCCGATCACGGCGCCGATGGGATCGTGTGCGTCAACGCGTTTCTCTTCCCTACTGAGTACGCACGAGTGCTTGCGCCGGGGGGCCGGATCGTCTTCGTCTCGACGAGCGGCGACCAGACACCGATCTACTTATCTCCCGAGGACGTCGTCGCGGCACTCGAGCCGGCGCTTGGCCCTGTACATGCGACGAGCTCGGCACACGGCTGGGGCACGTGGACGGTGGCGACGCGCCGCGCATGAACCGGGCAGACTGGCGCGCCTTATGACCTCGACGACACGAACTACCGCGCCGGCCGACCTCCTCGCCGCGAGCGAGGTCTACTGGGAGTCCGAAGCGCTTCCCATCCTGGCCGAGTACGTGCGAATCCCCTGCCTGTCACCTGAGTTCGACAGCGACTGGGCGTCTCACGGCGAGATCGGCCGAGCGGCGACCTTGCTGAAGGACTGGGCCTCGCACCGAGCCATCGAAGGGCTCTCGGTAGAGCTCGTGCAGCTTCCGGGTCTGACTCCCGTGATCATCGCCGACGTCGCAGCGAACCGTTCGCCATCGGCGAGCGCGAGCGCGAGCGGGAGCGCCGGCGCCGGCGAGGGCCTCCCCACTCTGCTCTATGGCCACCTCGACAAGCAGCCTCCGCTCGGCGCATGGCGGTCCGGGCTGGCGCCGTTCGAGCCGGTCCGGGAAGGCGACCGGCTCTACGGCCGCGGCACGGCAGACGATGGCTACTCGATCTTCGCAGCTCTCGGCTCGATCGAGATCGCTCAGCGGACCGGCAAGGGCCACGGCCGCTGCGTGGCCCTGATCGAGGCGAGCGAAGAGAGCGGCAGCCCGCACCTCGAGCCGTACCTGAAGGCTCTCCCCGAAAGACTCGGCGAAGCGGGCCCCGGCCTCGTCATCTGCTTGGACTCGGGCGCGTCGTCCTACGACCGCCTCTGGTACACGACGTCACTGCGCGGCGGCATCACGGCCACGATCAAGGTGGCAGTCCTGAGAGACGGGATACACAGCGGGCTCGGCGGAGCGATCGTGCCCGACTCGTTCAGGATCCTGCGCGAGCTGATGAGCCGGATCGAGGACGAGCACACCGGAGAGGTCCTACTCGAGTCATGTGCCGTCGAGATCCCGGCCTTGCGCCGCACGGAGGCCGAGGCCCTCGTGGCCGAGCTCGGCGCCGCGACCATCGACCGTTTCCCAGTCGTGCCCGGCCTCCGGCTCGCCTGCGACGGAAGGCCCGTCGACCAGCTCCTCGCCCGCGCCTGGCACGCCTCGATCGCCTTCGTCGGGATCGACGGTGTCCCTCCGATCGCCGACGCGGGGAACGTGCTGCGCCCGTTCACCGCTGCCAAGATCGCCCTTCGCATCCCGCCGTCGGCCGATTCAGCAGCCGTCTCGGCCGAGCTCGAGCGTCGCCTCACGAACGACCCGCCGGACGGGGCGGAGGTCGAGGTGGTCGACGTCAGCCCCGCCAACGGTTTCGACGCGCCGCCCACCGCCTCCTGGCTCACAGAGGCAAGCCAGGAGGCTTCGCTTGCTTACTTCGGCGCCCCGGCGCGGGGCATGGGCGAGGGCGGGACGATCCCGTTTCTCAGCGCGTTGTTGACGGCGTACCCGGAGGCCCAGTTCCTCGTGACCGGAGTGCTCGGGCCGGACTCGAACGCCCACGGCGTGAACGAGATGCTCCACATCCCGACGGCGAAACGGCTCACCGCCTCGGTCGCCCACGTCCTCTCACGGTCGCCTCAGTGAGCGGCGGTGTACGCCGCGATCATCCGGCCAACGTCGCTCACGAGGTCGCCGAGGGCGAGGTTCACGTCGTCGAGGTGGTAACCCCAGTTCGTCCCGAGGCTCTCTGAGACCGCGGGCCTCGTGTCGGACGCCGAGGCCGGCACGACGTTCAGCCAACTCGCCCCGCCGGCGCTCTCGCACTGGGCTCGATAACGGCCCGGATACTCGACCCACTTCGTCGTGACTCCGCTGACCGGGGGCGTTAGCGAGAAGAAGAAGGGGTCGAGGTCGGCGGTACCGCCGGCGAGAGCAGCCGGGTTGACACAGACCACCTGGACGCCGGCCGTGGCCGTCTCTCCCCACTGCAGGCTGACTCCCTGTCCCGGCCGGCCGAAGTAGGAGGTCGAGGGCGGCTCCGAGGGGAACGACGAGTACGCGATGACGCAGCCGTACTCGTCATCCGAAGTACAGGCCGGGATGTGCTGGAACGTGCCACCCACGGTCTTGCCGGCCGGGACGTCAACGTTCCCCCCGAGGATGACGGCACCGACGACGCGCTGCCTGAGCGCCGGGTTGTCGTCGACCTGCGATCTCAGCAGCTGTATGAGGATCGCAGCGCCCTGCGAGTGCCCGATGAAGACGATCGGGCGGCCGTCGTTGTAGTGGGTCAGGTAGTCGTCCCAGCCCTGTTCGAGGCTCGCGTAGGCGATTGCAGCGGCCGCCTTGTCAGCCCCGAGGCCGAGAGCCAAGGAGCTGCACGGTCCGCTGTCGGTAGATCGGCGCCCACACGTTGCACACCTGCGAGAAACGCGACGCCTGCTCGATGGCGGCGCCGATCTCCGCCGTCCCGACGCGGAGATTGGCGTTCATACGGGGCTCGGCGCTCACCGTCGGGTACACGTAGAAACAGTCGACCGCCTTCTCTCCCGTCGCACCCCCCGCCTGCACTGTCTTCGCCCCGGAAGCCGAGACCGCGGTCGAGGTCAAGTCGTAGGTGCACGGGTCGGCGGCGATCCCAGGGCGGCACAGCCACACTGTCCCGGCCGGGTCGACCCGGGCGACTGTGCCGGACGGCTGTGTCGACGACGTGACAGATGACGAGGAGGTGTTGCCCGAGGTGCTCGTCGCGCTGACCGTGGTGCCGACCGAGACTGCGTTGCTACAGGCAGCACAGGCAAGCAGCACGGCGAGTAGGACCGCAGTCGCGTCGCGCCGACCGGGACGCAGCGTCACGTCCGTAAACCGTACGCGAACAGCATGCCGTCGGTGTTCCCGGCATAAAGCCGAGCGCCGGCCACGACCGACCCCGCGTAGAACGGCTGCCCCGAGGGATCGGCCGAGAAGAAGGCGAGCGTCCCGTGTCGCGCGTTGATACCGATGACCGCCGCCCCGGCGGTCACGAACAAGAGGCCGGGCACCTCGGTCACCGGGCCTAGAACCGGCCCGGCGTTCAAGCAGTCCTCCCAGATCGGAACCCCGGTCGCCGGGTCGAGCGCTTGAAGTGACCCGGGACACGAGCGACCGCCGATCGTCGTCGAGCCGCCTGCCACGAACAGCGTGGCCCCATCGAAGGCTGCCGGCGCGATCGAACCCTCGCCACATTGGGGACATGTCCCGGATTCGGCTACCCGGTACTCCCACACGGGACCTCTCGAGATGTTCGACCGCGGCAGCGCGTAGAAGATGCCGTTCTTGTCAGCCGACCCGACGAGCGCAACTGCGTGGCCGTTGACCCGAGCCGAGAACAACGTCGGGGTGGAGCCCCAGTCGCTGTCTCCGTTCCACGAGGCCGGCGGTATCTGCCAGGAGTGAACGAGCGTCATCGTGGTCGCGTCGAGCTCCAGCATGGCGTTCTGGAGCGGATCTGTGCAGTCGGCGTTTCCCGTCGACTCGAAGAGCGAGTTCGTGGCGGCGTCGATCGCCGGCGATGACCAGACCCCAGCTCCGAGGCAGCCCGCCGGGACGGTGTAGAAGGACCCGAGGATCTTGCCCGTAAGAGCATCGAGGCGGACGATGCGGCTCCGGACCAGCGGGCAATCACCGTACGACGAGACCCCGATGTAGATGCTGCCGTCGTAGAGTGCCGGCGAGCTCCAGACAAAGCCCCCGTCGCTCGGCGCCACCCGGGTGCGCCACACGATCGCACCAGTGGCTGCGACGAGCGAGACGACCGTGCCGTTGCCGGCACCGGTCCACACGCGTTCCTTGGTCCCGTCCCGACCGACTGTGCCGACCGTCGCCGATGACGCGACACCGGCCGAGTCGTCTTCCCCGCACTCGGGGTCGGTCGTCGTGCCGAGGTTCGTCGACCAGAGATTCCGGCCGGTCACGCTCGTGGCGTGCTCGGTGCCACCCCAGTCCCCCCAATAGGCGACCCCGTTCACGACGGCCGGCTGGTCCGAGATGACGTGCAGAGCCGGGTAGGCCCACTCGACGGCGAGGCGCCCGGCGTCGGACGGGTTGATCTCTTTGTCGCCAGGCGCGTAGCCGTCTCGGGCCAGGTCGCCGTGAAAGGTCGCAAGGATCCGGACCGGCGACGACGATGCGGCGCCGGCACGCGCCGGCACGGGCAAGATGGCTGTGACGGCCACCAGGAACGACGTCGCGCTCGAGATGGCGAGCACCGCCTTGCGCCTGCGCGACAAGGCTGCACCCCATCGACGTGTGCGGCGCGACCCCCGTCGCGCAGAGAGACTCCGGTGCCCATCAGGTCACGTGCTCCTATTCCGCTCAAGCCCCTTCAGCATCGAGCCCCTGGAGCATCTCATTGACGAGCTCTTCGAGCGGCGGCAGCCCCGGTACCTCCCGGAAGAGCACCGGATTGAGCCCCTCGCCGATGTCCTGCCAACGCTTCACTGCGAGCTCGACGAAGTCGGGGTGCGGGAATACCCAGAAACGATCCGCCTTCACAGCGTCGAGCACGAGATCCGCAACGGCCGCGGGAGTCGTGCCTTCGGCTACCGCACGGCGAACGTACTTCTCGATGATCTCGGCTCCGGCGACCCCAGGCGGCGGCGAGCCGAGGTCGCTCGGCCAGTTACGACCGGCGTCCATGATCCCCGTCCGCACCCAGCCGGGGCAGAGCACGCTGACACCCACGTTCCAGCCACCTTGCTGTGAGCTCCGGTACAGATCTTCGGTGATGGCCACCACGGCGTGCTTGCTGGCGTCATACGAGGCGGAAAAGCCTGGAAGCAATCCCGCGATCGAGGCGGTGTTGACGATGTAACCCCCGCCCTGTTCGATCATCTGAGGAAGGAACGCACGCACGCCGTGCACCACACCCCAGAAGTTGACTCCGAGGACCCAAGCCCAAGTCGACAGGGGACCCGTCCAATGATCGGCGCTGCTCTGGACGCCGGCGTTGTTGCAGACGATGTGGACGGCGCCGAAGCGCTCCCGCGCCCGAGCCGCCAGCTCCCCGACCGAGTCCGCGTCGCTGACGTTGCAGGCGACCTCCAGCGTCTCGACCCCGTGAGTACGCAGTTGCGCCGCTGCTGCTCCCAGTCCCGCCGTGTCCACGTCCGCCAGGACCACGTTGCAACCGGCGGTGGCGAGACGCTCGGCAAGCCCGAAGCCGATGCCGCTGGCGGCTCCGGTGACGACGGCGACGTTCCCGGCCTTCAGTTCCATGTGTCGTCTCCTTGCCAATTGTCCGCTCGAGCGAGCGACTGCGCGCTGACACGGTCATCCCAGGGCTGCGAGGAGCGTCATCTAGAGTCTCGCCCCGATGGCACACCTTATGCGCCGTCCAGCTTCGGTTGGGCCTGACGGCCCACTCGGTCGAGACAGCGCTCCCGGCGATCACGAGGTCGACGGTCGCGACTCGGGTGATCGGCTGCGCGACCGGCATCAAGGCCTCTTAACATGGCTGCCGGCGTTCGCGCTGCTGAGCATTCTCACCGTCGCGTGGTCCTTCTCGGTGCCACTTGCGTCAGCACCCGACGAGGCGGTGCACATCGTGAAGGCAGCGGCAGTGGTACGCGGCGAGTGGCTCGGGGTCCAGGTCCCCGGCGACGACTTCGCCCGCATGAAGGTCTACGTGCCGTCGACCTTCCGGAATACCCTCGCCAACTTCAGCTGCTACCGGTTCCGCTCCTGGCAGGCGGCATCGTGTGCTCGGAAGATCAAGGCCCGGCCCAAACTGGTGGCTGCGAGGATCCGCGTCGGCAGGTACCCACCGCTCTACTACCTGCTCGTCGGGTGGCCGACGTTGCTGTCGACCTCAGAGGCGACTATCCGCTGGATGCGAGTCGTGTCGGCGCTGCTCAACTCAGCCGTCCTGGCGACGGCCTTCGCTCTCATCCGGCGCTTCCGCCTCGGCCGGGGCCTGACGGCCGGCCTGTGCTGCGCCCTCACACCCGTCTTGTTGTACATGGCATCGACTGTCCAGCCGAACGGCCTCGAGGCATCCCTCGGGGTCCTCCTTTGGACGTCGCTCGTCGGCCTCTCGATCTGGGGACGCCGGGCTGCCTCCGGAGCGGGTCCCCCGACGATGCTCGTGAGCGCCGCCGGCGCGAGTGCCTCCGGCCTCGTGCTCGTGCGAGGCCTCTCCCCCTTATGGCTGGTCGGCATCCTCGCTGTCACGTTCGTCCTCACGCCTCTCGAGCGATGGCGCGAGTGGCTGAGGTCGAGCATCGTCAGGGTGTGGACGGTGGTCGTCGTCATCGCGTCGGCGTTGGCCAGCGCGTGGATCATCGGTGCTCACGCCTTGAACACACAGCCCTGGACGGTGAACCCCTACCGGAACGACTCCCGGTTGACCGACTTCCAGCTCGTGATCGAGAGGAGCGGTTGGTTCGTCATGCAGATGGAGTCCGCCGTGACCGACGACGCGAAGGTCCCGACCATCGACTACATCGTGGCGTTCAGCCTCCTCGGCCTGTTGATCGTGGCGGGTCTGTGGGCAGGGCGCGCCCGTGAGCGGATCGCGTTGACGTTGGTTGGCCTCTGTACGTGGCTTGCTCCTGTCGTGCTCGCGGCACCGCGGATCCCGGAGTACGGCATCACATGGCAGGGAAGGTACGCGCTCCCCTTCGCCGTCGGCATCCCGCTGCTCGCTGGGACGGCGTTACTCGACTCGCCGCGTGCCGTGCCCTTCGGGCCGCCGCGTGCGGGGGCGGTCGCACGCGTGCTCAGGCGCGCTCGCCCGATCGCCATGGTGCTCGTGGCCCTCGCCTGGCTTCAGGTCGGGGTCACCTACTGGTGCGACCTTCGGCGTTACACCGTCGGCACGTCCGGGACTCTCGATCTCTTCGACAAGTGGAATCCCCTGTGGTCGCCGGTGCTCCCGCTGCCTGTTCTCGCGGCGGGCGTCCCACTCCTGCTCCTCGTGCTCACGGTGTGGTGCGTCCATCTGATGCGGCGCTCCGAGCAGCCCGTCACACACGCGACTATTGACGAATGGAAGATGACCACTTCAAGTCGTTCATGACAGAGGAGCTGGCCGGTCTGCCCGGCGTGACCGCGGTCGCGCTCGGCGGCTCGCGGGCTCGAGGCACGAACAACCCCGAGAGCGACTGGGACTACGCCATCTACTACAGAGGCGGGTTCGACCCGTCCACCATTCGTGCCAAACCCTGGCACGGGACCGTGTCGGAGATCGGCGGATGGGGCGGCGGCGTCATGAACGGTGGCGCGTGGCTCACGATCGACGAGCGCCGGGTCGACGTGCACTTTCGCGACCTCGACGACGTCGAGCACTGGTGCGCCGAGGCGCGTGCGGGACGTTTCGAGAAGGAGCTGCTCATGTTCTACATAGCGGGCATCCCGACCTACGTGGTCATGGCGGAGCTCGCGATCAACCTGACTCTCTCCGGCCGGCTGCCGCGACCGGCGTACCCCGACGCGCTAGCGGCAGCGGCGGGGAGGAGGTGGCGCGCCGATGCCGTTGCCAGCCTCGCCTACGCGCGGGCGGCCTTGGACAGCCATGGAGACAGCCTGGTCGCGTTGGCGAACGCCACCCGCGGGCTGTTCGAGTCTGCCCACGGCCGCCTGGCCGAGGCCAAGGAGTGGGTCTTGAACGAGAAGGACATGATCGAGCGCGCCGACCTGACGGCACAGGCAGGACTGTTGCTGAAGGCCGGCAGCAAGAAGGCGCTCGCGGATGCGCTCAGCCAGATCGAGCGCGATGTCAGCCTCGAGCGAGGTGCTCCTCGATAGCACGACGCCACTCGAGCGGATGAGTCAGCTGAGGCGAGTGGTAACCCCCTTCGATGAGGACGAGCTCGCCGCCGGGGATCCCCGCCGCCAGGCTAGGCGCTTGGTCGACGAGCGGATGGTCCTCGGCACCGGCGACCACGGTGGTGGGGCAGCCGATCTCACCGAGCCGGTCGAGCAACGGACGGCTCTCTGCGTTGAACAGCTCCTTGCCGAGCGCCTGCAGGGCATAGGGATCGAACGCCGCCGACAATTCCGCCTTGCGCTCGCGCCAATTGATTGGGGTAGACGCCTCGATTAGGTCGTCCTCCGGGTTGCGCATGAGCGTCATGTCAGGAAGCCCGCCGGCGGGATCGTAGGTCGCGAGAAACGCCCGGAACATCGCCCGCGTCGGCGAGTCCGCCGGCGCGAACGACCCAGCGCTCGTGTCCATGAGGATCAGCGAGTGGACGAGATCTGGACGTTCGAGCGTGACCTCGAGGGCCATTCGCCCGCCCATCGAGTGGCCGAGCAGGTCGACCGGCCGCAAGGCCACTTCTTCGAGCCACGCGATCAGGTCCTCTGCCAGTCCGGAGATCGAGTACGTCCCGGCGCTGCCCGTCTTGGTGGAGCGACCATGGCCACGGTGGTCGAGTGCGAGGACGGTCCGTTGCTCTGCCAACCCGGGTATCTGCAGGGCGAAGTCGTGCGCTGAGCCCGAGAAACCGTGGCAGAGCACGAACGGCGTCGCGTCGCCGTCGCCCCAGCGGTCCCACGCCAGCTCGACGCCGTTGACGTGAAGCCGCCGCGAGAGCTCGGCTGACGACCAGTGCTTCGCCGGCTGCTCGGATGGTCGGCGCTCGGCCACAGCAATGTCTAGCCCAAAGGGCCTGTACCTGTGACTGTCAGTTGAGCCTCACGCGGCGCCGGTCGCGATCGGCTGCCAGTGAAGCGGTCGTCGGAGAGACCGGCGCCAACAGCAGTGCCTCCACCAGGTCCACGAGTTGACTGACGAAGAGCCGGTCGTCGCGGTGGGGCGCCGACTCTGCGCGGCGGCCGACTTCGCCGCCGCAAAGCGGATCGCGGTGAAGCGCCGGTGCAGCATCGTCGCATCCTGTTCGAGGAAGGGCTCGACGAGGGTCCGCCAGCGATGGATTCGAGCTCGACGTCCCCTCGGCGGGGTCCGGCTGCGCGAGGTTGGCGGGCCGGTTGACGAGCTCTGCGCTGATCTGGAGGTACTCCGGGCCTCCGTCGGGATCCGAGAGCTTCGCCGCCAGCGGCGCGACCAACGCCTCGCACAGCTCGCGCAGGTCGCGGGACTCGTGCCGCTCGTACGCATCGAGCAGCTGATGTCGCTGGCTCTCCACCTCGGGGTAGTGCTTGCGCAGCACTGCACGGACTATGCCCGCGCGGTCCTCGAAGTGATATTGGAGCGCAACGGCATTGCGTGCACCCGACGTACGGTTGATCTCCCGCAGGCTTACGCGGTCGATGCCGTTGGCCGCGAAGAGCCTCTCCGCCGCTGACACGAGGGCAGCCCTCGTCGGTTCGCCGTCGCGTGCCACTGGACCGCCTCCTTCCCGGGAGCTACGGTGAGCGTACATCATTTGATGCAACGGCATTAGATCGTCAGGAGGCTGTCAGGTGGCTTGGGATTTCTCCACAGAGCCGGAGTTCCAGGAGCAACTCGACTGGGTCGAGCAGTTCTGCCGGGAGGAGATCGAGCCGCTCGAGCCGTTTTCCCCTTTGCGATCTGGATGCGCGACCCGAAGATGAAGGCGCTCGTCGATCCGCTCAAGGCACAGGTCAAGGCAAAGGGCCTCTGGGCGATCTTCCTCGACAAGGAACTGGGCGGCCCCGGTTTCGGGCAACTGAAGCTGGCGCTCGTCAACGAGATCCTCGGGCGCTACTCGATGGCGCCGGCGATCTTCGGCTGCCAGGCGCCTGACACCGGGAACATGGAGATCCTGGCCGCTTACGGGACCGAGGAGCAAAAGCAGCGTTGGCTCTACCCCCTCATGAACCAGGAGATCTGGTCCGCTTACTCCATGACCGAGCCACAGGGCGGCTCAGATCCCAACATGTTCAAGACCGTGGCGGTGAGGGACGGGGACGAGTGGGTCATCAACGGCGAGAAGTGGTTCACGAGCGGGGGCGGCCATGCGGACATCCTCATAGTCATGTGCACCAACGGGATGTTCG
Source organism: uncultured Acidimicrobiaceae bacterium (assembly GCA_963801185.1). Classification (GTDB taxonomy): domain Bacteria; phylum Actinomycetota; class Acidimicrobiia; order Acidimicrobiales; family Bog-793; genus Palsa-601. The sequence continues at coordinate 112,852 of CAWDDW010000002.1, read as the reverse complement.
TGGTCCCGAGGGAGACGCCCGGCGTCGAGATACTGCCGTACCCCAGCACTCACAGCCACATTCGCTACACCGAGGTGCGCGTCCCCCTCGACCACCTGCTCGGGCCGGAAGACGGGGCCAAGGTGCTCGCTCAGCGGAGGCTGGGAGGTGGCCGGATCCATCACGCGATGCGCGCCATCGCCCAGTGCCAGCGCGCTTACGACATGATGTGCGAGCGGGCGCTCAGCCGGGAGTCGCACGGCAAGGTCATCGCCGAGCACCAGATGGTGCAGAGTGCCATCGCCGACTCGTATGCCGAGATCTCCATGCTCCGGCTTCTCGTGCTGTGGACCGCGTGGACGATCGACAACTCGAGCACGCAGGCCTCGAGGACCCAGATCGCGGCGTGCAAGTACACAGCCGCCAAGGTCCTGAAGGACGTGTCGTACCGGGCGATCCACATCTTCGGCTCGCTCGGGATGACGGATCTGACCCCGTTGCACGCCATGTGGTCGGGTGCTCCCGCTATGAGCGTCATGGACGGGGTCGACGAGGTCCACAAGGTGACCGTCGCCCGTAACGTGCTGAAGGAGTACAGGCCGCACGAAGGTCTCTGGCCGACCGAGTACTTTCCCGCCAAGCGTGAAGCAGCGAGGAAGAAGTTCGCCGACGCGTTCGCGGCGGACCCCGACCTCGTGAAGTACGCAGACTTCATGGCTCGCCGCTCCGGTGGGCGCTAGCCGGCGATGGATGTCAAGAACCGGGTCGTGGTCGTAACAGGCGGTGCCAGCGGCATCGGGCGGGCGCTCTGCCATGCCTTCGCCGGACGAGGTGCCAGGGGCACGGTCGTGACCGATATCGACGAGGCGGGCGCGCGGGCCGTCGCCGCCGAGCTCGGCGCAAAGGGCTCGCCCGCGCTGGCGGTGAGGGCCGACGTCGCCGACGAGCCCGATGTCATCTCGCTCGTTGCCGCTGCCGAAGACGCCTTCGGTCCGGTGGAGGTGTTCTGTGCCAATGCCGGCATCATCACCCTCGGAGGGGTGGAGGTGCCGGACGAGGCGTGGGAGCGCATCTGGGCGGTCAACGTCATGAGCCACATCTACGCGGCACGCGCGGTGCTCCCCGGGATGCTCGAACGGGGCGAGGGGTACCTGGTTCACACGGCCTCGGCGGCGGGCCTGCTCACACAGTTGGGTTCGGCGCCCTACAGCGTGACCAAGCACGCGGTCGTCGCCCTGGCCGAATGGCTGTCCATAACCCACGGCGACGCCGGCCTTCGCGTATCGTGCCTCTGCCCCCAGGGCGTGTGGACAGCCATGACCGGGGCGGCCGCTCGCGAGCACGGTGAGGTGACCGCGTCGACGGCCGGACGCGACGGGATGCTCGAGCCCGAGGTCGTGGCTGAGGCGGTGCTCCAAGCGGTCGCCGAGGAGCGTTTCCTCGTGCTGCCGCACCCGGAGGTATCGACCTACGAGCAACGCCGTGCAGGAGACCGCGAGCGGTGGCTGCGAGGAATGCGCAAGGTGCAGGCAGAGATATCGGGGTTCATCCCGTGACAGGAGAGGCACCGGCTACCGCTGAGGGAGCGGGCAGAGACGTACCCGACGGCATCGACGGGCCGCGGGTCACCGAATGGCTCGTGCGGGAGGTGGACGAGGTCGTGGCGCCCGTTCGTTTCGAGCTCATCGCCGGGGGCCACTCGAACCTGACGTTCCTGGTGACCGACGCCGCCGGCCGGCGGATGGTGCTGCGCCGCCCCCCGATCAGTCACGTGCTCTCGACGGCCCACGACATGGGTCGCGAGTACCGCATCATCTCAGCCCTGGCCAGTACGCCGGTTCCCGTCGCCGGCGCGCTCGGCTTCTGCGACGACGAGACGGTCAACGGCCCACCGTTCTACGTGATGGACTTCGTCGAGGGTCACATCCTCCGCGACAGTCGCACGACCCGGGAGATCCTGAGCGAGGAGCAGCGGCGGACGACTGGCAACGACCTCGTCGAGGTGCTCGTGGCCATCCATCAGGTGGACGTGGACGCCGTCGGCCTCGGCGACCTCGGCCGGCGAGAGGCGTACGTCGCGCGCCAGCTCAAGCGTTGGAACGGCCAGTTCCTGCAATCTCAGGCACAAGAGCAAGAGGGCGGTTTCGGCCGTCCCGCCCCGATGGTGAGTGAGGTCCACGAGACGCTCGTCGAACGGATGCCCCCGCAACACGCAAGCTCGATCGTGCACGGTGACTACCGGCTCGACAACACGATGATCGGCGACGGCGGCCGCGTGAAGGCCGTTCTCGACTGGGAGCTCTGCACCCTCGGCGAGCCATTGGCCGATCTCGGGACCCTTTACATGTACTGGTCTGATCGGAACGAAGCCGGCGCTCTTCCGGTGGCGCCCACGACGGCGCTTCCCGGCTTCCCGACCCGCAAGGAGCTGGCCGAGCGCTATTCGGCAGTGTCCGGCCGGGACGTCTCGGATCTGCCGTATTACGTCGCATTCGCGCACTGGCGCCTCGCCTGCATCATCGAGGGCGTCTACGTCCGGTACGCCGCTGGCGCCATGGGAGGCGACACAAGCGCTTCCGCCGGCTTCGCTGACATGGTCATCCATCAAGCCGAGCAGGCGCGACAAGCCTTGACCCAGCTTTGAAATACCGCGCCCCGGTGCACTGCGTGGAGCACCAAGTCGACCTCGCAGCACTGTCGCGGTTCGTCGACGACGAGCGACCATCGGGCGATCGGGTCACGATCGATGCCATCAGCCGGGGCGAGTGCCCCGCGTGCCGGCCTAGGTACATCTCAGGGTGGGCCAGCCCTGCTCCCGCAGCCCCAGGCGGTGCAAAAGGAGGCCTCGACCCGTCCCTAGCCGGCTGGACCGCTATCAGCAGGGTCGCTTGCACTTGCTGTCGAACAACTTGGGAGCTCCTCGGCCCGGGATGGGTGGCGACAGTCGGTGGCGGCCTCCGGATCGCCGGAAGGGCGAGGACGATCCCGGCCGGCGAGACGATCGACAGCTCGTGGTTCGTCGTCGACCCCTTCGACCCGATCGGGGGACCTGAGCAGGCGTTGCGGGGAGAGTGCCTGGCATTCGACGCCGCGACTGGCGTCCCCGCCACCGACGACCTCGTAGAGGACGTGACCGAGTCGATGCTGGCTGCCTACCGGGGCAAGGCCGACGAGGATGCAGAGCTCGGGCGGATCCAGCTCGAGCACCACCTTGCCGAGTCGGCTGCAGAGGGCTGGAGCCGAGTCGCGCTCGGCGGCCTGCGTGTCATACGGGGCCTGCTCGACGAGAAGGCAACCGCGGGATCGCCGAGCACGCATACAACACCTGGTATCCACATCAGCCGGGAGCGCTTCGAAGAGCTGGTGTCGGAGGCGCTCGACTCCATCCCACCGGAGCTGGCGAGGCATATGGAGAACGTGGCCGTCGTCGTCGAGGACGAGGCGCGGACCGCGCCGCACGCCGGCCGGCTCTTCGGCCTGTACCACGGTGTCCCGCTCACGGGCCGGCGGGGGTACGGAGGCGCCACCCCCGACCGCATCACGATCTACCAGGACCCGATCTGCCAGTACTGCCGGACCGAGAGCGAGGTCGCGGACCAAGTCCGGCGCACCGTCATCCACGAGGTCGGCCATCACTTCGGCATCAGCGACGCACGGCTACGCCAGCTCGGCTGGTGAGGTCGTAGCCTCATTGGAAAGCACCGCGTCAGCGGGGGAGGTCGCGCAATGGAGTTGCCCAAGCGAGTCATCGACGAGCTCGCCGTCCGTCCCGGCGAACCGGCCAACCTGGAGAGCCGGAGCACGACCGAGACGAGGGCGGGCTGGCTCGGGCCAACTGGCACGACACGCCCGAAAGACCTTGCCGAGCACGATCTCGGGGTCTTCCGGGAGGCACTGGCGTCGGCCCAGGAGCTGCTCTACGCGACCGACACCTACTCGCTGCTCGTGATCCTCCAAGCGCTCGACGCGGCGGGCAAGGACGGCACGATCAAGCACGTGATGTCAGGCGTGAACCCTCAGGGCTGCGAGGTCACGGGCTTCAAGACGCCCTCGGCGGAGGAGCTCGACCACGACTTCCTGTGGCGTTGCACGAAAGCACTTCCCGAGCGAGGACGGATCGGGATCTTCAACCGCTCATATTACGAGGAGGTGCTGGTCACGCGTGTCCACCCCGAGATCATCACGCATCAGCACCTGCCGCCGGACACCCAGCACGGCGAGAGGCTGTGGAAACAGCGCTACGAGGACATCAACGCGTTCGAGCACCACCTGCACCGCAACGGCACGCGGATCGTCAAGCTCTTCCTCCACGTCTCGAAAGACGAGCAGAGAAGGCGCCTTCTGGAGCGGCTCGACGACCCCGCAAAGTACTGGAAATTCTCGAGTGCGGACGTCGCCGAGCGGGCTTACTTCGACGACTACCAGCGCGCTTACGAGGCGGCCATCACGGAAACTTCGACCGAGTGGGCGCCCTGGTACGTCGTGCCGGCTGATCACAAGTACGTCATGCGCGCGCTCGTCGGTGGCATCCTCGTGCACGCGATCAACCAACTCGACCTTCGCCTCCCCGAGACGAGCGCCGAGGGGCGCGACGCGCTCGAGGCGGCCAGACGCTCGCTCCTCGGCGAGACGAACTGAGCGACGGCTGTGGCGGTCACCCCGGCCACGGTGGGCTGAGGGTGCCCGACCACGTCGCTCTGTGCCGCATGCGCATCCACGCCGAGCCCCTACCCGCAGTCCGAACCAAGCCGCCCTTGGGCTGAGGGGTCTCCTCGCCATCCGGGTCCGGCGGCGGACCAGCGCGAGAGGACGCCTGGACGAGGGTCGCGAACCACACGATGGCCAGCAGCGAGACAGCCGCAGCGGCGAAGACGACCAGAGGTAACGGCAGCGGTGGCGACCATCCTCGAGTGTGCTCGAAGACGAAGTTGAGCGATCCGTTGCTCCCGACGGTGAAATTGCGCAGCAGGCCGTAGAGCGAGCCGAGCTGTGCCAGGAGGCTGAGCGCTACTACGGCGGTGGTGACGGCCGAGACCTTGAAGACCTTCCCCCCGGCGGCCCGCAATCGACGAACGGACGTGCCGGCGGCGGCGATGACCGGAAGGCCGACTGCAAAGGGCAAGCTGTACCTGCCCTGCCAGACGATGCCCTCTTTGCGAAACGACAGCACGCCTGCGACGAACGGCAGCAGCAACGTGCCGACAGCGATCACGGCGAGCACCAACCGCTGACGCCGGGTGGCGCACACGGCGCCGACGAGCACGACGACACCGACGAGCACCCAAGCCAGGATCAACACCGGCTGACCAACCTGCCCGTCGTGCGGGTATCTGCTCTGCACCATCTCGGCCAGGTACAAGCCGCTTCGGTGGAACTCCGCCGCGAGAATCGTCGCGACACCGGCACTCCTCGGCATTCCCCGGAATTTGGGGATGACGAGATATGCCTTGAACACGAGTGTCCAAGCCGCTGCGAGTGCATTCCCAACCGCCACAGCGAGCAACCAGCGCCGCACTCTTGAGAGTCGCCACAACTTCCGGATGTCAGCGAGCGGCAACAGGAAGCCGACACCAACGATGGCGATGCTGATCACCCACAGCGGTGACGCCGCACGCGTCAACCCGAGAACGATCGCGCTGCAGCCCGCTCCGTTGACCAACGCACGAGGGGGTGGGCGTTCGGGTCTGGTGCACACGAGCGCGATGCAAGACCACAGGCAGAGAGCTGACGATATCTCCATCCCGCTCGGTTCGACGACGCTCGTGATGTAAAGGACGAAAGGAGTAATGGCCACCAAGATGCCCACCAGTGCCAGGCTCCCCTCGGCAAAGAGGGCGGCGAAGGCGACAGCTAGCGCCAGGAAGACCGAACTGACGAGGACGCTCAGGAGCCTCATCGTGTAGGCCGATGCCGTGTCGCTCGCGATCAGCGAAGGACCGCCGACGAGGAGGTAGTACAGCGGCGGATAGCGGCCTACGTAGGTCTTGGCCACTACCAGCTGCGACGAGCCGCCGAGCAGTCGCGAACACGACGGCGGGATCGACGAGTGGGCGAAGCATCCGTCCATTAGGGACAGGTTCCGGAAGAACTCGGGCACTATCACGAGTCGGCTGGCCGGTCCGTGACCCGGATTCGGCTGCCCGTACCACTCGCCCCGCACGACCGCGGCGGCTCGAATGATCTGCGTCGCCTCGTCCGGCCCGGTGGTCAGTGGAGTGGAGATGCTCCACAGCCACCCCAACGCGAACGAAGATGACGAAACTGATGCACCAGACACGCAACAGCAGATGCGGTCTTCGAACAGGAAGACGCTTCGCCCCGTCCGAGACCTCGTCGCCCGCGACAGAGGGATCTCCGGAGGCCACCGAGCGACGGTACACGACTCAGCTAGCCGAGGGGACGCTCGGTCGCCGCCTTCGTGGCTATCTTCTGCAATCGGGTCGCCGAGGCCCGATGTCCAGCAAAGGAGCATGGTCATGGTGCAACGGAAACGCGTGCCTTTCACCGGCGGGGAAAAGGAGTGCTTGCACGTCAGCCTCGACCGGCACCGTGATGCCATCCTGTGGAAGCTCGAGGGGCTCGACGACGAGGCACTCCGCCGGGAGATGACTCCGTCGGGCAGCAACCTCCTCGGGATCGTGAAGCACCTGGCATGGGTCGAGTACGGCTGGTTCTGCGACACCTTCGGCCGCGACCACGAGGAGCTGGCTGACGACGTGGAGTACTTGCTCACCGTGGACGAGAACGCCGACATGCGCGCCGTGCCGAACGAGACGACCGCAGACATCCTCAGCCTGTACGCCCGGGCGCGCGTCGCGGCCGACCAGGTGATCCAGGAGCTCGACGTGGACGTGATCGGCACTGCCTGGTTCGGTGACCCGGTGTCGATGAGATGGGTCCTGATACACATGATCGAAGAGACTGCCCGCCACGCGGGGCACGTCGACATCCTGCGCGAGCTCATCGACGGGATGACAGGAGATCATCAGCCCGCTTGAACTCGCTCCCCTCGCTCACATTCGTGACGACGTGGCGGGTAGGTTGATGTACCGGAGATGAAGAAAGGTGGCCAGGGACCAGATGAGTAGACGCATCGTGCACCGTGACCGGGAGGCTCACGGTAAAGGCGCAGGCAGAGGTGCCCTCAGAGGCCACACCTGGCTCAAGGTGATCGCCTCGTTCGGCATCGCCGGGCTCGCGATGGTGCCGGCCACAGTGGCCAACGCGTCGGGGACGCCGGCGACCAACGTGCTCCACACCGGATCGGCGCTCGAGCCTGGCAAGTCCCTGCTGTCCCAGAACGGCGACTACCGGCTCATCATGCAGCGCGACGGCAACCTGGTGCTGTACAAGCAGAACTCCCCGACGTGGTCCAGCAGGACCGAAGGCCATCCCGGTGCGCTCGCCGACCTCCAGCGCGACGGCAACTTCGTGATCTATCTCGGCCACAAACCCCTCTGGGAGACGGCCACCTACAACGGTGGTGGAGCCACCAACGATCTCGTCGTCCAAGACGACGGCAACGTCGTCATCTACAACGGTCAGAACAAGCCCCTGTGGTGGACGAACCATCCGCTCGACAGCCAGTTGCTCCAGCTCGGCGACAGCGGAGCGTCTGTGCTGACGCTCCAGAGGCGGCTCAATCAGCTCCATTACTGGCTCGGTCCGCAAAACGGCTCGTTCGGAGATTCCACGCAGCAGGCCGTATGGGCGCTCCAGAAGGCAGCCGGCCTGCCCCGCGACGGCATCGTCGGACCGTCGACGTGGGCGGCCCTCAACCGCGGCGTCATGCCCGTGCCGCGACCCGCGGCAGGGAACCTGATCGAGGTCAACCTCAGCGATGACCTCGTGATGATCCTCAGGCAGGGCAAGCTCTGGGCCACGCTCAACACCTCGACCGGCGGCGGATACACCTACACGAGCGACGGCGTCACATCGGTCGCGATCACTCCGCAGGGTGTCTTCCACATCTTCGCCGCCATCGACGGGATCGACGTCGACTCGCTCGGCACACTGTGGCGCCCGAGGTTCTTCTACGAAGGATTCGCGATCCACGGCGACAGCTATGTGCCTCCGTACCCGGTCTCCCACGGCTGCGTCCGCGTGAGCAACGAGGCGATCGACTGGATCTGGGCGCAGAACGTCGCCCCGATCGGGACCGAGTTCTGGGTCTTCTGACCTGAAAGCCCGCGCGCAGGATCTGACTGGCGCCAGGGCGACCGTATACACTGACTGAGCCGGATGAGGCTCCGGCGGGCGAAGCGTCCACTCGAGGGCATGTCCTCTCGGCAGCCAGCCCGAACCGTCCGTGAGGGCTGATGGCCTCTGCGCAAGTGATGGCACTGCGTGGAGGTGGCATGTCAGGAATCGAGCTGGCCCCGGCCGAGATCCAGGTTCTTCAAGACCTCACGATCCTCGCCTTCGCGCCGTTCGTCTCAGGCGCGATAGCCCACTTCGAGGCCCGCCTGCAGGGTCGTCGAGGCCCGAGGATCCTCCAGCCCTACTACGACATCGCCAAGCTGTTGCACAAGGAGACGCTGGCGCCTGAAGACGCCAGCTGGGTCTTCCTCGCCGCTCCGGTGGTGGCCTTCGCCTGCTACCTGACGGTGCCGCTCCTCATCCCGGTCCTCACGAGCTACCCGCTCCCGCTCGGCTACATGGGCGACATCCTCGGCGGTGCCTTCATACTCGCGCTGGCGGGGTTCTCGGTCGCACTCGGAGCGGCCGAGACCGGCGCGCCATACGCCCAGCTCGGGAGCAGCCGGGCGATGACGTTCGGCGCACTTGTCGAGCCTTCGATCCTGTTCATCACGTTCACCGTGGCGCTCGTCACCACGACCGACCTGCCCTACTTCGAGGCCGCCGTGGTCCGCTCCTCGCTCAGCCAGGCCGTCCGTCCGGCTCATCTGCTCGCTGCCGTCGCCTTCTTCCTCGTCGTCCTCGCCGACACGGGTCGCATCCCGGTCGAGACGCATGCGAGCACCCTCGAATTCGGGATGATCGACGAGGCCCGCACCCTCGAGCACTCCGGCACGCCCTTCGCTCTTTTGAAGTGGGGCTCGGCCATGAAACAGATGATCCTCTACGTGATCTTGATCAACGTCTTCGTGGCGCCGTGGGGGCTCGCCGGCTCGCGCCAGATCGGTCCGGTGCTGCTCGCCATCCCGGTCTTCCTCGGCAAGGCGCTCGGCATCGGCGCGATCTTCGCCGTCGTCGACAACAGCTTCTCCAAACTGCGCCTGTTCAAGATCACCGAATTCATGGCCGCCGCCTTCCTCCTGTCAGTCCTCGCGGTACTCGTCCTCTACCTCGGAGGGCGCTGACATGACCACTGTCATAGCAACGGTTGGCTCGCAGTCAACCCTCACGGACGCGGCCGGGGCGGTCGCCCTCCTAGTGCTGCTGAGCGAGTTCGCCATGCTGCGAGCGGCACTCTCCCGCTCGCAGGTGCGCCTGTACGCCTTTCAATCGCTCTCGGTGACCGCCCTTGCCGTCATCGTCGCGGCTACCCGCCACATCGGTGAGCTGTACGTCCTCGCCGGCTTCTCACTGGTATTGAAGGTGATCGTCGTGCCGTCGATCATCCTGAGGGTCCTCGGAGAGGTCCGGGGAGACCTCGCCGGCAGCCACCGCCTCGGGGTGGCCTCGATGGTGCTGCTCGCGATCGCGCTCTCAATCTTCGGCATCTTCGTCGTGGGCACCATGCCGATCCACTCGAAGTCGCTTCCGGTGCTCGCCTTCGCGGTTGCGGCGGCCGTCATGCTCGTCGCCTTCCTGCTCGTCATCGTGCGCTCCGACGTGGTGTCGCAGGCTGTAGGTTTCTTCTCGCTCGAGAACGGCGTGTCGGTGGCGAGCCTCGTCCTGGCGGCGGGTCTCCCGTTCATCGCCGAGATCGCCTTCCTCTTCGACCTGCTCGTCGCCGTCGTGGTCTTCGGCGTCCTGATGCGCGTCCACCACGGACGCACCTCGACGCTCTCGACGCGGACCCTTCGAGCGGCTGCGGGGATAGCGATGGGCGCGGTCCTCGTCGTCATCCTCGTCGTGCCACTCGTGACGAGTGTTTCATGCTGGTGGGTGCAGGCCCGCCTGGCGAAGGCGCTCACACTGGCGAGCGGAGCGGCGACCTTCGCGCTGTCCATAGTCCTCCTTGTGTCAGGCAAGGTGACGACTGCGCTCTCCGGTTGGCTCCGGGTCGACGCCCTCTCGGTCGTCTTCCTCCTTGCCGTCGGATTGCTCTACGCCTCGACAACTGTCTTCGCAATCGGATACGTGCAGCCGGGTGGCGACCCTGTCGACGCGGCCCGCTACTCACGCCGCTTCTTCGCCGGGCTCAACCTGTTCGCCTGGGCGATGGCGATGGCGCCTGTGGTGAACGGCCTCGCCCTCCTTTGGGTCGCGATCGAGGTGACGACCGTCGTCTCCGCCCTCCTCGTCGCCATCGACGACACCGACGGTGCCATCGAGGCGGCATGGAAGTACGTGCTCATCGCCTCGATGGGCCTTGGTATCGCCCTCCTCGCGACCCTCGTCATGTACTACGCCGGCACCGCCGCGCTCGGCGGCTCGTACGAGCCCTTCTACCCGACGCTGCTCGGTGCCGCGCACCGCTTCCCCCCGGAGGCCGTCCGCCTCTCCTTTGGGCTCGCAGTCTTGGGTTACGGCTCGAAGATGGGCCTCGTCCCCATGCACACTTGGCTGCCGGATGCCCACTCGGAGGCGCCCACCCCGATCTCGGCCTTGCTGTCAGGCGCCCTCCTCACGGTCAGCTTCTACGCGATCTTGCGCTTCTACCAAGTGAGCGTGCGCGCCATCGGCCCGGCGTTCCCCCGGGACGTCCTGCTCGTCTTCGGCCTCGCGTCGCTCGTCCTCGCCGCGCTCTACCTCGCCAGCCAGAGAGACCTGAAGCGGTTGCTCGCCTACTCGAGCATCGAGCACATGGGCATCCTCGCCATCGGGATGAGTTTCTCGGCGCCGATCGCCGTCGTCGGAGTGCTGCTCCACGTCCTCGCCCACGCGGCAGCCAAGTCGACCGCCTTCTTCGGAGCCGGGAGCGTCATCCGCAAGTTCGGCACGAAAGAGCTCGCCCGCGTCCGCGGCGGCGTCAGCGCACTGCCGTGGAGCGGCCCGATGCTCCTCCTCGCAGTCCTGGCACTCGGTGCCATGCCACCCTTCGGCATCTTCAGGAGCGAGTTCCTCATCGTCGAGGGCGGCCTGCGAGATCCGGCGACGGCTCTCTCGGCGGTCCTCGTCGTGCTCGTGACGGTCGCGTTCCTCGGCCTCTCCTGGTACGCCAGCCAGACGATGCTGACCCCGACTCCGGAGGGAGTCGTCAGGGGTGAGACGAGTGCGTGGATGGCGGGCTCGATGGCAATCGGCATCGGCGCCCTCGTGGTGCTCGGCGTGCACCCACCCGCACAGCTTTCCGATCTGCTCACGCGGGCTGCGGCCGAGCTCGGAGGCACGAGATGACCGCCACGCCGACCGCGCTCCGAACTCGAGCCAGCCGGGCTTGCTCAGGCGGTGGCCGACCGGGTCGCAGCCGGCGGTCGCTTCGCCGGGCTGATCGCGTCCGCCCGGGACGAAGGATCGACGGTCCTCCGGGCGCTCGTCGCCAGGCACGGCGCGCTCGACGTCCTCGAGGCCGTACTCGCACCCGGCGTCATCGAGTACGCCGCGCTCACGCCGCTCGTCCCGGCGGCCGCCTGGTACGAGCGCGAGATCCGCGATCTGTTCGGCATAGAGCCGGCCGGCCATCCTCGCCTCGACCCCCTGGTCCTCCCGCTGGCCGGCGACGCACCGCAGCGACCCCGCCCAGGGGCGACCGGTGAAGTGCCCCGCCTCGAGCTCGACACCTCGCCGCTCCCGGCGCACGTCACCGGGGAAGGACTCTTCACGATCCCCTACGGCCCGGTCCGCTCCGGCGTCTTCGAGTCGATCGAGTACCTCGTCGAGAGCTACGGAGAGGACATCCCGCACCTGCGGACACGCGTCTATTACAAGCACCGCGGGATCGAACGGCGCTTCGGCGACCTCGGCCCTGATGATGGCGTGCTGCTCGCCGAGCGTGTCGAGGGAGCCGCCTCGGTCGCGCACGCGATGGCGTACTGCCAATCGCTCGAAACCCTCGCCGGCACCCACCCACCCCCCGCGGCCACCTTCGTCCGCGTCCTTCATGCCGAGCTCGAGCGCGTCGCAAACCATCTCGACTCCGTGATCCGGCACACCGAGGGCGCCGGCCAAGCGGTCGCCTACTCTCGAATGACGCTGCACAAGGAACGGCTGATGCGGCTCCGCGCCGGGTTGTGCGGCCATCGCTTCGGCCGTGGTGTCGTAGTGCCGGGGGGCATCGCGGCTCCGCCACTTCTCAGCACGAGCGAAGCTCTCACGGCCGTCGCGAAGCTCGACCATGCCATAGCCGACGACGCCCGCGCCCTCATGGCGACACCCTCCTTCCTCGATCGGCTGCGCCGCACAGGTGTGCTCCCGCACGACGTCGCCGCCCGTCACGGCGCCCTCGGGCCGGTCGGGCGCGGCTCGGGCCTGGCCGAAGACATCCGGGTGGAACGCCCCTACGGCGCCTACGAATTGCTCGGCTTCGAGCCCGCCGAGTCGCGCGACGAGGGCGACGCCCTTGCCCGCCAGCTCGTCCGCCTCGACGAGATCACGAGCGCCTTCCATCTCGCTCGCCAGGCTTTGGACGAGCTCTCCGAGATGGGAGAAGAGCCGGCGTGGCGCTCGGAGCTGCCACTCCTGGACGGGGTCGGGATCGCATGGGTGGAGGCACCGCAAGGCGAGCTCGTCTACCTCGTCGAGGCGACCGGCGGTCTCATCACCCGTGTGAAGCCGCGCACCGCCTCGTTCCACAACCTCGCGCTGCTCCCCCAAGCGTTCCGGGGTGACATCCTCACCGACTTCGTCTTCATCGAGGCGAGTCTCGGGCTGCACATCGCGGGGGTGGCCGGCTGATGCCCTGGGTGCTCCGAGGCCTTCGCGAAGGAGTCCTCACGACGCCGTACCCCAAGCGGCCCGACGGGTATGGCCCGGACTTCCGGGCATCGGTAACGGTTCTCGACGGCCCGACCGCTCCGGCAGGGACCGATCTCGTCGCGCTCTGCCCTACGGGCGCGCTCGCGGTGCGCGAAGGCGAGGTGCACCTCGACCGCGGGCGCTGCATCCTCTGTGGCCGCTGCGTCGCGCTCCGTCCCGATCGCTTCGCCTTCGCACCGTCGCCCGAGGTGGCGGCCATCGGCCGAGGCAGGCTCGTCGTCACTGGCGTGGATGAGCACGACGAGACCGACGAGGCCGACGAGGCCGACGAGGAACTCACCCGCCTGCGCTCCGATCTGGCTGGCCGCGTCCGCGCCCTCCGCCGCTCGGTGCACATCCGCCATGTGGACGCCGGCTCGGACGGCTCAGAGGAGTGGGAGGTGGCCGCCCTCATGAATCCTGTCTACGACGTCCAGCGCCTCGGGATCTTCTTCACCGCCAGCCCGAGACATGCCGATGTCCTCCTCGTGACAGGCGCCGGCTCGGTCGCGATGGCCGGCCCGCTCCGGACAACCTTCGAGGCGATGCCGGACCCGAAGGTCGTGATAGCGGCAGGGACCGATGCAGCGAGCGGCGGCATCATCGGCCCGAGCTACGCCACGCGAGACGGGGTCGGGACAGTCGTTCCGGTCGACGTCTTCGTCCCCGGCTCGCCCCCGAGCCCGTTCGCCCTGCTGCACGGGATCCTGACGGCGATCGGCCTCTTGCCGGAGGCGGGCGGGAGATGATCGGCGCACTCGTGCTCGCCGCTCTGGTCGTCTGGGCGCTCGGCACGTTCGCCGACCTCGCCTGGGGTCCGCGGGACGGTTGGGCGCGCCGTGCTCCCTACGTCGCCGGCATGTGCGGCAGTGGGCTCGTCGCAGCCGCGGGAGTCCTCTGCGTGCTCCACCCGCAGGGGGCGTTCTCGCTCGGCTCGACCCTCGGCGTCGGTGAGACGTCGCTCCGTCTCGACGGGCTGGCCGGTTTGTTCCTGACGCTCTCGGGCGGCCTTGGGGTGTGCGTCTCGGCCTGTCTCATGAGCTGGGCCCGCCCGGCCGGACGCGTCACCGGACGCGGCACCGGCGCGGGATACTTGCTGCTGCTCGGCTCGCTCACCGTCATCCTCGTCGCCGGCGATGCCTTCACCTTCCTCTTCGGCTGGGAGAGCTTGACCGTGGCCTTCTACGTGCTCACCGGCGCTCGCCGTGTGGACCGCGCCGGGGCGCGGGCCAGCTGGGTCACACTCGGCATGGGCAAGGTGAGCGGGGCTGCACTCCTGCTCGGGTTCCTTCTCCTCGCGGGCCAGAGCGGCAGCATCACACTCTCCTCCTTCGGCCACGGCCCGGCCGGAGCGCTCCATGACGCCGCATTCACCCTCGTCATCGTCGGCTTCGCAGCAAAGGTGGGGCTCGTGCCGTTCCAGGTGTGGTTGCCGGTCGGCTACCCGGCTGCGCAGGGCCCTGCTCGAGCCGCCATGGCCGGGCTGGCATCGAATGCCGGCTTTTACGGGCTGTGGCGTTTCCTTGGCATCCTCGGCCGCCCGCCGATCGGGCTCGTCGTCGTGGTGCTCGTCTTCGGGGGCATCACCGCCTTCGTCGGGATCGCCTTCGCCGCCGTCCAATCCGGCTTGAACCGGGTCATCGCTTACTCGAGCGTCGAGAACGCCGGCCTCATCACGGTTGGCTATGGCGTCGCCCTCGCTGGGGCGGCGACGAGCGACCGCGACCTCGTAGCGGTAGGCCTCCTCGCAGCGAGCCTCCAGGTCCTCGCCCACGCCGTCGCGAAGTGCGGCCTGTTTGCGTCGGCAGCCTTCGTCACCTCTGACGAAGGAACCGACGACCTCGAGTCCCTCAGGGGAGTCGGGCGGCGCCACCCCGTGAGCGGTGCCGCTTTCGGCCTCGGTTCGCTGACACTGGCCGGCCTGCCTCCGACGATCGGTTTTGTATCGGAGTGGTTCCTGCTCGAAGCGCTCCTGCAGGAGTTCCGTGCGCACGACCTCGCCCTCCGCCTCGGCATGGCGACTGCCGGCGCGCTCGTGGCGCTGACAGCAGGAGTCGCCGCGTTCACCTTCGTCCGGCTCCTCGGGCTCTGTATCCTCGGGCGCTCCGAGAGGGCGCCGGGCGCCACCTCCGCGCTCGACGGGGGCGTCGCCGGCCGCGGCGGGCTCCTCCTCCTCGCGGCCTCGTGCCTGGGATTGTCGGCCGCCTGCCCATGGGTGATCCGGTACCTCGCCCTCGGGCTCGCGCCGGTCGTGGCACATTCGGCGACGGCCTCGGCGCTCAAGTCCCCATGGGTCCTCCAACCGGTCTTCCAAAGCTTCTCGATCCTCTCGCCGTCTTGGCTCTTCGTCGTCATGCCGACCGCCTTCATCGCCGTCGGTCTCATGGCGGCGGTGCTGTCGCGAGGTCGCTTGTTCCGAGTGCGGCGGGTGCCGGCATGGAAGTCGGCCACGGCGGGTGTCGCCGGGCCTGATCGCTACAGCGCCTTCGGATACGCGAACTCCATCCGGCACGTGCTCGGCAACGTGCTCGGCGCCGAGCACTCGTCGGGCGCGATCGAACCAGGCCTCGACGGAGGACACGCTGACTCGGCCGGTGAGGAACCGCACGTCGAGGTGCGCTCCGCGGTCGTCGAGCCGCTGGAGACCTACGTCTACAGCCCGGCGAGGGCTCTCTTCCTCCGCCTGGCCGGAGTCGCCAAGCGTCTTCAGTCCGGTCGGCTCGATGCCTATATGGCCTACATGCTCGTGGCTCTCCTGGCTGTGCTTGCCGTAGTGGCGGTGCTGCGGTAATGGCCGGCGCCCAAGTAGCGTGGTGCCGGGCGATGGGGCCCGCCGTCGAGCGCCTACGAGCTGGGCTGATGGCTCCTACCGAGAGCGCGATCGGATGTGAGCCGGGGAATGCCGTGACGACCAGCGAGATCGAAGATTGACCTCGAGCACCGCATCCGAGAGCACCGAACGGTTGCTCGCTAGGGCCTACGAGCTCGCCGCGACCCCGCTCGAGGGCATCAACGAGGCCGCCATCGAGCTCGCCGATCTGTCCGGCGACGACGTCGCCGTTCTCAACGCCGCCCGCAAGCTCGTGGCCGAGCGGCTGGCGACCCGACCTGACCACGCTACGAAACAAGTCTCCTCCCTCATCCGCAGGGCGTTCGAGCTCCGCAACTGGGCCTGGAAGATGGACGACACGAACGAGGTGCCCTGATCGTGTGAGCCAGCGGGCGTCCCGCGTCCACACGCGCTTCATCGCGTAACGTCGGCAGCACACGCGCTCGGCTCAAGGGAGGTGTCGTCGTGACGAGCTTCCGCCGCATGATCGTTGGGTGGGACGGCTCGAGAGACGCCCAGCATGCGCTTCGCGCCGCGGCGCACCTCGCCGACGAGATCGGAGCCGAGGTCGTCGTTCTTGCGGTGCTGAAGCGGCACCCGCATGCAGAGGCGACTGACGAGGTCGAGGAGGAGATGGCCGAGCGGCGTCGCGAGGTCTTGAAGGAGATGGAGGCGAGCGCGAAGCAGGCAGCCCTGCCGCTCGGCCTTCGCATGCGGAACGAGGCGATCGAGGCGGACAATCCCGCTACCGCGCTCAGCCAATATGCCTACGATCACGGCTTCGACCTTGTCGTCGTCGGGCGTCACGGCCTCGATCGCGCATTGCACCCGCGCGTTGGCGGGGTGACAGAGCACCTGGTTCGCCACAGTCGCTGTCCCGTGCTCGTGGTAGGCGACAAGTGAGGCGCGAGCGCTGACCCTCGTCGCGACGACACTCCACTGCTCATGAGTCATTGGTTCCCGTTCACCAGTAATTAGCGACAGGTAACGAGTGACTGGTTTCCGGTCACTAGTCATCACCCGCCTGGACTCACGAGGCCGGACTCGTACGCCAGGATCACCGCCTGTGCCCGGTCGCGCAGCTTCAGCCTCATGACAATGCGGCCGACTGCGTAGGACTGGGTAGGGTCGGGGCGCTGCCAGCGTCCTCGGCTACCTATCAAGAGGTGGCTTGCAAGTCTGGCCAGCGAGCGGTTTGACCCACACGAGGGAGTAGCGCCACAACAGGTGACGCCGGTAGTGAACGCCGGGAAGAGCCTTGGCGGCCGCCTTGCGCATCCCAGCGAAGGTCATCGCGGGGTGCCACATCTTCGGCGCTGTCGTCTCCCACTGCCCCTTTCGCCATCGGTGGACGCGCGTCGCCGCGAAGGCGGCGATCTCGATTGGCAGGTCCGTCGGGTACCGGCCTCGGGCGAGACCGATCACGACGAGTACCCCACCGGGCGCTAGCAGCCTGGCCATCTCTTCAAGCCCGGCCACCGCGTCGACGTGGTGCAGGGACGCGACGGAGGTGACCATGTCGAAGGTCGCAGAAGGGAACGGGCTCGCCAGCATGTCGCCCGCCACGAAGCTGGACCCGACGGCACCGTGCGATTGGGCAGATTGGAGGCTCGGCCGGTCTCGATCCAGTCCGACAACGAAGGGCACAACGCGCACCAGCTCGCGCACCAGGACGCCCTCCCCGCAGCCCATGTCTAGGGCGGACCTGCACTTGCTAGGAACCGATCGGACCACAAGGGGGTGGTATTGGATGTTGTGATTCCAAGGCGCCACTGGCGCCGATGAAGCCTTCACGACACCAGACTGTCTCACCTGTCATGCCGTCGGAGATTGCCGTGCTGCGGGCGGAGGATTCCGGCAGCCTGCGTTCACATACCGGTCGCGTAGGTGGCTACGAAGATCGTCGCTTCGTGAGCGTCTCGTGGCCATCGGTAGGCGCGACATCGAACTCCCGCCGGTAGCACGACCACGGTGCCCGGGTCCACGACCCTGTCGGCGTGACGCTCGGACTCGAACTCGACTTTCAGGCGACCCTGGATGACGACGATGACATCGGCCACGTCAGGCTGGAACCAGTCCGGGTCGATCATTTCGTCAAGCTTGCGGACCCACACACACTCGATCCCATCACCGGAGAACAAGGTGCCGACGTCCCCGAACTGGACCGAACGGGTCTCGAGCGCATCACCACGAAGAACGTCGAACACCTGAGGTGCTGGTTCGTCTCCGTCGACTTCCATGGGGGAAGCATCGCTCGTCCTCAGACGAGATGCATGCCACGATGACACTGATGAGCTCCCCCGTCGGCGACCTGTGGCGGGGTGCCGTCTTCGTTCACCTTCGCATTCGAGTCGCCGAGGATTGCCAGGCTGAGTTCGGCTCGTTTCTGCGCGAGGCGATTCCCTTCTACGAGTCTCCTGGCGGTATTCGGGTTCACCTCCTCTCAGATGAGGCCGACCCAGAACGCTTCGTCGAGTTGGTCGAGTACATCGACGAGTGCACCTACCGTCAAGATGATCACCGGATTCAGTCAGATCCCACCATGGCGGAGTTCCTCGCCCGGTGGCGTTCGTTGCTCGCCGAGCCTCCGATCGTCGAGGTCTACCGCGAAGCCGATCTGCGCTGACCGACGACGGCTGGCGACTTCGCCTACCGCACTCCGACGCTGCCTCCTGTGTTACTCGAGGCGTGTGCACCCAAACCGAGCTTCACGTGACAACCCAGCCTCTGACCTTGACTTGTGTGGGCTCATGTGGGCTTAGGTGGGCCGCCCGGGTCTCGAACCCGGCACCTTGGGATTAAAAGTCCCCTGCTCTACCCGATGAGCTAGCGGCCCGGCGACTGCCGCATCCACGGCAGTCGATCACCCGTGGCAGCTCGGGCGATCGCCACGTCATCGTAGGCGACGGGACTGGTCGGCTCATCGGGCGCCTCCGCGCACTCTCGATTGCTCAACCGCGAGAACCGGATACCACGGAGACCGTAGTTGGTCCGCGCGTCAGGCAACCACGAACGCACTCGACGACGTACGCTCGCAAGCATGATCAAAGCAGTTCACACACTCGTCTACGCGGACGACGCCGAGGCGACCCGAGCGTTCTTTCGCGATGTTGTCGGCTGGCCCCATGTCGACTCCGGTGAAGGCTGGCTGATCTTCAATACCGGGCCGTCAGAACTCGGAGTCCATCCGACGTCTGGCGATGCCGGCGATGGGACGTGGTCCACTGAACAGCATCACGAAATCAGCTTGATCTGTGACGACATCGAAAAGACCGTTGCGGATCTGAAAGCCAAAGGTGCCGAATTCAGTGGCGAAGTCAACGATCGGGGGTTCGGGCTGACGATCATGATCAAAGTCCCCGGCGCCGGGGAGATCATGGTGTACGAGCCACGTCACTCGACTGCGCACCACGTCGATGGCGACGCGTGAACGACATGGGACGGCTCACAATCGATGAGGCGGCGCTCACAGCGCTGGCGGACCGCTGTCACAGGGAGATAGACGGGGGCATCCTCCCGTCCTGTCAGTTCGCGGTGGCAAAGGACGGCGAGGTCGTGCATTTCGAGACGATCGGCAACGCCGACCCAGGTAGCCGTTACGTGATCTTCTCGGCCACGAAAGCATTCGTGGCCGGCGCGTTCTGGCTGCTCCTCGCAAGCGAGGCGATATCCGTGGACCGACGCGTCGCCGAGTTCATCCCCGAGTTCGGCACGAACGGCAAGGACGCGATCACGATCCGCCAATTGCTCCTCCATCAGGGCGGCTTCCCCCTCGCACCTCTGAACCCGCTGACCGAGGGGACCAACCCGGCGCGACGGGCGCGTTTTTCCAGTTGGCGCCTCAACTGGGAGCCGGGTACGCGCTTCGAATATCACGCGACCTCGGCCCATTGGGTGATCGCTGACCTCATCGAGACACTGTCGGGCGAGGACTTCCGTGACTTCCTGCGCACGCGCCTGCTCGAGCCCCTCGGCCTGCGCCGATTCCAGCTCGGCCCGCCGCCGGAGGACCAGGGAGACATCAACGTTCTCGAGGTGACGGGCGAGCCACCGACGACCGACGAGCTTGCGGAGGCCGGTGTTCCCGTCGAGGTCATCGAAGCTGCACTCACCGACGAGGTGCTCCTCTCGCTCAACATGCCTGAGGTCCGGGCCACCGGCCTGCCCGGCGGTGGCGGAATCTCCAACGCCGCTGATGTCACGCTCTACTACCAGGCACTGCTGCACAACCCGCAAGAACTCTGGGACCCGGCCGTGCTCGCGAGCGGGACATCCGAGGTGCAAGGCACCCTGCCCGATCTGCTCACGGGCGTGCCATCGAACCGCGCGCTCGGTCTTGTCGTCGCAGGCGAGGGGCGCGGCAAGGTCATGCGCGGCTTCGGCCATACGGTGTCGGCGAGGACGTTCGGCCACGCGGGTGCCGGCGGCCAGATCGCCTTTGCCGATCCTGAGTCCGGGATCTCGTTCTGCTATCTGACAAACGGGCTCGACGCCCACTACATCCGCCAGAATCGCCGCACTTCGTCGATCGCGAGTCACGCCGGCTCACTCGCCACTCCGGACTGACCGTCGCCCCTTCGTGGCAGAGCGAGCGCCACGACCCGATCATGGAGGGATGACAACTGATCGTCGACCAAGCCTCGGGCAGCTCGCAGGTCGAGGTCGCCAGCACGGCGTGACGGCGCCGTCCGTTACCGTTCGGAGACACGAACGCGACACGAAGTGACACCTGGCGCAAAAGGGGGGCCATCGCTATGTCCGAGCCCGTTGTGAACGACTGGAACACAAAGGTCATCGAGGAGTTCCGGGCGAACGAGGGCAAGGTCGGTGGCCCATTCGCGGGAGCTCCGGTACTGCTCCTGCACACGACCGGGGCGAAGTCGGGCAAGGAGCGTGTCAACCCGATGATGTACCTCGATCTCGACGGCCGGCTCTTCGTCTTTGCCTCGAAGGCCGGAGCACCGACGAACCCCGACTGGTATCACAACCTCGTAGCGAACCCCGACGTGACAGTCGAGCTCGGCACCGAGCGCTTCGGGGCTCGCGCGGCTCCCCTCGAGGGCGACGAGCGGACGCGGGTCTTCGACGAGCATGCCAGCCGGTACCACGGGTTCCGCGAGTACCAGGACGGCACCGACCGGGTGATCCCGGTGGTGGAGCTGACCCGGTCATGACGTGAGCTACACCCACGGGCACGCCGATGCCGTTCTGCGCTCGCATCGCTGGCGCAACGTGGCGAACTCGGCGGCATACCTGGTCGATCGGCTGAGTCCGGGCCACTCGCTCCTCGACGTCGGCTGCGGGCCGGGAACGCTCACCGTCGATCTCGCGAAGCATGTCGCTCCTGGCCGGGTGGTAGGGATCGACTCCGAGGCGACTGTGCTCGACGAAGCTCGCAGGACGGCCGAGGAAGCCGGCGCGACGAACGTCGAGTTCCACGTCGCCGACGTCCACGCCCTGCCCTACGACGACGGGTCGTTCGACGTCGTCCATGCCCATCAGGTCCTCCAGCACCTCGCGCATCCGCACCGGGCCCTCGAGGAGATGGCACGCGTTTGCAGGGCAGGGGGCGTCGTGGCGGCTCGCGACGGCGACTACTCCGCCTTCACCTGGTTCCCGGCTGAGCCTCTCCTCGAGCGGTGGCTCGAGGTCTACTGCGCTGTGGCCAGAGCCGACGGGGGAGAGCCGGACGCCGGGCGCCGCCTCAAGGCGTGGGCGCGCGAGGCCGGCCTCGGGGAGGTGGAGTGCTCGGCTTCGGTCTGGTGTTACTCGACGGTCGAGGACAGAAGCTGGTGGGCCGATCTCTGGGCGGAACGCACGACTGCTACCCGGCTCGCCATGCGGGCAGTCGAGCTCGGCTTCGCGAACGAGGAGGAGCTCGGCGAGATAGCGGCCGCCTGGCATCGGTGGGCGGACCAACCCGACGGGTGGTTCGCCGTTCTCCACGGGGAGATCATCGGCCACCCGTGACGCCCGCCAAGCCCGTGACCCCTCGGGCAAAGGCCCGGAACACGCGGCCTCGCCACTCGATCAGCTGGTCGTTCCTCTCTTCTGGAGTCTTCCCGAGACGCACGAGGACGAGATCGAGCCGAGGCGAGATGGCTATCGTCTGGCCCTCGTAGCCCGAGGCGCGGAATGTTCCCCACTCATCTCCGACCACCCACCAGTGCGCGCCGTAGAACGTCCGGTCCTCCTCGTCGAAGGATCGAGGGCGACGACCGTGGTCGACCCAACCTTCGGGGAGGATGCGACGGCGGTCCCAGACGCCGTCGCGCAGCTGCAGCTCACCAAACCGGGCGTAGTCCCGCGCGGTTGCATGGACGTAGGAGGACGCGACCCAGGTACCGCTCTGGTCGAAGCCGGGTGTGACGGACTTGGCGCCGATCGGCCCGAAGATGCGCTCGGACAACCAGTGCTCCATTGCCTGTCCGGCCCCGACTGTGCGTTTCAGGATCCCGGCGAGGACGTTCGTCGTCCCGCTCGAATAGGAGAAACGCTCCCCAGCCCTCCACCTCGCCCCTCTCCCACCCGCGAACGCCGCCACGTCGTGCTGGCCGGTTCCGAAGAGCATCTGGATCACGTCCGAGACACCGGCATCGACGTAATCCTCGGTGAAGTCGAGCCCGTCACGCATCTCGAGCATGTCCTGGATCGTGATCTCGTGACGGGGATCGCCGGGATCGGACCACTCCGGGACTGGTGCCGGGCCTGTGAGGGACAAATTGCCCTCGTTCACGAGGATGCCCACGGCCGAGTGCAGCATCGACTTCGCCATCGACCAGGAGAGGAGCTTGGTGCCCGGTCCGACAGGGTCAGGAGCGCGATCGAAGTGCTCGATGAAGCCGCCGTACCGCTCGGCGACGATCGCCCCGCGGTGAACGATCACGACGGCGAAGGTGCGAGCTAAGGGCCCGTCGTCATCAAAGGCCTCGTCGAGGAGCGGCTTGAGTTCCACCCCGGCCGGCGGCTCGGCCACCGCCCAGTCCGGACAGTGCGCGTCCGGCCACGGGATATCGAGCGGATGAGCCGGCAGCGGCTCGAGCGGTCTTGCTGCCAACCGCGCGAGCGATTCGCTGCCAGTCACAGCCAGACCTCCTCGTCCTCGTCGACGACTTGTTGACACGTCGGGCACCAGTACCGCACCTCGAGTGCCGTCCCACAGACCGTGTGTGCAGCCGCCTCCGATTCCGCACTTCCCGCCGAGCCCCACGCCGCCAGCAGTCGGAGCACGCCGCCGAGCTCGGTGGCCCGCGCCGTCGCGCGGTACTCGAGGCGCAGTGGGCGCGTCGAGTATGGCTCGGCGATCACAAGTCCCTGTCGCTCGAGCTCGCGCAACCGGCCGGCCAGGACATTCGTCGCGACTCCTGGGACCGACTGCTGGAGCTCCCCGAAACGCCTCGGTCCTTCCAGCAACGCGCCGATGACGAGCAGCATCCAGCGATCGCCTATGCGCTCGAGCGCGTCTGCCAGCGGCTGCGGGGAACCTTCCCGATTCTCCGCGTTCGCAGTGTCCGACATTGCTGTGTGGTTTACACCTCCGTGACCAGCAGAGTGGGGGCCGGTGACTTCGATGTCACTTGCCACTTGCAAGTTGCTATCGTATCATCAGGTCGAAAGCAACAACCAGGAGGCAGAGGTCATGAGCGCACTCGAAGAACTCAGTTCAGCAGTGAAGAACGCGGCGGAGAAGGTCGGCCCGTCGGTCGTCGCGGTCAACCGCAGCGGCGCCGGCATCGTGATCGGCGAGAACCTCGTCCTCACGAATGCTCACAACCTGCGCGGCGATGAAGCGCTGGTCCAGTTCGCGGACGGACGATGGGTGAAGGGGTCGGTCAGCGGCGCCGACCCCGACGGAGATCTCGCAGTGCTGGCCGTCGAGACTGGGGACGCCCCGGCGGTCTCGTGGTCGGAGAAGCCGGCCGAGCTCGGCCAGGTGGTCGTTGCCCTGGCGAACCCGCGTGGGCACGGGATGAGGGCGACGGTGGGGACGGTTTCTTCGCTGGGCCGCTCGTTCCGCGGGCCTCGTGGGCGCCGCATCGCTGGTGGCCTCGAGCACACCGCCCCTCTCGGGCGCGGATCGTCGGGAGGGCCCGTCGTCGATGCCGAGGGGCGCGTGCTCGGGGTGAACACGCACCGAATGCAGGAGGGCTTCTATCTCGCGGTCTCATCGGACGAGGAAGCTCCGCAGCCGGATCGACAACCTCGCCGCCGGGAAGACGCCGGCCAGGCGCCGCCTCGGTGCGTCGATCGCGCCGCCGCAGGCTGCTCGTCACCTGCGGGCTGCGGCAGGTCTGCCCGAGGTCGACGGGCTGCTGATCCGGGGCGTCGAGGAGGGCGGTGCAGCCGACAGGGCCGGGATTCGCCGGGGCGACGTGATCGTATCGGTCGGAGGCGAGCCTCTGAGCTCGATCGACGATCTCTATCGTGCTCTCGACGGTGAGGGCGGTTCGCTCGAGTTCGGGATCGTCAGGGCAACCGAGGAGGTCACCGTCACCGTCGACTTCGGCGGCTGATTCAGCCGGCCCCTCTCAGATGGATGAGATTGTTGTCCCTATCGGGCAGAAAGTCTCAACCACCAAGGGAGGGTGCGCACGCACGCTTCGAGCGCGCGGAATGGCGCCGCAGGTCGGCGTGTTGAATGGGCAAGCTGAAGGGAACGCCATGCCGATCACTCGCCTCAATCACGCCGTGCTGTACGTCCGCAACGTCGAGCGCAGCGTCGCCTTCTACACCCAGGTTCTCGGCTTTCGTGTCTTGGAGATGGGAGGTGGGTTGCGAGGGGCTGCGTTTCTGCAGGCGCCCGGATCCACGAACGACCACGACATCGGACTGTTCGAGATCGGCGAGTCCGCCGGCCCCACCACCGCCGGGCGCAGCCAAGTCGGGCTATACCACCTGGCATGGGAGGTCGACACGCTCGAGGAGCTCGAGCGCCTCGCCCACCTCCTCCAGGACGCCGGCTCGCTCGTGGGGGCCTCCGACCACTCGACGACTAAGTCGCTCTACGCGAAGGACCCCGACGGCATCGAGTTCGAGGTCGCTTGGGTGGTTCCGGCCGATCGCCTCGACGAGACGGTGCTGGAAGGTCGTGCCGGCATCAAGCCGCTCGACATCGCGGCGGCGAAGGCCAGCTACGGTTCGGACACCAAGGGCGGGGTGGGAATCTCCCAGCCGGCGTGACCGTCAGCTGCCCGATGCTGACCTGTCGTCGGCAGACGTCTGGTGGGGCAAGAACTGCGCCGGGATGGTCCCGAGCCGTCCCGCCCGGTAGTCGTCGATCGCCTCGATGATCTCCTCACGGGTGTTCATGACGAACGGCCCGTAGCGGGCTACCGGCTCGTTGATCGGCTGCCCACCGAGCACGAGCACTTCCCAGTTCCCGGTGCCCTTCGAGTCCTGCGCCCGGTCGGCTGTGAGCGAGTAACCGTCACCCGCGCCGAACACCGCCATCTGACCCTCAGGCAAGGCAGCCAACTCCGAACCGGCGAAGCCGTTGCCTGCGAGCGAATAGGCAAGCGCGTTGAAACCCGGCGCCCACGGCAGGTTTACCCGTGCGCCCGGTGACACCGACAGGTGCGCCAGTGTGATCGGCGTCCACGTGCTACCAGGGCCTTGATGGCCACCGAGCTCGCCGGCGATGATCCGGATCAGCGTGCCGCCGTCCGGGCTCGACAGCAGTGTGACGTCGCTCGCCTCGATCGGCTGATACCGCGGAGGCGTCCACTTCAAGTTGGTGGGCAGGTTGACCCAAAGCTGGATGCCGTGGAAGAGCCCGCCCTTCATGACCAGCTGCTCAGGCGGCATCTCGTCGTGCAGGATCCCGGCCCCGGCGGTCATCCATTGGGTGGCTCCGTCTGTGATGAGGCCACCTCCGCCCGTGGTGTCACGATGCTCGAAGGCGCCATCGACGATGTAGGTAACCGTCTCGAAGCCCCGGTGCGGGTGCCACGGAGCCCCCTTGGCCTCTCCCGGCGCGTACTCGACGGCACCTAGATGGTCCAGCAAGAGGAAGGGGTCGGCGAGCTCAAGATCCCGGCTCGGGAAGGGACGGCGGACCGGGAACCCTTCGCCTTCGAAGGTCTTCACCGTGTTCACGACTCGGCGCACCGGTCGCCACGTGGTCCCGGCCTCAGGAATGTCCTCGAGTCTCGGCAGGGTGAGTGTGTCGGCTGTCACCGCAGGCATTTGCTAGATCCTCCTCGACCCTCTGTCTTAGAGGAAACAGCCCGGCTCGCATACGGCCGGACTGCTCCCCGGGGCGCTCCAGCGAGGGGGAAGGAGGCGCTCCGGGGGATTCAACAGTAGTTGACTACGCAACTATTCCATCAGCCCCAGGGGTCAGCCCCAGCCGTCGGCCTCAGCATCGTAGACGCCGCCGTGCCGGCGGGTCCCGTCCTCGGCGGCGGCAGCAGGAGCCGCGTCGGCGTCCGACTGTCCAGACCCTCCGGCATCAGCAGCCGAACCAGTCTGGTGCTCAGACTCGGCATCTCCGCGGCGAGCCCGCAAGTGCCCGGCGCGGTCTGAGTAGCTGGCGTAGTCGTACCCGTAGTCGACGGCGTCCATCGGCCCCGTCGGGATCTCCTCGGCTCGCGACGCTCTTGTGGCTTCCGGCTCCCATGACCCGCCCGGGTCGGCTCCCGCCAGGTACTCGCCCGCTGCTCCGGCGTCGGGATCGTCCACGAAGACCGGCTCCCGCGAATCTGCATCCGAGCCCAGCTCCGGCATGTAATGGGCAAGCCCTCGTCCAGGCTGATGGGCAGGATCGACATGCTCGGCGAGAAACGCCCCGGCAGCCGACATAGGCTCCTGCTCGGGCGTCAGCAGGTCAACTGCTGCCCCGCCGGCGCCGAACGCCGGCTCTGAGGCAACCTCGGTGCCCCTTGACCTCATGGCAACAGAGTCGGCGATAGCGGCAGACGGCTTGCCGAGCGGGCTGCGCACCATCTCCTCGACCGTGGCCTGGACCGTGGTCTGCAAGCGAGCCAACTCCGAGATCGCGAGCTCCCGCTGGTCATAGAGAAACGAGATCTGCGATACCGCCCTCTGCCGATCCCTCTCGACTCTTTCGAGATAGACCGCACGACGCCGGTCCATCTCGTCCCGGAGAGCGAGAGCGCGCTGCGTCGCCTCGTCGACCAGGTCGGCGGCCTCCTTGCTGGCAACCTGGCGGAGCTCCTCGACGTCCTGCTCGGCCTGGCCGCGCTGCGCGTCGACCTCGCGCTGAGCCTGCTCCCTCAGCTCGTTGACCTCGCGCTCGGCCTCCTGGCGGAGGTTGTAAGCGCCCTCCCACGCCTCCTGCAGGATCCTTTGCACCCGCTCGCCGAGAGTGTCGAGCGCCGGCGGCTGCGCCGAGCGTGCCTCGCTCTCGTAGACGGCAACTCGCCGGTGAAGTTCGCGGAGCTGGCCCACCGCCGCCGCCAGCTTGCGCTCCGACTCCGACGCACGATGGATCGTCTCGTCCAGCCGGCGCTGCTGGTCGGCGACGTACCGGTCGACCTGCTCGGGGTCATAGCCCCTTCTGTAAACGCTGAAAATCGGAGTGGCCACCCCCAGGGCCTGTTGCTCTACGGCTTCGCTCTCGTCCATCCCGATGGCCTCCTGGGCGCTTCCCCTTTGGGCCGGATGGTACAGAGTCGACCCCTGAAATTGGTGGATGCCCTGCGTAGGCTGCAGGCCTGTGACCGACCCACCGAACAGCCCGCACACCGCCGATACCGACCGACCGAACAGCCCGCACGCCGCCGCCTCCACAACGCTCTCGGGCCACGGTGGCCTGCTGATATTGAGCGCCCTCCAGGCTGCCGGGAGCGGCATCGACACGATGTTCACGCTGTCGGGAGGACACATCTTCCCGTTGCTCGACGCGGCACACGTGCTCGGCTGGAAGATCGTCGACGTGCGCCACGAGCAGACGGCGGTGTTCGCGGCCGAAGGAATGGCAAAGGTGACGCGCACTCCGGGCTTGGCTGCCCTCACAGCTGGCCCGGGCGTGACCAACGGGGTCAGCGCTCTCACCGGCGCGTACCTCAACGGCTCCCCGGTGCTCGTGCTCGGGGGTCGAGCGCCCCAGCATCGCTGGGGCTCCGGCTCGCTCCAAGAGCTCGATCACATCCCGATCGTCACCTCGGTGACGAAGTTCGCCGCCACGGCGACAGAGACCTCGGAGATACCGGGCCTGATCCAACACGCTCTCCGAGAGGCCACGACGGCGCACCGCGGCCCGGTCTTCGTCGACTTCCCGCTCGACGTCATAGGCGGGCACGCTGAGGTCGAGCTGTCCGTCGGCCATGCGAGCGAGGCCATCGAACCCGACCCTGCCGACATCGCACACGCGGCCGCCCTCATCGCCTCGGCCGAGCGTCCCGTCTGCATCGCCGGCGGCGATGTCTACTGGGCCCACGGCGAGAAGGCTCTCGTCGACTTCGCAGTAAGCCGGCGAGTCCCGGTTTTCGTGAACGGACTCGGGAGGGGCACGATCCCGGGTGATCACGAGCTGAGCTACTCAAGGGCGCGACCGCTCGCGAAAGAGGCCGACGTCGTCGTCGTGATCGGTACGCCGCTGGACTTCCGGTTGTCGTTCGGGCGTTTCGGGGAGGCCCGCGTGATCCACGTCGTCGACCACGAGGACCGCCGGACCACACACGTCGAGTCGGCGACCACGATCGTCGGGGATCCCCGCCTCGTTCTCGAGGCGCTGGCAACGGCTCCGACACCTGCGGCAGCCGACCACGAAGCCTGGATCACTCGGCTCCGCGACGAGGAGCGGGCACGGCGCAGCGCCGAGACCGGCGAGCTCGAGTCCGACTCCGATCCGATCCACCCGGCACGGGTCTACGGCGAGCTGCGCAAGCGCCTCGACCGCGATGGCATCGTCATCGGCGACGGCGGAGACTTCGTCTCGTACGCCGGACGCCTCGTCGACTCCTACGCGCCTGGGTGCTTCCTTGAACCAGGGCCGTACGGCTGCCTCGGGACCGGGCTCGGCTACGCGATCGCCTCTCGCATCGCGGCGCCGACAAGACAGGTCGTTGTCTGTCTCGGTGATGGAGCGTTCGGTTTCTCTGCGATGGACGTCGACACGCTCGTGCGCCACGATCTACCCGTCGTCATGATCGTCGGGAACAACGGCATATGGGGGCTGGAGAAGCACCCCATGCAATTCTTCTACGGCTACGACGTCGCCGCCGACCTCCGCCAGAGCACTCGCTACGACGACGTCGTGAAGGCACTCGGCGGGGCGGGCGAGACGGTCAGCAGCCCGGAGGAGGTCGGGCCGGCGCTGGATCGTGCGTTTGCCGCCGGGGTGCCGTATCTCGTCAACGTGCTGACAAATCCGGCCATCGCCTACCCGCGCAGCTCCAACCTGGCCTGAGCCGGCTACGAATCCCCGCCGAAACGCGACCTCTCCACCACGACTCGCCCGACGGTCACCCGGGCGAGCTCGCGCCCCGAAGCCACGTCGGTGACCGAGACGGTGAAGCGGAGGCGAGAGCCTGTGACGTCGTCGAGGGTGGCGATCGCTCGGACCGCGTCACCGACGAACGAGGGCGCCACATGGTCGATCTCGACGCGTGCGCCGACCGTCGTCTGATCCGCCGCGAGCCGCTCGGCGAGGGCGGCGACCGTCGCCTGCTCTGCCAGCGCGACGACGCGGGGCGTGCCGAGAACGAGAACGTCCCCGGACCCGAGAGCCTCGGCAGTGTCCGCTGCCGTGACCACGAGGACCACCTCGGCCGTAAGACCGGCCTCGATGCCGCTGCTGCGGGTTGGGTCGTGATGTCGCGCCACACCGGTACGATACGGCGGCCCAACCGGGACAGGCCGAGGCCGTGCGCTCGCGTAGCCGACCTGCCGAGCTGCCGAGCGTCAAAGGAGCGACGCATGACATTGACCGAGACGGCGCTTGTCGAGCCCGACGTCCTCGAACGTGTGCTCGGCTCCGCGCTGCAGGGCGGAGGCGACTTCGCCGAGGTCTTCGTGGAGGACCGGACGATGACCGGCATCTCGCTCGACGACCGCCGGGTGGAGGAGCTCTCGTCGGGGCACGACCGTGGGGCCGGGATCCGGGTGGTCGTCGGTGACACAACCGGTTTTGCTCATACCGCGGACCTCTCCGAGCCGGGGCTGCGCTCTGCCGCCGAGGCGGCGGCGACCGTGGCCCGGGAGGGAGGCGGAGGTGTCCGGCGGGTCGAGCTGCACCAGTCGATTGCCAAGGCGCCGAACGAGGTGCGGACCCTCCCGAGCGACGTCGCGAAAGTGACGAAGGTCGAGCTGCTTCTGCGGGCCGACGACCTCGCACGCTCGAAGAGCGACTCGATCGTCCAGGTGAGCGCCGGGTACGCCGACTCACGTCGCCGCATCCTCGTCGCGAACTCAGAGGGGCTGTTGAGCGGTGACGATCGGGTCCGAACGCGTTTCTCAGTCGTATGCGTTGCCTCGGGCGACACCGGGATGCAGACCGGGTACGAGACGGTGGCGCTTACTGTCGGCTTCGAGCTGTTCGACATGCATTCGGTCGAAGACGTGGCGGCCGAGGCCGCTCGACGCGCCGTTACGAAGCTCTCGGCCCGGCCGGCGCCCGTCGGCCTGGTGCCTGTCGTGATCAAGAGCGGGAGCGGCGGCATCCTCTTCCACGAGGCGTGCGGGCACGGGCTCGAAGCGGACCACATCGTGAAGGACAGCTCCGTCTACACCGGTCGCCTCGGCCAGCTCGTCGCGAGCCCGCTCGTCACGCTCGTCGACGACGGGACCGTCGGTCCGAACTGGGGAAGCCTCGCCATCGACGACGAGGGGAGGCCGGCCCAGCGCAACGTGCTGATCGAGAACGGTGTCCTCGTCGACTACATGTGGGACTCGCTGAGCGCCAAGAAGAAGGGGCGTTCCTCGTCGGGAAACGGCCGCCGCGAGAGCTACCAGCACCTGCCGATGGTGCGGATGACCAACACCTACCTGCTGCCGGGCACCGACGATCCCGATGAGATCGTCGCCCAGACGCCGCACGGTGTCTACGTCGCCCACCTCGGAGGGGGCCAGGTCAACACGGCGACAGGGGATTTCGTATTCGGGATGACCGAGGCGTACCTCATCGAGAACGGCCGGATCACCGAACCGATCCGGGACGCCAACTTGATCGGCAACGGTCCGGACGTACTTGCGAAGATCGACGCGATCGGCAGCGATTTCGACATGTGCCCGGGCACGTGCGGCAAGGACGGTCAGTCCGTGCCGGTCGGATGCGGCCAGCCGACGCTGCGGGTCACCGGCGTGACGATCGGGGGCACAGCAGATGCCTGAATTGATCGAGCTGGCCGAAGCCGTCGCTCGCCAGGCTGACTCCGGCGTGGGCGAGCAGGTCGAGGCGTACGTCTCGCGAGGCCGTGAGACCTCGATCCGCGCCTTTGAGGGCGACGTCGAGCAGCTCGCCTCGGCGGAGTCGGCCGGGATCGGGGTAAGGGTGGTCCGGGAAGGAAGGCAGGGTTTTGCCTGGGTTGGGGCACTCGACGAGTCTGCGGCCGTCGAGGCGCTCGCCGAGGCGCGCGACAACGTCGAGTACGCAACGGTCGACAAGCATGCCGGACTTGCTCTTCCCGACGGTGTCGAGCCCGCCGAGCTCGACCTGTGGCGAGAAGGGCTGGCCGCGTTCCCGACGCAGTCGAAGGTCGAGTTGGCGCTCGACCTCGAGCGCCGTGTTCGGGCCGGCGACTCACGGATCCGGCAGGTGGTGAGCGCCGACTACGCCGATGCGATGGGCGAGTCGGCCGTAGCCACCTCGACGGGGATCTCGGCTTCGAGCCGGCGCACGACGTGCTACCTGTTCGTCTATGCGATAGCCGGCGACGGCGACGACACCCAGACCGGCTTCGGCTACTCGATCGGGAGGTCGGTGGACGAGCTCGATGTCGAGAAGTGCTCGGCCGATGCCGTCGAACGGGCGACGCGCCTGCTAGGCGCTAAGAAACCCCGCAGCTCCCGCCTCACCGTCGTCCTCGACCGGCGGGTGACTGCCACGCTGCTTGGGATTCTCGCTTCGACGCTCTCGGGCGAGGAGGTGTCGAAGGGGCGGAGCCTGTTCGCGAACCGCGTCGGCGAGGAGGTCGGCAACGGGCAGCTGACGCTAGTGGAGGACCCGTCGGACCAAGCCGCCTTCGGCGCGACGCCGGTCGACGCCGAGGGCCTCGCGACCCGGCGCAACGAGCTCGTCTCCGGCGGGAAGCTGATGGGCTACCTGTACGACACCCACGCCGGCCGAGTGGCCGGTACGGCTTCGACCGGATCGGCGGTGAGGGGCGGTTACCGCACGACGCCCGGTGTCGGGGCGCGAGCCGTCTCGCTGCTACCCGGCGAGCTCACGCAGGAGGAGATCATCAGCGACATCGGCGAGGGACTGCTGGTCCAGTCGATCTCGGGCGTGCACTCCGGCGTGAACCGGGTGAGCGGCGATTTCTCGGTCGGTGCCGAGGGCTTGATGATCCGCGGCGGCCAGCTCGCCGAGCCGGTCCGGGAGATGACGATCGCCTCGACGATCCAGCGAATGCTGCTGCACGTCCGCCACGTCGGCTCTGACCTCGAGTGGTTGCCGGGATCGTCGGCAGGGCTCACGCTCGCAATCGACGACGTCTCCCTGGGCGGCGAGTGAGCGATCGGCTCGTCCCGTCGGCCGAGGCGGTAGCCCGGCACCCTCACCTGGCTGACGCTCGGCCGGTTGCAGGTTCGGTGCGCGTCGACTGCCATCTCCACACGATGTGGTCGGGGGACTCGACGACGACACCCGACGAACTGGCGGCCGCAGTCGTGGCGAGCGGCATCGATGTCGTGTGCATCACGGACCACTCGACCATTGCGGGTGCGGTCCGGCTGAAGGGCGCCCTGCCGTGCCGGGTGGTCGTCGGTCAGGAGCAACGCACTCCCGACGGCGAGGTGATCGGGCTCTTCTTGTCCGAGCGGATCCCGCCCGGTTGCCGGTCGGCTGGCGAAGCCGCCCGATTCATAAGGGACCAAGGAGGCCTCGTCTACGTGCCACACCCGTTCGACCCCATGCGGAACCGGCTGGCGGCATCGGCCTTGGAGCAACTTGCATCAGAGGGTCTCGTCGATGCGATAGAGGCGCGCAACGGGAAGACCTCGCTCGAGTCGCTCAACGACGAGGCGGCCGCGGCGTGCTTGCGTCTCGGTCTCGCGGCCGGAGCGGGCAGTGATGCTCACGTACCTGAAGCGGTCGGCGCCGCCTACGTCGAGATGCCGGCGTTCGACGGCCCGGCCGAGTTCTTGGCAGGGCTGCGGTCGGGCCGCGTGGTCGGTCACCACTTCGACGCCGCGCGCCCATGGCGAGCCCGAGTAGTCCCTTCGGTCCGGCCGCCAGCCGGATCTGACTAGCTCGCTAGGGCCAGCGGCGGATTAGCTGAGGACCCTACCGGCCTGGTCCGCGTGTTTTACGTTCCCCGTCGCTAGGCTTTGATATCTAGCCGATTGTCGTTATTGGTCACACTCCAGCGAGGGACTAGCTCGTCAGAGCTAGCTGCTGAATCGAGGAACCTTGAGATCACATGTCCGCTCGACTCGCTCGAGTCCTCTACGCCCCTGGTTTACGGCTGTGCTCTTGCTTGGAACAGCCACCGTCATGCTGGTCTTCGGCGGGGTCCGCTGGACGTTGACGTCGTCGTTGGCCCAGTCTCCAGTCGGGTTGGGAACAGCCAAGAGTTTCGCGGTGCTGGCCGGGACCACCGTGACCAACACGGGCAACTCGGTCATCTCCGGAAGCCTCGGCGTCAGCCCGGGTAGCGCCATCACCGGCTTCCCTCCGGGGAAGGTCATCAAGGGAACAGAGCACGCCGCTGACGCTGTCGCGAAGCAGGCCAAGTCAGATCTGACAACCGCCTACCTCGACGCGGCGGGGCGTACGCCGGTCACGGTCGAAAAGGGCGAGCTCGGCGGCAAGACTCTGGGCGCAGGGGTCTACAAGGCGACCTCGGGACTCAGCCTGACGGGCACTGTCACTCTCAAGGGCAATGCCAGCGCTGTGTTCATCTTCCAGGCCGGGTCCACCCTGATCACCGCATCGAACAGCACGGTCAGTCTGATCGGCGGTGCTCAAGCCTGTCACGTGTATTGGCAGGTTGGCAGCTCTGCGACCCTGGGTTCCGGTTCGACGTTCGCTGGCGACATCTTGGCGTTGACCTCGGCCTCCCTGAAGACCGGTGCCACTGTCGACGGGCGCGTACTGGCTAGGAACGGTGAAGTCAGCTTGGAGGACAACACCATCACGGCCTCCACTTGCAGCTCTACTACTGGCACCACGACCACGACGTCGGCAGGAAGCACCACGACCACGACGTCGGCAGGAAGCACCACGACCACGACGTCGGCAGGCGCCACTACGACGACGTCCGTCACGGTTCCCCCCACCCACACTGGTGAGCCATGGGGCGGTTGGCCTTACTGGTCAATTACTGGTCTCGCCGGCCTGCTCGGCGTGCTGTGCGTGGAGCGTGCGATGCGTCTACGGCGGCGACGGGCGTGAGTCTCGCCACCACCCGGTGGTTTGACCGGGAGGACCGCAGCACGCGGCTATAGGGCGTGCTTCAGATCAGGAAGCGGCGGCAGTCGGTTTCGACTCGGTGCCGCTTGACGAGGTGCTCTTGGACCCGGACTTCTCGGACTTCTCGGACTTAGCCGACCTCTCGGCCGTGTCGGACTTGGCTGAGGCCGTCGAGCTTGAGTCGCCGCTAGAGGAGCCCACCGTCGCGGCCGCTGGCTCGGCGCTCGAGCCCTTCCCCGCCTTCGAGGTGGACCGGCTGTCGTTCTTGTAGAAGCCGCTCCCCTTGAACACGATCCCCACGCTCCCGAACACCTTGCGCAGCTCGCCACCGCAGTTGGAGCACACGGTGA
Organism: uncultured Acidimicrobiaceae bacterium; assembly: GCA_963801185.1. Lineage (GTDB taxonomy): Bacteria > Actinomycetota > Acidimicrobiia > Acidimicrobiales > Bog-793 > Palsa-601. The sequence continues at coordinate 78,132 of CAWDDW010000002.1, read as the reverse complement.
GCGAATCGTCGGTAAATGACTGGACGACTTCGAGCTTCAGTCCGCATTGCTTACATGCGTATTCGTATGTCGGCATTCTGGGTGGCACTCCGGGCGGGTGAACGCGGTTAGCACTCTCGTGGGTCGAGTGCTAAGTATAAAGCAACGAGGCAGGAGGCGCTCCACAATGGTGGCTGACGAGCACGGGCACTCCCACTCTGACGAACCGATGATCGCGCTCGAGGAGGTCCAGAAGCTGGTCCTCGAGCGTTGCGGGCCGCTCGGAGCGGTGGAGCTTCCTGTTCGCCAAACGCTCGGCTGTGTTCTCGCCGAAGAGGTCCTCGTCAGAGAGGACATACCGCCCTTCGAGAACTCGGCGATGGACGGGTATGCCGTCCGAGCGGCGGACACAGTCGGCGCGCCGGTCGAGCTGACGGTGGTCGGCGTAATCCCTGCCGGCTCTCCCCCGCCCGAAGTCCCGCTCCGGCCAGGCGAGGCGCTTCAGATCATGACCGGTGCGGTGATGCCGCCCGGCGCCGACGCAGTCGCGATCGTCGAGCGGACCGAACGGGTAGGCCCGGCAGTCGTGCGTGTACTGGACGAGGTTACCGCCGCCGCCAACATCCGGCCGAAGGGCTCCGACTTCCGAGCCGGCTCGGTGGCCCTCCCCGCCGGAACGACGCTCGGGCCTGCCCAGCTCGGGATCCTTGCGAGCGTCGGGTCAGTCCAAGTTCCGGTCTGGCGTCGTCCTCGTGTCGGAGTGATGTCGACTGGCGACGAACTCGTGCAAGGCGGGACTCCCCTGCTGCCCGGCCAGATTCGGGACTCGAATCGGCCGACGTTGCTCGCCTTGGTAGAACGGGATGGCTTCGAGCCGGTCGACCTCGGCACAGTCAGGGACACTGAGAACGACGTCGAGGCGGCGCTCGACCGGGCGCTCGCCGGCTGCGACGTCGTTCTCTCATCAGGCGGCGTCTCGAAAGGAGAGTTCGACTTCGTGAAGGTCGTGCTCGACAGGCTGGCGTCGGAGCTCGGCGGTGAGTACTTCGAGCTCGCAGTAGCGATCCGTCCCGCCAAGCCGCTGGCGCTCGCGTGGCTGCCGCGGTCACCGGGAGGCGGAGAGCGCGTCGCCTTCTTCGGGCTCCCCGGCAACCCCGTGTCGTCGATCGTCAGCTACGAGGTGATCGCCGCTCCAGCGCTGCGCTACATGGCGGGCGTGACGAGCCCTCTCCCCCGGCCGGTGCGCGCCGTCGCGGCCCAAGAGCTGCGCGCCCACCATGACGGCCGACTGAACCTGCTCCGGGTCGAGGCCGCGTTCGGCCCCGACGGTGCTCTCATCGTTCGTTCGTCCGGTGGTCAGCAGTCTCATCAACTGTCCGCGATGGCGTCGGCTAACGCGCTGGCTCTCGTTCCCTCAGGTCACAACGTCGCCATTGGCGAGCCCGTCGACGTGCTGATCTTCGGGCCGCTCGCCTGAGGAGCCCGAGCCGGCCGGGCCAAGCGGGGCCTCGCCCGATTCGGTGGTTGAGGTTGTTGCCCGGACGGGACAAACAATCTCAACCACCTTCGGTTGGCCGGGGGGTTCTGCTCCCGCCGCTTCGCCCTAGGCTGGCTGTGTGGCTGATATCACACGTCCCGGACCGCTGGTCGACACGTTCGGCCGGACGGCTCGCGACCTTCGCATCTCGGTCACCGACCGCTGCAACTTCCGCTGCGTGTACTGCATGCCCGAGGAGGGCATCCAGTTCGTGCCACGTGACGATATCCTCCGGTACGAGGAGATCGCTCGCCTGGCTCGCCTCTTCGTCGAGGACCTCGGCATCGAGTCGATCCGCCTCACAGGCGGCGAGCCGACGGTCCGCCGTGACCTCCCGAAACTCGTAGCCATGCTGGCTGGCCTGCGCACCCCGGCTGGCGAGCCCGTCGAGATCTCGCTCACCACCAACGGGTCCTCTCTCGCCCGCCTCGCTGACGTCCTTCGGGCCGCGGGATTGGCGAGAGTGAATGTGTCGTTGGATTCGTTGAGGGCTGATCGTTTCTTGGCGATTACGAGGCGGGACGCCCTCGATGACGTCCTCGCCGGGATCGACGCGGCGGTTGCCTCTGGACTTTCGCCCGTCAAGGTGAACGCGGTAGTCGTGCGGCACAAGAACGAGGACGAGATCCTCGACTTCGCCGTTTTCGGCCGCGAGCGGGGCGTCCAGATCCGCTTCATCGAGTACATGCCCCTCGATGCAGAGGGAAGCTGGACGCTCGAGCAGGTGGTCTCGGCCGACGAGATCGTGGCCACGATCGGCGCGATCTTCCCGCTCGAGCCGGTCGCCCACGGTGCCGAGCCCGCTACGAGGTGGCGCTACGCGGACGGAGCGGGCGAGATCGGAGTGATCCCCTCTGTGACCAGGCCGTTCTGTGGCGACTGCGACCGTGTGCGCCTGACGGCTGAGGGTCAGTTCCTGACGTGCCTGTTCGCGCTGGAGGAGTTGGATCTCCGCGGCCCGTTGCGAGACGGAGCCAGCGACACCGACCTCGCTGACCTCCTCAAGGACGCCGTCTACGGGAAGTGGGCCGGGCACAGGATCGGGCGAGTTGACTTCGTGCGTCCGACTCGTTCCATGAGCCAAATCGGCGGTTGACGGCCAAATAAGCGCGTCGTCCCAGGTCGGGGCGCCGGCCCGGCGGGGACGTTGGCAGCCGCTTAGACTGCGCACCCGATGTCCGAGCGTGGCCTGACTCATCTGGACCCTTTGGGGAGGGCACGGATGGTCGACGTCACCCCGAAGGAGACCACTCACCGTCGTGCACTTGCCCGGTGCAAGGTGAGCATGCTCCCGGAGACGACCGTGGCGATCGCCTCCAACGCGGTAAACAAAGGGGACGTTCTGGGGGCGGCCCGCATTGCCGGTATTCAAGCGGCGAAGCGAACTGCTGAGCTCATCCCGCTCTGTCACCCACTGCTCGTGGGGAGTGTCTTTATCAACTTCACCATCGGCGACGATCACGTCGAGGTGGAAACTCAAGTGGAGGCGGTCGACCGCACCGGGGTCGAGATGGAGGCGCTCACAGCATGTGCTGTCGCTGCGCTGACGATTTACGACATGTGCAAGTCAGCCGACCGATCAATGTCGATCGGGGATCTTTGCCTCTGGGAGAAGAACGGGGGACGGTCAGGTAGTTGGCGCCGCTCGGAAATCCACTAATCGAAAGAGACCCTCTTGTAGGGTTTCCTGAGAAGCAAGGACGGTACGAGGAGCGTGCGTATGTGGGTCTTGGTGCTCCTGGCGTTCGTGTGGGTCGTGGCCTTGGCGCCGCCGGTCCTGCGGAGGCTACGTGAACGAGAGCTCGGTAGTTCAGTGACTTCGTTCAACCGGCAGCTGTCGCGCTTGTCGGACAGCCCGCCTCGGTCCGAGCTCGGGGGTTCGGTCCCCGGTGTGGCGATTGGCTTCGGCGCGGCTGCGAAGCGGCTGTCCGATGAGCGTTTTGCTTCGGATGCGGGCGCGATCGGCTTCGGCGTGGCATCGGGACCGCGAGTTAGCGCAGCAGCTGCAGCGCGGACGCCGGAGCCTCGGGCCGCTCGTGTCCCACGCCACCACCATCCGGCGGCGGAGGGTGGTGGCGTCACTCGGGTTGGGGACATTGGCAGCCTTTGCCATGGGCTTCGGTATGTCGGTCTTCTTCTATGTCGCGGTCGGTGGGCTGCTGGTGTCGCTCGCTTACCTTGGCCTGCTCGCATACTTCCACCAGCTCGCCGTTGAACGAGTCCAGAAGGTCGTCGCGTTGGAGACGCGGCGGGGCGCCGCGATTGCCCTCGACCAGGCCCGTCACCACAGCGGTGGGGGGACAGCGGTCGGCGTCGTGCGCCCGAGAGTCGGTGGCAGCGGTTGGTCCGTGCCGGAGTCTGAGTTCGAGCGCCGGAGGCTCGTGTCCGCTGGGCGGTAGCGGTTGACCAGGAGCTGGGCCGCCGTGCCACCTAGCATTCGTCCTGTACGGAGAGCCCGACTCACGGCCGGGGTGGCCGGCATCCTTTGCCTCGGCGTCGGCCTCACCAGTGCGGCACCGGCAGGGGCGAGCGACTTTCGCTCGGTGACGACGACCACGAAGCATGCCGCATACGACTTAGAGACGGCCCTCTCGGCTGCTCAGAACTACTACTGGACCAAAGACAAGACCTTCGCCGGCATGACCGACCGGGCGAACCCCGGCGCCATCTTCTTCATGGGAACCGGGTTGAGCTACTCCCCAGAGGAGCCGTCGACGCGGCTGCGCAACATCAGCACGCACATTGGCAGCAACGGGCAATGGGTCGTGCTCGCCGCGTGGGCACCATCCAGCAGCACCTACTACGGCATGGTCTTCGTCGAGTCAGACCCGCCGGCAACCGTGGCCGGGGCCCCGATCACCGGTTCGTTCGGCATCTACTACTTCCTCGTGCGTAAGACCAACAAACCGGCCTGCGACGCCGCCACCATCTCATCTGTGTCGCAGCGGTCCACATATTCATTCCCGGTCGGGACGGTCGCGGAGATGAACCTCCAAATCGCCCGCACCGCCGCCCTTGTTGGCGATCACTGAAAGTCGCGTTCTGTGATCACGCGTCTTCGCGATCGGCGATCATCGAAATTCGCGATCGGCTGAGTCCGCTGCCGGCGATCTGAGGTTAGCGCCGCCTCCTTTCAGTGTCCTTCTCGGAAGGTGAGCTCGCCGTCGCGAGCGCCTGGTGCTCCCGCATGCGCCACGAGGGGCCCTTGATGTTGAACACGACGGCCCGGTGCATGAGGCGGTCGAGGATCGCCGCGGCGACGACCGGGTCGCCCAAGATCTCTCCCCACTCGGGCAGGCCGCGGTTGGTCGTGACGATCGTCGAGTGGCCGACCTCGTAGCGGCGGTTCACGACCTGGAAAAAGGCGGTCGCCTCGGCGCGGGCCATCGGGATCAGCCCGACGTCGTCGATGACGAGGACCGAGGGGGCGACGTAGGTCTTGAGCTTTGAGTTGAAGGTCCCCTCCAACAAAGCGTGTCCGAGGTTACGGACCATCTCGTCGGCCGAGCTGAAATAGCCCCGGTAGCCGGCCTCGACGGCCAAGATCGCCAGCGCCGTCGCGAGATGCGACTTCCCACACCCGGGCTGGCCCAAGAACAGCACCGGCCTCCCTGCGGTCACAAAGCGCAGCGTCGCTAGGTCCATGACGAGCTTTCTGTCGACAGAGGGCTGGAAGGAGAAGTCGAACTCCTCGATCGTCTTCCGGGAGGGAAAGCGTGCGAACCTGAGCCGTGCAGAAAGACGCCGGTTCCTCGTCGATGTCGCCTGGGCGGCGATGACCGCCTCCAAGTAGGTGACCGGCGGCCAGTCGTTCGTCATCGCTTCCTCGGCCAAGGTGGCAAAGCACTCGGCCGCCGCGTCGAGGCCGAGGTAGCCGAGGTCGTCCTTCAGCTGCTCATAGGGTGACGGGCTCGTCATCATCCCTCCCGATCGATGTCGTAGCGACCAAGGTCGACCATCTCGACGGCGTAGTCGCCGCCATCAGGCGGAGGGCTGCCGACGACCCGAAGGTGGCGCGTCACCCGGGCGTGCCGGCCGAGTGCCGCCGCCTCGGCTGCAGCGCGGTGGTCGGGGTCCCAGATCGGGCCCGACCCGGCTAGTGCGATCCGGTGGACGGCGATGCGCCTTCCGGCGAGGCGGATCTCGAGGAGACCCTCACCAAGGGCCGCCCGGCACTCGACGAGCTGGCCGAGGGCGTCGGGTGGGACCGAGTAGGACACCCCCCGCCACTCGATGAGCGGGAGCACCGGGTGGACACGGCGCACTTCGACGTACGAGGCGTCGAACCTGATCCGCGGGAGCACTGCCATCATCGGGACCTCGAGGCCGAGGCGCTCTGCCGGTGCGACGCCGGTCGTCGAGTGAGGGCGGTTGTGGACCCTTGTGGTGAGAAAGACCTCGGCGCGGGTGTTGATCTCGGCGATAGATGTCGGCGGGTCGAGCACGAGCTCTTCTAAGAAGCTCTCTTTCAGGTCCCTGAAGGGCCGCTCGATCTTCCCCTTCCGCTTGGCGTCGCGTGCCTGGCAGGCGACGAGGGCAGTCCCGTGCAGCCTGGCGAAGTCGAGCACCGCCGGGTGCCAGACAAAGCGCCGGCCGCGTGAGCTGCCGAGCGCTCCCATCCGGTCGGTACGCGAGAAGTACGGCACGCCACCGGCTGCCTCGTAGAACTGTGCCAGGCCTTCCAAGGTGTGGTGCTGGTCGATCGAGGGGGCGAACCACCACCGGCGCCAACGCGACCAGGAAAGGATCGCCCCGAAGCAGTGCAGCTCGCCGAGGCCGAACAGCTCCCCGAAGTCCGAGCAGTCCGACCAGTCGAACTGGCACTCCTCGCCCGGGGCGGTCTCGATCGGCACCGAGGCCTTGTCGGCTCGCCGGAAGCGGGGACCGCGGACCGACCGCACGTGACGCGAGACCGTCGGGTAGCTGCCCAAAAAGCCCTCGGCGGCGATGATGGCGGTCACGCTCGTGGCGAGCAGTCGTGGGTTCGCCTCCAACAGCGCGTGGATGCGATCCGACCAGTGCTCGTCGATCACGAGCTCGGACCGGTCGAGATCACGAGCTTGTGGCGGGCCGCCTTCTTTGATCCAGCGCGTGATGGTGGCTGGGTGATAGCCGAGCTCGTCGGCGATCTCGTTGATGGTGAAGCCCTCGTGTCTGAGCTTCAGCACGTCCGTGTACTCCTCCTGGGTCAGCATGGTGACGGTCCCTCCGGGGTTCGGTGCTTGGTCGCCCGAAACCCTGGAGGGGCCACTTGCTCACCGGGTGGATACCCGGTGCTGCCGACCGCGGGAGCTCAGCTCAACCGCGAAGTTCAGTGATCACAGAACGCGCATTCGCGTGCTCATCGATCGCGAGATTCGATGATCGCCAACAGCCCTCACGTACTACACGCAGAACAACCAGTCCTTCAACGGGGTGACCGATCCGGCGAATCAGGACGCCGTTCAGCATCTTGGAAACGGGGCTGAGTTACTCGCCTGACGCACCGCCGAGACGTCCGCACGACATCAGCACGCATGTCGGCAGCGATGGAACCTGGGTAGCCCTCGCCGCATGGTCACCACCGGCACAGACTTGTGTCGGGATCCTGCAGATCACGGCTCCTCAATCTCCGGCAGCGCTCGGCATCAGCGGCGCCGACGGTGGGTACTACTTCATCGTCCGGGGCTCGACTCAGGTCGCGTGCGACGCCGCCACGATCTCGTCAGTCACCAGCTGGTCCCAGTCCGGCTTCCCCGCCTATTGAGTACCGCGCGGGTCTGTCAGCTCCCTCAGAGGCGAGACCCCGGGCTCGCCTCCTGTCCAGCATCCGTCGAGGTCCGTCAGCTTCATGGCGCGCACCGCTCCCAACTTTCGCTTTCTGGCCGCCCTGCTGGGCGCCGGTACACTGGCAGCCGCCTGAGCGATCGGCCGCGGTCGGTCGTCCTGGGGGTGTAGCTCAGCTGGTAGAGCGCCACGTTCGCAACGTGGAAGTCGGCGGTTCGAGTCCGCTCACCTCCACAACAACGTTGTCGAAATCACAACGTTTCCCCTGCTCAAAGGCCTGATTCCACGTCCGGTCGCTGGACGACCTTGAGGGCCTTACTCCAACCCCTTGAGAGCGGCGGCGTAGTCTGTGGTGAGTGTCCAGGTCCCAGCGAACCGGGGCACCGCAGCCGGCTCCTACGGGCGATGCTCGGGACAGGTTCTTCGGTCCCCTGCGGTCGACCAGTGAATCGGGCAGATCGCAGTCGTAGAGCTGATTCCGTCGCCACACGGCGGATCGCCGAATTACCTAGAGAGACACGTAATGGAGATCATCAACTTGGGCGCGACGGACGGGCTGCCGCCAGTGAACTGGGCGAACGTCCTTGAAAAGCTCGACGCCGGATCGCCACCGGCTCCAGACGCCCATAACGCCCGCACGACGTGGCTCTCGACGGTGAACGAGGACGGGAGCCCCCACGTGACTGCGGTCGGTGCACTCTGGCTGGACGGAAGCTTCTGGTTCCAGACCGGATCGCGTACCCGCAAGGGCCGCAACGTCGCCCGGGATTCGCGCTGCTCGATAGCGGTGTCGATCCTCGATGCAGACGTCGTCGCCGAAGGTGAAGCAGAGCGGGAGACCGACCCGGCCACACTCACGCGCCTTGCTAGGGCCTGGGCGGACCAGGGGTGGCCCGCCGAACTCGATGAGACTCGGACCGGTATCACCGCCCCGTTCAACGCTCCGTCGCAGGGTCCACCCCCGTGGAACGTCTACCGCATCAAGCCACGTTCGGTGACAGTGACACTCGGCACCGAACCGGGTGGCCTGACTCGCTTCAGGTTCTAACCTCAACCCAGCGAGACACCCTTCCCAGCCGCGTCGATCGTGAACTTCGCGGGTCGCTACTCCGCCTGTCCCGCGGATCCCTCGGCCCCGGGCCAGTACGCAGATAAGGTCCGCGCTCCCGGCGATAAGGGAGACCCGGAGGAAAAGCCAAACTCGGCCTATCATTTGCGCTCACCCACCAGGCCGGAGCTGCGATGAAGCGGAGGCGCGAGGAGTTCCACCAGGTCAGAAGCCCTGCAAGCGGGGTTGGAATAACGTCTCATTACCTCCACTTCCGTTGTCGAAATCACAACGTTCGCTGATCAGCGGCCTGATTCCTAGTCGGGTCGCTCGACGACCTTGAGGGGCCTATTCCAAACCGGCGAAGCACGCGGATCCCTCGTTGGGGCGCGATGAACGGCTGGGGCGGTAGGCACTTACCTTGTTCCAGATGGATAGTTCTGCGCGACTCAAGAGTCGGCCGATCAGCGCCTTGTCGCTCTCACTGTTCGTCGTTTCCCAGACGCTCGCTCCTCCTCGTGGAGCCGTTCGATCCCGTCCAGAAGCAGGTCCAGCCCGAACTCGAACTCCTCGGTGTAGTCGTATCCCGACTTGCCGAGCTCGACGACGACCTCGATCAGGTACGGATACTCGTCGGCGGGGGACGGGTGACGCTCGGCGACCCTTTCAAGCCTCCTCTCCGCCTCCGCCGGAATGTCGATAGCCAGCGTCTTCTCTTGGAGAGCGAAGCCGTAGATGTAGCTGTCCATGACGCTGTACGCGTGGACCGCCATCCGGAACGACAAGTGCGCTTGGTCGCGGAGACACCCCATTACCGCGTTGTGGTGCCGGAGGTTCGCGGGCCCGGGCGTCCCGGACTCCATCAGCCCGATCGCCCAGCGATGGCGCAGAAGAGCTTCGCGCATCGAGATCGCCCGCTCACGCATGGCCGTCCTCCAGGCGGATTCGCTCCGGATCTTGACCTCGCCGAAGACGACGTCGACCATGCCGTCGAGGAGCTCCTCCTTGTTGGCCACGTGCTTGTAGAGGGCCATCGGGACGACGCCCAGTTCCTGAGCGAGGTTGCGCATGCTGAGGGACTCGAGTCCGCCCTGGTCGGCAAGGACGACGGCGGCGCTGATCACCCGGTCCCTGCTCAACCGCACTCGGTGGGGAGGAGCCTCCCCCTGATCACCCTTGCCGGCCACGTTTCCCTTCAAGCCCTCTAAGAAGGCCCGCTTGACAAGTGTACATCGTACACCGTAATCTGACACTGCGAGGTGTACGGTGTACACCCACTGAGGAAGGAGTTCTAGATAGGATCACCCAGGAAGACGGCGCTTGTTGCGGGCGTGCTCTTCATTATTACGTTCGTCACCTCGATTCCAGCGGTTCTTCTCTATAACCCTGTTCTCAATCACACCGGCTACATCGTCGGTGCGGGCGCTGACAAGCGCATCTTCCTTGGCGCCTTGTTAGAGGTCCTCCTCATCATCGCCAATATCGGTACAGCGGTCGTGCTGTTCCCCATCCTCAAGAGGGTGAACGAGACTCTCGCTCTGGGGTATGTCGCGGCTCGTCTCGTTGAATGTGCCTTCATCGCCATCGGCATCCTGAGCGTCCTCTCGGTTGTGACCTTGCGACAGGACATCGGGGGAGCTGGAGCCGCAAATGCAGCCTCGCTCCATATCGTCGCCAGATCGCTGGTCGCAATCCATGATTGGTCGTTCTTGCTCGGACCCGGCTTCATCGTCGGCGTCGGTAATGGGCTGCTGCTGGGCTACCTGATGTACCGGTCCGGCCTCGTGCCACGACGCATGGCGATGCTGGGGCTTGTCGGAGGTCCTTTGGTGTGCGCTTCGGGGATCGCTGTGCTATTCGGCGTCCTCGGCCAAGGCTCGGCGGGCCAGGGCATCGCGACAGTCCCAGAGTTCGCTTGGGAGTTGTCGCTTGGCATCTACCTCATCGTCAAAGGATTCAAGCCCTCCTCGATCGTGCCAGAGGCGATTGCCGACCTCGCAGTCGAGCCTGCTCTGTCCGCCGCGTGACGGCGATCGGCTACGCGGTTTGCGGTTGGACTCGCAGGCATGAAACGCACTCCCCCGAGACCTTGGAGGGTGAGCCATGGAGCAACGGCAGGCCGCCGTTCAGATCAGGGTGCTCGGGACAAGCTTGTGATCCAACGACCACATTGGCGCCAAGCGCCACAATCGGCGATAAGGAGCCGTCTGCGAAGTAGAGCACCGAGCCGTCGATATGCGTGGTTGCCAGGAGTCCTTGACATTGCGAGTGCCGCCGCGGCGATTCGGAACGGCTCGGAGGTGTCGCTGAGGAGCTCGCTTCGGGCTACAGCCGCTGAGAAGTAACGTTTGAGTTCGTGAGGCGCGGATCACGCTGGTCGCTCTGGTCCGAGGACTCGTTCCTCTCTATCGCCTCGCGCGGCTCGTTCATGTCGGTCGGCTCAATCGGCTCTGCCTTCTCGATCTGCTCGGTCGGATCGTTCCTGTCCGCGTTCTCGATCGGCTCGGCCACCTCGCTGCTCAGCATGCTCTCGTGGCGCTCCCGGTGGTCGGCCATGTCGGCTGGCGCTTCGGGGCGCGTGCTCAATCGGCTCCGACCAGGCGAACCGTCGATTGAGGTGGCCGATGAGCGCCGCTAGCGATCGCTTCGCTTCGAGACTGAGCATGATCCTCGCTGTGGCCTCCGAGCCGTCGATATGGCGCTCCTGGCCTGGCCAGATGGGGCAACCTTCGGCGTGCGCGTTATGCGCCCGTCAGCCCGGACAACCGGGAAAAGGCTTGCGCCCTGTTGGCGCACGCACGACATGTAGGTAGTTGAGATCCTGGGCTGTCCGAAGGCTCAGACGACCGTGCACGGTAGAGAGCCCTGAACTAGGCCGCGAAGACGAGCTCGACGCCGTGCATGTGACTCACGCCTCGCTCAAGAACGAGGAGATCGCTTCGGCGAGTACCTTTCCGTGCACCATCACCAGCGTGAGGTGCCCTCCCGGCAGATCGACCAGCGAGCTGCCCGGGATGTTCTGGAGCTCGGCGGCGTCGCTCGCTGGCACAATCCGGTCGCGCCGGGCCCGGATGATCAGCGTGCTGGCCTTCACCTTGGAGAGGAGCCCGCGACCATCGAAGGACTTCGACGCCTGTCGCTGCGCCTCGAAGGCATAGGACGGCTGGCCATCGGCCTTGCGCAGCAGGGGGATCCTTGAGACGAGGTCCATCATGAACCAGCGCCGGGAGAACCGGCGCGTCACCGCGGGCTTGGCCGCGGTGGCACCCAGGATCAGATGGTCGACCAACTCGGGATGGCTGGCCGCCAACTGGAGAGCGATCTTGCCTCCCATCGAGTAGCCCACGACGTCGGCGCTGGCCATCCCGAGTGTGCCGAACAGCCCGGCCACGTCGTCTGCCATCTGCTCGATGCTGTAGTCACCTGTCGGCTTGTCGCTCTGCCCACCTCCTCGTGGGTCGATCACGACGACCTGATGCAACGTAGCGAGAAGGGGGACCACGTTGAAGAAGAGCCGCGTGTCGGCTCCGAGACCCGGGATCAGTACGACCGGCGGCCCGTCCCCGTGCACCTCGTAGTAGAGCTTGATGTCACCAACCTGGGCGTACGGCATAGTCACCTCTTGAGCTCGAAGTGTCCTTTCGTCCCAGCGTCAGGTGGTGTCGGCACCGTCAGTTTGGTGACGGGGCGAACCTAGCTCGGCTCCCTGTGACGCCCTGCGGGCCCGGTGGATGCGGACCTCCCGGCCGGCATCGTCTGCCGCCTGGCGGTAGCGCTCCCTTGCGCGGATGTTCGCCGTGATCTGACGGGCTCCCAAACGGATGGCGCGCTCCCCGCCTGCAGCAGTCAGCTCGGCTCGACGCTGGCCAGATTCGACTCTGGTGACGTACGACTAACTGGGGCAACACGAGTTGTGGCGCGCCCCGCTCATTTCCGAAGTGCCGCATTAACGACTAGCTAGTGTCCAGTGGCTCGACCGACCAGCTACTCGTCTCCACGATAGTGATCAGGCGAGCTGAAAGGGCTGGCGGGCCGTCATAGCGTCGCGGCAAGATTGCGCCATGCTCGCCGGCGGACCCTTCCTCGGGTGCGCTGGTGGGCCATTGCCATGACCGGAATCGAAGCTTCGACCTCTCCCCCTCCCTTGCCGCGCTGGTTCGGACCTAGAGCCAGCCCAGATGACCCGGCCGTCTCGGCCCTGATCGCCCGCGTCGCGCGAGGGGCCGGATGGGCAGACATTGGCGGTGGGTTCAACCTCAACGTGCGGATAGACGCTGAGCCGCCGGTTGTCCTCCGGGTTCATAGGCCCTGGGTCCGCCGCGGCCGGGTAGCGGGACTGCGGCGACTGCGGGAGCGGCTCCAGCGGACGCAAGTCCGCGTCGCTCGGCCGATTCGGATTTCCGGCTGCGACCTCCTGAGGGTCGCTGATCGTTGGGCTGAGATTGAGGAGTTCATCGATCACGTCCAGCCACGGGCGGACGGGGACTCCTACGTCCGCCTATTCGAGGAGCTCGGACGCCTTCACACTGCGCTCAAAGCAGTCTGGGAGCCCAGTCCGCCCGAACCATCGACGACCACAGAACCTTCGGCCAACTGCGTTACTCGGTCGGCTTCACACGCCGCAGGCTCGGACCCCGCAGCGAGCCGGTCGTGCATCGGATGCGCCAACTGACTGCCGAGCTCTCCAAGCTCCGGAAGGAGGTCGAACTGCCACGCACTCCGATTCATGGGGACTACAAATTGGGCAACGCGGGAGAACTGTCAGACGGCTCATGGGCCACCTGAACCCACGGCCTTGGGATGGTGGAGCGACGCGAGCACGGCTCGTCGCATCCCGATCGCCGAGACTCGGTTGACAGCAACTCGCTCTCTTGTAATGTTGTCATATGACAGTAGATAAAGATGACAGCGAGGTGGTGGTTCCGCGGCAAGTCTCGCCGATTGAGTTCCGCCTCGATCTCGCGTCGGGAGTGCCGACCTACCTGCAGCTCGTCCACCAGGTCGAGCACGCGCTCCGCCTCGATTACCTCGCGCCCGGCGATCAGCTTCCGAAGGTCCGAGACGTGGTCGCGGAGCTGGCAATCAACCCGAACACGGTGCTGAAGGCCTACAGGGAGCTGGAGACGAAGGGCCTCGCGGTCGGGCGACCGGGCCAGGGAACGTTCATCGTGGCGACGCTCGGCCAGGTGGCGCTGCCCGAACTCGCCGCGCTCCGCCGCTCTCTCGTCTCCTGGGTGGCGGCCGCAGATTCGGCGGGGCTCGACGAGGACGGGATCGCGGCGCTCGTCGCGAACGTGCTGCGGGATTTTCGTGAGCGTCGCGGGGGCACTGCCGACCAGCGCGACGCGGCGCAACACGAGGAAGAGGGGGTGGCATGAACGTCATCGAGACCCATGGCCTCGGCAAGTCCTACGGCTCGACGAAAGCGCTGCACGACTGCACATTGGCGATCCCCGACGGCCACGTGGTCGCGCTCGTCGGGCCGAACGGTGCCGGAAAGACAACCTTGCTGAACCTCGCGGTCGGGCTAGCCAACCCGACGACCGGTGAGCTAACAGTGCTCGGCGGGCGCCGCGCCGGTTCACTGCCCGCGCTCGACGGAATCGCGTTCGTGGCCCAGGACACGCCGCTTTACAAGAACCTCTCCGCAGGCGACCTGCATTCACGTGACCCGCAACCTCAACCGCCGCTTCGACGAGAGCTATGCGAAGCAGCGCCTCGGCGATCTCGGCATCCCGCTCGCGCCAGAAGGCGGGGAAGATGTCCGGCGGCCAGCAGGCACAGCTCGCCTTGACGCTGGCGCTTGCGCGCAAACCGCTGCTCCTCGTGCTCGATGAACCGATGGCGATGCTCGATCCGGTCGCCCGGCACGACTTCATGGCGACGGTGATGATCGGCGGTCGCGGACGACGGCGTCTCGGTCGTGCTCTCCTCGCACGTCCTCGCCGAACTCGAACGGGTTGCCGACTACCTCGTGCTCGTTTCGCGCGGAAGCATCCAGATGGCGGGCGAGGTCGATGATCTCCTTGCGCGCCATCGCGTGCTCACCGGACCAGCTTCAGAGTCGGAGCGGTACGCGCAACAGTGGAACGTCGTCCACGCCAGCCGTGCCGCATCACAAGCGCACCTGCTTGTCCGCTGCGACAACACCTCCGATCCGGTGCCCCCGGGATGGGAGGCGCACTCAGTCACCCTCGAAGAGCTGACCCTTGCCTACTTGCGCGAGCCCGGCGCCGCGGCGCTGCCCGGTCCGGCCCGCGCCCGGGACAGCGAACGATCGGAGGTGTCAAAGTGACCACGCTAAGCATGCTCGCCGTGCCCGCCCACTCGGACGAGGACGCCAACCTGCGGCCGCTGCCGTGGCGGCGGATGGCCTGGGTCACCTGGCGCCAGCACCGCGTCGCACTGACCGGCTTGGTTGTGGCATTGGCCGCGATCGGGACGTACACGTGGGTGATCGGCCTCAAGCTTCACCACGCCTACGCGGCCGACCTCGCCTGTCACCCCGCGGGCTCAGATGCCTGCCTCCAGCTGACGAGCGGCTTCGATAGCGTCGGCGGCTTTCTGACGAATGGCTGGATATTGCAGTTAGCGCCCGCATTGATCGGTGCGTTCGTCGGGGCGCCGGTGCTGGCCCGTGAGATGGAGACCGGTACCTACCGTTACGCCTGGACGCAGGGCTTCGGGCGGTGGCGTTGGTCGCTCGCCAAGTTGGCGGGGCTCGCGGCTCGCGGTGACCGTGGCGGCCGGCGCCATCAGCGTGCTGTTCTCGTGGTACTACCAGCCGTACTTCGGCGCGGGCAACCAGGCCCGGGACCTCTCCGAGTTGACTTCGCTTGCTCCCAGCCTGTTCGACTTGCGCGGAGTCGCGTTCGGCGCATGGACGCTGGCCGCCTTCGCGATCGGCGCCCTGGCCGGCATGCTGATCCGCAAGGTCGTCCCCGCGATTGTCGCCACCCTGGTCGCGTACGCCGGACTTGCCATCGCGACCGGGGCTTGGTTGCGAGAGCACTACTTTGCGCCAATCGTGACCAGGTCACTGAACGTGCCAAGTTCTGTTTGGGTTGTGAGCCAGCACTGGAGGACCAAAGGCGGCCGGACGGTCAGCCAGACAGCGCTCTATCAGGTCCTCCAGGGTGCACCAGCGCAGGTAGCCGGGAAAGAGGGTGGGGGGCCGAACCTGCACGCCCTCAGCGCGTGGCAGTACCTCGTCCAACACGGCTACGTCCAGGTGACGAGCTACCAGCCTGCCACCCGGTTCTGGGCGTTCCAGTGGATGGAGGCTGGCTGGCTGCTTGGGTTGTCGGTGCTGCTCATCGCGGTGACCGTGTGGCTGGTCCGTCGCCGCGCGGCCTGAAATGCTGCCAAACACGCACCTTGCGCATGAATGGGGTCGGATCGCGAGAACAGAACGTCGGTCAGTCGTGCAGTCGGGCGCTGATAGCGCGCGCAAATATTCGGCATCTGTCGCGGCGCTCCAGCGGTCTCTAGCCCAGGACGTACTATCTGCGCTCCCGGCCGTGACAATCGCGCAGCGATACGCCGGCCCTGCGAAGTGCTCGACCGACCGTCCCTGGATCAACGTCCATCCGCTTGCCGATTGTTGCGAGCGATTCGCCGGATCGGTAGAGCCCGACGGCCTCGCTGACACCAGCCGCGTCGAGCCGCGGGTTGCGGCGTGGCAGGCTTTGACGACGCATCTGCTGGATCACGGTGTCCCGATCGATGTCGTAACTGGCGGCGAGGTCATTGATTGCTGCGCTCCGAGCGGTAATCGGCCGTCAGCTGTTCCAGCTCATGCGCACGCAGACGGTGCTGACGCTGCTTGGGTGCCACCCCTGTGGCCTCGTTGAGTGTGCCGGCCGGGACCATCTCCGTGAGTTTCCGCAGTTCAACAGGGGTGTGAGGGGGGTTGGAGCAACGTCCGACAAGGTCCACGCCGTTGTCGATTCGACAACGTTCACCCTGCTCAGCACGGCTGTCTTAGGTCTAACCGACGGTTCCGCTTAGGAGTACCTGGAGCCGCTACTCCAACCCCTCTCGACGTCGTCGGTAGACGCCATCGCTTGATCTGCCGCCGAGCTCAGGTCCGGACCGACGCAAGGTGCTGCAAAGACCCGCTATCAAGTGCCGCACCGACAAAACGCTTGCCTCATTGGCCGGGATAGGAAGAACCTGGCAGCGAGGACGCCCGAGCCGTCGTTCGGCACTCTTGGTTTGCCACGAGGAGCCGACGTTCTGCCCGATGATCGGTGCCACACCCGCGAATGATGACGACGGCCGGACTGTGAGCAGCGACAATTACAACTCGTGGAGCATCCATACGTTCGGCTCCCAGTAGTTGCCGATGCCGTCGCGAACGCGGAGGGGTGCGAGCCCAGACGGGAAGACGTACTCTCCGTCCTCCGGGAAGGTCATATCCGTCCACTGCTCCCATTCGGCCACCGGGGCCTCGATCTGGAGCGACCGTGGCTCGGACCGCAGGACGGTCGCGCCCAACCGAGCGTGCACCCGCAGCCAAGGATCGAGTGGCAGCCCGTCCGAGCGCTTCCAGGAGGCGTACCGGTCGATCGGGGTGAGGGGGTAACGATCCTTCCAGCTCGGGCGGACGGGAGCCACCAGAGGCGCGAGGTCGGCCCCACGGGCAGCGGCTGCCATCGCCTCGATCACGAGACGGCTCAGGCCTCGCCCTTGCTGGTCCGCGGTCACCTCGGCTGCAAGGGCTGAGAGCGCGGTTGGCGGGCGCGGGTCGTCGATCGCGCGTAGCCCGACTGGGTCGATTCCTGCCGGAAGGTCTTCCAGCGAACCGTCCCATCGGAAGGGGATCGTTCTCCCTCGAGCGACGATGCACTCCACGTCCGTGTCGTACAGGAGCACCTGGAAACGCGCGAATCGTGGAACTAGCGCTCCGAAATACCTTCCGGTGTGGTTCCCGTGGTTGTTGTACTCGGGCCATACGCCCTCGAAGAGGGAGCGCGCCTGCTCCCAGAGTTCCGGGCGCTCCTCGGCCGTGAACACGACGATCGATGACTCGCGCACCGGAGGAATCGCTCCCATCGGCCACCATCTTGCCCGGGATGCGCAGGCGTACCGCTTCATCCGTCTTCGGCGCCGTCCCGTCGAGCGCACAATCCCGTCGGTATGGCGCTCTCGAGCCTGCACAGTCGAGGCGCCTCGCGCGCTCTACTCGTACGGTAGGCAGAGGCAGAAGGGGGTGGCCAGAGGGATCGGCGTAGACCGGACAGCTTCCGTCCAGCGGCGGAAGCCGGATGGCGCCGAGTTGCTCAGCCATGGTGCGAATGGCAGCGACGGCGTAGACGTTGAAGTCGGCGTCGGTGCGTCGTTCGCTTTCGACCCACCTGGCCTTCGCCGGACCGGCACGGGGTGCCACCGCCAACCAAACGCAGCGATGCTTCATCATCCAAACGCCCACGCCACCATCCGCGGGAACTCTCCTCGCCACAGCGCGTTGCCGTGCGACGCGACCCGCTCGCTCATCACGACGTCAGCACCCGCATCGCGTAGCGCGACTGCCCACCGGGTCGCGTTGCTGAGGAAGAACGGCTCCAACGCGCCGGCGACGAGTTACGTGCGCGGAATCGAACTCGGCATCACACCAGTCGGTTTGTAACCCGCGCCCGGCGAGCCGGAGAAGACCGCACCGTAGACGTCCGGGTGCCGAAGCCCAAGGGCGAGCGCGAGCTCTCCACCCGCCGACACACCGAACACCGCGGTGCGTTCGGTGGGCGGCGCGACTCCGAACCGCGACCGCGCCCATCGGCGGACGTCCTCGACGAAGAACCTGTCCCCCGGCGCGGTGGGAGATGCGAGAATTAGGCATGGGTAAGTACCTTTACTTGCATTCCCGCAGGCGCGAGGTGCGGTGATGGCGGAGGACGAGCGTCCGTTTCACGGACCGCCGCGGCCTGACAGTGGCCTGTTGCACACAGCCGCCGGACAGCTGCACGAGATGTTCGGGGTGCACCGTCAACTCGACCACGTGTTGTACGAGTCGGCGAAGCGAGTGGGTGGGGTCGAGTTCGAGAGCATCTTTAACCCCATTTCGTCGGAGGCGCTCGCGGCGACGCCTCGCATGGATGCCATAAATCACGACCAGGCTTTCTTGCGTTCGTCTGCGATGTCGTCCGCGGAGGCCGAGACCACGCTCGGTCTGCTCGAGATCCTCCACGGCGATTTCGCCGCGCCGAACATCGAGACATTCGCGGAGTTCGCTGCGCGGGAGAAACTGTTCGAACGGCTCGCCGACGGGCAGTCCTTCATCTTCGTGGGTTCGCATCTGGAATTCCAAGATGTGGGTTTCAACCTCGGCTACCTCACACGCGCGGCCCAGCGGAAGGGCTTCGACCGTCTCGACACCCGAACGACGCTGATGATCGGCCGGTTGTTGGGATACCTCGAGGTCATGGGCATGAACGTCATTGACGACATCCTCCGAAAAGTCGCCAACGTGTTGAAGACGTTCCCTGTGAGTGGCGGGGAAGCGGTCAACGAAGGCGACATCACCGACGAGGACCTCACCCTACGGGTCAAAGCCTTCCGCAAGCGACAGAACGCCTACACCCGCTCGGAATTCATGAACCTGATTACGTCCGATCACGGACACATCGTCATCGAAGCCGGCAGCGGCTCACGCGACGCAAAGGACGCCCACGGCTACGTAGTCATGGAGCCATTCGCTGCCGGAACCCGAGAGGACCTCTTCCTCGCTTCGCGGGCGGGGGCGGCGATATTCCCCGTGTTCGGTGACTACGGCAACCGTGAGGAACCGAGCATCGTCGAGTTCGGTCCCGAGATCCGCAGCCTCGACAGCCCCCAGCACGCGCACACCATCGGGGAGATGATCGCCAGCATCGGCAACCGGGCTCGAGGCGCCGCCTCTCACCAGTACCCCGACGTACCCCGCTTCCGAATCCCCATCAGATACGGGAGCTACGAGACGTAGCGGGGCTTACGTGCAGCTGAGGCGATGACCACGGCTGCCGCGACCACCGATGCGGCCAGCACCGGCAGGGGCCACCGGCGACAGGAGCATGGGGCCACAGGAGCAAGAGTGAGCCGCGGCCCTCCCTCGTTGGGATGCGGCCCCAGCGCGAGGACGATCGCGGCCCGGGCATGCGAAGGCGGCAAGGACGACGACCGCCCTCGACCGGCGTTCGTTGAAGGCGCCCTCATCCGCTTGGGCGGGCCTCTGAGCGGTGGATCGCTGGCCATCGTTGGACCGTATCGAATGCGTCCACCCAGCGCATCAGCCTGAAGGATGACCGTGCCTACCGGCAACGCTTGCCTCATTGGCCGGGATAGGAGAACGTGGCAGCCAGGACGCCCGAGCCGTTGATCGGGCGCGGCGAGTGGTTCGCGGCCGCGAAGCGGTATGGGATGCGTGCGCATCTATTGACAGTATGTATACACGCAGCGTATTCTCGGAGATATGAGCGTGACCATGGCCCTCCTTGGGCTCCTCGACCGCGAACCGAGCCACGGCTACGACCTGAAGCGCGACTATGACGCGTACTTCGCCCGGGGCAGACCGCTTCCCTTCGGCCAGGTGTACGCCACCCTCGCTCGCCTCGCGAGAGACGGAAAGGCCGTTGCTGGGGAGGCTGAGCGCGGAGCCGGTCCGGAGCGCAAGCGCTACAGCATCACCGAGACCGGCAAGAGCGAGGTCGAGGCGTGGCTGGCCGAGCCCATCCCGGCCGAGCCCCACCTGCAGACAGACCTCTTCGTGAAAGTCGTGCTCTCGCTCATGCTTGGGCGCCCCGCGGAGGAGTACCTCGACGCGCAGCGGTCCGCCCACCTCCGGCGGATGCGCGAGCTCACCGAGCTCAAGCAGAAAGGCAAGCTCGTGGACGCCCTTCTCGCGGACTACGGCCTTTTCCACCTGGAGGCCGACCTCCGCTGGATCGATCTCACTGCGGCTCGCCTCGCGGCGCTCGCCGAGGAGGTGGCGTCATGACAATCGCCAGCGGTTCCTCGGTGGTGACGGTCGGAGGGGCGATCATCGAGGGGCGAGACCTCGTGCTCTCCTTCGGCGAGACCCCGGCGCTTCGCGGGACAAGCATCTCGGTGAAACAGGGCGAGATCGTGGCCGTGATGGGTCCGAGCGGCTCGGGCAAGTCCACGCTGCTCCACTGCCTGGCGGGCATCCTCGTCCCGGACTCCGGCGGTGGGGTCTATTTCGATGGCCGCCGCCTCGACACCATGCGGGAGTCAGAGCGCTCCAAGCTGCGGCGTGATCGCTTCGGCTTCGTCTTCCAGTTCGGTCAGCTCGTGCCCGAGCTGACCGCCGAGGAGAACGTCGCCCTGCCGCTGTTGCTCGGTGGGACGCACCGTAACGAGGCCCTCCGTGAGGCACGGAGCTGGTTCGAACGGCTCGACCTCGACGGGATGGAGCGCCACCGCACTGGCGAGATGTCCGGTGGCCAGTCGCAGCGCGTCGCGCTGGCACGCGGTCTTGTCACCCATCCCGACGTGCTCTTCGCCGACGAACCGACCGGGTCACTCGACTCACTGAGCGGGGAGCTGGTCATGGGCCTGTTGACCCAGGCCGCGCGTGAGCAGGGATCGACGGTGATCCTCGTCACCCACGAACCCCGCGTGGCCGCGTATGCGGACCGGGAGGTCATCGTGCGGGACGGGCTCGTGACCGTGCCGGAAGGCGCCATGCGGTGATCCGCCTTGGTCTTCGCTTGACGGTGGGAAGCGGTCGCGAAGCGGTGTTGCGTGTCCTCGTCACCGCGACAGCTGTTGCCCTCGGCGTCGGTCTGTTGCTGGCTGCCCTGGCCGGTGGCAACGGTCTGCACGCTCAGACCGACCGTGGTGCGTGGCTCGACACCTCGGCGCAGACGTCACCATCGACGTCGGGCACGTCGCCATCCGACCGGCTGTGGTGGCTGTCGAGCATCGATCAGTTCGGAAACCAGGCGATAGATCGAGTCGACGTTGCCGCCGCCGGACCGAGCGCTCCGGTCCCGCCGGGGATTCCGCACCTACCGGGACCGGGTGAGTACTACGCCTCGCCGGCCCTCACGACGCTCATCGGGTCCCAACCGGCGAACGAGCTTCGCGACCGGTATCCAGGGCGACAGATCGGGACCATCGGCGAAGCGGCGCTTCCGTCCCCGAACTCGCTGATCATCGTGATCGGTCACGCGGCGCGCCAGCTCTCGCGGGCACCTGGTGCAGTCGAGGTCGATGCCATCCAGCGCACGCCGGCCAGCTGCTACGCGTGCCAGAACAGCATCGGGAGCGGACCCGTTCTGCAGTTCATTCTCGCCGGCGGAGCCGTCGCGCTCTTGTTACCAGTGCTGATCTTGATCGCGACCGCAAGCCGGCTCTCAGCGGCGCGGCGCGAGGAGCGCTTCGCGGCGATGAGGCTCGTCGGTGCCACGCCGCGTCAGGTTTCGGTGGTCTCTGCGGTGGAGGCGGTGGTCGCGGCGGTCGCGGGCGTTGCAGTCGGCTTCGCACTCTTCTTCGTCTTCCGGCCGCTGCTCTACCACGTGCCCCTCACCGGTGTCCCCCTCGCTCAAGGCGACCTCTCGCTGCACGCGATCGACATCACGCTTGTCGTGATCGGCGTCCCGGTCGCCGCGGTCGTGTCCGCGCGCCTCGCGCTTCGCAGTGTCCAGATATCGCCGCTCGGCGTGACCCGGCGAGCGTCGTCCCGCCCACCGCGGATGGTACGGATCATCCCGCTCCTCGCCGGCATCGCCGTGCTCGCGTACTTCGACGCGCACGGCAAGCCGGCCAGCAATGGCGGCCAGATTCTTGAGCTGCTCGTGGGCTTCGTGCTCCTTGTCGCGGGGCTGGTTCTCGCTGGACCGTGGTTCACGACCGCGGGTTCTCGACTCATGGCGATGCGGGCCAGTCGTCCCGCCACGCTCATCGCCGGCCGCCGGCTCCTCGACAATCCCAAGGCGGCCTTCCGCTTCGTCAGTGGGCTCGTGATCGCCCTCTTCGTTGCGAGCGCCGCGATCGGGGCGCTCAGCTCGATGGCGGCCGCCAGCAGCTCCGGCGGAGGAAGCGCAGGGAGGAATACCCTGGCCGACCTGTTCTGCAGCTACGGGACATCGAACTGTCCCGCTTCCGCCCAAGTTCCTTCCGTCTCAAGCCATGTGCTTAGCGAGCTCCGCACGACGCCCGGGGTACGCGGTGTGACGGTGG
The DNA here is from genome assembly GCA_963801185.1 of uncultured Acidimicrobiaceae bacterium. Classification (GTDB taxonomy): domain Bacteria; phylum Actinomycetota; class Acidimicrobiia; order Acidimicrobiales; family Bog-793; genus Palsa-601. Next base: position 55,621 of record CAWDDW010000002.1, on the reverse strand, counting down.
TCCAACAGAGCCCGTCCCAAGATAAGCAGATGAACGGCTTCGGGTTCGTCGCGTGCGAGCAGCTGGCGAAGACACCCGCGATTGGCAAGTGCGCGCCGGGAGCGACCGTGGCGAGCATCGGCTACTTCCTTTCGAACCTACTTGGGCACAGATCCCGCGCGTCGTTGACGGTCTGGCCGTCCGCGCACCTGTCGGCGGCGGACGTCGCGAGACTCCCCGTCGACGCGGTTGTAGTCGCCACCGACGGGTCGTCGGGCTCGCTCGAGCGGGCACGGACCACGCTCGAACGGGCCTTTCCCTTCCAGGGAACCCCGGTCGCAGTCGAGGCGCTCGATCCGTCGACCGCGCGCCTCCTCGCAATGATCCAGGACATGACCGACGTGATCATCGTGGCGAGCCTCATCATCGCCGCCTGCAGTCTCGCCGTGAACATCGCCGCCGGGTTGGGCGAGCGGAAGCGCCCGTTCAGCTTGCTCAGGCTCACCGGCGTCCCCACCGCGCTCCTGCATCGTGTCGTCGCGCTGGAGAGTGCGCTGCCGCTCCTCCTTGTCGCCGCAGTGTCGATCGTGGTCGGCCTCGTGTCGGCTGCCCTCTACCTCCACTCCCAGGTCGGCATCGCGTTCAGGATCCCGGGAAGCGCGTACTGGGTCACTGTCATCGGCGGACTTGCTGCTTCGCTTGCGATCATCGCCTCGACGTTCCCGCTTCTCGACCGGATGACGGGACCCGAGGTCGCCCGGAATGAGTGAACCCGCCGGCCGACGTGCCCGACCACTGTCCCAATAACGCGATTCTCGCGAGTCGTGTTACCTCACCCCGAACGCCGGTTCGCGGGCGTACGGAACAACGCCGGTGGAGGGACCGGTAACGCAAGCTGAACCGGTGTGCCGACCGCGCTCTCTCGACCAGAGCAAACAGCACAAACGTTGCTGGTCGAGTCGCTAGCCTCGCGGCCACCCAGGTCGCGGGCGGATCTGGATGCCGTTCACCCTCAGAGTCCGGGCAACGCTTGTTGGATGAACCGACAGCTGAGCACCGATCGTGACGAGCGAGGCCCCGCCAACGTAGGCATCGATCGCGTCCTGGACACGGTCGGGAGGGACACCCAGCTTGCGACGCGGTGTACCGGCTCGGTCGAGCACCTTGCTGACGGTGTCTCGATGACAGCCGTAGCGCTCGGCGAGTTCGTCGACCTCGGCACCGGCCAGGTAGCAGGCGACGAGCTCGCTGACCTCCTCGGCGCGAAGTCGGCGTCGGACCTGTCGTGGCACCGCGGTCGGCCAAGCCCAGTGGCGGTGGTTCTCACGTCGACGAGGAAACGCACCGGTGTTCCCGAGAGGAGGGCACCCGTCCCGGCCGTCGGCTCCGCCACCGAGGTCGATTTAGCACCGGCCGCTGGGGTTGATCACCACCGGCGGACCGTCGTGGCCGTCAATATCGTCGTACACGCCTGGGTAGGTTTGGAACTCGCCACTTCGGTTGTTGGCGAGGTGCGACTCGTTCAGAGTGAGCCGACCCCACCCGGTGTCTACAACGTAGAAGATGGCGCCGCCTCCCTCCCGCGCGTCGTTGTTGCACATGAGCGTCCCGCCGACGAGGGTCTTGTAGTCCGTGCCATCGTTGTAGATGGCTCCGCCGCTACCGCCGCCGGCGGTGCCCGGCGCTGCCGGGTTGGCGCCCCATCCCACAGCGGTGTTGTCGGTAAAGAGACTATTCAGTACATCCCACTGCACGCTGATGCTGCTCAGAGCCGCTCCATTGGAACAGTGTCCGCCGATGAAGCTGTCGCTCGTGATGTACACCGGTCGATTCTCGTACTGGGCCAGGGCGCGTATCGCCCCACCGCCGAGGTCAGGTCCGTAGCGATAACAGCCGTTGTCGATGAACCTCGAGTTGACCGCCTTCAACTGGCCACCCTCGGCGTAGATGGCGCCTCCACCATCGACACCGCCGTACCAGCACCGAGGCACGTTTCGTGTGCACGTGGCCTGGTGCGTGCCGTTGAAGCCGTCCTCGAACGTGATGTTCTGAACCACGATCTGGGGATATGGCTGATTGACGCAGTCATCAGTCGACCACTTGCCAGCGCAAGTGTCGGAGAAGAGTATCCGGCGCTTGTCACCGCCGCTCAGAGTCACAAGGCCACGGCCATCCAACACAACTGAGTGCACTGTCTTAGGCACGCTCGCGGTGCCGGTCATCAAGATCGTGATCGGCTTCGTGCCGCAGTTAAAGGTGATGATCCCGCCCGCACTGACGGCCGCTTCGACGGCCGCAGACGTGCAACTGGCAGGAGTCCCATCGCCGATCACATGGTTGGGGTGGCTGGTGTTGACGGCCCTCCCCGCGGGTGGCACTGGGAAATGCCCCTTCGGATTGCCAAAATTCCGAAGAGAGCTGGCATGGACCGCAAACCGGAGCACACCGCTCAGGCGCGCTGTTAGGGTGGCGTGCACCTCAGCGGCTGAAGGTGTCGTGCCGGCCACTCCTGCTGCGGCTCCCAGCATCGCTCCGTACACCAGCATCGCACGCGTGCGAGCAATGCCTCTCATCGTGTCAAAGGTAGCAACCAACAGCCCAGCCTGATTGCGAATACCGGGGTCGGTCAGGCTGGGGTGCCACGACCACCGTGAGGGTTCGGCACTTCCGCTGTCTCGCCGGGACTTCGGACGAGCTACTTCTTCGACCGCTTGAGCGCTATGTCTTCCGCTTCGATGGTCGTGCTCTTCGCGCTCTTCAGATAACCGGTGACGTCAGCCTTGTCCTTCACGGCGGGCTTGTCACCCTTGGGTGTGATAGGGGTCTTCGACGTGTAGTCGACCTTGTACTTCACGCCGCTCGACGACAAGGTAAACGAGCGGCCCCTGCCGATGGCCGTGATCGTGCCAGTCCACTCAGCGTTGGCGGGCACCAGCCGCCGAGCCGACGCACCAGCGGAGCTGCTGGCCGCGCCGGCAACGAAGGCGAAAGAGCCGACGGCGACTGTCGCGAGCAGGACAACCCGCCTGAGCGAGGTCTTCATTCGATTCCTCCAATGTGTGCAGCGGGCTCTGCCGTAGCCTTCCGTGTGCCAACCTATGTATCCGGTCTGTCGGTGGCCGCCAGGAGCAGTAGCGACGGCGACCCGACGGTACCGACCACGGAGTGCCCCGTCAACACTCATTCAACAGCAGCCCGCGACGGTCGTAGCCCGTGGCTGCGATGAGCCGACGAGACCTCCGAGGTCGTTGCCCTCGGCCCTGAGCCGGTCGTTGAACGCGTCGATTGCAGCCAGCTTGCTCGGGGTGGCAAAGTCGGTCTTGTCGTCGATCACAGAAACCAGGAACTGCATCTCGAATCCTTTATTCCACTGGTGGCGCCCCCGAAGTCGACCGCTCGCGCATGCTACCGAGGGCACGTCCACTCCACGGGGTGCGTCACAGATCGCCGGTTCTGCACGTTGACTCGAGACGGTTACTAGTTGTTCTGCCGCCAAGCTCAGGTCCGGACCGACCCAAGGCGTTGCAAAGACCCGGTATCAAGTGCCGTACCGGCAACGCTTGCCTCATTGGCCGGGATAGGAGAACGTGGCAGCCAGGACGCCCGAGCCGTTAATCGGGCGCGGCGAGTGGTTCGCGGCCGCGATGTTCTGCATAACTGTTCGGGGCGTCCCTAACCGGCACTTTGAGGAGCGGGCCTGGTCCGGTAGCGTCGTCGGTCGTGGACCGTGCTGATGACTTACAACTCGCGTTCGACACTTCGGACCTGGCGGCGGATCTCGCGCTCGCGTACTTCGAGTCTGGCGTTTCGGCAACGCTGAAGGCCGACGGCACACCAGTCACGGAAGCCGACCGGGCAGTCGAGCGATTGCTTCGCGAGACGTTGTCTGCGGCGAGGCCAGAAGATGCGCTCCTCGGCGAGGAACTTGGTCAACTCGGTGAGTCCGATCGGGTCTGGATAATCGACCCGGTTGACGGCACGTCGTTCTTCAGTCGGCGTGACCCGAACTGGCGAGTTCACATTGCGCTCGAGGTTGCCGGGAGCACTGAGATCGCGGTAGTCACCGCTCCTGCGCTGCGACGCTGCTGGTGGGCGACCCGAGGCGGCGGTTCTTTCGAGTCGTCCTGGCCACGCGAGGAGGCCGAACCGAAGCGCCTCGAAGTCAGCACCACTTCGATGTTGTCTGATGCTCGGCTCGATGCTCTGGACGACGCGTCCAGAGCCCGTCTCCCACCGAGTGTGGCCCGCGCACCCGCAAGCCCCCTCGCGCTCGTCGAGCTTGTCCGTGGCGAAATCGATGCCTTCTTGGTCGAGTGCTGCCACATCTGGGATCACGCGCCATGGATTCTTCTCGTCGAGGAAGCGGGCGGCCGTTTCACCGATCGAACCGGAGGACATGCGGGCGATCAAGGCGGTGGCCTGTACTCCAACGCCAACTTGCACAGTCAGTTGCTCGCCGCGCTTCAATACCCGGCGCGCCCCTGACATCCGGGTCCGGGTGCGTTCGCGATCGTCGCAGGGCGTCACCTGCGTGACCGGCTTGGCGGGTGGCGATTGTTCGCATCTCGACGCGGCACCGGGAGGATCCGCTATCTGCCGACGAGACAGAACGCGTGCGATCGCTCCTTGCCAACCCGCTGACCATTTCACACGTCTGGCGTCCTAACGGCACCGCCACCGTGATCGTCACGGTCTACGACAGGGGACATGCCACTGTCGGGGGGACTCGTCGGGCAAGTCCGCGAGGTGATCGGAGAGTTCGATCAGGCGGTTGTGCCGGATCCCCTCGCCAAGATGGTCCGGCTCTATCGCCAGTTCTCCTGACGGGGTTCGGTGTCGTCGTCGGCGGATTGATTGTGGGTGGAGTGGGGCTTGCCAACTCGCACGGGTCGGTGGCCGTCTTCGGGGCTGGTATTAGTCCTGGTCGGGTGCTGGACAGCCATAACTGGATTGTGGCTCCGTCATCGATCCGAGAGCTACTGCAGCGTCGCCGAGCGGAGCTGCAGCGAGACACCGCGACGCGCTAGCTGCCTCATACGTAACTTGTCCCTCAACGCCGGCTCTGCGGGCATCTCGATCGCGGTCGACCGGCACGACGGGACACCCGTTCCCATGCGGCATCCGGCATTCCCGGATGGTCCGCCACATCAATCGGTCACCCACGGACCGAACACGAGGACCAATGACCCTGGTCGCGCAACGGTGGAACAATCCCTGGCATGGACGAGCCGCCGAAGCTGCAATACAACGGACACTGGAGGATGGCTATCTGGGCCCTCCGAGTGGGGTACGTCGGGCTGGCCGTCGCCATTGCGGGCCTCATCGTGATGTCGTTGGGATCCACGCCGTGGGTCCTGGCCGTCGGGGTGTTCATTTGGCTTGCCGCCGAAGCCGTCACGTTGGCGGGGTTCTTCTGGTCCCGGCGCGAGCTTCCCGAGCCACGACCTGGGTACTGGTCGATGCGGTTCATGCTCATTCACGACACGGTCCACGCCCGGTCGTCGGCCCAGCGGTCCTGACGCCTCCTCTCTTCGCAGTTGCGTCCGCCGTGCGGCAGTCTCCGCCTTGTCGGCCCGACCGGGATGTGCCGACACCGGGCGGGCATTGGGTATCCCATATCGCTGTTTCGCGGGCGTACAGAACAACGCCGAGGGAGGGACCGGCAACGCAAGCCAAATCGGCGTTCGGTTGTGTCGACCCCGCTATCTCGACCAGGGCAACCAGCGCTCACGTTGCCGGTCGAGTCGCTAGCCGCGCGGCCATCCAGGTCGCGGGCGGATCTGGACGCCGTTCGGCCTCAGTGGCCGGGCCACGGTTGTCGGATACACCGACAGCTCAGCACCGATCGTGGCGAGCGAGGCCCGCCAACGTACGCATAGATCGCGTCCGGGACGCTGTAGGGCGGTAGGAGCCGTACGTCGTGGACCTCCGCGCTCGGGTCGATGGGCACGACGCGCCCGCAGATGGGCCAGAACCACGTGGCCAACTTGAGCAAGCGGTGCCGAAGCTTGGTGTCCCCGGCCCGGCGATATGGGGCACCTGTGTCCATGCAAGGCACAAGGTCCGGTGGTAAAGACTGAGCACCGACGTCACTCGGGGATAGGGTTGGCCGAGGAGCCTGCAGTCGAAGAGCAGGTTCGCGGGGAGAGTGGATGTGGCTGGGGAGCACGAACGCGAAGCCGACGACGAGATGCTGCGAGCCTTTCTGCGCGGCCAGCGCGAATCGGTCTTGGCGATCGTCGAGGGGCTGGACGAGGCGGACTGGCACCGGTCTGTCCTGCCCACAGGCTGGACACCGGCTGGGCTGCTCGAGCACCTGGGCGGTGCCGAGTGGCACTGGTTCCAAGGCGTCGTGGCGGGCAAGCAGCCTGAACTGCCAGGCGATCTCGCCGAGGATCGGCCGCCGTACGACCCCATTACGGTGGTGTTCACAACCGACGAGCCCTCGGCGGATGTCATCACCTTCTACCGCGACCAGTGCGCGCAGTCCGAGGCGGTACTGGCGACAACCCCCCTCTCGGCTGCACCACTGGGCAAGCACGGGCGATACGAGCCACCGAATGTTCGTTGGGTCGTGTTGCACATGATCGAGGAGACGGCGCGGCATGCCGGGCATCTGGACGCCGCGAGGGAGCTCCTCGACGGCACGACCCGGTTGGGTGGCCGCTGACGGCTCTTGGCCCTCTGACCTGGAGGCGTCTCAGTTATTCATGCGCTCTCTAGGAGGGCCTGGCCGTCGTCTTCGAACTCGACTTCCAGACAGTGCGTGTGGGGGCGAGAACATGGAACGTGCGTCCGACCCGATGGCCGCCTCGCCCTGCGAGTCCTCTCGATGGGCTCCTAGGTCGGGTCGTGGTTCGCGCCCGAACCCGGCGCTCGGCGACACCTGGCCAAGCCCGCCGGCGGGGCTCTTCGGAGATACCAGTCGCGCCGAGAGGCGTCATCCTCCGCCCTCGAGAAATTCATCGAACGAGCGCGAGCGGTGTCGAACTGCGTGTCCCTCACCCGCCAGCCGTCGCGTCGCGAGGCGGCATTTAGCCCTCGACGGCATGGCGGCGGGCAAAGCGGCTACCCCGTGCTACCCACCGACCGCTTCAGCCACCTGAGGCAGCGCCGCCATTGCCAGGATCAGCAGCGCTCCAACCAACGCCGTCGCACTCTTGGGCTTCAAGGGCGCCCACGTAACGCCGAAGCCGGGCGCCCGCTCAGACCCGTCGACGCAACCACGTCAGGCAAGCTCACCACGACGTGTAGCCCGCCCTCCGGCCTCGGCACCGCCGTTACCACCGCACCGTGCGCGTCGGCGATCGCCTTCACGATGGCCAGACCGAGTCCGTGCCCGCTCGAGCGCGAGGTGCGGTCCGGCCCGAGGCGCTGGAACGCACCGAACAGCCGGTCCACGTCCGCCGCCGCGACGACCGGCCCGGTGTTGCTGATCGCTACCCGGCTCTCATCGCCCGAACGGCTCGTCGCCACCTCCACGATGCCGCCGGGCACGTTGTACTCCAAGGCATTGTCGAGCAGATTGGCAACCAGACTCTCGATCAAACTCACCTCCCCGCTCGCTGGCGCCGGCGCCATCGACACCTGCAGCACGACGCCTACCCGTGCAGCGAGCTCCCGCCGCGACGCGACGACACCCTCCACCACCACGGCGAGGTCCAACGGCTCCCGGTACTCGATCCCCTGCTCGCTGCTCGCGAGGGTCAACAGCGCATCGATCAATCGCTCCTGGCGCTCGCCCAGTGCGAGCACCTCCTCGCACGCCAGCCGCAAGCTCTCGGAGCTGGCGTCCGGATCCGCCAACGCCACCTGCAACAAGGTTCGCTGACCGGCGAGTGGCGTCCGCAGCTCGTGTGAGGCGTTCGCCACGAAGCGCCGCTGGGACTCAAACGACCCCTCCAAGCGCCCGAACAGCTCGTCGAGGGTCCTCCCGAGATCGGTGAGCTCGTCGTCCGGCCCGGCGACACCGAGGCGGCGATGGAGGTTCGATGCGGAGATCTCCTGAGCGCTCTCGTTCATCTCACGCAAGGGCCGCAAGAAACGCCCCGCGACCCACCACGCCACCGCCACCGCGACGCAGACGGCGACGAGCGCCACGAGGGCTGCCCCGACGGCGAAGTGGCGACCGTTGAACTGGGGCCCGCCGATCGGTGGAACGCCGTTCGGATGCACGGCGACCGAGGTCGAACCGGTCCGGATCAGCAAACCGGCGGCCCCGAGCACGACGATCACGAAGGCCCCGATCAGCCCCGTGTAGAGCACCGTCAGCTGGACGCGGAGCGACACCCGCCGCAAGTGGTGTCGCTCGAGGAAGCGGCCGATCATCGGGGCGCTCCGATCCGGTAGCCGCCCTCGCGGACCGTGTCGATCAGCGGCGGATCGCCGAGCTTCGCCCGGAGCCGGCGCACCGTCGTCTTCACAGCGGTCGTGAACGGGTCGGCCATCTCGTCCCACACCCGCTCGAGCAGCTCCTCGGCGGACACGACCCGGCCGGAAGCCGCGAGCAGGCACTCGAGGAGGGCGAACTCCTTCGGGCTGAGATCGAGCCGGCGGCCGTCTCGGAAGGCCACCCGCCGGGACGGGTCGAGGGAGACGTCGCCCGCCTCGAGCGTCGGCGGGACCGCAGGTGTCGAGCGGCGCCCGAGTGCGCGGACGCGGGCGACGAGCTCGGAGAAGTCGAACGGCTTTGCGAGGTAATCGTCGGCACCGAGCCCGAGGCCTTCCACCCGGTCGCGCACGGTGCTCGAGGCTGTCAGCATCAGCACGCGTGACCCGGACTCGTCGGCCACGATCGACCGGCAGACGTCGTCGCCGTGGACACCCGGTAGGTCCCGGTCGAGCACCACGACGTCGTACCGGGTGCCGGCGAGGCGGCCGAGGGCCTCGGTGCCGTCCAGGACGACGTCGACGGCCATCCCCTCCCGCCGTAGCCCGGTCCCAATCGAACGGGCGAGCACCTCGAAGTCTTCGACGACCAGAACACGCATCCCGCCACGATGCCAGGCACCCGGTGTCAATGCGGTGTCAGCGGGCGACACGGAGCTGACACCGACGGAGTCATACAACGACGCCATGACCGACGCCACGATCGAGATGACCGGTGTCCGCAAGCGATACGGGGAGACCGTCGCACTGGACGGGCTTTCCTTCTCCGTTCGACCCGGACGGGTGACCGGCTTCATCGGCCCGAACGGGGCCGGGAAGTCCACCGCGATGCGGGTGATCCTCGGCCTCGACGCGCCCGACGAGGGCACGGCACTCGTCGGCGGCCAGCCCTACCGGACGCTCCACCGCCCCCTCACCCACGTCGGAGCCCTCCTCGACGCCGACGCCCTCCAGCCGAGCCGGTCCGGACGCAACCACCTGCTCTGGATGGCCCAGTCCCAGCGCATCAGCGCCGGCCGCGTGGACGAAGTCATCGACATGGTCGGCCTCACGGGCGCGGCCAAGCGCAAAGCCGGCGGCTACTCCCTCGGCATGCGCCAGCGGCTCGGCATCGCGGCGGCGATGCTCGGCGACCCGCCCATCGTGATGATGGATGAGCCGTTCAACGGGATCGACCCCGAAGGAATCATCTGGATGCGAGGGTTCCTTCGCTCGCTCGCGGCCGAGGGCCGGGCCGTCCTCATCTCAAGCCACCTCATGAGCGAGCTCGAGGACGTCGTCGATCACGTCGTGGTCGTCGGCCGGGGCAAGGTCCTCGCCGACGCCACCATCGAGGAACTCGTCGCCCGGGCGTCGCACGACACCGTCAGCGTGCGCACGGACGCGCCGGCGGACGCCGTGGCTGCCATCCAAGGTGTCGGCGGCACCGCCTCCATCACCAGCACCGACCGTGTCGAGGTTGTCGGCCTCCAACCAAGACGGGTGGTCGAGATCCTCAGCGCCGGAGAGGTGTCCTTCTCGGAGGTGACGTCGCAGCGGGCGAACCTCGAGGACGTCTACCTCCAGCTCGCCGCCGGCGAGGCCGAGTTCCGGGCCCGCTCGGACGTTCGGGGGCAGCGATGAACGAGGGCAACGAGGACGGTCTCGCCCAGGTGCTACGCGCCGAATGGACGAAACTGCGCACCGTCCGCGGCTGGCTCATCGGCCTGGCCGTCGCCGCGGTGTTCGGCACGCTCCTCTCGATCGTGTCGGCGAACGGCTCGCACAGCGGCACCTGCACCGGGTCGAACCCCGCCCATATGGTGTGCTCCGTAGGTCATCCTGTGGTACCGGTCGGCCCTGGCGACCAGATCGTCGCCGACACCTACGAGCTTGTGCACCAGTCGCTCGACGGCAACGGCGCGATCACGGCGCGTATCACCTCGCTCGCCGGCTTCGTCGCGGAGGAGAACCTGAACCGGGCATCGCCGAACGCGCCCGAACGCCCAGGTCTCGCAGGGTGGGCGAAGGCCGGCGTCATCCTTACCTCCAACACGAAGGCCGGCGCGCCGTACGCGGCCGTGATGGCGACCGGTGGCCACGGTGTCCGCTTCCAGTACGACTACTCCCACGACATCGGCGGCACGCCGGGCACCGTCTCGCCAAGCAGTCCGGGCTGGGTTCGGCTCGACCGCCACGGCGACGCGCTCACCGCCTACGACTCGACCAACGGATCGTCGTGGCACGAGATCGGGTCGACCGCCCTGACAGGGCTGCCAAACACGGTTGAGATCGGTCTGTTCGTGACCTCGCCCGTCACGTACGCCCTGTCGAGCCAGGGCAACACCACGCAGGCGACCGCTCGTTTCGACCACGTGACCGTTCACGGACGCACCACCACGGCCGTCTGGCAGCACACGAGCGTCGGCGGCGGCGACAACTTCTACCCCACGCTTGGCTTCGGGAGCGCCCGCCACATCGGTGGCACCTTCGTGATCACCGGCACCGGCGACATCGCCCCCGGCGTGCTGGCCGGCATCATCGCCCAGAATCCGGCGATCGGTCAGACGGTCGTCGGCGTCCTCGTGGGACTCATCGTCCTCATCGTGATCGCCGCGATGTTCGTCACGGCCGAGTACCGGCGCCGGCTCATCCGCACGACGTTCACCGCCATGCCGAACCGTGGCCGAGTCCTCGCTGCGAAGGCGGTCGTCATCTTCGCCGTGGCGTTTCTGACCGAGGCGGTGGCAGCAGCCGTGTCCATCCCAATAGGCCGGCATCTCTTGATCAGTAACGGGAACTACCTCTTCCCGGTCGGAGCACTCACCGAGGTGCGCGAGGTGTTCGGGTCCGCGCTCCTCGTCGCGCTCGCCGCCGTTGCCGTGCTTGGCCTCGCCACGATCCTCCGGCGCAGCTCCGGTGCGGTCGTCGCCGGGATCGCCCTGTTCGTCGTCCCGAACATCCTCGGCGCCACCGTCACCGGCTCGGTGGGCGAGTGGATCTATCGGCTGACGCCGGCGGCCGGCTTCTCCATGCTCGACTCTGTCCCGTCGTCGCCGCTAGTCAGCTACCCCTACACCGTCCAGAACGGCTACTACCCGCTCGGCGCTTGGGTCTCGCTCATTGTGCCGTGCTGCTACGCCGCCCTCGCGCTCGGCGTAGCGGCGATGGTGCTCCGCCGGAGGGACGCATGACCGATGCACTCAGGGCGGAATGGACGAAACTCCGCACCTCACCCAGCACCGCCTGGATCCTGCTCGCAACCGTCGTGCTCACGGCCGGGCTCAGCACGCTCGTCACGGGCACCGTCCACACCTTCGGCCAGTCCCTGGAGGACCCGACCAAACTCAGCCTCATCGGCGTCGACCTCGGCCAGGCGATCGTCGCCGTGCTCGGCGTTCTCGTTATCTCCGAGGAGTACAGCACCCGGATGATCCGCACCACTCTCGCTGCTGTGCCCCGCCGCCCGATGATGCTGGCGGCGAAGGCAGTGAACCTCATCGTGCTGAGCAGTGTGGCGAGCGCCCTCGGCGTCGTCGGGAGCCTGCTCGCCGGCCGCCTGCTCCTCTCCCACGCCGGCCTCGGCCCGGCAAATCGGTACGCCCTGATCTCGCTCGGCAACGGACCGACGCTGCGTGCCGTGGTCGGCTCCGTGATCTACCTCGTCCTCGTCGCCCTCTTCGCCCTCGGCATCGCCACGGCGATCCGGGACACTGCGGTCTCGATCGGCGTCGTACTCGCTCTGCTGTACCTCTTCCCGATCCTCACGGGGACCGTCCAAGGCTCGTGGCACCGCCACCTCGAGCAGATCGGACCGATGACCGCAGGCATGTCCATCCAATCGACGACGGGCCTGAGCTCGCTCCCGATCAGCCCATGGGCAGGCCTCGGCGTCCTCGCAGCCTGGAGCGCCGGCGCGCTCCTGGTCGGCGGCTGTGCGCTCCAGTTCCGCAACTCATAACTCGTGTGCGCGCCGATTCTGGCTGGCCGACCTTGACCAAGTGAGGGACCTTCGGCTCTACCCGCCCAGTCGATTCCTAGTCAAGGTAAGAGACGATGCCGCCGCCCCGCCTCGCGGCTGAGGCCGAGTGACTACCGGAAGGGTCGTCGTGACGATCGCTGTTCTCTGCAAGTGGTGCCCCGATCCAGCAGATCTCGAAGTCAGCGCAGACGGCTCCATCTCCCTCGAGCGCGCCCAGTGGAACATCGGAGAATACGACCGGGTCGCCATCGAGGTCGCCATGGCCGTCGCCGGTGCCAGCGGTGACGGCAGCGCCGGCGCGAGCCTCGGTCGTCGCCGTCACGGCCGGCCCTCCCGTTGCCGCCTCCTCCCTGGCACGAAAGGCGATCCTTTCCCGTGGCCCCGAAACCCTCTTCGCGATCGCCGACCAACGCCTCGAGGATGCCGACACCTTCCAGACCGCATCGGCCCTCGCCGGAGCCATCCGCCGCCTCGGCGACTTGCAACTCGTCGTCTGCGGTGCCGGGTCGGTCGACCTGTACTCCCAGCAAGTAGGTATCCAGGTTGCCGAGCAGCTCGGATGGCCGGTTCTCGACCAGGTGTCCTCGCTCGTTCTCGACGGCTCGCTCTGCAGGGCCGAACGCAGTCTCGACGGGCGGACAGATTCGTTCGAAGTGCCGCTGCCGCTCGTCGTCTCGGTGACGGCCGGAGCGGCCGAACCCCGCATACCGGGAATGCGGGACATCCTCAGCGCCGGCAAGCGGCCGACGACCGAATGGTCTCTCGACGACGTCGGCGCTTCCGGCCCCGCCACTCCCGCCCGCTCCGCACGCGTCCTTGCGACGGTCGCCCGCGACCGCAGATCGCGCCGGCAGATCATGCTCGACGGCAAGCCGGCCGAATCCGCCCGGCAGCTCGTGGAGTCTCTGAGACGGGACGGTGTCCTATGAGGGGTACGAGGGCGTTGCGATGACGGGCCCGGGAACGACTTGGGTCGTGATCGACGAAATTACTGATCCCGGCGTCCTCCTCGCCTCCGCCCGACGACTGAATGGCCGGCTGGAAGCCGTCGTGATCGGGTCCCACGAACTCGCAACCGAAGTCAGCACGTACGGACCCGATACCACTCATCGGCTGGTAGACCGAGGCCACCCGGATGCCGCCCCGGAGGGCTACGCCTCCGCCATCGCCGCCAGGGCGACGGAGCACATGCCCCGGGCCTTGATCTTCGCCGCCTCGCCACGGCTCCGCGTGCTCGCCGGGCGGGTGGCCGCCAAGCTCGCCACAGCGGCCATCACCGATGCCACCGACCTGAAGGGCGAGGATGCAGGCATCGTCGTCACCCACCCGCTCTACGGCGGCGCCGCCTCGAGAACCGAGCAGGTCCTCTCGCCGACCGCGGTCGTCACCGTCTCCATGTCAGCTTTTGCCGAGTTCGCCTTGGCGCCCTCATCCGGACCCGGACCCGTGAACGAGATCGTGTGCGAGATCGAAGTACCAGTCGCCAAGTTGCTCTCGACCACCGACGCGCCCCCCTCCTCAGGAGAGCTGGCTCGCGCCAAGGTCGTCGTCGGAGCGGGTCGAGGGATGGCTCGCGCTGACAATCGGGGTTCGCTGAAAGAGCTTGCGGAGGCTCTCGGGGCCGAGATCGCCTGCACTCGGCCGGTGGCCGAGGAGATGAAGTTCATGGCCCACGACAGATACCTCGGGATCTCGGGGCTCCAGATCAGCCCCGAGCTGTACCTGGCGCTCGGGGTCTCGGGCCAGCCGCAGCACATGGTTGGCGTCGAGCGGGCCAGGACGATCGTGGCGATCAACAAGGACGGCGAGGCTCCGATCTTCGCCCAAGCCGACTACGGCATAGTCGGTGACTTGAACGAGCTGGTGCCGGCCCTCATCGGCGCCCTTGGTACCGCGCCATGACAGACGAGGGCGAAGTCTTCGACGCCATCGTCGTAGGGGCGGGCCCCGCCGGATGCGCAGCCGCCTACCGCCTGGCGAGCTCGGGCCTCTCGGTCGTCCTAATAGACCGCGGCAACACACCCGGAAGCAAGAACCTGAGCGGTGGCGTCCTCTACAGCGCCGTATTGAACGACCTCATCCCGAATTTCTTCGACAGAGCCCCCGTCGAAAGGGCCATCACCCGGCACGTCACGACCTTCCTCACCGAGGACTCGAGCTGTTCCATCGACTATCGCTCGGCTTCGCTCGGAGCCCCGCCGTACAACGCCTTCACGGTGTTGAGGGCCCGTTTCGATGCCTGGTTCGCCGGCGTGGCCGAGGAGGCCGGCGCTTTCTTGATGCCGGGCATCCGCGTAGATGCTCCCCTCGTCGAAGATGGCGTCGTCACGGGCGTGCTCGCCGGCGAGGAGACGCTGCGCGCCCGCTGCGTCCTCGCCGCCGACGGTGTCAACTCCTTCCTGGCCCAAGCGGCCGGCCTGCGGAAGCGCAACAGCCCGCACGAGGTCGCGGTCGGCCTGAAGGGTGTCGTGAAGCTCCCCCGCCGCTCCATCGACGATCGCTTCGGGCTCGCCGGGGAGGAGGGCGCCGCCCATTCGTTCGTCGGAGATGTGACGAAAGGCCTTGCGGGCGGCGGCTTCATCTACACGAACGGCGACTCTCTCTCCGTCGGCGTCGTGCTCAGGGCGGACGAGCTCATGGAAAGTGGGCGCAAGTCGTCCGGCGTCCTCCAGGACTTCCTGAACCATCCCCTCGTGCAACCCCTCGTGCGAGACGGCGAGCTGGTCGAGTACGGCGCCCACCTCGTGCCCGAGGGCGGACAGGGCATGACCGGCCAGGTCTTCACCGCCGGCATGCTCGTGGCCGGGGACGCCGCCGGTCTTGCCGTGAACAACGGCTTCGTCGTGCGGGGCATGGATCTCGCCATCGGATCGGGCCTGTGTGCCGCCGACACCATCATCGAGTCGCACGAGTCGGGCGACTTCGGAGCGGCTGCGCTCTCCGGTTACGAGACTCGCCTCAGGCACAGCTTCGTATTGAAGGACCTTCACACCTACGCGAAAGCACCCCACTTCCTCGACCGCGACCGTCTCTACAGCACCTACCCGCAGTTCCTCACGGCGTTCTTCCACGGCGTGTTCCAAAACGACGGCACTCCCAGCGAGCACCTCGCGACTACGGCGCGGCGCGCCATGAAGGCGAGCGGGCTCACGACCCCGGGTCTCGCCAGCGATGTGCTGGCGGCGGTGAGATCGATATGAACGTCGGGTCCGTTCCCTCGCTGCTCAGCCTCGACCACTTCGACGTCGACGAGGAGCACCCGCACATCGAAGTGAACCACGAGGTCTGCCGCACTCGCTGCACGCTGCGGGCCTGCCTCACGGTCTGCCCTGCGGAGGTGTACAGCGAATACGAAGGCGACGTCGCTGCTGACTTCGCAGCCTGCCTCGAATGCGGCATGTGCGTCGTCGCCTGCCTCCCCGAGGCGCTCAGCTGGAGCTACCCCCGCGGAGGGCAGGGCATCTCCTATCGGTACGGCTGAACCGCCTCAGGCCGAGCAGGCACCGATCAGCTCCAACTCGCGGGCGATGCCGCGCTCGACTGCCTCGATGAGCGAGGGACGCAACGTCGCGGCAGAGACGATCCGGCTCACCGAGCCAACCTCGAGAGCACGTTCGATGGTGTGGACATGCTCGAACTCGCTGGCAACCTCCCGCAGCTTGTCTGAGCGTGTGGCGGCGGTCAGTTCGGCCAGCTCGCCCCGGAGGCGGGCCCGATCGCTGCCCTCGGCGACCGTCACCTTCTCACCGAGAGCGACCAAGCTGGCGTCGCGGCGCGTGCGGGCGGTGACCTCCCCGGCGAATACGACGGCTGCCGCCGGCGCACCGCCGATGACAGAGGCCCGCGCCCCTTCGACGGCGATGGTCTCGAGCCCTTCGTTTAGCCGTTGCGAGAAGACCACGAAAGCCCCGCCGTGGTAGCGGGAGATCACGCAGAACACGATCGGGCCTCGGAAGTTGACGACCGCCCGACCGATCTCAGCGCCGTACTCGAGTTGGAGTGAGCGCATCGAATCCGGCGACCCGTCGAAGCCCGACAAGTTGGCGAGCACGACCACGGGCCGGTTCCCGCTCGCAGCGTTGAGCGCACGGGCGACCTTCTTGGACGACAGCGGGAACAGCGTGCCCGAGGACCAGGTGTCAGGCCCGTCTCCCGGTACGAGGCCGCGCCGCAACAGGGGCCGCGACTCGATACCGAGGAGAGTTACCGGATAGCCGCCGAGATGGGCGTCCCACACGACCGCAGTCTCGGCGTCGGTCATGGCCTGCCATCGCTCGAGAGGAGCGAGACCCTGGTCGGCGACCGCGGCCATGACAGTGCGGATGTCGAAAGCGAGCTTGCGGTCCGGGTTCGTCTCGTCGGAGAAGATGTCACCGACCGTGACAAAGCCGCTCCCCTCGAGACGATGGGGGTAGGCACGTACATCACGATCTCGGGCGTCGGTCGTGGGCACCCGGCGCGGGAACCTTTCCCCCGGCGCGACGTAGCTGTGGGCGTGGTGGTTGAGCAGGATGCCGATTGCCGCCGTGAGATCCGGCGCCCAGTACTGCGACTGACCGTTCGGGCCCATAATGCGCTCGTAGCCGCCGATCCCGAAGTTGTCCTCGGCCGAGATGCCGCCCGAGTAGTCGAGGGCCTGCTTGCCAGTCAGGACCATCGCCGACTCCGGCGTCATCACGAGAACGCCGCGGGTGTGCATCAACATGGTGGATTCGGCATTCCAGTACGGCTGCGCCCCGACGTTTATCCCCGTCACGACGACATTTATCTCGCCACCGCCCTGGGTGAACTCGATGATCCTACGAAGGACGGCCGCGATCCAGTCCATGCTCTCTGTACCGCTGTCCATGGCGATCTTGGCCCCCGAGGACACGGCGAACCAGTCCACGGGGACGCCAAGCTCCGCGGCGAGGTCGATGGCGGCGATGACGCGGCGGCATTCGGGCTCCGCCAGCGACCCGAGGGATCTCGTCGGGTCGCCGAGGAGCGTCACCCGGGTGATCCCTTCGGGGTACGTCTCGGTGTAGTTCCGCACGACCCCCGTGACGACGCTGGCCACGTTCTCTCCGTAGGGTCTCGAGACCTCCGTGAGGTGATCCCCTTCGAGGTCGTACTCGGCGAAGGCGCCGCCCGTGATCTCCGAGCGCCCGCCCGCTTGGTTCGTGGCGAGCAGGTCGACGACGGCATAGGGGTAGGCGAGGCCCCGCCGGCGGGCGTGCACGGCTTTGCGCGTGAACTCGTCGAAAGGATGTATCGGCTCGCTCGGGGGGTCGCTGTCGGTGAGGGCGAAACCTGCCCCGGTTGGGTTTCGAAGACGAAGAACCCTGTCCCTCAACTCGCCGGACACAGGGTCCGGACGGCGGCAGCGCACGACGATCCTCTCCACCCCGAGTCCCTCGGTTGCCGGTGCCAGTCGCTCCGCCACCCGCAAGATGTCCAGGTTCTCGAGGCTCACCGGGGGCCAGACATGGAGGGTGACGCGGTTCCACTGAAGACGCTCGCCGGCAGGCCTGCGCACCTGGAACGCCCGGATGCCTGCCAGCGCATCGAGGAGAACCCGTTCGAGCTGGGGCAGGGCCACCACGCGATGCTTGTCGTCGAGGGTGGGCGTCAGGTCGCGGACCTCGGCGAGGGCGAAGAGCCGCTCATCTTCCGGGTTCGCCCGTGCCCGAGCGTGGAACAGGTAGACGTCGTCAGCCGACGGGAGCGCCTCGAGCTCGAAGTTGCGAAGTCGCGACAACTTCAACCGGGCTGCCATCATCGGATGGAGCCCCCGCAGGAATTCGTCTTCGACGAAATGCTCGGGCGACGAGCGGAAAGTGAAGTGCTGCATGGAGCTCATGGTGTTGGACTCTTCGGAGCCTGCGATCGCGATGGCGACCCGGCGAACCGACTGCGGGAGCCCGGCGGAGTCAAGGGTTGTACGACATTCCCATGCCAGCTCGCTCGCATCTGTCACGGGTCCCGCGCACCACCCGTACACGTCGACTGCGATGGCCTCCTCCGGAACCCTGACGGAGGCCAGGCCGGCGACCGTTTGCAGGATCTCACGGAGATCGCCGATGGGACCGGTCGTCACGATCGCATGGACCGGTTCGCCGTCGCTCGAGACGTAGTTCCCGCACAACACCGGGTAGCCACCGGGCTCGACGACGGCTATCAGGTCACCGAGGTCGTGCATGCGGTAGTAGCGACGCGTCATGACTTCGAGGGCCGCCCAGCGCTCGGCCTCTGACGCTTTCCGCATGCGCCCCAGTAGGACGGGCGCGAGCGGGAAGGGGCAGCCGACCAGTGCGTCCACGTAACCCTGCCGCCCGGAGGCTCGGCCGCCGGTGGCGAGAGCCTGGAACTGCACCTCGGCGGCCGCATACGTGGCGGCCTCTGCCCTGTCCAGCACGGGTTTGTCGAAGGCGTTGAACCTCACCTCGCGGGCGAGCTCGGCGACGACGGGGAACCGGTGGGTGGTCGCCGCCAGGAGCTGGTCGAGGCACGCTTTCAGGGTCTCGCCGCAGCACTCGATCAGCTTCTCGTCGATCTCGTGCCATCGTTCGAGGACGCCGATCACGATCGGGACCTGGGCATCCACCCGCTGCTGGGACTGGAAGATCCAGTAGAGAGCATCCTGCAGCGCGGGAGTGGGCTCGAGGCCCTCGACCCGGTAGTGCGCGACGGCGCGGCGGAGGTCGGCCACGAACTTGGGCGACAGTCCCTCACGGCCCGGGTCGAGAGAGCGGAGGTAGGCGAAGAAGTACTCCTGCGGGCTGCGGACGAGGAGGTCGCTCTCGCCGGCATCGTGACGGCTGCGGAACAGCACCCGCAGGTCGGCGAACAACCGCACAAGGGCGATCTCGCGCCGGAGGGGCTCCGGATCGGCGCAAAGGGCGAGTGCAACGCTCGCCTGGTCCTGCTCTGCCGCCCGCGCCGCCGATGGATCGACGTCGTAGCCGAGCACGAGGTTGCTCAAGGTGAGCAGGTTGTCGTCGCAGCGCTCGACAAGCGTGCGGCTCTCTGAAGGTACGGTGGCAGGTAGCTCGACAGACAGGTCCGCCCCGTCGTCTCGATTGGCAGGCTCGAGCCGGGCAACCGCCGTATCCGCTGGCACCTGCACCCCGCTTGCCACGAGCACCTCACAGACACGGCCTGACGTGCCGGCACGAACGACGGCTTCGAGCTTCATGCTCTCTATCACCGCCACGGGATCGCCTCGTTCGACCCGGTCACCGGGCCGGACGCAGACCGACACGACAACTCCCGGCATGGGTGTGCGCACGACTCGACCGTCGTCGCGCACGAAGTGGTACGGCCTGCCCTCGACCTCTACTTCGTGGTCGGGACCGGTGACGGAGGTGACGACGCGGTAGGCCCGACCACCGATCACGAGACGGCTCTCGAACGGGCCGACGCGATGAACGTCGACGTCGGCTTGCGACTCTCCGAGGCACACTCGGTAGCGCACCGGCCCGGTCCGGGAGACGTTGACGACGAAACGGTGCCCGCCGTGCAGCATCTCCACGCGCCGCGCTGCCTCGGCGCTCGCTTGCGGCCGCCCGCGTCTCGCCCAGGAGAAGAAGCTGGCGTGAACACTAAGAAGATCGGCGTCGTAGCCCTCTATGGCGGCCGACATGAGGGCGACCGCGAGGTGTGGCGACGCAGGCCCGTCGCTTGCGGCGGTGCCGGCGCGGGACGGCCTGGCGAGCTCGCTCAGGAGGGACCCCCGGTTGGTCGACCCGCCATGGATCACGACCAGCGTCTCGGCCAGCGCCCTGTGCAACCGGGACTTCGCCTCCTCACGGCTGCGGCCCCACGACGTGATGGCCGCGACGGCGCCACGGTTCTCAGGCGTGATGCTGTCACCCTCGGACACGAAACGGTCGACCCTTATGCCGTGCCCGCCGGGCAGGCGCAGCCGGGTGACCCGTCCCGACGCCAAGGGAACGTTGCCGTCCGGCTGTTCGGCCACGAGGTGGACCGCCATCGCGTGCCCAGTGGGCACGGTGTCGCCGTCGAGTCGCCGCCCGTAGCTGCTGCCAAGCGACAGCTCGAGCTGGAGCTTCACGAGGTCGACGCCCGACGTCGTCTCGATCACCGTGTGACCGGCGACGAGGCCTGCGCGCACCGAGGACACGACCCAGTCGTTCTCTTCGATACGCCTGAACGACACGTCGTACAACCCCCGCCCGGTCGCGCCCGACACGGCAAAGCGAGCTTCAGAATCGAGCAGCTGAACCTCGAGCTCGTTCATCGGCGGGACCTCGAACAGTCTCGTGCCCTCGCACATGCCGACGATCCAGATGCTGCCGTCCGAGTGCACGACGACTTGCACGCTCACTTGCCGAGCAGCGGCGGTAGGGGGCTCGGAGGGCAACCCTCCCACAGCGTCGGGAGTGAAGTCCTCGACGCGCGAACCGATCCAAGGAATGCCATGCGTCCTGCAGTAGGCGACGACGATCGGCGATATCGCAAACGGGCCTGGGTGCGCCCAGACGGCGTCGAGGGCGGCGGTGCCGAGGATGTTGTCGAGGTGGTTCTCTTCGGTCGGGACGAGCACGGTCTCGTCGGACTCGCGCACCCAACGGTTGTTCGACTCCTGCTCGCTGTGGAGCGCGATCACCCGGAGGTCGAGGTCGTGCTCAAGTCGATACTCCGTGGCCGCCTCGAGGAGACGGAGCGCCCCGTAGCCCGAGTTGACGATGCCTATACGGCGAAGCGGTGCGAGGCCCGCGCCGTTCACTGGGACGCCAGGCGCAGTGGTTCGGACAGGTCGTTCGTGACGCCGCCGGGCAGGGCGATCGTCTCGTAAGCCTCTACGCTCATGCAGACATGGCCGGCCTCGTCAGCGACAACGGCGTCGACGCCCCGCCCGTCAACTCTCGGGGTGACAGCGGCATACCAGCGGCCGACCCTCTGCTTCACCGTGAAGAGCTGAACCCGGCCGACTCTCTGCGGTAGAGCCAGCCGCCCCGTCTCTCCGAGCTCGAGGATGCCGGCCGTCTGGAAGCAAAGTTCGAGCAGCCGGGGCTCGAGAACGAGGTTCGCAGTCGCCGGTTCGTGGCTCAGGGGGAGCCCTTCGGCGAAGCGGCCGATCATGCGGTCTCCAACCCGCCCGGCGAGGTCGAGAACTCGGTAGGCAGGTCCGTGGAAGTAGACGGCATAGATGGCCGCCGGGTCGACGCTCGGGCCTGCGGGCGCGACGACCGGCGCCTCGGTCGCGGAGGCAGGTAGCGAGCCTTCGACGAGCCCGACGCGCCCGGTGAAGTGCGTCGTGAACTGCTTCGACCCGTCGGCGAG
Organism: uncultured Acidimicrobiaceae bacterium; assembly: GCA_963801185.1. Taxonomy (GTDB): domain Bacteria; phylum Actinomycetota; class Acidimicrobiia; order Acidimicrobiales; family Bog-793; genus Palsa-601. The sequence goes on along the minus strand of CAWDDW010000002.1, from coordinate 34,005 downwards.
CGACCTCGAAGCCACGAGCCGGCACTCGACCTTCAACCCGGCGCCCTCGAGCAATGGCCTTGCCGAGATGACAAAGGTCCGCGGTTCGTCCCGGAAGAACTTGAACGGCGCCTGGAACTCGACGTCTTCGATGGCCGCCACCGTCCAGCCCGGTGCAGAGGCCGAAGCGGCTTCGGCGAAGGCCTCCACGCCCATCACGCCTGGGAGTACAGCGGTGCCGTCGATCCTGTGGTGATCGAGGAAGAGCTGCCTGGTCGGATCGAGCTCCGTCTCGACGATGAGGCCTTGCGACGCACCCCAGGCGACGACCTGGCCAAGCATTGGCCCCGCACCCTTTGTGAGTACCGCGCTCGTGGGAGCCGGTTCTATGGAGTCGCTCCCGCTTGTTTTGGGCGCCATCGTCCCAAGGCGACCGGCTGCCACAACTTCGCCACCGGGTCCGCCGGCCGTGATCTCGCGCCGGACGATCGGGACACCGACCTCGGGCGGCAGCATCTCGATTCCGGCGAGCTCCATCATCTTCGGGATTGAGCCGCGGCTCGCCATCCCGATCGACTCCCAGGCGGTCCAGTCGATGGCGACGCCCCGGGTCTCGGGTCGGGTGGAACGCAAGCTCGAGACGACCTTGCAACAGAGGTCGTTGGCGGCGCTGTAGTCCGTCTGCCCTCCGTTGCCGAAACGGCCGGCGATGGAGCTGAACACCGCCGCCGTGCCGAGGGGGTGATGACCGAGACCCTGCAACAAGTTGAACCATCCGTCGCTCTTCACGTCGAAGACGAGGTCGAATTCCTCCGGTGGCTTGCTGTCGAGCATGCGGCTCTTCTCGACGCCTGCGCAGTGGAGGAGCACGTCGACTCGCGGGTGCGCCTTCGTGATGGTCTTCATCACTTGGGCGACGGCGGTGTGGTCGGTCAGATCGACCTGGTGCCAGAGCACGGTCCCTCCGGCCGCCCGCACGGCGACCATGGCATCAACTGCTGCCCGCGCCCTCTCGAGTTCGGCCAGCTTGCGATCCACGGTTGCGGGAGTGGCACGCTCGCCGGCCGCTTCGATCCTGGAGGCGATGTCGCGCTTCAATCCGGTGCGATCGGCGACGAAGCGCTCGAGATCCGGATCGGTGGCGTTGGGCTCCGGCACCCGATCGAGCAGGTGGAAAGTGCCTTTGCAGCGGGCCAGATCGCAGATGACAGCCGAGACGATGCTGCCGGCCGCGCCGCTCACGACGAGCACGCTGTCGGCCGTGAGCCCATGCTCAGGGCCGCCATCGACCGCCGGCTGCTCGGCGAGGGCGACGCTCCACCGCCGACCGCCGGCGTATCCGACCTCGACAGTGGACGGGTCGCGGCGCGCTTCGGCCAGCAACCGCTCGCTGATCTCGGCGGCGGCGTCAGTCGTGGCGAAGTCGACCGCCTTCACGAGAACGTCTGGCTGCTCGCGGGCATAGGCCTTCGTGAAGCCGGTGACGGCGCCGCCCATCGGCGCCGTGGCGCCGCCGGGGCCGTAGCCGTGCTGGCCGCCCAGCCTGGTGGCGCTCAAGAGGAACGTGCCGGCGCCGGAGATGTCGCCGTAGAGCTCTCGCATCGTGGCCGCCAGCAACTTCACCCGGACTCGGAGGCCCTCTCGCCAAGCATCGGCGTCCATGTCGGCAAGAGCACCCTCGTCATCGATGGCCGGCAACCAGAACACGCCCGTGACGTGGCCCTTCTCTCGCCAGGAGTTGAGGCTCTCGAGCACCGAGGCCTCGCTCGGGCCGGCATCGATCACGAGGGTCTCGGCCCCTTCTTTCTCGAGCCGCTCGACGACGAGGTGTGAGACCCCGCTCGAGTCGGCCACGACCACCACACGAGCGTCGGCGAACGAGATTCCGGTGGGCCGGCACGCCTCGAGGGGTGGGAGGAGGATCGGCAAGGGGACCCGGCGGGGAAAGCGCTCGTCCTCGACATCGGTCGGGCCGGTGGCTTCGAGAGAGGCGGCTTCCGTGTCCACCGCGGGTGACTCTGTTGCGACCGCTTCCTCGAGAGCCGCGGCGCGCTCGCGGACGAAACCCACGACGTGGTCGAGAGTCGGGTAGTCGCGCAGGCGCAGGTTCTCATCACGCTCGATCCCGTACTCTTCGCGGATGCGGGCGAAGAGCTCGGCCTGCTTCACGGTGTCGATCCCGAGGTCGGCCTCGAGGTCGAGGTCGAGGGCCAGCATGGCGGCCGGGTAGCCGGTCTGCTCGGAGACGAGGGCGACGATCCGGTCGGCCACTTGGTCACCGCCCGGTGTGCCACCGCCGGGAGCGCCGGCGCCCTCGCCGGCGACGCTGGCCGCCGGAAGCACCGAAGACCGTTCGCGGACGAAACCCACGACGTGGTCGAGAGTCGGGTAGTCGCGCAGGCGCAGGTTCTCATCACGCTCGATCCCGTACTCCTCGCGGATGCGGGCGAAGAGCTCGGCCTGCTTCACGGTGTCGATCCCGAGGTCGGCCTCGAGGTCGAGGTCGAGGGCCAGCATGTCGGCCGGGTAGCCGGTCTGCTCGGAGACGAGAGCGACGATCCGGTCGGCCACTTGGTCGGCGGCGGCGGCCTTGGCAGCACCGGTGGACACGGCCGCCGCCTCGGTCTCAGCAGCCAACGGCGCAGCCGGTGCAGCTGGGACAGGCGGGGACGGAGCGGCACTTTCCGCGGCAAGTGGCGTCGGCGCCTCGACAAACGGGGCCGGTGCCACCGCGCCCGGCAGCGCGACCACAGTCACGGGTTGCTCCGCTGGACGAGCCGCGACCTGAGAAGCCGGACGGACGCCCAGCATCTCAGCCGGTCCGTCGTCGACGAGGCGGAGCTGCCTGTGTGCCACCTCGAGACGGGGCTCCGGCCGACCGCTCACGAGAGCGAGCCAAGCGTCGAACTGTGCTTGGTCGAAGATGCGCCGACCAAAACCGAGCTCGTCCACAGCCGGCCGGTGCCCCCCGGGAGGCGGCGTGTGCTTCAGGAGGAGCATGGCGATCTGCGACCCGAATCCGGCTGCCAAGCGGAGGGCGTACTCGACCGGGTAGGCACCGCCCTTCGAGAGGTTGAGCTGCCCGAGCTCAGGGTCAGGCTCGCGGTAGTTGGCGACCGGCGGCACGATCCCGGTCTCGAGCGTCTTCACAGCGACGACATCTTCGAGCCCGACCGCCATGGGATGCCCGGTGAAGCCCTTCGTGTTGGCTATCACGATCTTGTCCGCGTCCTCACCGAAGACCCGGCGCAGGGCGAAGATCTCCGCCGAAGCACTTCCGCCCCGGGCAGGCGTGTAGGTCTCGTGCGAGACGAAGACCGTCTCAGGGGCGATGGCTCGCCGATCGAGACCGGTGCGGCTCTCGACTCCGGCGACGAGCCGCTCCATGACGTCACCGATGTGGTCGACGTCAAGGCGCGTTCCGTGGAAGGCGCTGTTGGCCGTCTCAGCCCCCAAAACCTCGCAGATCGGCCGGAGGCCCCGCTCGCGGGCTGACTTCGCCTCCTCGACCACGATCGCGGCAGCCCCCATGCCGAGGAGCATCCCGTGCCGCCTGCGGTCGAAGGGGAGTGCGGCCGCCGTCACGTCCTCGTCGGTGGCGGCGGCGCCCGCCGCCAGGAAACCAGACCCGAACCAGCCAAGCATCCGGTCGGAGGTGACGTCGTCGCCCGCCACGACGACGACACGCCGGCACCGGCCCACGCTTATCCAGTCGTGGGCGATCGCCACGGCCTGGGCGGTGCTGGCGCATGCGGCGTTGATCTGAGTGTTCGGGCCTCTCGCGCCGATGACGTCGGCGAACTGCGAGTGACCCATCGAGAGGACGTGGAACAAGAAGCGGCGGTCGAAGTGGTAGGGATCGTCCTCGGTGAGCTTGCGGAGATCATGGAGTCGCCTGTCGAGTTCGTCACGAGCGACGTCGGCACCTGGCACGTCTTCGAGACGCGACCGGATCGCCTCGAGTTCGCTCATCTCCTCCTGTCGCGTGCGATCGGTGGCAAAGGCGCTGGACTCGGCAGCGAACTCCTCGAAGCCCGGGAACGCCGAGGCGAAGATCACGCCCGTGTCGTCGCGGAGGGCGTCGGGGAGACCCCAACGTTCGGGGAGCTTGGTGCCGAGGTGCGTCGTCTTGTAGCGCATCATCACGGGTATGCCGGCGTCGCGGAGGGCATCGAGCCCGGCCGCCACGGCAAGCCGGGTAGTGCGCCCGTAGGCTGCAACCCGGTCAGGGTCGAGACCGAACTCGGCGCTCAGGTCGAACTCACCGCCCCGGGCGGCGAGCTTGATGACGTCGTTCGGGTTGTCGATCGTCTCGAACGAGGCGCCGTCCTCACTCTTCACGAGCCTCGTGATGTGGTGCTCCAGCATCTCGTTGCGGATGCGGGTCGGGATGACGTCGATGAACTGCGTGCCATTGAGGAGGCGGCCGATGTTGAGGTCGTCGAAGATGTGAGCGGTCCCCGGCGTCCCGATGGCTGCGCCTGTGATGACGACGGGCTCGAGATCCTCGGACGGGCGGGACGTGCCCGGCTGGCGCACCGCGCCGGGCCAGGCGGCTCTGGACTCGTAGATTGCTCGCCCACGCTCGAGAAAGTTGGCAAACAGGTGCCCGAGCTCGACGTAGACGTCTTCGTCCGCCGCGACGTGCGCGCCGCCTGAAGCCGCGACCGCCGCCGGGGGCGCCACGGCTTCCACTCTCACCTTCTCACCGCCCTCGCCTCGGCCCTCGCCGAGGCCGGCGGCGTACAAACCGCACAACGCCTGATTGAAGCTCACGATGTCACCGACCTTCGGGTGGTTGCTGGCAAGGAAAGACATTGAGGCGCCGCCCCGCTCGCCGCCGAGGACTTCGGACGCAAAGCCGCGCAAAGCCCACTTCGGGCCGACCTCCACGAACACGGTTGCCCCGGCGTCGGCGAGGCGGCGCAGCCCCTTCACGAACTGCACGGGGGAGGCCACCTGCCGCGCTAGGAGGTCGAGCATCTCCGGGACGACATCCGGTCCGCTCGGGTAGAAGTCGCCCGTGACGTTGGAGATGATCGGGACGACAGGCGGGCGCAGGTCGAGTCGCTCGAGCGTCTTCCGCAACGGCTCGCTGGCCGGGGCGACGATCGAGGTGTGGAAGGCGTGGCTCACCGGTAGCTGGGCAGTTGAGAGGCCGCGGTCGCGGCAAACCTTCTCGGCTTCCTGCACGGCCGGTGTCGCCCCGCCGATGACGCATTGGGTCGTCGAGTTGACGTTGGCCACGACGACGTTCCCGTCGACGCCTGCCACGATCTCATCGACGGTCTCGACCGGACCCGACACTGCCACCATGAGGCCGGTGTCCTCGATCGACAGGCTTGCCATCTCCCGGCCACGGGCGCTGACGGCTTCGAGGGCACTCGCAAGAGAGAGGCTCCCTGCGGCGACGAGGGCGCCGTACTCGCCGAGACTGTGACCCATCACGACGTCGGGGGCGATCCCGTAGGCAGCCAACAGCCGCGTGAGGGCGATGTCCGCCGCCAGCACCGCCGGCTGGGTGATCTCGGTACGGCGGAGGGCGGCCGCCGATGCCGCCATCTGCTCTTCCGACGCCGGGTCAACGAAGATCACTTCGGACAGAGGACAGCCGATGAGCGGCGCCATGACCGCGTCGGCCTCCTCGAATACGGCCGCCACCACCGGCTCGGTCTCTCGCAGCTTGGCCAGCATGTTCGGGTACTGAGACCCCTGGCCGGTGAACAAGAAGGCTACCTTGCCCGGCACCCCTCCGCCCCTGAACACGCCGCGCCCCTGGAGCAGCTTCCATGCGGCCGGTCCCCTCGTGACGGCCTCGAGGGCCGCCGCCGCCCTCTCCGCCAGCTCGGTAGCGTCGCCGTAGTCGAGGGCGACCCGCTCCGGCGCAGCCAGCGCCGCCGCCGGCGGCGCCTCCGGCTGGGGAGCATCCCCTGCCAGGGCACGGTCGCGCAAGCTGCGCAGCCGAGCCGAGAGCTCGTCCTCCGACGCCGCTCCGAGCAGGGCGGCACCACGCAGGGGGTCCTTCGGGGTCACCGGGGAGGCGATGGTGGGCTGGGTCCCTCGGCTGGAGCGCTCCTCCACCGAGAGCCGGCTGCGGCCTCCCGAAGCGTGATGGCCGGGCACGTACTCCGCGAGCACGGCGTGGAAGTTCGTGCCGCCGAAGCCGAAAGCGCTGACGCCGGCGCAGCGCAGCTTGCCGGCCGGCACCTTCCAGTCCGCTAGCTCGGTGTTGACGTAGAACGGTGAGCGGGCCCAGTCGATGTTCGGGTTCGGATTGCGGAAACCGAGGCTCGGGGGGATCCGTTTGGCGTTCAGAGCCAGCACGGTCTTCAACAGCCCGGCCGCCCCGGCGGCCGCCTTCAAGTGGCCGAGGTTGGACTTGACCGAGCCGAGGGCCACCGAACCGGGGGCGAGGCCGGCCGAGGCGAAGACCTCGGTCAGGCTCGTCACTTCTACGACGTCCCCGACCCGGGTCGAGGTACCGTGCGCTTCGACGAATGAGCACGCTTCGGGGGAGAGCCCGGAACCCGCCCACGCCCGGGCGACCGCCAGGCGCTGACCGACCGGGTTGGGGGCCGTTATACCTTTGCCGCGGCCGTCGCTCGAGCCGCCGATCCCGAGCACGACTGCGTAGATCCTGTCACCGTCGCGCTCGGCGTCGGCCAAGCGCTTCAGCACGAACAGAGCCGCTCCCTCTCCCATTACGAATCCGTCGGCGCCTTCGTCGAACGGCCGCGTCCCCGTGGCCGAGAGGGCCCCGATCTTGCAGAACTTCACGTAGGTGGCAGCGCCCATGTTGCGATCTACACCGCCGCTGATCGCCAGGTCGAACTCGCCGGAGGCAAGCCCGGCGATTGAAGCGTCGAAGGCGGCGAGGGCCGAGGCACAGGCGGCGTCGACTACGAAGTTCGGCCCGCGGAGGTCGAAGACGTTCGCCACGCGGCCGGCTATGCAGTTCCCGAGCTCCCCTGGCATCGTGTCCTCGGTGATGGCCTGGCCAAGTCCCTCGAAGTGCTGCCTGAACTCACCTTCGATGGCGACCCGGACGTCTGCGGGCAGCGAGCTGAACGCCGAAGAGGAGCCGAGGCGGCGAAGGACGTCGGGGAACGCGATGCGGAGCGAGCTTTGGTAGTGCTTCTCGCCCGCCATGGCGTTGCCGAGGATCACCGCCGTCCGCTCTCCGTCGATGGCGCGACTTGGCCAGCCGTAGTCGACGAGGGCGGCCCGCGTGCAGGCGACGGCCCACTTCTGGGCGTCGTCCATTGCCTCGGCCACCGTCGGGGGGATCGGGAGCCGCCACTCGAGGGGCGCCCACTCCCACTGGCGGACCCATCCGCCCAGCTTGGTGTAAGTCTTCTCCTTCGCTTTCGGGTCCGGGTCGAAGTAGAGCTCCGGATCCCAACGGTCGGGCTGCACGTCGCTGATCGAGTAGCGCCCTTCCTGTACGTTTTGCCAGAACGTCGTGACGTCCGGGGCGTCAGGAAGGACGGCTCCGACGCCGACGATTGCGATGGGCTCACTCATGCGACCCTCCCGTACAAGGCACCGGCCACGGCATCGAGATCGTCGAGGAGACCCCGCTGCGCGGCGTGGGCTTCGGCCAGGCCGACTCGCTGTTGCAGGCCTGCGTCGACCTCCTCGCTCCCGCCTGTGACCCAACGCAAACCTTCTGTCGCTACTTTCAGGACCGCCTCCCGCGCGAAGAGGCGGCTCATGGCCGCCAACGTCGCGGCGTCGAAGCGTCCGTCGGCCTTCTCGGACAGCTCGCCGTTGCGAGCTCGGGCCGCCCGCCGGGCCATGGCGCCAGCGTGCTCTGTCCATGCCGCCAGTTCCCCCAAGCGGAGGAGGACGTGCTGGTTGCGCGTGAGGCGCCCCACTCGGCAAGCCTCGAACGTCTCGGCGAGAGCGCGGTGGGCGATGGCGGCAGCAGCAGCACCCACCTCCGGGTCGTTGCCATGGAGCGCCTCGAGAGCGGCGGCCTGGTCGTGGTAGTGGCGGCCGGAAGTCTTCAAGTGTTGCTGCCAACGGTCGCGCCCGACCGTGATCTCCATGATCTCCGACGTGCCTTCGTAGATCGTGGTTATGCGAACGTCGCGCCTGATCTTCTCTACGAGGTAGCCCCGGGTGTACCCGTAACCGCCGAGTGCTTGGATGGCGGCATCGGCAGCCTGATTGGCTACCTCCGTCGTCAGGTACTTCGAGATGGCACCCTCGGTGATGAACAGGCCCTCGTCCTCGTCGATGTGCGCCGCCGTCTCCTCGATGTAGGCCCGAGCGGCCTCCAACCTGACGGCGTGGGGAACGACGAGCTTGTGGGTGAAGCCCTGCTTCTCCGAGAGGGGACCGCCGGCCTGGACGCGGCCGGCAGAGTAGGGAATGGCGATGTCGAGGGCTGCCCACCCGGCCCCGAGGGCAAGAGCTGCCACCATCAGGCGCGTGTAGCCGAAGACCTGCTGCGCCTGCGCCAAGCCCTTCCCCTCGGCGCCGCCGAGGAGGCGACCGGCATCCACTTCGACGTCGTCGAGGTAGAGAGCCGCCGTGTTGCTGAGGCGGATGCCGTGCTTGTCCTCGGGCTCGCCGTGGGTGAAGCCCTCCACCCCCTTCTCGACAACGAACCATGACGGACCGCCCGGAGCGTTGGCGAGGATCGAGTAGAGATCGGCGACGCCTCCGTTCGAGATCCACTGTTTGCGTCCTGTGATCCGGTAGCCGACGACGACCCCGTGCTCCATCACAGGAACGGCGACGGACTTGAGTGCCGCCAAGTCGCTGCCGGCCTCGGGCTCAGTGGCGCCGTAGGCAACGAGCAGCCCTTCCTCGGCGATGCGGGTCATCCATGTCTTCTGCTGCTCGGGTGTGCCGCCGACGGTGATCGGGTCGCTCCCGAGCGACGTCGCGAGGACGCCCGTCGCAAGGCCCAGGTCGACGCGAGCCATCCTCTCGCAGACCCTGTAGACGTCGAAGGTGTCGGTGCCCATGCCGCCGTACTCGGCGGGAACGAACAGCAGCTGCAACCCGAGCTCGCCGCCGCACATCTTGTGGACGAGCTCGGCGGGGAACTCGTCTCTGGCGTCGAGCGCCAGGATAAGCTTGCTTCCGAGCTCGCGCTCGGCGAATTCGTCAATCGACTCGAGAATGAGGTCGAGCGTCTCTCGCTCGAGACCAGTCGTCATGGCAGCGTCCCGTCCGGATCGGCATGTCGCTGGTGGCGGCACTGCTCCTTCTTGCAAGCTACGGGCACGGGGCTTCCGCAGGTAGGGCCGATAGACCCGAATGGCGAAGACTCTTTCTCCCTGCCCTTGACGAGGTGTGCGATGCTCGTCTCGTGGCCGTATGGCATTCGCGTTGCGAGGCCGAGCAGCCGGCTTCTCTCGACTGGCTGAGCGCCGCTGAGACGGCCCGAATCGGGGAGTTGCGCTTCTCCAAGAGGCGCTCCGAGTGGCTGACCGGGCGGCTGGCGGCAAAAGAGGCGGTGGCTTCCCTTGTCGGCGGGGAGGGGGAGCTCTCATCACTCGCTCGGATCGAGATCCGCTCGGTCGCCTCTGGCCCAGCCAAAGGAGCACCCGTCGCATACGTCGATGGTGAGGCCCGTCAGGTCGGCGTCTCGCTCAGCACCCGTGCCGGGTGGGCGATCGCCGTCGCCGCCACGCCGGCTGAGCTCGGCGGCGACCTCGAGATCGGCTGCGACCTCGAGGTCGTCGAGCCTCGGTCGGACGCCTTCGTATGCGACTACCTCACACCTCGCGAACGGGACGACGTCGCCGCCCCTCCGCAGGCGCTCGAACGAGACGTCGCTGCCAACCTCATCTGGTCGGCGAAGGAGAGCGCTCTCAAGCTGCTGCGTACGGGCCTGCGGCGCGACACCCGTTCCGTCGAGGTCCGGCTCTTCCCGCCACGTTCCTCCCCTTCGCCGGAGGGATGGGCGCCCGTGGAGATGACGACTGAGGAGGGCCGGCGTTTGTTTGGTTGGTGGAGGCGCTACGGAGGCTTTCTCGTAACCGTCGCCACCGCCAACGAGCTGCCTCCTCCGGCTCCGTTGCGAGACCCGCCTGCCCTGGAGGCGGCAACGGGCCATTGACCACGGCCACCGGCGCGCTGCCCTTCTTCCGCACCACCGAGCTCGTCACCGCCGTCATCGAGCGAGCGACGAGCGCGCCTTCCTGCACCGCCCACATGAAGCTACCGCGACCACGACGTGGAAGCAGAAGGCGATGGCGAGCAGGGCGAGAGCGGCGGGAGCGCCAGCACGAGAGTAAGCGGGATCGCGCACTCACCGAGCATGGTGAGCCAGCAGATCGCCAGCTCGACAGGGCGCGCCCGATCTGTCGACGCCAGGCCACCTTCGTCGACCCACCACGCAACCTTCGACACATCGTCGAGCGACAGCCCGAGCCGGGACAGCTCAGCTTCACCCAGCTCCTGCCAGGAGGCGACCACGGCGTCGGGGGATAGAAGGCGTTGGCGAGATAGTCGGCGCTCGCCGTGCAGAAGCCACACTCGCCGTCGTAGATCAAGAGTGGGAGGTCCACCGTGGTCACCGCCCCGGTGGCACCGATCGCCCAGGCGGCTCGCTCGCCCGAGCCTGACCGTCGTGCGAGAACCGAGCGGCGCTGCGGGACGCGAGCAGCGAGGCGTCCGGCGCGCATCCAGGATAGGTCGGTCGACTGAGGGTCGAGGAGTTCAGCAAGAGTCCTTGAGAGCTATGCGGACGCGGGATGATTCGAGGAACACAAGGAGTCAAAGGAGCGTCCATGCCGCACGTCGTACTTTCGGCCGCCGACCAGGTCGCGATCCAGCCGGGTTCGGTCATCTCCAAGGTCATCCACCGAGATGAGGTGCTCAATGTAACCGTGTTCGGCCTCGACGCCGGGGAAGGGCTCAGCGAGCACCAGGCCAGCCGGGCCGCGGTAGTCCAGGTCTTGTCCGGGCGGCTGCGGTTCACCGTCGACGGCGAGGACTTCGATCTCGGGCCCGGATTCTGGCTCCACATGTCGCCAGGCACGCCCCATGCGCTCGAGGCCACGGAGCCGACTGTGATGCTGCTCACCCTGGTGCGGCCTTGACGACGAGCCGACGCCAGCCCTGTCCGCGGGGCGGCTCCCAGACAACCCGCTCGATCCAGTCGGTCGTTCCCCTGCTGAGAACCTCAAGTCCCACCCCGGCGACCCGCGTGGCGAGTGGAGTCGCCGGTGCGTGACATCGACACGCTGGGAGCGAGGATTCCTCGAGCGAGCCGGATCCTCTTGGCTGAGCGAGTCCAGACCGAGGTGACACAGTCCGGTGAGGGCGTTGTCCGCGCCGAGCCTGCAAGAAAGCAACGAGAGTTCCGCTAGGAGGCGAATGGTGGCGAAGAAGACTGAAGTGCAAGTTCGTCGGGTTTATGACGCACCCGCACGTGGCGACGGTGCCCGGGTGCTGGTCGACCGGATCTGGCCCCGGGGGCTCACCAAGGGAAAAGCCGACCTGGACGAGTGGTGCGAAGAGGTCGCGCCGTCGACGGAATTGCGCAAGTGGTACAGCCACGATCCCGGACGGTTCAAGGAGTTCACCCGCCGTTACCGCGTCGAACTGAAGCAACCGGAGCGATCGGTCGCGTTGGCCCACTGCGAGAGCTGGCGAAGGACCAGACGTTGACCCTGCTGACCGCGACGAAACAGCCAGAGATCAGCCAGGCCGAAGTGCTTACCAGCTTGCTCCGCCGCTGACGCAATGCAGAGGCGGAACAGGACTGCGGTCACTGGCCTGGCCGGCTGGATCGGGGGAGTGCCGCGCGGACGTCGAGGAGAGGGCTGGTTTCTTCGGTTTCTCAAAGTGCGGCAGACGAGTTCTCCCAGTTCAGCGGTCCTGCCACGGAGGCCCTCGTGCGGTCGGCGAGTGTCGTGCTCGCCGACGCCGATCACGTCATGGTGCGTGGTAGTCGGTAGCGGGAATGCCCACCGAGACCCGCCAGCCGTGAGGTCTGTCTGGTCCAGCCGTAAAGGTCCCACCCAGCACACTCACGCTATCTCGGATTCCTGTCAGCCCGTTGCCGCCACCGACCGAGGCGAGCTGGGACCCACGGGAGATCGGCGGCCCAAGCATTCGACAACATTTCCGATACCGGTCGGTCTCCACGCCCAACTCGGCTCGGCGTGCCCGTTGCTGGCGGAGCTGCTCGTTGCGTTGCTCAAGCTCCGCGGCGAGGCGAGTACGTGAAAGCGCCCGACGGATGCATCGCATCCTTTCCTCCGTTTACCGCGGTGTTGCAAGGAAGCGCTGATACGAAGAGGAACCCGGCAATCAAGCGTTTGCTGATTGGTGTGTACGTCGCGCTGCCGCTCGGCCTTATCTTCTCACCGCTCGCCCGCGCTGCCTGGAGCGCCGGTGGATCGGGGAGCGCCAGCGCCCTGGCCTACACGATGCCCAGCGGCAATCAGCCCGCGGTCAGCGTGTCCGGCACCAGCGGGATCCTCACATGGTCCACCGCGCTCTTCCCGGACCACCAGATCTTCGCCGGCTGTCTATCGAGCGGTTCAACGCGTCGAACGGTGCCTAGACCATCGTCGGTGCCAGCTGCAGCGGAACTCTAAGCACAACCACCTGTACTGAGCAGAACGGGCCTGCCGGTAACTGGATCTCCGCAGACACCCCCGTCCAAGACCTTTGGATCGGCGGGCAGAGCCCCGCAAGCGTTGCCTTATCTGTTCCTTAGAGCAACGCCGGCCCCTAGAGGGTTCGCATCCGTCCCCTGGATCCTGGAGGCTCCCTTGCGACGCTGGGTGTGACATTCGCCTCTAGGCACCGGGTTGTCTCCGACACACAATCCAGCTTGGACAAGTTGGTTTGTGCGTGCCTCGGGAGAAGCAGAATTCAACGCGCCTCCCTCGGATCGCAACAAGTTCGGAACGGAGGCACGATGCACAGGATTTCGCACCTTCGACGAGGCAGCGTTGGCTTGGTCGCCGCGTGTCTTCTCGCTGCGCTCGCTTCGCCGGTCACGGCCGCCACTACGGCTAGCGCCGCGCCGGCGGGCGGCCTGCACTTCAAATTCAAGACCTTCGACGTTCCCAAGTCTATTTACACCGACATTTTGGGTGTCAACGACTCGGGTGTCATGGTCGGGCAGTACATAGACACGAGCTTGGTCGCGCACGGCTTCATCGTCATGAAGGACGGCCACATCATCACAGTGGACGTCAAAGGCGCGTACGGGACTGGGATCCAGTCCGTCAACGGCAAGGGAACGGCCGTCGGGTGGTGGACCCAGTCGTTGGGTGATGGCAAGTACCTTTCTCACGGGTTCACCCGCTCACCAAAGGGTGCGATCAAGACAATCGACGATCCAGCCGCCGGTAAGAAGGGGTATACCGAAGTCGTGGCGGGCATCAATGATGCAGGCGTCCTCGTGGGCAGCTTCGTTGACAGCAAGGGCGTCGAACACGGCTTTATCGAGCAGCACGGCCATTTCACCACCGTGAACAATCCGAAGTACCCGCCGAGCGATACCTCGGGCACCGAACTGTGGGGGATCAACAACTCCAGCGTGATCGACGGGCTGGGGTACTCCTGGCCCAAGACTGTGAAGGGCTTCACCTTCTCTCCTCAGGCTCCCAGCGTCCACCGGTACAGCTACTTCACCGCACCAGGTGACGCCGGCGGGCGCAACGGGGGTACCTGGCCGTCGGGCATCAACGGCGGGGGTGCCGTCGTCGGCCACTCCGACGGCTGGGAGAACTACGGCGTGTTCGTCGGGTGGGAGTTCCTCCACGGGAAGATGATCAGGATCAGTGACCCGCTGGCAACTCACAAGATCCCGAGCGGGGATGCCCACCCGAACAGCTACGTGTTCGGCGGCACCGCACCGGGCGGGATCAACGACAAAGGCACCGTGACCGGGATCTACTTCGGCAAGAACAACATCCCTCACGGCTTCATCGCCACCCCGGTAGCCACCTCCAAGACTGCCCTCTAGCTGTCGCAACGTGGAGTCGGCGGTTCGAGTCCGCTCACCTCCACCCCGTTGTCAGAAATACAACGTTTGGGCTGGTCGGGGGAAAGATCGCGTGTCCGATCGCTCAGGCAGGTTCGTCTTCTCTTTCAACCTCGTTCCGCGACGTGGCCGAGTCAGGCGCTCGTCCGCTCGCGAATGTCACGGTCTAAGCGATTGGGGATGGGCGGACGGTCGGGATTCTGGGGGGGTTCCATCGTGTTTGGGCGCAGTCGTTCGCCGTCGGGGCCCTCGACCGGCAGGGGTGAAGTACCTGTTGTGCGGCAGGCCTGCCAGCCACGGCTTACGGGGCCAAGCGTCCGAGTCCGACACCGGCGGTCACCGTCAACGATGCCACCCTGTCGGGGTCGGGTGGATGTCCGTCAAGACCGGATCAGGGCACAGGCCGAACTCGTCGCTGCTCTCGCCCGCTGAATCCGCAGCGCCGCCATAGGCCCTCGGCAGGAGCGCTAGCGACCACTCATGGCTATGCTCCAGTAAGCCTGCACTGCCAGGAGGTGCCCTGATCGTGCGCAAGAGTGGAGTGTTCTTGGCGGCCGCATTGGCGGCGGCGAGCGTCGCTTCGGTGGCGACCGCAACGGCAGCCAGCCAGGCACGAGCCGGCGCGATCTCAGCGGTGCCGGCCGGGAGTAGTGCACTGACGCCGGTCCGTGGGCTCGGTTGGGGCTTCAACTCCCCGGACGCCATGGTGACCAGCGGGGGCGACCTCTTCGTGACGAACACCAGGGCCAACTCCGTCACAGTGCTCAAGGCCTCGAGCGGGGCGCTCGTCCGGGTGATCTCGAAGGCGTCGTACAAGTTGAACTACCCGGACGCCCTGGCGATCAGCGGGGGCGACCTCTTCGTGGCGAACTACGCCGGCGACTCCGTCACAGTGCTCAAGGCCTCGAGCGGGGCGCTCGTCCAGGTGATCTCGGGCTCGGCGTACAAGTTCAACTACCCGGACGCCCTGGCGACGAGCGGAGACGACCTCTTCGTGGCGAACGACGGCGGCAACTCGGTCACCGAGCTCAAGGCCTCGGGTGGCGCGCTCGTCCGGGTGATCTCGAAGGCGTCGTACAAGTTCCACTACCCGGTCGCCCTGGCGACGAGCGGAGACGACCTCGTCGTGGCGAACGACGGCGGCAACTCGGTCACAGAGCTCAAGGCCTCGAGCGGCGCGCTCGTGCGGGTGATCTCGAAGGCGTCGTACAAGTTCGACTACCCGGGCGCCCTGGCGACGAGCGGGAACGACCTCTTCGTGACGAACGCCGACGGCGACTCCGTCACCAAGCTCGCGACGGCTGGCGGAGCGCTCGTCTGGGTGATCTCGAAGGCGTCATACGGCTTCGACAACCCGGACGCCCTGGCGACAAGCGCGGGCGACCTCTTCGTGGCGAACGGCAACGGCAACTCGGTCACCGTGCTCAAGGCCTCGAGCAGGGCGCTCGTGCGGAAGATCTCGGGCTCGGCGTACAAGCTCGACGATCCGGTCGCCTTGGCGATCAGCGGGGGCACCCTCTTCGTGGCGAACTACCTCGGCGACTCCGTCACCGAGCTCAGGACCGTGAGTGGTGCGCTCGTCCGGGTGATCTCGGGCTCGTCATAATACTTCCTCGTCCCGGGCGCCGTCCGCTTATCTCCACCGACCGCTCTGACAAGAGAGTGCTGACTCTCGAACCCTTTACGCCTTTGCTAGAAGTTCCAGATCCCTCCTTCTGGCACCGCAGCGACTCGGCGTCGGACGGAGTTCTGCTGACTGTTCTGCGCGTCCCCGATCGGCGCTCCGAGGGCATGCTCCACCTTGCTCGCGGCACTGTCAGACTTCTGACCGATGAATGATTCAGACTTCTGACCGATGAATGATTTTGCGGGACCAGCAACGTCCAACTGTATGAACTACAGACGTGCGCTCGGTGGGGCAGGCGCAGAGCGACAGAGGTGACTGAGCCATGTCAGAGGAAGGCAAGTCGGTCGAAGTGTCACGCAGGATCGAAGCACCGGCAGCCCACATCTTCGAGATCCTGGCGAATCCGCAACGCCACATGGATTTCGACGGGTCCGACATGCTCCGGGGAGCTGCCTTCAATCGTCCCATCTCCGATATCGGCGACACCTTCACCATGAAAATGCACCGGCTCGGTCGCGACTACCTCATGCTCAACTATGTGGTTGAGTTCGAGCCAGATCGCCGAATATTTTGGGAACCCGCTCCGGGTGACCCCGCGACGGCTGGCGGTGATCCATCTAAAGTCGGCGTCCCTGCCGGTTACCGGTGGGGGTTTAGCCTCACTCCGGACGGTGACAACGCCACCGTCGTCACCGAGGTCTTTGACTGCGGTCTAGAGGAGAACCGATGGATTCTCCTCCGCGAGGGCGGGGAGTGGATCAACGGGACCAATTCGGTTCTTGAGTCCATGACGGCCAGCCTGGAGAGGCTCGAGCAGATCAGCACCGAGTAGGACCGCTGGCGGAGCGGATGTTCCCGCGTTGAGAGCGTCACCAAACGCCGGTTCGCGGGCGAACAGAATGCCGAGCCCAGCCGACTCGCCACCAAGATCGTGGTCCGGCGTTCTGGCGCTGGGAACGACCACGTCAAAAAGGTGGTCGACGAGTCATTCAGGGATCAGCCGAAGGCCTGGTCATGGACCAGAGGACGTGGAGCACCTCCCTAATGGATTGGTTCGAGAGTTGTCCGCTCACCTCCACGCCGTTGTAGGGATAACAACGATTTCCCTGGTAGATGGGGGTTTCTCGCGACCGTTCGCCGAGCGAGGCAAATGACGATGTTCGAGCCCCCGAGATCAGCGGAATCAGCCACGGCGACAGGACCCGGCCGAGGAGGACTGGGGGCGAGGACGCCTGACGGATCACCCGTGTAACGGCACCTCTGGGCGAGTCCGTGCAGCGCGATCTGGCGCGCGTTCTGGGCTACCCCTACAGATACCGGACGCCGAATCTGCACTCCCGTGAGGCTCGTCAGCTCAACCGATGAACGTGTCGTTATGAGCGCGCCACTGACGGGACGTTACGCGGGTTCAGGACCTCGATCCGATCGGGCTGCCGTCAGTAAACGGAGTCAGCCACGAGCGAGGAGTTCGTCAAGGATCTCGCCCTCGCGGTGGAAGCCAGCCAGGTGCCCCTCGTCGTCACCGAAGAGCCGCAGTTGTGCATGGGGGATTTGTTCGAGCAGTCGTTGTGCGGCACTGAGCGGCACAGTGGCATCGGAGCCGCCATGCCACCAGGTCAGCGATGTCCGAACTGCCGCCAGGTCAACGTCTCGCCAGTCTCCATACAAGGCGAGTCCCTCGTCGAACCACCCGTCGACTCCCTGCCGCAGCGCCTCCTCGATGGAGACCGTCAGGGACTCCTGCCAGCCCGGGTCGCCCATCACCACGCGATCGGCCTCCGGTGCCTTGTCCATAACCTCCCGGTAAGCGGCCAGGGGGTCGGCTAGAAGCGCCTCGCGCGCCTCGGTCATCAGCCGCCGGACGCCAGCCAAGTCGCCAGCCCTGTAAAGGCGGTGCCCTTGCCGGTTCAGTCCGATCAGCCGAGCCTCCTCCTCTTCGGTCGTCGGAGCCGCCCCGACCAGGATCGTCATCGCTCGCACCCGTGAGGGGTGACGAACGGCGAACGCCAACTGGTGCGGGGCGCTCCCGCTGCTCCCAGCGACGTGCACTGCCTCAAGCCCGAGCTGGTCCAGGACCGCTGCACAGTCATCGGCGGGCTCAGCGAAGCCGCGCCCGGGGAGTCGGGTTGAGGCTCCGAAGCCCGGTCTTTCGGTCGTGATCATCAACAGGTTGCGCGCCTGCCACGGCGTCCGGTCGGCCCGCACGCTGTAGCGGCAGCCCGGCGTACCGGGTAGACGTAGCACCGGCACCCCGTCGCTCTGCCCCCACTCGCTCCAGGCCACCGTGCGCCCGTGAGGTCGCTGCAGTCGGCCCTCACGCAACTCGTCCAGTCCAGCCACTCCCGCAGCGTTGCACAACCCGTCGGGATCTGTCAGAGGGTGGTCCGACCCAAATGCAAGTGGAGCACGGTCATCGCTCCCATCCCCGCCGAAAGTCACGAGCCGTAGACACGACCCGTAGCTCTTGGACGATCTGCATTCGAGCGGACGGCTCGCTGCATTGAGCGCCAGACAAATCGGGCGGCGCAGATTGCTCGATGGACTGCGGCCACCGACGCCGCGTCAGCTTCGGGAGCCGCCCCGATCGACGGCTCGGCGTGCAAGCGAGTACAGGCGTTGCAACACCGAACAGGTGTCCCAGAACGTTCGACTGGGACTTCGCCTCAAGTCGCGCTGATCGCCGGGTCGGTGGGACAACTCGGCGATGAGGGACGGCCGGAAGGGCTACGGGTAATCTGTGGTCGTTCATCAAGAGCGACCCGAGGGACCTGGCCCGTTGACGGTCCGGCAGCCGGCTGTTGCACGGTGCCAATGCCAGGATCGATGAGGAGAGCAGCATGCCGAAGCAGGTCTTAGCCGTGCGGTACCTTGACGCGACCGATCGCGACGCAGACTCCATCGCCTCGCTCCATGTCGACAGCTGGCGACGTCACTACCGAGGTGCCTATCTGGACGCCTACCTTGATGGGGACGTCGTCGCTGATCGCCAAGAGGTGTGGAGAAGTCGACTGGCCCATCCCACAAGAAGGCAGTACACAGTCGTTGCCCGTCACGGCGACGAGGTCGTCGGTTTCGCCCACATCATCTTGGACGAAGACCCACGCTGGGGGTCACTTCTCGAGAACCTCCACGTCAGAACGGATCTGAAGAGAACCGGGATAGGTTCACGCCTGCTGTCAGAGGCCGCACGGAGACTCCTTCGACTTCGGCCCAAAGGATCGCTTCACCTCTGGGTACTCAATCAGAACACCGCTGCCCAGGCCTTCTACGACGCACGAGGTGGCAGTCGAGTCGAGACTCAGCTTCGGGGGCCGTTTCCGGGTGGTGGTCGAGCGTTGGGTCACCGCTACCACTGGACGGATCCAACTCGGCTTCTGGTCGGTCCCAGTATTACCGGAAGCAATCTCGCTTGAGACTGCCCCAGTACGCCGGGTCGTGGCGCACTGGCGGGCGTCGCCGAGCGGCACCTCGGGGCTTGTTGCCGGCGTATCTGACCGACGGGTGCCCTACCGAACCGGCGATGTGGGACATTCCGTCGGCAGTGAATCTTCTTCTCGGGTGTGATCATGGAGCCTGGGGGTGGATCGTCTCACCTCGGGCCAACATCTCGACAAACTGGCCGATGCGCCTGGAGCGGGTTTCGGGTTTCTTGGCGTTTCCGATCCTGTAGAGGATGGCGTATCGATTCGCACTCGTGAGCGTCTCAAACATCGCCTTTGCGCGAGGATTGGCACTCAGGGCAGTAGCGAAATCCTCAGGCATCTCGATGCTGCCTTGCCCGGCGTAGGCGGCCTCCCATCGACCGTCCTCTTTCGCCTGCCGCACCTCGTCTTCGCCGGATCGATGCATTCGGCCGGTGGCGATAAGCCTTTCAGCGATGGCAGCATTCCGTTGAGACCACGGGCTGCGAGCTTTTCGAGGCGTGAAACGTCGTCCGAACGTAGCGCTGTCACGACGCCCTAATTGACCATCAATCCAGCCGAAGCAGATCGCCTCGTCAAGCGCCTCGTCGTACGAGACGGTTGTTGGATCGACCGTTCCCTTCTTGGCCAGTACCAGCCAGACACCCGGTGAATCGGCGTGATGGGCGCTCAACCATCTTCGCCATTCGCCGGCGTCCCTGACCATTAGCTCTGGGAGATCCACGGCGTTCACCGTATCCCCCATGCGCAGTTCGGGGGCAGGGCCATTTCGGACTCTGGCGTCGTCCAGCAGGGGTTCGAGCGTAGTTGCTACCGGTCCCGCCGGTCCCGCCCTGTTCGGTGGCAGCCGCGCTGCGTGAAGCGCTCGCCGCGCTCCAGCCGGCGGATCGAGAGGTCATCCTTCTCTCGGTGTGGGAGCAACTGGAGCCGAAGGAGATAGCCGACGTGCTCGGGATGCCCTCAGGCACCGTCCGCTGGCGGTTGCATAAGGCCCGGTCCGCCCTGCAGAACATGAACCTCAGACCCACACCGATATCCCAGGAGATCAGACAATGAACGCATTTGAGTTGCTCGAGCATGCCGGCAGCGTGGATCCGGCCGGTGACGACGTGATGGGACGGGCCCGTCGCCCGTGGTTCGGCGCCCGGCTGCTCGGCAGCCACCCGGGCATCAGCGCGGCGGCCGCCGCGGCTGTGTTGGCGACGGGGGGAGTCACCGTCTGGGCTGCCGTAGGAAGACCTACGAACCCACGGACGAACACGACGATCGAATGTGGTTACAACACCTACATCCCCGTCGAGTCGGGCGACCCGATATTGGACTGCCGCAACGTGCTGCGCCGCCAGGACCACCGAGTACCGGCGCTCGCCGGTTGGATCACCCCGACAGGGCTCGTCGCCGTCCTGTCGAAATCGGATCGACCTCCAGCCGGGTCGGTCCCGTTGCCTAAGGGGTTTCACGAGAAGGGCTTCCTGCTGTACCTCGACGACGAGATGAGCGACGTGGCTGCGCCGATAGCGACTGGTTGTAGGTCGGCCGCGAATGCGACAGGTTTTGCTTCGAAGGAGCTGGGCGTCGCCGGGCTGTTCGGCTGGGTCGTGAAGGTGCGCCAAGGCGCCGGCTCCTGCTCGATATACGTTTCGCTGACCGACGCCTCCTCGAAGACCCTCACATTGATCCCCGAGTCGTACAATTCGTCGCCGAACGTAACCGTGTCGCTCGACAAAGAGCTGCGCTCACAACTCGGTTCGTCGCCCGACGCCCGTTGCGTGGCACCCGCGGACGCGGCCGCCCTCGTCAAGCAGGACGCGCGGGCTCTCCGCATCGATGCCCGCAGCGTCATCGTCAGCGAGGCCGGTGCCATTGGCACTGGCTCGCCAAAATGCTCGATCGCAACACTCGACCCCGCAGGCGGCATCGAAGTGACTATCTGGATCGTTCCCGGGGCCAGCCGCTAGGTGCCGACACTCCGCCACGAATGAGAACAGCGCACAAAAATGCCCACGAGCTCCCCTTTTAGAACCTGGCTCGTTAGTGCCTCGGTGGCCGGATCAAGCGTCCGTAGTTGTGGGCACGTGGTTTGCTCTCCGAGCCACGCTGGACCGGGCCGCCGAACCATTAGGACGGTATGAGTGAATACCGTCGCACGGTGGAGCTCTGTTGCTGAGATCACAAAAGTTGTGATCGGCCCCTGGAAGCGCGACGTGCTCAGCTCCCTCGACCGATCCGAGTGGCGGCTCGTGGCCCACGTAGGACGGTCCCCAACTCGCCATCCAATGGAGGAGCGCGCGCCTGGCATTCATCGACCTGTCGCCAGGCCCGACTCGTAGGCGATCACCACGAGCTGGGCTCGATCTCGGGCGCCGAGCTTGGACAACAGGCGGCTGACGTGCGTCTTGGCCGTCGCGCCACTCATGTGAAGATCCTCAGCGATCTCCCCATTCGATCTCCCGCGCGCGATGAGCAGGAGCACCTCACGCTCGCGCGGCGTAATCATCCCGAGAGCGTCGGAGTTCTTCGTTAAGGGCGCAGCGCGGCCTGCGAACTCGGCGATGAGCGTCCTCGTGACGCTCGGAGCCAAGAGAGCGTTCCCGGCTGCGATCACCCGGATCGCATCGAGCAGCTCCTCAGGCGGAGTGTCCTTCAGGAGAAACCCGCTCGCCCCCGCCCGGAGTGCGTCATAGACGTACTGGTCGAGGTCGAACGTCGTGAGGATCAGCACTCGCGTGTCTGCTCCTTCGGGAGCGCCCACGATCTGTCTTGTCGCCTCGATCCCGTCCATCCCCGGCATCCGAATATCCATAAGGACGACCTCGGGTCGCAGCTGCCGCACTGTGCGCACGGCCTCGATCCCGTCCGCCGCCTCGCCGAGCACCTGGAGATCAGACGAGGAGTCGACAAGGACCCTGAAACCGGCGCGGACGAGTGCCTGGTCGTCCACCACGACGACACTGATCACGATGGCAGGAGGCTTTCGAAGGGAAAGCGGGCGAGAACCCGGAAGCCGCCCTCAGGTCGCGTCTCGGCTGAAAACGACCCGCCGAACATAGCGACGCGCTCGCGCATACCGACGATCCCCTGGTGGGTCTCCTGACCCTGGCCTGCTAGTTGACCCGTAGCCGTAGGCGGCATCCCCCGGCCATCGTCGTTCACCTCCAGCACGAGCGCATCAGCTTCGTGGCGGATCTCGACGCGCACGGTCGCTAGGCCGCCAGCATGGTTCACGACATTGGTCAGCGCCTCCTGGACGATCCGGTAGATGGAAAGTTCGGCCGCTGGCGAAAGGGTCCCCACGGTCATGCCCTTGACGTCAAGGTCGACGTCGAAACCGGCCGACCTTACCTGCTGCACAAGACCTTCGAGAGCGCTCAGACCGTGCGCTGGTGCAAGGGGGGCTGCCTGTTGATCGTCTCGACGAAGAAGACCGAGCATGCGGCGCAATTCATCCAAGGCAGACCTGCTCGTCGCCTCGACGGCGGCGAGTGCCTTCTTGGCCTCGTCAGGCTGGGTGTCGATGACATGACGGCCGACACCGGACTGCACGGCGATGACGCTCAGACTGTGCGACACGACGTCATGCAGCTCACGGGCGATGAGTAGACGCTCCTCGGCGACGGAGCGCTGGGCGCGTTCGGCGACCTCGCGCTGCCTCTGGGCGGCCTGCTCGGCAATCCCGGCGATGTAGGTGCGGCGTACTCGAACGCTGTCACCGACGAACCAGCCCGCAACGACAACGACGACCACTCCCAAACTAGCCCCGTGATGTGTGAGGGCGGCACTGGCTGACGCAAGCGACAGCGCCACAGTCGAGACGGCACACACCGGGAGCGACCGCCGGCGTTCGTACACCGACGCCACCTGGTAGATCGGAATTGCGACTAGCGGGTCGAGCGGACCTTCGGCGAACGCAGTCGCAAGCCCGACGGAGATGGTCATGAGAACGAGCGCCGCCATCGGGTTTCGACGTCTGATCACGATCGACAGTCCGGCAATGGCGGCGAGTACGAACACCTGCCCTGAGCGATTGTGTCCCTTGAGGAAGGCCCAATGGACCGTCGTGAGTACCAGGAGCAGTGCGAGTCCCACGTCGATTGCCTGCAGTCGCCTCGGAGTGAAGCGAAGGAGCAAGGGAGTGCGTGACATTGGCGGTACTTGATCTGACGCGCCCATGCAAAGGACCCTACTGAGCGGGGGGTACTTCGTCATCAGCCCTCGGTCGGTCTTTCTCGTACATCCACGGGTGTAGGCGATCTGCCGTATGCAGCGGCTGACTACAACCGCAGCGGTACGCGACAAGTCGACTTTGGAGTGAGGACCCAGCATCGTTCGTGCCATTGTCGACGTCAGGACCTCCTGGGGCCTTGGCCGGCTCCGGGGGTGCTCGCGCACCGGGCGAGGTGCATCGCAGCCACCGCTCGGGTCATGAGTCGTGTTCCTACGAGGCAGCGGCGCGCACTCCCAAGCGCATCCGAAGGTGACGTTAGTGTCGACGTATGGCTGACATCAGTCATGCCGATCTCCGTGACTCCCGGTTCGAGCATGTTGATCCCAGGTCGTCGGGACATCGTTCGAGTGCGGCCGCTGCCCGGACCGGTCGAGACACATCGTGTGCTTCTCAAACACGATGCGGCGTGAGCCGAATCACACGAGCAAACCGAGAATCACCTGCATGCCGGGGATGGTGCGGCGAATACTCACAGTCCACTAGGTCCACCGGTGTTGTCGATTTCACAACGTTGGCTGCTGCCAAGCCAACTAACCGCCAGCGAGGTGCTTGGACGGCGACGAGCGAAGCCCGTAGCGTTATCGGCGGTGCGCCTCACCTCTTCTTTCTCCAGTTTGGATACGCAGCTCGGCCGGATTGAGCCAGCCGGGGAGGAACGGCGACCCATGGTCGCTAAGGCCCAGCCGAATTTCGACCTCGTTTCGGGGGAAGGTAGCAGCGTTCTATGAGCTCCACGACTCTTGCCGACCACTCCGATTATCAGGCCGCTGAGAGCCAATGGGCCGTGGAGACCCACGGGCTGACCAAGCGTTTCGGGGAGAACGTCGCCTTGAACGGCGTGGAGCTCTTAGTCCCTCGGGGATGTGCATTCGGCTACCTCGGCCCCAACGGAGCTGGCAAGACCACCCTCATCCGGGTCCTACTGGGGTTGACACACGCCGATGCCGGCACGATGTCCCTACTCGGATACCCGGTCCCCAAACACCGCGATGAGGCTCTGGCGCGAGTGGGGGCCATCGTCGACGAACCGCGGTTCCACGGCCATCTGACCGGGACGCAGAACCTCGAGATGCTCGCCGCCGCTCGAGAGCCGGAGGCGCGGAACCGTATCGGCCCGTCACTCGAGCGGGTCGGCATGCTTCAGCGCGCAAATGACCGGGTCTCGAAGTACTCAATGGGCATGCGCCAACGTCTCGGAGTCGCCGCTTGCCTCCTCGGAGATCCTCAATTGCTCATCCTCGACGAGCCGATGAACGGACTCGATCCGGCCGGCATGCAAGACATGCGCGACATGATCCTCTCGCTCGTTGCCGAAGGCCGTACGGTTGTCATCTCCTCCCACCTCCTCGACGAGGTGCAGCGGACCTGCCATGCCGTCGCCATCGTGGACCGCGGCAACGTCATCCGGCAGGGAGCCATCTCCGAGCTGTTGGCGGGAACATCCCTTGTTGTTCAGATCGAGTGCTCCGAACCCGGCCGAGCCCGCGCCCTCCTCGAGGGCACGCCGTTCGGGCACGTCGAAGCCGGGTCGCTCGGGCTCGGCATCACGCTGCCGGCAGGGACTGGCCGCGATGTCATCGCCGAGATCGCCCGCCTGCTCGTCGAGGGTGGAATCTCGCTGTACCGGATCCAACCTGTGCAAGCTTCGCTCGAATCCTGGTTCCTGCAAGTGACGAGCCGGCTGGGGGCCTCCGAATGACGACTGCACTGGCTTCAACGGCTTCGACCCCGCCCCCGGTGCAGCCGCCGGCGCCGTCTGACGCACGCCACGATCACAGGGGATCGCCGATACCCACACTCAGGATGATCACCACAAGAGTCATGGAACTGCGCAAGCGGCGCGGGCTCATGACCGCCTTGATAGTGGTGAACATCGGCCTCCCTACGGTCTTTCTCGGCGTCAGGCTGATAGCGCATGCGTTCGACCCGAAGTCTTACAGCCCGGCAGGTGGGTACGCGATCTACACAGGCCTTGTGGCGGGCGTGATGTACGTCTTCGGTTTCATCGTCGCGGCCACGTTGGGTTGCACGGCGGGATCCGTGGACTTGACGGAGGGCATGTTTCGCCATCTGGTGGTCACGGGCCGTTCTCGCTTGGCGCTCTATCTGGCCCGTATCCCGGCTGGGTTGGCAATCGTCGTACCGATGGTGGCGGTGGGCTTCCTCATCGTGTGCACGGTGTGCGTCTTCGCCGCACCGACCAGACTCAGCTACAACGGCGTGAACATGCCCGTCGGACTCTCGCGTACCGGGCTCGAGAACTGGGCGGCCGACCACCCCGGCGAAGTCGTGTGCAACTTCACCTACAGCGGGCCGGGTCTTGCGAACATCCCATGCGGGCCAGGGGGCAAGATCGTCCGCGTTCAGCCTTCCGGCGGCCCGGCCCAGACGACGCGAGCTCAGATCCGCGCAGCGGCGATCCAGATCGCCAAACAGAACTACACGAGCTACGCCCAAGACTTCCTCTACCCATCAGACTCTCTGATGATCAAGTCCGGGCTGTGGCTCGAACTCGAGGCTGTCATCGGGTTCGTCGTCGGACTAGGGCTCGCATCTCTGCTCGGGCAGAGAACAGTGGCCGTGATCTTGATGATCGTCCTCGAGATCGTGCTCACACCAATCTTCTCGAGGGTACGCATCTCCCATCTCATCAACCTGCAGAGGGGGGTGGTCGGCCTTGCGATGGCTCACCTGGAGCCAGGCGGACTGCCCGTGGTCTTCGGTGGCGGGGGTGGCGGGGGTCCCGGTGGCGGCGGGGGCGGGGCAGCGTCGCTGCTCGTGCCGGAGACGACCACCGTGGCCGTCTGCGTCATCATCGCTTGGTTGGTGGGGTGGACGCTTCTCGGTGCGTGGCGGATGATGAGGAGAGACGCCTGAGCAACTCTGACCCGTGGGACTGGGGCGGGCTATCAGGCCGCGGCTCGCGGAGATGGCGCCGGGAGCGCGGCGGAGCCTCCCAAGTGAGCCCGTCCACCGACTAACGACTCGCTCGTCCGTCGTGATGAGCGCATTGGAAAGCGTCGCGTGTCCGACGCGACGAACAGCAGAACGCTGTACCATACTGCGTATGGTCAATGATTGCGTAAGACCGTGAGCGTGCGGCATGCGATCCTCGCCCTGCTGAGCGAAGGCCCGAAGTATGGACTGCAGCTGCGCCAGGAGTTCGAGTCCAGCACAGGCGAGGTGTGGCCGCTCAACATCGGGCAGGTGTACACGACTCTGCAGCGGCTCGAACGTGACGGCCTCGTCGAGTCCGACGAACCCGAGAAAGAGGGCCCGCAGAAGGGCTTCCGGATCACCGGAGCGGGGTCGGCTGAACTTGCCACATGGCTCAGCACGCCGTCCGATATGGCCTCGCCTCCCCGCGATGAGCTCGTCATCAAGGTCCTCTCGGCGCTGCGGGTGCCCGGGGTCTCTGTGCACGACGTCATCCAGATCCACAGGCGCTACGTAGTCGAGCTCATGCAGCAATGGACTCGTCTCAAGGAGGACGAGGCCGAGTTCGATCTCAGCTTCGCCCTGGTAGTCGACGCGGAGTTGTTCCGCTTGGACTCGGTGGTGCGCTGGCTCGACACGGCCGACGGTCGTCTCAAGCGCGCGGAGATCGATACTCCCGTTCCGTCCACGATGCCTCGATTTGCGCGCCGACTGGTAGTCCGCCGGTGAGCTTCCTCGAGCTGCGGTGCGTCTCCAAGACCTACGGAGAGGGCGCCGCTGAGGTGCACGCCATTCAAGACGTCAGTATCGATGTCGATCGCGGTTCGCTCGTGGCCGTGATGGGTCCGAGCGGATCGGGCAAGTCGACGTTGCTCACCATTGCAGGCAGCCTCGAGGACCCGACGAGCGGTGAGGTGCTGATCGACGGTGACGAGCTCTCGAAGATGTCGCGTAACGACAAGGCTCGCCTCAGGCGTAGGACCATTGGATACGTGTTCCAGGACTTCAACCTGTTGGCCGGGCTGACTGCCGCGGAGAACGTCTCGCTGCCTCTCGAGCTCGATGGTTTGTCCGCGAAGAAGGCCCAGGTAGCGACTATGGCGGTGCTCGAGGAACTCGGTCTCGGCGACCGCGCCATGCATTTTCCCGACGAGCTCTCTGGAGGTGAGCGCCAGCGGGTCTCGATCGCTCGAGCGGTCGTGGGCAAACGGCACCTGCTGCTGGCCGACGAGCCCTCCGGTGCTCTCGACTCGACAAACGGGGAGGCCGTGATGCGCATGATCCTCGCCGCGTGTCACCGGGGCGTTGCTGCTGTCATCGTCACCCATGACGCCCAGCTCGCTTCCTGGGCCGACCGCGTGGTCTTTCTTCGCGACGGGCGTGTGGTCGATCAGACGCTACCGCCGCCTAGCCCCGAGGCGATTCTTGAAGAGAGTTCCTGGCCGAGCCCGCGTCGCTGATCGGCGGTCATCTCCCTGGACGCAACACCGGAGGAGACGCCGACCGGGTTGCCTGGATGGTCGATGCGTACTATACTGAGTATGTTATCGGATGCCGTATCGTCCGAGGCGCCGCAAAGACCGACAGCGAAGGATGGTCATAGATGAGCTTCCTCGAACTCCGCAACGTCTCCAAGTCATACGGCGAGGGAGCGACAATGGTCCACGCCATCGAGAGCATCGATCTAGCTGTCGACGAGGGTCACCTCGTCGCCGTGATGGGCCCGAGCGGATCAGGTAAATCGACACTCCTCACTATCGCCGGCAGCCTCGAGGATCCGACGGGGGGCGAGGTCCTGATCAACGGGGCACCCCTGTCGATGATGTCCCGCAACGACAAGGCGCGGCTTCGGCGTCGCACCATCGGCTTCGTGTTCCAGGACTTCAACCTGCTTGGCGGGCTCACCGCCCTCGAGAACGTGAGGCTCCCCCTCGAGCTCGACGGTATCCCAGCAAAGAGGGCCGACGCCGCGGCGATGGCAGCTCTCGACGAGCTCGGTCTCGCTGACCGGGCGACGGACTACCCGGACCACTTGTCCGGCGGCGAGCGTCAGCGGGTTGCGATCGCCCGAGCGGTCGTTGGCGAGCGTCACCTGCTGCTCGCCGACGAGCCTTCCGGCGCCCTCGACTCGACCAACGGTGAGGCGGTGATGCAGCTCATCCGCGCCGCCTGCGAGAGAGGAGTCGCCGCCGTCGTGGTGACTCACGATGCTCACCTCGCCTCCTTCGCGGATCGGGTGACGTATCTCCGAGACGGGCACGTCGTCGACGAGACAGCGCCCCAAAGCCCCGACCCGTCGCTCGCAGCGAGTCGATGATGAGCACAGCGATGCTTCTCCCGCCGGCCGAAGCAAGGCGAGCCAACGGTGGCGCGCCGGCGCGCCTTGCGGTAGTTCGCTGGGCCTGGCGCCTATTCCGGCACGAATGGCGCCAGCAGTTGTTGATCTTGGCGCTCATCGTCGTGGCGGTGGGGGCGACGATCATCGGTTCTGCTGTGTCCGCCGATACGCCACAGCCGGCCAACGTCGGCTTTGGCAGTGCTCAGGACCTTGCCACCTTTCAGGGATCCGACCCGCGCCTCGCGGGCGAGATCGCCAACCTGCAGCATCGCTTCGGCGCGACCGACGTCATCGAGAACGAGACTTTGTCGATCCCTGGCTCGGTCAACACCTACCAGCTCCGCGCGCAGAACCCCAAGGGCCGGTTCGGCCAACCGATGCTCGCGTTGCTCAGCGGGAACTACCCGACAGGGCCGGACCAGGTTGCAATGACCGCCGGGGTGGCATCGGCCTTCAACGTGAAGATCGGTGACCTCTGGCGCGAGGGGGGCACGACCCGTCGCGTCGTCGGCATCGTCGAGAACCCCCAGAGCCTGCTCGACGAGTTCGCCCTCGTCGTGCCCGGCCAGATCCACGCGCCGAGCCAGGTCACCGTGCTCTTCGACGCGCCGGGCGTCGCCGCGAGCTCAATCGGCCCAAGCGTTCAGACAGCGCAGTCGGCGGCCTCCAACAACGCGCTCAACCCCGAGACCATCTCGATCGCCGCGCTCGTGATCGGGATGCTCCTCATCGCGCTCGTGGCGGTGGGCGGCTTCACGGTGCTCGCCCAGCGCCGGTTGCGCTCGCTCGGGATGCTCGAATCCCTCGGCGGTACCGACCGGCACGTCGGTCTCGTCGTTCGGGCGAACGGCGTCGCCGTCGGCGTTGTCGGGGCGGTGATCGGGGCCGTCGTGGGACTGGCGGCGTGGCTCGCCTATCGACCGAGCCTCGAGGCGAGCGCCCACCATGTCATCGGCGTGTTCGCGCTGCCCTGGCTCGTGGTCGGCCTCGCAATGGCCCTCGCGGTGGTAGCCACCTACTTCGCTGCCTCGCGTCCGGCCCGTGCCATCACGAGGGTCCCGATCGTGTCGGCCCTGTCCGGGCGGCCGGCTCCCCCGAGGCAGATCCACCGCACGGCGGTACCCGGCATCGTCGTCCTCGCGATTGCCTTTCTTCTGTTGGGTTACTCCGGCAGCCGGAGCAGCGGTCCTGGCAAGCAGGGAATACCAGAGCTCGTCCTCGGCCTCGTCGCTCTCATCCCCGGCGTGATCCTGCTCTCTCCCTTCTGCCTCTCGATGGTTGCCCGTCTTGGCCGGCGCGCCCCGATCGCGGTGCGCCTGGCGCTCCGTGACCTTGCTCGTTACCGGGCTCGCTCGGGCTCGGCGCTCTCAGCGATCAGCGTCGGCGTCCTCATTGCCGTCATCATCTCGGTCGTCTCCGCTGCGCGGTACGGCAACGTCCTCGACTACGCCGGGCCTAACCTGGCATCGAACCAGATCGACGTCTACACACCGGACGGCCCATACGGTTCAGGCGGTGCCGGCAACGGCACGAGCACGACGAGCGCCCAGCTCAGGGCCATGGAGAAGAGCGTGGACGCGATTGCCGCCTCGCTCGGCTCCCACCAGGTCGTCGAGCTCGAGACGACGAACGCCTCGCCCAACCACGTCGGGGCAGGACGGAACTGGTCCGGACCTCTTTACGTCGCTACTCCGCAGCTCCTGCGGGCTTTCGGGATCAAGGCGTCCCAGATTGACCCCAAGGCCGACATGCTCACAATGCGGCCAGGGCTGTCCACCCTCTCCGGCATGCAGCTCACCTGGGGTGGTGGCGGCGGCGGATTCATCGGTCCCGGGCAGGGGGCGGGGTCGCAGGGGACGGGGACGAACGCGTCGTCGTGCTCTCTCAAGACCCAGTGCCTCGCCAACCCCGTGATCGAGGAGGTTGGCGCCCTGCCGTCTGGCACCTCGGCGCCCAACACAGTGATCACCGAGTACGCCGTCCACAGGTTCGGACTGCAGCCGGCCGTTTCGGGATGGCTGATCCAGACCCCAGGTCCTCCCAGCGCCGCCCAGGTCACCGGCGCTCAGCTGGCGGCCGCCGCCGCCGGCATGAGCATCGAGACGAAGAACAGCGCGCCGTCCTCGTCCGAAATCATCAACTGGGCGACCGTTTTCGGGATCGCGCTTGCGCTCGGCATTCTGGCCATGAGCATCGGTCTCATCCGGAGCGAGACTGCCGGCGACCTTCGCACGCTCGCCGCTACTGGGGCCAGTAGTCGAACGCGCCGCACCCTCACCGCCGTCACTGCCGCTGCGCTCGGCTTCCTCGGCGCGCTGCTCGGTACGGTGGCCAGCTACGTGGGTGTCATCGGCTGGATCCGGACCAACTCCCTCAATGGCGGTGTCTCCGCGCTCGGGAACGTCCCCTTGGTCAACCTGCTCATCATCCTGGTAGGTATGCCGCTCGTCGCGGCAGTCGTCGGCTGGTTGCTTGCGGGACGCGAGCCACTCGCCATTGGCCGACAGCCGCTGGAATAAGCCTCGCTGGCGCCCGAGCCATCGATCCGGGCGTCTCATACTCCAACACCAGCCCAGGATCGACGCTTCGGAGAGAGTGTTGCGCAATCCTCGTGTAACGCATCGCGCGACTGGCCGATCTCCGTATGGCTGAAGTCTGTCGAGCGCTCGGCGCTGCCGTGGATTGCCGCGCTTGAGCCACTCACAGGCTAGAAAGACGACAGAGTGCCGTCGTCGGGACGACGCTCCGAGCCGAGGAGACGGTATGCCAAAGATCGTAATCACCCACAGTGTCGTCGACGTAGACAACTGGCTGCGGTTCAAGGCGGAGCGGGCCGAGGCCATCGCTGGCATGGGCGGCTCCAACGTGGTGGATCACGTGTCGCACGACGGGAGCAACACCGTCGCCATAACCGGCGACGTAGACGATGTGGCAGCAGTGACGGCGGCCATCTCCTCTCCGCCAGCTGAGCTAGCAGCCGCCATGGAAAGGCACGGAGTTGTCCCGCCGTTGGCGGTCTACGTCGAGAAGTAGCCCGTCCGCAGGTTGTCGGAGACCTACGGTGCCGAGCTCGAGCCAGCTTTCCGCGTCTTGGCGTGGTCGTTCTGCTGGGGATCGGTGTGATCCATCCGACATTCACGGTCGCCGTCCCGTTTGCGATCGGACTGCTGGTGATCGATGCGCGGGCACCGCGAATCGTCTCTCGGATGTTCGATCGGGAGCGCCTCGTGACCGGCGTCAAAGCTGCTGTATGGTGAATGGCTGGCGGACGGCCGCTGTCTCCGGCGGCTGATCCGAAGGCAAGGAGCGCAGCCTCTCGACACCATATTGGGTGTAACGCTTCTTGAGGTGATCGTCGACATCAGCCTCGTTCACGGGCCGGGCGGTCGTGAGACTGAGAACAGTGACCTCTTCTTGGTCGAATAAACGAACGGCCGGCCTTCGAGGAGCGCCGAGACCAGCGTTCGATGGGTGTGCTGCTAGACGGCAGGTCGTTGAACGTGACTCTGGCACCGTATCTGACGACAAGTTGGTCCACCCCGGTAAGCCGAGGCAAGCGCTGGAGCCGACATCGCTGCGGCGAATCGGCGCATTCCGCGCCTCGGAGGCTTGCCTCAAGGACTTCGGCAGGTCAGCCACCCCGCCTAAGCTTCGAGTAAAGTGTAACCACATCTACAACAATTTTGCGCCGCTGACCTGGACTGTTGTCGGGATCGGTCAGAGTTACGACACGGAAGGGACAAAGCCCCGAGCGGAGACTGCCTTGACGATCGACACGAAGCGCTACAAGCGAGCTCTTCGTGAGATTCGATCCGGGAAGGCATTTGTCTGGGGATGATTCAATATGGGCAACGGACGACTGGGACTACCCGATCCACGCCCTGAAGGGCTGCTGGCGCATGCAAGAAAAATCGCAAGCATTGCGCGAAGGGCTACCGATAGTGTAAACGGTAGCTTCCTTATCGAAAAGACTGAAACGCAGTACATCTTTGCAATCGAGGCGTTCGATAGCAAACATCGGGCACGGGAGGCAGTTGAAGCAAGGGCGGAACTAGAACAATTCCGCACCGAGTCAGGGTTCATCCTCCATGCTGCGCCGCTTCTGTTAGAGCGTTCAGCGTTTAGAAGCGCTTTCGATTCCTTGGCCGCTTCTAGAGAGGTCGGACAGTTTTTCAATGGAACAGACAATATCGATGAAATCGTGGCTCTCGCCAGAAGGCGCATGGAGAACCCGGACCGGTTAGCCGCCGCAGAGGATGCCACCAAAGCTGCGACATGTATGTTGTGGCGAGTCCACAGAGAGGAAGAGACGATTATCCTCTATAATGAATATACGGACGTACTGGTAAAAGACATAATAGCAAGCATCAACAAGGATATCCTGTATCTCGTGGAAGCGAGATCGAAGATAGCCAGAAGGCGACTTCTGCTGACGGGTAGGAAAGATGAAGCCCGCCAATTGCTCGCAACGGTATACAACGCATTAAAATCCACCCTATGAGCGATCCAAGCCTGTAAGCCGGAACAGCTCTCGTCATTCTCGACCTGATGATCGGTGTTTGGTCGGAGTTCGCGTACGTCCCGTCCGCGCCGCGGGCGAGGGCTCGAGAGTGTCGAGCGAACTCGGCTGGCCCGGATACGCTACGGCCGTGAGAGGCGTCCTCTTTCGTGCGGTACACCCGCGGAGCGAGTCGTCCGTCGAGGCATGGTCTTCGCTCGGCGTCTGATCGGGACGCCACGGAGGCGCGTGGTCACAGGCTGCGTGCTGCTCGTCATCGCCGCGATCGGTGGCATCTGTTTTGCGTTCTTCCCAGCTCGGACACCACTTGACCGTCTGGTCTTCTGGGTCGTGCCGAACGAGTGGAACAGCGCGCCGCTCGCTTGGATCGTGGGGCGCGGGATTCCTCAGCGCGCTCGTGGTCGGAGCCGCGTTGTCCTGCGCCCTGGCCCTGTTCTGGGACCGCAGGAGGGCGGTTGTGTGCCTCGTGGCCCCAGGGATTGCGATCGCGGTCACGGAGTACCTCATGAAGCCGCTCGTCGGCCGGCCCAGTCCTTTCGGCGCCGCGGCCGGGCTCGCCTATCCCTCGGGCCACATGACCGCCACGGCTGCGGTAGTCGCCTCTGCCGTGCTCGCCGTACCGCCCCGATGGCGAAAGCTCGCACTGGTCATCGGCAGCGGCGTCGACCTCTTAGTCGCGATCTGCCTCATCCTGCTTCGCTACCACTACGTGACAGACGTTCTCGGGGGTGCCGCTATCGGCATCGGCGCGACACTCCTCATCGACGCCGCTCTTCACCTGCTGCCGGCGCCGGTGGTGGTGCGAACCCGGGTCGGCGCCGACCAGTGACCCAAGCCGGAGCGCGTGCGATTCGGGCCAGGTATCGATTGAGCTGAGACGTTCAAGCCCCGCTGCAGACGAGAGCACAGGGCGCAACCACCGGCAGGAGCGGCGACACCGGCTGCGTACCGGTCAGCATGGTTGATGTCATGTTCGACATGTAAACGGG
>CAWDDW010000001.1:0-1365085 GCA_963801185.1 uncultured Acidimicrobiaceae bacterium | reverse complement strand
GGCACCTGTCGCAGGCACGATCACCTGGACCGTCGGGACCCTCGCGAACGGTGCTTCTGCGACCGCCACCATCACCGTCACCGTCAATGCCAACTCGGGCACGATCACCAACACCGCCACAGAGTCACAGACGAACCCGAACCCGACGGGCACGACCTCTTCCTCGGCGAGCGTCAACCCGACCTCAGCTGCGAGCGTCTCGTCCTTAAGACGGTCGCCAACCCGACACCGGCCGATGGGACGAACGACACCTTCACGCTGAAGGTCACCAACGCCGGCCCAGACGCCGCCACCGGGGTGAGCGTCACAGACACCCTCCCAGCAGGCCTCGCCTACGTCTCTGACTCGAGTGCGACCGGCACGATCGGGGCACCTGTCGCAGGCACGATCACCTGGACCGTCGGGACCCTCGCGAACGGTGCTTCTGCGACCGCCACCATCACCGTCACCGTCAATGCCGCCTCGGGCACGATCACCAACACCGCCACAGAGTCACAGACGAACCCGAACCCGACGGGCACGACCTCTTCCTCGGCGAGCGTCAACCCGACCTCAGCTGCGAGCGTCTCTGTCCTTAAGACGGTCGCCAACCCGACACCGGCCGATGGCACGAACGACACCTTCACGCTGAAGGTCACCAACGCCGGCCCAGACGCCGCCACCGGGGTGAGCGTCACAGACACCCTCCCAGCAGGCCTCGCCTACGTCTCTGACTCGAGTGCGACCGGCACGATCGGGGCACCTGTCGCAGGCACGATCACCTGGACCGTCGGGACCCTCGCGAACGGTGCTTCTGCGACCGCCACCATCACCGTCACCGTCAATGCCAACTCGGGCACGATCACCAACACCGCCACAGAGTCACAGACGAACCCGAACCCGACGGGCACGACCTCTTCCTCGGCGAGCGTCAACCCGACCTCAGCTGCGAGCGTCTCTGTCCTGAAGACGGTCGCCAACCCGACACCGGCCGATGGGACGAACGACACCTTCACGCTGAAGGTCACCAACGCCGGCCCAGACGCCGCCACCGGGGTGAGCGTCACAGACACCCTCCCAGCAGGCCTCGCCTACGTCTCTGACTCGAGTGCGACCGGCACGATCGGGGCACCTGTCGCAGGCACGATCACCTGGACCGTCGGGACCCTCGCGAACGGTGCTTCTGCGACCGCCACCATCACCGTCACCGTCAATGCCAACTCGGGCACGATCACCAACACCGCCACAGAGTCACAGACGAACCCGAACCCGACGGGCACGACCTCTTCCTCGGCGAGCGTCAACCCGACCTCAGCTGCGAGCGTCTCGATACTGAAGACGGTCGCCAACCCGACACCGGCCGATGGGACGAACGACACCTTCACGCTGAAGGTCACCAACGCCGGCCCAGACGCCGCCACCGGGGTGAGCGTCACAGACACCCTCCCAGCAGGCCTCGCCTACGTCTCTGACTCGAGTGCGACCGGCACGATCGGGGCACCTGTCGCAGGCACGATCACCTGGACCGTCGGGACCCTCGCGAACGGCGCTTCTGCGACCGCCACCATCACCGTCACCGTCAATGCCGCCTCGGGCACGATCACCAACACCGCCACAGAGTCACAGACGAACCCGAACCCGACGGGCACGACCTCTTCCTCGGCGAGCGTCAACCCGACCTCAGCTGCGAGCGTCTCTGTCCTTAAGACGGTCGCCAACCCGACACCGGCCGATGGGACGAACGACACCTTCACGCTGAAGGTCACCAACGCCGGCCCAGACGCCGCCACCGGGGTGAGCGTCACAGACACCCTCCCAGCAGGCCTCGCCTACGTCTCTGACTCGAGTGCGACCGGCACGATCGGGGCACCTGTCGCAGGCACGATCACCTGGACCGTCGGGACCCTCGCGAACGGTGCTTCTGCGACCGCCACCATCACCGTCACCGTCAATGCCGCCTCGGGCACGATCACCAACACCGCCACAGAGTCACAGACGAACCCGAACCCGACGGGCACGACCTCTTCCTCGGCGAGCGTCAACCCGACCTCAGCTGCGAGCGTCTCTGATACTTAAGACGGTCGCCAACCCGACACCGGCCGATGGGACGAACGACACCTTCACGCTGAAGGTCACCAACGCCGGCCCAGACGCCGCCACCGGGGTGAGCGTCACAGACACCCTCCCAGCAGGCCTCGCCTACGTCTCTGACTCGAGTGCGACCGGCACGATCGGGGCACCTGTCGCAGGCACGATCACCTGGACCGTCGGGACCCTCGCGAACGGTGCTTCTGCGACCGCCACCATCACCGTCACCGTCAATGCCAACTCGGGCACGATCACCAACACCGCCACAGAGTCACAGACGAACCCGAACCCGACGGGCACGACCTCTTCCTCGGCGAGCGTCAACCCGACCTCAGCTGCGAGCGTCTCGATACTGAAGACGGTCGCCAACCCGACACCGGCCGATGGGACGAACGACACCTTCACGCTGAAGGTGACCAACGCCGGCCCAGACGCCGCCACCGGGGTGAGCGTCACAGACACCCTCCCAGCAGGCCTCGCCTACGTCTCTGACTCGAGTGCGACCGGCACGATCGGGGCACCTGTCGCAGGCACGATCACCTGGACCGTCGGGACCCTCGCGAACGGTGCTTCTGCGACCGCCACCATCACCGTCACCGTCAATGCCAACTCGGGCACGATCACCAACACCGCCACAGAGTCACAGACGAACCCGAACCCGACGGGCACGACCTCTTCCTCGGCGAGCGTCAACCCGACCTCAGCTGCGAGCGTCTCGATACTGAAGACGGTCGCCAACCCGACACCGGCCGATGGGACGAACGACACCTTCACGCTGAAGGTCACCAACGCCGGCCCAGACGCCGCCACCGGGGTGAGCGTCACAGACACCCTCCCAGCAGGCCTCGCCTACGTCTCTGACTCGAGTGCGACCGGCACGATCGGGGCACCTGTCGCAGG
The DNA here is from genome assembly GCA_963801185.1 of uncultured Acidimicrobiaceae bacterium. GTDB lineage: Bacteria > Actinomycetota > Acidimicrobiia > Acidimicrobiales > Bog-793 > Palsa-601. The sequence continues at coordinate 1,362,118 of CAWDDW010000001.1, read as the reverse complement.
CACGATCACCTGGACCGTCGGGACCCTCGCGAACGGTGCTTCTGCGACCGCCACCATCACCGTCACCGTCAATGCCAACTCGGGCACGATCACCAACACCGCCACAGAGTCACAGACGAACCCGAACCCGACGGGCACGACCTCTTCCTCGGCGAGCGTCAACCCGACCTCAGCTGCGAGCGTCTCTGTCCTTAAGACGGTCGCCAACCCGACACCGGCCGATGGCACGAACGACACCTTCACGCTGAAGGTCACCAACGCCGGCCCAGACGCCGCCACCGGGGTGAGCGTCACAGACACCCTCCCAGCAGGCCTCGCCTACGTCTCTGACTCGAGTGCGACCGGCACGATCGGGGCACCTGTCGCAGGCACGATCACCTGGACCGTCGGGACCCTCGCGAACGGTGCTTCTGCGACCGCCACCATCACCGTCACCGTCAATGCCGCCTCGGGCACGATCACCAACACCGCCACAGAGTCACAGACGAACCCGAACCCGACGGGCACGACCTCTTCCTCGGCGAGCGTCAACCCGACCTCTGCTGCGAGCGTCACCTTGACCAAGACGGTCGCCAACCCGACACCGGCCGACGGCACGAACGACACCTACACCTTGAAGCTTCATAACTCCGGCCCAGACGCCGCCACCGGGGTGAACGTGCGAGACCCGCTTCCCGCCGGCCTCGCTTACGTCAGCTCCGCGACGGCTACCGGCTCGATCTCGAACATCTCTGGCACCATCACCTGGCACGTCGGGTCCCTCGCGGCTGGCGCCACGGTGACCGCCACCATCACCGTGACCGTCAACGCCAACGCCGGCACGATCACCAACACCGCCACTGAGTCACAGACGAACCCGAACCCGACCGGGAACCCGACGAGCAGCGTGCCGGTCAACCCGACTCCCGCAGCGAGCGTCACCTTGACCAAGACCGCCTCGGACCCGACACCGGCTGATGGCACGAACGACACCTTTACGCTGAAGATGACGAACGCCGGCCCAGACGCCGCCACCGGGGTGAGCGTCACGGACCCGCTTCCCGCCGGCCTCGCCTATGTGCAGCTCATCGACCGTCACAGGGTCGATCTCGGACTCGGGTTCGACTGTCACGTGGACCGTCGGGACCCTCGCGGACGGCGCCACGGCGACCGCCACCATCACCGTCGAGGTGCATGCCCACTTCGGCACTATCACCAACATCGCCACCGAGACACAGAACGACCCGAACCCGATCGGGAACCCGATCGGACGGGCCCCTGTCAACCCGACTCCGTCGGCGAACGTCTCGATCAAAAAGACCGTCAGCGACCCGCGGCCTCTCGATGGTACGAGGGACACTTACACAATCAGAGTCACCAACGCCGGCCCTGACGCCGCGACTCAGGTGCTCGTCACCGACCCGCTTCCCGCTGGCCTCGTCTATGTCTCAGCGACGTCAGCAACGGGATCGGTCCAAGAGGTCGTTGCGAAGGGCGTCGCGACGGTCACTTGGAAGATCGGCACTCTCGAGGTCGGAGGGAGCGCCAGTCTGAGGCTTGTAGTGATGGTGAACGCGCACTCGGGGACGATCACCAACACCGCCACGGAGACCCAGAGCACCCCGGACCCGAGCGGTCAGCAGCAGTCGTCGTCTGCGATCAGCTCGCCCCAGCCCGCCGCCAGGGTCTCGATCAAGAAGACGGTGGAGAACGCCAAGCCCTCTAACGGCCAGGACGACACCTATTCGGTGAAGGTCACCAACTCCGGTCCCGATCCAGCGAAGCAGGTCGTCGTCACCGACCCGCTCCCGGCAGGGCTCACCTACGTCTCCGCCACCTCCGCTACCGGCTCGGTCCACGAGGCCAACGAGAAGGGCGTCCCGACGATCACCTGGACGATCGGAACGTTGCCGGACGGCGCTACGGTCACGCTCACGCTGGTGGTACGCGTGACTGTGAGCTCCGGCCGAATCGTCAACACCGCCACGGAGACGCAGTCCACGCCGAACCCGAAAGGACAGAGCCAGTCCTCCTCCGTCTCGGCGACGCCCGAACCAGCCGCATCGGTGTCGGTCAAGAAGACCGTCGGGAATCCGAAGCCGACGGACGGATCGACCGACACGTACGCCATCACGGCTACAAATGCAGGGCCGAACACCGCGCAAGGGGTGGTGGTCGTCGATGCCTTGCCAGCAGGCCTCGCGTTCGTGTCGGCCAAGTCCGGGATCGGGTCGGTCAGCGAGGCACTGCTGAACGGCGTCGAGACCGTCACCTGGACCATCGGTCGACTGACGGACCATGAGGTCGCCGTCCTGCACATAGTCGTCACGGTCGAGGCGTCGACGGGGACGATCACGAACGTCGCCGTCGAGCACCAGTCGACGCCCAACCCTTCGGGCATCCCCACATCGGCCGTCCCGATCAGCCCGCGGTCGGCCGGAACGCCGATTCCCCCTGTACACACGGGAGAGCCGTGGTCGGGCTGGTTGTACTGGCTGCTCGTGCTTCTGACCGGAATGGCTGGGGTTGCCACCATAGAGCGCGGTCGCCGGCGCCGCCGCCTCGCCCGGGTCGTCGTACGCCGCGCCCGTAGGTAGCTCGAGATCCTGGTCACGAGGGCAGCAGGACGAGCACGCTCGCGTGTCTCGGGACCTGTAGGTAGGGCACACTGAAGTGGTGACGGTGCGGTCTCGGAGATCAGGATGGGTGCTAACCGTCGTCGGAGTGCTGTTGGTCGGCGCGGCGGCTGTTGGCGTCGGCTACCCCCTCTGGTGGCAGCATCGGTCGGCCGCAGGTGGCCAGCATCTGCTACACGAGACCCTGTCCTCTCAGCCGCCCGCCACCGGCGTTCCGCACAGCAAGACCTGCCGTCCTACGCTGCCATCCGCATCGAGCGCGAGCGATCACCTCGCCGGGATCCTTGAGGTTCCCAAGCTCCAGCTGAGAGCCCCGGTGCTCCAAGGTCTCGGCGATCCCGTCCTCAATGTCGCTGTCGGCCACGACCCGGCGAGCCCGTGGCCTGGAGAAGCGGGTGAGAGTGTCGTCGAGGCGCACGACGTCAGCTACTTCTCGGGAATAAGCAGCTTGAAGCCGGGCAGCCAGGTCCTCTGGCGCGACGCGTGCGCGGAGACCGTGTTCGAGGTGACTGCGACCGAGGTCGTGACGCCTGGCACGGTTCTCCACCCGCCACCGAACGACCGCGGGCTCGCCCTCGTGACGTGCTACCCGACGGATGCCCTCTTCTGGACCCCCACTCGGTATGTCGTGCTCACAGCACTCGTCTCCACCCGGACGACGACGTCCGAGGCCAATGCTCCGCAGACGGTTACGCATCTCATCGTCCCTGCGCCTGCTGCCCTCGTGGCAGAAGGCCTCACATTGCAGGACAATCCGATCCTGCTCGGGACCATGTCGATAACGGGCACGCCGTCACCTCGTTGGCGACAGGGACCTGCCGCGCTCGATGTTGACGCCGACGCGCTCGAGTCGTTCTTCGGCGCGGAGAAGGCGATCGCCCAGGGCAATGTCGGCTGGTGGCGGGATCTGGCTGTTCCGGGGCTTGCGATGCCGGCCGCGTGGTCGGACGCGTCGCGTCTGTTCGTGGCGATCGGCGTGGAAGGGACAACGGTGAACTCCGTGGACCTTCACTCCGCCGACGTCACGATGAAGCTCACCGTCCGCGACGGGACGCTGCTGATCGAGTCGGTCGCCGGAGCGTAGGCTCGTCTCGTCGGCCTGTCACCACTATCTGAAGGAGCCCCGAGTGCCCCCTGAGAAACCCCACTGGGCGCACCTCTTCCGCGAGGTGGTCACTTCCGGCCTGTGCACGGGATGCGCCGCGTGCATCGTTGCCTGTCCCTACGACGTCCTCGAGTACGACGACGGCGGCGGTCGTTACAAGCCGTTCCACGTCGAGGCTGACGGGGGCCTCGAGGACTGCACACACGGGGAGAAGGGCTGCACTTTGTGCACGCGGGCTTGCCCGCGCTTCCGGGACTGGGAGCCCGAGATCGACACCTTCCTCTTCGGTCGCGATCGCACCGACGAGGAGGTGTTCGGCGTCAGTGAAGAGGTGGTCCTCGCACGAGCATCCGATCCTGTCGTGAACCAGGCCGGACAAGACGGCGGGCTCGTCTCCGCCATGCTGATATGGGCGCTCGAGAACGGTGTCATCGACGCGGCGCTCGTCTCGTACCTCGAGGGAGACGGCACGAGCTGGAAGGCCATCCCTGGCGTTGCGCGGACCCGCGAGGAGGTCCTCGCGGCCGCCGGCTCGCGCTACACCTACTCCGCTAACACGCTTGCGTACGCCGAAGCCACCGCTGACGGCGCAGAGCGCCTGGCACTCGTCGGCATGAGCTGCCAGGCCTCGGCACCACCAGTGATGATGGCGCGGCGTGCTGGGAAGGTGGCCAGGCGCTTCGTACTGACGGTCGGGCTGCTCTGCTCGAAGACCTTCGACGACGCGATCTTCCCTAGCTCTTCGAAGCTCGGTACGGGCTTCACCGTGAGGACATGGCGAAGATGAACATCAAGGGGGTCTTCCAGATCTGGATGCGGGACGGCAGCTATCACGAGGTCCCGCTGAAGGAGGCGCACGCCTGGACCAGGGAGGGGTGCAAGATGTGCCCCGACTTCGCGGCAGAGCACGCGGACATCTCGACCGGCGGGATCGGCGCGTTCGGCGACTGGACCATCACGATCGTGCGCACGCCTCGGGGCAAGGAGATCATGGATCGGCTGCTCGCCGACGGAGTGATCGAGGTCCGCCCGTCCTCCGACGACCCCGCTGCACTCGAGTTGCTACACAAGCTCTCGCGTGTCAGCAGGCGGCGCTGGCCCGATACGGCCTCTGGAGGTCCCCGCCGGATCCCTGTCGCGACCGCCTAAGGGGAAGGACCGACGAGCTGGCACGCGCTCGCGCTAGCACGTCGGAGAACATCTCGGCGGTCAAGAGCCCGGTGAAGACGTTGCGCTGACTCGGGTGGTACGTGCAAAGGACCGTCTGCGGCCGAGCTCCGGCCGGTCCTCCAAGCGCGATCTCGGCCCCGTGGGAGAAGCGCCCCTTCATCCTCCCCCTTACCCCTTCAACTCGCCTGATCGCGTCGAAGGCGTAGGCCCCGAGTGCGAGGTAGACCGTGGCGTGGGTGAGCAAGCCCAACTCCTCTTCGAGGAAGGGCAGGCACCGGTCCCGCTCCTCGGGGAGGGGTCGATTAGCCGGAGGTGCGCATCGAACCGGCGCGGTCACGTACGCGCCGGTGCAGCTCGAGCCCGTCGTGACGTTCTACAGACGTCGGCTGATTCGCGAAGCCGTGGCGGTGCAGCGAAGCGACCAAGAAGTCTCCTGAGCGATCGCCGGTGAACATGCGGCCTGTCCGGTTGCCTCCGTGCGCCGCAGGTGCGAGCCCGATGACAACGAGACGGGCCTCCGGATCGCCGAAACCCGGCAGCGGGCGAGCCCAGTACTCGTCGGAAGCGAAGGCACGAGGTGCGGAGAGCGAGGCCTCGTTGCGCCAGGCGACGAGCCGGGGGCAGGCCACACACGAGGAGATCCGTTCGCCGAGCGCCGCCAGCTCGAAAGAGCGCTCTCGGTCGGGATCGGCGGGCATCAGTGCCACGGTACGGTGTCCGGGATGCAGCGCACGCGTCGCCAAGCTCCCCCGCCCACCGTCGTCTGCCTCGTCCGTCACGGGACCACACCGACGACCGGCAAGGTGCTGCCGGGGCGCGCCCGGGGGCTGCACCTGTCTGATGCCGGTCGCGCCGAGGCCGCCCGGGCTGCTGAGCACTTTCGCACTCTCGAGGTGGAAGCGGTCTATGCCTCGCCCCTCGAGCGAGCGCGAGAGACCGCTGCGCCGATCGGTTCGGCGTCCGGCAGGCGGGTCGCCATAGAGCGAGGCTTGGTCGAGTGCGACTTCGGGGAGTGGACGGGAGCGGACCTGTCGAAGCTCCGCCGCCTCCCTCAGTGGAAGGCAGTCCAGAGCTATCCCTCGGGATTCCGGTTCCCGAGCGGGGAGTCGTTCCAGGAGCTCCAGGCCAGGCTCCAGTCGACTATCTCGGAGTTGTGCGAGCGCCACGCCGGCAAGGCAATCGTGGCGGTGTCGCATGCCGATTGCATCAAAGCTGTCGCCGCCCTCGCGCTCGGGGTTCCCCTCGATCTGTTCCAGCGAATTCTCATCGGGCCCTGCTCGACGACGGTCGTCGCCTATGGTGCAGAGGGACCCGCCGTGCTCACGATGAACTCGTATGGTGTACCGCCCGGGTTCCGGACAAGACGGGGGTCGGCCGCGTGAGCGAACGGTATCTACTCGAGAACCCGAGTCGCGTCACGGTCGGGACGATCGGGCCGGTCGGAGAGCGGCTCTTCGTGCTGCAGGCCAGAGAGGCCGGTCAGCTCCTTACAGTGAAGGTCGAGAAGGTGCAGGTGTCCTCGCTCGCGACCTACCTGGGAAGGATGCTCCGCGACCTCGAGCGGCCGCACGACTTGCCCGGTGACGAGCTGCTCGCATTGGAGCCGTTCGAGACCCCCGACTTCACGGCTGAAGCGCTCGCGCTCACCTACGACGACATCGGAGATCGGGTCGTCCTCGTCATCGACGAGATCGATCAGACCGAGATCGACCCCGAAGGGAGCGGGGTAGGGGTAGAAGGGACGACAGCGCGTCTCGCAATGACCCGAGAGCAGGCTGCCGGCCTCGCGATTCGGGCGACCGAGCTCGTGGAGGCGGGCCGCCCCCCATGTCCTCTCTGTGGATATCCACTCGACCCAAGGGGGCACGTGTGCCCGCGGACGAACGGCAACAGCGCACCGCTCACCTGACCGGCGACGAGTGGTTGGACCTGCTCTCGGGCGGGGAGATCGAGATCGAAGGCCGGTTGCCCTACAGCTCCAACTACTCGTACCTCGTGACGGTCTCGTCCGGTGGGCGATGCGGCCGAGCCGTGTACAAGCCCGGCAAGGGTGAGCGCCCGCTCTGGGACTTCGGGACGAACCTGTTCAGGCGAGAGATTGCCACGTACGAGCTCTCGGCCGCGTTCGGCCTGGGACTGGTTCCCGAGACGGTGCTGCGTCACGACGCGCCCCTTGAGACGGGATCGCTCCAGCGCTTCATCGACGCCGACTTCTCCGCCCATTACTTCACCCTGATAGAGGACCGATGGCATCATCCTCGCCTCCGCGAGCTGGCGGCCTTCGACATGTTGTGCAACAACGCCGACCGCAAGAGCGGTCACGTCCTCATCGATGCTGAGCGCGGGATCTGGGGGATCGACAACGGCTTGTCCTTCCATGCCGACGACAAACTGCGCACTGTGATATGGGAGTTCGCCGGCGACGCGATCCCCGAGAGCGTGCTCGAAGCATGCGAGCGGATCGCGACCGATGGCACGCCCGACCGAGTCGCATCCATGATCGACGACGAGGAGTGCGAGGCGCTCGTCAGGCGTGCCCGCAAAATGCTCAGGACGAGGTGCCTGCCTACGCAGCGTGACGACTACCGTTCTTATCCCTGGCCGCTCGTCTGAAGTCCGACATGACCGCGGTATCGCGGCGGTAGATGCAACGGTAAGAACGCCTGTGACGATGGTCGCATGTGGGATGACGATGCGGAGGGGGGGCGGGTACGTTTCTTGCCGGCAGCATGGCTGCCACGCTCACTCCTCGACCAGGTTGAGCCGGCTCTCAGGCAGTTGTTGGTCTCCCTCGTCGAGCTTCCCTCGCCGCAGGGCCGGGACGCTGGCATCGAGAAGGCGGTCGACTCCGTACGCGCCGCCAACTTCGAGCTCGCTCGTCACGCCGGTCGGGACGGTGAAGCGTGCGTGCTTACCAAGGATGCCGTCTTCGAGGTGAGCGACTTGCTCACGCGAGCGAGGTCACTGTTCTCCGAGGCCGGCCTGCACGCCGCAGCGCTCGTGGTCGCCGCCATCGATGATCGCCTGGTGGAGCGGATCATCGAGACTCAGCCGATGACGCCCGCCTGATCGCCTGTCTCACTCGACGCGTCGTGCGGCCTGCGCCGGCGCCGTGAGATGCCTGACGAGAGAGTCAGGCCTCGTGCGGCCCTCCGGCGGTCGTATAGCTGCTCGTCCGCCGCGGCCAGCAGGACGTCGGCATCGAACTGCCCGATGCCGAGCACGCTCGCGGCCCCCCAGCTGAAGGCGGGAGCCCCGAGATTCTCGACGCGCGCCATCACGACCGCTGCGTCGTCGGGGGACGTGTCGGGCAACACGATGATGAACTCGTCCCCGCCGACCCGGTAGACGCCGTCAAGACCACGCAAGGCTCGTCGTAGCGTCTCGACCAACTGCAGGAGCGTGCGATCACCCGCGGCGTGCCCTTCGGAGTCGTTGATGTCCTTCAAGCCGTCCACGTCGATGGCAAGCACCGAGAGATCGAGCTCGGCCCTCGCGCAGCGCGCGAGCTTCCCGCTCGAGCCTCTCTCGAGCCCGCGACGGTTCGCGCATCCTGTCAGGGGATCGCTGAAGGCAGCTCGCTGGAGCTCGTCGGTCGCGGCCCTGGTGGCCGCGAGCATCGACCGATCGACCAGTCGTGCGACGCGCTCTCCCTCGGCCGAGCCGGAGACGAGGTGGCGGAGGAGGAGCATCTGCTCCACCACGATCGAGGGGCTCGCGATGCATCCACCCCATGCTCGCGCCGCCTCGTCTAGTGCCCTCCGACGGGTCCCCACCGTTCCAGCAGGTCGCGGACTCGTGCGGTGGGTCGCCCGACTCGCCAAGGTCCCCCGCACGCGCGCCAGGGCGTCGGGCGCTGATGCCCGCTCGAGGGCGGCCAGCAGCTCGAATCGCTCTGCTTCGTCATCGGGGCCGATCGTGCATCCGGTGGCGTTACAACGCTGCCGCCAGGCAAAGAAGAGCTCCGACACCGCCTCGGCGTCGAAATCCTCGGAGTTGGCACGAGAGCCTGGCGGCATGGGAATGGCGGCGCGCTCAATCGCCGATCGATCAACGGGTTCGGAGACAAGCCCGCCCGGGCGTTCGGGAGATGGCCGGTCGACGATGTCAACGTAGCATCATGGGGGTTCGATTCCAGGGAGGCTTGACACGTGGATGATGCGATGGAGACAGAGGGTACCGAGCCGTTCCAGCTTGCCGACGACGAATGGCGAGAGCGGCTCTCTCCCGACCAGTACCGCGTTCTGCGCCAGAAGGGCACGGACCCGGCCTTCAGCGGTCGCTTCACGCATCCCGGCCCGGATGGGAAGTATCGCTGCGCAGGGTGCGGAGCGGTCTTGTTCGGCTCGGACACCCAGTTCGACTCGGGTTCGGGCTGGCCCAGCTTCACCCAGCCGGCCGACCTCGCCTACGTCGAGCTCCATGTCGACACCTCGCTCGGCATGACCCGAACGGAGGTCACCTGTAAGCGCTGTGGCGGCCATCTCGGGCATCTCTTCGACGACGGCCCCGGCCCGACTGGCCAGCGGTGGTGCATCAACTCGACATCGCTCGAGCTGGACTCGCTCGGCGAGAGCTGAGGTATCCAAGTGACCGGGGGGCAGCCGACCGTCAGCATCATCATCCCTGTGCTGAACGAAGGCGCCATGCTCGAGGCGTGCCTCGAGGCGGTCACGGCCCAGGACTACGGGGTGATCGAAGAAATCGTGGTGGCAGATGGGGGGTCGACCGACGCCACGCGGGAGGTCGCATCACGGTTCGAGCGCGTGAGGATCGTGGAGAACCCGCGGAGGAGCCGACCCGCCGGGCTGAACGTGGCACTCGCGAACGCAACGGGCGACGTGCTCGTCCGCGTGGACGCCCGTACCCGTCTCGCGCCGAACTACGTCAGCCGCTGCGTCGAGGCGCTGGAGTCATCCGGCGCTGCGATCGTCGGCGGACCGATGCGTTACTCATGCGACAACGCTCGCGAGCGAGGGATCGCAGCGGCGATGATGTCACGCCTCGGGGCCGGGCCAGCAGAGTTCCGGCGCCTCGGGGGTGAGCCTCGGTTCGTCGACACGGTCTACCTCGGGGCGTTCCGCCGGAAGGTGATAGCCGACCTCGGGGGCTACGACGAGTGGTCCGGCGGAAACGAGGATGCCGAGCTCGCGTTCAGGGCCCAGTCGGCAGGGGGTGTGTACCTCGATCCCACGATCGTCTCGACGTACGCCGTCCGCGAAGGACTGCGGCCCCTCGGACGGCAGTTCTACAGATATGGCCGGAACCGGGCACGTACCGTTCGCAAGCACCCGAGCTCTCTCTCGGTTCGCCAGCTGGCCATCCCGGTCCTCGCTGTCGGGCTGCTCAGCCCCTGGCGGCGGGCCGTCGGCTCCGCCTACGTCGGAGTAGTGCTCGTCCGTGGCGCTGTCGAGGCCATCCGGGATCCCACCGCGGCTCCGGTGATGATGGCGGCCCTGCCGACGATGCACGTGTCGTGGGGAGCCGGCTTCGTCCGCGGGCTGCTCGGGCCGGGCGTGCCGCGCCGCACGCTCGTGCCTGAGGGAGACACGAGACAGCACCGACCCGATCCGGCCCCGTGAGCGATCCCCCCAGGGAAGCGGCCAAGGCCTCGAGCATCGGCCGCAACATCATCTGGTCTTACGGTGGACAAGCCGGGTCCTTGCTCTCGAGCGTGGTCATCGCAGCGGTCGCCTTCCGAAGCCTCGGCGCACCCGGGTTCGGCGTGTACGCGCTCGTGGTATCGGTCACGAACCTTCTCGGCACCGCCAACTTCGGCCTCAATGCAGCCGTCGTCCAGGCGACGTCGCGTGATGACCCTGCTTTCGAGGAGGAGAGCCGGAAGCAGGCAAGGCGGGACGTCGAGGTGGCGCACGCCGCCTACGTGGTGCTCGGAGGGGTCGCTCTCGTAGGGACGGCCGTGATTCTGCTCGTCGTCACGCACATGAACGTGAACCCGCATGCCCGTGGCGACTACCTCCCCGCCATGGTCCTGCTTCTCGGCGCGGCGACCGCGGCGACGCTCGGTACGTCGGCTTTCGCAGGCATCCCGGTAGGGCGGCGTCGTTTCGCAGTGAACATGGTCTCGACGCTTGCCGGCTCAGCCGTCAACGTGTTGGTCGTCATCACGATGCTCGGCACGATCCGCGCAGCGGCGCTCGGAGCGGGCCAGCTGGCGAGCATCGTCGCTTCGCGCCTAGTCAATTACGTCTGGTTGAGGCGTGAGGAGCCGTGGTTCCGCATCGTGCCACCTCGTGCTCGGCGAGTCGAGCTGAGACGCGTTGCGGTCTTCGCCCTCCCGCTGCTCGTGATAAGCGTGGGCGGCCAGGTGATCGCGACGACCGACCTCCTTGTCGTCGGGGCGGTCGCTTCCGCGTCTGCTGTTGCCCTCTACCGCATCGGCTCGCTTGCCCCGAACCAAGCCAGCATCGTCCTGTTCACCGGCGTCGACACCGGTTTCCCGGTCCTTGCGGCGACGCCCGATCCAGCAGAGCAGGAGCGAACCGCCCGATTCCTGTCCCGTCTGGCGTGCTTCTCGGCAGGCGTGGTTTACGGTGCGATGATGCTCTTTCGTGCCGACGTGTTGCGTATCCTCTCCGGTCACTCCTCGGCCCTCGGTGAGAACGTGCTGCTCGTCTTCGCGGGCGTTTGGCTTGTAAACGTCCCCGTACACTGCATCGCCCTCCTGCTCATCGCCCGTGGCCGCCAACGAGCCTTCGCGCCGCTCGTGGCCGGCGAGGTGATCGCGAACGTCGCCCTCACCGTGGTGCTCGCAATCGTGATCGGGCCGCTCGGGGCGGCGATCGCCACGCTCGTCACGATATTTCTCTCGAACCAGCTCCTGTTGCCCCGCATCCTTAGGGGTGAGCTCGTCAGCGCTTCGCCTCGCGTGGTCTCGGCCGAGGGAGTCCTCTGGCTGGTCGGGGGCGTGCTGATGGCGGCTTGCGGAGCGAGTGGGTTCCTCTTTCTGCAAGCCGGCGTCCTGCGGCTCGCCCTCGGGACGGTCGCCGCCTGCGTCGCCGGCGCCATCGGAGGGGGCCTCGTCCTCCGCTCGGGCGGGCGGGCGGAGCTGGTCGCGTTGTTGAAACGGAGAGGCGCAGGCATGCTGAGCCCACCGTCCGAGGCACTAAGGGAGGTGGGTCTGTGACCGCGAGGCGAGCGCTCAAGCAGATCGTCCCCCCAGGCATCCGGCGGCGCGGCCGGACAGTGATCAAGACCTCCCGCGACGGCCGTTTCCCCAAGCTGTATCTGTCCGAGCTCGTTCGCGAGCAGATGGAGGGGATCGAAGAGCGCCGCCTGCTGGCGATCGCGCGCGGACCGAACGAGCTCTGCTGGGAGGCCGACGACGAGCCTGAGCCGCTCGTGACCGTCAGGATCGCCACTTACAACCGCGGGCCGATGGTCGCAGAGCGTGCCATCGCATCGGCACTCCGCCAGAGCTACGAGCGCGTGGAGGTCCTCGTCATCGGTGACCATTGCGACGAGGCAACCGAACGGGCCGTGCGGGCGGTGAGGGACAGTCGTGTGCGTTTCTTCAATCTTCCGGTGAGGGGGAGCTACCCGGCGGATCCGATGTTGCGCTGGATGGTGGCCGGCGCGGCCCCGATGAACGCCGGCCTCGGCCTTGCAGAGGGCAAATGGCTGGCTCCCTGTGACGACGACGACGAGTTCACCGACGATCACGTAGAGGTGCTGCTGGCCGAGGCTCGAAGCTCCCGGCTCGAGCTGGTCTGGAGCCAGGCCGAAGTGGAGGACGAGCAGGGAAGGTGGCGGGTGCTCGGCTCCGAGCCGCTCGCGCAAGGGGAGATCTCACATGGGACGGTCCTTTACAGCAGCCATCTGCGACACTTCAGCCATAGCATTACGAGCTGGAAGCTGGACGAGCCCGCTGACTGGAACCTCTGGCGGCGGATGGCACGAGCAGGCGTGAGGACGGGCTTCCTCCCTCGCGTCACCTATCGGCACTATCGCGAAGGATGGGCGCGGCCGTGAACACGAACAGGGTGCTGCGCAAGGGTCTCCGGGTCTACCGGTCCGCCGTCGGTTCGGCGGGGCGCGCCAGGTCCGCTAGGCGGCTCGAGCGGTGGGCCGCCGAGTCGCGCTCACCGCTGCGCGTCCACATCGGGTGCGGGCCGATCTATCTCGAAGGGTGGCTGAACCTCGACATCGCTCGCGATTCGAGGGCCGACGTCCGGCTCGACCTTCGCAACGGGCTGCCTCTCCCGCCCGCAAGCGTGTCGCACGTCTTCAGCGAGCACGTCTTCGAGCACCTCGATCTCGCCGACGGTCGCCAGCTGCTACATGACGTGGGCCGCGCTCTCGCGCCGTCGGGCGTCCTCCGGATCGCGATGCCTGACCTCGCTAGCCTCACAGAGCGCTACCAGTACGGTTGGCGGGACCAGGAGTGGCTGAAGGACCCGAGCTATGCAGAGATCGATACCGCTGCCCACATGCTTAACTTCGCGCTGCGATCGTGGGGCCACAAGTACATGTACGACTTCGACGACCTGCAGCTGCGGCTGGTAGAAGCCGGTCTCTCGAAGGTGAAGCGAGTCGAATGGGGGGTCTCGGAACACGTGGAGCTGAGTGGTCTCGAGCGGCGTCCCGATTCGTTGCTTGTCGTAGAGGCGTCCCGCTAGATGAGCTCGCAATCAGGCCAGTTGCCACCGCTCAGGTTCCAACGTCCGAGCTTTCCCTCGCGAGACGCCATCGAGGAGCACTTCAAAGTAGCGAGGGACCGCGCGTGGTACTCGAACGGCGGGCCCTGTCTCGAGGACTCAGCCGCCGGATCGGCGAACGATCCGGGGCGAAGGTCCTCCCGGTGGCGAACGCCACCGTCGCTTTGATGATAGGAGTCGCCGCCCTTCGCCGTGACGGCTCGGACGGAGAGTCCTCCTCCCGTCGTTCACGTTCCCCGCCGTCATCGAGGCCGTGCTTTGGAACGGGCTCGAACCGGTCTTCCTCGACGTGAGCCCGGGGCACCTCCATCTCAACCCGGACCGTCTTTCCGATGCCCTCGCCGACCGATCGATCGGGACATGCCTTGCCATCGCAGGCTCGTCGTTCGGAACGCCGCCGCCGCCAGCCGTGCGATCGGCATGGGAGCGGGCGTGCCGTGACGCAGGCGTGCCTCTCCTCGTCGACTCAGCGGCGGGCTTCCCGGCGGTAGCCGCCGACGGAGTCGCCATCGGCGCGCAGGGCGATGCTGAAGTGGTGTCGTTCCACATCACCAAGCCCTTCGGGATCGGGGAGGGAGGCGCAATCTTCAGCCGCGACCCGAGGATCATCGAGCACCTGACCTCCCTTGCCAACTTCGGTTTCGACGCCGATCGCTCGGTCAGTATCCCCCACGGCACGAATGCAAAGCTCGACGAGCTCCACGCCGCAGTGGGTCTGGCGGTGCTCGGTGAGATCGATGCCCGCATCGAGAGCCGGCGGGCCTCTGCGAGACAGATGATCGAGGAGCTCGGCCCGAGCTACGTGCCCCAGGTCGGCCACGAGCTCGGCACCTATCAGTTCGTGTCGCTCGTCACGCCGACGCCCGAGCGGCGAGACCGCATCCTTCGGGCAGCCGACGGTGTCGTTCAGCTGCGCACGTACTACGAGCCGCTGCACCGCTTCCCGGCGTTCTCCGACGTCACCTCGTTCGGTGACCTCGCGGTCACCGAGGACATCGGGGCGAGGATCATCTCGCTTCCCATGTTCGACCACATGACCGACGAGGAGCGTCGCGTCGTCTGCGACGTCGTGGCCAAGGCATGACCGTCAGCCTTGCGGTTATTGGAGCGGGCGGGCACGCGAACGACGTTCTCGAGTGCATCGAGGCCCTGAACGCGGTCGAGGAGGGGACGTTCGAAGTCGTGGGATTGCTAGCAGACACGCCTCCGACCGACGCCAACGCGAAGCGCCACTCGGCGAGGTCGCCGGGGGTGATCGGATCTGTGGCAGATCTGGGTCGAGTCGGTGCGGACGCGTACGTGATCGCCGTCGGCTACCCGGCCGGGCGCAGATCGGTACTCGAGCGGATCGGCGGGACGACGTGCCGCGCGGCGACTCTTGTCCATCCCTCAGTCACACGTTCGTTCGGCTGTGAAGTGGGGCCCGGGTCGGTCGTGCTCGGTCCGAGCCGGCTCTCGCCATTTGCGACCGTCGGCGCCCACGCCCTGGTCAGCTACCACGTCGCACTTGGCCATGGCTCCCGAGTGGAGGACCTGGCGTCGGTGATGCCCGGAGCCGTGGTGGGCGGTGAGGCGTGGATCGGCCGGGGCTCGCTAGTCGGAGCCGGCGCGGTCATCCTCGAAGGCGTCACCGTGGGGGAGGCCTCGATCGTCGGCGCCGGGGCTGTCGTCACGACGGATGTGAGGCCAGGGCAGACGGTTGTCGGAGTTCCGGCACGACCCGCCGGCTGAACTCCGGCGGGTCGTCATGTGCGCGGGCGTCTCCCGCTTGCCTCGACGATCTCGCCGATGAACCTCGCCACGCGGGCAACCTGGACCTCCTGGGTCTCCGTGGTCGCCCACTGCCAGGCTGCCTGCACCATCGATCGTCGTCGTTCGGGCTGACCGCCCAGTCGCGCGATCGCCTCGGCAACCGCACTGGCATCGTTTGGCGGTACGAGCTCTCCTCGCTCTCCGGAGGCTAGAGCGCCTGGGACCCCGCCCACGGCGGTGGCGACGATCGGGATACCTGCCGCCGCTGCCTCGTAGAGAACCTGTGGTTGGCCCTCAGTGAGAGACACGTGCACGAACACCGTCGCCTCGAGGTACAGCTCTCGGAGGCGCTCGGGTTCGAGGCGACCCAGCAGTTTCACGACGTGCTCGAGCGAGCGGGATCGCACCTGCGCTGCCATCTGCCCCTTGAGCGAGCCGGTGCCTGCGACGAGCAATGTCCACTGCCCGGCTTTCTGCAGCTCGCTCGCCACCTCGAGGAGCAGCAGCGGGTTCTTCTCCGGGTCGAGGCGCCCAGCCACGAGCACCTCGCACTTGCCAGGCCATGGGCGCGACACTGCTTCCTCGAGCGGAACGATGTCAACGGAGCGGACGAGTGACACGCCCGTCACGAAGACACGGGAGCGAGGCTGTGCGTAGCGGCGCGCCATCTCGTCGCCGACCGCGATCACACCCCCACCACGACCCAAGCGTCTGTGGGCGGCCTCGAGCGCCCTCGCCGTCGGAACAGCCAGCCGTCGGCGCCAGCCCTTGGCGCGGTGCGACAGGTATTCGGGGAAGTCTTGGCGGACGCCCACTATGACGGGACGGCGCGCCGCCTTTGCCTGAAGCCCGAAGATGACCGAGAGTGGATGGGGACCGAACAGGACAACCGCATCGCACGCCTTCAATTCCCTTTGCCAACGGGCTATGGACCGGACGGCGCCGCTGGCGACCTGCCGGAGGTTCTGCAGGCTGTCGTAGTAGGGCAGCGCCACGAAACGGATGTTCGGTCCGGCGAGTGAGTAATTGGCACGGCCAGCCCCAGGGCGGACCCGTCCGAACACGATGAGCTCGTCGACCTCCCCGCCGAGGGCGGCAAGCCAAGAGACGAAGGCGGTGGACGTGGAAATAGCGTCATCATCACGCCAATACATGAGATCTGCGTAGACGCCGAGCCGCATCGGCCGAGTGTACGAGGTGCAGCTGTCATGTCGCCTCGGGATCGACTCCGGCCGGTAGTGTGCGGCCATGTGCCCGCTGGACCCTGCCCCTGGCGGTGACAGCTCTGGCGATCTTGTCATCTGCACGCTCAACCGACCCGATGAGATCGGACGGTGCCTCGAGTCGGTGGCGAGCCAGACCCGCCTGCCGGCGATCGTCCGGATCGTCGACGCGAGCGACGACGACGCGACTCGGATGGTGGTCGACGGGTTCGAGACCGGCCCGCTGCGCGATCGGCTGGCGTACCAGTCAGCCGACCCGGGACTGACGGGGCAGCGCAACGCCGCTGTACGCGCAAGCTCAGCCGACATCATCCACTTCGTGGATGACGACACGGTCCTCGATGACCGGTACATCGAGTCGATCGATGCGGTATTCGAAGCCGACACGCGCGGTGCCGTTCTGGGTGTCGGCGGACTGGTCACCAACGTTCACCGAGGGCGTGTCCCGATCGCCAAGCGGCTGTTCCTTCTCGCGAGCGATCGGCCCGGCCGGGTCCTTCCGTCGGGCCGCAACCCATTGGCTGTCGACCTGACGTCGCTTACCGAGGTCGACTGGCTGAGTGGCTGTGCAATGTCGTTCCGCCAGCTCGTCTTCGACGACTTCTCGTTCAACGAGGAGTTGAGAGGCTACGGACTCGGGGAGGACGTCGAATTCAGCTACCGCGTCCGGCAACGCGGCCGGCTGATCGTGACGCCGGATGCTCGGATCGAGCACCTGCAGTCCGCTCGTAACCGCATGAACCTGCCCCAGTACACCTACGACGAGCTCGTCAACCGGGCAAGCCGGGTGAGGAAGCGCACCGGCTGCCTCCGAATGCGCTGGTACTGGTGGTCGGTGGGGGGACAGCTATTGGCGCTGGCCGGTGCCGCTATTGCCGGCGGGTCCGGCGTCGAGCGCCAGCGCTTCCGTTCGGCGTTGGCTGCGATTCGCACGGTGGCGAGAGAGAGCCGAGCGAGCTGAGGAGCTCCTGTCTGGCAGACGACGACATCGTGACGGAGGGCCATCGCTTCAGGGCTCGGGGGTCGGTGCCCGGCGCACGACATCGATCAGGGCGCTCCTCCAGCCGTTCCCGAACTCAGCGTATCGACCCGCGGTCGCCTCGCGGAGAACGGTGGCCAACCGCCGAGACCTCTTGGGCGGCAACGATTCGCGGACGCGTAGGTGAGCCAGGCGTGCTTCGAGGACGGCCCGCTCGGATGGCGTAAGCTTGCCCGGGCGCACCTCATCGATCCTGGCGATCGCTTGACCGAGCATGTCCGCCCGGCTGGAGAACCGGATCACGGTCGACACCGAGGTTCGCTCTGCGAGCCTCACGTCTTGGGCGAGACCCACGGTGTTCGTCTCGTGGAGCCTGTATGACACGAGCGGCTCGTCGACGACGAGGATCCCGGTTGTCGCGCTGAGAACGAGGGCGATCCACCAGTCGGCGTGGCGGATCGGCCCGAACGGCAACACGAGCTCGAGGGCGCTTCGGCGCAGCGCCAGAGCGTGACTGGCTACCACATTCCGGTCCGCGATCTGCACCACTGCACCACCCGCCTCCATGAGCCGCCGCGTCGAGGCGTCCAGACCGGCTCGCTCGAACAGCGAGCCGGTCAGCACCCTCCCTCGCGCGTCGATCAGCGACGAATTGCAGATCGCGGCTCCCGGGCCTGGAGAGTTCCCAAGCGCCGAAGTCAGCACCTCGATCTTCCCGGGCGCCCAGACGTCGTCCTGGTCGCACGGAAAGAGGAAGCCGCCCGAGGCCCGCCGGAGGAGCCGCTCGAGGTTCCCAGCGGGGCCGAGGCGCCCCTCACCGGACACGATCTCGACGGGAAAAGGGGCGATGGCCGCGAACTCGCGGACGATCCGGAGCGTGTCATCGCTCGAGCCGTCGTCCCCTACGAGCAGCTCGGCTGGCAGCATGTTCTGCACCGCGAGGCTGTCGAGGAGTGGCCGGAGGTAGAGCTCCCCGTTGTAGGTACAAAGGCAGACGCTCGCCGATTCCTGGCTCACGTCGCCGCTCCACCGTTCGGGTCAGGTCGAAGGCCCGCTTGACAACTCCCGTTCTCCTCGATGAGCGCAATCTAGGACTTGGAGCCGCTCGACTGGTCGACCGCGCACTTGGTGCACGTACGGGCTGCGGTTACGCTGATCGCAGAGGTGCGCAGAGCGCCGAGCCGCGAGTGCGGCCCGGGCTCCTTCGGCCGACGGATGGGGGTAGCGGACATGAGCTGGCACGACAGCCACAGCAATGCGACAGCCGGCGTCGAAGACAACGTGGCTCAGCTGAAGGCGAGACTCGAGGTCGCTGAGCGTTCGCTCGGGGAGCTGAGGGCCGACTTCAATGCTCGCCTGGTCAACATCGTCGGTGAGCTCCACGAGCTGAGCCAAGCGGTCGGCGAACTTCGTCTCGCCCCACCGCCACAGCCCGCACCTGAGCCCGAGCCAGTGCTTGCCGCCGAGCCCGAGCCCGAACCGGAGCCCGAGCCAGTGCTTGCCGCCGAGCCCGCAGCCGAGCCTGAGCCCGAGCCAGTGTTTACCGCCGAGCCCGAGCCCGAACCGGAAACCGCAGCACCTGAGCCAGTGCTTGCCGCCGAGCCCGCAGCCGAGCCTGAGCCCGAGCCAGTGTTTACCGCCGCGCCCGAGCCCGAACCGGAAACCGCAGCACCTGAGCCAGTGCTTGCCGCCGAGCCGGAGGCCGAGCCCGAGGCCGAACCGGAGCCCGAGCCAGTGTTTGCAGCCGAGCCCGAACCGGAGCCTGAGCCCGAACCAGAACCGTATTCGGCGCCTGCGAGCGCTCAGTTCTTCGCCACCCCGGAAGCAAGCGAACCGCTTGGAGCCGACGCCGGCCCAGAAGAGGTCCTGCGCCGGGAATTCGCGGAGTACGGTCCCGAAGCCGGTTCGGTCCCAGCGGCGTCAGAGACGGCGACCGACGATGCGACGACCGAGGTCGCGGTGGGGGAGCGCCGAGACGAGTCCGGCCCTGACCCTGACGACTTCTTCGCTCGTCCCAGCCAGTAGCGCCGCAAAGCCCCGGGTTCCGCCGCCTGCGTAGGTCCGCGTCGCGCGGGCTCAGCCTGAGACGCCGCCTCCAGGCGTGACCATGGCGCCGCCGTCGACGACGAGCGTTTGGCCGGTGATCCACGACGCCGCGTCAGACGCGAGAAACAAGGCCGCGTTCGCGATGTCGTCCGGCTCTCCGATCCGGCGCATCGGCAGCCGTCGGGCGATCGCGTCTTCGGCTGGCTCCCAGAGGGCTTTGGCCATGTCTGTCCTCACGAGCCCAGGAGCCAGGGCGTTCACCCTTACCCTTGGTCCGAGCTCGCCAGCGAGCTGCCGAGTGAGGTGGATGACTGCGGCTTTCGTCACGTTGTACCAGCCGATGCCTGGCTCGACGGAGTAGCCGCCGATCGACGCGACATTGATGATCGTGCCTCCGCGTTCGGCCATGGAGGCCTCGACGACGAGTTGGCTCCAGACGAGCACGGCGGTCTGGTTCAGCTGCACCGTCTTGGCCGCCCTAGGAAGGTCGATTCCGGCAATAGGACCCAAGTACGGGCTCGTCCCGGCGTTGTTGACGAGGATGTCGATCGAGCCGAAGCGTTCGAGTGTCGCCGCGACGCATGCCTCTGCCTGATCCGGGTCGCCGGCGTTGGCCGGGAAGACGGCGGCGTCGCCGGACAGGGTCTCGACGGCTGTCTCCAGCACTTCCACCTTTCTCGAGGTGATCATGACGCTCGCTCCTGCATCGGCGAAGCGCCGAGCGGTCGCCAAACCGATGCCGCGGGAGCCACCCGTGACAATGGCGACCTTGCCGTCCAACCTGAGATCCATGGGGCTCACCATAGATTGCCGAACGTGACGCCTCCCGAGAACCGGCTCGCGCACGAGACGAGTCCTTATCTCCGCCAGCACCGTTTCGACCCGGTCGACTGGTACCCATGGGGCGAGGAGGCTCTTCAGAGGGCCCGGAAGCTCGATCGGCCGTTGTTTCTCTCGATCGGGTACTCCACGTGCCACTGGTGCCATGTGATGGCTCACGAGTCCTTCTCCGACGAGGCCACGGCCGCTCAGATGAACGCGACGGTCGTCGCGGTCAAGGTGGATCGCGAGGAGCGCCCCGATGTCGATTCCGTCTACATGGAGGCGGTACTCGCCGCGAACGGTCATGGTGGCTGGCCGATGAGCGTCTTCGCGACTCCTGACGGGCGACCGTTCTTCGCCGGCACTTACTTTCCGGATGCACCCCGCCAAAGCACGCCATCGTTCCGCCAGGTGCTCACAGCCATTGCGGATGTCTGGGTGAACCGCCGCTCGGATGTCGAGGCTCAGGCCGCCGCACTCCTCGAGGTCGTTGCAGGGCGGCTCCAGCCCCCAATCCCGCTGATCGACGGCGACGAGGCGCGAGTCGGAGACGTGACACGCAGCCGTTCGGTCGACCGCCGACTGGTCAAGTTTGCTCTGGAGTCGGCCTGCTCCCGGCTGGCCGAGATCGCCGATCCCGAGCACGGTGGTTTTGGGAGCGCGCCCAAGTTCCCCCAGCCGCTTCTGCTCGACCTCCTGCTCCGTGCCGAGGTGGGCGGCATCCGTCCGGAGCGGGGCCCCGGGCCTCTCGAGATCGTTCTCCGCACGCTCGAAGCGATGGACTCAGGCGGCATCTACGACCAGGTCGGCGGGGGCTTCAGCCGCTACTCGGTTGACCGGACGTGGCTCGTGCCCCACTTCGAAAAGATGCTCTACGACCAGGCACTCCTTGCCCGAGTTCACCTGCACGCCTGGCAGCTGACCGGGGACGCGCGCTGGCGCCGGGTTCTCGACGAGACGCTGTCGTACGTGCTGACGCGCCTCGCTCATCCCTCCGGGGCGCTCTGCTCGGCTGAAGACGCAGACTCCGAGGGAGAGGAGGGCCTTTACTACCTGTGGACCGAGGACGAGTTCGCCGAAGTTGTCGGCGAGGACCTCGCCCCGGCAGCGACCGCGTGGTACGGCGTTACCGGCGCGGGCAACTTCGAAGGGCGCAACATCCTCGTGAGAAGCGAGCGCGGCGATCTGCTGCGACCACCTGAGATCGAGTTGGCCCGTGAACGACTCGCCCGTCGCCGTGAGCAACGGCGTCGACCAGGACTCGATGACAAAGTCTTGACGGAGTGGAACGCAATGGCCTGTGCCGTGCTCGCCGAGTCCGCCGCCGCGACGGACGACAAGGGCTACGTCGCGGCGGCCGAGCGAATCGCATCTGTCTTGCTCGACGCCCGGAGCCGTAACATCGGCCGGACCCCGCGCTCTGTCCGAGGCGACGGCGAGGAACTGATCACCGGCTTTGCCGGAGATGTCGCGTGGCTTCTCGATGCGTGCGTCCGCTTGTTCGAGCTGACGGGGCGTTCCTCGTATCTGCTGGCAGCGCGAGAAGCTCTCGGCGGAATTCATCGATCAGTTCGTCGATGCGAAGACCGGCGCCGTCTTTATCACCCGCGCCGATGGCGAGCCGCTCGTCGTGCGGCCGGCGGAGTTGCACGATGGTGTCATTCCGAGCGCCGCATCGGTAGGGGCGATAGGCCTCGCCCGCCTAGGGGCCCTCCTCGGCGAACATTCGCTGGTCGAGATGTCGGAAAGGCTCGTTCTTGGTTGCTACGGGGCCCTCACGCGTGCCCCCACCGGCGTGCCCGAGCTGCTCTGGGCGGCGGACCTCCTGTCGGGTGGATTCGTCGAGGTCGCTGCGACAGGGGGTGGGAGGGGCATGTTGGGAGAGATAAGGCGGCGTTACCTGCCGATGGCGGTTTACTCGTGGCTGAGCGAGGACGCCGGTGAGCCTAGGCTTCCGCTGCCGCTCCTCGAGGGTCGCGCCGGCGACGCCGTCTACGTCTGTCACGCGGGATCCTGTCGACTGCCAGCTCACGACGCGCAACAGGTGAACGAAGAGCTCGATCACGTGTTGCGCGCCCGGGCAGCCGGCGCGCCATGATGAGGGAGTGATCCGCGCCCGGTCTCCACGCGCGACGCGGCACGTGGTACCGGGAACCCTGAGGCTCGACGAGCCCGGAGGATCTCTCGACTGCCTGTTGCTTGCACCTGCGCCTGATTGGGTGGCGATCGACATCGCGACAGGAGCGCTCGTCCGGAAGCTCGATCGCAACCGACGACACGTTCGCGGCGTTGTCCGGCAGCCCGCTCTCTCACGTCGCACTCCGCGTGGCGCCGATGCAGGCCCCATGGGATCCGTCGCGACCCGATGCGATCATCGTGAGCGATGTCGCCGAGGCCGCCGCTCTGAGCAGGCGATCGGCTCGCAGGCTCGTTGCGCGCGTGGCTCGGTCAGGAGATGACGGCGGCCTGCTCGGGAGCGTCGGGCCATCGCTTGCATTCGCAGATCTCGAGGGGACACGCCCGTCAATCGCCGTGGTGTCTCCCGTCGGCGGCCGGGTGCGTCTCACCGGCGAGGACTCGTTGACGGCGCATTTCAATCTGGGAGAGCGCGCTTACTCGATGCGGGTGGCACCGGGTGCTGCGCGCTGGTTGCGCACCGGGCAGGTCCCGACGTCCTCAGATCGCCCGGCCCGGCGGGGGGGCCGGACCCGGAGGGACGGAGCGCGCCCGCACGGCCCAGGCGCAGAGATGGCGGTACCGGTCCTGCTCGTCGTAGGTCTCGATCGCCCGCATCAGGGCCAGGTCAGGAAGACGGTGCTCGGGCTCGTCCCGGCTGCATGACCTTACGGCGCCACCACCCGAACACCTACCCTCGGCCGGCCTGCCTCGAGCCAGCGAGCGCTCAGGCCGCGAGTCCCTCGCGCCAGGCTTCTCTCTCCGGCGAGCGCTTCAGGGCACTCACCGTCTCCTCGAACGCCACCTTGGCGACCCCCGGCAGGCCGGTGCCACGCATCAGGTTCACGCCCTGAACCGCGACCTCGAGCGGGCCGGGCGCCAGCTTGAGCACGTCGACCCCCTGACTCCTGAGTCGCGAGATGTCCCGTTCGAGGAGCCTGGCCGGCACCTCCCGGACGAGCCGACTACGCGAGTCGGGCGGGCGAGCCGAGTCGTAGGACATAGGCGCCACGCAGATCACGCGGGTGGCGCCCGCAACCGCAGCGAGATCGAGGTTCGTGAGCGACCAGGCTCCTCCGTCGACGAGGACGCTCCCGCCGGCCCGGACCGGCGCGTAGACGCCGGGTATCGCACACGATGCGCGCACAGCCTGAGGCAGTGCCACATAAGGGGCCCGAGCGGCGCCGAGCACGACCCGTCGCCGTGACACGAGGTCGTAGGTCGCGAGCCAGAGATCGCTCTCGGGCCAGCTGCGCGGGAGCTCCCGTTCGAGGATCCCGATGCCCTCGCCCATGGACACCAGACCCGCCGGGAAGGCGCGGCGCAGACTCGGTAGCGGGGAGAGGGAGAGAAGGCTCGGCACACGGATGGATGCGCGAGCCATCACGTAGGCAGAGCCGATCCCGTGTCTGACGAGGTCGAACGGGCCGGTGGCGAGCGGACCCGGTGCGGCCGATGCGAGCTCGCCGGTCCGATCCATGAGGTCGCTCGGCGACCATCCGGATCGCAGGTAGGCAGCGATGGCGCTCCCGGCCGAGGTGCCCACGACGAGATCCAGCTGCTTCTCGGACAGGCCCAGCTCTTGCTCGAGCGCACACAACACGCCGATGTGGTGAGCGATACCGACGAGGCCACCGGCCCCGAGCACGAGCGCGATCTTCACAGGTCGCAAGTGTTGCCTGTCTGGGTGACGAAAGGGGGGACTCTCGCGAAAAGGAGAAATTGTGGGAGTGTGCCGGTCGGGTGCTGCTGGTTACTTCGGCAGCGATCCGGCGGCGAGAGCTTCCGCCATTGCCCAACCGAAAGCCACAAGGGTGTCCCGGCGGGCGTCATCGAGAGCGGGGAAGGCAGACTCGTAGCTCAATGCCTCCTTCGGCACCTTGGTGGGTTCGAAGTCAAGGAGCCCGGCGAAGTCTTCGTCACCTGCGATGACGAAGATTCGGTCATCAAGCCTGCCTTCTGCGCCGAACCTCTTGGCGAGGCGCCGTCCCCAAGCCCGCTCCTCACCGCTCGCCTTGTGATCCGGCCGCGGAACGATGTCCTCCAGGCCGACGAAGGCCCGGTAGCCGGCCGGGTGCGCGAAGCGGGTACCTATGAGCACGTCTTCGTCAGGGAACGCGAGTACCGCGCGGCGGTAGAGATCGTGCATCACTGCGTCGACGGCACCGCTAGCCACGCGGGTCCGCGTGAAAGCAGCCAGGCCGATCAACAGGCTCGGCGTGCCACCTATTCGCTCGAGCGTCGAGAGCGCGTACCCGCGAAGCTTGCCGGCTTCCCGAGCATGGGTCACCAGCACCCATTCCTCGCGCTGCTTCGAGAGGTAGCCGATCTCGAAACAGGCCGCGCGCGACCCGGTCGACAGATCGGCCATCTCAGCCAGCTCGGCGTCTGTGAGCGCCGTGCAATCCTTGGTGGAGACCTCGATGCCGTTGGACATATGCGTAGCGTGCTCCAATACCGTCGCACTTTTCTTCGAGCCGCTTCGGGTGACGTTCGCTCCTGCGGGGGCGTCCGGAACTTTGGCGGAGTCCAGGTGCGATGCGCGCTCGACGTGCAACGTTCTCCTGGGTTGCTCTCCAGTCTACGCCCCCCGCACGACTGCCTGCCACGCAGATTTCCCAATTGCGCACCAATGGTGGGGTGGCCGCCGCGCGACAGCCGCCCGCGGGCCGCCTGAGGGCCGTCAGGAGGCCACTGCGCCCCCGCCGAAGAGCTCCTCCAGCGCGCCGATGATTCCGCCCCGAGGATCGACGTTGAACTGCGGAGGGAGACGAAGCTCCTTGTCCCCGACCCGCAGATGGACCGGTGCTGAGCCAGGGTGGTCAACCACCAGCTCCCGGAGCTGGCGCACCATCGAGTCGGTGAGGCGATGGAGTGGAAGAGTCACGATCACCGGGGCACCGTCGTCCGCCGGGACGAGGTCGGGCCGGCGGACCTCCATGGCGACCAGCTTCGGCTGCTCGTCTCGAGTGTCCACCCGCCCCCGGATGACGACTACGGCGTCCTCCTCGAGCAGCCCCCCGTACTCGAGCATCGTCTTTGGGAAGACGAAGACCTCGATCGCCGCCTCGAGATCCTCGAGCGTGAACGTTGCCATGAGCTCGCCACGGCGTGTGTACCGCCTGACGAGGCCCGTCACTATGCCTCCGGTCGTGACTGCCCCCGTCATCGGCGGGCCTCCGTCCGGAGAGTACGCCGCGCCCGCCGCCGATGAGTGGGACTCGAGCACGTCCCTTACGCGGTGCTCGGCGACTCGGCGCAGAGCTTGCTCCAAGCCGAGCAACGGATGGTCCGAGACGTAGAGGCCGAGCATCTCCTTCTCGAATGCCAGGCGTTCGCCTTTTTGGAACTCGCGATCGGGGATGGGAACTCTCGTGTCGTCGTAAGCGTGGGCGCCCTCTTCGCCTTCGGGGGCCTCTAGGACCGAGAACAGGGTGGCTATGCCCTGTTCCTTCTCCCTCCGCCTCATCAGCATGCGGTCGATCACCTCTTCCGCCACGAGGCAAAGCCCCTGGCGGGGATGGCCGAGCGAATCGAACGCGCCGGCTTTGGCGAGAGACTCGATCGCCCGCTTGTTGAGGACGCTCGGGTCCACTCGCTGGCAGAAGTCGTAGAAGTTGAGGAACGGGCCGTGCGCTTCCCGTTCGGTGACGATGAGGTCGACGATGGCGGAGCCGACGTTCCTCACAGCTGAGAGCCCGAAGACGATGACACCGGGAGATGCCCCGCCGCGCCCCGGGGCGATCGGGCCGTCGCCGGCAGGCCTGCCTTCGACCGAGCCGAGCGTCGTGAACGCCGACATCGAGGCGTTGATGTCCGGGCACCTAACCTCGATCCCGAGCGACCGGCACTCGGCTAGGTAGACAGCGGTCCTGTCCTTGTCGTCCTTCACCGACGACAGCAGGGCGGCGAGGTACTCGACTGGATGGTTCGCCTTCAGCCAGGCCGTCTGGTAGGCCACGAGGCCGTATCCGAAGGAGTGCGACTTGCCGAACGCGTAGTCGGCGAACGGCTCGATGATGTCGAAGAGCTCGGTCCCGAGCTTGTCGCCGTAGCCCTGTGCGACGCAGCCTCTGACGAACTTCTCTCTCTCGGCCGCGATGAGCGCCCTGTTCTTCTTGCCGCACGCCTTGCGAAGGTTGTCGGCCTCCTCGAGGCTGTACCCGGAGAAACGCTGCGCCACCCGCATCATCGACTCCTGGTACAGCATCAGGCCGTAGGTGTCCCCGAGGATCGCCTCCATGTCGGGATGGAGGTAGGTGAGGGCCTTCCGCCCGTTCTTCAGCTCCGGGTAGTCGCGGTGCATGTTCGCAGCCATCGGGCCCGGCCGGTACAGGGCGACGAGGGCGGCGACGTCGTTGAACGACGTCGGTGCGAGCGCCCGCAGGGTTGATCGCATCGCTCCGCCTTCGAGCTGGAACACCCCGATCGACTCTGCTCGCCTCAGCATCTCGAAGGTGCGCTCGTCGTCGAGCGGGATCGAGTCGATGTCGGGTCTCGTCCCGGTGCTCTGCTCGATCAGGTCGAGTGCCATCTCGATCACCGAGAGGTTGCGCAGGCCGAGGAAGTCCATCTTCAAGAGGCCCAGATCCTCGACTCCGTGCATCTCGTACTGCGTCACTATCGGAGCCTCGCCGGCAGCCTGGCCTGGTTCCGGCTTCCGCTGGACCGGCAAGTACTCCGTGAGCGGTTTGTCGGTGATGACGACCGCCGCCGCGTGGATACCGTCCTGGCGCCTGAGGTTCTCGAGGCCCTTGGCCACGTCGATCACACGGCGAGCGTCCGGCTCGTCCTCGTAAATCTTGCGAAGCTCGGCCGCAGTCAAGTACCCGTCCTCGTAGCCCTCGGTCTTCTCGAGGCAAGCCTTGAGCGGCGTGTCCCGACCCATCACGAGCGGTGGCATCGCCTTCGCGATCCGGTCGCCGAGCGCGTACGGGAAGCCAAGCACGCGAGCCGCGTCGCGCACGGCCGCCCGAGCCTTGATGGTCGAGAACGTCACGATCTGGGCCACGTGGTCAGAGCCATAACGCTCGGCCGCGTACCGGATCACCTCGCCTCGGCGACGCTCGTCGAAGTCCATGTCGATGTCCGGCATCTGCTTGCGGCCGGGGTTCAAGAAACGCTCGAACAGCAGGTCATACCGGATCGGATCGAGATCGACGATGCGAAGGCAGTAGGCGACGCAGCAACCGGCCGCCGAGCCACGTCCCGGCCCGACCCGGATCCCTGACTGCCTCGCGAAGCGGATGAGGTCCCACACGACGAGGAAGTAGGCGGGGAATCCCATGTCCGCGATGACTCCGAGCTCGTAGTCGAGGCGGTCGCCCACCTCGGGCGGGAGCGAGTCGCCGTACCGCTCCGCGGCACCGAGGTATGTCAGGTGGCGCAGGTAGGCGGCCGCCGACTCCTCGTAGGAGCCCTGCTGGAACTCGTCGGGCACCGGGAACTGGGGCAAGGCGTTCTGGCCGAGCTCGATCTCGACCGCGGCGCGCTCCGCGATCCACAGCGTGTTGTCACAGGCCTCAGGGAGCTCCGAGAAGAGGTTGCGCATCTCGGCGGCGGTCTTCAGGTAGTGCTCCTCGCCTTCGAACTTGAAGCGCTTCGGGTCATCGATGTTCGCTCCGGTCTGCACGCAAAGGAGAGCGTCATGTGCCACGGCGTCGCTCCGCCGGCAGTAATGGCTGTCGTTCGTCGCGACGAGCGGAGCGCCGATGGAGCGGGCGATCTCGACCAGCATCGGGTTCGTGCGGTGCTGGTCGGCCAGCCCGTGATCCTGGAGCTCTACGAAGAGGTTCTGAGGTCCGAAGATGTCCTGCAGGCGACCAGCAAGGGCCTTCGCCTCGCCCGTTTCCCCGGCGAGAAGGGCTTGGAGGACCACGCCCCCGAGGCAGCCGGTCGTCGCGATGAGCCCCGAGTGATGACGCTCGAGCAGCTCCCAGTCGACGCGGGGCTTGTAGTAGTAGCCCTCGAGGTAGGCAGCCGATGAGAGCTTGACGAGGTTGCGGTAGCCCTCGTTGGTCTCCGCGAGGACGGTGAGGTGGTAGTAGAGCTTCTCGCCCCGTTCGCCCTCTCCACCTGTATCGTCGATCCTTCCGCGCCGGACCGGCCGGTCAAAGCGCGAGTTGGCCGCCATGTACGCCTCTGTGCCGATGATCGGAGTGATTCCCTGGTCACGGCACTCCTTGTAGAAGTCGAGGACGCCGTACATGTTGCCGTGATCGGTGATGGCAAGCGCCGGCTGGCCGTCTTCTCGCGTGGCCGTGACCGCGTCACCGATGCGCGAGGCACCGTCGAGCATCGAGTACTCCGTATGGGTGTGGAGGTGCACGAACGAGCCTGCGTTCGTACGAGTCCCGGTGCTCGACCCTGCCTGCACTGCGTTAACCACCCCCTGTCCACAGGGTCTTTCCACAGCCTGTGGATGAAATGACCGCCTTGTGATTCGTCGTCCACCGACGTTATCGCGACGCGAGGCCGTGCGGTCAGAGATACGAGGGGGCGAAGCGGTAAGTCGGGGTGGTTCAGAGATAAGGGCCGGGGCGGCTGTCGTCGAGAGCCCCCGGTGGTTGCTGGCCGGGAGGCAGGCCACGCTGGCGGAACTCGTCCAATTGGGACCGGGCGGCCATCTGCTGTGCGAACAGCGTCGCCTGTATACCGTGGAACAACCCCTCCAGCCAACCGACGAGCTGGGCTTGGGCCACCCGGAGCTCGGCATCGCTCGGTGTATCGGAGTCGAATGGGAAGGCCATGCGGTCGAGCTCGCCTGCGAGGTCGGGGGACAGGCCACTCGTGAGCTCCCCGGACAGAGGTCTCGTAGATCTCCTTCAAGCGGGTACGGCTCGCGGCGTCGAGCGGGGCGAGCCGCACTTCTTCGAGCAACTGCTTGGTCATCGCGCCGATACGCATGACCTTGCCGGGGTGTTCGACCGCTTCGACGAGCGCGGCTTCGTCCGACGTCTGGTCCGTGCCGGCTCTCGGGCTCGCCTCGCCTGACTGCTCGTTGCCCACCACGACAACGGGGCGCACCGCAGAGAGGTCGAGGGCTTGGGGTGGATCGTTCTGCTGTTGGGACGGCACGCCGTCGAGATTAGGCGTTGGACAGCCGGCGTAGGTCCTCGAGCGACAACTCGGAGGTCCGTTCGCCTTCGCACTGCTCGCAGCCGTCGACGTGACGCCACGAGCGGATCCGGCGCGTACCGGCCGGATTCAGGATGACCACGAACGCTTCTGAGCCCTCCGACAGCTCGAGTCGCTCGTACGGCCTCCAGTCCGTCGCCGCCAGCGACGGATCGACGTCGAGACCCTTCAGCGCTCGCCGGAACCGACGGCCCGCTACGTCGAACAGCCATGTGCTGTGACACGAATCGAGCACCAGGAAGTCGCCGTCCGCCGGAACTCCCGCGTAGGCCGGCTGGGTGAGGCCGGATTGGCTTGCGGGGGCCGCTTGCTGAGGTTCCGCCGCCGGAGCCGACGCGCGAGGCATCGTTGTCATGGCAGCATCATGCCGGTTGTCAGCCCCCTCCGGAAGGGGTTTTCGTTCCGATTCCGTGAAGATTGCTCCCGCACAGCTCTGACCTCGTTCCTAGCAGTATTAGAAATTATCCGCCCGTTCGATTCACCGTCTCGCCGATTACCACGCTCCGTGGCAGCCGTCGGCCTGACTCAGCGAAGCCTGAACGACTTGCGGGGAGCTTCGTCGGTGAGCCCCAAGTGGGCGTAGCGGGCCGACATCGCACCGAGCGATCCCTTGAGGGCATCCGGGTGCACGTTCGGGATGAGGAAGTGGTGCCGCTTGCGATCGCTCTCCACATCGAGCGCGACGTCAGCCGTGGACCCCTTCGCCTTGTGAACGCTCGTTTGCAGGCGGCGGAGGCTTACCCAGGGAATCTGCACCGCCGACGAGCCGTCCGACCGGCGAACGTTCAGTCCGTTCGCGTCGAAGTGCAGCGCAAGGTGCGGGACCGAGTGCGATCGGCCACCGATGTCGGTGATGAGCGTGATGTCGATCAGGTCGAGCTGCTCGACTGCCGTGAGGTCCGAGCCAGGAGCGACCCCGTCGGGGCGCCGCCAGCCCAACTTCCTTCCCAGTGCCCCCATCGGACCTCCCATGTGTCGGGACCTCGCACTACCGGGCCCTTCACAGCCGCAGGCGGATCGGATCAACGATACCCGATGACGTTCAGATATGTGTACGGAGAGTGGTCAACGGGTCGCTTATTGCCACTCGGCGTCGTGTGCGCGACTATGCGTGTGTATGAATCGCGGTGATCTCGACAGACTGCTACGCCGACTGGCCGACGCCGATGGCTCGGACCTGCACTTGAAGGTTGGGTCCCCACCCCGGATCCGCGTCAACGGGGACCTCTTCCGCCTGCAGGACGAGACCGGTCCCCAACCCGCTGACCTGGAGGGGATCGCTCGCGAGATCATGCACGAGCGGCTGTGGCAGAACTTCGAGGAGCACCACGAGGCCGACTTCGCCTACGCAATCATGGGACTCGGCCGGTTCCGGGTCAACGCCTACCGCCAGCGCGGATCGGTCGGGATGGTGTTCCGGCTCGTGCGGTCCTCCGCCCGGACGTTCGAGGACCTCTTCCTGCCCGAGACGGTGCGCCGGCTGGCGGAGGAGCAGCGGGGCCTCGTGCTCGTCACCGGACCGACCGGTTCCGGCAAGACGACCACGCTGGCCGCCATGGTGGACCACATCAATCGCACTCGTGAATGCCACATCGTGACGATCGAGGATCCGATCGAGGTGCTCCACCGAGATGAGGTCGCGGCGATCAGTCAGCGCGAGGTCGGCTTCGACACTGAGAGCTTCATCACCGCGCTGCGTGCCGCGTTGCGGGAGGACCCTGACGTGATCCTCGTGGGCGAGATGCGCGACACCGAGACTGTGGCGACCGCGCTCAGCGCAGCAGAGACCGGACACCTCGTGTTCTCCACCCTCCACACGATCGACTGCGTCGAGACGATCAACCGGATCATCGACTTCTTCCCGGCGAACCAGCAAAAGCAGGCACGGATCAGTCTCTCGGGAGCGCTGCGGGGGACGATCTGCCAACGGCTGGTGCCGACGAACGACGGTTCCGGGCGCGTGCCGGCTCTCGAGATCATGGTGGTGAACGGCCGGATCCAGCAGTCGATCAGCGACCCTGCCCGCGGCACCGACATCAACCAGATCATCCGCGAGGGCGAGTACTACGGGATGCAGACCTTTGACCAAGCCCTCGTGAACCTGCTCGAGCAGGGAATGATCGATCTGCGCGCTGCCACCCAGGCTGCCTCGAACCCTCACGACCTCCGGGTTGCGCTCCAGCAGCGCGGGCTGGTGCCGACCGGAGCGCGTTAGCTCGACAGCTGCTGCCGACTCCGGAGCCGCCTGCGGCAGGGCGGCATCGTGTCAGGCCACCCCGAGGGCGCTCAGGATCGCATGGCCGAAGCTCACGCCTATCAGCGCGCCGCCTGCGAGGAACGGGCCGAAGGGAAGCTGGCTCTTCCGGTTGACCTTGCCGAGGATGAGGAGCACGAGGGCCGGACCGCCTGCGACCATGAACGACGCAAGGATGCCGATCGGCACGATGCGCAGTCCGATCCAACCGAGGAAGCCACCGCAGAGGGCGGCAAGGCGGACGTCACCGAAGCCCATGCCCTTCGGAACGGCGAAGTAGATGGCGAAGAAGACAACGAAACAGGCGGCCGCGCCGATGAGCGCCTGCAGAACGTCGTTCCACTCGCCGGTCGCCGCGCTCGCACCGAGCAGGAGGACGCCGCCCACCGCGCCCGTCCAGTAGACGATGGGAGTCGGCAGCCGGTGAAGCTTGATGTCGATCGCCGACAGCGCGACGACGCCCGCAGCAAAGACGCAGTAAGCGGGAAGTGCCCACAGCGTCGGGACCCGCCAGGCGAGCAGGGCGAAGAGGGCGGCAGTCACGACTTCGATGATCAGGTCCCTCGGTGGGATGGCAGCTCCGCACGCTCGACATCGCCCCCTCAGGATCAAGTAGGAGACGACCGGGATGTTGTCGGCGGGCTTGAGCGGCACATCGCAGGAGTCGCAGTGTGACGGCGGCTGGACGATCGAGTCTCCGCGTGGGACGCGATCTGCCACCAGGCCTCCGAAGGACCCGACTGCCAGCCCGACTACGGCGGCTGGGATCGAGGCGAGCAGGTGGAGGTCGCTAGTGGTCATCGAGGCAGCCTCAGAGTGGTCGGATCCATGGGCGGAGCGTGTCGGGGCCCGAGAGAGCTGCAGGTCGTCGGGGTGACGAGGGCTTGCGGGGGCTATATGAGTGGTGAGGTGGGTCCCTTGTTACCCCACAGGCCCCGGCGTAGCCTACAATCTGTATCAGCTTGAACGCTGTGGGCGCGATTCCGACCGCGGATTGTGGGAAGATGGCCGCTGACAGGGCGAGGGGAGGAAGGAAGAGGATGCGGAATCACGACGCAGCTGGTCGGGACGCGTCCGAGCTCAGCCAAGAGGACAAGGGGGTCTCCGCTGATGAGCACTACTGAGGCTCGGGGCCGGGTCGCTCCGTCCAAGGCAGAGATCGACTCGGCGCGCGCGCTGGCACGTGAGGTTGGGCTCGAGTATGTCGACCTCGATCGTTACCCTCTCAACGCCGCCGCCTCGTCACTGTTGCCCGAGCAGCTCGCCAGGCGTCATCACGCCCTCGCTGTCGGCTGGAAGTACGGGACACCAGTCGTAGCCGTCGCGACCCCCGACAACGTGCTCGCGATGGACGACATCCGGACGGTCATCGGCAGGGACATCCACGCCGTGGTGGCCTGTGCCTCCCAGATCGACGCGTACATCGAACGCATGTACAGCCAGGGCGGCGGACCGGTGAGCGCCCGCGCGGTAACACCTGCGGCTCCTGCTCCTGCTCCCGCACCTGCTGCGGTCGCCCCGCCGGCCCCGCCGGCCCCGCCGGCGCCCGCACCACCACCACCGCCTCCGCCGGAAGCAGCGGCTCCACCTGATGGCCAAGCCAAGCAGAGTGGCAATCGTGGCGGCGCTGCCAAGACCAAGAAGGGCGAGGCCGCTGCCGAGGCGGAGCCAACTGCTGCGGAGACACAAGAG
The DNA here is from genome assembly GCA_963801185.1 of uncultured Acidimicrobiaceae bacterium. Taxonomy (GTDB): domain Bacteria; phylum Actinomycetota; class Acidimicrobiia; order Acidimicrobiales; family Bog-793; genus Palsa-601. Next base: position 1,328,470 of record CAWDDW010000001.1, on the reverse strand, counting down.
TCACCATCGCCCGAGCAATCGGCTGAGGCCGAGGCGGAGGCAGAGTCGGCCGAGGCGCTCGAGGCGGCGATCGACGCTGTGCTCCCCGTCCCCGACGTAGACGAGGCGGTCGCGTCCCGGCGGGGCGAGGAGACAGCTGCAAAGGCGCCCGCGCTTGCGGAGGTTCTCGTCGAGTCTGGTCAGGTCACCGCCGAGGAGATGGGGGCGGCCTTGCGCGAGCAGGCTGCCACCGGCCGGCCGCTCGGGGAGATCCTCGCCGAGCTCGGGCTCGTGTCCGACGAGGACCTGATCAAGGCGATGGCAGCCGAAGTCGGCATGGAGTTCGTCGACCTCAACGATTGGGCGATGGACCCGACAGCAACGGCCCTCCTGCCCGAGGTCATGGCAAGGCGTCACCAGTTGCTCGCGATCGGGTTCCGGGGCGACGTCCCCATCGTCGCGCTCGCCAATCCGTCAGACGTGTTCGCCCTCGACGATCTCCGGACGCTGCTCGGTCGGGAATTCCGAACCGTCGTCTCGAGTCCCCGTCAGGTCGCGGAATACATATCGAGGATGTACCGCCGGGACGAGGAGACCGAAGCTGCCGCTCGCTCCGCCGTCAAGGACGCGATCCCGGACAGTACGCCCGGGCTCGAGCTCACCGACCTGCACGCGGTCGTCGAGGACGCGCCCATCGTCAAGTACGTCAACCTCATCCTTCGTCAGGCACTGCAGGAGCGAGCGAGCGACGTCCACATCGAGCCCTCTGCCGACGACCTCAGGATCCGCTTCCGGATCGACGGTGTCTTGCACGACATCACCCGCTCGCCGAAGGCCATCCAAGGTGGGGTCACCACTCGCCTGAAGGTCATGGCGAGCCTCGACATCGCCGAGCACCGGATCCCCCAGGACGGCCGTATCTCGCTCTCGGCGGGCCAGCGCCAGATCGACCTGCGCGTGGCCACGCTACCGACCGTGCACGGCGAGAAGGTCGTGATGCGGGTGCTCGACAAGTCGAACGCGATGCTCGATCTCGACGATCTCGGTTTCTTGCCTGCAGTCAAGGAACGCTACGAGGTGGCCTATCGCAAGCCCTACGGCACGATCCTCGTGACAGGCCCGACCGGGTCGGGCAAGTCGACCACGCTCTACGCGACCCTCAATGCGTTGAACGTGGCCGAGCGCAACCTGATCACCGTCGAGGACCCCGTGGAGTACCAGCTGCCGGGCGTCAACCAGGTGCAGGTGAATCCGAAGGCCGGGTTGAACTTCGCGAACGCCCTCCGCTCCATCCTCCGGTCGGACCCCGACATCATCCTCGTCGGTGAGGTCAGGGACCGGGAGACTGCTGTAATCGCGATCGAGGCGGCCTTGACGGGGCACCTCGTTCTGTCGAGCCTTCACACCAACAACGCCGCCGTGACGCCGATGAGGCTCATCGAGATGGGCGTCGAGCCCTTCCTCGTCGGCTCGTCGCTCGACTGCGTGGTCGCGCAGCGGCTCGCCCGCCAGCTCTGCGACAACTGCAACGAGGCGTTCGAGCCGTCGGCCGAGGAGGCTCCGGGTGTTCGGCTGGGACGACGGGGACACCCCACCCCGGGGGAAGGCTCAGTTCCGGCGCGCCGTCGGCTGCCAGGCCTGCAGCCGCACTGGGTACCGCGGTCGGATCGCGTTGCACGAGCTGTTGCTGATCGGCGAGGACCTCGAGAGGGCCATAATCGCCGGCTCCTCGGCCGAGGAGCTTCACCGGCTCGGCGTCGAGCAGGGGATGATCCCCCTCCGGCACGACGGTTTGCGCAAAGCTGCTCTCGGCCTTACGAGTCTCGAGGAAGTGCTGAGGGTGGTTGCATGAGTATCGGAGGAACAAGACCGCCGTCCGACTGGTCGCGCCGGCTCGTCGCTGCGCTCACCGAACAGGGCCTGATCTCGGACGAGACCGGGCGTTCCGCCCTGACCGAGGCGACCCAGAGTGGGCGGCCGGTCGCGTCCGTGCTCGCCCATCAGCGTGAGGTCGAGCCGCGCGACGCGCTCGCCGAGCTTGCGAAGCTCTCAGGCCTTCCGACCGTCGACATCTTCGAGGACCGCCCGATGGGGGAGGCCTTCAAGCTCGTGCCGGAGATGCTCGCCCGCGAGATCGGCGCGATCGGTTACCGCCTCGAGAACGACCGGTTGACGCTCGCGTGCTCGGAGCCGTTGTCGACAGCCGAGCTCCGCCAGCTCTCGGAGTTCCTCGATCGGGAAGTCGCCGGTTGCGTGCTCGCCGACCCGAACGGGATCGAACGGATAATGGAAGCTGTCTATCCACGGCTCGGGAGCGCAAGCGCGGTTGACGTCGGCCCGGTTACCGGTCCGGCTGCCGACGTTTCGCCCAACTCGCCGGAGTTGTCGGATGTGATCGCCACAGGTGACGGCGCGGCAAGGACCGCCGCCGAGCCCGCGCCGACCGTGGCGCGGCTCGACGATGCACTGGCACAGGCCGCGCCTGCACCTCCACCGCCGCCTCCGCCACCTCCACCGCCGCCTCCGCCAGCACCACCAGCACCACCAGCAGCTCCGGCTCCTCCGGCTCCAGCTCCCTCGCCCGCGGCCGTCACAACAGGCCCGGTGGCTATGCCCACGGCTCAGGTGCCCGCGGTCGCCGGCAGGGGTGCCGGTGCGGTTGGCATGACCGGGTCTCTCACTCTCGAGGAATTCGAGAGTGAGTTCGGGGACACGACCGGAGGCGGCCTTCCCGGCTCGGGAAGCGTCAGCGGCATCGATCTCGACGATCTCTTGACCTACGCCGTCGAGCACGGCGCATCGGACCTTCACCTCACCAATCAGCTCGCGCCGAGCATCCGCGTCGACGGTTCCTTGCGGCAGATCGACGGGATGCCGCGGCTCGACAACGAGCAGATCAGGGAGATGGTCTACCGGATCCTCACTCAGAACCTGCGGGAGCGTTTCGAGGCCGACAAGGAGCTCGACACCTCCCACATGATCCTCGGCGTCGGTCGGTTCCGGGTGAACGTCTTCCAGCAGCGAGGCTCGATCGGAGCGGTCCTGCGAGCCATCCCGCACGAGATCCCGGCCTTCGACTCTCTCGGTCTTCCCGACATCGTGTCCAGCTTGGCGGAATTGCGCCGGGGATTGGTGCTCGTGACCGGACCGACCGGATCTGGCAAGTCGACCTCCCTGGCGTCGCTCGTCAACATCATCAACCGGACCAAGCCGCTTCACATCATGACGGTCGAGGACCCGATCGAGTTCCTCCACACGCACCAGCGCGCGATCGTCAACCAGCGCGAAGTTGGCGCTGACACGGTGAGCTTCGCGGAGGCCCTGCGCCATGTCCTCCGCCAAGACCCTGACGTAATCCTCGTCGGTGAGATGAGGGACATCGAGACCATTTCGTCGGCGTTGACTGCTGCCGAGACGGGCCACCTCGTCTTTGCGACTCTTCACACCCAGGACGCGCCGCAGACCATCGACCGCATCATCGACGTCTTCCCGAGCAATCAGCAGGACCAGGTCAGGATCCAGCTGGCAGGCTCCCTCGAGGCCGTCGTGACCCAGCAGCTCATCATCAGCGCGACGGGTCTCGGCCGAGTGCCGGTCGCCGAGGTAATGATCTGCACGCCTGCGATCAGGAACCTGATCCGTTCCGCCAAGACCCACCAGGTCTACTCACTGATGCAGACCGGCGGTGCCGCCGGGATGCAGACGATGGACCAAGGCCTGGCCCGGGCGGTCAAAGCCGGGCGAATTACAGAGGCCGTGGCGTTCGATCGCTGTCACGACCCGTCCGAGCTTCGTGATCATCTGAAAGGCTGACTCTTCGTCATGGCAACTACGACCTTCGATTACAAGGTGCGCGACCGCGATGGACGTCTGATCTCGGGGTCACTCGAGGGGGACTCGCTCGCGCTCGTCGCAGCCAAGCTACGCGAGATGGGCTTTGCTCCGGTGGAGATCAAGCCTGTCGGCAAGGTCAACCTGAAGGCCGACATCCGGATCCCGGGTTTGACCGACCGCGTCAAGCTCAAGGAAGTCGCCCTGATGAGCCGGCAGCTCGCCACGATGGTCGCTTCGGGACTGACCCTCGTGCGGGCACTGGGCGTGCTCACCGACCAGCTCGAGTCGAAGCCACTCCGCGAGGCGCTCGTCTCGATCCGCCAAGAGGTCGAGCAGGGGTCGTCGCTCTCGGCCGCGCTCGAGAAGATGCCGAAGATCTTTCCCCCTATCTACGTCTCGATGGTCAAGGCCGGCGAGGTGGGTGGCCAGCTCGACTCGGTGTTGCTCAGGCTCTCGACCACGCTCGAGAAGCAGGTCGAGTTGCGCTCGAAGGTGCGATCGGCCATGGCGTACCCGTGCATCGTGGTCACTCTCGTCGTCATCATCGTGTCCGCGCTGATGATCTTCGTCGTCCCGATCTTCAAGCGCCTGTTCGCTTCGCTTCACGCTCCGCTCCCGGTCCCCACGCAGGTCGTGATCACGATTTCGAACGTGCTGGCGAGCCTGTGGCTGCTCCTCGTGATCGGCATCGTGGTCTTGATCGTCGTGCTGATGAGGCGCTGGATCGCGACACCGAACGGGCGGAGGAAGTGGGACGGCTTCAAGCTGCGCCCGCCGGTGTTCGGCCCGCTGTCGCACAAGGTGGCGCTCGCCAGGTTCACCGCAACCCTGTCCTCGCTGCTCTCTGCCGGCGTGCCGATCATCGAGTCGCTCGACATCGTCGCCGACAATGCCGGCAATCAGGTCGTGTCCGACGCCCTGCGGGCCGCGCAGGATGGCGTCCGAGAGGGCCAGGCGCTGTCGGCCGTTCTTGCCCAGCATGCCGTGATGCCGATCATGGTCACGCAGATGATCGAGACGGGCGAGGAATCTGGTGCGCTCGACGCGATGCTCGACAAGGTCGCGACCTTCTACGACAACGAGGTCAACTCGACCGTTGACAGCCTCACTTCGGTCCTCGAGCCCCTGCTCATCGTGACGATGGGTGCCGCCATCGGGGCGATCGTGATCTCGATGTACCTCCCGATGTTCAACATCTACACCATCATCCAGAAGAACGGGTCCAACGCGTGACAGGACCCGTGTCCATCTCCCGTCGTATCGCGGTCCAGAACAGGAGTCATTGATGGCGGCGAAGTCATCGAGGCGGATCGGCCTCGAGATCAGCAACAGCGCGGTCCGGATCGCCGAGGTGACGGTAAGCGGCGGAAGGGCAAAACTGGTCAACCTCGGACAAGTCAGGCTGCCACCGCGTTCGGTCGTCGACGGTGCAGTCGTCGACGTCCTTGCGGTTGCGGGCGCCATCGAGCGATGCGTGAAGGAGGGCGGCTTCACGATCAAAGAGGTTCACCTCGGGGCGGCCGGCCTGCGTGCGATCACCCGTGAGCTCGACATGCCGCACGTGCCCGACAGCGAGCTCGACTCTGCGGTCCGCCTTCAGGCGCTCGACGTCATCCCGTTCCCGGCTGACAAGACCCTGCTATCCGCGCGGCCTCTCGAGGACGTCACCCTGGCTGACGGGACCTCCATGCGGCGGGTGCTCCTGGCGGCGGCGCACCGCGACCTCGTAGACCCATTGCTCGAGGCCGTGCAGACGGCTGGCCTCGTCCCGTTGAGTGTCGACCTGAGCTCGACGGCCCTCGTCCGGGCGCTCTACGACCCATCCGTGCCCTCGGGCGGCCCCGAGGCGATCGTCTCGATCGGCAGCGGGTTGACGACGATCGTCGTGCACGAGGACGGCGTCCCGCACTTCGTCCGCACGATTGCAGAAGGTGGAGACACCATCACTGCCGCCATCGCCGGAGCACTCGACCTGCCGATCGATGACGCGGAGAGCACGAAACGCAACCTCGATCAGACGGGCCCCCATATCCGCGCAGCGGCTGTCGCGGCACAAGACGCCGCCGCTTCACTGATCGCGGAGATCCGGAGCTCGGTCGACTACTACTCGACGCTGCCGGGGCGTCACGACGTCCGCCGCGTCAAGCTCACCGGCGGCGGATCGCGACTGGCCGGTATGGCCGAACGCCTCCAGCAGCAGACTCGTGCCGAAGTCGTTGCGGGCAGCGCGCTCGCCCGACTCGACGTGAGCTCGCTCAACCTGAGCCCGGACGACATCATCCGGCGTGACCCACTCGTCTCCACGGTCGTCGGATTGGCTCTGCCCGACCCGCCGGGCGTCAAGTCGCTCGACCTGTTGCCTCCCGAGATCCTCACGGCTCGCCACCAGCACAGGGTGGAGCGCACCGTCATAGCGGTCGCCGTCGTCATCGTGCTCGCTCTCGCGGGACTCGGTGTGCTCCGGTATCTCGACGTGAGAAATGCAGAGAACACGGTTACGACCGAGACCCAGACCATCGAGAACCTGAACACCCAGATCGCCCGGCAGGACCGCGAGGCGAGGATCTACTCCGAGATCACCGCCGACGAAGCGGCCGCCGCGCCGGTCTTGCGATACGAAGTCGACTGGCCGCTCGTGCTGACCGATCTCGCCAAGGCGACGCCAGCCGGAGGCACGGTCACATCGGTCAGCGGCACGTGGACTCCACAGGTCGCGCCGGCGTCGACGACTGGGGTTGCGCCCACGACGACCTTGGCTCCCACGACCACGGCGGGCCTCGAGAACGTCGATATCGCAAGCCTGAGCGTGACGCTGTCGACGACTCAGGGCTTCGCGTACTTCAAGACCTGGCTGCAAGCGATGGAGACGTCGCCACAGTTCCGTTATGTTGCGTACTCGACGCTGACCCATACTGCTACGACGGTCACCTGGTCCGCGCAGCTGGTGGTTCTCGCGACGGTGAAGTCCGGTCGCCTTGCCAAGTTCGAGGTGACCAAGTGAACCGCCTGCGCTCCCTCAACCTGGACGTGCTGAGGCGGCCGCGGGTGCTGATCGCCATCGGGGTCGTCATTGCCATCGTCATCGGGTTCTACGTCGGCTGGTGGTCTCCTGAGAGCAGCAAGCTCTCATCGGTGGTTGCCCAGCAGAACACGAACAAGACAAAGATCACCGCCCTCACCGACGAGCTGAATCGGCTCAAGGCGACCAACAGGGTCGCAGCGCGATACAAGAGCTACCTGCCGTTCTTCGCCGCCGAGATCCCGGCTCTGCCGGAACAGGGCCAGCTCGTCTACTTGATCGGCCAGCTCGAGAAGGCGGACGGAGTCTTCGTCACGAGCATCGACGTGTCGACCACTGCGCTGCCCGTGCCACCGAGCACGCTCAGCACCATCCCGATCTCGCTATCGCTGACCGGGCCCCACGACGACGTCATCAAGTTCCTGACGAGTCTCACCGACTTCACCACCATGCCAAGGCTGATCACCATACAGAGCATCGCCCCGTCACCGACCGGCGCTCCTGCCGGTGTGTACAACATTCTCGGGCACGATACCGTGGGCTTCTCTCTCTCCATCTCGGCGACCGCTTACTTCGCCGCACCGATCGCAGCGACTCCGTAAGGCTCGGCACCTGTGTGGTGCGCTGTCCCGGTGTCTCTTGATCGTCAGGCTCATGGGTTCGAATCGGAGTGGGAGATGCCTCGTCGGTATACTTCGCCTCGATGCGGCGGGGCGTGCCCGCTCGCCGATCTGGGGAGGTCCGCCTGATGCCAGAACTTGCCCAAGAGACCCTTCCTGCCTCCGTGAAGCGTGAAAGCGGCCGGCTGGGTGGGAAGATCGATCCGCCTGCCGATCGTGTCGAGGGGACGCCTCTAGCGAGTCTCGTCGAGGACGAGATGCTGGTTGAGGAGATCTCGATCGATGGAATGTGCGGGGTCTACTGAGCTGTCCGCCACCCCGCGTTGCACGGGCCTCGATCTCGCTCAGCCCTACGAGCTCCATCCCGACGTTGCACTGAGGCGAGAGCCGTTCGGCGCGCTCGCCTATCACTACGGCAACCGGCGGCTGAGCTTCTTGCGCTCGGTTGAGATGGTGGAGCTGGTCGAGGCACTCGGTGCGCACGACTGTGCCGCCGAGCGCGATGGACGCGGCCGGCATAGCAGAGGATCGGCGCCCGGCGTTCGGCCGTGCTCTCGAGTCGCTGCTCGCGAGCGAGGTCATCCGTGCACGCTGAGCGGGGCGGCCTGTCGGACCAACTGGCGCTCGGCTTGGATGCGCCGATCTGCCTCACGTGGGAGGTGACCTACGGCTGCAACCTTGCCTGTAGACACTGCCTGTCGAGCTCGGGGCGCCGGGACCCGCGTGAGCTGACGACGATCGAGGCGCGGCGGTTCGTCGACGACCTTGCCGCGATGCACGTCTTCTACGTCAACATCGGTGGCGGCGAGCCGACCCTGCGGCCCGACTTCGCGGATCTCGTCGAGTACACCATCGACTCGAAGGTTGGCGTGAAGTTCTCGACCAACGGCACAACGATGACGAGAGAGCGGGCGCGCAGGTTCGCCGAGATGGACTACCTCGACATCCAGATCAGCCTCGACGGTTCGCGGCCGGGGTCGAACGACGTGGTGCGGGGTGAGGGCAGTTACGCCGCCGCCGTCCGGGCGATGGACGCACTGGCAGGTGCGGGCTTCGAGGGGTTCAAGGTGAGCGTCGTCGTCACCCGTCACAATGCCGGCGAGCTCGGCGAGCTGTTGGCGCTGGCCGAGAGCTACGGCGGTGAGCTGCGCGTGACCCGGCTGCGCCCTTCGGGTCGAGGGGCGGTGTCGTGGCACGAGCTTCGTCCGAGCGCCGCGCAACTCGTCGAGGTGCATGGCTTCCTCGTGGACCACCCCCGCGTCCTGACTGGCGACTCCTTTTTCCACTTGGCTGCGCTCGGTGAGCCCCTCGCCGGGCTCAACTTGTGCGGGGCCGGCCGGGTGGTCTGCCTCGTCGACCCGGTGGGCGACGTCTATGCGTGCCCCTTTGTCATGCATCCGGAGTTCAAGGCCGGCAGCCTGCGCGAGGAGGGAGGCTTCGCGAGGGTATGGCGGGAGGCGGAATTGTTCGCAGGTCTCCGTGAGCCGTCGACGGGCGGGGCGTGCAACGCCTGCGGGTCGTTTGCCGCCTGCCACGGCGGATGCATGGCGGCCAAGTTCTTCACCGGCCTTCCGCTCGACGGCCCCGACCCCGAGTGCGTCCTCGGTCACGGGGAGGCGGCTCTCCGGGCAGTGCGTGCCGAGCGCGTCCCGGCGGCAGGTGTGGGGCACTCGAAGCCCTCGCGCCGGGCGGCCGAAGGCTCGCGTTCCCGCCCGGTCGCGGTGTCGCTCGGCACGACAAGGCGGTGACGGAGCTCGGCGACCCGCTCAGGCTCGGCACCGCAACTGCACGTAACCGCCTTGTCTTCGGGACCCACGAGACGAACCTCGGACGCGGAAGGTCGATCTCCGAACGCCACGTCGCCTATTACCGCGCCCGGGCGGCCGGTGGCACCGGGATCGTCGTGACAGAAGAAGCGTCTGTCCACGTGTCGGATTGGCCTTACGAACGCTCGCCGCTGGCCTCGGCGAGTGCGGAAGGCTGGAACGACGTCGCCGCCGCTTGCCACGACGAGGGCGCGCTCGTGATCGCGTCCATCGGTCACGCCGGCGGCCAGGGCTCTAGCGCATATCACCAGCGGGCGTTGTGGGGCCCGTCGCGCACGCCAGACGTGGCCACCCGCGAGGTCCCAAAGGTGATGGAGCAGCCGGACATCGACGCCGTGGTCGCGGGCTTCGCAACCGCGGCCTCGCTTGCCGCCGAGGCCGGCTGTGACGGCGTGGAGATCAACGCCGGGCAGTGGAGCCTGTTGCGGCAGTTCGCCTCGGGGCTGACGAACCAGCGGTCCGACGCGTACGGGTCCGAGCCCTTGAGGCTCCTTCGCGAAGTGCTCGCGGCCGTGCGAGCGGCCTCACCTCGAGCCGTGGTGGGGCTCCGGGCGTCCTGTGACGAGCTTGCCCCTTGGGCCGGCATAGTCCCGGAGGCCGCTGCCGCCATGCTGGCGGCTCTCGTGGGAGGTGGCGAGGGCGCTGCCGCCAGCGCGATCGACTACGTCACCGTCGTCCGGGGTTCGGCTTACGGGGCGTCCGCCACGCGGGCGGACGGTCACGCCCCGCCCGGGTTCAATCGCCCGGTCGCGGACGTTGTGCGCCGGGTGCTTCCTTCATCGGTCGCCGTGGTGGCCCAAGGGTCCATCGTCGACGCCGAGGTGGCTCGCTCAATCGTCGGGGGCGGTGAGGCCGACGCCGTCGAGATGACCCGTGCACAGATCGCCGACCCGAATCTGGCCCGCAAGCTTCTCGGAGGCGAAGACCCGAGGATCCGCCCGTGCGTGCTGTGCAATCAGGTCTGCCAGGTGCGGGATGCCCGCAACCCGATCGTCAGCTGTATAGGGGAGCCCAGGAGCGGGTACGAGACCGAAGAGCCCGATCCCGAGGCCGGGAACGGAGGCCTAGGCTGTCAGGCTGAGGAGTCGGGCGCTTCCGTCATCGTCGTCGGGGGAGGCCCGGCGGGGCTCGAATGCGCTCGTGTCGCCGCCCTCGCAGGGCATCAGGTGATCTTGCTCGAGCGCAATGCCGTGCTCGGGGGAATGGTGACCTTTGCCGCCTGCCGAGCTCCGGGTCGCCAACGCTTGTCGATGCTGACGTCATGGCTGGAGAGCGAGTGCCGCGAGGCTGGCGTGGAGCTCGTCACGGGCCATGAGGCCACGCTCGAGGAGCTCGACGGCCACCATGGCGCCCTCGCCCTCTGCACGGGATCGAGGCCGGGGCGTCGCAGCTACGAAGTGGTGGCGCCGGGCACGGTCGTGACTGCCGCCGACGTGCTCGGTGCCGAGCGGCTGCCGGGGGACCGGGGCCCGGGACCGGTGGTCGTGTGGGATCCGATCGGCGGGCCGGTCGGTGTCGGTGTGGCGGAGCTGTTGGCCGGGATCGGTGGTCAGGTTGTCCTCGTCACCCCCGACTTCGTCGCCGGCGAGCAACTCGCCCGTACGGGCGATCTCGCCCCCGCGAACGTCCGCCTCGCTCAGGCGGGCGTCGAGATCGTGAAGCACTCGATCGTCCGGGGGGTCGACCTGAACGGGGTCGCGGTCGAGGACCGCTTCTCCTCCGACAGGCGCGTCGTGCCAGGGGCGCTGTTGGTCGATGCCGGGCACCGGCTGGCGGAGGATTCCCTTTACCGCTCTCTCGTGGCGGACTCGTCGCCTGCCGGCCGCGTGATGCTCGCGGGAGACGCCGTCGCCCCCCGGACGATCTACGAAGCGATCCTCGAGGGACGCCGGATCGGGCTCGCCCTCGCCGGAGGCGAGCCAGTGAGCCCTCAGCACCGACCGAGCCTGCAGCAGTGACCCGATGACACCCAGCCAGCGGTACCCGCTGTTGTTCGCACCGCTACAGATCGGACCGGTCACGGTCGCGAACCGGATCGTGTTCTCGGCGCACCTGACCAATTACGCCGAGGACGGTATGCCCTCGGCACAGCACGCGGCCTACTACGAGGCGCGGGCGGCAGGAGGAGCCGGTCTCATCATCACCGAGGAGCACTCGACCCATCCCACCGACTGGCCCTACGAGAAACTCATCCACGGCTTCCATCACGACGTCGTCCCCGGCTACCGGCGCATCACCGACGCCGTCCATCGTCACGGGACGCCGATCTTCGCGCAGATCAACCACAACGGCGGCCAGGCCTCGAGCATGTACACCCGGCTTCCCGTCTGGGCGCCATCGCCGGTGGCGGACCCACTCTTTCGCGAGGTGCCCCACGCGGTCGACGAGGCCGAGATCGCCGAGATCATCGACGGCTACGCGCTGGTGGCGGCGAACTGCCGCGAAGGAGGCTTCGACGGGATCGAGCTGCAATGCTCCCATAGCTCGATCGTGCGCGGCTTTCTCTCTCCGGTGACGAACCTGCGCACCGACCGCTACGGCGGCCCGCTCGAGGGTCGCGCTCGCCTGCTGCTCGAGCTCCTGCCGGCGGTTCGAGCGGCAGTAGGGCCCGATCTCGCGATCGGCGTCAGGCTCTGTGGCGACGAGCTCGTAGAAGGCGGGACGACCATCGACGAGGCGGTCGCCGTTGCACAGCTGGTAGAGCGCCAGGGTTGTGCCGACTACATCAACACCTCGATCGGCGTGGCGACCGCGACGCTCTTCATGATCGAGGCCTCGATGCACGTGCCCCCCGGCTACGCGAGCTTCATCCCCTCGGCCATCCGCGCAGCGGTCTCGCTTCCTGTCGTCGGGGTCGGGCGCTTCAAGGATCCGCTCCAGGCAGAGCGAGCCCTCGAAGAGGGTCACTGCGACCTTGTCGGCGTGGTGAGAGGACAGATCGCTGACGCTGAGTTCGCCAGCAAGGCACAGGCCGGTCACACCGAGTCCATCCGGCTCTGCTTGTCCTGCAACCAGGAGTGCGTGGGGCGCATGGGTCTCAATCGCTGGCTCGGCTGCATCGAGAACCCGCGCGCCGGGAAGGAGTCCGAGGCGGTCGCGACCCTCTCGCCGGGGGGGAGTGTGCGCAGCAAGCTGACCGGTGCCGCCCGGCCGACCACCTCGGGATGCCGGAGCATCCTGGTGGTTGGTGCCGGGCCGGCAGGGATGCAGGCCGCGATAGCAGCCGCTCGGCGTGGGCTGCAGGTCACAGTGCTCGAAGCGGCGACAGAGCCGGGCGGGCAGGTGCGTGTCGCGGCGTCGGTGCCGAACCGGGCGGAGTTCGGGGACCTCGTGCGGAACCAGGTACGAGAGTGCAGGGAGCTCGGCGTCAGCTTCGAGTTCGAGGTCCTTGCCGACGCCGAGACGGTCCTCTCGCGCAGTCCGGCCGCCGTCGTGGTGGCGACGGGTTCTCGACCCGAGTCGCCCTGGTGGGTCTCACCCGTAGCCGGCACGGAGGTGGCGGACGTTCGCGAGGTGCTGGAGGGCACGGCCTCGCCGGTGGGCGACGTGCTCGTCGTGGACGAGCTCGGCTTCCATCAGGCGACGAGCGTGGCGGAGCTGCTCGCTGATCGCGGTTGCCGGGTCGAGATCGTGACTCCGGGCATGGTTGTCGGACAGGATCTCGGCATGACGCTCGATCTCGAGGGCTTTACCATCCGGGCGTCGGCCAAGGCGATTTCGTGCTCGACTGACCGGGTCGTGATGGGAATGAGCGAGGAGGGCGTGCTGCTGCTTCACCACCCGACAGGCCAACAGGAACTGCGCCGGGCCGGCTGGGTCGTCCTTGCCGTTGCGCCCGCTCCTGACGACGGGCTGTACTTCGCCCTCGGGGAAGCGGAGCCGTCGCTCGCCGTCCACCGCATCGGTGACTGCGTGGCGCCGAGGCGCGGCGCACGCCGCGATCATCGAGGGAGAACGGATCGGAGCCGCCCTGTGATCGCTGTCGTGCCTGTGCGCGCAGGCGAGCTGCCGGTGGGTGCCGGAGAGGCCGTCGCCGAAGCAGGCGGGAGCGTCTTGCTGGCCGGCGATGGCACCGAAGGAGCCGCTCAGGCTTTGGCCGAGGAGGCGCCCCGGGTCGTACGTCGGATAGTCCGAGCCGAGCTCGGGCGCTACGAACCTGCCAGGTGGGCCAGCCGGCTCTCGTCGCTCCTAGAGGCCGAAGATGTGGTGATCCTCCCGGCGGTCCCCGACGGCAGGGACCTCGCACCACGGCTCGCGGCCGGCCTCGGGCGCCCGCTCCTGGCCGGCGCACACGAGATAACGCCTGGAGGGGCCACGCTCATCCGATGGGGCGGCCGGCAGCTGGTGGAGCTGGCGGTCGACGGGCCGTTCGTCGCCACGCTCTTGTCCGGCGTCCGCTCGCTCGAAGCGGTGCCCACTCGACTGGTGAACTCTGACCTGGAAGCCGGAGAGCCCGAGGTGACCGATGTCCCGGAGGAGGGAGCGGCACCGACGCCGGCCGACGCCAAGAGCCTCGAGGTGCTCGCACCCGACCCGGCGGCGGTCGACCTGGCGGAGGCCGCGAGGATCATGTCAGGCGGGGCCGGCCTCGGCGGGCACGAGGAGTTTGCGCTCCTGGCGCTTGTCGCCGAGGCACTCGGCGCCTCGGTCGGCGCGACCAGGGTGGTGACCGACGCGCGGATCCTCGGCCACGACCGTCAGATCGGCACGACAGGCGCGCACGTCCGGCCACGGCTCTACGTGGCCCTCGGCATCTCGGGCGCGGCTCAGCACGTCGGGGCCCTCGGTGAGCCGCTCCACGTGATCTCGGTGAACCTCGACGCCAGCTGCCCCATGATGGCGATGGCCGATCTCGCGATCGTGAGCGATGCAGGCGCGACCCTGGCAGCCCTCGCCGAGCGACTGGGGCTGCTCACGCCCGTCTCCGCCGGGTCGGCAGCGGTGGCGGTCGGCGAGGGAGAGGGACTCGTCGGTGGTTGAGCGCTTCGACGCCGTCGTAGTGGGAGCCGGGCCGGCCGGATCGATGGCGGCCCTTGCTCTTGCCCGCGCCGGCCGTTCGGTGTGCTTGCTCGAGCGCGGTCCGTTCCCGGGATCGAAGAACCTCTTCGGGGGAGTGATCTACGGCCGTGTGCTCGACGACCTGATCCCAGGCTGGATCGACGAGGCACCCATCGAGAGATGGGTGACGCGTCGGGTGACGATGGTGCTCACCGAGACCCAGTCGCTCGCCGTCGACTTCCGCTCGGGCGCCTGGGGTTCGAAGCCCTACAACGGCGCCACCGCGCTGCGCCCGGAGTTCGACTCGTGGCTGGCGGCACAGGCCGAGTCGCAAGGGGCGACGCTCGTGTGCTCGACGACCGCCACCGGACTGTTACGGGACGGGACGGGGCGGACGCTTGGGGTGCGGACCGATCGCCCTCAGGGAGAGATCGAGGCAGGTGTGGTGATCGCCTGTGACGGGGTGAACGCGTTTCTCGCGAAGGAGGCCGGTCTCGCCCTGCCCGAGGATCCCTCGCACTACACGCTCGGCGTGAAGGAGGTGCTGGCGCTCGACGGAGGCGAGATCGAGCGTCGCTTCGGCCTTCTGCCAGGCGAGGGGGCCGATTTCGAGGTGATCGGTGGGACGGGAGGAATAGCAGGCGGAGGTTTCTTGTACACGAACCGGGAGACGGTCTCGGTAGGCCTCGTCCTCTCGCTCGACGGGCTCTCCCGTTCGAAGGTTCGGCCCGAGCAGTTGCTCGCCGGGTTCAAGGCGCATCCGGCCGTCTTCCCGCTCGTCTCGGGCGGCGACGTGGTCGAGTACGGGGCACATCTCATACCAGAGGCGGGCCTCGCGATGATGCCGCAGCTCGCCGGGAACGGGATCCTCGTCGCCGGCGACGCGGCGGGCCTCTGCCTGGCGGCCGGGCTTTGGCTGGAAGGCGTCAATTTCCGCGATGGCCTCGGGCGCCGCCGCCGGCGAGGCCGCCGCCGAGGCGCTCGAGCGGGGCGACACGAGTGCTGCCGGCCTCGCCGGCTACCGGAGACGCCTCGAGGCGAGCTTCGTCCTGGCCGACCACCGGAGGCTCAGGCGCGCACCCCATCTCGTGCTCTCCGACCGCCTGCAGAACCACTACCCGGATCTGGTGTGCAATCTGGTGGAGGAGATGTTCACCGTCCGCAACCCGTCCCCGAAGCAGGGGCTCGGGACTCTGGCGCGCCGTGAGGCCAGGAAGTCCGGCGTGCGGTTTAGGGACCTCGTTCGGGACGGCTGGAGCGCCTGGAGGACGTTCGGATGAGCTCGTCGACTGATCCGGGCCGGCTCGCGTTTCAGGACCGGATGGCCACGACGGAGTTCCGGATCGCGCCTGAGCCACACATAGACGTCCATGGCGACTCCTGCAGGGGCTGCACGACCCGGGCGTGCGTCACGGCCTGCCCGGCGCAGCTCTTCGTCCCGACTTCAGACGGTGGGATCTTGTTCAACTACGAGCAGTGTTTCGAGTGCGGGACGTGCTACCTCGTCTGCAACACCGAGGGTGCCATCACGTGGAACTACCCCGAGGGCGGCGCCGGCGTCGTCTACAGGCGGAGCTGAGAGCTGATGAGTGGCCCCGTGTTCGCCGTCTGCTGGAAGGCCGTCGAGCTCCGCTCGAGCATCGACCCGCTGACCGGCGAGGTGACGCCCGATCCCTTGTCTCTTGCCGCTTCGCCCGCCGACGAGGCGGCGCTCGAATGGGCACTGCGGAGCGCGGAGCGCTGGGGCGGCCGCGTTCGACTCGTCTCAGCCGGTGGCCCGGCCGCAGACCCGGTGCTCCGCCAGGGGGCGGCGGTGGGGGCGACCGAGCTTGTCCGCGTGGACCTCCCGGTCGGTTGGCCGAGCGATCGCACAGCGCGGGCAGTGGCACCCCACGTGGCGGACGCACACCTCGTATGGTGCGGGGACATGAGCGCGGACCGGGGCAGTGGCGCCTTTCCGGCATACCTCGCGTCCGAGCTCGGCGTCGCACAGGCACTAGGACTGGTCGGGCTCGAGTTACTCGACGATGGTGAGGGCCCGTCGAGCGATGGTCCCGGGTCAGGCTGCCGCCTCGAGCTGCTGCGCCGCCTCGACGGCGGCCGTCGCGAGCGCGTGCTCGTCGACGAGCGGGCCGTGCTCTCCTGCGAAGGGGCAACGGCTCGCCTCCGCCGTGCGACCCTTGGCAACGTGCTCGTGGCGCGCGCCGCCCCGGTCGCCCTGCGGGAGGCAGAGCCCGACCCGAACCCGGTCCCGAGGATCGTGTCCGTCGGCCCGTTCCGCCCGCGCGCACGTGTGGTGGCGCCTCCAGCCGGCCCGACCGCTCGGGAGCGGATCAGGGCGCTCACCGGGGTTGCGCCGGGCGCCCGCACCACGAGAGCGGTCCGCCTCGATCCGGCCGGAGCCGCCGGGGCGATCCTCGAGGCGCTCGACACCTGGGGCGAACTGCCGTGAGCGGTCAAGTCGCCCTTGTAACCGGTGCTGCCAGGGGCATCGGTGCGGCGGTGGCCAGGCGGCTCGCAGCAGATGGCTGGCAGCTCGTACTCGTCGACTCGTGCGCCGACGAGCCGGCGCTCCCGTACGCGCTCGCGAGCCGAGACGAGCTCGACGCGGTAGCCGCCGAGTGCCGAGCGGGCGGCTCACCCGCGGTCCTCCAGATCGTGGCGGACGTCCGGCACCAGGACGCGCTCGACCAGGCGGTCGCCCGCGCCCGGGAGGAGCTCGGCGGGCTCGACGCCGCGGTAGCGGTGGCGGGCGTCATCGGCGGCGGCGATTCGGCCTGGGAGACCTCCGATGAGATGTGGGAGGCGATGCTCGGCGTGAACCTGACCGGGGTCTGGCGGCTCGTGCGTGCCGCGGTCCCCGAGCTGCTCCGCCGCCCCGTGCCGAGGAGGGGACGGGTGGTGGCGGTCGCCTCCGCCGGCGCAGTCGTCGGGCTCCCGCAGCTCGCGGCATACGTCGCCTCGAAACACGCCGTCGTCGGGCTCATCCGGAGCGTCGCCGCCGAGCTCGGCCCCGAGGGCGTGACGGCGAACGTGATCGCTCCCGGCTCGACCCGCACCGAGATGCTCACCGCCAGCGCCGCTGTGTACGGGCTGGCGGCGGCGGACGAGTTTGCCGTCCATCACCTCGATCCCCGGTTGCTCGACCCCGAGGAGATCGCGGAGGCGGTCGCATGGCTGTGCAGCCCGGGATCGAGCGGGGTCACCGGCGCCGTGCTGCCGGTCGATGCCGGCATGACCTCCAGGTGAGCCCCGTGCACCGACCGCTTCGAGCGGCCGGAGAGACCAGCATCGACCGAGCCGCATGGTCGCCCTGGTGCTACCGTCAGAGGCGAATCCGATAGCCGGGTAGAGACTTCGGGGAGGTCCGGGATGCAGGCCAGAGCAGCGATCTTGTGGGGGCTCCACGAGCCGTGGAGCGTCGAGGACGTCGAGCTCGACGATCCCGAGCCCCCCGAAGTACTGGTCCGTATGTCTGCAGCCGGACTGTGCCATTCCGACGAGCACCTCGTGACCGGCGACATCCCGATCGCGCTCCCGGCAGTGGGCGGGCACGAGGGCTCCGGCATCGTGGAGAAGGTCGGGAACCAAGTGACCACTCTCGAGCCCGGTGACCACGTCGTGATGAGCTTCATCCCGTCGTGCGGCAAATGTCGCTGGTGCTCGAGCGGACACCAGACCCTCTGCGACCTCGGCCAGCATCTGATGATGGGCGTCCCGATCGCGAACGGGGTCCACCGCATGCGGGCCCGCGGCCAGGGCATCGGACCGATGTCGCTCGTGGGGTGCTTCGCTAGTCACCAGGTGATGCACGAGGCCTCCCTCATCAAGATCGAGAAGGACGTGCCTCTCGACAAGGCTGCGCTCGTGAGTTGCGGCGTCACCACCGGATGGGGCTCCGCCGTCCACACCGCCGGGGTGAAGCCGGGCGACGTCGTGGTCGTCGTCGGAATCGGCGGCATCGGCTCCAACGCCGTCCAGGGAGCAAAGATCGCCGGAGCTCGCACCATCATCGCGGTCGACCCGGTCGAGTTGAAACGGGAGGCCGCCAAGCGCCTCGGCGCGACGCACACTGCGAACGACGTGTTCTCGGCCTTCTCGATGGTCAACGACATGACGTGGGGCCAGCTCGCCGACACGGCGATAATCACCGTCGACGTCGCGCGCGGCGACCTCATCGCCCCGGTCATGTCGCTCGTGCGCAAGGGCGGCAACGTCGTCGTGACCGCCATCGCCCCCTTCTCCCAGAGCCAGGTGAGCCTCAGCCTGTTCGAGCCGACATTGTGGAAGAAGGCTTCCGCGGCTCACTGTTCGGCGGTGGCAACCCCCGCTCGGACATCCCGCTGCTTCTCAAGCTGTACGAGTCGGGGCAACTCAACTTGGACGACCTGATCACGCAGACCTACAGCCTCGACGACATCAACAAGGGCTACGAGGACATGCGTGAGGGCAAGAACATCCGCGGCGTCGTCACCTTCGACTGAGCCCAGTCCCCTGATCACCAGTTGAACGAGCGCCCGCCGATCCGGGCGCCACACGACGAGCACCGCCCGAGCGGCCGCTATCTCCTCGACCGCAATGCGCGGCGCCTCGGTTCCCGCCTCCTGCTCGGGGGCGAGCCGACGCGCCTGTTCCGCCTGAGCGAGAGCGGCGCATCCGCGCTCGATCGGCTGCTCGGCACCGGGCAGGCCGAGACGGCAGAAGCGGCCGAACTCGCCGAGCGCCTCGTCGGAGCAGGCATCCTCCACCCGCTGCCCGACCCCGGCGTAGGCGACAGCTCGGCGCGCGTGACAGTGGTCATACCCGCTCGCAACCCGCCCGAGTCTCTCGACGCGCTCTTGTCCGCGCTCGGGCTGTCGGCCGCCGGAGAGGTCATCGTGGTCGATGACGGGTCCGACGACGGCGGAGCCGCCTCGGCGGCCGCAGCGGCGCGCCACGGAGCACAGCTCGTCCGCCGGCAAGCGAGCGGCGGCCCGGCCAGTGCCCGCAACGCCGCCCGTCCCACGACTGCGCTCGTCGCCTACCTCGACGCCGACATGGTGCTCGACACCGACGACCCTGCGGCGTGGTTGAGGCGGTGCGCCGCCCACTTCGATGACGGGCGCGTTGGCCTGGTGGCTCCCCGTGTGAGAAGCGCGGGTGGGGCGCCTGCTCTGACCGGCCCAGGGCGGTGGATCGAGGCGTACGAGCGCCTCGAGTCCCCGCTCGACATCGGTCCGTACCCAGGCCTCGTCGGGACGGCGCGACGCCTCTCCTACGTGCCGGCAGCCGCCTTGGTCGCCCGCCGGAAGGCACTCGAGGAGGTGGGCGGCTTCGACGAGTCGCTGCGCTACGGGGAGGACGTGGATCTCGTCCGGCGGCTCGAGAGCGCCGGGTGGCTCTTGCGGTACGAGCCGGCCGCTGTTGTCGGTCATCACCCCCGGCCGCGGCTCGCGAGCTTCGTCCGCCAGAGAATCGGGTACGGGACAGCCGCGGCCGAGATCGAGCGCCGCCACCCCGGCACCGTTCCGCCGTTCGTCGCGACGCCGGCCAGCGCGCTGTCCGGCGCGGCCCTGCTCACCTGCGGGCTGTCTCGGCGGCGGGCGGGCCGGACCCGCCTGGCCTCCCTTGCGGTGGCGACCGCTGCCACCCTGTTCCCGCTGCCCCGCCTGGCGGAGCGCCTCGGCGAGGCAGGGTGCCCCCGACCGGCTCGTTTGGCGCTGTGGCTCTCGGCCCGCTCCACTCTGTCGGCCTCCGGCGGCCTGTTGGCGGCGGTCCGCCGCGCATGGTGGCCGATCGTGCTCCCGGGCGCCCTGTCCCGCCCCACGCGACGAGCGACCTTTCTGCTGCTCGGGATCGCCGCCGTCGCCGGACACGTCCGCCCGGCCGCCAGCAGCGCCATGAAAGAGCGGTCACCTGGGGGGCGGATCACCCGGGCACTGCAGCATCTCGCTCTCGGCGCGCTCGACGATGGGTCGTACGGGACCGGCGTCCTCTTCGGTTGCTGGCGGGCACGTTCCGTCCGTGCCCTCGCAGGGCGGGTCAGACCGCTGCCGACGGGCCGTCCAGATCTGTGAGGACCTCGCGCCGGACCTTGCCGAGGCCTGTCCTCGGCAGCTCGCTGACGATGACGATCTCGCGGGGCGCCATGAAGGGCGCAAGCTCCTCCCGGACGAGCTCACGCAGTTCTGCCAGTAGGCCTGCCGCATCGACAGCCCTCGTGAGTACCAGATATGCCGTGACCCGCTCGCCCCACTCCGCATCGGGCCGCCCGGCGACGGCAGCCTCGCTGACGGCGGAGTGGCGTTCGAGAACAGTCTCGACAGCGGCCGGCCAGACGTTCTCGCCGCCGGTGATGACTACGTCGCCGATACGGCCTCTCACGGTCAACCGGCCGTCTCGCCCGATCTCCCCAGAGTCACCCGTCGGGAGCCATCCGTCGCCCGTCTTCGGGTCACTCCCGTCCCGGTAGGCGCGGAGCAGCATCGCTCCCCGCAACGAGATCTCCGAGGCCGCGCCGGAGACGCGCATCTCGACGCCGTCGAGCGGTCGGCCGTCGTAGACGACGCCGCTCCCGGTCTCTGTCATGCCGTAGGTCGTCACCACGTTGGCCGGGAGGACTTCCGGAGGCGCCTGACCCCCGAGCACGATCCGACGGAAGCCTGCGGCAACGGAAGGCTCGAGTCGCCGGAGGGCCGTCGGGACGAGCGAGGTCAAAGTCGCGCCATGGGCAAGAGCCGCCGCCGCACCCTCAGCAGAGAAACCCTCCACGACCTCACACCCAACCCCCTCCACCATCGACCGCAGGACGACCGAGAGGCCGCCGATGTGAGCGAGGGGCAAGCAGGCCCACCAGCGGTCCGCCCCGGCGTCGACACCGAGTCGTGAGCTCGTCGCCCGGGCCGAGGCGGCGATGGCTTCGTAGGTCAGGACCACTCCCTTCGGCTCTCCGGTGGTGCCGCTGGTGGCCATCACGAGGGCATCACCCGGCTCGACCGGGAGGGCGTGCGGACG
Organism: uncultured Acidimicrobiaceae bacterium; assembly: GCA_963801185.1. Taxonomy (GTDB): domain Bacteria; phylum Actinomycetota; class Acidimicrobiia; order Acidimicrobiales; family Bog-793; genus Palsa-601. The sequence continues at coordinate 1,307,201 of CAWDDW010000001.1, read as the reverse complement.
GGCCTCGCGGCCTCCCGCGACGCTGATCACGGCCGCCGGGCGCATCGACTCGAGCAGGCGCTCCTGCGCGCGGCGGCTGAGACGCAAGTCGACGGGAAGGGCCGCGTCGCTGTCGTCGAAGATCCGCTCCAGCTCGGCGACGTACCCGGGGCCGCCCGGCAACGCCACTGCGATCAGGCGGTTCACGAGGCGAGACTACGGCGGCACGGATTGGACCTCGCAAGGTGGGTTCCAGTTAGCCTGAGGCGATGCCCGTCGATTGGAAAGAGACCGGTAACTACCAGGACATTCGCTACGAGACGGCCGAGGCGATGGCCAAGATCACCATCTGCCGGCCAGAGGTGCGCAACGCATTCAGGCCAGAGACCCTCTTCGAGCTTCGCCGCGCCTTCGACGTCGCCCGCGACGATCCCGACGTCGGAGCCATCATCTTGACCGGCGAGGGCCCGCTCGCGTTCTGCTCCGGCGGCGACCAGCGCATCCGCGGCGACGACGGCTACCTGGGCGACGACGAAGTGGCCCGTCGTGGCATCGGCCGGCTGAACGTGCTCGACCTGCAGATCCAGCTCCGCCGCCTGCCAAAGCCGGTGGTCGCCATGGTGGCGGGTTACGCCATCGGCGGCGGCCACGTCCTGCACCTCGTGTGCGACCTCACGATCGCCGCCGACAACGCGAGGTTCGGCCAGACCGGCCCGAAGGTTGGCTCGTTCGACGGCGGCTACGGCGCCGGACTGCTCGCTCGCACGATCGGGCTGAAGCGGGCGAAGGAGATCTGGTTCTGCTGCCGGCAATACGACGCGGCACAAGCTCTCGAGTGGGGGCTCGTGAACGCCGTCGTCCCTCTCGACCGCCTCGAGGACGAGACAGTCGAGTGGTGCCGCCAGATGACACAGCTCTCGCCGATCGCGCTGCGCATGTTGAAGGCGTCGTTCAACGCCGCCGACGACGGCCTGGCGGGCATCCAGCAGCTCGCCGGTGACGCGACCATGCTCTTCTACATGACCGACGAAGGCCAGGAAGGACGCAACGCCTACCAGCAGAAGCGGAGCCCTGACTTCTCGAAGTTCCCGCGGCGGCCTTGAGCACTCACGCCGCGACGGTCGCGACGAGGCCGGCAGACTGGCTGGCCGGCGCTCGGCCCCGGACCCTTCCCGTCGCCGTCATCCCCGTCGCCGTCGGCACGGCGGTGGCCGCCGCTGCCGGACACGTCGTCTGGTGGCGCACGGCGCTCGCGCTCGTGGTATCGCTCTCGATCCAGGTCGGGACAAACTACGCCAACGACTACTCCGACGGCGTACGTGGAACAGACACCGTGCGCGTCGGACCTGTCCGCCTCGTCGCGAGCGGCCTCGCACCTGCGGCGTCGGTGAAGAGAGCAGCCTTTCTCAGCTTCGGCGTCGCCGCCTTGGCCGGGCTCTTCCTTGCTCTGGCCACCTCGCCCTACCTGATCCTCGTCGGCGCGGCCTGTGTCGCAGCCGGCTGGTTCTACACAGGAGGTCCCCGGCCGTACGGCTACGCGGGGCTCGGCGAGGCGTTCGTCTTCGTGTTCTTCGGGCTCGTGGCGGTCGTTGGCACCGCGTACGTGAGCCTCCAGCGGGTGACCGCTCTGGCGTTCGTCGCGGCGGTACCGGTCGGGCTGATCGCCGTAGCACTGCTCGTCGTGAACAACCTTCGCGACATCGACAACGACGCCCGCGCGGGCAAGCGGACGCTCGCCGTGCGTCTTGGTGCCGGCCGTACGCGGGTGCTGTACGAGGGGTGCGTCGTCGTTGCGTTTCTCGGGGTTGTCGCAGTGGCGTACTACCGCCTCGGCGCCCTTGTCGCCTTGCCCGCCGCGGTGTTCGGAGTGGGCCCGATGTTGAAGGTGCGGCGCGGTGCCGAGGGCCGCGACCTGATCGGTGTCCTTCAGATGACCTCCCGGCTCGACCTCGCGCTCGGCCTGTTGCTCGCGATCGGGATCGCTCTGTGATCGTCGGCCGGCGGGCGCCTCAGCCCGGTCCGCTGCTGGTGCCCGGTCCGGTCTCACCGGCGGCGAAGTCCGCCACCATGCCGGCGAACGCGACCGGCTGCTCGAACGGCACGCCATGGCCCGCGCCTGGGACGAGGACGAACAGGGCGTTCGGCCCGATCGCCGCCGCGATGCGCTGTCCGATGCCCAAGAATCTCGGGTCCTCCTCGCCCGCTACGACGAGCACGGGAACCGTCAGCTCACGTAGCCGTTCCCACAGCGGCATCTGGGTGCCAGTCCCGTGACGGCGCAGCGACCCCGCAAGGCCGGGAGCCGTGTTCGAGAGGCGAGAAGGCCTGTCCGCCGCCTCCTCGCTCAGATGGCGGAAGAGTGGTCCGGACAGCCACTCGTCGATGAACGACGGGATGCCCTCGTCGTCGCCATCGTCGATCCGGTCCGCCAGCGCCTCGTCCGCCGCGACGCGAGCCTGGCGATCTTCGATGTCCTCGATCCCGGCGGTCGTGCTGACGAGGACCAGTCGCTCGACGAGGTCGGGGCGGGCAAGGGCGAGGTGCAGGCACACCCTTCCCCCGAGCGAGTAGCCCACGTACGCACCCCGCCCGCAGGCTGCACCGAGCTGGGAGGCCGCCGTCTCGAGATCGCCTGTGGCAGGAGGCGATCCCCCGTGCCCGGGGAGATCGGGGGTGAGCACCTCGGTACGGTCCGCCAGCAGTTCGGCGACTCGCCGGAAGGAGGCGCCCGTCTGGGTGAAGCCGTGCACGAGCACGACCGGCGGGCCTTTTCCACCTCGCTCGAGCTTCAATCGAGGCAGATCGATGCCAGCGTCCGTGGAGCCCACAAGTGACGAAGCTAACCGGGTACGCCCAGGCGACGTTCTGCGCGACCGTCGTCGACGAGTGGGTCGGGCGCGCAGGTGTGCGGCACGCCGTTATCGCCCCGGGCTCGAGATCCACGCCGATGGCGCTCGCGCTTGCCGGGAATCCGTCGGTACGGCTCCACGTGCGTCTCGACGAGCGCTCTGCCGGGTTCGTCGCGCTCGGCATAGGTCTCGAGTCGGGCATCCCCGCAGTCCTTTTGACCACGAGCGGGACCGCCGCCGCCGAAGCGCACGCGGCGGTCATCGAGGCCCATCAGGCCCGTGTGCCGATGATCGTCTGCACGGCGGATCGACCACCCGAGCTGCAGGACGTCGGTGCGCCGCAGACGATCGACCAGCGCGGGCTCTACGGCGGCGCCGTCCGTGCCGCGTTCGACGCCGGCGTGCCCGACGAGGCCACGCGCTCGACGTGGCGCTCGCTCGGGGCGAGGGTGTTCGCCGAGGCAGTCGCCTCGCCGGCCGGGCCAGGCCCGGTTCACCTGAACCTCCCGTTTCGCGATCCGCTCGACGGCGAGCCCGGTGAGCTGCCGCCGGGCCGTCCCGACGCCGCGATGTGGCACGCCGTCGACGTCGGTGCACAAGTGCCCGCTGGCCGGGCCCTCTCCTCCCTCGTCCACCTCGCCCGCCGCCCGTTGCTCGTAGTGGGTGCCCGCGGCGGCGAGCCGAGATCGGTGCTGAGCGGAGCCGCCCGACTCGGCTGGCCCGTCCTCGCTGACCCTCGTTCCGGATGCCGGCTCGGCGGCGAGGACGCGCACGGGGCGACGGTGGTCACGGCTGCCGACGCGCTTTGCCGGGTGCCCGAGTTCGTCACGGCGAAGCGCCCGGACCTCGTGATACGGCTCGGCGAAGCCTGGGTGTCGAAGGTGGTGAACAACTGGCTGAGCGAGACGGCGGCCGCAGGGACCCATCACGTGCTCGTGGACCCGTTCGGCGAGTGGCGGGATCCCGGGCACGAAGTCGGGACGATCCTACGGGCGGGGCCTGACACTGTCCTCGACTCGCTTCTCGACGCCTCGGCGAGCAGCCGGGTCGACGAGGGATGGACGGAGTCCTGGCACGCTGGCGAAGAGATCGCGCAAGAGGCCATCTCCGCTGGCCTCGCGCGCCTCGGGGAAGCCGGCGAGCTGACCGAGCCGCTCGTTGCGAGGCGCCTGGTCGCCCATCGCGGCCTGCGAACCCTCGTGGTGTCGTCCTCCATGCCGGTTCGCGACGTCGAGTGGTTCTCCGCCCCGCGCGAGGGCTACCCGAGAGTCCTCGCCAACCGGGGCGCCAACGGGATCGACGGAGTGGCCTCGACGATGATCGGAGTGGCTACGAGCCTTGCGCGCCCGGCGGGAGAGGGCACGGTGGTCGGGCTGTTGGGGGACCTCGCCTACCTCCACGATCTGACCGCGCTCGTCCGGCCCCTCCGGGCGGCCTCTGCGACGCAGAGCGAAGGAGGCTTCGGCACAGGCCACCTGTGTGGTCTCGTGGTCGTGGACAACGGCGGAGGCGGGATCTTCTCGTACCTGCCTCAGGCGGGCACGGTGGCCCACGAGCGTTTCGAGCAGCTGTTCGGCACGCCACAGGCCGCTGATGTGGCACAGCTCGCAGTGGCTACAGGGTGCTCGGTCACCGAGGTGTGCAAGGCGAGCGAGCTCGAAGGCGAGCTGGACGCGTTCTTCGCGCGTTGTGCCAAGGGCGAGTCAGCCGTCCTCGTCTGCCGGACCGACCGCGCCCGCAACGTGGCGGTCCACGACGAGCTCAACCTCGCCGTGGCCGAAGCGCTCGCCTAGGCCGAGAACCGCCTCGCGTCGTCCGCCGCGTATTTCGCGACTGCCGAGTCGACGGCTGAGGTCTTCTCGATCGACGTCACGAGCTCACCGAGCTGAGAGGCCGGGAGCGCGCAGGTCATCTCCTCGGGCTTCATGCCGGTTCGGGCCCGGCTGAGCGCGCAACCGACGCTGGCGGCTGGGCGGGAGTGCTCCTTTGCCAGCGCGACGATGTGGCACTGCGGCTTCCCTTCGACCGGCAGGCCCGGAATCGCGTCGGAGAGCACCATCATCTGGCGCCCGTTCACCCTGAGCATCACGACGTCCGGAGTGATGCCGTCGGGCACATTCTCGAGCCGCCCGTAGCTGATGGCGCCGGGGTTGCTGGCCACGAAGGGGATCTGCGGGACCATCTCGGGAGTCACCCATCCGCTTTCGAGGAGGGTGCGCACGTCGTCCTTCGTCGCGTCGAGCTCGGCGAAGCCATGGGTGAACGCGCCGACCGAGCAGTTCCCGTGATCGCCGGCGACCGTCGAGAACGCCTCGTCGGCCGAGGCCGCCTCGATCCAGAACACGCACGACGCCGGTACGCGGCCCTGGCGACCGTCGGCCGCCGGATCGCTCATCGGCTTGTCGAAGGGCAAGACGCTAGCGGGTGGTTCGTCCCCGAAGGCGAGGAAGATCGGAGGTGACGCGAGGTGCAGAGCGGACGAGAGGCGATCGGCCAAGCTTGCCCACCCTGCTGCGGTCGACTCGGTAGTGGTCATGGCGCTGCAAAGTAGCCGTGTCGTGTGGTGCCAGTCACGCGTGGCACGCTAAGGAGGTGCCTCGGGTCTCCAGCCGTCTCGATCGTCGCGGTCGAGGCCGGGGTCCTCTCACCGCGCTCGCGGCACTGGTGGCCTCGGGGCTCGGGCTCACAGGTTGTGGTTACACCGGGTCGCACGCTCAGCAAGTGCGGGAGTGGGTCGCGCAGAACAGCTTCGCCGCCAATCAGCGACAAGTGCTGGCGGACGTGCACAGCGTCGAGCTGGCGGTCACAAAGGGGACGCCCCTGCAGCTGCGCACGGTCTGCGGAGGGCTGACCTCTGATGTCGGGACCCTCTACTCGACGCTCGTCACGCCGGACCACATATTGACCTCCGAGCTGGCGAAATCGATGGAGGACCTGTTCCGTGCGGCCGCGTCGTGCTCCGTCGCCAGCTCCACCACCGCTCCGAAGGTCAAAATGGCGCTCGGCGAGATACACGCCGGCCTCGCCGAGCTGGCAGTGGCGGATCGCCGCCTGGCGCACTTCAGAGTTCATTCGTCCTCGGCTGCCCAGGGATAGCGTGTCGCTGATGGTTCAACGCGGCGATCTCGTCGGGCCGTTCCCCGACGGGGTCGACCCGGAGGGCTACGACCGCATGCGCCGCCGCGTGCTGTGGCGGCTACCGATGGGCCTCTACCTGCTCGGGACGTCCGCCGGGGAGCGGAAGAACTTGATGACCCTGAACTGGGCGATGCAGGTCTCGACGGAGCCCAAGCACCTCGCTGTCTCCGTCGAACGCTCCGCCCTCACTCACGAGCTCCTCCTAGAGGGGAATTGCTACGCGCTCTCGCTCATCTCGAAGGACGATCGGGCGGTGGTCCGCAAGTTCGTGAAGCCAGCTCAGCACGACGCGGCGGCTGCGACCCTCAACGGCATGGGCTACATCACGGCCTCGACAGGCGCCCCGATCGCAGAGATCGCCGTTGCGTGGCTCGACTGCGAGGTGCGCCAGCACCTCGAGGCCGGCAGTCATTCGATCTTCGTGGGAGAGGTCGTCGACGCCGGCGGTGGCGACGAAGCGAGCCCGGTACTTGCGATGGAGGACACACGGATGAGTTACGGAGGATGAAGCCGGCAGTCGTGCGCCCGACCGGCCTCGTTGACACGCAAGCCGCGTTCGACCAGCTCATCGATGAGCTGGCGGGCGTTGCCGAGTTCGCCATCGACACGGAGTTCCATCGTGAGCGCTCGTACTACCCGCATCTGGCGCTCGTCCAGATCGCGTGGGAGGGCGGGCTCGTCCTCGTCGACCCGTTGGCGGTCGACGTCTCGGGTCTCTCGAGTGTGTTCGGGTCGGATTCGTTGCCGGTGCTCCACGCCGCAGACCAGGACCTCGAGGTGCTGGAGCGGGCATGCGGCTCGCTGCCGGCGGCGATCTTCGACACACAGCTGTGCGCCGGGTTCCTCGGCTACTCCTCCCCCTCTCTCCTGACCTTGGCCGAGAGCGTGCTGCGGGTGCGGCTGCAAAAAGGCGACCAGCTGACCGACTGGATGCGGCGCCCGCTCTCGGAGAACCAGATGGCGTATGCCGCAGGCGATGTCGCGTGGTTGCTCGAGCTCAAGTCGGTGATCGCCGGGAAGCTCGAGGAATCGGGAAGGACGCAGTGGGCAGCGGAGGAGTGCGCCCTCCTGCTTGCCAAGAACCGTTCCGACACCGTGCCGGAGGAGGCCTGGTGGAGGCTGCCGCACGCGCGGCAGCTGCGGGGCGCCAGCAGGGGAGTGGCACAGGAGATCTGTGGCTGGCGAGAGCGGCGTGCCCAGCGGCTCGACCTGCCGGTTCGTTTCATCGTGTCGGACCTCGCCGTCCTCTCGATCGCACAGCGCCCCCCTTCGAGCCGCGAGGATCTCCTGAGGACACGAGGAGTGGATGCCCGGCACATCAGTGGCGCCATCGGCGACGAGCTGTTCGAGGCGGTCCGCCGGGGACGGGCACTCGCGTCGTCAGAAATGCGGCTGCCGACCGCTCACGTGTTCGAGCGCCCGAATCGCCCGGTGATCGCTCTTGCAGGTGCCTACGTCGGCCAACGTGCTTCCGAGCTCTCCATCGATCCGGCGATCCTCGCCACGCGTGCCGACCTCGTGGCGTTCTTCCAGGACCAGCCGAGCGGGCGCCTCGCCTCGGGATGGCGGTGCGGGCTCCTCGGCAAGATGCTGAAGCGGCTCGCCGACGGCGACGCGGCGCTCGCGTTCGACGGGGCTGACGCGCTCGTGCTGGAGGAACGCTCGCGTCGGCCGCTGTCGCCCGAGTTCGACGACTGAGGCCGAGCAGTCACCGGCTCAAGATCACCGCTTCTTCCGGCCCGAGCCTGCCGCCGAAGATCTCGCGCTCGCTCGTGAGTGCGCCGTCGCCCCCCGAGCCCACCTCGACCTGCCAGGAGCCGGCGAGCCCGTCGCCGCTCACCGCTCGTACAACGTCGGAGAAGTTGACGAGGACCACGACCTCCCCGTCGAGCGGTGACACAGGAAGCCGCCGGAAGGCGAGCACCTCGTCAGAGCCGACGTCAGCCACTTCGAGATCGCCGTGGAGGACGGCGCTCGACCGGCGGCGGAACTCGATGAGCCGGCGATAGAGGCTCAGCATCGAGCCCTCGCAGGCCGACTCGGATTCCACGTTCAGCTCGTCAGGGTGCGGGCTGAACGGCAGCCAGGGTGAGGCTCCGTCGAGCGCCCAACCGTGTTCCGCGCCGGGCGCCCAAGGGATCAATGCACGGCAGCCGTCGCGCCCGCCGGGGTCGACGACGAGGTCCACGGGGATCTCGGCATCCTCGAGGCCGAGCTCCTCGCCTTGGTACAGGAAGACCGTCCCCCTCATCCCGATCGACAACACCGCCGCCGCCCGTGCCCGTCGCTCCGAGCCGCCGTACCTCGTCCGGTGGCGCGGCCGGTCGTGATTCGAGAGCACCCAGGTGGGCCAGGCACCTATCGGCACGAGATTCGCCTCGATCTCCTCGAGGCGGCGGCGGAACGATGCGGCGGAGAACTGGCTGAACATCGGCGTGAAGTTGAACGCCAGATGGAGCTCGTCACCGTGGCCGTAGTACTTGGCGACTCTCTCGGTGTCGATGAGGAAGACCTCCCCGACGAGCACGGGTCGCTGTGGCCAACGGTCCACGTGGGCGCGAAGGTGCCGGAGGATCGGATGGGTGGAGTCGTCGTCGTTCAGGGCGGAGTACGGGATCTCCGCCAACTCGGCCGGGACGTCCGGAAGCCCGGCGGGCTTGCCGAGCCCGTGAGCGACGTCGACGCGAAAGCCGTCGATGCCGCGCTCGAGCCAGAAGTCGAGCACGCCCGCCATGGCTCGTACGACTTCGGGGTTGGCCCAGTTGAGGTCGGGTTGACCTGGGAGGAAGAGATGCAGGTACCACTGCCCTGTCTGCTCGTCGAAGGTCCACGCCGGCCCTTCGCCGAATGCCCGCCTCCAGTTGTTCGGCGGCCGTTCCGGATCGTCCGGATCCGGATCCCTCCATATGTACCAGTCACGGTGAGCGCTCTCCTTCGAGCTCCGCGCGTCCGCGAACCACGGATGCCGGTCGCTCGTGTGGTTCGGGACCAAGTCGAGCAGGACGCGGATCGAGCGCTCGTGAGCGTCGGCAAGCAACCGGTCGAAACCCTCGAGGTCACCGAAGAGCGGTTCGATACCGCAATAGTCCGACACGTCGTAACCGAAGTCGGCCATCGGCGAGGGATAGATCGGCGAGAGCCAGATGGCGTCGGCGCCGAGGGCGGAGACGTGGTCGAGGCGCTGGCGGATGCCTTCGAGGTCGCCGGCACCGTCTCGCAAGCGGTCGGGAGGAGCGCCGGGCTCGAGCCCGAGGCGAGCGCGACGCCCGGCGGGATCGGCAAGGCAGTAGCTACGAGGGTAGATCTGGTAGACGACAGCGCCCTGCCACCAGGGGCGGTCGCCAGGCGCGCCGCTCATGAGCTTTCTAACCGGGCGCTTACTGCTGGCCGTTGCTGGAAGGCGGCGAAGGCTCCGAGCCAGAAGGTTCCCCGGCCGGCTGTGGTCGCAAGTCGACCCGCAGAGTCAGGATCCCGTCCTCGAGCGATCCCGTGGCGTCGCCGAGCATGGCGAAGTCCTGGAAGTCGAGCTGCATCTGCCGCACGATCAGCTGGCGCTCGGGCCCTTCTACGGGCGGCATGCCGCGCCGGCGAACGGCGGCGGCCCGCTCCCGGAAGCGCGCAACCATTGCGTCGATGTCGAAGTCGGCCGGCATCGCCGTCACCCTACCGTTGGCGCAGGCCCGTGCCGGACCCTCCCGGCGCTGTTCGGCCGCGACGCCCTGCCTGGCGATATGCTGATGCCGCAGCACGAAGCAACTGGCCCGTGGCGTCCTGTTCGACCGGCGGGCCGACAGAGCGCTGTTGGTCGGGGGCAGGGATGCGGGTAGCTGGGAGCGGCTCGTGAAGAAGGGACGTCACCGTCGATTTGAAGAGGCGCGCAGCCTGAAGCGCGCGTTCGAAGTGACGGTTGAGCCTTGCCCTGAATGCGGTGCGGACCCTGATCATCCCCATGCCTCGTGGTGCCTCCACGACTCCGAGGAGCTGGAGGACGAGGAGGAGAACCCCACAGCCTGACCGGCTGATCAGCGCCGGCGAACCGCCGGATGGGGCAGCCGCACCGACAGCCGGCTGCGCGCCGCGAGGTACCTGCCGATGAGCTCGTAGACCTTGTCTCCCGTGATCGCCACGATCTCGGCCCTCATCGTCTCGTAGACGGGTCGCTGTGAGCCGAAGGCCTCGGGCGCCTCGGTGCACCACCAGTGGAACTCGTGGCCTCCCTCACCCCAGTGGCGGCGGCGCCACTCGGCGAGGGTCGACGTCACGTGCCCGTCTGCGGCGACTTCGTCCGAGCGGCGCAGCGGCAGCTGCCAGCAGACGTCGGGCTTGAGCTTCGAGCGGCTCGACGCCGCGCTCGAGCGCAGCGCGGTGCAGGGCGCAGCCGGCACCGCCTTCGAACCCCGGCCGGTTGAGGAAGATGCACGCTTCGTCGACGAGCCGCGTCACGAGCTCGCCATCGGAGTTGGTGTAGATCACCCCGCGCTTGGAGCGCCCCTTCTGGCGGAACTGCCACTGCTCGGCCGTCAGCGTGAGCGCCGCCGCCCCCACGCGCTCGGCGTCCTCGTCGCCAGTGAGGTGAGCGCCGTACGAGCAACATCCTTGCTGGAGCTCGGGAGCCGGGCCCGTCAGGACGCCCTGGCAGCCGTTCAGGTAGATGCAGCGCCAACCGCTCTCGAGAAACGTGACGTCCACCAACCACGTCCGGTTCTCATCCGGATCGTCGATGCTCACCCACTCATGGGCGTTCCCGAGCGCGGCAAGGTCCTTCTCCGCCATCTTCGGTTTGGCCATCAGCTGCTCACGAGGTCGATCTGGTTCATCGTCGGCTCGGCGCAGCAGAACCACGCCTCGCTGAGGCGCGGTCGCTCCGGTCCCGGCAAGGAGGCGGCAAGCCGGGGATCTGGTCTGGGAGGGTCGGCCGTCAGCGGGGCGCCGGCATCGCGACACAGCGCCCAGATGTCGGCGAAAGTCTCGTCGTCCGACCTGACGCCGTCGGCGTCCGCCTCGACGACGCTGGACAATGCCCGCTGTAGCGCGTCGATGCGCGGGTCGCCATGGCGCCACGCCGAGCTGGCCGAGAACGTGACGGCCGACCCGGCGGCGCCGGGGGCGGCCTTCTCTTCGGCCGATGCCGCTGCGGCCGACACCGCTTCTTCGAGGACGGGATCCTGGCGAGTGAGGAGCAGCGAGCCGGAAGGCAGGAGGAGCCGGATCGAGTACTGGACCGCATCGGTGCTCCCGACGAGGTCGGCAACGGCGGTGAAGGTGAGGAGGGAGGCAAGGGAGGCGAGCGTCGTCCAAGGCGTGAACGGGAGCCAGGAGGGGCGGACCTCGACCCCGGCTGAGCGGAGGATTGCGACCGCCTCGGTCTCGTCGGCGGCGCTGTGGCCCTTGTCGAGGAGCGCGAGAACATCGTCGTCGGTCGACTCGAAGGCCGACACGATGAAGCTCAACCCCTCGCGGCGCAGCTCCGGCCAGAGCGAGCGGTGCCGCAGGACGTGCTCGATCTTGACGGTGGCGTCGAAGCTCAGCTCGGGGAAGCTCGCGTGCAGGCCGTGGGCGACAGCAGCCGCATGAGCCGGGCGGTTGAGGAAGTCGGGATCGGCGAAGCTGATGTGGGAGGCACCCATCGCGACCGCCTGTTCGATGTCCGCCAGCACAGTGTCGAGCGCGACCAGCGCGAGACCTGCCCCCGTAGACGGCGGCGACAGGGCAGTGTCTGCACCGGTGGTTGCAACCTCGGCTCGACTCGACGCTGGCCGCGACCTGAGACGTACCGCGATACAGGTAGCGGGCGTACCGGTCGAGCGCCGGAAGGAGGTGCCGGGCAGGGGGCGGCGACGACGCCAGCGAGGCGCGCCCGACGTCGATCGACGCGCGGACAGGAGGCGCGGCGAATGGCTCGCCCCCGCCGGCGCCACTGGGGGCAAGCCCGTGTGCGAGTTCGATCCCGCGTGCAAGGTCGTCGAGCCAGCGCGACAGAGCGGGCGCCGTCTCGCCGGCGGCGAGGAGGTCGCCCGGCCGGAGGATGGGATGGCCCTCGAGGGTGCTCGCGTACAGCCCGATGAACCCGAACGGCGGTCTCGGCCTCTCCTGGCCGATGCGGGCCGCCGCGTGCACCGCCAGCTCCGTCGCCGTGTGCATCGGGACCGAGAACACGACGACGTCGGCCCGAGCGGTCGCGTCGGCCGGCCACTCCCCGAGGGAGAGATCAGCGGCCTCCACGTCATGCCCGGCACTCAGGAGCACCGATGCCGGACCTGCGATGCCGAGAGGCTGATGGCCGAGCTCGTAGGTCGAGCAGAGGAGGACCTTCACCCGACCACCGTATCCGGGTGGTCGTCGTCGATCTCGACTTCGAGCACATCAAGCGCCTTGCGGAGCGCCCGCTCGACGGCAGCCCTCGTCGGCGCCGCCGCGAACACGAACCCCAGATAGCGGTCGCCCTCGGGCAGTGCCTGCACGCTCCGGCCGGCAGGGATCGTGATCTCCACTCCTGTGACGTGTTCGAGGGCGCGCACGCCCTCGACGTTGTGCACCCTGCGGAGCACGCCCGAACGCGGGATCGGGATCATGAGGACGCCCGCCGGCCCGGCGAGACGTGCCGGTGGCGCTTCGGCCCCCACCGCTCGGGCGATGACGAGGTCCTCAAGCGTTGCGCCGCCGGGCAAAGCGAACGCCTTCGAGCAGCGGCCGCCGATAGTCCTTCCCGCAATCTCGAGCACTGCCACCTCCCGCGAAGCCGCCGAACCGCGCCCGCTTCGCACGCGGAGCTCTGCGTGTATGGGGCCTTCGGTGAGCCCGACCGCCCGCACCGCCGCGGCCGCCGTGCAGCTCCACCATCTGCTGGGTGGGCTCGTCGAGCTCCGTCGGCGCCAGGTACAACGTCTCCTCGAAGTAGGGCCCGTCAAGCGGGTCGGGCTTGTCGAAGATTGTCACGACCTCGAGCGCCCCGGCGGACAAGATCCCTTCCACCGCCACCTCGGCTCCTGGGACGAACGCCTCGACGAGGAGCGGAGCGTCTGGGGCCTCGCCAGCAGCCACGAGTATCGAGGAGATCCGCTCGGCACACGAGTAGGCGTCCGCCGCCGAGTCGGCCCGGATGACGCCGCGGCTCCCCGACAGCGAGCAGGGCTTCACGACCACCGGTGGCCCGATCCTCCCGGCCGCGTCGGCGACTCCTGCAGGAGAGCCCGGGCTGACGACCTCGAAGTCCGGCTGGGGGACCTCTGCCCCGGCGAAAGCGGCCCTCATGGCCGCCTTGTCCCTCGTGAGACGTACCGCCGAGGAAGGGCTGTGGGGGAGCCCGAGCGCCTCGCAGGCAAGTGCCGCAGCAAGAAGGCCCTGGTCGTCGACGGCGATGACAGCGTCGAGCGGCACGAGGCGATCGTGCGCCACGATGATCTCAGCGCACCTGTCAGGGTCGTCGAGCGGTAGCTCGACGAAACGTTCGGCCATCTGGTCTGCCAGCGCCTGTGCCCGTTCGGATGCCGTCACGACCGAGACTCCGAGCCGCGCCGCCGCCGCCAGGTACTCCTCGGCCCGGTAGGTGCCGGTCGGGAGGATGATGAGGGCAGTTGGCACAGTGACATGATGCCCGCAAAGCCGCACGGCTCCGGCCACGACTCCCGCAACGGAGTTCGCCACGAAGGTCCGCATGGGGCCACCTAGCGACCCGGCCCGGCCTTCGGGGGATTAGCCTGGCGGCGTGGTCGAGAACGCTGTTCTACGGGTCAGCGACGCCGCGCGCGAGATGGTGATCGGGATCCGCGACGGGGAGGAGAACGCGGGCTCGCTCGCGCTCTGGCTCGAGATCAACGGGTCTTCCCATGGTTCGTACACCTACGACATGTGGTTCCAGCAGGCCTCAGACGCCGGGCCGACAGATGCGGTCGTAGACGAGGGCGGCCTCCAGGTGATCGTTGCGGCGAGCAGCGTGGACAACATGAGGGGTGCCACGCTCGACGTCGGGGACAGCGGCGGCGAGCAGGGGCTCGTCATGCTGAACCCGAACTCGCCGCCCTCGGCGCGGCCGGCCGTGGACCTGCCGGGAGCGGACCTCTCCGACCCGGTCTCCCAGCGGATCCTCCAAGTGCTGGAGCAACAGGTCAACCCACAGATCGCCATGCACGGCGGCTGGGCCGAGCTGGTCGCGTTCGACGACGGGACTGCTTATGTGCGGATGGAGGGCGGCTGTCAGGGCTGCGGTCCCGCGGCAGTCACGCTCAGCCAGGGCATCACCGTGGCCATTCAGGACGCGGTGGTCGAGGTGACCGCCGTCGTCGACGTCACCGATCACCAGTCCGGGGCGAATCCCTACTACGAAGCGGCCAAGAAGTAGCCGACCCGCTCAGTCGCAGTACCGTTGGGCCATGTTGCGATACCTGACGGCGGGCGAGTCGCACGGCAAGGGCCTCGTTGTCGTGGTCGAAGGCCTGCCGGCGGGTCTGCGCATCACGGAGGCCGACGTGACCGGAGAGCTCGCCCGACGTCGGCTCGGGTACGGGCGCGGGCCGCGAATGCGCTTCGAGCAGGACGAGGTGACCCTCCTCGGTGGCGTCCGCCACGGCCGGACGCTCGGCTCCCCCGTCGCGATCGAGATCGCCAACACCGAGTGGCCGAAGTGGGAAGAGGAGATGTCTCCCGCGCCGGGAGCGCCTTCGAAGCCTCTTACCGCACCTCGTCCCGGGCACGCGGACCTGGCGGGGATGCAGAAGTATGGTTTCTCGGACGCGAGGGACGTGCTCGAGCGTGCCTCCGCCCGCGAGACTGCCGCCCGCGTGGCGGCGGGATGCCTCGCCAAGGCGCTCGTCGCCGACGTGGGGATCAGCGTGCTGAGCCACGTCGTCGCTCTCGGTGGGGCACGGTTGCCCGCAGCGCTGCGACCCGAGCCCGATGACCTGGAGCGGATCGATGCCTCGTCGGTGCGCTGCGTCGACCACGACACCGAAGAGGCGATGATCGCCGAGGTGAAGGCCGCCGCAAAGGAGGGGGACTCGCTCGGTGGCGTGGTCGAGGTGCTCGCGTACGGGGTGCCGGTCGGTCTCGGGAGTCACGTGCACTGGGACCGCAAGCTCGACGGGCTGCTCGCGCAGGCTGTGATGTCGATCCAAGCGGTGAAGGCGGTCGAGATCGGCGATGGCATGGCGATCTCGGCGCTTCGGGGATCGGAGGCCCACGACGCGATCTTCTGGGACTCCGAGAACGGCGATTACGTGCGGCGCACCGACCGTGCGGGGGGCATCGAAGGTGGTATCTCGACGGGAGCGCTCCTGTGGCTCCGCGCCGCCATGAAGCCTCTCGCGACGCTCAACAGGCCGGTGCTCGCCACGGTCGACACGGCCTCGAAGGAGGCGACGCTCTCGTTCAAGGAGCGGACGGACGTCACCGCCGTACCGGCGATGGGTGTCGTGGCCGAGACGATGGTGGCGCTCGTGCTCGCCGGCGAGGTCCTGCGCAAGTTCGGGGGCGACTCGGTCGCCGAGCTCGTCCGCAACCGGGACTCCTACCTGAAGGCGGTCCACGAGACCCCGTCCGAGGCGGTCGGGCACGAGGGCGCGAGTGCCTGAGCACGTGCTCGTGATCGGGATGATGGGTGCTGGCAAGACGACCGTCGGGCAGGCGGTCGCGAGCGCCATGCGGCGGCCGTTCCGCGACAGCGACGAGGAGATCCTCGCGAAGACAGGGATGTCGGTGCCCGAGATCTTCTCGGCGCGGGGAGAGCCGGCCTTCCGTGCCGAGGAACGGGCGGTGCTGGCTTTCGCGCTCTCGTCACCCGTCCCGTCGGTCATCGCGGTGGCAGGCGGTGCGGTCTTCAACCCTGACTCCAGGAGGCGCATACGCAACGGCGGCGTGGTCGTCTGGTTGCGGGCCCGGCCACCGACCTTGGCGGGACGCGTAGGTGGCGGCAGCGGCCGGCCGTTACTCGAGCGTGACCCGGTCGGGAGCATCGCCCGGCTCGACGCGATGCGGCGACCCGTCTACCGGTCGCTCGCCGATCTCACCGTCGACGTCGACGGCCTCGCGCCCGGCCGCGTCGCCGAGCGCGTGACGCGGCTCGCGAGGAGCTGGCTGGACGAACGTTCCGACGCGGCAGATCAGGCAGTCCGCTTCCGGCTGGCGGGCGGACCGACGAGATGACCGAGCCGCTCCGGACTGTCGAGGTGGTGCTCGGGGATCGCAGCTACGACGTCCTCATCGGGCCAGGCGCACGGCACGAGCTCTCCGCCGTGCTGCCGGCGAGCGCGGAGCGCGCCGTGATCGTCACGCAGGCCGGCATCGGCGTGAAGGTGGAGCCCGGGATCGAGCACGAGGTCGTCGAGATCGGGCGCGGGGAGCGATCGAAGTCGATGGCGACGGTGGAGGAGCTCGGGCGGGGTTTCTCCCGGTTCGGCCTCACCAGGTCCGACGTAGTGATCGCGGTAGGCGGCGGTCTCGTCACCGACGTGGCGGGCTTTGCTGCCGCGAGCTTCCACCGGGGAACCCCCGTCGTCCACGTCGCGACGACGCTTCTCGCGCAGGTCGATGCCGCCATCGGTGGCAAGACAGGAGTGAACCTGCCCGAGGGCAAGAACTTGATGGGAGCGTTCTGGCAGCCGCATGCCGTCATCTGCGACACCGAGACCCTCGCCACCTTGCCGCCAGAGGAGTGGCGATCGGGTCTCGGCGAGATGGCGAAGTACGCCTTCATCGGCGTGGAGGACTTGCCCGGTCTGCCGCTCGAGGAGCAGGTGGCGGCATGCGTCGAGCTGAAGGCCCGCGTCGTCTCGGCCGACGAGCGCGAGAGCGGGCTCCGGATGGTCCTCAACTACGGCCACACGCTCGCTCACGCTCTCGAGGCAGCCGGGTTTGCAGCCGAGTCGGGCGACGTGCTCGACCGGTCATCGGTCCGTGAGGAGGCCGGCAGCGAGTCGGCCGGCACCGCACTGCGCCACGGCGAGGCCGTCGCGATCGGGGTCGTCTTCGCTGCGCGGCTCGCGCGCGCACTCGGGCGGATCGACGATGCTCGCGTCAGGCGCCATGACGAGGTCGTCGCGGGCTACGAGCTCGGGTCGCGCCTTCCGCACGGGGCCGAGCCGGGCCGGCTGATCGAATTCATGCTGCGGGACAAGAAAGCCCACGGCGGACTGGCATTCGTCCTCGACGGCCCGCAGGGCGTGGAGCTGGTCACGGGGGTCGATGCGGCGACCGTGACCGAAGTAATGGGCGAGCTGAAAGGATCCTGAGACCGTGAGCAGCGAGACTGAGCCGATCATCGTCCTGTTGTCGGGGCCGAACCTGCAGCTGTTCGGCGAACGCGAGCCGGAGGTCTACGGTCCCGAGACGCTCGCCGAGCGTGTCGCGAGGGCAACGGCCACCGCCGAGCGGCTCGGCTGCCGTCTAGAGCACGTGCAGTCCGACTCCGAAGGCGACCTCGTCGATGCCGTGCACGAAGCGCGCGGGCGGGCGGCCGCCATAGTCGTGAACGGCGGCGCCCTGTCCCATTACGGCTGGTCCCTCCATGACGCCTTGGCCGCCTTCGGAGGCGTCATCGTCGAGCTCCATGTCTCGAACCCGATGAGCCGGGAGAAGTGGCGCTCGGACTCGGTCATCGCCCCAGTCGCCGATGGCGTGATCGCCGGTCTAGGCGGGCTCGGGTACGAGCTGGCGGTGGAAGCCGCCGTCCGCCTGTTACGCGGCGACTGAAACGGGGCGTGAGCTCAGAGCGCTTATCCTTCCCCCGATGTCTGTTGGTCGTGATCGCCCGAACCTCCCCGCAATGGCCGTCCCATCGCGGCTCTCTGCCCTGCGCGAACGCCTCGAGACGGCAGAGTGCGACGCGCTACTCGTAACCTCGCTCGTGAACATCCGCTATCTCACGGGGTTCACCGGATCGGCCGGGATGCTGCTCGTGACGGCGAGCGACGCGCTGCTCGTCTCCGACGGCCGCTATCGCGAGCAGGCGCGCGAGCAGCTCGCTGGTGCCGGTGTCGACATCGAGCTCGAGATCGGCAGGGCGACGGACCAGCTCGAGGCGATCGACGGGGTCGCGAAAGGGATCCGCAGGCTCGGGCTCGAGGCGAACGACATCAGCTGGGCCGCCAAGCGCCGCCTCGGCACTGCGCTCGGGGCGTTCGTGGCCGGCGGTGGATCGCTTGTCGCGACCCAGTCGCTGGTCGAGAGGTTGCGATCGGTGAAGGACGAAGGCGAGCTCGCGCGGCATCGAGCTCGCCGCCGACATCGCGGACGTGGCGCTCGCCCAGGTGAAGGGGCGACTCGCCGAGGGCCTCACAGAGGCGGAGTTCGCCATCGAGCTCGACTTCGAGATGCGCCGGAGGGGCGCGGACGACGTCTCGTTCGAGACGATCGTGGCGAGCGGACCGAACGGAGCGCTCCCTCACGCCCGCCCGAGCGACAGGCTCGTGGAGCCGGGCGAGCTCGTCGTCGTCGACTTCGGCGCCCTCGTCGACGGCTACCACTCGGACATGACGCGCACTTTGTGCGTCGGCGGCGTCCGCTCGCAGGAGTTGAGCGACCTGCTCGACGCCGTCCTCGCAGCCCAGCGCGCCGGAGTTCGTGCGCTGCGGCCGGGTGTGAGCGGTGCCGAGGTCGACGCCGCCTGCGGCAACTCCCTCAATGACGACGGCTATGGCGACCTCGTGGCCCACCCGACCGGCCACGGCGTCGGTCTCGAGATCCACGAGGCACCGGCGGTCGCACCAGGGTCGACTGATATCCTGGCTGAGCACGCGGTCGTGACGGTTGAGCCCGGAGCGTACGTGGCAGGGCTCGGTGGCGTTCGCATCGAGGACACGCTCGTCGTCACTGCCACCGGAGCGCGCCCACTCACAAAGTCGACCAAGGACACGTCCCTCTGATGCCCCTTTCCACTAACGACCTCCGCAACGGCATGACGATCGATCTGCCGGAAGGGCTCTTCTCGGTCGTTGAGTTCCAGCACGTGAAGCCGGGCAAGGGCGGGGCGTTCGTCCGCACGAAGCTGCGGAACTCGAGGACCAAGGCCGTCGTCGAGCGAACCTTCCGGGCCGACGAGAAGGTCGAGCAGGCCGTCATCGACAAGCGGGAGATGCAGTACCTCTACCGCGACGGCGAGCAGTACGTCTTCATGGACAACGTCAGCTACGAGCAGCTCTACGTCGACACGTCCGCGCTCGGGGACGCCCCGTCGTACCTGAAAGAAGGGGACTCCGTAGTTCTCCAGATGTACGGCGGCGAGATCGTCGACGTCGATCTGCCAGCTTCTGTCGAGCTCACCATCACAGAGACCGAGCCGGGGATTCAAGGCGATCGAGTCTCTGGTGCTCGCAAGCCCGCGACTCTCGAGACCGGTCGGATCGTCCAGGTCCCGTTGTTCGTGAACCCGGGTGACCGCATCAAGGTGGACACCCGGTCCGGTGAGTACATCACCCGCGCGTAGCGGCGAGCGCCGCCGATCGAGGGAGCGGGCTCTCGAGATCCTCTACGAAGCCGAGTGCAAGGAGCTGGCGTTCGACGAGGTCCTGGCGGAGTTGCCGGCACCGCCGGCGCCCTATGCGGCACAGCTCGTTGCCGGAGTCGAGAGAGCTCGGCCGGATCGACGACCTTCTCGATCGTCACGCGGCGGGCTGGCCGCTCGAGCGCATGCCTGCCGTTGACCGGTGCCTGCTGCGCATCGCGTGCTACGAGCTCCTCGCCGAGCCCGAAGTGCCGGTCGCCGTCGTGATCGACGAGGCTGTCGAGCTGGCGAAGAGCTACTCGACAGAGGACTCCGGCCGCTACGTGAACGGCGTCCTCTCGGCAGTCGCGGCGGTCGTCCGGGGTGGGCCGCCGGCTCGGTCGTCGCTGCCGGAGCAGTGATGGGCGACAAGACTGGTCCAGAGGACGCCTACAGGTCGACCGGGGTCGACTACGGGGTTCTCGATGCGGCCAAGCGCCGTTCGATAAGAGCCGTCCTGTCGTCGCTCGAGGCCCCGGCAGCCCGCGGCGCGGTCGTGGCAGCCGAGACGATAGGAGAGCCCGCCCAACTGATCGAGGTGGACGGCGTGATGCTCGCGACCGTGCTCGAGTGCCTCGGGACGAAGTCGGAGATCGCCCGCGAGGTCGAGGAGTCGCTCGGCGACGATCGCTGGGAAGGGATAGGCGTCGACTCGGTCGCCGCCATCGTGAACGACCTCTGCTGCGTCGGCGCCCTGCCGGTGTCGGTGAGCGCGTACGTCGCGACCGGTTCTGCCAGCTGGTACTCGGGCTCCCGGCACGCCTCGCTCGTTGCCGGCTGGCAGCGCGGTTGTGCCGAGGCCGGCGCGGCCTGGGTGGGTGGTGAGTCGCCGACCCTTGCCGGTATCGTTGCCGATCGCTCGGTCGACATCGCAGGTTCCGCGATCGGGAGGGTCCCAGCCGGCCGCCAACCGTGGCTGGGCTCGCGCCTCGGGGCCGGCGACGAGATCGTGCTCGTCGGCTCGAGCGGGTTGCACGCGAACGGCGCCTCTCTCGCCCGGGCGGTGGCGGCGACCCAGCCCGAGCGGTGGGCGACGAGGCTCCCGAGTGGCCGGAGCCTCGCAGAGGCCGTCCTCGAGCCGAGCCTTCTCTACGTGAAGCTCGTCGACGGGCTGCACCGGGCGCCGTTCCATATGGAGATCAGGTACGCGAGCCACATCACCGGCCACGGCTTGCGAAAGCTCATGCGCGCGGACCGCTCGCTCACCTATCGCGTCACCGACTTCCCGCCCGTACCAGAAGTCCTGGCGTGGCTGTCGGCGGAAGCCGGTCTCGACGGGGCCGCCTCCTATGGGACCTTCAACATGGGATCCGGTCTTGCCGTCTTCGCCGCCGCCGGAGCCGGGCCGGCCGTCGTCGCGCTGGCCTCCGAGCTCGGCTACGAGGCCTGCGCGGCCGGCGTCGTCGAGAGCGGGCCGCGCCAAGTGGTGTTGGAGCCGATCGGCGTCACCTACTCCTCCGAGGAGCTCGATCTCCGCTGAGCCTTCACCGTGCGCGTCCGGTGACCGGCGGGCTATCATGAGATCTCGGACGTGAAGCGGGTCCAGCGAGGCCCGAACGGACGGAAAAGGAGGCCCGCGTGGCCGAACGAGAACGAAGGTTGACGCGCCCGGGTGGGCGCGTTTTTGTTGCCCGCTCGCAGGTGATGGACGCAGACGAGGTCTCCCGGGCGCTGCGCCGCATCGCACACGAGATAATCGAGCGCAATCACGGCCTCGAGGACGTCGTGATAGTGGGTCTCCAAACGGGCGGGGCTCCACTCGCCGAGCGGCTCGTGAGAGTCCTCACCGACATCGAAGGCGTCACACTGCCCCTCGGTACCCTCGACGTGGCCTTCTACCGGGACGACATAGGCCTGCGGCCGGTCCTGCCCGAGGAAGTGACGAACATCCCGCTCGACTTGACGGCCAAGACGGTCATCTTGGTCGACGACGTCCTGTTCACGGGCCGAACGGTGAGGGCGGCGCTCGATGCGCTTGCCGACCACGGCCGGGCGAGGGCGGTGCAGCTGGCGGTGATGGTCGATCGCGGCCACCGTGAGCTGCCGATCCGGCCCGACTACGTGGGGAAGAACCTGCCCACCCGGCGCGACGAGCTCGTGGACGTCAATGCCGAGGGCGTCCTCATCGGCGAGCTAGCGGATGAGAGGACGACGGCCCGATGAACACCCGCCATCTCTTGTCTGTGAACGACCTCGGGCGCGAGGGGATCGTCGACATCATGCGGACCGCCGACTCGTTCCGGGAGGTCGCAGGCCGTCCGATCCCGAGAGTCCCGGCACTTCGCGGAAAGACCGTGGCGACGCTCTTCTTCGAGGCGTCGACACGCACCAGGCTGTCTTTCGAGGCCGCAGCGAAACGCCTCTCGGCCGACGTCATGTCCTTCTCCGCCTCGAGCTCTTCGCTCGAAAAGGGGGAGTCGCTCAGGGACACCGTCGAGACGATCGACGCGATGGGAGTGGACGCCATGGTGGTGCGCCACAAGTCGTCGGGCGTGCCCTCGCAGATCACGGCGTGGACATCGGCATCGGTCATCAACGCCGGCGACGGCCAGCACGAGCACCCGACCCAGGCCCTGCTCGACTGCTACACGATCCGCGAGGCCCTTGCCGAGCGCCGAGGTGACGACGACTCGTCGGACTTGAGCGGCCTGCGGATCGGCATCGTCGGCGACATCAAGCACAGCCGGGTCGCCCGCTCGGACGTGCTCGCCTTCGCGGCGCTCGGAGCCGAAGTCGTCCTCGTGGCGCCGCGCACCTTGCTCCCGCCCTCGCTCGAGGGCTGGCCCGTGAAGGCGACGGCTGACTTCGACTCTGTCCTGCCGGACCTCGACGTCGTCTACCTGCTGAGGATCCAGGCCGAGCGCGCCGGTCAAGTGCTCTTGCCGGACCTCGACGAGTACCACGAGCGTTTCGGGCTGACCCGGGAGCGCGCCAGCCGGTTGGCCCCCGACGCGCTCCTCATGCACCCGGGCCCGATGATCCGGGGAGTGGAGATCGCACCCGAGGTGGCCGACCTCCCCTCGTCCCTCGTGACCCGTCAGGTGAGAAACGGAGTCTTCATCCGCTCTGCCGTCCTCTTCCACCTCCTTGGGGCCGCCAACCCGGAGGACACCGCCGGCGAGGAAGCGCCCGCCGGCGAGGCGAGAGGAGCGCTCGATGCCTGAGGTTCTGATCCGCGGCGGGACGATCGTCGACGAACAAGGAGAGCGCAGGGGCGACGTGCTCGTCTCGGGCGCTGACATCGTGGCCGTCGCGGCCACGATCGAGCCGCCGGCGGGAGCCCGCGTCCTCGAGGCCGGCGGCTGCATCGTCTCCCCAGGCCTCGTCGACCTGCACACGCATCTTCGCGAGCCCGGGGCGGAAGTCGCCGAGACCGTCGAGACCGGTTGCCGAGCTGCCGCGCTGGGCGGTTACACGGCAGTGGTGGCCATGCCGAACACCGTGCCGGCGATCGACAACGCCTCGATAGCGCGCGACGTTCTCGAAGCTCGGGCGTGACGCCATGGCGCAGGTCGCGGTCGCGGCGGCGATAACCGTCGGGCGGAGAGGGACCCAGCTCGCGCCGATGGGCGAGCTGGCGGCGCTCGGGATCCATCTGTTCACCGACGATGGCACCGGTGTGCAGGACGCCTCGTTGATGCGCCAGGCGCTCGAATATGCGAGCGACCTCGGCGTCGTGCTCGCCCAGCACTGCCAGGACGACTCGTTGAGCGCCGGTGGCCAGATGCACGAAGGCGCATGGTCGAGCCGGCTCGGCATCGTCGGTCAACCGGCGCTCGCCGAGGAGTCGATGCTGGCGCGAGACCTCGCGCTCGTGCGCGCCACACGCTCGCCGATGCACTTCCTCCACCTCTCGACAGCGGGCTCGGTGGAGCTCGTCCGGCGGGCGAAGGCCGAGGGACTCCCGGTCACCGCCGAGGCGACGCCGCATCACCTCTCGCTCACCGACGCAGAGGTCGCGAGCTACGACTCGGTGTTCAAGGTGAATCCCCCGCTCCGCGAGGCGGCTGACGTCGAGGCAGTCAGCGCCGGTCTCGAGCAGGGCGTGATCGACGCCGTCGCCACCGACCACGCACCACACACACCGGACAAGAAAGAGATGCCCTTCGACGAGGCGCCCCCCGGCATGCTCGGGCTCGAGACGGCGCTCGCGGTGGTCTCTGGCGCCATGGGGGAGCGGCTCGGGCTCGTAGACCTGTTTGCCGCGTTCTCCTGGCGACCCGCCCGCATCGCGCGCCTGGACCCGGCGTCGGGTGGCCGCCAGGGCGGGCCGGTGGAGCCCGGATCGGCCGCCAACCTCGTCGTGTTCGACCCGGCAGCCGAGTGGTCGGTCGACCCCGGCCGGCTCGCGTCCCGGAGCAGGAACACCCCCTACGCCGGCCGTCGCCTGACGGGCAAGGTTCGCCACACGCTTCTCGAGGGGGAGCCGGTCGTGGTCGATGGCGAGGCGCAGCGTTGAGCCCAGATCACGATCGTCCGCCGGCGCTGCTCGTGCTGGCGGACGGGGAAGTCTTCGAAGGCGAGGCGATGGGCGCCCTCGTCGCCTCCGCCCAAGGTGGCGAGCCGACGCGGGTAGGCACGGGAGAGATCGTCTTCAACACCTGCCTCAGCGGGTATCAGGAGGTCGTGACCGACCCCTCCTACGCGGGCCAGGTGATCGCCTTCACGTATCCTCACATCGGGAACTACGGCGTCTCGCCCGAAGACGAGGAGTCCGGCCGCCCCTTCTGCCGGGGCGTCGTCGTGCGGGACGTGACGGATCGACCGAGCAACTGGCGCTCGGCCGAGGCGCTCGAGTCGTTCCTCGTACGCCACGAGATCCCCGGGATCACGGGCATCGACACGAGGCGCCTGACCCGCCACATCAGGGAGCAGGGCGCGATGCCGTGCGCCCTCGGGACTGCGGACGAGGCAGACCTCCTCGCGGCGGCGCGCACCGAGGCCGGCACCGAGGGCGTCGATCTCGTCGCAGAAGTCTCGACGACGGCGCCGTACCGGCCGGACGAGTCGCTCGTGGCCCCTGGTGGACGGGAGACCGGGCTCTTCGTGTTGGCGTACGACTTCGGCATCAAGTCGACGATCCTGCGCAACCTCACACGGATCGCGGAGGTCGAGGTGGTGCCCGCCACCACGTCCGCTGAGGACGCCCTCGCCCGTGAGCCCGACGGGATCTTCCTGTCGAACGGTCCTGGCGACCCCTCGGCGCTCGAGCACCTCACCGATCAGATCGGCCAGCTCGTCGGGACCGTCCCGATCTTCGGGATCTGCCTCGGGCACCAACTGCTCGCGAGCGCGCTCGGTGCGAAGACGTACAAGTTGCGTTTCGGCCACCACGGCGGCAACCATCCCGTGCGGCGGCTCGAGACCGGCGCGGTCGAGATAACCAGTCAGAACCACGGTTACGCCGTCGAGGCCGGGTCGGTCGCCGCCTCGACGGTGACTCACGTGAACCTGAACGACGGTGTCATAGAGGGCCTGCGTCGGGACGACCTGCGAGCCTTCAGCGTGCAGTACCACCCCGAGGCCGGTCCGGGCCCGCACGACGCCCGCTACCTCTTCGCGGAGTTCCGCACCGAGATGGAAAAGGCCCGGTGATGGGCAGGCGGGACGACATCGCGTCGATCCTCGTGGTCGGCTCGGGTCCGATCGTGATCGGCCAGGCCTGCGAATTCGACTACTCAGGGACTCAGGCCTGCCGAGTGCTCCGGGCGGAGGGGTACCGGGTCATCCTCGCCAACTCCAACCCGGCGACGATCATGACCGACCCCGATCTCGCCGACCGCACCTACGTCGAGCCGCTCGACGCCGAGGTGCTCGCCGCCATCATCGAGCGGGAGCGGCCGGACGCGCTGCTGCCCACTATGGGAGGCCAGACCGCGCTCAACCTCGCGACCGAGCTCGCAGATGCCGGCGTGCTCGAGTCCCAGGGGGTCGAGCTCATAGGAGCGAGCGCGGAGGCGATCCGGACAGCTGAGAACCGGGATCGCTTCAAGCAGGCGATGACCGACATCGGCCTCGCCGTGCCGGCGTCCGGCTTCGCCCACCACCTCGCCGAGGCCGTCGAGATCGCCGGCGAGATCGGGTTCCCGATCATGGTCCGGCCCTCGTTCATCCTCGGGGGTGCGGGCACCGGGATCGCCGGGAACGAGCCCGACTTCGTGCGCCTCGCACGAGAGGGCCTGGCGGCGAGCCCGGTCTCGGAGATCCTCGTCGAGCGGTCCATCGCCGGCTGGAAGGAGTTCGAGCTTCGAGGTGATGCGCGACCGGGCCGACAACTGCGTGGTCATCTGCTCGATCGAGAATTTCGACCCGATGGGAGTCCACACAGGCGACTCGGTCACCGTCGCCCCCGCCCAGACGCTGTCCGACGTCGAGTACCAGGAGATGCGGAACGCGGCGTTCAAGTGCATACGACGAGTCGGGGTCGAGACCGGAGGCTCGAACATCCAGTTCGCCGTGAATCCGCGCTCGGGCGAGATGCTGGTGATCGAGATGAACCCGCGCGTCTCCCGATCGTCCGCGCTCGCATCGAAGGCGACCGGGTTCCCGATCGCGAAGATCGCCGCCCGCCTCGCCGTCGGCTACACCCTCGACGAGGTGGCGAACGACATCACGAAGGCGACGCCGGCCTGCTTCGAGCCGACGATCGACTACGTCGTCACGAAGGTGCCGCGCTGGGCCTTCGAGAAACTCCCCGGCGCGCCCGACTCACTCGGCACCCGCATGCAGTCGGTGGGCGAGGTCATGGCCATCGGTCGCACGTTCCCCGAGTCCCTCCAAAAGGCACTCCGTGGGATCGAGCGCGGCCGGGACGGCCTCAACGCAGATCGGGCCGAGCACCACTACGACGCCCTGTCCACCGACGAGCTCGTCGAGGCGGCGAAGGTCCCGACGCCCGAGCGCCTCTTTCAGCTCGAGTCGGCCCTCCGGCGGGGCAAGACGGTGGAGGACCTGGCGCAGGCGACGGGCATCGACCCGTGGTTCCTCGACCAGATCGAGCTGATCGTGGACGAGCGCCGGAGGCTCGAGGTGCTCGGAGAGGGCGCCCCCGACGCCGCTCTCGGCGCGCTCGACCGGCGCCAGTGGCGCCGTGCCAAGCGCCTCGGCTTCGGAGATGCCCAGATCGCCTACCTGTTCGGGTCGGACGAGTCGACGGTCCGCCGGGCTCGCCTGGCCGCCGGTGTAACGCCGACCTTCAAGACCGTTGACACTTGCGGTGCCGAATTCGCCGCCGAGACCCCGTACCACTACTCGACCTACGAGGACGAGGACGAGGTGAGGCCCGGCCACCGCCCCCGCGTTGTCATCCTCGGCTCGGGCCCCAACCGGATAGCGCAGGGCATCGAGTTCGACTACTGCTGTGTCCACGCCTCGATGGCGCTTCGCGACGCTGGCTACGAGACGGTGATGGTGAACTGCAATCCCGAGACGGTCTCGACCGACTACGACACCTCCGACCGCCTCTACTTCGAGCCCGTGGCCGAGGAGTCGGTGCTCGACGTCATCGCCGCCGAGAAGGCGGCCGGAGGTGGCGGCGTGCTCGGCGTGATCGTCGCCCTAGGGGGACAGACACCCCTCAAGCTGGCGGACCGCCTCCCGCGGGAGCTCATCCTCGGGACGTCCCCCGAGGCCATCGACACCGCCGAGGACCGTGAGCTCTGGTCCGACCTCTGCGGCCGGCTCGAGATCCCGCAACCGGCAGGCGGCACGGCTCGCACGCTCGAAGAGGCCCACGTCATCGTCGGCCGGATCGGTTACCCGGCGCTCGTCCGCCCGAGCTACGTGCTCGGGGGGCGGGCGATGGAGATCGTCTACGACGACGCCGGGCTCGACGCCTCTTTCAACTCGATGTCACTCGGATCCGAGGGGACCCTCGCGAGCGAGCGGCCAATCCTCATCGACCGGTTCCTCGAGGACGCCATCGAGGTCGACGTCGACGCGATCCGGGACGCGAGCGGCGAGGTCCTCATCGGAGCGGTGATGGAGCACGTCGAAGAGGCGGGCGTCCACTCGGGGGACTCTGCTTGTGTGATCCCGCCGCCGACGCTCTCGGCCGAGACGATCGGGCTCATCGAGGACCACACGCGGCGGATAGCCGAGGCGCTCTCGGTGAAGGGCCCGATCAACGTCCAGTACGCAGTTAAGCAGGGTCAGGTCTTCGTGATCGAGGCGAACCCGCGGGCGTCGCGGACCGTCCCGTTCGTCGCCAAGGCAACGGGCGTGCCGCTCGCCAAAGTCGCTGCCCGGGTGCTCGTCGGGTCGACGCTGGCCGAGCTCAGGGAAGAGGGCCTGCTGAGAGGAGAGCACAGGCACCTCACCGCCGGCCACGTATCGGTGAAGGAGGCAGTCCTGCCCTTTGACCGCTTTCCTGACGTCGACTCCCTGCTCGGCCCGGAGATGCGCTCCACTGGTGAGGTCATGGGCATCGACCGGACCTTCGGCCTCGCTTTCGCCAAGAGTCAGATCGCGGCCGGCAACCGGCTGCCGAGCGACGGCGCTGTCTTCATGTCGCTGGCGGACCGCGACAAAGAGGGTGGGGTGAGCGCGGCGCGTGCTTTCGGAGCGCTCGGCTTCTCGATCGTGGCAACCGCCGGGACCGCCGCCTTCCTGGAAGCTCGCGGCATCGCCGTCGAGACCGTTGTCGCCAAGGTCGGCGAGGCAGCCGGCGCGGGCCACGTCGATGCTGTCGAGCTCATCCTCGAGCGGCAAGGTCCGCCTCGTCGTGAACACCCCGAGAGGACGGGGGCCTCGCGCCGACGGTGCGTACATCCGCCAGTCGGCCTCGGCCAACCGGGTCCCGTGCCTCACCACCGTCGCGGCAGCGTGGGCGGCCGCTGCCGGGATCGCCGACTGGGGGCGTCTCACGCTTGAGGTGCGCTCGCTGCAGGAGTTCCACGAAGAGCCGTGAGATACCCTCGCCCGTCCCGCCGCCGACTGGGGGAGGACCTGCCTGCGATCGACATGTCGGCTTCGGTCGCGTCACTCCGGCTGCCTAATCCGGTCATGGCTGCGTCGGGTACGGCGGGTCACGGCGCCGAGCTGGCGGCCTACTTCGACCTGTCGGCCCTCGGCGCCGTCGTCGTGAAGTCGCTGTCGGAAGGTCCGTGGCCCGGCAATCCGAGCCCGCGGGTCTGCCCGGTGCCTGGCGGAATGCTGAACAGCGTCGGATTGCAGGGACCGGGAGTCCGAGCCTGGGCCGAAGAGGAGCTGCCGGCGCTCGAGGCTGCAGGGGCGCGGGTGATCGTGAGCCTGTGGGGAAGGCGGGTTGAGGAGTTCGAGCGAGCGGCGGTGGCGCTCCGCGAGGCGCTCGCCGGTCGTCTGCCACAGGCGGTGATCGCCCTCGAAGTGAACGTCAGCTGCCCGAACCTGGAAGACCGCTCGAAGATGTTCGCCCACTCGCCGCACGCGACCGCCGATGCGGTGGCGGCGTGCGGTGCCGCCGGCCTGCCCCGAGTGGCCAAGCTCTCCCCGAACACCGCCGAGCTGGTGGAAGTGGCGGGAGCCGCTCTCGGTGCCGGGGCCGAGTCGTTGACGCTCGTCAACACACTGCTAGGCCTTGCGATCGACCTCGACAACCGGCGCCCCACGCTCGGAGCCGGTGGCGGTGGCCTGAGCGGCCCTGCTCTCCACTCCGTCGCGCTGCGTGCCGTCTACGAGTGCCGGCGCGCCTTCCCCGCCGCCGGGATCATCGGCGTGGGCGGGATCTCGGACGGCGACGGCGCCCTCCGCATGCTGATGGCGGGCGCCGACGCGATCCAGGTCGGCACTGCCACGCTCGCCGAGCCGCGCGCGCCTGTGCTCGTGCTGTCGGACCTCGAGCGCTCCCTTGGCCGCATCGGGGCCTCCTCGGTCCGAGAGGTCGTCGGAGCCGCCCAGCCTCGAGACTCGCCGACGCGCAGGGGATCGAGACGAAAGGGACAGGCGAGCGATGAACAGGGAGGGCACAAGCGCGTTGTCGTCTCCAGACGAGCAAGCGCGAGCAGCACGTGGGCGCCTCGCTCTGGCGCTCGACGTGCCGGACAGCGAGTCGGCGCGACGGCTGGCGCGACGGCTGGCGCCCTGGTTCGCCGTCGCCAAGGTCGGGCTCGAGCTGTTCGTCGCCGAGGGGCCGGACATCGTCCGCGCGCTGGTCGACGAAGGGTTCGAGGTGTTCTTGGACCTGAAGCTCCACGACATTCCGAGCACTGTCGGGCGCGCGGCTTCCCGGGCGGCGTCGACCGGGGCGAAGTACGTCACGGTGCATTCGGCCGGCGGCGAGGCGATGCTCCGAGCGGCGGTGGACGGCTACCGGTCAGGAGGCAGGCCTCCCGTGGACGGGGCGGGCATTCTCGGTGTGACGGTGCTCACGAGCGATCCGAGCGCGCCGGAGGGCTTGCTCCGCGAGAGGGCGCAGCTCGCCGAGCGTGCCGGGTGCGCCGGGCTGGTGTGCGCCGCGGGCGACCTCGCCGTGGTGTCTTCCGCGGCGCCATTGCTCAAGACCGTCGTCCCCGGCATCCGTCTTCCCGGCGCCGGCACCGACGACCAGGCGCGGACAGCTACCCCCGCCGCCGCGCTGGCCATGGGCGCAGACCTGCTCGTCATCGGGAGGACGGTGACGAGGGCCGAGGACCCCGAGGCTGCCGCAACGCTCGTCGCCGCCGAAGTGGCCCGGGCGGACGCGAGGACGTCCTGAGCAGCGCTGCCTGCACCAACTGGGACACAACCGCTACCGTCAGCGCTTGGCGGCTGTTGCCACATCCGTGTGCTCAACGGGGAGTGGTCGGTCCATCACTCGTCGGCGTCGTTGATCCAGGGAGGTAGTAGCGACCATGTCCGTCACCCGTGGGCTCAAGAGAGCTTTGAGAGCCGGGGCCGTCGGGGCGGCCACCGCGATTGTGCTCGCCGCCTGCAGCTCGTCGCCACCGTTGACGACACGGCCGAAGGTGCCGGCCGGCGAGACGATCTCCTGGGCGGAGCAGCCGGCACAAGCACCGGACTGGATCTTCCCCTTCGCGAGCCTCACCTACTTCGGCGTTGCGAACCTCGCGACGTTCCAGTACCTGATGTACAGGCCGCTCTACTGGTTCGGCCAGGTGGCCACGCCGGCCCCGACCCTCGACGAGTCGCTCTCGCTTGCCGGGGCTCCGGCGTTCTCGAACGGTGACAAGACGGTCACCGTCACGACCAAGGGCTGGCAGTACTCGAACGGCCAGAAGGTCGATGCTCAGGCAATCGTCTTCTGGATGAACATGATGAAAGCCGATGGCACGGTGAACGGCCAGTGGGCGGGTTACGTGCCGGGCGGCTTCCCCGACAACATCAAGAGCTACTCGGCGCCGGACGGCCTCACGGGGGACACGGTCGTCTTCCAGCTGACGAAGGCCTACAGCCCGAGGTGGTACCTCTACAACGACCTGTCGCAGATCGTCCCGATGCCCGAGGCGTGGGACGTGACGTCGCTCACCGGCAAGCCAGGCTCAGGTGGCTGCGGGTCGTCGACCGACTTCACGGCCCTCGCCGCGCGGTGCACCGCCGTCTGGAAATTCGACACCGATGGCAACGGCACCGCAGCAAAGCCGCAAATGGCAGGTGACACAGCCACCTACGCCTCGAACAAGCTCTGGCAAGTGGTCGACGGGCCGTGGCACCTCGCCGCTTTCGACGCCGCCGACGGCCGTGCGGTGTTCGAGCCGAACAAGGCGTACTCCGGCCCGCAAAAGCCGAGGATCGCCCGCTTCATCGAGCTGCCGTTCTCGACGGCTGCCTCGGAGTACGCGGCTCTCGAGGCGGGCGGCTCGGCGGGGCCAGAGGTCGGGTCGATCCCGCCGGGAAACGTGCCAGTGAACACCGGCCCTCTCGGGTCGAGCGGGCCGAACGCCGCCGCCATGGGCAAGTACGATCTCGTCCCCGCCTACGGCTGGTCGATCGACTACATGGCGGAGAACTACGACTCGACGGGCGACGGCGGGAACGCCGGTGCCATCTTCAAGCAGCTCTACGTTCGCGAAGCGCTGCAGATGGGCGTCAACCAGCCGGAAATCATCAAGGCGTACTTCAAGGGGTACGGCGTCCCGACTTACGGCCCGGTGCCGGCTTTCCCGCAGAGCTCGTCCGCGTCACACCAGATGTCGACCAACGCTTTCCCCTTCAACGTCGCAAAGGGCCTGTCGTTGCTCGAGCGCCACGGGTGGAAGCTCGCCGGCGGGGTGGCCACCTGCGAGTCGCCTGGCTCGGGTGCTTCCGACTGCGGGACCGGGATCAAGTCGGGGGCGACGATGAGCTTCCAGCTGGCCTATGCGAGCGGCGTCCCGACCCTCGCCGCCGAGGTGGGCTACGAGGTGTCGGAGTGGGCCAAAGAGGGCATCGCCGTCAAGACCAGCACCGAGCCCTTCGCCAAGCTGATCGGCCTCGCGACTCCCTGCCCGAAAGGCTGCCAGTGGCAGAATCGCCGACTGGGGCCAGGGCTGGAACTTCTCGCCGGACTACATGCCGAGCGGAGAGGAGATCTTCGCCACGGGTGGGGGCTCGAACTACGGCGACTACTCCAATGCCTACGACGATTCCCTGATCACAGAGACGAACGCCTCCAGCAGCCCCGCCACCTTCACCAAGTGGGAGAACTATCTGGCGGGCCAGCTCCCGGTCATATGGCAGCCGAACGGGGCCGACGAGCTTTACGAGGTCGCGAAAGACATCGGGGGCGTGGCACCGGTCAATGCGCTCGCCAACCTGACTCCGGAGTACTGGTACGTCAAGAAGAGCTGAAGCGCGGTCCGCGATCACGACGGTCCTGGTCACGCGGCTTGCGTTCCGCTATGGTAGCTGGCCATGCCCCAGCCACCTACTCTCTCACCAGAACAGCGAACGGCCGCGCTGGCAAAGGCGGCCCTAGTACGACGCGAGCGGGCCGAGCTGAAGGACCACCTGAAAGCCGGCCGTGTCACTTTGAAGGAACTGCTCGTAAAGGCGGAGTCAAGTGAGACCGTTGGCAAGATGAAGGTCCTGTCAGCGCTCGAAGCGCTCCCCGGCACCGGCAAGGTCAAGGCGCGCCGCTTGATGGAACAAGTCGGCATCTCCGAGACCCGCCGTCTCCAGGGCCTCGGTGCAAAGCAGCGCCAGGCGCTGCTCGAGGCCGCTGAGCGTCCCTGATCCCCCCTGATATTCGTAGTCGTCGGCCCCGGCGGGGTCGGCAAGGGGACGGTCATACGGGAGCTGCTCGCGCGCGACCCGAAGCTCTGGCTCAGCCGATCGTGGACGACCCGCCGGCAACGACCCGGTGAGCCCGATGACGCCTACTTCTTCGTAGACACCGAGACGTTCAACCAGCGCGTCGCGTCGGGTGGCTTCCTCGAATGGGCCCCCGTGCTCGATCACCTCTACGGCACGCCGATCCCCGAACCGCCACCGGGCTCCGATGTCCTGCTCGAGATCGACGTCAAGGGAGCCCGCCAGGTGCTCGAGCGTCATCCCGACGCCACCTGCATCCTCGTGCTAGCGCCATCGGTCGCGGTGCAGGCGGCGCGCTTGGCTCGCGCGGCGACTCCGAGGAGCACGCGAGGCGCCGTATCGCTCTCGGGGAAGCTCGAAGAGGACGAGGGCCGGAGGTTGGCGACGTACGTCGTCGTGAACGACGACCTCGATTCGGCGGTCGCCCAGCTCTCGGCTATCATTGATGCGGCTCGGAGCGCTTCATCGCGCCCGTAGCGGCGCTACCGCCACATCGACGAACCAACTCTGCTGAGCCACGGGGAGAACCCTCGCCGACCAGCGAGCCGACAAAGGAGCCACATGGCTGAGCTGCGTAGCAGCATGATCGAGCCGCCAATCGAGGACCTCCTCGACAAGGTCGACTCGAAGTTCACGCTCGTCACGCTTGCCGCGCGCCGCGGGCGCCAGGTGAACTCGTATTTCAGCCAGCTCGGCGAGGGCCTCGGCGCCATCGTGCCGCCGCAGGTGGCTTCGATCGCCCGCAAGCCGCTGTCGATCGCGCTCGAGGAGATCGCCGTCGGCAAGGTCCGGGCGAACTTCGAC
Source organism: uncultured Acidimicrobiaceae bacterium (assembly GCA_963801185.1). Classification (GTDB taxonomy): domain Bacteria; phylum Actinomycetota; class Acidimicrobiia; order Acidimicrobiales; family Bog-793; genus Palsa-601. Next base: position 1,273,754 of record CAWDDW010000001.1, on the reverse strand, counting down.
CTCGACAGGGACGGCCCGGTCGAGAGCGCCGAGGCCGAGGGTGACTCCGCGGGCGAGAGCGAGCCCAACGGTGGCGAGGCGAGCTGACGCTCTCGCGCTGAGCGACGCTCGACAAGACTTCACCCGACATGGCTGAGACCGCCCTCCGGGGCGCCACCGTCGTCCTCGGCGTGAGCGGTGGAATAGCCGCGTACAAGTCTGTCGAGGTCCTGCGCCGTCTCGTCGACGCCGGTGCCCACGTGGTGCCGGTGCTGACCGAGGGAGCGCTGCGTTTCGTAGGGCTGCCCACGTTCTCCGCGCTCGCATCGGAGCGGGCGCGGACCTCGCTGTTCGACGACGCCGACCCGATCCCGCACACCACGCTCGGTCAGCGGGCCGATCTCGTCGTCGTCGCACCTGCGACGGCCCGCCTGATCGGCTCCTACGCAGCAGGCATATCGTCCGACCTCCTCGTGGCGACGCTCCTCGCGACGCGGGCGCCCGTGCTGGTCTGCCCGGCGATGCACACCGAGATGTGGGAGCACGCATCTGTCCAGGAGAACCTCGCCACCTTGCGCAGGCGCGGGGTCCACGTTCTCGAACCGGACCAGGGTCGCCTCGCCGGCGGGGACGAGGGGACGGGCCGGCTCCCGTCCCCGCAGCGCATCGTGGAGGCGGCGGCCGAGGTTCTCGCGGCGCGGGCGCCCGGGGCGACGACGCCGGCAGGGCCCGGCGCTGCAGGGGACCTCTCCGGTGTCCGCGTGCTCGTGACGGCTGGCGGCACCCGTGAGCCGATCGACCCAGTCCGCTTCATCGGGAATCGCTCGTCGGGCAAGCAGGGGTACGCCATCGCGCAAGCGGCGGCGGACCGTGGGGCCTCGGTGACGCTCGTCAGCACGGTGGCGCTCGACCCGCCGGCCTCGGCGGCCGTCGTACCGGTCGAGACGGCATCGGAGATGGCCGACGCCGTGCTCTCCCGGGCCGCAGACCACGACGTGATCGTGATGGCCGCAGCCGTGGCGGACTTCCGGCCGAAGGCGCCGGCCGACGAGAAGCTGAAGAAGAGCCAGGGAGTGCCCGAGGTGGTGCTCGAGCCGACCCTCGACATCCTGACAGAGCTCGGGCGGCGGAAGCGCCCCGGTCAAGTGCTGGTCGGCTTCGCCGCCGAGACGGGTGCAGTGGCCGGTCGCGCTGCCGCCAAGTTGGAGGAGAAACGCGCCGATGTCCTAGTCGGCAATGATGTCGGCGCGAAAGGGGTTGGCTTCGAGTGGGACACGAACGCGGTGACCGTCGTCACACGCGCCGGGTCGGCGGAGATCCCCCTCACGACAAAGCGCAAGATCGCAGACGCCGTCCTCGATGCGGTGATCGGACAACTGAGGCTGAGCCGAGTCGGTCAGCCCGACGACCAAGGAGTTCCTGAGACGTGAGCAGCTTCCACTTCACCTCGGAGTCGGTGACCGAGGGTCACCCGGACAAGATGGCCGACCAGATCTCCGACGCGGTCCTCGACGCCATCTTGGAAAAGGACCCGACCGGGCGTGTCGCCTGCGAGACCCTGCTCACCACCGGGCTCGTTGTCGTTGCGGGCGAGATCACGACGACGGCGTACGTCGACGTCCCGCGCCTCGTGCGCGACACCGTCTGCGAGATCGGCTACGACCGGGAGGATCTGGGCTTCGACGGCAACACCTGCGGCGTCCTCGTCTCGATCGACGAGCAGTCGCCCGATATCGGGCAGGGCGTCACAACGGCCTTCGAGGTGCGATCGGGCAAGGCGGGTGAGGACGTGCTCAGCTCGCAGGGCGCCGGCGACCAGGGGATGATGTTCGGCTACGCCTGCGACGAGACGCCCGACCTGATGCCGCTCCCGATCTGGTTGGCGCACCGCCTCGCCGAGCGCCTCGCCCGGGTGCGCAAGGACGGCACCATCAAGTACCTCGGTCCCGACGGCAAGACCCAGGTGAGCGTCATCTACGAGGACGGCCGCCCGAAGCGGCTGACGACGGTCCTCATATCGACCCAGCACTCGAAGGGCGCCGACATAGACGCCCGCCTGGAGGAAGACCTGACCGAGCACGTGATCACGCCGCTGCTCCCTGAGGGGCTCGACACAGAGGGCTTCGAGTTCCTCGCGAACCCGACCGGCCGCTTCGAGATCGGCGGCCCGGTGGCTGACACCGGGCTCACCGGACGCAAGATCATCGTCGACACCTATGGCGGAGCCGCCCGTCACGGGGGCGGCGCCTTCTCGGGCAAGGACCCGTCGAAGGTTGACCGCTCGGGTGCCTACGCCGCCCGCTGGGTCGCGAAGCACGTCGTCGCAGCGGGTGCCGCACACCGTTGTGAGATCCAGGTGGCGTATGCGATCGGAGTGGCGAGGCCGGTGTCTGTCATGGTCGAGACGTTCGGCACCCACGAGGTCGACCCGGCGAAGATCTCGGCTGCCGTCGGGGAGCTGTTCGACCTCCGCCCCGCAGCGATCATCCGGGATCTCGACCTGCGCCGGCCGATCTACAAGCGCACGGCGGCTTACGGCCATTTCGGTCGGTCCGACGCCGGGTTCCCTTGGGAGGCGACCCCGAGAGTCGCCGACCTACAAGCCGCGCTCGGGCTGTAGGCCCAGCGGGCCGCGGGGTGGGAAGTGCCCTCGAGGTCCTCCCGGACGTCACCGGGCTCGACCGCACGTTCCACTACTCCACCGAGGACCCTGTACCGCTCGGGACGATCGTCCGCGTAGCGCTGCACGGTCGCCGAGTCCGAGGATGGGTGGTCGGGATCGGCACCCCGGTGCCACCCGGGGTCGAGCTCCACCCGATCGTCGAGGTCGTGTCGATCGGCCCGCCTCCCGAGGTCGTCGAGGTCTGTCGCTGGGCCGCCTGGCGGTGGGCCGGCCGGCTGAGGGCGATGCTCGTGGCGGCATCGCCCGAGCGTGTGGTGCGCAATGTGCCGTCGACCCGGCCCCTGCTGCCGAGGAGGCGGGCCGGCGAGGGCACGATTGCGGCCTCGGTGAGAGAGGCGATCTCGGCGGGCGACTCCGTCTTGCGCCTGCCTCCTGCCGAGGAGCGCCAGCCAGTCGTCGAGGCCGCCTTGGCCGAGATGGGAGAGCGCGCAGGTGGCTCGCTCGTGCTCGTCGAGTCACGGGACGACGTCGCGCACCTCGCGGCGAGGCTCCGGCGAGCGGGTTGGCCGGTGGCGACGTATCCGGAGGACTGGGTGGCCGCGGCCGGCTCTTCCCACATCGTCATAGGCACTAGAAACGCAGCCCTCGCGCCCCTCACCCCTTCCCTCACCCTCGTCCTCGACGCACACTCGGAGGTCTACAGGTCCGAGCGTGTCCCCACGTTCGATGCGCGGGTCATCGCATCCGAGCGCGCAAGGCGTGCCGGCTCTCCGGTCGTCTTCGTGACGCCGTGCCCGACTGTCGAGCTGCTCGAACAGCCCGGACGGCTCCTCGTGACGCTCCCTCGTTCGCTCGAACGGGGGGGCTGGGGAGTGATCGGGGTGCTTGACACCCGCTCCGAGGATCCTGCCGAGGGCGGCTACCCCTCCCACCTTGTCTCGTGGATCCGCGAGGCCGCCGGTGAGGGCCGGCGACCGGTCGTGTGCCTGCTCAACCGCGTCGGGCGGGCGAGGCTGCTCACGTGCGGGTCGTGCCGTGCCGTGCAGCGCTGCCCCCGCTGCGGTGCCGCCCAAGCCCAGTTGGCACGCCCGCAAAAAGGCGAGGTCGGCGTGCTCACGTGCCCTCGTTGCGGCGACGAGCAGCCCGCTGTCTGCCCGGCGTGCGGCTCGGCGCGCCTCAGGGTCGCACGCCCGGGAGTGGCGCGGGCTCGCGAGCAGCTCGAGGCCGTGACTGGGCTCGAGGTCGGAGAGATGAGCGGCCCCCGGGCGCCGGTGCCGGACACGCCGGTGATCATGGGGACCGAGGCGGCTCTCCACCGCGTGCGTGCCGCAGCCATGGTGGTCTGGCTCGATTTCGACCAAGAGCTGCTCGCCTCACGGTTCCGGGGGGCCGAGGAGGCCCTCGCCCTGCTGGCCCGCTCGGTGCGGTTGGTCGGAGTGCGCTCGTCGGGGGGCCGGGTCGTGATCCGCACGAGCATGCCCGACCACGAAGTGGTGAGGGCAGCCCAGCTCGGCGAGCCGGGCCTCGTCGCCGAGGCGGAGCGCTCCCGCCGCGAGGAGCTGCGGTTGCCGCCGTTCTCATCGATGGCCCGCATCGACGGCGACGAGGCGGCGGCTCTCGTCGAGCGCCTGCCCGCGTCTGTGGAGTCGAGCCGGTTGGGCGATGGATACGTCGTCCGGGCGCCTTCGGCAGCTGCGCTGGCCGACGCCCTCGGCGTCCTCGTCGCCGGCGAACCGGCCGGATGGGCGGGGATCGGCGCCCGGGTCGAGGTGGAGCCGATCGACCTCTAAGCGAGGTGATCGAGGGGCTCGCGTCTCATGAGCGCTCCGTGAGCACGACTCCGTCAGCTCCCACGGCGAGGTAGGAAGCGGCTGTCGCAGCGACGCCGAGTAGGAACGACACGTCGTTCGGGGTGGATTGAATGGTCCAGTGGGACCCGTCCGTGGTGACCTCTGTCACCGCCCCACCGGGAGTCACGTGGTCCAGGCCGACGAGCATGCAATGCGTCGCGTTCTTGCAGGCGATAGAGCCGCCGACGGTGAATTGAGCCCCACCGGTCGGGGCACTGTGCTCGACGGACCAGCGCTCACCTGAGTCGTGGGTGACGGCCACGACGCCGCTTCCAGCGCCGAAGACCGGTGCGAAGCAGGTGGCGGCGCTCGGGCAGGACAGCTGGCGCATGATCGAGATGCCCTTCGGCGAGGCGAGCTCGCTCCAGTGGGCGCCGCCGTCGGTGCTGCGGACGACGGCCGCCCCGGACTTCCCCGCCCCGACAGCGAGGCAAAGTGAGCTTCCCGTGGCACGCAAGGCCTTGGATGTACTCCTTCGCCGGGGCCTTCCAGACCACCTTCGGATTACCACCTACGGTCCAGCTCAGGAGTCGTCCGGCCCCCGAGCTGGTCTCTCCGGCTGCGACGCAGGCGAACGCCGATGGGCAGGCCAAGTGGCGGAACAGCGAGATCGAGTTGCCGACGGCGGTCGAGGTCCACTTGGCGCCTCCGTCGGTGGTGGAGACGATCGTCGGGGTCCCCGGGCCCCAGTTGTCGTCCTCCCCGACGGCGACGCATGTGCTCGCCGAGGGGCAGTCGATCGCCGCGAGATTGCCGACGGTGGCAACGGTGTCTTCGAGCTGCCAGGACACGCCGTGGTCCGCCGAGTGCAAGACGACGCCGCCTCGTGTGCGGCCCTGCACCCCGCCGACTGCGAAGCACGACCCGGGTGTCGCGCACGCCACGCCGTTGAGGGAGACGACCCCGTCCGGCGGAGCGACCTCGGCGAAGGTCGCGCCGCCGTTCGTCGTGACGGCGAAGCCGGTGCTCGCGAGCGGCGCCGGCAGAGAGGTCGAATCGTCCTGGCGGGTCGCCACGCAGTAAGTGGGTGTCGGGCAGGAGAGCGCGTCGATCGAGCCGGAGTTGTCACCAAGCCTCGTGACCTTCCAGCTCGTGCCGCCGTTGTCGGTCCGTGCCGCAGCGCCCCGGTTCACCCCGACACTTCCCGTGACGAGGCAGTGGCTACCGCTCGAGCAGTAGGCGTCGTCTCCCGACAGGCCGGCGGGCAGGGTCGCGGTCACCCAGCTCCTTCCCGTGTCGGAGCTGAGGAGAGCCTCGCTGTCGCCGCTGACGGCGACGCAGTGACCCGCCTGGTCGCACGAGACCTGAACCAGTTCCTTTGCGCTCGACGGGACGGCGACGGTGCGCCACGAGCCGCCGGAGTCGGTCGTCCGTACGACGACGGCCTTGTCGTGGCGCGTGCTCGCACCGACCGCTACGCATGTGGAGGAGGTCGGGCAGGAGACGCCGACGAGGAAGGCGATCGCGCCCGACCCTCCGCCCGAGATGGACGAGGGGGCCCATGTCTTCCCGCCGTCGGTGGAGCGCAGGATCGCGAGCTGCGTTGGGCCGTCGTCGCGGACCGTCAGGCAGACGCCGGCGGTCGGGCACATCATCCCGGTGAGGTAGTCCCCACCGGGGACCGGCGGCGAGGCTATGGCCGACCAGGTTGCGCCGCCGTCTTGGGTCTCGACGACCTCCCAGTGCAAGGACGCGATCCCGGGGTCGCTCGCAACCCCTAGGCAGTGTTCTGCAGAGAGGCAGTCGATACCGTTCACCTGCTCTCCCGGTTGACCGGCGATGGTGTCCGAAGCGCCTGTCCACGAGGTGCCGCCCGTCGTGGAGCGAAGCACGGAGTCAAAGGCCGTCGAATCGCTCGCCGCGACGCAGTCATTCGTCGATCCGCACGAGATCGCCGAGAAGGAATCGGCCACCGACGGCAATCCGATCGATTGCTGAGACCATGGGGTCGTGCTCCCGCCGCGGTCGTCTCGGACCGAGGCTCCCGCCAGACTCGAGCAGGCAGCGCTCGCGGCCACCACCGCCGCAAGGACGGTGCCGAGAAGGCGCAGGCCTGGGCCCGGTCGGCGCGGCGTTGTCTCGCAAGAGCGCATGCCGGTCCCGACTGTCGTGCGAAGCATCTTCGCCGCCTTCCTCTCGGTCGTGTGCCAAGTGTCACAGCCAAGAAGGCCGGTCGGGCCCGAATCGCGTACCCCGGACGTGAGATCGGCCAGTGCCAGCTGCTAGTATGCAGTTGTTAGCTCCGGCTGACGTTTGCCGCGGCAATCGCTGCAAGTTCCGTTGCTTCCCCGCCAGGTCGGCGCGACCGGCCGGTACCAGAAGAAGGTCATCTTTCTACGCATGCCCGACAAGACGGCAACGATCGCCGAGCATCGGCTACACGAGACCGACACCGGCTCGCCAGAAGTGCAGGTAGCGCTCCTCACAGAGCGCATCAACCACCTCACCGAGCATCTGAAGGTTCACCGCGGTGATCACCACACGCGGCGAGGTCTCATGAAGCTGATCGGCCGCCGGCGCCGCCTTCTCGACTACGTGAAGGCGAACGACGTCGATCGGTACCGTGCGCTCATCGCCCGTCTCGGCATCCGGCGCTAGCCAGGGTCGCAGCGGCCCCGGGCGGCACGACCGCCCACACATAGGGGGCGATCCGTGCCCGGATGGTCCGGCCACTAGCTCCCGCAGAGTAAAACACGGCGCCAGTGGTTGTCAGCTGCCAGTCGCCGGGTCCCACCTTCGTCCGAAGCCAGGTGGTGCTCGACGACTGGGAACTGACCAATGCGGGTGCCTCTAACCATGAGGAGTGTTATGGCGGACGCCATCACTGTGTCGGCACCCATAAGTGGGACCGACAAGACCCTGTCCTTCGAGTCCGGCAAGCTTGCCGGCCAAGCAGACGGGGCTGTAGTTGCCCGGATCGGCGACACGATCGTGCTCGTCACGGCCACGGCCGCCCGGAAGGTGAGAGAGGGCACCGACTTCTTCCCGCTCACCGTCGACATCGAAGAGCGGATGTACGCGGCAGGAAAGATTCCCGGCTCGTTCTTCCGCCGCGAGGGTCGCGCCACCGACGAGGCCATCTTGACCTGCCGTCTGATCGACCGCCCGCTTCGACCCTCCTTCCCGGAGGGCTTCCGCAACGAGGTGCATGTCGTCGGCACGATCTTCGGTGCCGACCAGGAGAATCCGCACGACGTCCTCGCCATCAACGGAGCCTCTGCGGCGCTCATGCTCTCCGGCATCCCGTTCGACGGTCCGATCGGCGCCGTCCGCATCGCGTACAGCCGCGACGGCGAGTGGATCGCCCACAGCACCTTCCAGGAGGGTGACGAGTCGACCTTCGAGCTGGTCGTCGCCGGGCGGGCGCTGTCCGAGGAGCCAGATTCCGACATCGCGATCATGATGGTCGAGGCGGGCGGCACGGAGAAGGCTTGGGAGTTCTACGAGGCCGGCGCACCGAAGGTGACCGAAGAGGTCATCGCGAACGGGCTCGAGGCGGCCAAGACGTGGATCCGTGAGTCGATCCAGCTCCAGCGCGAGCTGGTCGCGAAGGCCGGCACCAAGGAGACCATCGCGTTCGAGCTCTTCGTCGACTACGGCGACGACGTCTACGAGCGGGTCGAGGCGACAGGCACTGACCGAGTCTCGAAGGCCAATGCCATCACGACCAAGACCGAGCGCAACGAAGCGCTCGACGAGGTCACCGACTCGATCATCGCCGAGCTCGCGCCGGAGTTCCCCGAGCGCGAGCGGGAGATCAAGGCTGCGATCCGGTCGCTCACGAAGAAGATCGTGCGCAAGCGGATCGTCGAAGAAGGCATCCGGATCGACGGTCGCGGGCCGACCGACATCCGGCCTCTCTCGGCCGAGGTGGGCCTGATCCCGACGGCGCACGGTTCGGGGCTCTTCCAGCGGGGCGACACCCAGGTGCTGAACTTCACCACCCTCGGGATGCCACGCATGAACCAGATGCTCGACACGCTCGGCATCGAGGACTTCAAGCGCTACATGCACCACTACAACTTCCCGCCCTACTCGACAGGGGAGACGGGCTTCATGCGGGGCCCGAAGCGCCGTGAGATAGGGCACGGGTTGCTCGCCGAGCGGGCACTCCTGCCGGTCATCCCGTCGCAGGAAGAGTTCCCCTACACCCTGCGGCTTGTCTCTGAGGTGCTCTCCTCGAACGGCTCGACGTCGATGGCTTCGGTCTGCGGGTCGACCCTCTCGCTGATGGACGCCGGCGTGCCGATCAAGGCACCGGTTGGCGGCATCGCGATGGGCCTCGTCTATGCAGAGGGCAAGTACACGACGCTGACGGACATCCTCGGAGCCGAGGACGCCTTCGGCGACATGGACTTCAAGGTCGCAGGGACGTCGGAGTTCGTGACAGCGCTCCAGCTCGACACCAAGATCGCAGGATTGCCGGCCGATGTGCTCGGGCGCGCGCTGCACCAAGCTCGCGAAGCCCGCCTGATAATCCTCGGGGTGATCCACGACGCGCTTGCCGCACCTCGGTCGGAGGTGAAGGAGAACGCGCCGAAGATCGTCAGCTTCGAGATCCCGATGGACAAGATCGGAGAGGTGATCGGCCCGAAGGGCAAGGTCATCAACGCGATGCAGCAGGAGACCGGCGCGGACATCGCCGTCGACGACGACGGCCAAGTCGGCACCGTGACGATCGGGGCCAAGGAGCGCTCAGCCGTCGACGAGGCGCGCCGTCGGATCGAAGCTCATCCTCGACCCCCCGACCGCCGAGGTGGGCAAGGTCTACGCCGGCAAGGTTGTGAACATCACCAAGTTCGGGGCCTTCGTCAACATCCTCCCGGGGCGTGACGGCCTAGTCCACATCTCCCGCCTAGGCCAAGGAAAGCGCGTGGAGCGTGTCGAGGACGTGGTCGAGCTCGGCCAGGACCTCGAGGTCCGCGTTGACGACATCGACCCGCAGGGGAAGGTCTCGCTCTCGCTCGTCGGCGGCGACACCGCGGAGGTGTCGGGCAACGGCCCTCCGAGCGCCGCCGCGAGCCCAAGCAACCCGTCGGAGCCACGCGAGGCACCGGCCTCGTCGAACGGCGGCATCCGCCGCGCATCGTTCGAGGAAGAGTTCGACGCCGAGACCGCAGCCACCTACGGCGATCTCGGACCGCGGGAAGCGGCCGAGCCGAGCTCGGCATCCGGGGGTCGCCGCGAAGGCGGCCGGGGCCCGGGAGGCCGTCGCGACGGTGGGGACTCAGGTCCACGCCGGCGGCCGAGGGGCAACCGCTGATCCGCACCTCTGAGCTCTCGTCGGGCATCCGGCTCGTCACCGAGTCGATGCCCGACGTGGCGTCAGCCTGCGTGGGGGTCTGGGTCGGGACCGGCTCGCGAGACGAGACGGACGAGCAGGCCGGCATCTCCCACTTCCTCGAGCACCTGCTGTTCAAGGGCACGGAGTCCCGGTCGGCCCGCGAGATCGCCGAGGCCATCGACGGCGTCGGCGGGGACATGAACGCCTACACGACGAAGGAGTACACGACCTTTTACGTGAGGCTCCTCTCCGAGCACCTCGACCTCGGCCTCGACATCCTGTGCGACATCTTGAGGGCCCCAGCCTTGCGGCCGAACGAGGTCGACGCAGAACGCCAGGTGATCCTCGAGGAGGTGCTGATGCACCTCGACGAACCCGCTGACATCGTTCAGGAGCGATTCGCCGAGGCGCTCTTCCCCGAGCATCCGCTCGGACGCGAGGTCCTAGGGCTGCCGCGAGTGATCAAGAAGGTGGGTGTCGGGGAGATCAGGGGTTTCTTCGATGAGCACTACCTTCCGCGCAACATGGTCGTGGCCGCGGCCGGCGACATCGAGCACGACGCCGTCGCCGCCGGCATAGAGCGCCGGTTCGTCGGTCGCGAAGGCGGCACGCCGCCGAGGCGACAGGTACCCGGTGACGCCGTGACAGCTCGTTTCGTCGAGCACGACGAGACGGAACAGGCACACCTCGTCTACGGCGTGCGGGCGCCCGAGCGCCGCTCACCTGACCGGTTCACGCTGGCGGCGCTCAATCACGTCCTCGGCGGTGGCCTCTCGAGTCGGCTCTTCCAGAAGATCCGCGAGGAGAGAGGGCTCGCCTACTCGATCGGCTCGGACAGGGTGGCCTACGACGACGCCGGCGCTCTCGCCGTCTCGGTCGGCACGGCTCCCGAGCACGCTCACGAAGTCCTTGCGCTCATCGAGCAGGAGTTCGATCAGCTCATGAGCTCGGGGATCACCGAGCGGGAAGCTCGACGTCGCCAGGGGACACCTGCGAGCTGACCTGCTGCTCTCCTTGGAGGACTCCGGGGCGCGCATGTCCCGTATCGGGGCGAGCCTCATGCTTCACGGGCAAGTGCTAAGCGTGGACGACCTGCTCGCCAAGATCGACGCCATCACTCTCGACTCGGTTCGCGAGGTCGCAGGGCGTGTGCTCTCGGGCGAGCGGATCCTCGCGGTGGTCGGGCCATTCGGCAAGGACGACTTCCCGACCTGATCGCGACGACGAGCGCCGTGCGGGGGTACTGGCGCAGCCGCCTTCAACGTGACAAAGTGATTACGGTCGCATCATCGCCAAGGGCTCGATGTCTTTTCCCGGCAGTGCGGCCGGCTCGGAGACCAAGGGGAGGAAGATGCGAGACAGAGGCCGGATTGCGGCAATTATCTCAGTTCTGGCGGCAGCGATGCTCGTCTGCGGTGCCTGCGGTAGCAGCCCCAGCAGCAGCGGCAAGTCGACTACGACCACTACGGCGGCCGTCAATCCGGCGTCTGCGGTAGGTGAGAAGGACATCCTGCCGCCCGTGGCGACCACCAAGCCCGTCTACGGCGGCACGCTCAAGATCGTCGGAGCCGGCGACGTCGACCACCTCGACACCTGCTGCGCCTACTACACCACCACCTACGAGCTTCTGCGGGCCGTCAGCCGCCAGCTCGTCTCGTATGTCTCGTCACCGTCCGTTCCCGCTCCCACGACCGTGGTGCCGGACATGGCCACCTACTCCATCAGCTCCAGCGGACTCGTCTACACGTTCCACATCAAGGCCGGAGTGATGTGGGACACCCCGACCGGTCCGCGCCAGGTGACCTCCTCTGACGAGGTCCTCGGGCTCAAGCGGCTGTGCAACCCGGTGAGCCCGGCCCCGCCGCTCTCGTACTGGGAGGGCAACATCGCCGGCATGTCGAGCTTCTGTGCCGGCTTCCAGAAGATGAGCCTCCCGACGGCGCCGGCTGCCGAGATCGCCGCCATCAAGACGTACATCGACACAAACCAGATAAGCGGTCTCGCAACGCCCAACTCGTCGACCCTCGAGATCACCTTGATGCATCCCTCGAGCAGCTTCATCAACATCATGGCGATGCCGATGAGCTCACCGGTCCCGGTCGAGATCCTCAAGTACCTGCCGGCGTCGGTGCAGGAGGAGGAGAACTTCATCTCCGACGGTCCCTACACGATCACCCACTACACGCCGAACGTGGGCTACTCGCTCGTGCGGAACCCCTACTGGAAGCAGAGCACGGACTCGCTGCGCCACCAGTACTTCGACGCCATCACGATCACCGAGGGAGGCAACGCCACCACGATCCAGCAGCAGCTCGAGACGGGTGACGCGGATCTCGAGTGGGACACGACCGTCCCCGCCGCCGAGGTGCAGAATTTGACCAGCTCGAAGCAGTACGAGGAGGCCTACATCGGTGGCGTCACGTACCTCGTGTTCAACATGGACAGCACCGCCGATGGCGGCGCCCTGAAGAATCCCGCCGTCCGCGAGGCGCTCCAGTACTGCGTGAACAAGCGGCACATCATTCAAGAAAGCGGTGGGCCGGCGATCAACGTCGCCTCGAACCAGATCCTTCCGCCGCAGATAACCGGTTTCCAGAAGATCGACCCGTACGCCAGCACGAACGACGAGGGCAATCCGTCGAAGTGCAAGTCGATGCTGAAGGCAGCCGGCTACCCGCACGGGATCACGCTCACCCTCGCCTACGCGAACAACCCGCCGATGCCTCAGCAGGCGGCCGCGCTCCAAGCCGACTTCGCCACCGGTGGGGTGACGCTGAAGCTCGCCGAGCAGCCGTCTCAAGGCGAGTACTTCGACTACATCGAGACACCGAGCAACAAGGCGCACTGGGACCTCGCCTTTGGTCTCTGGTTCCCTGACTGGGACGGCAACGGCGCCCAGTCGTTCTTCAGTCCTCTGCTCGACGGCAGGTTGTACGCGACCGGGTCGACCGACTACGGCGACTACAACGACCCGCACGTCAACGCAGGGATCACTGCCGCTCTGAAGGCCCCAAGCGTCGCAGCCGCCGCAAAGGACTGGGCTGCGCTGGACAACTACGTCATGACGAAGGACCCCGCTTGGATCCCGCTCATCTACCAGGCGCTACCGCAGTTCATCGGGAAGAACGTCGTAGGCGCCACATACAACGGATTCCTCGGGTACGTGGACATCACGAACCTCTGGAAGAAATGAGCTCGCCACGACCGAGAGCGTGAGGTCGGCGCTCTGACCTGGCTACGTCGGCGCCGCCTGCACTACGGCGGGCGGCACGACCGGCGATCTCGCTAAAGGAGACCGGAACGTGGCGTTGCTGGACGTGAAGGACCTGCGTGTGTCTTTCTCGACCGACGACGGGATCGTCGAGGCCGTGCAGGGCCTGTCGTTCTCGGTCGAGCGCGGGCAGACGCTCGGCATCGTCGGAGAGTCAGGTTCCGGCAAGTCCGTCGCCACGCAGGCGATCATGGGACTGAGCGCGGGCGCCCAGATCACCGGCCGGGCCGAGTTCCAGGGCGAGGATCTTCTCGGGCTCGATGAGGAGAAGATGCGTGCCATCCGGGGCGCCCGCATCTCGATGATCTTCCAGGACCCCCTCACAAGCCTCCACCCGCTGTTCCGGGTCGGCAAGCAGATCGCCGAAGCGATCGAGGCACACGAGGACGTCAGCCGGCACGACGCCGATGAACGTGCCGTCGAGCTGCTGAAGATGGTCGGCATCCCGAACCCGGCGCGCCGCGCCCGCGATTACCCGCACCAATTCTCCGGCGGAATGCGCCAGCGAGCCATGATCGCCATGGCGATAGCGTTGCGACCGGCGCTCATCATCGCCGACGAGCCGACGACGGCACTCGACGTGACCGTCCAAGCTCAGATCCTCGAGCTGCTCGCAAAGCTGCAGGCGGAGTTCGAGACGGCGATCATCCTCATCACTCACGATCTCGGCGTAGTCGCAGACTTCGCGAAGGACGTCGTCGTCATGTACGCCGGTAGGGCGATGGAGCGCGCCGACGTGAGCGCGGCGTTCACCGAGCCGCACCATCCGTACACGCAGGGACTGCTCGAGTCGATCCCCATCTACGCATCCCAGGCAGAGCGGCTGCACCCGATCAAGGGGAACCCACCCTCCTCTCTCCGCCCCGCCACCGCGTGCCCGTTCAACCCGCGGTGCCCGGAAGTGAGCGCCGAGTGCCTCCTCGAGCCGCCGCCCTTGAAGCCCGTCGGCCACTCGCCCGGTCACCTCTCGGCCTGCATCCTGCCCGCCGACCGCATCGGCACGGCGGCCGGCATCTCCGTCCGCGAGCCTGCGATGGCGCCGGCCGCTTCGGCCGAGCTGCGTCCCGAGCGGTGACATCCTGCTCGAGGTCGTGGACGTCGTAAAGCACTTTCCCGTGAAGGGAGGAGCTTTCGCCGCTCACAGCGGGCTCAAGGTGCGCGCCGTCGACGGCGTGAGCCTGCAGGTTCACAGGGGCGAGACGCTCGGGCTCGTCGGCGAGTCCGGATGTGGGAAGTCCACTCTGGCCCGTCTCATGACCGCCCTCTTGCCGGTCACCTCGGGACAGGTGCGCCTAGGGTCGAAGGACTTGACGTCGCTCAGCCGCCGCGAGATGCGCCCGTTGCGCCGCCAGTTGCAGATGGTGTTCCAGGACCCGTACGGATCGCTCAATCCCCGCCGGCGGGTCGGCTCCATCCTCGGAGACCCTTTTGCCGTCCACAAGGTCCTGTCGGGGACCGAGCGCAAGCACAAGGTGCAGGATCTCATGAAGATCGTCGGCCTCAGCCCCGAGCACTACAACCGATTCCCGGCGGAGTTCTCCGGTGGCCAACGGCAGCGCATAGGCATCGCGCGGGCGCTCGCCTTGAACCCTGAGCTGATCGTGTGCGACGAGCCGGTGTCCGCCCTCGACGTCTCGATCCAGGCACAGATCGTCAACCTCCTCGAAGACCTTCAAAAGGACTTCGGCCTCACCTTCGTCTTCATCGCGCACGACCTATCGGTGGTGCGACACGTGAGCGACCGGGTGGCCGTGATGTACCTCGGGCGTATCGCCGAGATCGGGCCGGTCCAGGAGATCTACGGGAGGGCCCGCCATCCCTACACGGCGTCGCTCCTTTCCGCCGTACCGCTCCCCGAGGTGGGCCTAATCGGCAAGCAGCGAGAGCGCGTCATCCTCGCCGGTGGGGTCCCGTCTCCAGTGAACCCACCTTCAGGCTGCCGCTTCCATCCCCGGTGCCCGAAAGCCCAGGAGATCTGCTCCAACGAGGAGCCGGTTCTGCGCCACATCGAGGGCGATCCTGAGAACCGGCTCGTCGCCTGCCACTTCCCTGTCGAGCGTGGCGAAGCCTTGGCTGCTGCCTCGTGGGAGGACTGGGCCGAGGCCGGGTCGCCTATGCAGGCGCCGCTAGGGGTGCAGTCATGATCTTGCAGCGCTCGGAGCTGCTGACCACCAGCGATCCGACCACCCCGCTCGATGAGGAAGAGCTGGCCGTCGAAGGACGGACTCCGATGCGACTGGCCTGGCGACGGCTGCGCCACGACAGGGTCGCAATGAGCGCTCTCGGCTTTGTCGTCTTCATATGCCTCGTCGCGGTCTTCGCTCCCGTGCTCACGGCCCTGATCGGTCACGGGCCGAACACCCAGTACTCCAACACGGGGCTCTCGATCTACGGCCACCCGGTGGGTCCGTCGCATGCGTTTCTGCTCGGCACAGACGACCTCGGCCGTGACGTCCTGTCGAGGCTTATCTACGGCGCCCGCGTGTCACTCGAGGTCGGGGTGGGGGCAACGGCGATCGCCCTCGTGCTCGGGCTCGCTCTAGGTCTCATCTCCGGCTACTTCGGCGGACCGCTCGACGCTCTCATCGCCCGATTCATGGACATCATGCTCGCCTTCCCGGTGCTGCTCTTCGCGCTGGCTCTCGTGGCGCGTTTCGGGGCGAGCCTCACCCTCATCCTCCTCGTCGTGGCGTTCTTCCAGTGGCCGCTCATCGCCCGGCTCGTCCGCGGCCAGGTGATCAGTCTGCGCGAGCGCGAATTCGTCGAAGCGGCCCGGGCGGTCGGCGCGAGCGACCTGCGGATCATGGTCGTCGAGATCGTGCCGAATCTCATCGCGCTGGCGGTCGTCTACGCGACCCTTCTGATCCCGGTGAACATCGTGCTCGAAGCGACGCTGTCCTACCTCGGTCTCGGCATCCAACAGCCGACGGCATCGTGGGGCAACATGATCTCCGAGGCGCAGAACGGCGACCTCTACACCATCGCCTGGTGGCTCCTCGTCTTTCCTTGTGTGGCCCTGTTCCTCACGACCCTGGCCTTCAACCTCTTCGGAGACGGTCTGCGCGACGCGCTCGATCCCCGCCAAGGTCGCTCCCACATAGCCAGCCCGGGCCGCAAATGATCTTCGGGTTCATACTCCGCCGCCTGGCTTACCTGGTCGTCGTCATCCTCCTCATCACCTTGGGGACCTACGCCATCTTCTTCGCCGGCAACGCCGGGAACCTCGCCGCCCGGTTCGCCGGACACCAAGCCGGTCCGCAGGCGATCAAAGACGCAGAGATCCGTCTCGGCCTCAACCACGGATTCTGGTACCAGTACTGGCACTACCTGGTCGGACTGGTGCACGGAAGCTTCGGGCTCGACTTCCAGAACCAGGTCCCGGTGACCTCCGAGATCGCCCGGGCCTTCCCGGTCACGGCTTCGCTCGTGATCGGAGCTGCTTTCCTCTGGCTGCTCATCGGCATCCCGATCGGCATCATGGCGGCCGTGCACCCGCGCACCAAGCGGGATCGGGCGGGAACCCTCTTCGCGCTCACCTTCCTGTCGATGCCGACCTTCGTGCTCGGCGTTCTCGCCTTGCTCGTGCTGTACTTCTACCTGACCGAGGCCGGCCTGCACTGGTTCCCGGCCTCGGGCTATGTCGGGCTGTCGGACCCCGGGCAATGGTTCGTCCACCTCATCCTTCCGTGGTTCACGCTCGCCCTCGTCCAGGCGGCGGTGTACACGCGCCTCATCCGCAGCTCCCTGCTCGACACTCTTGGCGAGGACTACATAAGGACGGCGCGGGCAAAGGGGCTGTCCCGTCGGCTCGTCATCTACAAGCACGGTCTCCGCGCCGCCTTGACGCCGGTCACAACGCAGCTCGGCATCGATGTCGGCACCCTTCTCGCCGGGGCGATCGTCACCGAGCGCGTCTTCGGGCTCACCGGCCTCGGTGAGCTCTCGATCTCGGCTCTGTTCAACGGCGACCTTCCGGTGGTTGCCGCCATCGTGCTGCTCGCCGCAGTCTTCATCGTCGTCATGAACACCATCGTCGACATCCTCTATGCCGTGCTCGACCCCCGGGTCCGCATGGGCTGAGTGGTCATGATCCGCGTAGGAGTGCTGGGAGCCGCCGGACGGATGGGTGCCACCGTGTGCGCTGCCGTCGCCGAGGCGGAGGACCTCGACCTCGTGGCAGCTGCCGATCCGGCCGGGGCGGGGAGGATGCTGGGCGAGGTCGTGAGCGTCGCTGGGGCGAGCCTCGTCGGACCACACGCGGCCATCGAGGTGGCGGCAGAGGCGGACATGTTCGCGGCGAACGGCGTCCAAGTGGCTGTCGATTTCACCGTTGCCAAGTCGGCTCGCGAGAATCTCGTCTGGTGTGCCGAGAACGGTGTCCATGTTGTCTGCGGGACGACGGGGCTCACGGACCAAGATCTTGCCGACTTCGAGCGGTTGTTCGGCGACCCGCTCACGCCGAACTGCGTCCTCGCGGCCAACTTCTCAATCGGTGCAGTCCTCATGATGCGTTGCGCCGAGATCTGCGCCCCCTACATGGACGGCGTCGAGATCATCGAGCTGCACCACGACCACAAGCGCGACGCGCCGTCGGGCACCTCGCTTCAGACGGTCCGCAGGATCGAAGCTGCGCGGCAGGCTCGTGGCGCCGGCCGCAAGTTCGCAGGAGACCCGACCGAGCAGGTGGTCCTCGAGGGAACGCGTGGCGGTGTCTCGGAGGGAGGGGTGCGGGTGCACTCGATCAGGCTCCCGGGGCTCGTGGCCCACCAGGAGGTGATCTTCGGCTCTGTCGGCGAGACGCTCACTATCCGTCACGACTCGATCGACCGGGCGTCCTTCATGTCCGGCGTGCTGTTGGCGGTCCGCCGAGTGGCCGACACGCCTGGCCTGACGGTAGGGCTCGAGTCCTTGCTCGGCTTGTAGGTCAAGCGGCCCGGAACGAGTCGAGGATCGTCCGGTCGGTCAGGCCCGAGCCGGACAAGCCGAGGTCGATCACCGGGTGGCCTTTCGACAGATTGCCGAGCAGCTGGACCGACACCTCGAGGATTCCTTGGGTGTCGGTCGGGTCCACGCAAAGCCTGAGGCCCGCTTGCTGCATGCACTCCGACGTTTGGGCGGCTACGCCGGGGGTGTAGGCGCCCCTCGCGTTGACGATGAGGCCGAGCTCCGGCCGCAGGGGCTTCTCCCTCGCACCGTAGGCCTCGAGCGGGCAACCGGGCGTTGGAGGCAACACCTCGTCCGTCGAGAGCACCACCGACGGTGGTGTGGCGACTAGCACGCTCTGGTCTGAGCAGAGAGGGCCCGCGAACGACCCTCAGCGACGAGGGCTGGACGACGCTTGTCGGCCGTTGGCGGTAGTGCTCGATCGCAGCGCTCGGCCCCACCCGATAGCCGGCCGGCTGCGCTATTGGTGGGCAGAGACCGGTGCCTCCGCCCACCATCACCGTGTCCTTACTCGGGAGGACGCACGCCGGGCGCAACTCCAGGTACCAGGTCGGGGGGACCGAGATCTGTGCGCGGCCGTAGTCGATCGGCACCCAGCCCGAGGGCTCGGCCCGCGTATCGCTCAGTCTGATGTGCATCTTGGCGGCCGGGCGTGAAGACGACGAGTGTTGTGTGGTCTTGGGTGTGCTGGAGTGCGGGGCCGCCGAGCAGGCAGCGAGAGCGAGAGCTGCACCCACGAGGCTGAGAGCGAGTCGTCTGCGGGCCATTCCGGCTCAACCCGCCCGGAACGAGTCGAGGATCGTTCGGTCCGTCAGCCCAGAGCCGGACAAGCCGAGCGCGATGATCGGCGGGTGCGAGACGACCGGCGAGCAGTCGGTGCCACAACTTGGAGAGCGGGCGGCGGAGACTTCGAGTATCCCTTCGTTGGCGCTCGTGTCCACACAGAGGTGCAGTCCTGCTTGGGACCGGCAGTCCTCCGCGCGAGCGACGAACGTCGGCGTCCACTTAGAGTTCCCGTCGACGACGAGCCCGAGCTGCGGGCGGAGAGGTCTTTCACGCCCCGGTACGAAGGACGGGCAGTGGTAGACGTAAGCAGGCTCCCCGTCCGTCGACAGCACGACCGACGGTGTCGTGGCAACCATGTCGCTGAGCGCCGAGCACGGGGGGCTTCCGAGCGTGGTCACGCTGGTGCGCGACACCGCCCAAGTACTCGGCACGGCGAAGGAGAGGCCGGCGAACGTGATCCGCCGCCACGAGGCGGGGATGGCGGGCGCGCCGCTTCGGCCGAGGGCCACCGCCCGGGGCGAGCGCGTGAGGGTGTCGAGAACCCGGCGGTCGGTCTGCGCGAAGAACACGAGCGAGACCCCGAGGGCGGGCATGGCGTAGGTGTTCCCGAAGACCGACCGAAGGACGGTGAAGCCGCTCAAGTGCATGACCTTCACCGGCACGCTCGGCTGGCTGATGGCGATCGTCCCCCGTCGTCGATAGGGGTAAGGCTCAATCTCGACGACGTGGGTCTCTCTCTGGACGCGCTCGGGCGGGCAGTAGCCGTCCCCCGCTCCGCCGCCGAGGATCACAGCGTCGTGCAGCGAGCCGAGGCAGGCGGGCGGACCAATGACCTTCCAAGTGGCCGGCACCGAGATCTGGGCGTGGCCGTACTCGATCGGTACCCAGCCGGAGGGCTGGAGGCTGGTGTCGGTCAGTTGGATCCGGGGCGGAGCCACCTTGGGTGACGATGACGGGGCAGGAGTGGTCGTGGGCGTTTCCGACTTTGGGGACGAAGAGCACGCCGAGAGCGCGAGCGCGACCCCGACGACGGTGAGAGCGAGTCGCGTGCGGGCCATCACTTCACAAGAAGCCTCGACGAGGTGTTGGCGGCGTACTTGCGGGCTCAAGCTCCTGCGATCGGCGCCGCGCTCACCCAGCCCGGAGCAGGCCGCTCGAGCCGGCCGTTGACGACCAGGCGGTCGACAAGCCCGGGGTCGAAGTACCACCGCCAGCTGAACCACCGCTCGATCTCGCGTTCTGGCGCCACCACTGCGGCGCGGACGCCGGCGACGACGAGGTCACCGAATGCCCTCATCGGATCGCCCGGGGTGGCGTCGGAGACGACTTGGTCGTACCGCGCGGCTCGCTCGTGTGAACGTGGCCCGGCGCTTCGGAGCCGTCCGTGCCCGTGGCCCCGAGCACCACCGGACGGCTCACGAGCGCACCACACCTCTCGAGCGGCGAGCGGAGAGACTTGAGCTCGGGCGGCACGATGCCGAGGTCGCGCCGGACGGTCTCGAGCTGCGCGGGGCCGACGTCGGCTAGGTAGTCGAGAACGTGTGCCCACGAGGGCTCGGCTGCCGTCATCCGGGCCAGCTCGGCCCGGCAGATCGGATCGACGAGAGCGACGGCCTCTCTGCTCAAGAAGATGTTCTTGCCACTGTGGATCTTCAATACGATCACCCCCGCCCGCTGGGCGAGCGCGTCCCCCCACCACCATTTCGTCTTCGGCCAGGCAGCAAAACCCTGGCCGCCCTCCTTGTACGGCTCCTCGTGGCAGGCTTCGAAGAGGCTCGGCAACGAGCAGTCCGGCGTCCGGGTGAGGAGCCCGCGGTCGGAGAGGAAGCCCGCCGCAGCCTCGATGTCCTCGAGGGATCGGTCCGGGGTCAACCGGCACTCGTAGGCACGTCGCCGGCTCAGCTCATCGCTGATCGGTGCCGGAGGCCCGCCCATGGCTACGCGGAAGGCCAGGCCACCACGTGGCTTGCCGACAGCGTGACCTGTTCGGCTTGCGAGACGAGCCCGTCGGAGTTCTCGGCTCGCACGATGACGCTCGTGCAACCCTTCGGCAGGGCGATCGTCTGGATGTGCCCCGCGCCGACCGTCGCGTGAACCGTGAGGTCACGGATCGAGCTGCCAGTGCGCCCGCCGATGACAAGGCGGTAAGTGCTGACACGACCCGCGTACCAGTTGGCGCCCGGCGCCTCGAAACGCAACAAGGGCGCTCCTCCCGTCCCTCCGCCAGGCACGATCTTCGCGTGGCGGACGACTCCCGGCGGCCTCGTGTCGGTGCCGTAGCGGCCCGTGTTCCACTCGTCGTGATAGGCGCGCCACCACGCGGAGGCACCGGGCGCTGTGCCCGATGTCTTCCAAACGAAGAGGTATCCCTCCCGCGTGACCGTGACGATTTCGTCGTGGCCGTCGCTCAACAAGTCTCCGGCCGAGGGGGCGTAGATCGACCAGCCACCGGTGAACTTCGGGAACCCGGCAGCCTCCTTACCGGTTGCCGTGCGAGCGTCGACTGCGCCGGAGTCTCCTGAGACGACCACGGCGTCGGCAGCGCCCGCCACCGGGGCGAACATCGGCTCGCCGAGGAAGTCCTGTCCCTGCTCGGCGCTCGGGAAGGAAGAGAGCTCGCTGCCTGAGCCGCCCGAGGTGGCCGAGCTTGCTGGCCAGACTGAAAGGAGTTGGTTGATCGGGTTGCCCGAGCCGTCGTAAACGAGGGCGGCGGCGAAGTGCTCCGCGCCCATCTCCGGGTCCGCAAAGGCGATCCCGCTCCCGAGCTGCCCGAAGGCTCCTGATCCCGTGAACGGTGTCGGCGTGGTCGGCGGGAGGGGTCCGTTGATGGCTGCTCCGGGATCGTTGACGATCCCGTCGAGAGCGAGTAGCACCGAGAGGGTGGTTCCGTAACCACCGAGGACCTTGCCGGCGCCCCCGATGAGGGACTCGGGTGACCAGACGAGCCCGACGGCGACCTCATCCTTGCCGTTGCCGAGTACGTCGGCCGATATGGGCGAATCAGTGCCTTCGGTGATGAATTCCTGCGCGCTCCCGTAGTCCTCGATCGTTCCCTCGAGGCGGACGGGCCATCCTGGGAGCAGCTTGCCGGCGCTGTTGTAGGCGAGGACGAAACCGTACGGGAACGGCTGCAGGCTCGCGCTCGTGTTGATCTCGGTCTCCTGGCTCCGGATCACGAGGTCGGCGCCGCCGGACTTGCCCGAGAGGTAGGCGAGGGTGGGAGGAGTGTCGAGCTTCTGGTCGTCCTCGAGCGTGTAACCGGTCGTCAGGTCGAGGTCCTTCGTGGGGACCGTGACATGCACTGGCCAGCCGGGAAGAGGCGAGCCGGTCGCGTCCCACGCGTGGAGCTCGCCGTCCCATCCGGCCTGGATGACGTCGAGGTCCGGCCCGCCCCGCAGCGGCGCCAGGACGGGCGGAGCGAGCGCTCCCAACACCGGAAGGCGGACGTTCGGCTCGGACGGCCTCGGGATCGCCGGCGCGACGACCCCGGTGCTCATCAACTTCGGCCAGCCCGGCTGCAACTTCCCGTGGGAGTCGAAGACGTAGACACGGCCGTCGAGCGAAGTGGCTACGACAGAGAGCTGCCCGGTGTGACCGAGGTCGCCCACCGCCACGTCGGAGATGACCGGTTCGTCACCCGGCTTCACGCCGCTCGGAAGGTCGGTCGCCTTGACCGGGAGGGTCCGGGCCGGCCACCCCGGTAGCTCCTTGCCCGTCTTCGGGTCGATGGCGTCGACGGCACCCGAGGCGGTCCCGAAGACGATGTCCAAGCGGCCGGTGCCCTGCAGGTCCACGAGGGCCGGCTGGCTCTCCCCGCTCGAGCCGATCGCCATCGGGAAGTGCGCGAGGGCTGTCGGGTCGTGGAAGACGTCGACGACGCGGCGGGTCTGCGCGGTGAGGGTGTGGCCCGCCACGGGTGATGCCGACGCCTCCAGGCGGAACGTGACGTCGTACTCGTCCATCGAGGGAAGCGACTTCTTCGTCGAGAGGTGGAAGCTCGCGAGGTAGAAGGACTTCGGGATGGAGGAGAGCGAGAGGGTCCCGAGAGTCCCCGAGTAGGTCCCACTCGGTGCCGAGCCACTGCCGATCGTCTTCCAAGCTCCCGGGTGCTCGCCGAGGCCTTCCTGCAGCACCCAGCTCACGGGCGTGCCGTCGTACGACTCGACGTTGCCGGTGACCTTGACGGACGCGGACGTCGTCGGGTCCTCGATCGAGTACCACGCGGGGCTCTCGATCTCGGCCGCCGGAGGGATCCGGCTCGCCTTGACGTCGGCGAGCGCCTGCGCGACGTCTGGCATCCCGTAGCCGTACTGCGGGTTCCACTTGCCAAGCCCAGCGGGCCACGGCAGCTTCGACTCGCCGGGCAACTGGTGTGACGCCTCCTGCAAGACCTGAATCGCCTGAGGGCCCGAGAGGGGCGCGGGGATGGTCTTCGCGGCCGCTGCCTCGTCGCCTTCGGAGAGGACGAGGCCGAGGATGCCGCCGAGAGTCGGTGTCGACTCCGACGTCGAGCCACCGTTCGTCGCGACCGAGAAGACGTTGTGCGGGCCGAAGGAAGTCTCGTTCGAGCGCGTCCACTCCGGACCCGGCATGCCCTTCAGAACCGGTCCCGTCGGGACGCCGGCGGTGTTCGGGACGAGCCCGTTGCCCGGGAGCACGTTGCCCCAGAACATGCCGCCCTGGTGGTCGGCCGAGTCGAAGTCGTTGCTCGACTCGACGACGATCACTCCTTTCTCGTCGAGGTACCGGAGGACAGAGGCTTCGAAGGGCGAGTAGCCGAGGTCGGCGGTGACCGACACTATGACGCGTGCCCCCGACCGTGCCGCGAACAGCCATGCCTTGGCAAGCGCCTCGGTCGAGTCCACTGCCTCGTCACCTGCCTTGACAGGCAGGATCAGGCAGCTCGGGCACATGGTGTGGATCACGTTCATCTGGTCGTCGGAGTGGCCGTAGGCGGCGTCGATGGTCGCCGGGTCGTTCTGCCCGCCGCCTTGCGCGTTGTCGTAGAAGTCCCACCCGGCGATGGCGTGTGAGTAGCCCGCGGGAGACGGGTGTGGCGGGTTGAACGACGCGCCGGAGAAGGCCGCGATCAAGTCCTCGGGGTCGAGGAAGCCGTCGTGGTTGGCGTCGGTGACACGGGGGTCGTGTGCCCAGTCCGCGACGGTGACCGACTTGTTGCCGTCAATCTCGTAGTCCGACTCGTTCGAGGAGTACTCGGTGTGGCACGCCGTCGTCTTTCCGCCGAGGCCCATCGTCGCTGTTTTCACGGTAGAGCCGGAGCACGGCACGGGTGTGTCGTGCCAGTTGATGTAGCTCGCGCCGGCGAGCGCCGCCGCGTTGGACCTGCGCCAGTTGATGCCGCCTTCGACGTAGGCGACGACGACGTCCGGGTCACCGGTCGTGAAGTCCTTCTGGGCGGCGTCGACGTTCATGCCCTGCGGGCCGTACGGGTCAAGCGAGCTCGTCGTCGCATGTGGTGCGCGCATGCCCGCCGTCGCGCCGCTGGCGCCACCCGGGAGCGACGCCAGGACCGAAGAGGCGACGAGAGCCACCGCGGCGGCACCTAGGAGGAGCGAGGATCTGGCCATAGCGTGACCCTACCTTCGAGGCCTTATTCTCATTCGGTGCTCTCCGATGTCCGCACGAGGCTCCTCGAGGGCGCGTACCGCTGCATCGCCGAGAAGGGCCTTGCCGCCACCTCGCTCGAAGATGCCGCCAAGGAGGCCGGCGTCTCCCGGGCGACCCTGTACCGGTACTTCCCAGGCGGACGCGACGAGTTGGTGGGGGCCGTGATCACTTTTGAGACGTTGCGTTTCTTCCAGAGGTTGGCTGAGGCGGTCTCGGACGCCCCGGACCTTGAGTCGCTGCTCGTCAATGGGATCCTGTTCGCACACGAGGCCGTCGAGGGCCACGCCGTGCTCCAGAAGATCCTCGAGACCGAGCCGGAGCGCCTCTTGCCGCAGCTATCGCTTGAGTCCGCACGGCTGATCGGCTTGATCGCATCGTTCTTCGAGGCGCGTTTCGCGGGTCACGAGCTCGCCGAGGGAGTCGACCGGCGGGAGGCGGCCGAGTACGTCGCCCGCCTGGCGCTGTCGTTCATCGGCTCACCGGGCGGTTGGGACCTCTCCGATCGCGAGCAGGTGACGGAGCTCGTCCGCAGTGAGTTCCTCGCCGGGCTCCTGCCTCAGTGACCAAGGCGACCACGAACAGTGGTGGTCCAGTTACTCTGTGCGAAAAGTGCTTGACGCTGAGACAGATCAAGCTCTATTGTCTCATGGGTGGGCATCGCCCTTGTGGATCGCGCGCAGGCTGGCTCAGAGCCGGGCGCTGACGGCCACGACTCAGATCTCGGGCCTGGGGCCGCTGTACCCGGCAACTCCCCCTCGCCGCAGGAGAGCGGCTCCAGAGCCCGGGTGATTGCAGCCTCACTGCGTTGCGTCGCCCGTTACGGCGTCTCCAAGACCACGGTCGACGACGTAGCCCGCCAGGCCGGGCTCAGCCGGGCAACCCTGTACCGGGCCTTCCCCGGTGGGCGCGACCAGATCCTTTCGACGATGCTCGACACGGAGATCCGCCGTTACTTCACCGATCTCGCCGCGCGGCTCGACGACGCCCGCGACCTGGAAGAGCTACTGATCATCGCCTTGACGACCGGTGCCGACCAGATCGCACGCCACGACACCCTCCGCTTCCTCCTCGCCCATGAGCCCGAGGTCATCGTCCCGTACATCTCGTTCGGGAGGTTCGACGACGTGCTGTCGGTGACGGGGGCGTTCCTCGAGCCGTACCTGGTTCCCTCGCTCGGCCGCACCCAAGCCCGCCGCGTAGCCGAGTGGGTCACCCGCCTCGTCATTTCCCATGTCGCCTGCCCACCGGGCGCTGCGGACAAGCCGACCATCCCCGGTCTTGCTCCGAAGCGCTCGGCCAACGACACGCCCTTTGCCCTACATCCAGAGCCCATCGGCGAGGAGCGCGCCCGGCGCCTCGTCCGGCAATTCGTCATCCCGGGCATTGACGTCCTTTCCGCCTCCGAGCGGTAACAACCAGCCCGATAGAGATCGACCAAACAGGGGGAATCCGACAGATGGCACTGAACATCGGCGACATGATCGGCAGGAGTGAGATCGACGACATAGAGGCGATCCTCTCGGTATCGAACACCGATCTCGACGAGGTGCTGCATGCAGTGCGCTCGGAGTACGACACCATCTTCACGTGGGACTACGACAAAGGTGCCCGGCCGAAGCTGAACCGCCTGTACGAGAAGGCCAAGACCTCGATGTGGAACGCCCAGACGGACCTCGACTGGAGCACCGAGGTCGACCAGGAGAAGCTCGTCGTCGAGCAGCAGATCATGATGGGCCCCCCGCTCCATACGCTCGTCGACCTGACCGGCACACCGCTCGCCAAGTGGGGCGAGAAGGAGTGGGTCCAGCTCGGGGTCGAGGGCCAGAATTGGACCCTCTCGCAGTTCATGCACGGAGAGCAGGGCGCCCTCGTCTGCACGGCGAAGGTCGTCGAGTCCGTCCCGTGGATCGACGCCAAGTACTACGGCGCCACCCAGGTGATGGACGAAGCGCGGCACGTCGAGGTGTTCGCGAAGTACCTCGACGAGAAACTCTCCGGCCACTACCCGATCAACGCCCACCTCAAGCTGCTGCTCGACGACATCATCGCCGACAGCCGCTGGGACATGACCTTCCTCGGCATGCAGATCATGGTCGAGGGCCTCGCACTGGCGGCGTTCGGCTTCATGCACGCGCTGACCCAAGAACCGCTCTTGAAGCAGCTGCTCCGGTACGTCATGTCGGACGAGGCAAGGCATGTCGCCTTCGGAGTGCTGGCGCTACAGGACTTCTACACCGAGCTGTCGGGTCCCGAGATCCGCGAGCGGCAGGAGTTCGCGTTCGAGGCGGCGGTGCGGATGCGGGACCGTTTCTTGCAGCAGGAGGTTTGGGACCGGATGGGAGTCTCCCCGAAGGACGTCCTCCCATTGACCATGGCGGCGCCTGACCGCCAGGCGTTCCAGGTGATGCTGTTCTCGAAGATCGTCCCGAACCTGAAGAAGCTCGGCTTGCTCGACGCCGGTGACGGCTGGTTGCGCACGAAGTTCACCGAGCTTGGCGCCATCCAGTTCGAGGACTGGGAGGACACGGCCGAGGAGTACGCCGCCTTCCAGTTGGCAGACGGAGAGTTGAAGACCGCCTGAGGCCCTCTGCCGCCAGCCTGTTTGCAGTCAGCCGCCTGCGGCGAACTTGATCCGCTGCCCGGCCCACTCGAGGCTCGTCGTCGTAATTGACCTCGACTATCCGGCAGCGGTTGCCGCTCGTCCCGCAGGACTTGCCATTGGGGAGAACTGCCTGGACGGCCAACCCTTCGCTGAAGCCGCCGGCGGCGTTCGCGTCGACCGTGCCCCAGTAGAAGAGGTTCTGGCACGAGTCGAGTGACTTGCCGAGCGAGCACTCGGCCACGAGGACCGTTGCTCCGGCGGGGAAGCCCGAGCCGTCGACCGTCACCACCTCGCCCGAGACCAGGCCGGTTGCGGGAGAAACGGCGATGCCGGGCACGACTGGCGGCAACGAGTTGTTGAAGGAGATGCTCGCGCTCCCTGCGTACCACGGGTCGCCGCCGGCAGCGAGGAAGACCGAGCACTTTGAGCTTGCGCAGTCGAAGGCCTGCTTCCCGCTGCCGCCGGACTCTTCGACGGCGATCTGCACGCTGGCGGTACCGGTGCCGGTCGCGACGGTGGTGGCTGCGTCGTTCGTCCTGCAGCCGATCGGGTAGCCGCCTGCCTGGCACTCGAGCACACTCACGGTCGAGTGAGGAGTGAAGCCTCCTCCGCTCACCGTCAGGACTTCGCCGTCGGCGAGACCGCTTTGTGCCGAGAGCGCGATCGAGGGATCTATCGCCGCCTTGTCAGGGTCGAACGAGATCGGCGCCTCGGCGGGCGTATTCACATGGCTGCCGCCGCCGACCTCGAGCATGCACTGTGACTTGCCTTCACAGCTGACCACCCGGTCGCTTCCCCGGCCCCTCGGGTAGGTGACCACCTCGCTGCTGACGCGGAACTGGAGGGTGATCCTGCCCTTGGCTGAGGTCGAGCCGAACGCCGCGTTGCCGAGAGTGATGCAACCGGTCGCTGACTCGGTGCACTCCGACAGGTTCACGAACGACTTCGGCGAGAAACCCCTGCCCGTCACAGTCACGAGTTGGTTCGGCGCGAGACCCTTTGCCGGCGACACGGAGATGATGGGGATGATCGGCTTGCGTCTCGGGTTGAACTCGAGTGACTCACCGGCGTGAGCCGTCGTAACCCTCGGGTACGTCGCGGCAGCGAGGTTGCACGAGTCCTTCGTCGCGCAGTCGATGCTCTTGCGGCCAACCGTGATGTAGCGGTCGACGTAGTACGAGATGGCGAAAGTGCCCGTGCTGCTGCTCTTGAGCAGCTGCGCTGTGCTGATGTCGCAGTCAGACACTGCCACGGGTCCGCCGGCCGCGCACTCGGCGACCCCGAGGGTGACGCTGTCAGGGAAGCCGGACCCGGACACGTGGACTATCTCGCCGTCGGCGAGGTTGGTGTGAGGTGTGACCGAGATCTTCGGCGAGTACGTCGTCGCCGCGGCCGTGGCGGTCGCGACGAACATACCGCCGACCATCGCCCCGAGTGCAACGGCCGTCGCGACACCTCGTCGAGCGCGTCTCATCGACGGCCCCCCTTTCGTGAACGAATCCTGTCAGTGAGACGCTCGGCGGGAGGGATTGGTTGCAGACGAATTGTCCGAGGATCCCCGCCGGGTCGCTAGTGCCGCGTCAGGCAACGTTTGCCCTGTCCTCCAACGGCACTTGTTGAGGATGCTGTCCGCCGCTCGCCGGCGTCGTGGTTATGGGTCGGTCCGGCTCACCGCGCTATCGCCGGTTCTGCGCTATCTCCGCGCTGGGAGGTGACGGTCGTTGTGTACGCGTGCAGCGCGCCAGATCGCCGTTCCGAGCGGCGGTGAGTCGCAGCTCCAGACAGACTGAAGGTCATGACCATCCAGCTCGCGGCGTTCGGTGGCTCGCCGGGCGTCCTCGAAGAGGTTGATCGGCCGAGAGGACCTCTCGGGTGACGAGGCGGCCGCTGCGCTGCTGCGCTCGCTCAGGTTCGAGATGGTGACGGTGGTGTTCGAGCAGCCACCGGCGACGTGAACCGCGCACGGCTGCGCGAGCTGGGCTTCGAGCTCGGCGTTCGCGCCGAAGCCGGCGTGTCCGACGAGGGTGCGTGGTTCGCGACGGCACCGGACGGCGCGCCGGTGGTGCTGAAGTGGTTCCCGGACGAGACCGTCGCCGACCGTTACGCCGTGCTGCTCCCCGGCCTCGACGAGCTCCGATCACGCGGCGTCCCGGTGCCCGAGTACCCGCACGTCCTCGTCGTCGACGGCTGGACGCTGTCGGCGCAGCAGGTCCTGCCCGGTGCGTCGGTGCGCAATCCGTCACCGGCGATGGTGGAGCAGGTGGTCGAGTGTGTCGCCGCCATGGCCGGCGTGGCGTGTCCGCTGCCGGCGCCCGACCTGCGTCCCTGGGGTGCGTCCGTCGTGCACACGCTCACCGTCGGCGTCGACGGGTGGGCGATGCACGAGCCGCTGCGCACCGGGGGTCGACGCAGCGCGGCGGTGCTCGAACGCGTGGAGGCCGTCGGTGCCGACGCCGACCCGAGCTGGTTCCCGACGGACGGACTCGTGCACCTGGACCTGCACACCCACAACGTCCTCGCCGGCGACGACGGCCTGCTCACCGGGATCATCGACTGGGAGGGCGCCTGCGCCGGCCGTTCCATCGCTTCACCGGCGATGCTGACACGGGGTTGCAGGTGACGAGAGAGCTTCACATGAAGCGCTACCGCACGCTGACCTGTAGCAAAGCCACGCCGTGTGCGGTAGTTGCGACGAACCAGAACGACCCGTACGAGACGGTGAGCACGCGGAGCAGCTTCGCCTGATCAGGAAGCTCCGCCGGCGGCGGCCCTGCCAACAGGGAGAGCCGTGAGCGGTGCACAATGGCGGAGCAGCGCCCGGGCGGGCGCGAGGAAGGGGTGCGGCATGCGTCGGACGTCGCGGTTCGGAGTGAGTGGAGCACTTGTCCTGGTCGTGGCGCTGTCGTTCCTCGTCACCGGAGCCCACGCGGCTGGCGCCACCGCCACGGCCAAGCCGCGCATTCATCTCAGCCAGGCATCCAACCTCGCCTCCGGCCAGATCGTCACGGTGAACGGGTACCACTTCGATAAGCGGGCGTACGCCGGTATCCTCCAATGCTCGCCGGGGGCCACATCCGAGGCGGGCTGCGAGAGCATCAGCTACGCCACGACCTTCGACACCTCGGCGAGAGGCTCGTTCTCCCAGCCGTTCCAGGTGTTCCAAGACATCGTCGTCGACGGCAGGACCGTCGACTGCGTGACGACGCCGGGCTGTTTCGTCGCGGCCGGCCTCGCGTTCGACCCGCAGAAGCAGCACGCCAACCAGAAGATCTCGTTCAACCCGAAGGCCAAGCCGCTCGTCCCGACCTTCGAGGCGTCGCCTTGGACAAAGCTCGCTCCGAACCAGCGCGTGACTCTCGGCGGCAGCAACTTCAAGCCGGACTCGTCCTTCATAGTGAGGGAGTGCGAGGCCGTGCCCGACCCGACCTACCAGCAATGTGACTTCCGCCAATACGGAACGTCGGCCACGGCCGGTGCAACTGGTGAGCTCGTCGGCTATTACCGCGTCAGCGACGAGATCGACGATGTCGGCAAGAACGGGAAAGAGGCGTCGCTCAGCTGTGACAAGCCCCCGCGCTGCGAACTCGCGGTCTTCGAGAGCTTCCGGTGTCCTCGTGTCCCGCACGCTCCGGTTCAACCCGAATGCGGCGCCTCTACTCCCGAGCGAAGGGGTCGCGCCCACTTCCGGCCTTGCCGACGGGCAGATCGTGAACGTTGTCGCGGGGGGCTTTCCGGCCGGCGAGAACGTAGGGCTGCAGGAGTGCGAGGTCGGAACCGCTGTCTGTGCCAACGACTTCGTATAT
Source organism: uncultured Acidimicrobiaceae bacterium (assembly GCA_963801185.1). Lineage (GTDB taxonomy): Bacteria > Actinomycetota > Acidimicrobiia > Acidimicrobiales > Bog-793 > Palsa-601. Next base: position 1,242,984 of record CAWDDW010000001.1, on the reverse strand, counting down.
ACCAAGGCGGACTCCGAAGGGTCGATCAACGTCCAGTTTCCGGTGATCGAAGTGCCGAACAAGACGCTCAGCTGCGACGTCAAGACCTGTGAGATCACCGTGTACGACGAGTCCGACCCCTGGTTCCTCAATACCAGGTCGATCTCGTTCAACGCGTCCGCCAGCCCCGTCGTGCCCGGGATCTCGGTGGCTCCCGCCACCGGGATCACCGACGGCAGCGTCGTGTCGGTATCGGTGACCAACTTCCCTGTGGGCGCACAGATCGCAATTTCGGAGTGCGCGAAGGTTGACGGTGCCCAACTGTGCTGGGAGGGCAACACCACGGTCACCGACGCAAGCGGCTCCTCCGAATCAGGGTTGCAGGTATTCGACTCGATCCCGGCGGCGGGCAACCCAAGCTGCAGCACGTCGACCCCGTGTGACATTCTCGCCCAGAACCTCGGTGACCCCCACGACTCGGTGAGCAAGTCGATCAGCTTCGCCTGAGCGGCAGCCGGCTGGCAGGCCAGCACTGCAACAGCGCGGTGGTCGTCGTGCAACACTGGCGCGCCGCAGGACGTGCTCGGCGATGGGCGAGGAGGCTGGACAGCATGGACACGGTTCCGGAGCCGTCAGGTCGTCGACGTCGCGTGGTGAGGGGGCTCGCCGTCGGTGCTGTGGTGGTGGCATCGGTCACCGGGACGGCGGGTGTGGCGGCTGCCGGGACGGTCTCGCCTCGCGGGAACGGGGCGCTGGCGGTGGCGGTGGGAGCGCGCTCGCGGCCGCTCGACGCCCCGGACACCCGGCTCGGGTCCCTGTCCGGCAGGATCGAGGACTCCTCGGGAACGGGGCGGAGCGGGCTCTGCGTCACTGCCGTTCAGCGTTCGGGCTATGAGACGGGCCATCTGGCTACTCGCCTCACCGTGACGGGGTCGGGCGGCACGTACCTGCTCGCCGGGCTTCCAGCCGGTCGCTATCGCCTGGAGGCAGCCTCGTGCCCGAGGTCGCACACCAGCCAGTCTGAGAGCGCCTCTTGGAAGGAGCGTTTCGAGGTCCGTTCTTTCACGGCGATCGTTGTCGCGCACGTGCTGAGAACGCTGAACACCGAGCGGCTTCCTGCGGTGCTCGTCCATCTCGACGCGCACGGTCGCCCAGTGCTCTCGGAGATGTTCGGGCGGACCGAACGACTCGTCGAGAGTGCCAAGGCTTCTGCGGCCGATACCGGCGCGATCGAGGGCACGGTCACCGACACCCACGGCAATGGGCTTGCGGGGATCTGCGTCGTAGCCGGCTCCCGCTCCCGCTCGTCTGCCTACCGGGCGACGACCGGCTCAGGTGGCGCGTACGAGATCGCGAAGATGCCAGCGGGGACCTACTCGGTCGGCTTCGTGACGGGATGCGGGAACAAGGGCAACTGGTACGCCCAGTGGTACAAGGACTCCGACGAGCCACCGGGGACGCCGGTGAAGGTACGAGGCGGGAAGACCACGTCCCACATCGACGCGCAACTGGGTGAAGGCGGAGGCTTGAGCGGCCGGGTCGAGACCGCTGCGGGCAAGGCCGTGAGGCCCGCATGCGTGCTCGCGCAGCAGATCTTGGGCCACTCCACCTCCCTCTACGAAGAGCTCACCTCGACAGGGGAGTACTCGTTGCCGGATCTGAATCCGGGACCGTGGACCGTCGGCTTTGTTGCTTGCGGCAATCAGAACCTCGCCCCGCAGTGGTGGGACCGCCAGTCGAACGGGGCCGACGCCACCGTGATACATGTCAAGCCGGGGCCGACCGTTGCCAACATCGACGGCTACCTGACCCCCGGGGCCGAGATCACCGGCACCGTCACGGACGAGCTCGGGTACGGCCTGAAGGGCGTGTGTGTCGAGGCCGTTCCGCACCCGTTCCCGGTGAACACCTTCGTCTCCATAGCCACGGTCACGACGACTTCGGGCGGCGAGTTCAGGCTCCGGAGCCTCGGGACCGGGTCGTATGTGCTCGCGGCAGCGCCCGGGTGCGGCAACAACGGGAACTACGCGCCAGCCGACTCGTCGGGGATCGTGCGGGCGAGGGCAGGGCAGGTGACCTCGGGCCAGCACGTGACGCTCCCGCCCGGCGCCGTCGTCTCGGGGACTATCACGGACTCGTCGGCCAAGCCTCTCTCAGGCATCTGCGCCGTGATAGGAGGCTCTGCCCTGCCGTTCGGGCAAGAGGTCGCCACGAAGGACGGCAAGTATCGCCTTGACCAGCTGCCGGCTGGGTCGTACTCGATGGCGTTCGGCCCCGGGTGCGGGAACAAGGGCAACTACATCGACCAGTACTACGGCGGAGCGGAGTCGCCATCAGAGGAGTCCTCCTTCGAGCTCGGCACGGGCCAGTCCATGACGGTGAACGTGACGCTCCAGACAGGTGGCTCGCTGCAAGGCACGGTCACGAGCACTTCGGGCAAGGCCGTGCGAGGGGCCTGCGTGGCGCTGGCACCGCCCAATGGCGGCGCGCTCGGGGTAGAGCCCTTCGGGGTAGTGGGCGACTACGGGATCCTCTCGTCGAAGACAGGTGCTTTCGATGTCCACGGACTCCCGACGGACCCGTACTCAGTCTTCATAGATCCCGGGTGCGGTCGCGGCAGTACCTCTTCGTACGCTGCCGAGTACTTGGGCGGGGGCTCTGTCGCTCCCGGGCGCTACGAATCGGTGACAGCCGGGCAGTCAACGTCCGGCCTCGCGATCGACGTTCCCGCCGGTGGATCCATCTCAGGGACCCTCTTGGCAGAGGGGAAGCCCTTCAACGACGGATTCACCTCAAGCTCGCTCGTTTGCCTCGAGATTTACAGCCAGAGCGGTGCCTTCGAAGCAGAGGTCCTCCCGAGCGTGAGCTCGAACGGCCACTTCTCGTTCGGCAACATGCTCGCTGGGAGCTATCTCGTCGCCTGGCTGTCGTGCTCGGGAGGGTCCCGATTCGGCAGCGAGTGGTACGACGCATCCCGCACGCCTGCCAAGGCAACTCCGCTCTTCGTACCGGCGGGGGCCCACTTGTCCGGCATCAACTTCGACCTGCCCCCGACAGCGATTATCGTGGGGACCGTCACCGGCCCGGGCGATGCTGCCGTTGGCCATACGTGCGTCTTTGCGCAAGGCGCGAACGGTTATGCCGCTGCGATGACCGACTCGGTGGGCCGCTACCGGCTCACGGGCGTGGGCACGGGCGACTACGAGTTGGTGGCGGGCGACTGCAGCGCTCCAGGCGACCTCGCTGAGGTCGTGCTCCACCACGTGCACGCGCGCGATGGCGCGACCACGCTGGGCGTCGACGCCTCGTTGCCCGAGGGCGGGACCATCGCCGGCCGGATCACCGGGCCGGGCGGCGAGCGGCTCGGCGGCGTCTGTGTCTATGCCGGCGGGGGAGCCGGCGGTTTGATAGCTAACGAAGGTGTTTCCGCGCCGAGCGGCGTGTACCGGATCACCGGCGTGCTCCCGGGTACCTGGCCGGTCAAGGTGCTCCCTGACTGCGGCGCCTACGGCAGCCTCGCCCCGGGGGGCGTTGCCTCGGTGACAGTCACGGCGGGCGAGTGGACGAGCGGGGTCAACGTCCAGTTGGCGGCGGACGGCTCGATCTCGGGAACCATCGCGGATGGCTTGAGCGGCGTCTGTGTCACTGCGTTCCCCCTCGGCTCGACCACCTCGATCACCGCCGCCGAGCAAGCGACCTCCATCTCGGGTGCCTACACAATCGTGGGGCTGCCGGCGGGGAGCTACGACGTCGAGTTCGCTCCCGGTTGCGGGAGCGCGGCGGACCTGAAGCCCGTGTGGTGGGAGGGTGCGAGCTCACAGGCGACGGCCACGCCCGTGATCGTGAGAGACGGCACCGACACCGGGGGTATAGACGCCACGATGAGTGGCGGCTGAGCGGGGCTGCGTGACTGGTAGCGTCGTCGCGTGGCACGAGTGAGTCGCTTCGGCCGCCTTGTGACGGCGATGGTGACACCCTTCGATGCAGATGGTGCGCTCGACATCGGCGCAGCTGTCGAGCTCGCACGCCACCTGCAGTCGACCGGCACCGAGGCCATCGTCGTCGCCGGCACCACGGGCGAGGCGCCTGTGCTCTCGAACGAGGAGAAGGTTGGGCTCTGGGAGGCAGTAGCGAGCGCCGCCACAGTCCCAGTGATCGCCGGCTCGACGACGAACGATACGGCGCACGACGTCGAGCTGACCAAGGAGGCCGAGAAGGCGGGAGCCGCCGCGATCCTCGCTGTCACGCCGTATTACAACCGGCCGTCTCAGACCGGCATATCGCGGCACTTCAGCGCGATCGTGGACGCGACGTCGCTTCCGGTGGTCCTGTACGACATCCCTGTGCGGACTGGCCGCAAGATAGCGAGCGACACGATGGTGAGGCTCGCCCGGGAGCACAGAAACGTCATCGCGGTCAAAGACGCGGCCGGTGATCCCGCCGGGACGGCGCGCCTCTTGGCGGAAGCCCCGCCGGGCTTCGAGGTCTACAGCGGCGACGACAGCTTGACCCTGCCGCTCCTCGCCATCGGTGCCTCCGGGGTCGTGAGCGTGGCCGCTCACTGGCTCGGTCCGGAGCTTGCCGAGATGATGAGCCGGTACTTCGGCGGTGACGTGGACGGTGCTGCCCAGTTGAACCGCGAGCTCGTCGACTTCGTGGCGTTCCAGGCGAGCGACGAGGCCCCCAATCCGATGCCTTCCAAGGCGATACTGCGGGCCATGGGCTTGCACGTCGGCGAATGCCGCCTCCCCCACGGAGCGGCGCCCGCCTGGCTCGAGGAGCGGGCCGAGGCGCTCCTTGCTGATCTTCGAGAGCTGGCGCACCGCCGGCCAGGCCGCCCAGTCGGTGCGCCAGGCCGTCCAGTCGGTGAGCGCATGAGCCCTTCTTCGAGCGGCGGCCGGGAGTGGTCGCGGTGAGTGAGAGGGTACGGATTGCGTTTCTCGGGGGATTGGGCGAGATCGGCCGCAACTGCGCGGTGATCGAGCAGTCAGGGCGCCTCGTCGTTCTCGACTGCGGCGTGCTCTTCCCGAACGCGGAGATGCCCGGCGTCGACCTCGTCCTCCCGGACTTCTCGTACATCACGGCGCGGGCGGCCGACGTGGATGGCATCGTCTTGTCCCACGGGCACGAGGACCACGTGGGAGCGATCGCCTACCTGCTACGCGAGGTGAACGCGCCGGTCTACGGCTCGGCGTTCACGCTCGGGATCGCTCGCAACCGGCTGGACGAGGCGAACCTCGCGTCCTTGGCGAAGCTCGTCGCCGTGAGCGACGGCGAGCGCCGCCGCATCGGGCCTTTCGAGGTCGAGTTCATCCCTGTCACGCATTCGGTGCCGAACGGGTTCGCGACGGCATTCCACACCGCTCAGGGCGTCGTGCTGCACTCGGGCGACTTCAAGCTCGACCTCACCCCGGTCGACGGCCGGCGGACCGATCTCGCCCGGATCGGCGAGATCGCCTCGACTACGGGGATCCGCCTGCTGTTGTCGGACTCGACGAACGCCGAGGAGCCCGGTTTCACCGGGAGCGAGCGCTCGGTCGGTGAGTCGCTGCGGAGGATCTTCGACGCCCATCCGGGCCGGCGAATCATCGTGGCCTGCTTCGCGAGCCACGTTCACCGGATCCAACAGCTCTCGGAGGCCGCCATCGCGAGCGGACGGCGCGTGGCCCTGCTCGGCCGTTCGATGGTGAAGAACGTCTCGCTCGCGGCGAGCAGGGGCTGCTCGAGATCCCGGACAGCTCGATCGTCGACATCGAGGAGATCGACCATGTCGACCCGGGCGAGCTGTGCATCCTCTCGACCGGCTCCCAGGGAGAGCCGATGTCGGCGCTCTCGCTTATGGCCGGCGGGGAGAGCCGGTGGCTCAACATCGTCGACGGAGACGTTGTCGTGCTGAGCTCGCATGCGATCCCGGGGAACGAATGGGCAGTGGGCAAGGTCATGGACGGTCTCGCTCGACGGGGAGCCGAAGTGATCCACGCTTCGACCGCGCACGTCCACGAGAGCGGCCATGCCCGCCAGGGTGCAGCTTCCAGACGCTGCTGTCGATCGCCAAGCCGGCGAGTTTCGTGCCGGTCCACGGTGAGTACAGGCACCTGCTGCGGCACTCGCGGCTCGCGATCGAGATGGGAGTGCCGGCAAAGGACGTGCTCGTATGCGAGGACGGCGATGCGATCGCGCTCGCTGACGGCGGCAGCATCGAATTCGACGGCGAGGTCTCCTCGAACTACGTGTTCGTGGACGGCATCGCGGGCGAGGTGGGGCTCGGCGTGCTGCGGGACCGGCGGGTACTTGCTGAGGAGGGGGTCGTGGTGGCCGTCGTGACCCTCGACCGGCGCACAGGTGAGCTGGTCGGGCGGCCTGAGGTTGTGAGCAGGGGTTTCTTGGACGAGGCCGGTCACGAGGACCTGGCGTCGGAGGCACGAGCGGCGATCGAGAAGGCGGTCGAGGTGGCGGTCGGTGAAGGCAAGCACGAGCCGGACGCGTTGCGGCGCGTGATCCGGCGGACGCTCGGCAGGCTCGTCAACGAAAAGACCCGGCGTCGACCGATGATCGTGCCCGTGGTCGTGGAGGCCTGAGGCAGGAGGCAAGCTGCCAGCTGGCCAGCCTGCCAGCCCCGATGGCACAGTGATTGGTGGGGCTGGTGTTAGCGTTGTTGGCACTGTGGCAGTGACGAAGTCAGCTGCCGGGTCGCGGTCCGCCGGGCGGACGGGTAAAGCCTCGTCATCCCGATCCGGCACCCGCTCCTCGGGGGAGCGCTCGACGCGGACGACGGGGCGTCCGAGTGGAGGCGCGGCCCGAGCACGGCCGAAGACAGCCCGGTCGAGGGCTTCGGTGACCTCACGCAATTCGCGTGCCCGCAGCGGCCCAGGTGCCATCGAGCGCTCGCTCGACCGGATCCTCGAGGTCGTGGGCGCTCAGCCCGACGACGCCTGGGGCCTGCTCCTCGTGGTCGGGGGCGTGCTGATCTCCCTCGGTGTGTCCTTCCACGCTCTCGGGCCGGCAGGCTCCTCGATGTTCACCTACGGCGCCCGCACGCTTGGCTGGGGGATGAACGTCGTCGAGGTCGGCCTCGTCGTGGGCGGGATCCTGCTCATCGCACAGCGCTCGGTCTGGCGCGCCATGGGGACGCTCGGGTCGGTCGTGGCTCTGGCTCTCTCGGCAGCCGGGCTGGCCGACCTGGTCGGAGGCAATCCCCCGACCTCTGCAACGTGGCATCGCCTCGGCGGCGCGGGCGGGATCTTCGGCTCGGCAATCGCGGGCGGCCTTGCGAAGGTGATCGGAGAAGCCGGAGCAGGCGTCGTCCTCGGCGTGGTCGCGCTGGCTGTCTGCTGCTGGCTCCTAGGCGCTCGGCTTGCCGTCGTTGTCCGGGTCGGGGCCTCCGGGCTCTGGGCCGGCGCCAGGCTTCTTGCCCGCGCCGCCAAGACCTCTCTTACGGGGAGACCGGCGCCCGACTCGGCCAGCCCGCAGAGCTCGCTGTCCCAGCCGGTCTCCGCTCATGAATCGATGGCGCCCTTGTCGCTCGCGCCGGCACCGGGGTACATAGCCGGGGGCGGGGGCCTCGGCCTCGTCGACGACGGTGCTCTCGACGAGGCGCTCGGCGTGGGCATCGCCAGCGCCGCGCTAGGCGGGGGCGCCCCTGGCGGCTTGGCAGGAGCGACTGGCCTCGAACCACCGAAGGCCGACGAGGCGGACCGAGTGGTACCAATAGTGGCGGGCGGCATGCTGGCGCCCGGGCGCGGTGATGCGGATCACGCTGCCAAGGTCGAGCAGCTGGCTCTCCCGGTTGGCGACTCGGGCGGCAACTGGAAGCTGCCCCCGCTCAAGATCCTGAAGCGCAGCAAGGACCAGGCGCACGACCGCAAGGAGGTCGAGGCCCGGGGCCGCGTCCTCGAGCGCGCGCTTGCGGCCCACGGGGTCGAGACGCACCTGGTCGGATTTACGGTTGGGCCGACGGTCACTCGTTTCGAGCTGGAGCTCGGCGCCGGGGTGAAAGTGGCCCGGGTGACGAACCTGGCGAAGGACATCGCCTACGCCATGGCCTCGCCGGACGTGCGGATCCTCGCCCCGATCCCGGGCCGGTCCGCCATCGGGGTGGAGGTCCCCAACCAGCAGCGCCAGCTGGTGACGCTCGGCGACGTCCTCTCGGGCATCGAGGCCCGCCGGGCGACGCATCCCCTCGAAGTGGCGCTCGGCCGTGACATCGCGGGGCGGGCCGTCATGGTGAACCTGGCAGAGATGCCTCACATCCTCATCGCCGGTGCGACGGGCGCCGGGAAGTCCTCATGCATCAACTCGGTGATCACGTCCATCTTGATGCGGGCGACGCCGGACGAGGTGCGCCTCATACTCGTCGACCCGAAGCGCGTCGAGCTCGGCCAGTACAACGGCCTTCCGCACCTGCTGACACAGGTCGTAGTCAACCCCAAGCGGGCGGCCAATGCGCTCGGCTGGGCGGTGGCGGAGATGGAGCGCCGCTACGACCTGCTCGCCGAGGTCGGGATGCGCGACATCACCGGTTACAACGCCGCTGTCGATCGCGGAGACTTCGACGACGGGCTTCTCGCCGATGGCGGGGACGATCCCGAGGGCGACGCGGCCGTCTCCTCCGAAGTGGACGGCACTGACCTCGGAGGCGACGCCCTCCCGGGGGCCTTGAATGGCGAGGTCCCCCCGGGGGACTTGGACGGCGTCGTACCCCAAGGCGACGCCCTCCAAGGCGACTCGGACGCAAACCGTGAAGCGTGCGTCACGCCGGCGCAACGCACGCTTCACAAGATGACGAGCGCGACAGCCGCGGTCGCTGTCGCCGAGAGCCGCCGCCGCATCGCGAGCGGCGGTGAGGAGCGCCGCCACCAGCGCCTCCCGTTCGTGCTCATCGTGGTGGACGAGTTGAACGACCTCATGATGGTCGCGGCCCGGGACGTCGAGGAGTCGATCTGCCGAATTGCCCAGATGGCGAGGGCGGTCGGCATCCACCTCGTCATCGCGACCCAGCGTCCTTCGGTCGACGTGATCACGGGAGTGATCAAGGCGAACGTGCCCTCGAGGCTCGCCTTTTCCGTCTCCTCGCTCGCCGACAGCCGTGTCATCCTCGATCAACCCGGAGCCGAGAGGCTCATCGGTCGCGGTGACTTGCTGCTGTTGACCGCCTCCTCCAGCGTGCCGCGGCGCCTCCAGGGACCGTGGGTCAGCGAGGAGGAGGTACGGGCTATCGCAGCTCACTGGCGTCGCCAGAGCGGTCCCCGGTACCTGGACGGGGTCGAAGGTGAAGGAGCCACCGGTCCCGGCAGCTCGTCGTCGTCCGACGACGACGACGATGAGCTGCTCGCGAGAGCCATGGAGCTGGTCGTGCGGTCCCAACTAGGCTCGACGTCCATGCTGCAGCGCAAGCTCCGTGTGGGCTTCGCCCGGGCCGGCCGCCTCATGGACCTGCTCGAACGCCGTGGCGTGGTGGGTGCGTCGGAAGGCTCGAAGGCGCGGACGGTGCTCATGACGCCGGAGGAGCTCGACCAGCTGAACTCGTAGTTGCAGTAACCGCTACCAGCTGACGTACGCTCGACACTTCCTCCAATGAGCCATCGACAGACCGACCGACCAGGGGTGGGGGCGCACTCTTCTCGCGCACCCAGCCGCCCGCCCACCACACCGGGCGCCGCACCGCCCACCACACCGGGCGCCACACCGCCCGACACGCCGGATCGGACCGCCCAACTTCGGGCCCGCCAGGAGCGAGCCAGAAGGCTCGCCGCGGCCCGTGCCCGAGCCCGCCGACGGGGGATGGTCGTCTTCTCCAGCGTCGGGACCGTCACAGTCGTAGCCCTTGCCTGGGTCTTGACCGGCTCAGGCGGCGCGAGCGCCAAGCACGGGTCGGGGCTCTCCGACGCCCCGACGACGACGGTACAGGTCGGCCTGCCGCGCCTCACCTCGTTCGCACCACCGACGAGCCCGGCGCCCGGAACCCTCCCGGCGATGCCGTTCCCCGCCAAGGGCGAGGGTGCCGTTGCCATCACCGGGACCGGCGTCGTCGCCGCGAGCCCGAACGAGCGATCAGTCCCGATCGCGAGCGAGACGAAGATAATGACCGCTTATCTCGTGCTTCAAGCTCACCCTCTCTCAGGCGACGAGCAAGGGCCGAGCCTCCGCTTCACACAAGCCGATCACGACGCTTGGGTCTCCGACTCGGAGAACGACCTGTCCAACGTCGAGATCGTGAACGGTGAGACTTTGAGCGAGCGCCAGCTACTCGAGGCGCTGTTGATCCCGTCGGCCGACAACGTCGCCGACATCCTCGCGAGATGGGTGGGCGGCACCGAGGCTGCCTTCGTCGCGAGGATGAACGAGACCGCTCTCTCACTCGGCATGTCCCATACCCACTACGCCGACGCGAGTGGGGTCGACCCTGCCTCGGTCTCGACGGCCTCAGACCAGGCGCTCCTCGCCTCGATCGTGATGCGCAACCCCGTCTTCCGCTCGATCGTGGTCCTCCCCGAGGTGGCGTTTCCCGTCGAGGGCCATATAGGGACATTCAACCCGGTGCTCGGGAGTGACGGGGTCATCGGCGTCAAGTCCGGGTTTACCCAGGCCGCCGGCGGTTGCCTGGTGGCTGCCGCATGGCGCAAGGACGGCGACCAGCAGGTGCTGGTCGTGACGTCGGTCACCGGCCAGCCCTACGGCCTCGGGCAGGCGGGGACCGCCGACGAGACCCTGCTCGATGCGGCCACCACCCACCTCCAGCTCATCTCGCCGTTCGGCTCGATGGTGAGGTTCGCCCAAGTCTCGATCCCCTGGTCGCACGAGACCGTCGGCGCGTCGATCGCCCAGCCGTTGCGGTTGGCGGGTTGGGGAGGGCTGAGCTTCTCGAGCAGCCTGGTCGGCTCGCGGGTCACGCCGAAGAACCTGCAACACGGTTGGGCTGCCGGGTCAGTGGTCGGGGAAGCTCCAGGTGAGCTCCCAGTTCGGGCCCGTAGGGGAGTTCCCCGTCGACCTCGGGCGCTCCGTGCCACCGCCTCCAGCGGGGACAGTCGTCATCAGGTCGCCCGTCTCGCTCGAGGTCCGGAGCTGAGCCCGCGCTCAGGGCGACCGCGGGCGCGTGTCCCTGCCTCGTCGGCGAACCTCGGGCCGGGGTACGACGTTCTCGCGATCGCTCTCGCACTTCACTGCGAGGTGAGCGTCGAGCGAGCGACGCGCCTCGAGATCACCGCCGAGGGCGAGGGGTCCGGCCTGCCGCGTGACGGTAGCCACCTGGCGGCCGCGGTGGTGAGGCAGGTGCTCGGTCACGACGATGTCGCGATACATGTCCGCTCCGCGATCCCGGTCTCGCGAGGGCTCGGGTCCTCGGCTTCGCTCGCCCTCGCGACAGCGGCGGCGGCTGGGGCGCCCAACCCGCTCGAGGTTGCCGCCTCGGTCGAGGGCCACGCCGAGAATGCAGCGGCCTCGTTGCTGGGCGGCCTCGTTGCCGCGACCATGGTCTACGGCTCGCCGGTCGCGCGGCGCCTGCCCCTCGACCCCGGGCTCGCCTACGTGGTCGTCATCCCGGACCGGGAGCTCAAGACCGACTATGCGAGGTCCGTGCTTCCCTCCGAGGTACCCCTCCTCGACGCCGTCCACAATCTCGGCCGGATGGGCCTTCTCGTTGCCGGGCTGGCCGACCGGACGGCTCTCGTGCCGCAAGCCGGCGAGGACCGGCTTCATCAGGATGCTCGAGCCGCCTTGTTCCCCGAGGCACCTGAGCTTCTGATGCGCCTTCGCGAGGCAGGCGCCATCGTTGCCACCTGGTCGGGGGCCGGTCCGAGCCTGCTCGGGATCTGCGACGGCGAACGGTGTGCCGGCGAGGTCCGGGAGGCCAGCGAGCGGGCGCTGTCGAATCTCGGGATAGCGGGCAGAGCCATCGTGCTGGCGGCCGATGTCGAGGGCCTCGTCGTCGGAAACTGACGACGGCGGAGGCCGCTTCGGGGCCGACTCCTGATTGACGCGTCAGTTAGGTTGAGGGGGACCTGGAGGGAGACGAGAAACGTGCGACTGTTCAGCTTCCATCTGATGCCCTACCCCGGGCTGCCGCCCGACTACGACGGGCCGGCGTGGATCACCTGCCCGAACGGCCTGTTCGACCCGAATCTCGGCACTCAGATCTACAACCGCTACCTCGACGAGCTCATCTACGCCGACGAGCTCGGCTTCGACGGGGTCTGTGTCAACGAGCACCACCAGAACGCCTACGGGATCATGCCGTCGCCGAACTTGATGGCGTCGGTCCTCGCCCGCCAGACGAACCACGTCCGGATCGCCGTCGTCGGCAACGCCCTTCCCCTCTACGACCCGCCGACGAGGGTGGCAGAAGAGTTCGCGATGATCGACTGCATCTCGGGCGGGCGCCTCATCGCCGGCATGGTGGTGGGCGGCGGGCCCGAGTACTACTCCTTCGGGATCAACCCGGCTCAGGCCCGGGAGCGCTTCGCGGAGGCGCACGACCTCATCATCAAGGCCTGGACCGAGCCCGGCCCGTTCGAATTCATCGGCAAGCACTACAGGATCCGCTACGTGAACTCCTGGCCCCGCCCGGTCCAGCAGCCGCATCCGGAAGTATGGATCCCGGGCGCCGGCTCGCTCGAGACCGTCGAGTTCGTCGCCCGGCACCGCTACGCCTACATGGGCATCCCGTACTTCCACATCTCGGTGTTCGAGCGCATGTTCAACCTCATGCGCGAGGCGTGCCAGAAGGAAGGCTACGAGGCCGATCCCCTGCAGCTCGGCTGGCTGGTGCCGATCTTCATCGCCGACACCGACGAGGAGGCTCGCAGGCGTTTCGAGCAGCACTTCTGGTACTTCGTCAAGCGCTTGCTGCCCGGCATCTCGATCTCGCCGCCCGGATACACGACCGTCAGATCGCTCGAGAGCATGATGAAGGGCATCGGCACTTTTGCCGAGTACCTCGAGGAGTGGGACCAGGTGATAGAGGGCCAGTACGCCATCGTGGGCTCCCCCGAGACGGTCCTCGCGCGCCTCAGCGAGAACGTCGAGCGGCTCGGGGTCGGCAACCTGCTCGGCCTGTTCCAGCTCGGGACGCTCCCAGCCGACGACACCCGCCGCAATCTCGAGCTGTTCGCGACCGAGGTCGCGCCGGCGCTGCGAGCGCGCTTTCCCGGCACCGAACGCCCTGTCATGGCGGGAGTCCCGGCGTGAGCACGACCGAGACGAACGCCGAGCTCGTGACCGAGCGATTCGCCACCGCCGTCGGCGACATCCAGCTGACACGAGGCGGGGACCCGTCGAGGATCCCCGTGGTGTACCTCCACTCGTCAGGGGGCGAGACGGGTTCGAACGAAGTGGCCGAGTTCCTCGGGCTTCTCGCGGCGGATCACGCCCTCTACGCGCCGATGCTCCCGGGCTTTGCCGGCTCGGAAGGGCTCGACCAGCTCGACGACATCGAGGACGCCGTCTACCACACCCTCGACGTCTTCGACCGGCTGGGCCTCGGAGCGGACAACCCGCCTCACGTCGCTGGCATGTCGCTCGGCGGCTGGCTGGCGGCAGAGCTCGCCTGGCGGCACCCCGAGCGCGTGCGGAGCCTCACTCTCATAAACGCCGTCGGCCTCTACGTGCCCGGCGCCCCGATGAGCGAGCTCTTCGGCCGCAAGTTCGACGAACTCGCGACCGAGGTGTTCGCAGACCAGACGCACCCTGTCGCCGCCGGCATGCATCTGCTCGGCTCGTTGTCGCCGAAGGATCTCGCCGGGGTTCCCTTCGAGCTCGTCAGACCCTATTTCGAGTCGATGGCCGCAGCTGCGAAATTCGGGTGGAACCCCTACTTCCACAATCCGAAGATGAGCAAGCGCCTGGTGCGGGTGACCGCTCCGACGCTCGTCATCCTCGGGCGGAAGGACGGGCTCGTGCCGAACGCCGTGGGAGAGGAATATGCCAGGCTCATCGCCGACGCCCGACTCGAATACGTGGACGAGGGGAGTCACATGCTGACCCTCGAGAACCCGGAGGCGGTCACGCGCCTCATGAACGACCACTTCGGCGGCTGAGCGCCGGTCCGGGAGGTTCAGGCAGCTCCGTCGGCGGCGACACCCTCGGTGGCGCCGGCCCCGATCGCCTCGTCGAGGGCCTGGGAGAGCGTGTTCCACGAGAGCGTGGCGCACTTGATCCGCACGGGGAACTTCACGACGCCCTGAAGGGCTGCGAGCTCGCCTAGCCCTTCAGGCGGGATCGTCGCCTCGGCGCCCTTTCCCGCGTGGCCGTCGCCGCCGATGGCCTGCTCGTGGATCGACATCATCGCCTTGAACGACGAGATGAGCTGGCGAGCTTCTTCGATCGACTTGCCCTTCACGGCCGCAGACATCATCGAGGCGGACGACTGGCTGATCGAGCACCCCTGGCCGGCGATCTTCAGGTCTTTCACGACGCCGTCGCCGAAGTCGAGGTAGACCACGACCTCGTCGCCGCAGAGGGGATTGAACCCTTCGACGCGCTGGGCAGGAGGGACCGGCAGCTCGCCCCGGTTCCGGGGAGATCTGTAGTGGTCGAGGATGATCTCCCGGTAGAGATCTTCGAGGCCTGACATCGTGGGTCGTCGCTCCTTCAGCGAATCGTTGGCGTCAACCGAAGAACCCACCGGCTTTGGCGAGCGCCTCGGAGAGGGCAGTCACGTCTTCCTCGTCGTTGTACAGGTATAGCGACGCGCGTACGGTCGCGGAGACGCCGAGCCGCTTCATCAGTGGCTTCGCGCAGTGGTGGCCGGCGCGGACGCAGACGCCCTCGGAGTCGAGCACCTGGGCGAGGTCGTGAGGGTGGATGTCGCGGTAGCTGAACGAGATCACGCCGCCGCGATTCGGGTCCTCGGGCCCGGGCCCGAAGATCTTCACGTCGTCACCGTGACGTTCGGTCAACACCTCGATCGCCTCGTAGGTGAGCCGTCGTTCGTGGGCGGCGATCCGCTCGCGCCCGACCGACTCGAGGTAGTCGACCGCAGCGCCGAGGCCGATCGCCTCGGCTATAGGAGGTGTGCCTGCCTCGAACTTCCAAGGGACGTCGTTCGTGGTGAACCCGTCGAGCCGCACGTCACGGATCATCTCGCCTCCCCCGAGAAACGGCGGCATCTCCTCCAACAACTCCTCCCGCGCCCAGAGCACGCCGATGCCGGTCGGCCCGAGCATCTTGTGGCCGGTGAACGCGACGAAGTCGGCACCGAGAGCGGCGATGTCGACCACTCGATGAGGCACGAGCTGTGATGCGTCGCAGACGACGACCGCGCCTACCGCATGCGCCGCCTCGACGATCGGCCGCAGATCGTTCACAGTGCCGAGCACGTTCGACATGGCCGTGACGGCGACCACTCCGACCCCCTCGACCGCCTTCTCCAGCCTGGAGAGGTCGAGCTGGTAGGACTCCGTGACCGGCAGGTATCGCAGCTCGGTTCCGCGCTCGCCGGCCAGCATCAGCCAGGGCACGAGATTGGCGTGGTGCTCCATCTCGGTGAGCAGCACCGCCTTGCCGGCTGCCAGCCGGCCTCGCCCGAAGGAGTGGGCGACGAGGTTGAGGGCCTCGGTCGCGTTCTTCGTGAAGACGATCTCGGTCGCGGGCTTCGGCGCACCGACGAACCTGCCGACCTTCGCCCGGGCCTCCTCGAACTGGCGAGTGGCCTCCTCGGCGATGGCGTACACGCCTCGGTGAACGTTGGCGTGCGTCGTCGAGTAGTAGGTGTCCATCGCCTCTAGCACCTGGTAGGGATGCTGTGAGGATGCGGCCGAGTCGAGGTAGACGAGCCGCCGGCCGTTCTGGCCCGGACACTTGTCGAGGAGCGGGAAGTCCTTCCGGATCGCGACCGGATCGAGCTCCTGGTCTGCGAGCGAGAGCGGTGTCGCCGGTGTGTCGGTCGTCGCCATCAGCCGAGACCCTCGTAGCCCTCGGTGTCGAGGCGCTCGGCAAGCTCCGGGCCACCGGTCTCGACGATCCGCCCGGCGATGAGCACGTGCACCTTGTCAGGCGTGAGCTCGTCGAGGATGCGGCGGTAGTGGGTGACGAGGAGGAGGCCCATGTCGGGCTTTTCCGCCCGGACCTCTCTCACTCCACGGGCGACGACCCGGAGCGCGTCCACGTCCAACCCGGAGTCCGTCTCGTCGAGCACCGCCAGGTCCGGGGTGAGGAGGGCCATCTGGAGTATCTCGTTGCGCTTCTTCTCGCCGCCCGAGAAGCCCTCGTTGAGGTACCGCGAAGCGAAACTCTCATCCATCTCGAGCCTCTTCATCCACTCGAGAAGCGCAACGCGCACTTCGAGGACGGAGATGTCGGTGCCTTGGCGCGCAGAGACCGCCTGGCGCATGAACTGGGAGACCGGCACGCCGGGGATCTCCTCGGGGTACTGGAATGCGAGGAAGATGCCGGCCTTCGCCCTCACGTCCACCGGCCACGACGTGACGTCCTCGCCTCGGTAGAGGATCCGGCCCTTAGCCACCGTGTAGCCGGGGCTTCCTGCGATCGTGTTGGCGAGCGTGGACTTACCTGAGCCGTTCGGCCCCATGACGGCGTGCAGCTCGCCGACCGGAACCGTCAGGTCGACACCACGCAGGATCTCGAAGCCGTCGACTTCGACGTGCAGGTCTTCCACCTGGAGCAGGGGTGTCGCGCCGGTCACTCTCCCATGTTAGTTGCCCTCGGGGATTACTCCTACCGCCGTAGTGGAAATCAGTCGTGAGACCGCGCAGCGCCTACCAGCCCCGGTCGACCCACTCCTGCAGGTGCGGTCGCTCGGTGCCGATCGTGGTGTCGAGGCCGTGACCTGGCATGACCAGGGTCTCGGCCGGCAGCGTGAAGAGCCGGCGGTCGATCGACTCGATGATCAGGGGAAAGTTCCCGAGGTCGCTCTTGGTGTTGCCGGGGCCACCTGGGAAGAGGGTGTCCCCAGAGAGCAGGACGGGTGAGCCTTCGATGAGGAAGCAGATCGAGCCGGGCGTGTGACCAGGCGTGAGGATCGTGCGGAGCCGGAGCCGCCCGACTTCGAGAACTGTGTCGTCCTCCAGGAGGAGGTCGTATGAGGGAAGCATGCCGGCGTCAGCGGCGGTGACCGCCACCTGGTAGCCGGCGTCACGGAGCTGCGGGATCGCCTGGATGTGGTCCCAGTGGCCGTGGGTCTCGACTATCTGGCGCACCCCGAGCTGCTTGCAGAGCTCGAGCAGCTGCTCGTGCTCGTTGGCAGCGTCGACGAGGAGAGCCTCTCCGGTCTCCTTGCAACGGACAACGAAGACGTTGTTGTCATAGGGGCCGACGACAGTCTTGTGGATGACGACCTGGCTGTCCTCGTAGTGCTTCGTGCTCATGGAGGCCCTCCGGCTTGCTCGGCGCTTTTCGGTATGCGCCCCACCAGGCTAAGGTTCGCGAGGTAATTGCGTGGCCGGTCGGGCCGTGCGGACGCTGCCTGGGAGGGAAACGTGAACTTCGGCTTCAGCGAGGAGCAGGAGGAGCTACGGCGGCATGCGCGCCGTTTCTTCGAGGACAAGTCGCCGGTGACGGAGGTTCGCCGGCTGATGGAGACGACCGAGGGCTACGACCCCGCCGTCTGGTCGCAGATGGCGAACCAGCTCGGCTTGCAGGCACTCGCGATCCCAGAGGAGTTCGGCGGCGCCGGGTTCGGCTACGTAGAGCTGGTGGTAGTGCTCGAGGAGATGGGCCGGGCGCTCGTCTGCGCCCCGTACTTCTCGACGGTAGCCCTGGCGGCGAACGCCCTCCTGGCCTCGGGCGACGATGCGGCCAAGAAGGAGTACCTGCCCGCGATAGCGAGCGGCGAGACGATCGCAACGCTGGCCTACACCGAGCCGAGCGGGCGCTGGGACCTCGAGGGCATCGAGCTCGCCGCGACCCAGTCGGGCGAGGGTTGGTCGCTGTCGGGTGTGAAGTCCTACGTTCTCGACGGGCACACCGCCTCGCTGGTCCTCGTCGCCGCCCGGACGCCGGGCGGGATCTCGCTCTTCGCCGTCGACGGCGGTGCAGCCGGCCTCACGCGGACTGCGCTTGCCACGATGGACCAGACCCGCAAGCAGGCCAAGCTCGACTTCGACGGCGTGGCCGGTCGCCTGATCGGCACCGAGGGCGGTGCCGGCCCGGTACTGCAGAAGACGCTCGACCTCGCGGCCGTCGCGCTCGCCGCCGAGCAGGTCGGCGGTGCCCAGCGTGTGCTCGAGATGAGCGTCGAGTACGCCAAGTCCCGGATCCAGTTCGGCCGCCCGATCGGCTCGTTCCAGGCCATCAAGCACAAGTGCGCGGACATGCTCCTCGAGGTCGAGTCGGCGAAGTCGGCGGCCTATTACGCCGGGTGGGCAGCGGCGGAGGACAACGACGAGCTTCCGGTCACTGCCTGCCTCGCAAAGGCGTACTGTTCGGAGGCCTACTTCCATGCTGCGGCCGAGAACATCCAGATCCACGGTGGTATCGGGTTCACGTGGGAGCACGACGCTCACCTCTACTTCAAGCGAGCGAAGTCCTCGGAGCTGATCCTGGGTGACCCCGCCTACCACCGGGAGCTGCTCGCTCAGCGCATCGGTATCTGAGGTCCGGCTCCGGACTTCGTGCTCGAATTCGGTGAATTCGGGCACATTTCAATCACACGTGCAGTATTGGCAGCCTAATGTCAGAGAATTTGCTGTGACTTTGCCTGCCAAGCCCAAGATGTCACCACCATCCCCGCGCGAGTGGATATTGTGTTGCCACCAGAGAGAGGAGGTGGTCCAAACTGATGGATAGTCAACGTTTTGGGACCCTGGAGGTGGCTGGCCGCTAGGCGGCTTCGCTGGACCACCTGGTGAATCCAACCCAGACACCCTCGGTGCCTCCGGGCGGAAGATGGTCCCGTCCGCTGCAATCCGGTAGCCGAGCCTTTCAGCAATAATCTCAGGATTCGGGGCGGTCCTTCGCGGGCCGCCCCGAATCACGTCTCAACCCGGTGCAGGTACGCTGGCCTGCGGTTCGGTGCCCTCGATCCCCTCGACGGCCCGGTCGAGCGCATCACGCAATTCCCGAGCGGCCTGGCGGGGGTCTCCCGCCTCGGTCAACCACCGGACGGCTACCACTCGCCGTGCGCCCGCCCGGACGATCTCGCCGACCGTGTCGGGACGGGCGTTGCCGGTCACGAAGAACGGCATCGCGGGCGACCGTGACGCACACCGTCGGGCCGCTTCGGCGACGTACCCGAGTCCTGTGCCCGGTCGCCCCGGCTTCGTGGGCGTCGGGACCACCGGTCCGGCCGACACGTAGTCAACCGGCTCGCCGAGGGCGATCTCGAGCTGAGCCGGCTCGTGCGTCGAGAGCCCGACGAGCCTGTCGGGACCGACGATCCGCCGGGCCTCTGACGCGGCGACGTCATCCTGGCCGACGTGAACGCCGTCGGCGTCGCACTCGACAGCCAGCTCAGGCAGGTCGTTCACGATGAACGGGACGCCGAGTGCCTCGCAGACGCGGCGGGCCAGGGTGGCACGGGGGAGGGCAGAGAGAGCGAGGCGTGGCTCGCGGAGTTGCACTACATCGATTCCGCCCGACACACAGGCTTCGATGAAAGAAGCGAGGTCCTCGCGGTCCGGCGCGCAGAGATAGAGGCGGCGGTCGCCGATCTTCACTTGGCCGCGCGGGCGGTCTTGGCCTTCGCAGCTTGCTTCATCCGGCGCTTGTGCTCACGTACCGTCGCGAGTGTCTCGGCAGAGTCGATGTCCGCGATCGAGAGGTGGCTGCCGGCGACACCGAAGGGGGCTGTGGCCTCCCGCCAGCCGGAGGGCTCGACGCCGAGCTGCTTGCCGAGCAGGGCGACGAAGATCTTCGCCTTCTGGTTGCCGAAACCCGGCAGCGCCTCGACCCGGCGCACCAGCTCCTCACCTGTCTCGGCGGTCCTCCAGATCCTCGATGCGTCGCCGCCGTACTCGGCGACGACGATCCGTGCGACTTCCTGGACCCGGCCGGCCATGGATCCGGGGAACCGGTGGAGCGCCGGCTGCTGGCGAAACGCCGCCGCGAACTCCTCAGGGTCCATGCCCGCGATCTCGCGTGCGTCGAGCGGCTTCCCGAGGCGCGTGACCAACACGGCGGGTGCGGCGAACGCTCGCTCGAGGGGGATCTGCTGGTCGAGGACCATGCCCATCAAGAGCGCGAATGCGTCCTTCGAGATCAGCTTGTCTGACGCTGGGTCGCCCGAGAGGTGAAGCTGGGGCTTCTTTGTCGGCATGGCACCAAGGCTACTTGTCGGCACATCGGATTCAGCACTGCCGGCCTCGAGCAACCGTTCTCCCAGCGAAGGGACGTAATCCCCTATTGAGCGACGTCTGGGGCGCAGATACTGAGAAAGGTGGTGAGTTCTGTGCCCGTGACCGGATCCGGTCGGCGTCGTGCCGGCGCCGGTGAGCCTTCGCAGACCACCGAGGCTCTGCGAGAGAGCGAAGCGCGCCTGCAGGCGCTGCTGTCGTCACTTGACGACCTCGTGTTCGAGCTCGACGAGAACGGCAAGTACCTCGGTGTCTGGACCACCGATGACGCTCTCCTCATAGCGCCTCGGAGCGAGCTGCTCGGCAGAACCGTTCGTGAGGCTCTCGGTGACGAGGCAGGCATTGCGTTGATCGAGGTGATCCGCCGTGTGCTCGACACGGGCTCTCCTGAGCTTCTGGGAGTACTGCCTCGACGTCCCGGCGGGCGTTCGATGGTTCCAGGGCAGGGTGGCTCCCATAGCCGGTCCGGAGGGGGCCTCTTCGGGGAGGATCTGCCTGCTCGTTCGGGACATCACGGTTCAAAAGGTCGCCGAAGAAGCGATCTCGAGGAGCCTTTCTCGCGAGCAACTCCTGAGCCGGTTGTCGGAGACGTTGCCGGTAGGCCTCTTCCAGATCGACACGGCCGGTCACATCACCTTTACCAACGATCGTCTGCACGCGATCGTCGGTCGGCCTCCTGCGGACACCATCGAGACCCAGCTGTCGCCCGTTGTCGCGGAGGACAGGCCTGTCTTCGAGGGCGCGCTCCTCTCGGTGCTCGCCAACGAGCCGGTCGACGACATCGAGGTTCGGCTTCGTGTCCCGGCAGCCGGCGGCTCGCCGGCCGTCGACTCCGAGCGGGTGTGCTTGTTGAGTTTGCGAGCTCTCACTGACGGCGCCGGGGTGGTGACCGGAGCCGTCGGATGCCTCAGCGATGTGACCGACCGTGTTCAGCTTCGCCGCGAGCTCGAGGTGAGGGCGTCGGTCGACACGCTGACGTCGTGCCTGAACCGGGAGGCGTCCCTAGAACTTCTCCGTCGGACGACGGCTGCGACGGGTGCGACCGGAGAGGGAGGAGCCCTCATCTTCATCGACCTGGACCGATTCAAGGCGGTGAACGACGAGTTCGGTCACGCGGCCGGCGACCGACTGCTGGCGGCGGCAGCCGAGCGTCTTCGTGGCGCCGTGCGGGACTGTGACGACGTCGGTCGTTTGGGGGGCGATGAGTTTCTTGTGATTTGCCCGAGGGTCGAGAGCTCGGACCAGGCGGTCGCGATCGCCGAGCGCATCGCTGCTGCGACGACGGCCGCGATCGATGTCGGGCCCGCCGTCGTGGAGCTGCGGACGAGCGTCGGCGTCGCCTGGACCAGGGAGGCACTCGACGCCGATGCATTCATCGCGCAAGCCGACAGCGCCATGTACGAATCGAAGCGGACGGGGCGCAGGGGCGTGTCGCTGTTCACGGTACCGAGCGATGACACACGTGGGACCACGCTCGAACAACCGTGAGAGCGCGGAAGCGCCCGCGGCGGAGGCGTTCGGCGACGTCCTCGGCTGCCCTCTGTGCCACGGTCCGGTGCCACCGGGCGACGGGGGCACACTCGTTTGCGCCGCCTGCGGCGCGCGCTACCCGGTGACCGACGGCCTCGCCGACCTCGTGCCGCCCGCGCCCGGCCAGGCCGAGACGCCCGACATGCGCATGATGGAGTCCAAGCTGCTTGCCCGGGTGTACGAGCAGGCCTGGCGTCCGTTCCTCACCCGGCTGCTCACCGGCATGAGCCACGATGCCGAGCGTGCGTGGTCGCTCGAACGGCTGGCTCCCGCGCGACGCCACGGTCCTCGACCTCGCCTGCGGCCCGGGCAGGACCACCGAGGCAATCGCGGCGGCCGCCCCCGCCGGCCGGGTGCTCGGGATCGACTTCTCGCCGGCCATGCTACGAAAGGCCCTTGCGGCTGCACCGGCTGGGGGAGCGACGATCGGCTATGTGCGCGGCGACGCCCACCGTTTGCCGCTGCAACCCGGCAGCGTCGACGCCGTGAACTGCGCGGGTGCGTTCTACCTCTTCTCTGATCCGCCGCGTGTCCTAGCGGGCATCGCCGCCGCGCTGCGGCCGGGCGGCCGCTTCACGCTGATGGCTTCGCAGCAACCGTTCGTCGGCGGGGCCATGACCGCCGCGCTCATGCGGCCGGGTGGCTTGCGCGTCTATGCCCGCGGCGAGATGGAACGGCTCCTCGACGACGCCGGCTTCGACCAGCTCGATCGCCGGGTTGCCGGGCTGATGTTGCTCCTGGCCGCCCGCCGGCGCTGAGCTTCTCCTTATCGAGACCTTCTCGGTACTGTTGGCCCGGTGACCGCCCGTCAGCCCGACGATCGAGCCGATCCGGCTGATCCGGCTGACGATGGGCTGCCTGATCGGATCCGGGAACTGCGCTCGGCACTCGGGCTGAGCCAGGAACAGCTGGCCCGGCAACTCGAGGTCTCGTTCGCCACGGTCAATCGTTGGGAGACTGGCCGCACACGCATCTCGGCCTCTGCCGCTCAGCGGCTCAAGACGCTCGAAGCAAGGTCCTCGGCCGGCTGGCGTGGGGGTGGGGCGTTGCCATGGCCACACTCGAGTTTCGTAGGTCGTACCGCCGAGCTCGCGGCGGTGAGCGAGCTCCTGGCGAACAATCGCCTCGTCTGCCTGTCGGGGCCAGGGGGTGTCGGCAAGACCCGGCTCGCGCTCGAGGCCATCCGCCGAAGCGGTTCCGGGCTGCCGGTGACGTTCGTGGCGCTCGAGCCCATTCGGGACCCGGAGTTCCTCAGCGCTACGGTCGCCGCCGCGCTCCGGGTCCGTGACGAGCCCGATGTCGCGACGATCGAGGCGATCGAGGCGACGCTCGTCGGAGCGGCGCACCTGCTCGTGCTAGACGGCGCCGAGCAGCTCCGCGACGAGGTCGCGGTGCTGGTCCGCCGCCTTCTGGCGGCGGCGCCCGAGCTTCGAATCGTGGTCACCAGCCGGCGCGTGCTCGGCGTCGTGGGGGAAGCCTCCTGCGTGGTGCCACCGCTCGGCCTTCCCCCGATCGGGGCATCGGCCTCCCAGCTCAACAGCGCCGACGCCGTGCAGCTGTTCATGACTCGTGCCCGCGAGCGGTTGCCCGGCTTCGCGACCGAGCGTGACGATCAGCGCCTTGCCGCCGAGCTGTGCCGGCGGCTCGACGGGCTTCCGCTCGCCATCGAGCTGATCGCCGGGTGGGTCGGCACCCTCTCGATCGGCGAGATCGTCGAGCGGCGCGACAGCCTGCTCGCCTCCGGAACCGGGCTATCCGGCCCGCAGTCAAGTCGCACCCTGGAGTCGGTCGCAGCCCAGAGTTTCGCCCTGCTCGGGACGGCGGGCCAGCGGCTCCTTCCGGCGTTGAGCACGTTCGCCGGCCCGTTCACCATCGACGATGCGCAAGCGGTCGCCGCCGTCGAGGCTGTCGAGGTCGCGCCGCTCCTGCGGGAGCTGGTCGACTCGTCGTGGCTGGTGGTCAGGCACGAAGGCGACCAGGCGCGGTTCACGATGCTCGACACCGTCCGCGAGTACATTGCCGGCCGGCTCCGGGAGACAGCGGGCGGCCCGGAGCTCCGGCAGCGCCACGCCGAGCACTTCGCCGACCTGGCACGCCGAAGCGAGGACGGTCTCGCTGGGGCCGAGAGCACGCAGTGGGCGGTCTGCATGGATGCTGCGAACCCTGACCTCGAGCTCGCGCTGTGGTGGTCGGAGGAGGAGGGCGCGACTGACCTCGGGCTCGAGATGAGCGCCGGGCTGTGGCGCTGGTGGCTGATGTGCGGGCGCCTGACCCTCGGCCGCGGCTGGCTACGCACCTTCCTCGAAGCAGCTGGTCGCAGGCGTGACGAGACGGTCGCCCGCGCGCTCAGCGCCGCTGCGGTGCTGGCGGCGGAGAACGGCGACTACGCCGACGCCGTCCGTCAGGCCACCGTCGCCCTCAGCATCTTCCAGGGGCTCGGCCGCCGGGAGCTGGCGGCCTTCGCCGCGACGGTGCTCGGCTCTGCGCACCGCTATCTCGGTGATCGCGATGCGGCACGCCGCAATTTCCACACCGCGATGGAGCTGCGCGACGCGACCGGCGATCGCCGCGGCGTGGCAGTGGCGTTGAACAACCTGGCCCTGTTGGCACTCGATGACGACGACCTCCCGGCTGCCCGTGATCTGTTCGAGCGAGCGCTCGTGATCAAGCGCCAGCTCGGTGACCCACGCTCGGTCGCGATCGGGCTCGCCAACCTCTCCGACGTGCTGATCCGCACGGGCCAGCACTCCCTGGCCGTGCAGGCGCTCGACGAAGCAGCCACGCTCGCCCGTGATCTCGACAACCGCCAGCTGATCGGGACGATCCGCTGCAATCAGGGCGACCTCGCGACGACGAGGAAGGACTGGGCGGGAGCGGCGGAGCACTATCAGGCTGCGGTCGTCGTCTACCGCGAGGGCGGCCACACCCACGACGTCGTGAACGCTCTGATCGGGCTCGGCCGGGCGTTGCACGAGCTGGGCCAGGACGAGGACGCCGCCAAGCGCCTCCGGGAGGCCGAGTCCCTGGCCGCCGAGACTGGCAACGCGCAGGGTCTGGCTGCGGCGCGGGGAGCGCTCGCCAACCTGGGGGAGATGACGGTTGTGGCCCTCCCCGACGGCTTGACGGTTCGCCAGGCCGAAGTGCTCGGCCTGCTTGCTGCCGGATCGAGCAACAAGGAGATCGCGTCGAGCCTTCACCTGAGTGTGGCGACCGTAGAGCGCCACCTCGCCAACATCTACCGCAAGCTGGAGATTCGCAGCCGTGTGGAGGCGACCAGGTACGCCGTCGAGCACGGGCTGGCCGCACGACAGGACAGGCGCCCGAGACCCTGACCGGTTGCGACCGGGCTTGCGGCGGCCCGCGGGGATCGAGCGCCTGGCCGGGTCTTTTTCCTCTAGCAATTAGCGGCCGCCGCCGTGAAGGATGAAGCCGGGTCGCGAGGGTGCCCGGCCGTATCTGTCCGCCCGGAAGATAGGAGTCGTCCAGGACTCTGGACGACGGGAGGAGCAACATGTCTTTCTTGACACGTAAAGACAGTCACGACAAAGAGCGCCGCACCGGTAGCTTGCTCAGACGGCACAAGGGGCGGGTCGCTTTCGCTCTCGTGGTAACCGCCGGCTGCCTCACCGTCGGCGGGGTGGCCGCCGGCTCGACCACGGAGCGGCCGAAGCCGGCAGCGGCGCCGATCGGGATCATCAGCGCCGTCGGGGTGGAGCAGGCCCCCGTGCTGGCGGCGATGAAGGTGACGTCGTCGAAGGTGATCGACGGGTACCGCTTCTATGTCGGAACCATCGGCGGCAAGCCGGTGGTGGACGCGTTCGGCGGTGAGATCGACGAGTCGAGCGAACTCGCCACCTACCTTCTCATCTCGCACTTCCATCCCCGCGCGATGTTGTTCTCGGGGACTGCGGGCGCTCAGGCGGCACCGATCAACGTGGGCGACGTCGTCGTGAGCGGGATGGTCATCGACAAGTCCAACCTCCACTACTACATCGGTGGCTACCAGACCCCGTACGAGGGGGTCGAGCTGCATCTCGCAAACGGCGCCTCGATCGCCGGTGACGCGTTCGCGGGCTACGACACCACGCTGCCCACACCGGCCGATGCCAAGGGCTTCGGGTACGGACCCGGGAAGCCTGACAAGAAGTGGGCGTACGTCGAGTCCCTCGCAGCCACGCAGCAACTCGTGAAGACCGCCCAGAAGGCGCCGAAGCTGGGCAAGACGACAGTGGCCGACGCGACCGGTAACAACAAGGCGACGGGCAGCATCACGAACAAGATCGTCGTCGGAGTGATCGGGCAGGCTCCTGTGTGGACCGAGCCCTTGAGCTGGCTCGAAGCCCAGGACTTCGTGTACCAGAGCGATGCCGAGGAGAACGAGGGCACGGGTTTTGCCTTCGCTTGTGCCTCCCAGGGCGTGCCGTGGATGCTCATCAGGGGGATCTCGGACACTCCCTGGCATCCGAACGCCTATGACGGGATCATCGCGTCGGACCACGCTGCCGCCGTTGCGGTCTATGCGGTGGAGCACCTCTCGGCAACGATCAGCCCCAAGCCTGCGACGTTCGCCGACCTGTCGTCCGAGACCAACGCCCGGGTCGCCGGGTACGTGATTGCCAAACAAGCGTGGTACAAAGTCGGGCCTGTGACCAAGGTCACCTACAGCGCCACGAACGGGAAGACCGTGACACTCTCGGGCGCCCCGCTCAAGAAGCTCGAGAAGGAGTACACCTACGGCGCCAGCAAGATCTGACCAACCGGGGTCCTCGGCGGGAGCGATGGTGCAAGGTCCTTAGGGCCCCGGGCGTCGTATGACGTGAGGACGCCGTGGGAGATGACTGACAGGGCACCGTATGCGCCGAGGACCCCGGTCCTGCGCCGCCCTCGCGGTCTTCGGACCGCGCCGGCAGTGCTGGTGCTCGCGCTGGTGCTCGCGAGCCTGGCCGCTGGGTGTAGCCAGTCGTCCACCCCGTCGCCCGGGACCTCTCTTCTCGGATCCACCACGACCACGTCGCCGACCAATAGCAGGACGACACCGTCCCCGCATCGCGTGCTGAACCGGAAGTTGCTTTCACCGCAGGTCGTCCTCACAGCGAGCGACACCTACGTCGCCTGGCAAGTGTCGCCGCCCGGCAACTACCTGCACTGGAAGCTCGCCCGTGTCGATGTCGCCACCGGTCGGGTCGAGGCGAGGCGTCGGCTCGGCGCGGAGTTCGACGGTGCCGTGCTGGCGGGCGGATCGCTGTGGGTCGCCGTGTCTTCGGCGCAGACAGAATCGCTCCTCGGTCTGAACCCCCGGAGCCTCGCAGTCATCCGCGAACTACGAGTCGGGGGCGCGCACAACCAAGGGGCAAGAGCAAGAGGGAGCGTCGTGGCGGTGCACGGTGGGCTGTGGGCATCCGCAGGCGGCGAGCTCCTGCGGTTCTCCCTCCCGCGGGGCAACGAGACCGCAGTGGTCGACATCCCGGGGGCAGCGAGCGCGGTGATGGCAACGAATGCCGCCGGCTCGGCTCTCCTTGTCGGCGAGTGGAACGACGGCGGGATAGGCGCCCTTCAACGGCGTAACCCGACGACGGGGGCGCTGCTTGCTTCCCGCCCGGTGTCGGGGGTGGCGGGACCGTTCGTTGCCGGGGAAATCGGCTCGGGCGTGTGGGCCTCGGAGGCGACCGGGATGATGGGCTACGTCGAGCGCTACGACGCGACGACGTTGGCGCCGTACCCGAGCACGCTCGTGGAGGGGACCAACGGGATCACCGTGCGCCTGGGAGACGGGCTTGTCTGGGTCACCCAACAAGGGGGCGGGAAGGCCCAGATGTTCTGCGGAGATCCTTCCAACGGTCACGCGCTCGCGCGGATTCGGCTTCCCCACTCAGCCGAGGCCGAGCTCCTTGCAATCGCGTCTCACCGGCTCTTCTTCGCCGAGCAAGCCCCCAAGGGTCGCCAGTTCGTGGACGAGATGCCCCTTCCGCGCGGTTGCCGAGCCAGGTGAACCGAGGGCGCGCCCTCAGTTCGGCGGTTCCGCCGAGGAGGTGAGCTTCTCGATCCGCTCGAGGGTCTTCTCCATGTTGGCTCGGGTCTGCTCGGCCACCGGGCCATGTTTGAACAGCTGGCGCTGCTTGTCCGTCGAGATGTCCCAGCTCTCGCGTACCCGGGTGCCTCCGTCGACGGGCTCGAGCTCGTATCGCCACGTCCGGCCGCCGACGAGCTTGCCAAGGGGTCCGGCCAGATTGGCCTGCCACGCAATGCGGCGGTCGTCCTCGAACTCTGTCACGGTGTTGACCATGGAGTAGCGCAACCCCATCTTCATGGACATGCCGAATTTCGAACCGAGCGACAAGCGTTCGGCGACGCCGGGCTTGGTCCCTTTCACTGTTCCGGAGCCGTCGATCTCGGGGTGTCTCGAGGCATCGGCCAGATAGGCGAAGATCGCCTCTGGCGGTGCCGGGATGACCCGCTCCACCGTGACCACCCAACCGTCCATCAGCAACTCCTCTGTGATTTCGTCGCTACCGCTCGTCTTGGCGGAGGGTCAGGACCCCGGCGGGTGATACTTCACCTTGGTGCCGGCAGCCTTGTCGATCTCCTCGGTCGTGAGCAGCGCGGTGGTCGTGACGGTCGCGCCCCCGCCGGCGGAGACGTTCAACGCAAGCGCGGCAGCCGCAGCGTTGTCGGGAAGCTCCGCGATGACGTAGACGTCGGTGGAGCCGAGGGCGAAGTGGAACGACTCGACCTTGCCACCAGCGCTCTTGGCCGCGGCCGAGGCGGCCGCCTTGCGGGCTGAGCCCCCTTGCGCGAGAACCCCTTTGACCCCGTCGAGGGTGTAGTTCACTTGAAGCAGGTATTTGGGCACTGGCCCTCCCTTCTCGTGCCCACGAGTATTGCCGCGAACGGCCCCGCTGTGTACACAGCCTGTCCGGTACCTAGC
The DNA here is from genome assembly GCA_963801185.1 of uncultured Acidimicrobiaceae bacterium. Classification (GTDB taxonomy): domain Bacteria; phylum Actinomycetota; class Acidimicrobiia; order Acidimicrobiales; family Bog-793; genus Palsa-601. The sequence continues at coordinate 1,214,307 of CAWDDW010000001.1, read as the reverse complement.
CTGAAGGCAGTGGGGACGACACGTGTTCAGCCGACGCGACGAGCCTCGGTGCTCGTCACGATCTCAGCGCTCGCGATGCTGCTTCTTTCCGGCTGTGGCCGAGGATCGTCCGGGGCAGGCGGGTCTTCGGGAAGCACGACAACCGTGTCTCTGCCGCCCGGCGTGATGTCGGCGGTCCAGGCCTGTAGACAGGTGGTCGGCACGAGACCCTCCGGATTCTTCACTGACGTCAAACGGGTGCATCTCGTCCTCACCAGCTATGCAAAGGGAGAGCCCGTCGAGTCGGAGGGAGACATCAATCACGCCATGCCGGCAGCGACACTGGTCTGGGTCGTCGAAGTTCACGCCAAGGCGATCAACTGGAATCACAGCGAGCCGGCTGGCGGCGGTGACCAGTCGGCCAAACCGGACACCGACTATTCCGTCGTGAAGAACGCCAAGACGGGGAGAGGCACCGACTTCGGTGAGTGCCGGTGCTGGCCACTGCCTTTGTCGACGGTCGGCACCGTCATCAGCCTGCCCGCCGACTGCTGAGGCCCCGATGGCCGTCCTTTACGAATGGCGAGGCGACTTCAACAGCACCGAGGTCAACGAGCTCCACGCGCAAGCCTTCGAGACCCGGGTGTTCGAGGACAGCGACTTCAACTGGAGAGAGCTCGTCCGTGAGCACAGCCTGGGCTGGGTGGTGGCGAGAGAGGGCGGCACGCTCGTCGGTTTCGTCAACGTGCTGTGGGACGGACTGGTGCACGCCTGGATCCAGGACACGATGGTCGCGATCCCAGCCCGGGGCAAGGGCGTCGGGAGCCAGCTTGTGGCAATCGCCCGCGACCAGGCGAGAGAGGCGGGTTGCGAGTGGCTTCACGTCGACTTCGGTGAGCACCTCAGATCCTTCTACTTCGACGCCTGCGGATTCGCGCCGACAACGGCAGGCCTGATCGCCCTCAGGTAACCAACGCGGCAATCTCTCGTCACTCCTTCGGCATGCCCGCAGCGGGCTCCTTCGTGGCCCTGTTACGGTCCGTTCGGTGCAGATCGGCACGGTCACCATCGAAGGCGTCTCCGACGGGAGCCTCCAGGCGCCGCCGACGCTCATGTTCAACAAGACCGACAAGGAGTGGCAACAACACAGCCAGTTCCTCGATGAGAAAGGCCTGTTGACCTTCGAGATGGGCGGCTTCCTCGTGCGGAGTGGAGACCGCCTCGCGATGGTCGATACCGGGATCGGACCGAATGCCGATCCTGCCCGGACGGGCACGTTCATGAAGAACCTGGCGGCCTCGGGTGTGGAGCCGTCGGATGTGACCGACGTCGTGCTCACGCACCTCCATTTCGATCATCTCGGATGGGCAACCGACGGCGAGCACAGGCTCTTCCCGAAGGCGACGTACCGCTGCCATGAAGCTGATTGGGGTTTCTTCATGGGACCCGAACCGTTCGACGACAGCGGGGGCGTCCGGCTCATGGGTGGCCGGTCGGCCTCCGAGCTGCTCCCGCCGGTAGCGGACCGGCTCGAGATGTGGGACGGCGACGGGACGATCCTGCCCGGCCTGGACGTCCGCAGCGCTCCCGGTCATACTCCCGGCAGCACGGTCATAGTCGTCTCCTCCGGATCCGAACGCGCGGTGCTCCTCGGCGACGTGGTCCACTGCCCCGCTGAACTGCTCAGCGACGACTGGGAGGCCCTTGGAGACGTCGACCGTGAGCTCGCCCGCCGTTCGCGCGAGGCTCTTGCCCGGGAAGCTCGAGGGCTCCGACACGCCGGTGACAGCGGCCCACTTCCCGGGACTGCAGTTCGGTCGGTTGCTGGCAGCAGAAGGCCGCCGGCAGTGGGTGTTCGGCTGAGCTCACCCACCGAGCAGGTGCAGCGCGTGATCGATCGACCAGCACTGGTTCGCGCGAGCGAATATGCACACGACCGAGATCAGGGCCATCATCGAGTTCTGCCCCTGTTCGGCCCAGTCCTTGATCATGAGCACGAAGTACATGATGTTGAGCACGAGGCCGCCGGCCAGCGCGATCGGAGTCAGAAAGCCCAACGTCACGCCGAGGCCGATCGCGAGCTCGGCGTAGACCACGACATAGGCCATCACCTTCGGCCGCGGTGACACGACCTTGTTGAAGCCGGCCCGCACGGCACCCCACTTGTGCTTGTCGGCCACGGACTGTGCCCACGCGATCCCGGCACCCTGTTCGAACCACGCCTTTTTGTTCTTGTGGCGCCAGCTCTCGAGCCACCACAGCCCGAGGCCGATCCGGAGTACGGCGAGCCACCGGCCCGCATCGAGGCCGATCGACCTCGTGAGGTGGACCATGGAGAGCATCGAGACCGTCGAGGCCGTCGAGAGCGTCGAGGACATCCTCGACATCATGCCGGAATGGGTTGGATCCCAGCGAGCGCGATCTCGCGCACCTCGGAGGCGGCGGTGGGACGGGCGAACAAGTAGCCCTGGCCGAGAATGCAACCGAGGGCCCTCAACTGGACGGCCTGCTCGGTGGTCTCGACGCCTTCTGCGATGACACTCTGGCCCAGGCGGTCCGCCAGGAGGAGCACCGCCTCGACGACTGATCGGCTCGCCTCGTCCTCGGTGATCCGCTCGACGAAGCTCCGGTCGATCTTGATCCTCTGTGCCGGCAGCTTGTGGAGCAGGGCGAGGGAGGAGTAGCCCGTGCCGACGTCGTCGATCGCCACCGACACGCCGAGGTCGCGGAGCGAGACGAGGATCCGGCTCATCGCCTCGGGATCGGAGACAGCCGTGGACTCGGTCAGCTCAATCTCGAGCAAGCCGCCTGCGACCCCGGCGACCTCCAGCGCCTCACGGACCGTCGGGACGAGCTGAGGGCTCGTGAGCGTGCGGGCGGAGAAGTTGACTGCGACCCGTAGGTCGAGCCCTCCGGCCCGCCAGGCGACCAACGTGGTGAGGGCGGTGCGCAGCACGTGGAGGTCGATCGGGACTATGAGCCCGGTCTCCTCTGCCAGTGCCAGGAAGCGGTCGGGCGCTAGCAGCCCTTCTGTCGGGTGCTGCCACCTGACCAAGGCTTCTGCGCCGACTACCTTGCCGGTGGTCATGTCGACCTGCGGCTGGTACAGCACCAGGAACTGATCGAGGTCGGCCGCCGCCACTGCCAAGCTCGCTTCCAGGTCGAACCGCTCGGAGCGTTCGAGGAGCATGTCGTCCTCGAAGGAGAGGAGCCGGTCGCCTCCTCGTGCCTTCGCCACGTACATGGCAGCATCCGCGCGCCGCAGGATGTCCCGCACGCTCGACTGCCCGGGTGTGGCGACGATCGCGCCAACACTGAGATGGACGACGACCTGTACCCCGCCGACGTCGACGGGCTCGATCATCGCTTCGCGGATCTTCGTCTCGAAAGCTTCGGGGCGCCAGTCGTCACCGATGTCGGTCAGGAGGACGGTGAACTCGTCGCCGCCCAGACGAGCCACGAGATCGTCGGAGCGGACGCAGTGGTGCAGGCGCCGCCCGACTTCGACGAGGAGGTCGTCGCCCGCATCGTGGCCGAGCGCGTCGTTCACGCCTTTGAACCGGTCGAGGTCGCAGAAGAGCACGGCGACGGATGGCCCTCCCTGTTGGCCGAGGAGCCGAGCCAGCATCTCGGTGAAGACGCGCCGGTTCGCGAGGCCGGTCAGCGAGTCGATGGAGGCGTGGCGGTGGACCTGCTCCAGCAAGGACGCCTTCTCCCATGCCCCTGCCGCCTGGTCTGCGATTGCGCCGAGCCGCGCTCCCAGGTCCTCGAGGTTGTGCGGCCGATGATCCGTCGTCCAGGACGCGGAGAGGACCCCGTAGAGGCGGCCACTTGTCCGGATCGGCACGGCGGCAAAGCAGTCCACGCCGAACTTGTCCATCACGATCTGCAGGAAGTCGTCAGCGGTGGAGCGGTCGTAGACACGGGAGGTGTCGGGCGAGGAGATGAGCTTCGAGAAGCTCCGGCGTGTCCTCGACCGAGATGACGAGTGCCTGGATGTCCTCTTCCATCGCCGGCTCGAAACCGCTGACCGCGAACGTCGCGAGAGATCCGCTCTCGTCCAGGTACCTGTACACGACAGACCGGTCCGACGAGACGATCTCTTGGATGGCTTCGACCGTCGCGGCAGCGATGCCCTCGGTGTCCTGCACGCGTATCAACTGCGCCGCGAAGGCACCGAGCACCTCGGCGGTCTGTTGCCGGGCGGCCGCCACGTGGAGCGAGACGGTCGCGTCGAGCGTCGTTGCCGCCAGGCGGGCGTACGCGTCGAGGAGCTGCTGCTCGGTTTCGACGAACGGGGCGTTCGAGAAGGCGACGAGCTTGCCGTACGCCCGATGGGACGAGCAGACCTCCGCCACGAGAACGTGCGCCCCGTCCTCAGTGCCGCGTGGTTCGGGCAGCTTGCCGGTCTCGAGGAGATCGGTGCCGAGCTGCAGCGCGAGCTCGGCACCGAAGCCCTCCGCCCGCACCTCGATCGGAGATCCGTCGTCGAGGCGTACCGCCAGGAGCAACTGTTGGGCGGCGACGGCCGAGCCGGCGTGTTCGGTGACCTTCGCGATCACTTCGTCGACGTCGCGGGTCCCGAGGAGGTCCGCCACCGCGTCTTGAAGGTCCTCGAGCTGGGCCTGGACGAGCTCGGGGGGAACCGTCGAGCGGTGCAGCTTGCGCAGCCACCTCGACCGACCCTGTTGCAGCTCGGCCCACCTGATCTCGAAGACGCAGTGGTCGGCTCCCTCCGCTTGGCACTGAGGCTGATCGACGACGGCGGGCGCCATGTCGAACAGCACGGGCATCTGTGAGAAGAGGCCCATCGCGTACTTGCAGTCGTGCGGGGAGGGCGTATAGAGGGATCTCGTGTGGAAATCGATGCGCGCGTAGCCGTCCCGCTGGTCGACGAGTCGAGATTCACAGGCCGTGTCGAACTTGGATTGGGCGACCGGCAGCGCTTTCAGCAGGGCGCGGGGAGAACCGAAGCGGCCGAACAACGCCCGCAGGAGCCAGCTGGCCCTCGACGAGAGGATCGACGCGCCCACCTGACGGGCGAAGTCGGGATCGCCGGTGACCTCCGCCCCGGCGTCGAAGAACCGGCGGCGCGTCTCGACGGAGTGCCAGACCCGAGGGTTTTCGAGGACTTCGAGCGGCCGGGGGTCATGAGTGAGCTCGAAGAAGACGCCGTACACCGGGCTCACCGCGCTCGCGCCTCACCTGCTCGATGATGAGCCGGATGGTGATGCCGGCCGTCTCGCGCTGTTCCATGTTCCCTCTTCGGAGGTTCGCGCTAGGGCGCCTCTCCTTTATCGGAACCTTACGCCTCCACCTTGATCAGTTCGGCCCTGATCGCAGACCAGGGGCCTTACGCGAGGCGCGGGTCGAGCACCTCAGGATCGATGCCGAGCTGCTTGATGGCCTTTGTGACCTCGTCTTCCTTCAGCTCGCCCTCTGCCGCAAGGCCGTCGAGGACCGCCAGGGCTACGTGTGCCGCGTCCACCTCGAAATGACGCCTGAGCGAGGCGCGCGTGTCGGACCGGCCGAAGCCGTCGGTCCCGAGCGGGGTGTACCGTGCCGGTACCCAGCGAGCGATCTGATCAGGCACCGCCTTCATGAAGTCCGTCACGGCGACGACCGGTCCCGCCGCCTGCGACAGCAGCTCTGTCACGTACGGCACCCGCCGTTCGCCGCCAGGATGCAGCCGGTTGAAGCGCTCGGTCTCGAGCGCTTCCTCGCGGAGCTGCTTCCAGCTTGTCACCGACCAGCATTCGGCCGAGACGTTCCATCTCTCCGCCAGGAGGTCGCGGGCCTCGCTGGCGGCCTGCCAGGCCGTGCCGGAGAAGAGGATCGTCGCCCGGCGCGTGCCGGCCGCTCCCCGCTTGAGGGCCGGACCCGGCAAGAAACGGTAAGCCCCCGCCAGCACACCCTCCCGCACACTCTGGCGCTCTGCGGCATCTGACGACAATGCCGGCATCGGGTAGTTCTCGTTGTAGAGCGTGAGGTAGTACATGACGTCCTCACCCTCGCCGCCGTACATGCGCCGCAAGCCGTCCTCCATGATGAAGGCCACCTCGTACGCGAAGGCGGGGTCGAACGCGCAGATGGAGGGGACGACCGAGGCGAGCAGCTGTGAGTGGCCGTCCTCGTGCTGGAGGCCCTCGCCGCTCATGGTCGTCCTGCCGGCCGTCGCACCGATGAGGAAGCCTCTCGCCCTCGCGTCGGCCGACTGCCAGATCAGGTCACCGATCCGCTGGAAGCCGAACATCGAGTAGAAGAGGAAGATGGGGATCATCGGCGTCGACCAGTTGGCATAGGCCGTGCCCGCAGCCTGGAAGGACGCCATCGCCCCGGCCTCGGTGATGCCCTCCTCGAGGATCTGCCCGCGCCGGTCCTCGGAGTAGGACAAGAGCAGACCGGCGTCGACCGATGTGTAGCCCTGCCCGCCGGCCGAGTAGATCTTCACTTCGGAAAAGAGCGCGTCGAGCCCGAAGGTCCGGCCTTCGTCAGGGATGATCGGCACGACGAAGCGACCTATCCCCGGGTCGCGCAACATGGACCGCAGCATCCGGGCGAAGGCCATCGTGGTCGAGACGGCCTGGCCCCGCGAGCCTTCGAGGAACTCCGCGAACACCGACGGCGCCGGTGCGGGCAGGCCCGTGTGACCGAGACCCCGGACGACGCGCTGAGGAAGCGACCCGCCGAGCGCCGCCAGGCGCGCCGTCAGGTACTCGTGCTCGGGAGAGCCGGCCGGCGGGCGGTAGTACGGCGGGTGCTCGGCGTCGAGCGCCTCGTCGGGGATCTCGTCGTGCAGGTACAGGCGGTCCCGGAGTGTCCGGAGCTGGTCCCGCGTCATCTTCTTGATCTGGTGAGTGGCGTTGCGGGACTCGATCTCGGGCCCGAGCGTCCAGCCCTTGATCGTCTTCGCGAGTATCGCCACCGGCGCGCCGGTCTGCTCGGTGGCCGCCTTGTAGGCGGCGTACAGCTTGCGGTAGTCGTGCCCACCGCGGGGGAGCTGCTGCAGCTCGAGGTCGGACAGGTGCTCGACCATCTTCCGCAGGCGGGGGTCCGGTCCGAAGAAGTTCTCCCGGATGTAGGCGCCGGACTGCGTGGAGAAACTCTGGAAGTCCCCATCGGGAGTCGTGTTCATCTTGTTGACGAGCACGCCGTCGACGTCGCGCGCGAGCAGCTCGTCCCACTTGCGGCCCCAGATGACCTTGATCACGTTCCACTCGCAGCCGCGGAGCAGCGCCTCGAGCTCCTGGATGATCTTGCCGTTGCCGCGCACGGGCCCGTCGAGGCGCTGGAGGTTGCAGTTGACGACGAACACGAGGTTGTCGAGGCCCTCACGCGCCGCCAGCCTCAGCCCGGCCTGGGTCTCGGGCTCGTCGAACTCGCCGTCGCCCACGAAGCACCACACCCTTGCCCCGGAGGTGTCGACGAGCTCGCGGTTCAAAAGGTACCGGTTGAAGCGGGCCTGGTGCACCGCCGCGAGGGGGCCGAGGCCCATCGAGACCGTGGGGTACTCCCAGAACTCCGGCATGAGGCGGGGGTGAGGGTAGCTCGACAGCCCGCCGCCGCCCACCTCGAAACGGAAGTTGTCCATGTGGCCCTCGTCGAACCGCCCCTCGACGAAAGAGCGCGCGTAGATGCCCGGCGACGCGTGCCCCTGGAAGAACACCTGGTCGCCGGGAAGGCCGTTGGCCTTGCCTCGGAAGAAGTGGTTGAAGCCGACCTCGTAGAGCGAGGCGGAGCTGGCGTAAGTCGACAGGTGACCGCCGATGCCGGGGTCACGGGTGTTGGCCCTCGTCACCATCACCGCCGCGTTCCAGCGGATGTAGGCGCGGATGCGCCGCTCGAGATGCTCGTCGCCCGGGAACCACGGTTCGTGCTCGGTCGGGATGGTGTTGACGTACGGCGTGGAGACGGTGGCAGGCACGCCGACCTGTGAAGCACACGCTCGCTCGAGGAGCTTCAACAGCAAGAAACGGGCCCGTTCCCGCCCACGCCCCTCCACCACCGAGTCGAACGAGTCGAGCCACTCCGTCGTCTCCTCGGGATCGATGTCGGGTACCTGGTGGGAGTAGCCGTCGAAGATCACCAGACGATTCTCGCGCCGAGTAGTGCGCTCTCTGACCGCAGTCCCGGCGCGCGGAATCACTATGGTCAGCGCAGTGCCTGCACTCCCCGAGATGACGGTCGTCTACACCGACGGCGCCTGCCTCAACAATCCCGGTCCCGGCGGGTGGGCCTGGGCGGAGTCGACGGAGCGCTACGGGAGCGGGTTCGATCCCCGCACGACGAACCAGCGGATGGAGCTGCTGGCGGTGATCCGGGCCCTCGACGCCAATCCCGGCCCTCTGCGGGTGGTGAGCGACTCGACCTACGTCGTGAACTGCTTCAAGCAGCGCTGGTGGGCCGGATGGAGGGCCAGGGGCTGGAAGAACGCCAAGGGCGAGCAGGTCGCGAATCAGGACCTGTGGCGGCCGCTCATCGAGCAGATGATCGACCTGAGAGCCGGGGAGGTCCAGATGGCGTGGGTGAAGGGGCACTCGGGCGACGTGATGAACGATCTGGTCGACCGGCTGGCGACCGAGGCGGCACGTGCCCAGCGAGCGGCATGGGCCCCCGCCGGCGGCGCTTGATTGGGCATGTGAGCTGGCATCTCGTAGTCTCATTGACATGGATATCAACAACACGTCAGCACTCGTGACGGGGGGCGCCTCGGGACTTGGCGAGGCCACCGTGAGGGCGCTCACCTCCAAGGGCGCGGTCTGCACGATCTTCGACCGGGACGAGGCGCGCGCGAAGACGCTCGCGAGCGAGCTCGGGAGCGGTACGAACTACGTCGCCGGTGACGTCGGCGACGAGGAGGCCGTTGGCCTGGCGGTGGAGCAGGCGGCAGCTGCCGGGACTTTCCGCATCACCGTCAACTGCGCCGGTATCGGTTGGGCGCAGCGCACGATCGGCCGTCAAGGCGAGCCACACGACTTCAACGCCTTCAAGACCGTCGTGAACGTGAACCTGGTGGGATCGTTCAACGTGATGCGCCTCGCTGCCGGCGCCATGTCGAAGACCGAGCCCCTTGCCGACGGCGAGCGCGGGGTCATCGTCAACACCGCCTCGGTGGCGGCCTTCGAGGGTCAGATCGGCCAGATCTCCTACTCCGCCTCAAAGGGTGGGATCGTCGGGATGACCGTGCCGGCCGCCCGCGACCTCGCCCCGGCGGGCATCCGGGTCAACACGATCGCCCCGGGGCTGATGGACACGCCGTTGCTCGGCCTCCTGCCCGAGGAGGCCCGCCAGGCCCTCGGCGCAGGCGTCCTCTTCCCCAAGCGCCTCGGCTACCCAGCCGAGTTCGCTGAGCTGGTGTGTGCGATCGCGGAGAACGGTTATCTGAACGGCGAGACGATCCGCCTCGACGGCGGGCTGAGGATGCCTCCGAAGTAGCGGATCGGGCGGCTTCCGGATACCTGACTAGAATGGTCATAGTTCCATGACATATCGACTCTCTCACCTTGCCGCGCTCGAATCCGAGGCGATCCACATAATTCGCGAGGTGGTCGCCGAGTTCGAGCGGCCCGCGCTGCTCTTTTCCGGCGGGAAGGACTCTGCCGTCCTCCTGCACGTCGCCGCCAAGGCGTGCTGGCCGCAGAAGATCCCCTTCCCGGTAGTGCACGTCGATACCGGTCACAACTTCCCAGAGGTCATCGAGTACCGCGACCAGCAGGTCGAAGAGCACGGCATCCGGCTCGTGGTCGGATCGGTGCAAGAGGACATCGACCGCGGCAACATCGTCGAGCACCCGACTCCCGGAGCGACACGCAACCGCCTGCAGACCTTCACGCTGCTGAGGGTCCTCGAGGAGGGCCGGTACGACGCAGTGTTCGGCGGCGGAAGGCGCGATGAGGAGAAGGCGCGCGCGAAAGAGCGCGTCTTCTCCCTCCGCGACGAGTTCGGTCAGTGGAACCCGCGGGCCCAGCGACCCGAGCTGTGGAACTTGTTCAACACGAGGCACCGGCCGGGCGAGCACTTCCGGGTCTTCCCGCTCTCGAACTGGACCGAGCTCGACATCTGGCAGTACATCGACACAGAGAAGATCCCGCTCCCTCCCATCTACTTCTCCCATAAGCGGCAGGTGTTCCGCCGCTCGGGGATGTTGCTCGCGGTAGGGCCGTACACCGCGCCGCGCGAGAACGTCGCCGAGGAAGTGCCCTTCGAGGCCACCGTGCGGTACCGGACCGTCGGCGACATGACCTGCACCGCGGCAGTCGAGTCGCACGCCGTCACGCCGCTCGAGGTCATTGCCGAGACGGCTGTGACGAGGGTGAGCGAGCGGGGTGCGACGCGCGCTGATGATCGTTTCTCCGAGGCTGCCATGGAGGATCGCAAGAAGGAGGGCTACTTCTGATGGAGCTCCTCCGTTTCGCAACGGCGGGATCGGTCGACGACGGCAAGTCGACGCTCATCGGGCGGCTTCTCTACGACTCCAAGCAGGTCTTCGAGGACCAGATGGAGGCGGTCGAGCGCTCCTCCCTCGCCCGCGGCGACGAGTACGTCAACCTGGCGTTGCTCACCGACGGCCTCCGTGCCGAGCGGGAGCAGGGCATCACGATCGACGTCGCATACCGCTACTTCGCCACTCCCAAGCGCAAGTTCATCATCGCCGACACGCCCGGCCACACCCAGCACACGCGGAACATGGTGACGGGCTGCTCGACTGCCGATCTCGTGATCCTGCTCGTCGACGCCCGCACCGGGCCGACCGAGCAGACCCGCCGCCACGCCACGGTGGCGTCTCTCCTCGGGATCCGGCACCTCGTTCTCTGCATCAACAAGATGGACCTCGTCGACTACGACAGGAAGCGCTTCGAGGACATTCGACGAGAGTTCGACGACTTCGCCACCCGCCTCGAGGTTCACGACCTCACTTGCATCCCGATGTCGGCCCTCCAGGGTGACAACGTCGTCGACCGGTCTGCCGAGATGAAGTGGTACGACGGGCCGTCGCTGTTGCACCACCTCGAGGAGGTGCACATCAGCTCGGACCGCAACCTGATCGACCTGCGCTTCCCGGTCCAGTGTGTCGTGCGCCCCATCTCGTCGAGTGACCTGCACGACTACCGCGGTTACGCCGGCCAGGTCGCGAGCGGCGTGCTTGAGGTCGGAGACGAGGTGCTCGTGCTGCCGTCCGGCTTCTCGAGCAAGGTGGAAGCGATCGACACGGCCGACGGACCTCTGAAGGAGGCATTCCCCCCGCAGTCGATCGTCGTGCGGCTGGCCGACGAGCTCGACATCTCGCGAGGCGACATGCTGTGCCGCCCGCACAATCAGCCGACCGCCAGTCAGGACCTCTCCGCCATGGTGTGCTGGATGGCCGAGGCGCCGCTCAAGGCCGGCGCGAAGCTCGCCATCAAGCACACGACCCGGTGGGCGCGCGTGCTCGTCCGCGACCTCCAGTACCGGCTCGACGTCAACAGCCTCCATCGCGACCAGACGGCCGGCGAGCTGCAGCTGAACGACATCGGGCGGGTAAACCTGCGGGCACAGGTCCCGTTGTTCTACGACGAGTACCGGGTGAACCGCGCGACGGGCAGCTTCATCCTGGTGGACGAGGCCACCAATGCCACGGTCGGAGCGGGGATGCTCCTCCGGGCGGCGGTTTGAGCTGAACTGAGCTGGGCAAGTTGGGGAAGGGGGCGGCAGTGCCGCGTGGGACGGTGTGGTTCACAGGGTTGTCCGGTGCGGGCAAGTCGACTGTGGCGACCACGCTCAAGGTGATGCTCGACGATCTCCGCGTCCACACCTTCCTCCTCGACGGGGACGACCTGCGCGAAGGGCTGAACTCCGACCTGACCTTCTCGGAGGAGGACCGCCGCGAGAACGTCCGCCGCGTCGGCGAGATCGCGCTGTTGTTCTCGAAGGTCGGCCACCTCTCGCTCGTCACGGTGATCAGCCCGTTCGCGAGCGGGCGTGACTCCGTGCGGGCACGTCACGACTCCCTCGACATCCCCTTCGTCGAGGTGCACGTTGCGACGCCGCTCGCCGAGTGCGAGAGGCGCGACCCGAAGGGGCTCTACGCCCGTGCCCGCCGCGGCGAGGTGACCAAGTTCACGGGGATCACGTCGCCTTACGAGAAGCCGATCCACCCTGAGCTCGTCCTGCAGACGACGAGCCGCAGCCCGGAGGAGTCGGCGAAGGAAGTGCTCGCTCTGCTGGACGCGACTGGTCTGATCGTCCCAGCCTGAGCCCGCTCGATCGCTCGGCGGCGGAGTTCGAGCCGGTTCGTCCCGACAGTAGGCTCGTCTCCGCTTCATCGAGCGCCCGAAGGGCGCGCCGGCAGCCGGCGTGACACGCCCTGCCGGTTACGGCACGACACAGGAGGTGGTCCGGCTGCCTGGGGCTGAATCGTCGGGTGCAGGAGCCGCGGGGGAAGGCGGCCAGTTCGACATCGTAGTGATCGGCGGTGGGCCGGGAGGCTATGCGTCGTCGCTGTACGCAGGCGCAGCCGGCCTGTCGGTCGCGGTCGTCGAGAAGGAGAAGGTCGGCGGCACCTGTCTCCATCGGGGCTGTATCCCCGCCAAGGAGTTCCTCGAGACGGCCGCCGTCTACCGGACCGTGGCGGGCGCGAAGGAATTCGGGGTGCAGGCGACCCAGCCAGCCGTCGAGTTCGCCGTGAGCCAGGACCGCAAGCAGAAGGTCGTCGACCAGTTGCACCGGGGCCTCCAGGGGCTCATGAAGCAGCGGAAGAACCAGGTCTTCGCGGGAACCGGCCGGTTGATCGCCGGCCACGTCGTCGAGGTGACAGCGGCAGACGGCTCTACGACCCGCATCACCGGCCGCCATGTGGTGCTGGCATCGGGCTCGGTGCCGAGGACCATCCCGGGATTCGAGGTGGATGGCAAGTACGTCCTCACCTCCGACGAGGTGTTGTCGCTGACGGAACTGCCGGCGAGCGCGGCGGTGATCGGCGGAGGAGCGATCGGTTGTGAGTTCGCCTCGATGCTGGCGGACCTCGGGGTTCAGGTCACAGTGCTCGAGGTGCTTCCGAAGCTGCTGCCGGGCTGTGATCAGGACGTTGCCGAGGTCATCGTGCGATCCTTCAAGAGACGGGGGATCACAGTCCGGACCGGTGTGCCCGTCCACGGCCATGAGCCGGGAGAGTCGGGAACGACGGTCCGGTTCGGCGAGGGCGAGGAGCTGGTCGTCGACACCGTGATCGTCTCGGTCGGACGCCGGCCGCTGTCGGACGGGCTCGTCTCGGACGAGTCAGGCGTGGTGGTCGACGGGCGCGGCTTCGTCGTCGTCGACGAGTGGATGCGCACCTCGGCCGAGGGCGTCTACGCGATCGGCGACCTCGTCGCGACGCCGCAACTCGCCCACGTGGGCTTCGAGGAGGCCGTGCTGGTGGTGAAGCAGATCCTCGGCGAGCCCGCACTCCCGGTGAACTATGGCGCAGTGCCGTGGGGCATCTACTGCCACCCGGAAGTGGCCTTCGTCGGGATGACCGAGCAGGAAGCGAAAGAGGCCGGCATCGAGGTCGTCGTGAAGAAGGATCCCTTCGGGGGCAACAGCCGGGCGCGCATCCTGGGCGAGACCGAGGGCGTCGTCAAGGTCATCTGCGAGAAGACCCCCGACGGTCGTGCCGGCAGGCTCCTCGGGGTTCACATGGTCGGGCCATGGGTCACCGAGCAGCTCGGTCAGGCATACCTTGCCGTGAACTGGGAGGCGACCCCGGACGAGATCGCACCGTTCATCCAGCCGCACCCGACGTTGTCCGAGACCTTCGGGGAGACTGTCATCGCACTCACCGGAAGGGGTCTGCACGTTGGCTGAAATCACCATGCCGCAGCTCGGCGAGACTGTCACCGAGGGCACGATCATCAAGTGGCTGAAGAAAGTCGGCGACCCGATCGTCCAAGACGAGCCCCTGTTCGAGGTCTCGACGGACAAGGTCGACTCCGAGGTGCCGTCGCCCGCCGCCGGGTTCGTGACCGAGATCCTCGTCGAGGAGGGAGCCACCGTCGACGTCGGGACGACCATCGCCGTCGTGAGCGAGTCGGCCGACGCGCCCGTCTCGGCTCCCGCCTCCGCTCCTCCCGTGCCCGCTCCCGCAGCGCCCGCACCGACGACCGGAGAACCGGTCGTCGGCTCCGGCGCCAGCGTCGCGGCCCTGCTAGCCGGAGCCGCCGAGGCCGTGGCGGAAGAGGCGTCCGTTTCTCCGGACGCCGAAGTCGTAACGGCTGTTGCCGGCGCATCGGCTGCCCTCGGTGCTACGGCTGCGGCCGGCGCTACGGGCGGAGCATCGGCGGTGCTGTCGCCGGTAGTGCGCAAGCTCCTCGCCGACAACGCCGTGGACGCCTCGGCGGTGAAGGGGACGGGCGCCGGGGGTCGCATCACGAGAAACGACGTCCTTGCCGCCATCGACGCACGCGCCGGAGCAAGGGCCGTCGCTGCCGCGCCGCCAGGCGGCGGTACGGCCACCGCCGCGCCGTCCCGGGCGTTTCCTCCTGCCACGGCGGGCGAGCGGGACGAGGTCATCCCGTTCACGAACATCCGCCGGCTCACGGCCGAGCACATGGTTCGGTCGAAGGCGACCTCTGCTCACACGCTCGTAGCCATCGAGGCGGACTACGAGGGGATCGAGCGGGTTCGCCGAACAAACAAGGACCGGTTCAAGGCAGACGAGGGCTTCGGGTTGAGCTACCTGCCGTTCATCGGGCGAGCCGTGGTCGAAGTCCTCCGCGACTTCCCCCAGCTGAACGCGTCCGTCGGCGACAATGCGCTCCTCGTCCACCGTGACGTCCACTTGGGAATCGCGGTCGACCTCGACCGCCAGGGCCTCATAGTGCCCGTCGTGCGCAACGCGGATGGGCAGTCGCTGCGGGGCCTCGCGAGAGCGATCAGCGATCTTGCCGAGCGGGCTCGCACCCGTCACCTCTCTGCCGACGACGTCGTCGGGGGCACCTTCACGATCAGCAACCCGGGGCCTTTCGGGACGTTCCTCACCGCCCCGATCATCAACCAGCCCCAAGTCGCGATCCTGTCGACGGACGGGGTGAAACGGCGCCCGGTCGTGGTGACCGCCGATGACGGCACCGAGGCCATCGCCATTCACTCGGTGGGCATGCTGGGACTGTCGTTCGACCACCGGGCCGTCGACGGTGCATACGCGTCGGCCTTCTTGTACAACCTCGCCCGCGTGCTCGAGACACGTGACTGGTCCGCTGAGCTCTGAGACGGCAGCGGTGGAGCCGCTGCGCGTGCGTTGGCTCGGGCGCGTCCGCTACGAGGACGCGTCGGAGCTGCAGCACGCCCTCAGGCGCGGCGGGGGTGACTACCTCCTGCTCCTCGAGCATCCGCACGTCTACACGCTCGGAGTGCGAACCGATCCGGACCACCTGCTCGATGGCGTGGCCTCCTCGGGAGCCTCGGTCGTGCGGGCCGACCGGGGCGGCGACGTCACCTACCACGGGCCGGGTCAACTGGTCGGGTACCCGATCCTCGATCTCGCGATGGGGCCGGGTGCAGTGCCGGCGCATGTGCAGCGGATGGAGCAGTTGGTCATAGACGTCCTGTCCGATCTCGGTCTTCCGGGCGCCGCCCGGCTCGAGGGCTATCCGGGCGTCTGGGTAGGGGCTGATGGCGGCGCACCTCGCAAGATCTGCGCGATCGGAGTGAGGGTGCAGCGTGGGCGGTCGATGCATGGTCTTGCCTTGAATGTCGACCCGGACCTGGCGATGTTCGCCAACATCGTCCCGTGCGGCATCGCGGACAAGCCCGTCACCTCGCTTGCGGCCGAAGGGATCACCGCCACCATGGCAGAGGTAGTGGACGCGGTGTCGGCGAGGGCGGCGCAGCTCCTCGGCCCGCTCGGCCCGGCGCGGCACGTCGAGCGCCAGGATGCTTGCGCGCCTGCGGCCGCCGGTGTCCCGGGCGATGGTCAGCGAGCACCGCTCCCGATCGAAGCTCCGGCCGCTCGGGCGGCGCCTGGCTGCCTCGGGCGTCGACCTGCGATCCGCAGTAGGCGTGCGCGAGCGCAAGCCCGATTACATGCGAGCTCCTCTCAAGGTGGGCAAGCAGGTGATCGGCTTGAGATCGATGCTTCGCGAGCTCGATCTCGTCACGGTCTGCGAGGAGGCGGGCTGCCCGAACCTCTCGGAATGCTGGGCCGACGGCACAGCCACCTTCATGATCAATGGGGAGCGTTGTACGAGGGCGTGCGGCTTCTGCCTGGTCGACACGCGGCACCCGCTGCCACTCGACCCAGGTGAGCCTGCACGCGTGGCCGAGGCAGTCGCACGCCTCGGACTGGCTCACGTCGTCGTGACGGCCGTGGCACGTGACGACCTCGCCGACGGCGGGGCTGAGGCCTTCGCCCAGACGATCGAGGCGATACGCCGCCGGTCGCCAGACGCTGCCGTCGAGGTGCTAATTCCAGACTGCAAGGGGGACGAGGCAGCGCTTCGCACCATCTTCGCAGCGCGTCCCGAGGTGCTGAACCACAACATCGAGACGGTCCTCCGGCTCCAGCGAGCTGTGCGGCCGTCCGCCTCGTACGCCCGGAGCCTCTCGGTCCTCGGCAGGGCGAAGGCCGCAGGTCTTGTCTCGAAGTCTGGCATGATCCTCGGGATGGGCGAGACCGAGGACGAGGTGGTGGGCGCTCTCGCCGACCTGCGAGCGGTCGGCGTGGACATCGTGACGATCGGCCAGTACCTGCGCCCGACCGCGCGCCACCTGCCGGTGTCGCGCTGGTGGCGACCGGAGGAGTTCGCGGCGCTCGCCGAGGTGGGTCACGCCTTGGGGTTCGCGCATGTCGAGGCGTCACCCTTGACTCGGTCGAGCTACCACGCGCGGCAGGCGGCGGCGGTGGGGAAGCTCGGCGTCTTGACAGTCGGGGGAGCCGACCCGACTCTCGCCCGGGCCGAGAGGATGTCCCGCGTCCGCGACGCCATGCGCGGCGCACGGGGTCGACGCGCTCTTGCTCTCGCTCGGTGCCGACCTGCCGTGGCTGTCGGGATACGAGGCGATGCCGCTCGAGCGGATCACGATGCTCGTCCTCCCGGTCGACGACGAAGCCACGCTCGTCGTCCCGGCCCTCGAGGCTCCTCGGGTCGTGCACGACAGCCGTCTCTTCGCGTTGCGGCCGTGGCGCGAGACAGAGGACCCGGTCTCGATCATCACCGCGCTCGTGGGGGGCCGCAAGCGGCTTGCCATATCGGATCGTGCATGGTCCGTTCACTTCCTGGCCCTACAGGCAAGGCTCGCGGGCAGCGCGTGGACCCGGGCGAGCGAGGTCACCTCATCACTGCGCTCGGTGAAGGATGCGGCCGAGATCGCCGCGCTGCAGGCAGCCGGCGCGGCCGCCGACCGAGTTGCCGCCGCCTTGCTGGCCGGTGAGATCGGTTTGATCGGACGGAGCGAGGCGGACGTGTCGAAAGAGATCGGCGAGCGGCTCCTGACCGAGGGCCATCACCGCGTGAACTTCGCAATCGTCGGGAGCGGCCCCAACTCGGCCAGCCCGCACCATGAACCCGGCTCGCGCGTGATCGGCCCCGGTGAGGCCGTCGTCTGTGACTTCGGCGGCAGGTTCTACCTGGACGACACCGTGGGTTACTGCTCCGACATCACCCGTACCGTCTTCACCGGGGAGCCGACCCAGGAGTTCCTCGAGTTGTACGGGGTCCTCGAGCAAGCTCAAGCCCGAGGAGTCGGCGCAGCGGTCGTCGGGGCCACCTGCGAGAGCGTCGACGCGGCCGGTCGTGACCTCATCGCGGACGCCGGGTTCGGCGAGGCGTTCATCCACCGGATCGGGCACGGGATCGGCATCGAGGAGCACGAGGACCCTTACATGGTGGCGGGCAACGCCACCCCCATCGCGCCGGGACATGCTTTCTCGGTCGAGCCGGGCATCTATCTTGAAGGGACCTTCGGGGCCCGTATCGAGGACATAGTGGTGGCGAGCGACAACGGCCCGATCGCCTGCAACTGCGCCGACCACTCCCTCCACGTCGTCGGCTGAGCGGGCACCGTCCCAAAGCGGAATCGCCGCTCCCGAGCGCCGTCGGTAGCCTGCAAGCAATGGAGGGCATCAACGAGCGCAACATCACGGCGTGGCTGGCCGACAACGTCGGCCTCGAGCCTCCGCTCCGTTTCGACCTGATCGCCGGCGGCCGCTCGAACCTGACGTTCCGGGTGTCGGATGCGACAGGGCGCGAGGTCGTCGTCCGGCGCCCTCCCACCGGTCACGTCCTCCCCACGGCGCACGACATGAACCGTGAGCACCGCATCGTGTCGGCCCTCTGGCCGACGCCGGTGCCCGTGGCGGAGACGCTCGGCCTGTGTGAGGACGTCGAGGTCAACGGGGCACCGTTCTATGTGATGGAACACGTCGTGGGTCACGTCCTTCGTGACTCGCCCACCGCCGAGAAGGAGATGGACTTAAAGGGGCGGAGGCGAGCGAGCGAGTCGATCGCCGAGGTCCTCGCTGCCCTCCACACCGTCGACGTGGACGCCGTCGGGCTCGGCGACCTCGGCCGGCGCGAGGGATACCTGTCCCGGCAGCTGGAGCGTTGGCACGGGCAGTTCGACAAGTCGCAAGTCGAGGGAAAGCCGCGGACCGAGCTCGTCGACCGCGTCTACGAGCGCCTGTCTGCGTCGATCCCACGACAGCAGGGCACGACGATCGTCCACGGCGACTACCGGCTGGACAACACGATGCTCGACGACGACGGGAACGTCATCGCCGTTCTCGACTGGGAGATCTGCACGCTCGGTGACCCTCTGGCGGACGTGGGGCTGCTGATGGTCTATTGGTCCGAGCCGGGCGACGCCATCACGGCCTTGAGCACAGCACCGACGACGGTGCCGGGCTTCGGGACGCGGGCAGACCTGCGCCAGACCTACGCCGAGGCGACCGGAAGGGACGTGAGCGCGCTCGACTACTACGTGGCGTTCGGGTACTGGAAGCTCGCCTGCATCCTCCAGGGCGTGGCCGCCCGCTACCTCGGAGGGGCGGGCGGCGGCGACCGCTCCGGAGTGGGTATGTTCGAGGAGCACGTGGGCTTGCTCGCGAGGGCCGCCGAGCAGTCGCTCGCCGGGGTCGCGTGAGGGCTTCACGGCAACAGCGAGGGTAGGAGTCGCATGGCCGATCTCTACGAGTTGACAGGGGAGCCTGCTCCCCCGAGCCCCGTGCTAATCATGGCGCTCGAAGGTTGGGTGGATGCCGGGCTGGCTGCGAGGACCGCGGTGACGGCGCTCGTCGAGAGCATCGAGTTCAAGCCGTATGCGGTCTTCGACGACGAGGAGCTGATCGACCTCCGCGCCCGGAGGCCGACGTTGAGCATCGTCGACGGGGTCAACGAGTCGCTGACCTACTCGAGGCCGGTGATGCAGGTCGGGACGGACCGGCTCGGCTCCGGCATCGCCCTGTTGAACGGCCCCGAGCCGGATTTCAGGTGGCGGCGCTTCTCCGCCGCCGTGCTCGAGATCGCTCAGCACATGGGTGCGCGGATGCTGGTCGGTCTCGGTGGGTTCCCCGCGGGAGCCCCGCACACGCGCCCGGTCCGCCTCGCGGCCACCGCTTCGTCACCCCAGCTGGCACAACTGGTCGGATACGTCGACGGGTCGATAGAAGTGCCGGCAGGAGTGCAGGCATCGCTCGAGCGTGCATTCGCGATCGGTGGCATTCCGGCCGTCGGGCTGTGGGCCCGCGTCCCGCACTACGTCTCGGCCATGCCCTTCGCGCCCGCCGCGCTCGCGTTGCTGGACGGCATCGCGGCCGTGTCCGGGCTCGTCATCGACTCCGACGTCCTGGCGGAGGCCGCCGAGGCAGCTCGCAAGAAGGTCGACGAGCTGATCGACCAGAGCCCGGAGCACTCCGCCATGGTCCGCCAGCTCGAGACGAACGTCGACGTGCTCGAGGGCGCCCCCGCGATCACCGAGGAGGACGTGCCGTCGGGTGACGAGCTCGTCGCCGAGCTCGAGCGCTATCTCCAGGGAGACCACGGAGGCGACCACGGAGGAGAGCCGGGCGAGCAGTAGACCGACTCCGCGAACTAGGTTGCTGCCATGCTCATCGATGGAGGAATTGGTTTCGACGCGGACAAGATCGGCGAGCAGGCTCGCCGGGTCGAGGACGACGGCTACGACGGCGCCTGGGCAGCAGAGACGGGGCATGATCCCCTCCTGACGTTGGCCGTTGCCGCCGGCGCGACGGAACAGCTCGAAGCTCGGGACAGGCATCACGGTCGCGTTCGGACGCAGCCCGATGATCACGGCGACGATGAGCAACGATGTCCAGGTGCTGTCGAAGGGCAGGCTGCTCCTCGGCCTCGGCTCGCAGATCAAGCCGCACATCGAGCGCAGGTACTCGATGCCATGGTCGCACCCGGCAGCGAGGATGCGGGAGTACATCCAGGCGTTGCATGCGATCTGGGACTGTTGGCAGGAGGGGACCAAGCTCGACTTCAAGGGCGACTTCTACACGTTCAACCTCATGACGCCGTTCTTCAACCCCGGCCCGAACCCCTATGGAAAGCCGAAGGTCTTCCTCGCTGCAGTCGGCGAGCTCATGACCGAGGTTGCCGGTGAAGTTGCCGACGGCATCTTGGTTCACGGTTTCACGACCGAGCAGTACCTCCGCGAGGTGACCCTGCCGGCGATCGACCGGGGTCTCGCCAAGGCCGGTCGTGATCGGTCGGCGTTCCAGCTGTCGTACCCCGGTTTTGTCGTGACGGGTGACACCGACGAGCAGATGGAGCAGGCGACCAAGGCAGTGAAGGCTCAGATTGCCTTCTACGGCTCGACCCCTGCCTACAAGGGCGTTCTCGAGCTGCACGGCTGGGGTGACCTCCACCTCGAGCTCCACCCGCTCTCCAAGCAGGGCGAGTGGGTGAAGATGGGAGAGCTCATCAGCGACGACGTGCTGAACACGTTCGCGGTCGTCGCCCCGCCCGAGGAAGTGGCTCCGAGGGTGAGGGAGAGGTATGGAGACGTGATCGATCGTTTCTCCTTCTATGCGCCGTACAAGCTCGGCGAGGGTCGCTGGGCCGAGGTGATGGCGGGGTTCCGCGCCTGACCCTTGGCTGGCGCAGCGGGGCGGCGCTAACCGCTCGACCTGCGCTCCATCCAGTGATCGGGGCTGGGAAGCGGCACGAAACCCTGCCTCGCGTACAGAGTCCGTCCCGGCACCGCCGCGAGGACGAGGCGAAGGCCCTGTAGGGCCGGGTGCGAGATCACGGTCTCGACGAGGAACGATCCGAGACCGTGGCCAGTGTGCACCGGGTCGACGTACACGTCGCACAGCCAGCCGAAGGTCGCGAAGTCCGTGACGACCCTGGCGACACCGACCTCGGCCCCCTCACCGGAGTAGAGGCCGAAGACGAGCGAATGCTCGATCGACCTGGCGACCACCTCGTAGGACCGGCCGAGCGCCCAGTACGCCTCGGCGCTGAGCGAGCGATGCACCCATTCGACGTCTACGAGCTCGGGCTCGTCACTAGCCCAGTAGCCGTTCGGCCCTGCCCACCTCACCTCGCCCTCCTCGCTTCGTTTGGCCTGTGCCGTGCCCGTGCGGGCGGGCGGCAGCGCGAATGTACAAGCGATGGCCAACTGGTAGTTTCGCCCGTATCGGTGCGATTGAGGTGGTGATGGCGGAAGCATTGGTGAGCCGGCTATGAGCGTGTACGCGATCGCCCAGATCACGATCACCGACCGGGAGTCGTACGGGCGCTACCTGAGTCGTTTCATGGACGTGCTCAGCGTGTACGGCGGCCGGGTGCTCGCGGCCGACGAGCGGCCGTCGGTCGAGGAAGGCGAGTGGGACTACGAGAAGGTCGTGATCCTCGCCTTCGACGACGAGCCGGCGTTCAGGCGCTGGGCCGACTCTCCGGAGTACCGGGAGATCGTCGTCGACCGGCTGGCGGGCTCCTACGGGGTCGTGCTGCTCGCGAAAGGCGTCTGAGGATCAACTCACCGTCTGGGACAACGACCCGCTGCCGGACTTGTAGGAGCTGGAGCCTCCGTAGGCGGCCGTGATCGTGACCGACGCGGTGAGCGCCCCCTTTGCCAGCGTGCACACCGCTTTGGCGGCAGTGCTGAGGATCACGGCGTCGCCCTTGGTACAGGCCAGTGATCCCTTCGGGGAGAAGCTGAAGGTGAGCGTACCCCCAACCGTGCCCGCTCCCGGAGACGCCGCCTTCACGGTGGCCGTGAACGTGACGGACTGCCCGGAGGCGGACGGATTGGCCGACGAGCTCACCGTGACCGAGGTCGCCGCCTTGTCGACGTCGTGCTGCGTGCTGCCCTGGCTCGACTTGTAGGCCGTGGTGCCCTCGTACGTGGCGTCGACCGTCAGGGGCGAGACCGAGGGGTTGAGCTCTTTGCCCTCTATGGTGCAGCTCGCCTTGCCGGACTTGAGGGCCTTCGTGTCGCTCGTGCCGGTGCACGAGAGGGACTGGTCGCCGCTCGTCTCCACGCTGAAGACCACGTGTCCGGAGGGCTCGCCGGTGCTCGGGACGGCAGCTGCGACGGTCGCGGTGAAGGTCACGTTCTGGCCGGTGACCGAGGGCTCGCTCGAGGCGCTGACCGACGTGGTGGTGCCAGCGGCCGACACGGACTCCTTCACGCCGTGGGAGGCCGACACTGTATAAGCGCCGGAGCCCTCGAACGTGGCTGTGACGGTCTTGACGCCGATGGCGGGGAAGCTCACCGTGCAGGTCGCCTGATCGGGCACCGTGTCGGTCAGGACGGAACCGCACAGCACGACGCCATCGCTGAAGGACACCGTCCCACTCGGCGTCCCCGCTCCGGGCGACACGGCGCCGACGCTCGCTGTGAATGTGACCTGCTGGCCAACGACCGATGAGGTGACGCTCGCAACGACCGAGGTGGTCGTGGCAGCTGGCGAGATGGTCTCTCCGACAGCGCTGGAGGCGGAGGCCGAGAAGTTGGAGTTGCCGCCGTATGTCGCTGTCACCGAGTCGGTGCCGGCCTCGTCGTAGCTCGTCGTGCAGGTGGCCTGACCGGACACGCCGAGCGAGGCGGTGCACAGCGTGCCGGCCGCGCCTGCGAAGGTCACCGTGCCAGTCGGTAACCCGGAGCCAGGTGCCACCGGGGACACGGTCGCCGTGAACGTGAGGGTTTGGCCGACCACTACCGAGGAGTGGTCGACGACGAGCGACGTGCTCGTGGCGGCCGGCGAGATCGTCACAGGCAGTGCGCTCGAGACTGAGCCAAGGTCGTTCGTGCTTCCGTTGTAGGTGGCCGTGACCGAGTCAGCGCCGGCCGCCGCGTAGCTCGCGGTGCACGTCGCCTGGTCCGGGCTGGCCCCGTCGAGTGAGACGGCGCTGCACAGCACGCCGCCGTCGCCGGTGAAGGTGACGGTGCCTGCCGCGGTGCCGGAGCCGGGCGAGGTGACGTCGACTGTCGCGGTGTAGGTGACGCCCTGACCGACGACTGGGGTCGTGTCGTTTGCGCTGACACTGGTAGTCGTGGCATCCGGTCTGACGGACTGGTCGAGGACCGGTGAGACAGAAGCCGCGAAGTCGGTGTTCCCGCCATATGCGGCCGTCACCGTGTCGCCGGCCGACGTCGTGTACGTCGTGGCACAGGTGGCGGTGTCCGGGCTCGCGTCGTCGAGCGTCGAGACGCAGATCGTGCCGGCCACGCCGGTGAAAGTGACGGCGCCGCCCGGCGTGCCCGATCCCGGTGCCACCGGGTCGACCGTCGCGGTGTAGGTGACTGCTTGGCCTACCACCGGCGAGGACGGGGACGACGAGATGGCGGTCGTGGTCAGCGCCTTCGAGATCGTCTCGGCCACCGCTCCGGAAGTGGACGCCGAGTAGTTGCCATCGCCGTTGAACGTCGCTTTCACCGAGTCGGTGCCAGGCGAGCCGTAGCTGATGGTGCAGGTTGCCCGGTCGGTGCTGGACTCGTCGAGTGTCGCGGAGCAGAGGAGCCCGGCCGTGCCCGTGAAGTTCACCGAGCCCGTCGGCGTGCCCGAGCCCGGCGAGGTGGCCCGCACCGTGGCGGTGTAGGTCACCGACTCGCCCACTACCGGCGACGCGTCGCTCGTCCCGACCGCCGTCGCGGTGGAAGCCTGCGAGATCGTGACCCCGAGCGGTGTGCTCGACGAGGACAGGTCGTTCGAGTCCCCGTTGTAGGTCGCGGTGACAGAGTCGGTTCCGGCCGCCGGGTAGCTCGTGGAGCACGTCGCCTCGTCCGGCGACTCCTCATTGAGAGTCGCGGTGCAGAGAACACCGGAGTCGCCCTTCATGGTCACGGTCCCAGTCGGCGTTCCCGACGAGGGAGCGGCGGGTGCGACGGTCGCCGTGTAGGCCACCGTCTGTCCGACAACCGGTCCCGTCGGGTTGGCCGTGAGCGTCGTGGTCGTGTGGGCAGGGCCGGTCGACAAGCCGCTGCAGAGGGTGCCGGGAAGGCCGGCTCCGTTCGGCGTGCCGAGGCCGGAGGCCATGTCGTAGCCAGTGCCGGCCGGGTACAGCCCGTTGTTGGTTCCCGTGTAGTCGTTGTTCCCCGACGTGATGTCGTTGAAGTCGGCCGAGTACGCGGTCGCGGCCGCGGTGTACAGCGCCGGATTGGCGAAGCCGATGGACGCCCCGTCACATCCGCTCGAGGCGTCGGTCAACGCCGTGAACGCAGCCCAGAGCGGAGCAGCGGCGCTCGTGCCGCCGATGCCCAACCAGACACCGTCCCAGTAGATGACATAGCCGGAATACGGGTCTGCGTCCGCCGAGACGTCGGGGACCTCGCGGCAGTACGATCCCGTCGCCGCCTCGCAAGGCGAGCCCGAGGAGTTGGCGTTGACGACGTTCAGCGACGACGGGGCGCCCGACTGGTATGAGGGCATCGTGTGCGAGGAGGAGATGCCGCCGCCGCCGGCGCCTGCACCGGTGGCGCTCTCGTTCCAGACGTTCTCGGTGGGTGCCGGCCCGAGGGCGGTTATCTCGGTGCCACCGACGCCGGTCACATAGGTCTGGCTCGCGGGGTCATCGACAGCGAGGGCGTTCGTGCCGCAGTCCTCTGAGCCGCTGTCCCCGGCGGCCGCGAAGACCGACTGGCCCTGGGTGGCGGCGGTCTGGAAGATCGTCGCCTCCTCGGCGATGATCGAGGAACCAGCCTCCGACTCGCACTCACCCCACGACGTCGAGATGACCTTCGAGGTGTCGTTGCCGACCATCGAGTTGTAGTCGTCGAAGATGCCCGTGGTGTTGTTGGGAGCTTGATAGACGTCGATGGAGGCCTTAGGTGCAAGGCCGATGATGTCCTCGATGTCGAGGGCCGCCTCGCCCTCGCCTGCGCCCGAGCCCGCACCGCCGTCCTCCTTGGTGTAGGTGACGGTTGCGCTCGTCCCGTAGCAGGTCTGGTACTTGGCGATGTCGGTCGTCTTGTTGGGCTCGAGCTCGAAGAGAGCGACGCTCACGCCTGCTCCTTCGTCACCCGCGCCGTACAAGCTGGAGAAACGGTACGCAGACGCCAACTGGTCAGCGGTGTAGGAGTCCCACTCGGGACCGGCGGTGACGGCGGCCGCGCAAGGCTGGGGGCCGCCTGTCACGATGTGCGGGGAGCGGGCCGCCGGCCGGAGCGCTTTGACGTGCATCAAGCCGAGCGGGCGGAACTGGGTGAGGTCGTCCAGCCCGATCACGCCCTCGATGTAGCGCGCAACGGAGCCGGCGAACTTCGGCGCAGCCGTGTTAGCGAACGCGATGCGACCGCCCGGGAGCCGGTAGCGGTCGATGGCGACCGAGAACGCACGAGCGAGTGTCGCTTCACTGGCGACGTACTGGATGCTGAGGTGAGTCGAGGAAAGGTGTCCGTTGGGCAGACCTTCTGCGCGCAGCGAGCGCTCGACCGCGTCGATGGCGGCGGTCGTGGGGCCGAACCTGCCGGGGAACTCGCCCTTGGCGAGGTAGTGGCCGTAGAGGGGGTTGCCCGGCGTGGAGACGGCGGTTGCGAATGCCGCCAGCGCGGCCGGGTCGCGCGGGCTCAGCACCACGTCGACTCTCATCGAGCTGGCCGCCGCGAGTGTGCCCAGGCGGGCGGAGTCACGCGCTACGGCGGGCGCCTGTCCAACACGCCTCGGTGCCGCCAGTGCCGCTCCGGCGGGCGAGGCGGCGCCGAACGCTGCCCCTAACGCCATTGCGATGCCGGTCACCCCGGCCAAGACTGAGCTGGAGGTACTCCTCCCACGCCGCGCAGCGCAGCGTGTCCTACGGTCTCTCAGCATCAGTTGCCCCCTCTGCCGTGACCATTCTACAAGTTGCGGGGCATTACTCAAAACAGGGGGTGTCACGGCGGGTGCGGCACGCGTCCCGCCTGCGCCGCGCCCGGTCAGACGACGATGTTCACGAGGTTCGGCGGCCGGGCGACGATGCGCTTGGGTGCAGCGCCGGCGAGGAGATCCCTCAACTTCTCCGAGGCGAGGGCGATCTCCGTCGCCTGCGTCTCGGTGAGGGACGCGTCGACCACGATGCGGTCGCGGAGCTTCCCGTTCACCTGGACGATCATCGTCACCTTGTCGACGGCGAGGTAGGCAGGATCGGCCACGGGCCACGGCCGCGTGTGGACGTGCTCGGCGTAGCGCCGGTCGAACGCCTCCGCCGCGAGGTGCGGGGCCATCGGCGCGAGCAGCTCGAGCAAGGTGCGGATCGCCTGGTCCACGGCCGCGTCATCGGTGCCGGCGTGCACGTGCTTGTAGATGGTGTTCGTCAGTTCCATGAGCGCGGCGACCGCGGTATTGAAGCCGTAGCGCTCGATGTCGGCGCTCACCCGCGCGACCGTGCCGTGCACGTCGCGACGCAAGGAGGCGGCTCCTCCGGCGTCGGCCGCGTCGGGCAGGCGCGGGACCTCGCCGTTCGCGAGCCGCCAGACTCTCGCGAGGTAGCGCGAGCAGCCCTCGATGATCTCGTCGGTCTGGTCGTTCCAGTCGACGTCGTCCACAGGGGGTCCGACGAAGAGGTGGAAGAGCCGCAGTGCGTCCGCCCCCACCTTCTCGAAGTACTCGTCGGGCGAGACGACGTTGCCCTTCGACTTGGACATGGCGCTCCCCCTCAGGCGGATCATGCCCTGGCAAAAGAGCTGGGAGAACGGCTCACGTATCTCCTGCGGGCTGAACCCGACGTCGCCAAGCGCCCGCGTATAGAACCTCGCGTAGAGCAGGTGGAGGATGGCGTGAGTGATCCCGCCGATGTACTGGTCGACCGGCATGTACTTGCGGGCTGCCGCCATGTTGACCGGCCCGGTCTCGTCGTGAGGATCTGCGAAACGCAAGAAGTACCACGACGAGTCCACGAACGTGTCCATCGTGTCGGTCTCCCGGACCGCCGGCCCGCCGCACTTCGGGCAGGTCACTCTGAGGAATCCCTCGTGGTACTTGAGCGGCGACTCGCCGGTCGGGCGGAACTCGACGTCCTCTGGGAGAAGGATCGGCAGCTCTTCTGCCGGCGCCGGAACGATGCCGTCGGTCGGGCAGTGGATCACCGGGATTGGGCAGCCCCAGTACCGCTGCCGGCTGATCAGCCAGTCGCGCAGGCGGTAGTTGATCTTCGCCTGGCCGATCCCTCGCTCCTGCAGGTACTCGATCGCCTTGGCTTTCGCCTGCGCCGTCTCGAGGCCGTCGAGGAAGCCGGAGTTGATGTGCGGGCCCTCGCCGGTGTAGGCGCAGTCGTCGGGGAAGTCGGCCGGCGGCTGCACGGTCCGGACGATCGGGAGCCTGTAGGCGGTCGCGAAGTCGTAGTCCCGCTGGTCTTCGGCCGGGACGGCCATGATGGCGCCGGTCCCGTAACTGCCGAGCACATAGTCGGCGACGTACAGCGGGACGGGCTGGTTGTTGAACGGATTGATGCAGTGCGAGCCGGTGAAGGCGCCGCGCTTGTCGAGCCCCCCTTCTGACGACTGCCGCTCGACGTCAGAAGAGTGGCTGGCGCGCTCGAGTAGCGCGCCCACGGCTTGGCGATGCTCGTCGGTCGTGAGCCGGTCGACGAGGTGGTGCTCGGGCGCGAGCACGGCGTAGGTCATTCCGAAGCCGGTGTCGGGCCGCGTCGTGAAGACCTCGATGTGGAGATCGGGCTGCTCGAGGATGTGCATCTTGAACTCGGCGCCTTCGGAGCGGCCGATCCAGTTGCGCTGCATCGTCTTCACGCGCTCGGGCCAGTCGAGGGCCTCGAGCGAGTCGAGCAGCTCCTCGGCGTAGTTGGTGATCCGGCAGAACCACTGCTTGAGGTTGCGGCGCTCGACGATGTCGCCCGAGCGCTCACAGGTGCCATCGGGGAGCACTTGCTCGTTGGCGAGGACGGTCTGGCACCCGGGGCACCAGTTGACGGGCGCTTCTGCCCTGTAGGCGAGGCCGGTCTCGAGGAGCGCCAGGAAGATCACCTGGTTCCACTTGATGTAGTCCGGATCGTGGCTGGCGAGCTCGCGGCGCCAGTCGTAGACGGCCCCGAGGCGCTTGACCGAGCCCTTCAGCTCGGCGATGCGGGCTTCGGTGTACTCACGCGGGTGCACGCCTCCCTTGATGGCGGCGTTCTCGGCCGGCAGGCCGAAAGAATCGAAACCGAAGGGCGAGAGGACGGCCTCGCCCCTCATGGTGCGGTAGCGGACGAGGAGGTCGCCGAAGGTGTAGTTGCGGATGTGGCCTTGGTGAGCGGGGCCGCTCGGGTAGGGGTACATGCTGAGGACGTACGCCGCCGGGCGGGGGTCGTCGAGGTTGACCTCGTAGGTGCCCTCGTCCTCCCATCGGCGCTGCCAGCGCGCCTCTACCTCTTGGACGTCGTAGGCGTCAGACATGGGGTGAATTTAGTGGCTGCCAGGAGCGGCTCCGACGAAGGCATGAGTTGACGGCCAATCCGCCGGAGTGCGGCGTGCCCGCCTGAGCCCGACCCGGCTTCGGCGTCCGGAGAGACGGACGCCTCTTCCAGCGGACTCCGCCGGCCCGCTCCCATCGACCCGCGGCCTCCTGGCCGCATCTCGGCACGCCAGCGCTGCCATCTGGAGCCGACAGGGTGGTCGACCCAGGCGGAGCCGCTGCGAGCGACTGCTACCCTGAGGTCAACCTTCTGGGGGCGTAGCTCAGTTGGTAGAGCGCTTGACTGGCAGTCAAGAGGTTCGAGGGTTCGAGTCCCTTCGCCTCCACCCAAATGTCCTGGTGACGGGCTTGACAACACTGATTACCGAACGGCGCCACGAAGCAATGTCAACGCCTTGTCAACGCAGGCGTCAGCCGAGCAGGCGCGCCGAGAGTGCCGCTCCCGCCTCCTCTGCCATGCCGGGCAGGACGTGCGCATAGATGCTCAGGGTGATGGTGGGGCTGGAGTGCCCGAGAATCTCTGATACCACCTTCACCGGGACCCCGTTCGCGAGCATGATCGAGGCGGCAGTGTGCCTGGTGTCGTGTAGGCGGATACGCGGCAAGCCAGTCGTCTCCACGAGCTTCTCGAACCGGGCTGAGAAGTGATCTGGGTGATAGCGACGCCCCAGCTCATCCGTGAAGAGGTAGTCAGTCTCCTCATAGGCGGAGCCAGCCGCCAGCCGTTCAGCCGCCTGCCGGGCACGGAGAGCCTTCAGGCGCTGCACGAGGAGGGGATCGAGGGGGATAGAGCGACGCCCCGCCGAGGTCTTAGGGGTGGAGTCCGTCGCGACCCCCTCGACAACAACCCGCGTCTGCACGATCTGGAGCCTCCCGGCTTCGAGGTCGATGGGACCCCACCGCAAGCCGCAGAGTTCGCCACGACGGTCGAGTCCCGTCGCCATCGACCAGTGTGCGATGCGCTTGCCCGTCACGTCGATGCCGCCGGCTGGAGCCCCGACGAGTCGTACTGGCTCTCGGATGTTCTGGAAGCTGCTGGCTCGCCGACGCGATGGGTATCCGAAGAGCACCATCCGGAGCGACGGTGGCGACTGGCGGAGGAAAGCGTCCCGTAACGCCAGGGTCGAGCGTTTATGACCGGCTAGAGCAAGAATCGCTCCGGCTCCTCCGTCACGAGGCTCGGGGCGATGCCAAGGACGGCCTTGATGGCAGTAAGCGCCCCTTCCCAACGAAGCCGAGCGCTCGTGCTCAGCCTGGCGTCAGGATCGCGGAGCATCGCCCGGATGCTCTCCGCGAACGCCTCGACCTCTGTTCTCGCGAGCGGGCGAGTAGCACCGGTCAATTGTGACCGCGTCGAGGGAGCAGGGCAGGTTCATCGGTCACGGCGCTGCTTGTCCTCAGTCGGGACCTTCGCCTCTGTTCGCTGAGCGGGCTGCCAGCGGAGACTCAGTGCAGAAGGTAACTGTGCTGGGGAGCCGCGATCCCGCGCAGCCGGGGATTGGAGACGAGCACGAGAGAAAGAAGGACCCGATGAGGACCCTGAAGCGACTGCTGACCGTCATAGTGGTCCTCACGGCCTTCGCGGGCGTCGGTGCCGGTACGTCATGGGCGTCCGGGGTTGCACCAGCTGCCACGATCACCAAGCTGACGTGGTCCAAGCCGGTCGTGGTCAAGAACTCCCCGCCTTCGGTCAAACCTGCGCCCGCCCTTGGCACTGTCTCGTGTCCGACGACCTCGTTCTGCCTCGCGTTCAACTACTACGCCCCGTTGGCCTACATCTATCGCGGAAAGGCTAACGGAACGGCCGGGAAGTGGTCGGAGGACACGAGTCTGAAGTACCCACCGCCGACGAACACCGGTCCGCCTTCGGTCACGTCGCTCTCGTGCGCTAGCCGGTCGTTCTGCGTAGCGGTGGCTCTCACTTTCTCCGGGACCAGTGTGGTTCAGTCCATCATTTACCGTGACGGGAAGTGGTCGATAGACAACGCATTCAAGACCCCCCGGATCTCTTACGGCAGTCCTTCGGTCTCCTGTCCGACCGTTTCGTTCTGCGCCGTCGTCGAGGGACAGCTCGCCGCCATCTACCGTGATGGGAAGTGGACAAAGTCCACCAAGATAGAAATCCGCCAGCCGAAAGCGGCGATGGTCGTCTCGTGCGCGACTGCCTCCCACTGCGTGGCGGTAGACAACAACGGGCGAGTGTTCACCTACAACGCCGACAAGTGGTCCTGGACCGGGCGCGTCGGCTACTTCGACAGCCCGAGCGGGTACAGCTACACCCCCGGTCTCTCGTGTCCGACGACTTCGTTCTGCCTCGTCTCCCGCACCGTCGACAACACGACCGGAGGCCTTGTCTCCTCCAAGGTGTTCGCTCTTAGCCAAGGCACCTGGAAGCTGAGCAAGAATCTCCTGTCGCCCTTGGCCATTGGTTCGATCTCCTGCCACAAGACGACGTTCTGCGTGAGCCTGGGCGGCTCCGGCTCCTCTCCCGGCGTCTTCATCTACAGCAACGGGAAGTGGTCACGGCAGGTCGTCGCCGAGTGGACGTCTTGGCCACCTTCGGCGATCTCGTGCCCGTCGACTTCGTGGTGCACGTCTGTTGCCCTCAATGCGGACGTGTACATCGGGAGGAGATCATGATGAAGACCCTGAAGCGTCTGCTCCCCGCCCTGGTGACCCTCGCCACCTTCGCGGGCGTCGGTGTCGGTACGTCAGGGGCGACCGCTGTGGCGCCGACGATCACCAGCTTGTCGAAGATCTCGTGCGCCACCGCCACGCACTGCTGGGCACTCGGCACGGCGACAAGCGGTGGTGTGATCCTGGACACGACGAACGGGGGCGGTATCTGGAAAGCCGAGATTACAGACAGCCCGATCACTATCTTTCTGTCGATCGCGTGTCCGTCCCTCTCTCACTGCTGGGTGGTTGGGCTGGAGGGAGCCTCCTCCAGGCTTATCGCGACTGCCGACGGGGGTAGCACTTGGAAGCACCAGACCCTGCCGCAGGCGATTGCAGAACTACAGGGCGTCTCGTGCACGAGTAACTCGCTTTGCTGGGCTGTGGGGATCACCTCGCTCTCCGACGCTGTCGTCTTTGCCACGAGGAACGGGGGCGTTACCTGGAAAGCCGAGAAGGTCCCGAAGTTGGGCACCACCATGGGTTCTGTCTTTGGCATCTCGTGTTCTTCGCCGAAGGACTGTGTCGTTGTAGGTCTAGGCGCCATCACGACCACGAACGGCGGTGCCACTTGGACGTTCCGGAAAGTGCCGAAGGGGGAGCCTGCGCTCCAGGCCGTCTCATGCTCGTCAACCAAGGACTGCGTCGCGCTAGGTAACGCGGAAACAGCCACCTTCGACAACGAGGTCGACATCGTTACCACCTCAGACGGCGGTATCAACTGGAAGATGCGTGTCAGGGGGATAGGGAATCTCAGCGGCGTTTCGTGTTCCTCGACGAAGGATTGTGTCGTCGTCGGTCAGAGACGCCACTGTGCGACGAAGGCTTGTGTTACAGGTACCAGCTCTGTCGAGATCAGCTCATCTGCGAACGGTGGAATCACCTGGAACACTCAGAAGGTTCCGGCGGGCGTGGCGTATCTCAGTGGCGTCTCTTGTGGGTCCACCAAGGACTGCGTCGCGGTGGGTGACGCCAAGTCCGGCGCCGCCATCATCGGCACCACCAACGGTGGAAGCACCTGGAAGCCACAGAAGCCCTAAAGGGCGCTCCTGTCCTGGCGCCACCCAGCGGGTGGATAGCGGACCTGGCTATTGGCAAAGCCCCCTCGGAACCTCATGCCGCCTGAGCCGACCGACCTGTAGCTGGACACCCTGGCCTGACCATCTACCCCTCTGCGACCCGCCTATGACCCCCGAGAGCAAGGCGCGGAGCCTCCCCGAGGACGAACTCCAGGCACGCGAGCGCACCCTCCCACCGCTGGCGGGTAGTCACCGTCATCCCGAAGTCGGGGTCGCTGAGAAGCCTCCGGATGCTTACCGCCAGCTCGGCGATCTCGGTTGTCGTGAGAGGTGGAGCGGGCACAGGACCATTGTGGCGGGGTCAAGGGGGTAGGGCAGGACCGGTGCTCGCGAGGGTGCCTAGAGGTGCGTCGCCGAAATGGCAGGGGTAGTTGCTCGGGCCGCGAGGCGACTAGCCATGGGCACCGGACCCGTCGTTCGGCATTCCCCAAGATGCCGCGACATCACGAGTGCGAGAGTGCAGATCAGAGTGTTTGGCGTATTGGTATTGGTGATGATGATGGTCGGGCGAGAATCGCGCTGGGCTCCCTAAGGACACCGAAGCAATTGGAAGGCCCTAGGCCGGGGACGAATACGACGTGTAGCGTTCGAGCAGTTCCGCCCTCCCGGCAGATTGCCGCCAGCCGAGGACTCGAAAACTGCCGTTCCGGCGGGCGGTCGAAGGGAGGCACATGGCCACTGTCAGCATCGAGTCTGCCGGAATCAAAGTCACCGGCTTGACCAAGTCCTACGGCTCGGTCCAGGCGGTTCGCGGCATCGACCTCGTGATCGCGCCCGGTGAGACGGTCGCACTGCTCGGCCCCAACGGCGCGGGCAAGACGACGACGATCGACATGGTGCTCGGCTTGACCCGCCCGAACGCCGGATCGGTTTCCGTCTTCGGGGTCCCTCCAGCGACAGCCGTCAGGTCGGGCCTTGTAGGCGGGATGCTCCAAACTGGGTCGCTCCCCGACTTCCTACGTGTTCGCGAGCTACTCTCCCTGGTGGCCTCCTATTACCCGCACTCGCTAGGTGTCGATGACGTCCTTCGGCTCACAGGCCTCGACGATGTCGCGGAGCGCTGGACGACGAAGCTCTCCGGTGGGCAAGCCCAGCGGGTGCGATTTGCCACGGCGCTGGTCTCCAACACCGATGTCTTGGTGCTCGACGAGCCGACTGCTGGCATCGACGTCGAGGGTCGACACGAGTTCTGGGAGGTGATGCGCGGAGTCGCTGCAGAAGGAAAGACCGTCGTATTTGCTACCCACTACCTCGAAGAGGCCGATGTGTTCGCGGACCGGATCGTGCTCATCGCCCGTGGGTCCATTGTCGCCGACGGACCGGCCACCGAGATCAAGGCGAAGGCGGGGTCTCGAACGGTCCGGGCGACGCTGCCGGTGGTCGACCTCTCGGCGCTTCGCGCCCTGCCCGGCGTGATGAACGTCGAGCGCCACGGTGAGACGGTGGTGCTTTCGTGCTCGGACGCCGACGTGGCGCTCCCGGCACTGTTCGCAACGTTCCCTGAGGTGCGCGACGTCGAAGTACGCGGCGGAAGCCTCGAAGAAGCGTTCCTTGAGCTGACAGCCGAGCCGGTCGACTCTCGTCCCGAGGAGGTGGCTGAATGAATGCGGCCACACACGTGCGCTACGAGCTCCTCCGGACCGTGCGCAGTCGCCTGATGTGGGCGCTCTCTTTGGCGCTTCCACTCGTCGTTTACTACTCCGTCGCTTCGGGCAACCGTCATGCATTCGTCTACGCCGCGGGCGTCTCCTTTCCTCTCTACTTCATGACCGGGATGGCGGCCTATGGCGCGATGTTCGCCGCCATTGGACCCGGTGCCCGTCTCGCGCGCGACCGCGCTCGGGGCTGGACCCGCCAGTTGCGGATCACGCCGCTGCGGGTCCGCACCGACTACCTCGCGAAGACGCTCGCCGCCTACCTCGTGGCGCTGCCCGCGCTCGTCTTGGTCTTCCTGGCCGGCGCAACGCTTGGGGTGCGCCTCAACGCGGCGCAGTGGTTAGAGATGAGCGGCCTGCTTCTTGTTGGCTTGGTGCCGTTCGTCTTGATGGGCCTCATCTTGGGTCACCTGATCGCGACGGACGCCCTCGTGCCAGCCATGGGTTGGCTCGTCGTCTTCTTCGCCCTCTTCGGCGGCGCGTTTGGGAGCTTGTTCAACAGCGGAGCGATGCTGACCGTCGTCAAGCTGCTGCCCTCCTACTGGCTCGTGCATGCCGGCCCGGCCGCGCTCCTCCACGGGGACTGGCCGGCAGAGGGATGGATCGTGCTCGCTTGCTGGACCGCCGCGCTCATCCCACTCGCCGTCTTCGCCTACCGGCACGACACCGCGAGGGTGTGAGCGCGGCAGGACCGATACAAAGCAACGCAGCTGGACGACATTGGGCATCGGAACTTCCCCTATCCGAGCCGCGCCGACGCGGCGCGCTCATAGCTGGATGTTCTGAGCGGCTCACCGAGCGCGATCGAAGGGGTCATCGCTAGCTGGTACTCGGCGTACGGGTTGGCCCCTGGGTCGCTAGCCACCCTCGCCACTTCAGCGACAGACCACTATTTGCAGGCGTTATAGATATCCGCGTGGTTGACGTGTCGGGCAGCGACTCTCACCTCGACGGTGCGCTCTGACCCCCCTGGAGGTGAGGAAAGGGTGTAGCGGCCTGGGGAGAGCCGGAACCGGTACCTGTGGCCCGAGACAAGCTCTGCTGAGGCGACCACCACGTCACCGCGGGTGACATTGACGTTGACCATCACGGGGTGCGGGGGAAACATTCCCTCGCATGCCCAGACCCTTCCGGTCACGACACCCATCGGGCCGACCTGCCCGTTCGGCTCTGCAATCACACCTATCCCCACGCCGACGCCGATCACTATGAGCACCGTGGCGGTCAGGTAAGCGAAGGCCCGCACGAGGACACGGTAGTTCTTGCCCTCCCGGATACGCGATCACCGTTCCAGGGGGCTTCTTGGGAGCATGAGGTCGATGCGGTCGTGGCGGATCATCGTGTGCACCACGGTGGCGCTGGTCGCCGCGGCGTGCACCTCCCAGACGACGCTCTCGACCACGTCCTCGACCACGACGACTACGACCCGACCGCCGATTCATCCGTTGCCCGTAGTGGACACCGCCGCGACCCCGAAGGACTGGGTGCAAGTGGACTACGGGGACGCACAGGTATCGGTGCCTGCGGCGTTCTCGATCTTCTATCCCGGCCAGAACCCGTGTGAGGGATTCTCCACGCCGGGCGCGCTCTTTGTCGCGTCGAAGCCCACCACGATTCGCTGTCCGCAGCTGTCCCAACAGGGCACAGCCGTGCGTCTCCTCCCCGTACGCCGCGTGCCCATGCCCTACGCAAGCGAGAAGCCCACGATCCTCAACGGCGTGTCGGTCTATCTAGGCCCGAATGGCGTCACGCTCCTCAGCTACTACGCGCCCTCTTGGCGTTGAGATCACCGCGAACGGCCTGATGGCGCGCCGCGTCGTGGACACCGTGACGCGCTCGCCGCGTACCGTCGCCCTCGCTCCCGGCCCTGCCCCGTCGATCCCGTCCGATTGGCACACCGTCACCTTCCGAGGTCGCCGCCCCGACCTCGACAGACAGCGCCACGTCCTCGGGTGTCAGCCTGGGCGCCTCCGGGTCCACCGCCTTCGGGCCGACCGTCGCCGGGACGGTGATCCGGGGCCTCAGCATCGAGATCGGTGCAGCGACGGTCACGACGGGTGGCTTCGTGTCGATCGAGGACACGGGCACCGGGCACAACCTCTGGCAGACCTACCTGGCGGCGGCCGGGCATGTCAGTGTCCCGATCGAGCTCGGGCCGGCCGGCTACGCGATCACCGGGCAGCTCGCTGTCGTCATCGGGACGAGCCTCGTGGCGACTGGGAACGCCGTCGCCGCTCTGAGGTACTGACCGTCCACCAACCCGCTCTCGTCCCCGAGACCCGCCCGTTTCGTCGCTCGGCGAACCTCGGCCGATCCGGCGAAGACCCGTCTCTTTCTGTCCGAAAATCTCCGACAGTCGTGGTGGCAATAGAAGTGAAGTCGCAAGACTGTAAGGCTTCGTTCTCGTTTTCCCATTTCAAAGGCTGTATTTCATTGGCCCTCCCAACGGAGGAAAACGCTGTTGTTCGAACTCTGCGTGCCGCTTGCACTCGGCAATTCACACCGTTTGCGCCAGCAAGCAGATGTCGACCCTGTCGCCAGAAACTGCCCCGCCTAACCGACGGTCTGGGCGAGCTACCCGTAGCCACGCGGTCGGCGTTAGGGGACGGTCGGTGAGCCCTCAAGTTGTTCGGTCAGGAGCTCGAGCGAGCTGTGCAGCTGTGCGAACCGACGTGGCCCGAGGATCTCCTCGATCTGCAGCTGAGCCGCCCCCGCCGCGGCGTAAATGGTCTCTCCGAGCCGCCGTCCCTTGGCGGTAAGTCGGATCACACGAGCCCGACCGTCGACCGAATTGGGGACGCGCAATAAGTACCCGTGTCCTTCCAGATGCCCGAGCAGGTCGTTGACCGACTGTTTCGTGATCCCCACACGATCCGCGAGCTGAGTGGGACGTACTCCCTCGAGGCCGGGATAGCGCCAGAGCGCGACATGCGCTGCGCTCAGATCGTCGAATCCTGCCGCTAGGACACCCGCATACAGCTGATCACGGACCCACTGCCAAACGACACGCAACATGGCGCCGACGTATGGGCTTCGCTCGCCGCTGGGGTGGTCGAGGGCATCGCTTGACATGATCGTAAGGCTATCATACGATCTGATCGTACGGGTACCGGACTACTCGATCCGATGCAAGTTATGACTAGGAGGTGGTCGCGATGGCCGCAGCAGTCGTTGATTCCCCCAAGAACGAGCAGGCGCAGGCGTGGTGGTTCCTCGACACTTTGGTCGTCGAGCATCGCTGCGCGGCGGACATGGGCACCATCGTGCTCGAGATGACGTTGCCGGTCGGCTCCGCCCCCCCTCTGCACGTCCACGACGACCTCGACGACACCTGGTACATCCTCGATGGCGAGATGGTTGTGCGCTGTGGCGACGACGAGCTGGTCGTCGGAGCCGGTCACTGGATCTCCATGCCCCGCGGCGAGCCCCACACCTTCCGGGTCGTCGGTGACCGCGAGGCACGGATCCTGCTCGTGCACGACAACGCCAGTTTTCGCGATTTCGTCCGAGAGGTAAGCGTTCCGGCCACGGACCGCGTCGTTCCGAGTCAACCGGCGTTCCCGCCAATGAACGAGCTTGCGGCAATCGCCTCCTCGCACGACCTCAGGCCGATGGGGCCTCCCATGAGCGTCGAGGACAGCGACAGCATCTTGGCCGCCGCGGGCTGAGCGGGGGCTGCTGGGCAGCGAAGGAGACATCTCAGTGCAAGTACAAGCTCTCGGCCACGTCGTGCTCAAGGTCCGGGACCTGGATCGGTCCGAGGGCTTCTACTCGGACGTGTTGGGCATGCGGATCATCTCGCGGATCTCAGACCCGCGTATGACGTTCTTCCGACTTCCGACCTCGAACAACCACCACGACTTTGCCTTGATCGGACTCGGTCCCCATGCGGCATCACAAGACCAGGACGCCATAGGACTTGCGCATCTGGCATTTAGGATCGGTGCTTCGCGCGAGGATCTCCATCTCGTGCGGGATGTGCTCCAAGCTTCGGCAACGACGGTCCTCTACGAGGCGGAGCGGGCCTTCACCAAGAGCCTGCACGTACTCGATCCGGACGGGAACGAGATCGAGCTGTACATCGAAACCTCGGACGCTTGGAAGACAGACCGCGAAGCTCACGGTACGACAGGATACGAGGACGGCCTGACTCGTAGCTGATGCTTAGGACCTCCGCAACCGTGCCCACCGGCAGCGCAGACGTGAGGTGCCCGCCACCGGCGAAGGAAGGCTGGAGGGTATCTCCTACCACGCGGCCCATATCCAAGTGGGGCGCGTCCCCGAGGTGCCGTTACACGGGCGCATGCAACTCTCGCGAGCACTGATGACGTCGAGAGCCTCCAACTTTCGTGAAATCCGCTACCCCGACGTGCACAGCTGCCTTGGCCAACCAGAGGATCTCGTCTCCACCGCCGATGCTCCTCCGTCAGGGGTTCGAACATAGTCCCATCACTTCCGACACCGACCTTGAGGCGAGCGGCTTGTCACCCGAATTTGGCCCCAACTCACGTTTTCGTGCTGCAGAACCCCAGGTCAACGGGCCAGGAGGGGTTCGAACATAGTCCCATTACCTCCACCAGAAAGTCCTGGTCAGATGGCCTGTATGTGCCGGTAACGAGCTGTCGGCCCACAGGGCAGCACACTGTAAGGTCGCGCCAAGTCGGACCGTCAGCTCAAGGTCTCGCATCGAATACTCGCGGGTAAGACGCATGTCCTATTTCGATGATGAGTCCGTAGCCCGCCTGTGTGAAGAAGGATGGCGGACGTGCTGATCCGCTTGCTCCGCACTCATCTTCGCCCCTACCGGCGCCTCGTCACGGTCGTCGTCGTGTTCCTCGTCATCCAGACTGTCGGAAACCTCTACCTCCCGAACCTCAACGCCGAAATCATCAACAACGGCGTCGTCACGGGCAACCTGCACTACATCGTGAAGACCGGCGCGATCATGCTCGCGATCACTCTTGGTCTCGGTGTCGTAGCGATCGTCGCCGTTTACTTCGCGTCGCGCACCTCGATGGGTGTCGGCGCGGACATCCGTGAGGCGGTATTCACGCGCGTGCAGTCGTTCTCGGCGCGCGACATCGACCGCTTCGGCACACCGTCGTTGATCACGCGGAACACAAACGACATCCAGCAGATCCAGCTCTTCTTGCAGATGGCCCTCACGATGATGGTGATCGCGCCGATCATGAGCGTCGGCGGCGTGATCCTCGCGATCAAGGAGGGCGCGGCACTCTCCCCGCTCCTCGGCGTGGCGGTGCCTGTGATGGCGATCTTCATCGGCTTCGTGCTGACGATGGTCGTGCCGAAGTTCCGCACCATGCAGACCAAGATCGATCGCATCAATTTGGTGCTGCGCGAGCAGATCACGGGTGTGCGGGTGATTCGAGCTTTCGTGCGGGGCAAGCCGGAAGGCGAGCGGTTCGCCGAGGCGAACGCCGATCTCACCGCGACGGCGCTGTCGGTGAACCGGATCTTCGCCCTCATGCTCCCGACGATCATGGTGATCCTCAACCTCTCGAGCGTCGCCGTCTTATGGTTCGGGGGTCGATTTGTGAGCGAGGGGTCGATGCCGATCGGCAACCTCACCGCCTTTCTGACCTACATCTTGCAGATCCTCATGTCCGTGATGATGGCAGTGATGGTGGCGATCCTCATGCCTCGCGTGATGGCGAGCGCTGAGCGCATCGAAGAGGTCCTCGACACCACGCCATCGATCGTCGACCCGCCTAGCTCGGTCCGAAGCCCAACTTCCATCCGACCGTCGGGCTCTTCGGACCTCGTTCGCTTCGATGGCGTGAGCTACGGCTACCCGGGAAGCGAACGCCCGGTGCTCACGGAGATCTCTTTTGTCCTCCAGCCCGGCGAGACGAGCGCGGTCATCGGTGGGACCGGGAGCGGCAAGACGACGCTCCTCAACTTGATCCCGCGGTTCTTCGACGCGACCGCGGGCTCGGTGCTCGTCAACGGCGTCGACGTCCGCTATCAAGAGCTCGAACAGCTGTGGAGCACCCTCGGCCTTGTCCCCCAGACCGCCTATCTGTTCGGTGGCACCATCGCCAGCAACCTCCGATTCGGCAATGCCGACGCGACTGACGCCAAGCTCTGGCATGCCCTCGAGGTGGCACAAGCGAGCGATTTCGTTACGACCATGCCCGGCGGGCTCGATGCCGCGATCGACCAGGGCGGCACGAACATCTCGGGAGGCCAACGCCAGCGTCTCTCGATCGCCCGCGCGCTCGTCAAGGCGCCCCCCGTGTACCTCTTCGATGACTGCTTCTCCGCGCTCGATGCCGCAACCGACGCGCGGCTGCGCGTCGCGCTGCGCGACGAGACGCGCAAAGCCGCGGTGCTGATAGTCGCCCAGCGGGTGAGCACGATCATGCACGCGGACCGCATCATCGTGTTGGACGAAGGTCGGGTCGTCGGGATGGGCACCCATCGTGCCCTCGTCGACACCTGCGATCCCTATCGCGAGATCGTCGTCTCCCAGCTAGGTGAGGACGCCGCAGCATGATGGGGCGACCCGGTGCCGGGATGCGCATGGGCGTGATGGGCGCTGGCGCTCCCGTCGAGAAGAGCAAAGACTTCTGGGGGACGCTGCGCCGGCTACTGAGACGCCTTGGCCCCGACCGGTTCCGCATTGCGATCGCGCTCGCTTTCGGCGTGGTCTCGGTGGGGTTCACCGTGAGCGGCCCGAGGATCCTCGGCAACGCGACGGACGTGCTCTTCAACGGCGTGATCGGAAAGCTCTTGCATCCGGGGGTCACGAAGCGCCAGGCGATCGTGTCGCTGCGCGCGCACGGCGACAGCCAGATCGCGAGCATGATCTCGGCAATGAACGTGACGCCCGGTAAGGGCGTCGACATCGGCGAGCTCGGAAAGGTTCTCGGGCTCGCCGCTGTCGTTTACCTGGCTGGCGCGGCGTTCAACTACGGCCAGGGCTTCCTCTTAGCAGGCGTCGCGCAGCGGGCGATGTTCGGCCTGCGACGAGAGGTCGAAGAAAAACTCGCTCGGCTACCGCTTCGCTACTTCGACAGCCATCCCCACGGCGACATCTTGAGCCGCGTCACGAACGACATCGACAACCTGACCACCACGGTGCAGCAGGGGCTCAGTCAGTTGCTCACGTCGATTCTCACGATCTGTGGCGTGCTTGCGATGATGTTCTGGATCTCGCCGATTCTCGCTGCGGTCTCCGCGGTCACGATCCCACTCGCGATCGTTGTCACCTTCTTGATCGCGAGGCGCTCGCAGGTCCAGTTCACCCTCCAGTGGGATCAGACCGGCGATCTGAACGGTCTCGTCGAAGAGACCCACACCGGGCACGCCCTCGTCCAGGTCTACGGAAGACGCAATGCCACGATCGATGAATTCAATAGGAAGAACAGACGCCTCTATGAGGCGAGCTTTCGCGCGCAGTTCCTCTCCGGTGTCATTCAGCCGTCGATGCAGTTCATCGCCAATGTGAACTACGTCGTCATCGCGGTGTTTGGCGGCTATCGGGTCGCGTCGGGTCTTCTGTCGCTCGGTGACGTGACGGCGTTCATCCAGTATTCGCGACAGTTCACGATGCCGATCACCCAGATCGCGAGCCAGATGAACCTACTGCAGTCCGGCATGGCGTCCGCCGAGCGGGTGTTCGACTTCCTCGACGCGGTGGAGGAGTCTGCCGAACCGTCGCTCGAGACGCGCGCGTCGCTTCCGACAGGAGGTGCCGGCTCGGTAAAGCTCGAACACGTCCATTTCCGCTACGCGCCCGACGAACCGCTGATAGAGGACTTCAACCTCGAGGTGGCACCCGGTGAGACTGTGGCGATCGTCGGTCCGACGGGCGCCGGCAAGACCACGATGGTCAACTTGCTTGTTCGCTTCTATGAGATCGACAGCGGTCGGATCTCGCTCGACGGCGTCGACTACAGAGACCTCACCCGAGACCAAGTGCGAAGAGCGTTCGGCATGGTGCTCCAGGACACCTGGCTCTTCGCCGGGACGATCCGCGACAACATCGCCTACGCAAAGCCTGAAGCAAGCGAAGATGAGATCGTCGCTGCCGCACAGGCCGCGCACGTGGATCACTTCGTCCGGACACTGCCCGACGGCTATGAGACGCGCCTCGACGAGGACGCTTCCAATGTCTCCTCCGGCCAACGACAGCTGCTCACCATTGCAAGGGCCTTTCTCGCCAATCCGAGCATCTTGATCTTGGACGAGGCGACGAGCAACGTCGACACGCGCACCGAGGTGCTCATCCAGGAGGCTATGGCGAGACTCCGCCACGGCCGCGCGAGCTTCGTCATCGCACACCGACTCTCGACGATTCGCGATGCGGACAACATCATCGTCATGGACCACGGCCACATCGTCGACCAAGGCAGCCATCGTGTCCTGCTTGAGCGTCGCGGCTTTTACTATTCCCTCTACAACAGCCAGTTCACGGAGGCCGCGGCGGGTTGAAGCGAACAGCAGCTCATCGACCTCACGCCGCGGCTCGTCATCGCCGGTCACAATTCCAATCTGCAGCTGTCGCGACTCATCTCGAGCGCCGGCTTCTTGAACACTCGGGGTTAGTAGCGAACCCGCGTCAGCCGACGAACGCCTTGAGGTCCTTGAGGAGCTTGTCCTCGATCTCGATATTCCAGGCGCTCTCGGCCACGTCAACGACGAGGAAGAGGTCCGAGATGAGCAAGGTCTCGATCGCTGCTACCGCCAGGTGCTCGAGCCATTTGCCGATGCCGATGTGGACCGTGAAGTCGTCCGACGTCCCCGCGATAGTGATGGTCATCGCACGGTCTGCGTCAACCACCCCGCGCAGGAAACCGCCCTTCTTCGCTTGGATTACCACACCTTGCGCACTCGGTGACGAGGTCTGGACCACAAAGCCGTCGGCCTTCAGGTACTCCTCGATGTGGGACCGCACGGCATCCGGGTCCTTGCCCTTACCTTGGAAGTGCTCCATCTTGTCACCGACCATGACTGCCTCTCCCGTGTTGGTCACCGGGTCCTTTGCCCAGCGAAGTGGTGCTGACGAGCGGGGCTCGCTAGCGAGACCACCGAATTCGCGGACGAACTCTGCCCGCCGCGGCAAACTACTGCAGAGGAGGGCGGAACACCGGTCGCGGCATACCGTCGAGCTTTCGTCGTCGGCTGGCGGCGCTCTCCCCGGGTCCTGCTCGCGACGGATGCCCCGTTCACGGTGGTTGCCACACGCTGGACCCGCCGGCATTCGGAGGTGATCTGTCAACGCTCCAAGGCGGCTTCGCGGGAACGATGATGTCTTCACCACGGCCGAACTCGCAGAGCCGGTCATGTATGACTTCTTGCCGCTCGATGAGGAGAGCCAACGACGGTATCTGCGTGCCTGCTTCGGGTCGGATAGGCGAACTCCATCACCGGAGGCAGGTGGCGCCGAGCGCGTTCAAAGAATGTCCAGGAAGTGGGTCTTTCAGCAGGTAGCCATCTCGGCGCAATGCGCCTCTCAAGGCGGAGACAAGGGTTCGAATCGCTCACACCGGTGGGGCCGCTCGCCCGGAGCGGTTGATCGAGGGTAGTGACTCTTCGGGATGCTTGAGGTGAGCGCGTGCGGCACACGTTGCCCGGCGGCCGGGCGCATCCGCATAGGTGCGGCAGTGGCCTAGACTAAGTGTGAATCTGAATGAGTGGGAGCTGCCAATGTCCCGTGTGTTGCACACCTCGCTTTGTGCATTCCTCGTCGCGTTCGCCGCGCTTGTCGTTTCGGTCCCGACAGCACGGGCGACCCCGCCACTCGTAACCACCAGCAGGGCCTTCCTAGTCGGCAGGCTCGGATACGAGGGTGGCCCCTATCCCGGCGGCTTTCACGCGACCGCCGGATCCGTGGAGGTCGCGTTCAGCACCCATCCGCTCGTCCTCGAGAAGAAGGTGGGCAAGTCTGGTCATTTCAGGATCCCGTTGAGTCCTGGGACTTACTTCGTCACCGGGTGTGGCCCCTCCTCGACCGCCGGCTCGACTCCGCGCTGCGGTCGATCGAAGACGGTCACGTTGCGGGCTGGCGAAGTGCGCCACATCCGACTCGTCTGGATGTACGCGCCCTGATTCGCTGCACAACGGCCGGCGCAGAGCGCGGGCTCACCGTCGAGGAGATAGCTGAGCTTATAGAGGCGGGGGTCGTCAATTAGCTCTTCGGCTTCACGACCTTGAGGGTCCGCGGCGGTGAGTATCCGTACTGGAGATAGCCGGGCAGCAATTTCACAACCGCGCGGAAGGTGTAGTTACCCACGCCGCGACCCGAAATCCTGAATGAGAAGTTGCCCGCCGCATCCTCGGTCGTAGAGGCGATGTTGTGCCACAAGCTGCCCTCGAAGCTCTTGCAGTTGGACGCTGCGCCCGGTCTGCGGTGAGCTACCGGTTCCAGTTGCCTTTACGCCTTTGTTCGGTCCGACGCTCTTCGCCGACAACGTGAACGTGACCGGCTGGGCCGCGAGCACCGGCCA
The DNA here is from genome assembly GCA_963801185.1 of uncultured Acidimicrobiaceae bacterium. Lineage (GTDB taxonomy): Bacteria > Actinomycetota > Acidimicrobiia > Acidimicrobiales > Bog-793 > Palsa-601. Next base: position 1,169,639 of record CAWDDW010000001.1, on the reverse strand, counting down.
GACCGTGACCGGGCCGCTCGTGCCGACCGCGACGCCGCTGCCGATGTTGTCGAGCGCACCCGAGAACCCGCTGCTCTTGATCGCAGAGCCCAAGTCGGCCCGGCTGCTCCATGTTGCGCCCGAAGTGGTGGACTGCATCTCGAGGTCGTAGCCATCCTGATGGCGCTCGGTGAAGACGAACGTCCGGCCGGCTCCGTCCATGTGTGCAAAGTCCCAGTGCGGCCCCCCACCACCGCTGTCCGGTACCGAGTGCGCTGCCCCGAAGGTGGTGCCGTTGAACAACCGGAACAGGAGCTGTTGGCCACCAGTCGTTCGCTGGGTGACGAGGGCGTCGCCAGTCAGCGAGATAAGGCTCTGATCGGCGAATCGACCCACTCTCTTGAAAGTCGTTGAGTGAGCCGGCGCGAAGCTCACGATCGTTGCGTCGTTGCTGTCGCTTGCCGCCGCCAGGACTCCGCCCTTGTAGCTGCCCACTCCAGCGGTGAAGAAATCGACGCCCGCTGAGTCGGTCAGCGCTCTCACAACGAGCCCATCTGATGGATCGTTGAAGGGTGCGTACTCCACGTCGAAATCCCTGCCGGCGTTGTTCTCGGCCCAGATGATGTGGCCGGGTTCTCCCGTCACGCCGAAGGCTTCGGCGGCATCTATGTTCGGTCCGTCCGCCGTGCCGAGAGCGACCGGAGAGCCAAAGGTCTTCCCGCCGTCAGTCGACTCGAAGAGGAGGTCGTTCGCTCCACAACACTCGTCCATCGCCACAAAAATGTTGCCGCCGTTCTCAACTGTTACGAACGGCGCGTCGTACACAGTGCTGCGCTTTTCGGTATGGAGCGTGGTCTTGCTCGCGCACGACCGCGCGCCCCGTTTCAGCACGCAGACCTGAATGGCCCCGTCCGTGTTGTGCGTGGACACCTCGTAGACGAGCACGAGGTTGCCGTTGTACCCGTCCGTGCTGACGTCGCTCGGACCATTCGCGGTGCCGACCACGAACGACTTGAGCTCGGGCTGGGGTGAGCCCTTGGTGTCCGAAATAGTCGTCGCGACTGCCCTGCTGCTCAGTCCGGCGAGTGCGGTGGCAAGAACGCCAGTGCACAATGCCAGCGCGATGCGACGGTAGGGGCGCCTTGTCTGCATGGGAGTGCTGTCCCTTCGCTCGTCTGCCGCTCGCCGGGCTCTAGTTGCCCTCAAGCGTGCGTTGTGACAGTGCGGAGTCTAGACTGTGCCAGCTTTGCGCCGCGCTAGCGGCGGTGATGAGTTGACCGCAACTCGCCGCGATCGCGTGCGGTCCTGCGGCACTGTCCCCGCATGCCATCGGCCGCCGCTAACCTCGATTTTCGCGCGATAGCGGTATGAGACTGTCAGTATCCGCGTAACGCCCTCCTTCATCGCTGGAGCGCCCGGAAGCTCCGAGGCGACGCGCAAGACGATTTCAGGCGCCACACTCGGCTGTCGTGAAGGTCCAAATCTAATGGCACGAAGGCGGCGATAGTGTAGCCAAACGTGTAGCCAAGCGGATCGACCGAGCTGTACGGGCCAGGACGCCCTGGACAATAGTGCCAGGTCAGAGCGATATCCTGCACGGCTGTGGACGGCCTTAGACAGCCTTTTAGCCCCTGGCAGGCAAGAAGCTCGAGGCTTCGAGTCCCTTCGCCTCTACCGAGACATTCCGGCAGACTGACACATTGGGCTAGAAGGTGGCCAGAGCAGCTATGAAGCCTGTGCCCGGTGAGCCGAGACCCGTCAAGCTGTCGTAGCCACGTGCAGCGACCTGCGTGGCCGTGCGGCTGACGCAGTTCCCAGCCCCGTCGCAGTAGGTCTCCTTACCGCCGTAGTACTGCTGGCGGAGGCTCAAAAGGCTGAGCGTCTTCGGTGCGGTGGTGTCACCCTCCAGGTTGGCGTAGTCGAACCGGACAGTTGCGAGCTCGCTCGCGTCGCTCTTGACGTCGTGGATCGCCGCCGACTTCTCCTGGGCGAGCTTGTAGATCACCGGGTTCAGGAACCCGATCGGGACCCCTCCCACCTGGTCGGCATCAGCGACGAGGCCGGCGAGAAGCGGCGACGCTTCGCTCGTCCCGCCTTCGTGGGTGGTCGCGTACTGGTTACCGGACAGCCCCGAGTCGGTGGCCGCCGGACCGGTGAAGTCCTGCGTCAGGCCGATCAGGAACCCTGTCTGCGGGTCGGCGTTGAGGGAGATGTCGGGAACAACCCGCAACGGGATTGGGCCGAAGAGCGCCGCGTTGCGCTCCGACAGAGCGCTCGGGACGTCCGGCGCCTGGTACCACGGCTGGGTGTAGGTGTAGCTCGTGTAGCCGCCACTGCCGTAGACGAAAGCCGCGGGAGACCACTTACCCTTGTCCGAGGCGGTACAGCCTGCGATCGACGAGGTCGCCGGGCTGCCGGAGTACAAGTCCGTCGCGCAGAACTTGGACTCGCCTGTCAACCAGCCGTATTCGGCGCTGCGCGTATCCTTCGAGCTGACGTAAAGCGACGTACCTCCGACGGCCGTCACGTAGGGGCTCGAAGGCGGGTAGTCGGGCACCGAGATACCGGTGAGCGTGAAGTTGTCGGCATAGTCACCGGATGCAAAGAGGACCGTGATCCCCGTCGAGGCGGCGAGCTGGAAGACCGTGTCATAGGCCGCCTTGCCGGCAGCATCTTCGAAGAGGTCGCCCGCCGTGTCACCCCACGAGTTCGTGACGACGTTCGCGAGCCCGTTGTCGATCACGGTCTGCAGCGCACCGAGCAACGCCGTATCGAAACAATCCTGAGCCGAGACATACAGGATGTTCGCATCGGGGGCCATGGAGTGGACGGCCTCGACGTCGAGCGCCTGCTCGGTCGACCAACCGCTCGCGGCGCAAACCGTCTGTTGGTCGAAGGCCGCCGGGTTGACGATCTGGCTGAAGTGGGCGTTCGAGAACGGGTTGCTGGCGTCTTCGTGCGTGAAGTACGTCGTGGCGTCGGAGGTGATCGTGCGTTGAGCCGTAAGCATCGATGATCGCCACCGTCACCCCCTTGCCCGTATCGGTGGTGGTGTTGACGCCGTAAGCGCCGCGTATCTGCGCCGGGGTGTAACCGCAGACCGCATCGGGCTGCGTGGTCGCGTAACCCCCGCCGAAGGCCGGGGGCAGACCCGCGCCTCCGAGTGTCGTCGTCGACTTGCCGAAGTACGTGCTGCACGGATTGTCGACTACGAAGCCGGCTGGAGGCGCCGGATACTGGCGTGGGCTCACTGCAGGGGAGTTGGTAGTGGCTGCGCCCTGCGGAGCGGTGGTCGGAGTCTCGAGAACCTCGTTGACGCCCATCGCGCCGACGACGCCTTCACCGAGCGAGGCCGGGACCGACATGTTGGTCGTTGCCAGGCGAAGGACGTGACCTCCGACCCGGTAGTTCTTGAGATTGGTGCCGAAGGCCCTCTCTACCTGCCCGGCAGTCCCAGACGCTGTGATTGTGAGGCGGTCCCTCGAGGCTCCGGACACCGTGAAGCCTTGGCTTTTCAACCACGCGATGGCGCTGTTCACCTGTGCCATCTTCGGGGAGAAACGCGCCTCCCACTGCGCGGCAGTGATGTAGTGGCGGAACTCCGCCGTGCCCGGCGTGCTAATCGCGCGGACGAGTGCTGCGGCCGCGCCGGCGTTGCGCTCCCGCAGCACCAGTTCGAACCTGATTTGGCTGGCCTTGCCGACAGCACCGACCGGGTGCTCGCGCTCGGCAGCGGGCGCCGCTGTGCCGGTTATCACGTGCCGCGCCCCGGCGCTCGCCCGGCTCGGCGAGCTCGCGCTCGCCGCTTGTCCGCCGAGCGCCACTAACAAGGTGGCGCTGCAGAGCAACGCGAGGGCTGCTGATACAAACGATGTCGTTGGCTTCATTGCCGTTACCCCACTCTCTACACCGCTTGGTATTCCCAGCTCTGACTGGGTCAACCCAGTTCTGAGCGGGCTCGAGCGATTATCTCGCAGGCAAGGTCAGCTGTCTTTCGCGGTAGGTGTGGTCTCGTCCCTCACCAACCAGGGTTGATCCGCCCAATTCGACACGTACGGAGTCGTCGTGCATGCGAGCCCACCACTATTTGGCAAAAGGACCAGCAACTCTCCAAACAAAGTCTGACGCCGCAGCGGATACTGCGCCGCACGCTATGTCGAGGATGCAACCCCCATCGCAGCGACGGTCGCACTCGCGCCCTCCTCGTCGGGGGTCGAGCGAGGTCCGGAGACCGGTCAACGGCTTGAGGGCACGGAGGTCACGCCTCGAGCAACGCGGCGATGTCCTCCGCGGTGAGCGCGGCACCACCTGCGCCACTGCCGTCGAACACCTCAGTGAGCAGCAGTCGCTTTGCTGCTGGAGGGCCAGCACCGGCGTTGCCGAACGAGCAACCTTCACTTCGGCTCGGCCCGCTCGATCTCGACCGGCGTGATGTCGCCGGCGGGCTCGAAGCCGAGGACCTGGCCGTAGAAGGAGAGCTCCGCTTCGGCCGAGCGGATGATGTTCTCGGCCTTGCGGAAGCCGTGCTGCTCGCCCTCGTAGGCCACGTAGGCGAAGGGCACGCCCTTGGCCCGGAGCGCCGCCACCATGGCTTCTGCCTGCGCCGGTGCCACCACCGCGTCGTCGAGCCCCTGGAACAAGATGACGGGCGTCGAGAGCAGGTCGGTGTGGAAAATCGGCGACCGCTCCTCGTAGAGGTCCTGCCGCTCGGGCCAGGGGCCGACCAAGCCGTCGAGGTAGCGGGACTCGAACTTGTGGGTGTCCCGGGCGAGGGCGCCGAGGTCGCCGACGCCGAAGTAGCTCGCGCCCGCAGCGAAGACGTCGCGGAAGGTCAGCGCGCACAGCGTGGTGTAACCCCCTGCGCTCTCACCGTGGATCAGCAGCCCCTCAGGTTCCGCCCGACCCGTCGTGGCGCAGAACCTCGCCGCGTTCACACAGTCGTCGAGGTCGATCACGCCCCAGTTCCCCTTGAGCCGCTCACGGTAGGCGCGGCCGTAGCCGGTGCTCCCGCCGTAGTCGACATCGACCACGGCAAAGCCGCGGCTCGTCCAGAACTGGATCTCGTAGTCGAGGACGGAGGAGCAGCTGGCGGTCGGGCCCCCATGGCTGGCGACGATGAGCGGCGGCAGCGAGCCTGCTGGAGCGACGAAGTCGGGGTTGACCGGTGGGTAGTAGAGACCGTGCCGCGGTGCGCCCGTGCTCGGTCGGGAACTCGATCGCCTCGGGCACGGAGAGGTAGGTCGCGTCGATGGTGGGATGCCGGCTTTGCTTGAGGACGGTGCACTCGCCCGAGCTGAGGTCGATGGTGACGACCGCGGCCGGCTCGGTCGGCGACCCGGCGAGCGCCAGGACCTGGTCCCCGGCGATCGACAGCGACCCGAGGGTGGTGGCGGCCACCGCCACCTCGACCAGCTCCTGGCCAGCGGCGAGGGTGCCGAGATGCATCCGGCCACCTTCGGACCATGTGACCGCCAACCTGCCGGCGGCGAGGGGCGCGTAGGCGGCGACGCCGAACACCCATGCGGGTCCTGCGAACTCGGCGTCGCGTGGCGCGAGCGGCACGGGACCGTCCGGAGAGTCGAGGTAGAGGTTCCACCATCCCGTGCGGTCCGAGATGAAGTAGAGCGATCCGTCAGCGCCGTAGCGCGGCTCCTGCACGGCCTCGGTCAGCCCGCCGGCGACGACCCGGACGCGCGTGACCTCGAGCGTCTCGCTGAGCGAGGCCTCGCACAGCTCGGTCCCATCCCAGGGCATCTGCGGATGGTCCCAGGCCACCCAGGCGAGGCGGCAACCATCGGGGGAGAGTGCCGGCGCGGCGAAGAAGTCATGGCCTTCCGCGAGGACCCGGGGGGCGGCGCTGCCGTCCGTCGGGAGCACAACGAGGTCGTTGTCCACCTGGCCGGCCTCGTGGCGCTCCCGGACGCAGATGAGGTGGCGGCCATCGGCGGTCACGATGGGGTCGGCGTAGCGCCAGGCCCGCTCGCTCGGCGGTTCGGGGGTGATCGGCACCGGCGCGCTACCCGGAGCCAGCCGGTAAAGGCGCTGGTCGGCGAAGTTCGAGAAGTACGGCACGCCGTCTTGCACCACCACGCACCGCCCGCCGTACTCGTGCGCCAGAGTGCGTGCCGCGAACCCCTCGGGCACGACGTCATCGACGACCCCTGCGGTGCTGCGGCGCACGAGCACGTTGCGGCCACCCTCGCTCGGGCGGCCCTCCACCCAGTAGATGGCGTCACCGTCGGCCGAGGGCGTGCTCAGCCTCACGGCGTCGGTCACGAGGAGCTGGGCGGAGACCGGAGACGACCACGTGCCGTAGGGAGCGAGCTGAGGGGCCACGCGTGAGGTTACCAAGGCTCCGCCGGCTTCACTTGGACCCCGCGGGCTGCGCACCCTGCACCCGGGCGCGGCTCCGGACCACCTGGAAAGAACGTAGAGAGAACCTGGACGCGCTGCCTTTTGGTCCCGTCACTTCGGTTGCCGACCTTTCGGCGAGCCCGTTAGTTCTATACGGGAAGGTGCTGGGACGGCAGACAGGTTGCTGGCGAACTGCTGAGGTTCAAGTGCGACTCGGCGCCGCCTGCTTGCACGCCACGCAAAGCGCCGCCCACGGCAGTGCCTCAAGGCGGTCCGGCGCGATCTCGCCGCCGCAGGCGTCGCAGCGGCCAAAACTGCCCTCGGCGAGTTTCTCGAGCGCTCGGTCGATTTCCCCGGATAGCTGGTGAAGCTGTTCGGCGGCGACTGAGCGCTCCATCTGCATCACGGCGTCGCTCGTGTGATCGCCGGCCCGTTTGCCGAACTGCACTTGGACGCCGGGCGCACGCATCGGTACCGAAAGGCCTGCCACCTCGCGCGAGAGCTCTGCCTTGCGGGCAAGAAGTGCGGCGACTATCTGCTCGTCAGTCATGAGCGCGATCACTTGCCCACAAGACCGTGAGCAGGTCGTCGGGAAGCGCCAGGGCGACTGTGACCACACAGCGAGTATGCCAGGCAGCCATCGTCAAGAATCGCCTGATGCCTGGTTTGGAGCGAGGCCCCTACGAGGTCCTGCTCGCGAAGGCATGGCGCGACCGTCTCGAGAGCCTTGAAGCTGCGCTCGTGGTCAAGCAATCCGAGCTGGGCGGGCCAGAGGACGCGTTGCTCAGCGTCACCTCTCCGCCGATTGGAACCGGCAAACCGGGAGCGGACCTCCGATACGCAACAGAGGCCGGAGACAGTCTCGTCGTTCAGGTGACGAACGAGTACGTGACAATCCTGTTGTTCGGCACCGCGGGCACCCCAACGCCCACGCCGAGACCGATTACGAGGAGCTTGCCCTGGTGAGGTAGGCGAGCGCCCGAACGAGGACACCGTACGTCTCGCCCCCTCGGGTAGGCGATCATTGCCCTCGGCGGCTTCATGGGAGCATGAGGCCTGTGGGCCTCTGGCGACTTATCGCGTGCACCACGGTGGCTCTGGTAGCCGCGGCGTGCAGCGCTTCACAGGTGACGCCCACGACCACGCTGCGCGAACACCCGCCGGTCTACTTCCGTGTTCTCGTTGGTGATGTGAACGCCGAATACAACAACAACCACAACCAGTCGAGTCCGCCCGTTCACTTTCGGCTCGTTCCTGCGAGCACCCGTGTTGCAATGTCTGAAGCAACTGCCGTGCGTGCGGTAATCACGAGCTGCAACGAAGGGCGAGGAGCCCAGGTGGTGTCGGCTGGACTCGTCGCCGGTGCCGTGAGTCCTGGTTCGGATAGTTCGGCACTGGCCTGGGCGATCTTCGTAGATCCGCCCGGCCGGCACATTGCGTTTACGACCGCGCCAACCGAGAAGCCGGAGATTGTCAACTGGTACGCGGGCTTCGTCTCGGTGAAGACCACGCGCCAGCCGTTCTGCACCTTCGGTCGTGCGGCCAACATCCCGCGGCTCCCTATCCTCGGGGTGCCAGGTCAGCCAGCCGTGCCCACCGTGGACACCGCAGCGACCCCGGCGGGATGGGTCCCAGTGGACTTCGGCGATTCCCAGGTGTCGGTGCCCGCGTCGTTCTCGGTCTTCTACCCCGGACAGAACGCGTGCGAGGAGTTCTCCACGCACGGAGCGCTCTTGGTCGCACCGACCATGGCAAAGATGTTGTGTCCTTCGTCGGTAAACACGCAGACCACGATCGTGCGCTTGGTCCCCATGCACCAGGTGCCGCCACCCTACGCAAGCGAGAAGCCCACGATCCTCGATGGCGAGTCGGTCTTCCTCGGCCCGAACGGTGTCACTCTCCTTGGCTACTACGCGCCGTCCCTTGGGGTTGAAGTCATTGCGAAATGGCATGGCGCGCCGGGTCGCAACAACCCTCACCCGTTCGCCCCGCACCGTCGTTCTCGCTGCTGGCCCCGCTCCGGCGATCCCGACTGGCTGGCACACCGTCACCTTCCGAGGGGTGTCATTCGCCGCCCGTCGTTCGTGGCCAATCAAGCGCACGCGGGACAGCTTCGGGATCGGTCATCCGTGCTCCACTCCAGGGGTGGCACTGCGGGGTCCGCAAGTGACCCTCAGCACCGATAGGCAGGTTGCAATGTACGCCTGTCCTGTAGGACTACCGACACCCCAGACGCCGCAAGGCGGAGTCCAAGTCGATGCTGGGCGCAAGGGGGTGGTTCTGCCAGGCACCTTGTACTCGACGCACTGCCTCGACCTCCACGGCCTTACCGCCTGCCCAGCGAGCTCGCCCGCGTATTCGATCCTGGTGCTCAAGGTCACAGTGCCAGGGCGCAAGACGCCAGTGCTCGTCTCCATCGGACTGGCCGGGAACGGGATGACGGCCCGGACGGTCTTGTACTCGCTTCGGGCCACATAACCCCCACCGCGCTGCGTCGGGCTCTTCCGAGTGCGGTGCTGATATCGGTCGATCGGCGAGGCTGTTGCGTCGAGGCCACTCAGTCGATCCCTGCTGTCGCGGGCGAGACCGACCGCGTCAACTGGCACAAGGGAGGCAGTCTGGGTCAGTTGTTGTTTCCTTGATGGCCGCCCTTCCCGTGGCCGTGGCCGGGTTGTCCCGGTGGGGAGGGAACGCTCGTTCCGAGCGCCGTGGCGAGGCTGTCGATCGAACGCGTGAGTGCTCGGATCGTCGCTTTGCCGTTGATCTGACCGTTCGCGACATCGTGATCGAAGGCCTGGACGAGTTGATCGAACTGCTGGGTCTGCGGCGGTGCCGGCCCTGGAGGCGGCGCGAGGATCAGAGCTTGGACCTGCTTGATGAGCTGCTGTCCTACAGGCGGAGTAATACTCCCGTTAGCCACACCGGCCGCGAGCGCCGAGACGACGCCACCAACAGCCGAAGCGACCGAGGCGGTCGGGGAGGTGGTTGCCGTGGGTGTGGTCGTGGTTGCGGGAGAAGTCGTGGTGGTCGACGATGTCGTCGTCGATCGGTTGCGTGTGTCAGGTGGAGGCGCCGCCGACCTCGAGCCGGAGAAGACGCCGCCGAACGTCAGACCGAGGAGCAGGCCGATCACGACGAGGCCGAGCAAGATGGCCAGCGCCCTTTGCCCGAGGGTGCCCCAGCTTCGTCGCCTCGTCAGGTCTTGGACTACTGGTGCAACCCGGGTGAGCTCAGGAACGGCCTCAGTCGGATCGAGGCGCCGCGTCGCGGCGCTGGGATCGCCGAGAACGGCGGTCGTATCGCTAGCCAGTGATGTCGCGCCAGCCGCAACCTGCACGACTATCTGACCGCGCAAGCGATCTGCGAGGTAGGTAGCGACCTCCGACGCGCCGACGCGATCGGCTGGCGCGCGCGCCGTCATCGAGTTAAGGAGCCTCTGCCAGCCATCGTCGAGCTCAGCGGGGATGGCCGGATCCCGGTGGAGTCGGGCTGCCGTGATCTCAGAGGCCGTGCCCTCGAACGCCCGATGACCACTCAGGCACTCGAGGAGCATGAGACCGAGCGCGTAGACATCGGCAGCCGAGCCGATGTCGGATCCTTGGATCTGTTCGGGAGCGAGGTAGGCAGGGGTGCCGAGCATGAAGCCCGTCGCGGTCATCCCGGTGGTGTCGACGAGCCGAGCGATTCCGAAGTCGGCAAGATGGGCTGTCCCGTCCCGATCGAGGAGGACGTTTGCTGGTTTGACGTCACGATGCACAATCCCTTGCTCGTGGACGTACCCGAGCGCAGCAGCGACACCCGCGCCAATCTTGGCCGTCTCCTGGCTCGAAGAGCCTGCCAGTCGAAAGGTGCTGCGCCAACGTGGGTCCCTCGATGAGATCCATCACGAGATAGGCGCGTCCCTCGAGATCACCCGCATCGAGTAAGCGCACGAGGTTCGGATGCGCGAAGCGAGCGAGCATCCTGACCTCAGCGGTAATGCGGTCCTCGTCGGCGTCCCCGGGGTCGCGCAGCACTTTGATCGCAACGAGCCGGTCAAGGCGACTGTCGAGCGCCCGGTAGACGGCACCCATCCCGCCGCGCCCGAGCAGCGCGTCGAGGCGGTAGCGACCATCGAGGATGATGGTCAGGAGCGGATCGGAGGGGATGGGCTCTGCCGCCGGCGGACCCTCCGTCGAGTTCGACATGTGCCTCATCGTCCCACGCTCAAGGGCGTTCTCCGAGTTGGATGATGCAGCAGCACGGTGCACTAGCGATGACGACGCCTTGCAGGGGTAACCTCAGCCCCTCGTTATGGCGCTCGGGCGTGTGCTGGGGAGGGGCGGCGCGGCAGCCGAGGTGTCAACCCTCTCGTCGTCACCAGGTCCTCTGGCTACACGGCATGACGGAGCTTCGTCCTAGGAGTTCCGTGGCAGCTCGCTAGGCCCCGGTTCCCGCTTGCGGTCCACCGCCCTATGCCGCGTGCGGACCTCATCGATGATGCTTCCGTAGTCGCCGGACACGTCGCTCGGTACCCGCCACACGTCGACGGTGCCGAAGAGACCGAGCGTGCGGATGTGGACGGTCGGCGCATTCGGGGCGGCCACGTCCCGCCCCCAGTCGCGGCGATGACCGAAGATCGTCAGGCCACCGACGTCGACGTCGATCCCCTCTGGGACGTAGACGTCGACATTGCCGAGAAACGCAAGCACCGAGACCGACGTTCGGCGGTTCTCGATCGAGGCTTCGCGTAGATCCAAGTCGATGTCGGCAAGGACGCTGGCGGCTGTAGTCCGTCGGCGCAACCGAATGCGGCCACGACGGACGACATGACCGAACACCGCCAAGGTGAGACGGGTGGGCTTACGGTGCGAGGTCGGCGCCCCGACAGTCGAGAGGGGTGGCAGATCCTGTTGGATGGTGGTCAGATCACCGATCACCTGGGATCGAAGGGCCAGGCCGGCGCGCTCCGAGAACTCCTCGAGCGTGAGGCGTCCCTCGAGCAGGTGATCCCGCAAGACGACCACCGCCTTCTCCCGCTCGGCATCCGAGACGCGATACGAGCTCTCGTCCATTGCAGCCAGGCTAGGGACTTCTCGCTCACCCGTCCTGCTGAGTCCCAATACCCGCTCGAGCGAACAACGGAGGCGGCTCAGCAGGGGGCATCCCGCCTGACCACGTCCGGGTGGGCGCAATCGAGCACGGCTACGGCCTCCCGTGCCAGAGATGCTGCCTTCCGAGGGTCGTTCACATAATGCTCGAGCTTGCAAACGTATATTCTTTCACTTAATGTTGACTAGATAAGTCAGGATTATGCCAACCCCAGGCAAAGGAGGCGCCTTGCACCATCGGACCGTCATCGTCGGAGGCGGCAGTGCGGGCATCAGCGTCGCCGCCCGGCTGCGGCGGGCTGGCGAGGAGGACATCGCAATTGTCGAGCCGTCGCGCCTGCACTACTACCAGCCGCTGTGGACCCTCGTGGGAGGGGGGTACGCCTCCCTCGAACGCACACGACGCTTCGAGGCTTCCGTCATGCCACAAGGGGTCCGCTGGATTCAAGACGCCGCGGTCGAGCTCGACCCTGACGCCCGTCTCGTCACAACTGCGGGAGGCACCCGTATCGGCTATGACGTGCTCGTTCTCTGCCCCGGACTCGAACTCGCTTGGGAGCTTGTGCCTGGCCTTGCCGAGGCCATGGCGACGCCGCTCGCGGCGTCGAACTACACCGCCGAGCTCGCTCCTAAGAGTGCCGAGCTCGTGCGGCGCTTCCGCGGCGGCGAGGCGCTCTTTGCCGCTCCGGGTTCACCTATCAAGTGCCCGGGCGCTCCACAGAAGGCCGCTTATCTCGCCTGTGACCGCTGGTCGCGTACCGGCGCCCTAGCGAAGGCGCGGGTCACCTACGCGACCGGAGCCGGCGGGATCTTCGCCGTGCCAGAGTTCGCGGCGGTCCTCGAGCGTGTCGTCGAGCGCTACGGGATAACGACCCGTTTCGGCCACGAGCTTGTCGAGGTGGACTCCGACACTCGCCAGGCGACTTTCGAGACGAACGGTCCGGAGGGCAAGGTGCGCGAGGCACTTCCCTACGATCTGCTGCACGTCGCGCCGCCGCAACGTGCCCCTGGATTCGTCCGCGAGAGCGCGCTGTCGGGCCTGAGCCCCTTCGGTTGGGTGCCGGTCGATCGTCACAGCCTTGTGCATTCGCGCTACCCGGAGGTTCTCGCTCTCGGCGACGTCTGCGATGCGCCGACGTCGAAGACAGGCGCCGCTATCCGGCGCCAAGCCCCGGTGGTCGTCGCCAACGTGCTCGCAACCTTGTCGGGCCGGGAACCGTCAGCTCGCTACGACGGGTACGCCGCCTGCCCGTTCACGACAGCACGCGGCAAGATGCTCCTCGCTGAGTTCGACTACAGCCTTGCCCCTCACCCGACGATCCCCTTCATCGACACGAAGCGGGAGCGCTACGACATGTGGCTTCTCAAGCGCTACGGACTGCCAGCGTTCTACTGGAACATCCTGCTGCGAGGGCTCGGCTGACGCCGGCCGGGGCTTGGCGTCGGACCACCTGCCACTGCCGCCTGGAGTTGCGCTGTCGGGACCATCCCTCGGGCGAACAGAGAGACGTTCGGCTCTAGACGCGGCGTCACGGATTACGGAATCTGAGTGCGCGCCGGCCCTGCGGTGTAGACCACTCGTGAATGGAGCGGGTATGAAAGATGGAGGAGTTAGGCCTCAGCCGTCGGGCGCACAGAGCCACCACCGGAGCATGAACTTCGATCGGGTGCCCCGCTTGGTCTTCTGGGAGACGACCAAGGCATGTCCGCTCGCTTGCGTCCACTGCAGGGCGACCGCTCAGTGCCACGGGGCGCCGGGCGAACTCACAACAGAAGAAGGCAAGTCTCTCCTCGATGAGCTCGCTTCGGCCCCGCGCCCCACGCCGATTCTGATCCTGACTGGCGGTGACTGCTTGCAACGTCCCGACCTCGACGAGCTGACCGCGTACGCGAAGTACCTGGGCGTGCCGGTCGCGATCTCGCCTTCGGTCTCTCCCAGCTTGAACACCTGCACGCTTTCGATGCTCCGCACCAACGGGGTGCGCAGCGCATCGGTCAGCTTGGACGGAGCGTTCGCTGATACCCACGAGCAGGTCCGACAGATCCACGGCCACTTCTCCGAGACGATGCGAGCGATCGCTCTGCTCCAAGAGCACGGCTTCACGGTGCAGGTCAACTCTGCAGTCATGGCGCAAAACGTCCGAGAGCTTGCGGACATGGCCGCACTGCTCGTCAACCACGACGTGAGTACCTGGGAGGTGTTCTTTCTCATCGGCGTCGGGCGAGGCCAGTCCATCTCCGAGATCGAGAGCGATGAGTACGAGGACGTCTGTCACTTCCTCGTCGACGCCGCTCAGTATGGGATGGCGGTGCGGACGGTCGAGGCGCCCTTCTTTCGCAGGGTGCGCGACTGGCGCGCGAGACGACCCGACGCGAGCCTCGACCCGGCAGTCGAGTTCCGGCTCGGACCGCTGTACAAGGAGTTGCGTACACGCTTGCAGCAGCAGCTGGGCGAGCCGACGTCCCGGGTGCTGGCTCCGACGGTCGCGACTCGCGACGGCAAGGGCATCATCTTCGTCGGGCACGATGGTCGCGTGTACCCGGCCGGTTTCTTGCCTTTACCGCTCGGATCGGTGCGAGACAAGGGAGTGCTCGATATCTACCGGGACGACCCGGTGCTGAAGGCGATCCGAGCCGCACAGTTCCCTGGGCGCTGTGGGCACTGTGAGTACGCTGACGAGTGCGGCGGCTCGAGAGCTCGTGCCTACGTTGCCACCGGCGACCCTCTCGCCGATGACCCGGCCTGTCGGCACCTTCGTGCAGCGTTCGCATAGACGCCCGGCCTGCACTGAGGATCGGGGGAGGCCGGGAAGAAGTCCGGGTGGTACGGCTTTCCCGAGTTCGTAGGCGAAGACCCTGACTGACTGGGCGCAGCGAGAATCGCTACCGCTGAAGATCGTTCGCCACACTCGCTCGAACGGGAACAGTGACCTCAGCCTCGTCGATGTGTGCCGGAGTCCCCATGCGATCGCGCGGCGTTGCACGATGTGACCAGGGCAGGCCGAAGCTCAGCAGCAGGAGCACTGCGAGGCGTGCCTCGACGTTTCCCTCGATGGTGTGTCGCGCAATCTCCTCGCCGTCGCCGTGCCAGGCGATCAGCGCGGCCAGCAGTCCGACGATCCCCATGACGATCATGACTCGGATCTCCGCGATACGCCACAGCCGCCTCGTCAGGATGAGGACCTCCGTGAGGAATGCGATGACCTCCACGGCATCAAAGGGAGGGAACATGATCGTGGAGAGCACTGGGAGGGGCGTCTGCGGGCCAGCGTAGAAGGCGAGAATGCCTACCGGGTCGTTGTAGGACAGCTCCGGGGACGAGAATGGCGCGGTCAGGTCGTAGCCGGGGTGAGTCAGCAGGTACTCGGCATAGAGCAACTGTGATCTGTGACTGAACCACACAGAAAGGGCATGCCACTGCCGATGCCGAAGGTCTGGCGCCACGATCTTCGCCTCGCCCGGGGTCGGTTCGGTAGTCGCAGCCAATGAGTCGAGCGCCGCCGACTGAGGCATCCCGCGGGCGGCGAACCAGGCAACGCGCTGTGGGAACGGGAACACCCTGATGTAGAAGACTTCTTCGACGTTGATCACGTTCCGATGAGCGGACACCGCGCCGATTTCGGTGACAGTGGCAACTGTCAGCAACGCAAGACCGAGGAGCGCCGTACGAGATGCCTGCCTAGGTGATGCTGCGATGAGCCGCGCAACAGCGACAACAAGAGCGATCATCGCGACGATGCCCACCACCCAGATTCCCTGGTCCCGCGCCGACGCGTACACGAGGCACGCTGCGACGAGGACCGCCGCCCGTGGGAGCGTGACTCGCCTCACGAGCCAGAGACTGGCGGCGAACATCACGGCAACAGCCGACAGCGAGATGCTTTCCGACAAGACTGACCAGTCCCATTCGATCACTTGCCAGGTCGAAGCAAATGCGAGGACGCCGACTACCGCGAGGAGCGAGCGCCACGGTGAGCGAAAACACCAAGCCACCGTCGCGGCGAGCAACGACCAGGCAAGGATGGCAATGACAGTCTGTGTGAGGGCAAAGCTCGTCCGCGTGCCGGTGAGCTTCCAGAGCAGTGGCACGACCGGCGCTCTCGCGCCAGCCAGCAGTGCGACGCTCGGGAAGGGGTGCCGAGCCACGGCGAGATAGGAAGTGGTGTCTTGCCACGTCAGCACTGGACCCTGAACGACCCGCCAGATGAGGTACGAAGCGAAGAGTCCCCACGCGATCAGCCCGAGAACGAGCGCCACCGAGGAAGACCGCGCGCCGGCGAGCCCTGTAACAGAGCTGCCTCCGGTGGTCCGATGGGAGCCAGAGTGTCGTGCGAGCATCGACCTCCTCACCGCGCTCGACTCGATGATGCGTGATCCATGACAGAGCAATGTGGCATACGAGACGGTCCATTACCGTTCGCGGGAGGCGAGAGCAGTTGCTCACCTGCTCTTGGCTGAGATGACGGCCGGCAGTCGGGGTGGTATCCAAATCTGCGCGTGAGACCGTCGCGCGGTCGCATCTCGGACATCATGGGGCTGGACTCTCACGGTCATGCAGCCGAAGAGCTAGCGCGCCGTCTCGGGCGGCGCCCGAGCGGCGAAGGCGGCGCTGATGGAAGCCATGTCGAGCACTGGAGAGCCCTCAGCCCAGGCATTCGGCTGTCACCCGCGTTGCCGCCGGTGCCATCATGAAACGTGGCTTCAGCGGAGTCCGCACCCTTGTGGAGGCGCCCGGAGACGCGTCAGGACCTCGACGAGGTCCTGAAAGACGTTATGCAAGCCCACGTCCACGCGCGGGCTGAAGCACCGAGCCGCGTCGCCGTCGATCTCGTCACCGCGATCAACTCGATCATGAAGGCGTATCGCAGTGCTCACTCTGTGCGGCTGGGTGACGTGGCGGCGCTGCACTCCTTGCTCACCGGTCTTCCCGCTGAGAACCAGGGATGGCTGGTAGGCCGCGACAGCGTGGCGGCGCTCGCGAACTTCTCGCCTGCCATCGAAAGCGACTTGCCGAACAACGAGGAGCCACCCGCCGCGGATCACGATCACTTCCGCCGCGCGTACGAGGAGTTGCACCGGCAGCCCAGCAGCCGCCACCGGGAAGAGACCGTCAAGGCTTTGGCATCGCTGCTCTCCATCGTCTGCTCCAACATCATCCATGCCGGTAAGGCTGCTCGCAGTCCCAACGAGGAGAGGGTCGAACGCAACGGTCGGGTAGTAGCCGTAGCGCTCCCGGTGCTGAACGACACCGTGGATGCGCTACTCGACCACCCGTCGCGGCGGCTCGCCTGCTATGGCTCTCTACGACCGCGCGAGCTTCATCACGATGAACTGAACGGCCTCAGCGGTACGTGGACGGACGGTTACGTGCCGGGGCTGATGGCGGACTGGGAGGGCTATTCGCGGCTCACCTGGTTGAGCTCGGGTGAGATGGTCGCCGTAAGCGTCTTCGAAAGTGAGGAGCTGGAGCGCGTGTGGGACCAGATCGACCGTTTTGAGGGTCTGGCCTATGTCCGCTCGTTCGTGCCGGTCTCGGTTGGCGAGCGCACCGTCATCGCCTCGTGTTACCTGTCGGCAGGCGAACTTGATTCGTGAGCGGGGGATCGATCGGCAGTGATCGGCTTCTAGTCCAAAGACCCCTCACGAACTAGCGTCGGATCTTGTGGGGACCCTCGCTTCGACCGGGACGCCCGCCGACGCCGGCTTCAGAATGCCGCCCGAGACCGCTCCGCACGAGCGCACGCTCATGGCATGGCCATGCAGGACCGAGCTGTGGGGCGCTCAGCTCGGTGCCGCCAAGAGCGAGTACGCCGGAGTGGCCAACGCCGTGGCGGCCTTCGAGCCCGTCACGATGGTCGTGCCCGGCAGCAGTCACGCCGCCGAGGCCCAAGCCATGCTCACCAGCGCCGTTGAGATTGTCGAGCTGGCGCTCGATGACTCCTGGATGCGCGACAGCGGACCTATCTTCGCTCTCGACGCAACTGGGCGCAGGGCCGGCATCCACTTCCGGTTCAACGCCTGGGGCGAGAAGTTCGATGGTTGGGCTCGCGACGAGGCTGCCGGTGGCATCCTGGCTGAGCGCTACGGCGACGTCGCGTTCGAGGCACCGATCATTCTCGAGGGCGGGTCGATCCTCATCGACGCCGACGGGCGGCTCGTGACGACAGAGCAGTGCCTGCTCGCTCCGAATCGCAACCGGGCGCTGGACCGCTCGGAGATCGAGACAGTCATCTGTGACTACCTCGGCCCGTCCGAGATCGTGTGGCTCGGACGAGGACTCGTGGAAGATCGCGACACCGACGGTCACGTCGATGGCATCGCCATCTTCACCGACAGTGGGGAGCTGGTCTTGCAGTCGCGACCGCCGGGGGATCCCGACCACGAGTCGATGGCCGAGAACCGGGATCGCGCCGTTGCAGCCGGCCTCGAAGTCGTCGACTTCCCACCGCTCGCGCACGGCGAGGTCGGCGGAGAGAGCGTGGCCAACACCTACTTGAACCTCTATCTGTGCAACGGAGGGGCAATAGTGCCGCTCGCCGGCGGGGTCTCGACCGAAGTCGACGAAGAGGCGCTGGACCGCCTGAGAAGCGCCCTTCCTACACGCGAGATCGTTGGTGTGCCCGGCCTCGTCATCGCGTTCGGCGGCGGCGGGCCCCACTGCATCACCCAGCAGGTACCGGCCCGTCCGGGCACGCCGTGAAGCTGATCTCGGCGTCTCCTGGCGTCTCTTACGCCCGCGTCGCCCCGGCTCGACCGATCGTGATTCGGGTGGGCGCGGTCCAGCATTGCTGGCATCCCGATCCCGAGGAGCACCAAGCGGCTCTCGCAGATGGCGTCCGCCTGGCGGCTGACGAAGGCGCACAGCTCATCTGCCTCCAGGAGCTGACTCTCTCGAGGTACTTTGCCGTTACCCCGGACGGTCCGAGGCCGGGGGTCCAACCTGAAAAGCTGGAGGGAGGTCCGACGACGTCCTTCGCGGCGAGTCTTGCCGTCGAGACTGGTACGTACGTGCACGCTTCGCTTTGGGAAGCGCGGCCCGGCCGATCACTCGGGTTCAACACCGCCGTGGTGATGGCTCCGGACGGATCGCTGGCGGCACGGACTCGAAAGCTGCACATCCCAATCACGGCCGGGTACTTCGAGGATCGGTACTTCGAGCCCGGCCCGGCCGAAGGAGCGTTTCAGCCGCTTCGGATCGGCGACGCGGACTTTGGCTTCCCCACGTGCTGGGACCAGTGGTTTCCTGAGGTCGCCCGGGCTTACTCCCTCGCCGGAGCAGAAGTACTCGTATACCCGACGGCGATCGGCTCAGAGCCCGACCATCCCGATTTCGACACCGAGCCCTTGTGGGAGACCGTGATCGTAGGGAACGGAATCGCGAACGGGACCTTCATGGTGGCAGTCAACCGGATCGGTGTCGAGGACCCGCTCGTCTTCTACGGCTCGTCGTTCATCTCCGATCCCTACGGCCGCAAACTCGTCCAGGCACCTCGCGACGAACCGGCCGTGCTCGTCGCCGAGCTCGACCTCCAGCAACGCCGCGACTGGCTTGCGCTCTTCCCCTTCCTCGCGACTCGCCGACCCGACGCCTATGAAACCCTTTGTGCCGCGCCGTCAGCTGAGTGATCGCCCGCTCTACTTAGCCGGGACCGGCTCAAAGCGCGCAGTGAAGTGCCGCAATGTCGGCGGTTCGTCGAGGATGCGATAGCCCCGAAGCTCTCCGACCCGCGTGGCTACGTCGCCGCACACCTCGATGACGTAGTCCATGTGGCTCTGGGTATAGGTGCGCCGTGGGATAGCGAGTCGGACCAGCTCCATCTCGGCGGGCTGCTCGGCTCCGTCGGGTCGGCGACCGAACATCACGGTGCCCACCTCGCAGCTACGGATGCCACCTGTCTCGTAGAGCGCGATCGCGAGCGCTTGGCCCGGATACTGAAGTGGCGGGATGTGGGGAAGCAGTGCACCCGCGTCGATGTACACAGCGTGCCCTCCGGCTGGCTGGACGATCGGCACGCCAAGGTCGGCCAGCGCATCGCCGAGGTAGCCCGTGGAGCGGATCCGGTAGCGCAGATAGTCGTGCTGTACCACCTCCTCGAGGCCTTGCGCGATTGCCTCGAGGTCGCGGCCGGCAAGGCCCCCATAGGTCGGGAATCCTTCGGTCAGGATGAGAAGGCTGCGACACCTCGCCGCGAGATCGTCGTCATTCATTGCGAGCCAGCCACCGATGTTCGCAAGCCCGTCCTTCTTGGCGCTCATCGTCATGCCATCCGCGAGTGACGCCGTCTCGCGCACGATGTCTCTCACCTCGCGGCCCTCTTGGCCCTGTTCGCGCTCGCGGATGAACCAAGCGTTCTCGGCGAAACGGCACGCGTCCAGGTAGAGGGGCACCCCGTGGCGGTCGCAAATCTCCCGCACAGCGCGGATGTTGGCGAGCGAGACCGGCTGACCACCGTGCGAGTTGTTCGTCACGGTTATGAACACCACCGGAACCGAGCCGGCGCGGTCTCGCAGGAACGAGTCCAGTCTCTCGACGTCCATGTTGCCCCCGAATGGGTCGAGCGCCGAGCGATCGAGTCCCGGCGCGACTACGAGATCAACCGCCTCGGCGCCGGTGGCCTCGACGTTCGCGCGCGTGGTGTCGAAGTGCGTGTTGTTCGGCACCGCCTTGCCAGGTCCCCCGACCACCGAGAAGAGGATCCGCTCGGCCGCCCTGCCCTGGTGTGTCGGGATGATGTGCTTGAAGGGGAAGAGATCCTGGACGGTCTCAAGAAACCGGAACCAGGACGGCGAACCCGCGTAGCTCTCGTCGCCATGCTGGATCCCTGCCCACTGGTCCCGTGACATGGCGCCGGTCCCCGAGTCAGTGAGCAGGTCTATGAGCACGTCCTCGGAGTGCAGCGAGAACAGGTTGTACCCAGCTGCGCTTACCGCCCGCTCGCGCTCATCCCGCGTGGTCATCCTGAGTGGCTCGACGGAATGGATGCGGAATGGCTCGATGATGGTGCGAAATGGCATGGGTAGCATCATGCACGTCCCGAGGGTGCCCCGCCGGTCTGGCCGGCCTGCATGCCGGAGCGCAGCGCGGCAGCGCCCCTCAGCTCGCCGGGATCGCTGCTAGGGAGAGCCGGTGAGGGCCCGCAACAGAGCGGTTACGAACGGTTCCCCGAAGCTCATCGACTCCTCGTATCCCTCGCCGAACGGCACAGGGAGATAGCCGAGCCACACCGGGGCGAGCCCCGCCAGAAGAACCGGCCCTTCGCGCGACGCCTCGACGGCCTTCCCGAAGGCATGGAAGGCCTCGCCGGGGACCGACACGACGCGGGCACCGCCGAGCGACCACTCGATCAGCTCGACCGATGTCGTGGCGGAACCGTGGAGTTGGGAAAGCAAGGTGTCGCCTACGGGAAAGTCGAGCCGTTCGCAGCGCACCACCTCGACGGCAGCTTCGAGAGGCTCGGCGGCGGCGACCTGTGTGGCGACGGCGTCCGCCAGCTCGAGGCCCAGCTGGTGGGCTTCGGCGAAGCCGTCCCCGGCGCAGGCGTTGAACTGACGATGCACATGACGGGGATTCACGTCGCCGAGGGCGCCGGAGAGCATCACGGCGCTTCCTCCGATCTCGGCCTCGAGGCCAGCCCGGAACGGCGCCACCCAGTCGGCGGAGACGGCGTAGCACTCCGGCCCGAGGGCGACCGGGTGGACGGCGAGGTTCGCAAGCACGCCGATGCGGTCCCCGCCTTCCGAGCAGATGTCGAGGAGTGCAAGCCACGGAGAATACGGAAGGCCCCGACGATTGACAGACAACCCGTCGGGCAGCGGAGCCCGTCGGTAGGAGAGCGAAGCCGGCGCGGCTGCCTGGCGGGCTTGTAACGCGGCCGCCCTGCAGCCTGCGACCAGAACGTCCCCGTATCCGTGAGGGGTAGGCCATCCCACAGCCTCCGAGCCGGCAATGCAGCTCGGCCCCGAGTGCGTGTGGGTCGAGGCTGTCAGCACCGCCGCCAGCGGGATACCGAGATCGAGAGCGACGCTCGAACGGACTGGCAGCGCGAACGACGGTGACATCCCGAGGAGGTCGCACACGACGAGACAGACGGCCGCCCTGCCGCTGCTGTCTGCGAGGTAGAGGGTGCGAACCTCGAGCTCGTCGTGCACCTCGGTCGTCGGTTCGCGCCGGTCGCCGAAGCCCGCGAGCATCACCGGCGTCTCTGGGGTGATGATCGCCCGCCCGAAGCCGGCCAGCATCACGGGTGTTCCCTGCGGGCGAGCGCTTTGACCTGCTCGACGTGTCCTGACGTAGCCGATCGATACCCAGCAGTGACGACGGCAACGGCGGCGTAGCCGTCGGCGGCCGTCACCGCAGGCTCCTGCCCAGTCGTGACCGCTTCGACGAAAGCGTCGAAGACGGAGGGGTAGTGGTCGGCAAGCGTGAGTCGCACGGCCTCACCGCCTCGCGCGGCCAGCAGGGTAGGTGCTGTCCGGTCGTCCATGTGAGCTGTCCCGACGGTCCCCTGGATCGTCAGCTGGTGATCGCTACCGGCCGGCAGCGCCCAGCTTGCCTGCAGCGTGCCGACTGCCCCGCCGGCGAAGCGCAAGACGAGCTGAGCGATGTCCTCGACTTCGTTCTGTCCTGCGGACCTGATCTCGTCCTGGCTGAGAGATCCGCCTCCGTCCCGGCGCTTCGACAAGAGTGCACTCACCTCCACTGCTTCGTCGCCGAGGACCGACCGCAAGACGTCGGCGGCATGGACCCCGAGGTCGATGAGGGCGCCACCCCCAGCGGTCGCCGGATCACGGAACCAATCCGCGCCAGGTGCCCAGTCCTGCGGGCCGGTGTGGCCCCACGCGCACCTGAACGCCCGGACCTGGCCCACGTCGCCCCGCGCGACGGCCTCCCGCATGGCGACGAACGGGCCGAGCAACCGGGCGTTGTGAGCCGGCATCAGGACGACTCCGGCACGCTGCGCGGCTTCGATCATGCGCTCGGCCTCTTCGGTGTTGCGTGCCAGCGGCTTCTCGACCAACACGTGCTTGCCCGCGGCGGCCGCGGCAGTCGCGATCTCGGCGTGGCTGGCGTTGGGCGTACAGACGTCGAGGGCGTCGACGTCGGGGTGCCCGAGCAGGTCGTGCCAGTCACCCACCACGTCTCCGCTGCCCCATTGGTCGGCGGCCCCCTCGGCGGACTGCCGGCTTCGGCTGGCGAAGGCGACCACGTCGGCGCCTGCCGCTCGCAAGCCCGGTAGGTGGACATGCCGGGCGACCGTCCCACATCCGACCAGAGCCACGCGAATCATCACGGCCGCGCTCGTGAATTCGCCGGCCTGGCCTGAGCCCGCAGCCGAGCGGCTGAGATCTCACCCGAGAAGATGGCTGGCCACCTTTGCCACGGCATCGGCAACCTGGGTGCAGTCGCCAGGCGACCAGTGCGGCCCGATGGGAACGATCAGGGACCGGGAGGCCAAGTCCTCCGTCCTCGGACAGAGCCCCATGTGATACTCGACGGCCGTCGGGTGCTCGGCGCAATGCCACGGCCCGCCCTTCATGGACGCCGTTCGCCGAGCGAGGATGGCGGGGTTGGCGTAGACGGGCTTGCCCCGGTACATCTGGGCACACGGCACACCCTCGGCAAGCAGCGCTCGCGCGAACCGGCGCGCAATCTCGGCGTCGGGGAGGAACCAAGAGAGGCTGGAGCCACCCTGGCCTTCGGGGTCGGGGATCCTCCGGCTTCTCATTCCGTCGATCTCACCGAGGGCGTCGGCAACCCGATGACAGTTGGCACGCAAGCAGTCCAACAGCCCCGGGAGCTTGCGCAGCTGTACGCCGGCTATGGCGCCGGCGATCTCGGTCATGCGGAGGTTCTCGCCCACGAAAGGCTCGTCGAGCTCCCCCGCCGCGCTCTCCCATGTGACTGGTCACGAACTGGCCCCCCTGGTCCTGATAGCGGGCGGCGCGGAGGTACAAGCCCTCGTCGTTGGTCGTGACCGCCCCACCCTCACCGGCGGTCACGTTCTTCTCGAGCTGGAACGAGAAGGCACCGAGTGTCCCGATGCTGCCCACTTGCCGGCCCCTGTACGACACGCCCATCGCCTGGGCCGCATCCTCGATCAGCGGCACGCCAGCCGGAGCGATCGCGGCGAGGATCGGGTCGAGGTCGCAGGCGGAGTTCTCGAGGTGGACGGCGACGACGGCTGTGGTGCGCGAGGTGAGTCGCGCTGCCACATCTGCGTGGTCAAGGCCGAGAGAGTCGTCGACCTCGGCGAACACCGGGACAGCGCCCGCCACCACGACCGCGTTCACGGTAGCGATGAACGTGAAGGCAGGCACGATGACCTCGTCGCCGCAGCCCACTCCCAACGAGGCCAACGCACATCGCAGCGCTGCTGTACCACTTGAGGTCGCCACGGCATGGTCGGTTCCCGTGAACTCGGCCAGGGCGGCTTCGAACTCGGACACTCGCCCGAGCAGATCGGCGCCGTAGTAGCGGAAGAGCGAGCGGCTCTCGAGGACCTCGAGGACTGCGGCGCGCTCCTCGTCGCCGAGCAGGCTTGCGCCCCTCGAGAAGTCGAGGGGGGTGTGCCGTACCGGCGTCCCACCGTCGATGGCGAGGCGGTCGGCCGTTTGCATGGTGGCGAGCGTAGTTCCGGCCTGCTCGGGGTTCCGGTGGCGACTCTTGCCGGCCGACGCTGTTCAGTACGGGATGACCTCGAAGGCTGGATCCAGGCGTTCCAGGTCGCCACGATCGCCGGTCCCACGCGGATAGCCCGGCTCCGCCTCCAGGAAGTCGAGTGCCAGATGCGCCCTGATGTGTGGTTTGCTGGGTTGCAGTGACGGCTGTGCCCGACATCGTCGAGTTCCTGATGCGGTGTCCACCCTTCGACGCGTTCGACCCCGATGCGGTCGAACGGCTGGCGGAGGCCGTGGAGGTTGAATTCCACCCGGCCGGGGCGATCATCTTCTCGAAGGGGGCCCAAGCGGTCGAGTTCCTGCGCGTGATCCGTACCGGGGCGGTGGAGGTCTTCGACGACGGCCGGGTACTCGACCTGATGGGGCCGGGCGAGATGTTCGGGCACGCGTCGATGCTGTCTGGTCTCCCGACTGATTTCGGGACGCGGGCAGCCGAGGACACCCTCACGTATCGCATCCCGGCGGATGCGGCCTCCGACGTGCTCGCACGGCCTCATGGACTGCGCTACGTGACGCGCCTGCTGCTCGAGGATCGGCACCACCTGGGTTCGGGACGGGCGCCCGACCTCGCGAGGGATCAGCTCCGCGGGCCCGTGAGTGCCGCCATCCGCTCTGCGGCGGTCATGTGCGAGCCGGGCACCCCGGTCCGTGAGGCGGCGCAACGTATGACCGCCGCAGGTGCAACCGCCCTCGTCGTCGATCTCGGGGACTCGGTTGGCATCCTGACCGACAGCGACCTGCGATCGAGAGTGGTCGGTGGCGGGCTGCCGGTCGACTCGCCCGTGTCGGCGGCGATGACAGCACCGGCGTTTACGGTGCCGAGTGACCGACCCGGGAGCGAGGTCCTCCTCGACATGCTCGACCGGGGCATTCGGCACTTTCCCGTCATCTCGGCCACGGGTCGGGTTGTCGGAGTCGTTGAAGACCACGATCTGGTGGCGGTCGAGAGCAGGTCCTCGTTCTTCTTGCGGCGTGCCGTCGCCCGGGCGACCACGGTCGACGAATTGGTCGAGACCTCGTCGAAGCTGCGACCGGCGGTGATTGCCATGACGCGTGGCGGGATGGCGGCGGCCGACGTCATGCCGGTCTTCTCGGTGGTCGCCGACGCGCTTACGCGGCGGGCGCTCGACCTCGTCGTCGAACAGGCGGGCGAGCCGCCGACGCGCTTTACTTGGCTGGCTCTCGGCAGCCAGGCCCGGCGAGAGGCGGTGCCGAGCTCCGATCTCGACAGCGCGATCGTCTGGTTCGACAAAGACGACGGCGAGGCCGAAGATCCGTCGATCCGCCCGTACCTTGACGGGGTCGCGACCGCGGTGACCGAGATCCTTGTGCGGTGCGGCTTCCGTCCGGACGAACACCGGGTGAGCGCGTCGGACCCGATATTCGTCCGGTCGCTGTCATCTTGGCAGCGGGCGGCTCGATCCTTCCTCGAGGACCCCACTCAAGAAAAGGCCCTGGTGCTCGTGTCGGTGCTCGTCGACAGTCGCGCCGTGTGGGGGCCTGAGACCGAGCCCCTCGTCGCCGAGACATTCCGGCTCGCACCGTCGCGTCCGAGGCTGCTGCGACTTCTTGCCGAGTTCGCTCTTTCACACAAGCCACCCACGGGTTTCCTGCGCGGCCTCGTGGTCGAGTTCTCGGGCGAGCACCGCAAGCGCCTGGACCTCAAGAGCGGTGGAGTGGTGCCCATCGCCGACCTCGCGCGATGGGCGGGGATGGCTGCCGGGGTCACTTGCTCCTCGACCACGGCACGTCTCGAGGCAGCGGGCGACGCCGGGACCCTCAGTGAGTTCGACGCGCTCATGTTGCGGGACGCGTTCGAGCTCGTGTGCCAGCTGAGGCTCGAGCATCAGGTCACGCAG
Source organism: uncultured Acidimicrobiaceae bacterium (assembly GCA_963801185.1). Taxonomy (GTDB): domain Bacteria; phylum Actinomycetota; class Acidimicrobiia; order Acidimicrobiales; family Bog-793; genus Palsa-601. The sequence continues at coordinate 1,143,679 of CAWDDW010000001.1, read as the reverse complement.
CTCGAAGCCGGTACCGAGCCGGACGACGTCGTCGATCCCGGCGAGTTGAACCCTTTGACAAGGAGCTACCTGAAAGAGGCCTTTCGTGCTGTCGCCTCAGTGCAGCGCCACATCACGAACGAGCTGACCTTCTCCATCAAATGACGCGACCGCGCCTTCCTCGGACGCCCGCCTCGGCAACTGCTGCAGAGTACGCCCGCGCCACAGTCGGTCGGGGACGGACCCCGTGGCGGCGTGCTCACTACTGCGTCGTGGATCTCGAGCTGACCGGGCTCGATTCTCGCAAGGATGAGATCATCTCGTTCGGCGCTGTGCCTATCGACGCGGGTCGGGTCGTCGCTGGCAACGCCATCTACGGGCTGTGCCGGCCGACTCGCCCGCTGCCGGAGGAGTCGGTGCTCGTTCACGGGATCCGCACGGTTGATCTGGCTGATGCAGCGCCGGTCGATGAGGCGATCCAACCGCTCATCGCTGCCATGACCGGACGCGTGTTCGTGGCACACGTCTCCTGGACAGAGAGGTCGTTCCTCGCCCCTGTGCTGCGCCGGCAAGGAGTGCGACTCCGCGAGCCCACGCTCGACACCTACGAGCTCGGTCGGCTGTTGGCGCTCGAGCGAGGAAACCCCCTTCCTTCGTTCTCGCTGAGTGAGCTCGCCGCCAGCCTCGGGCTTCCCGTTCATCGGCCGCACAATGCGCTCGGGGACGCGCTCACGACCGCCCAGGTATTCATTGCGCTCGCCACCCACTTGGAGGAGATCGCGCCCGAGACGGTGCGTTCGCTCGCCATCGCCAAGGAGCGCGCGAGGATCTACTCGGGCGTGTCGCACTAGGCACGACCGCGAGTCGTCGCTTCGGCGATACCCACCCCCCTTCAGCGCGGGACCGTAGGCTTCGGCGCGTGAGCCTCCGCCCGCGTCTGTCTGGCACCGCAGCTCGGTGTCCCGGAGAGGCCTGATCAGGAGATGTCGACGGGGCTGCTCGAACGGGAGGAGCAAACCGCTGCCATCGCCGAACGGCTGAGAGCGGCGGTGCAAGGTCGCGGTGCCATCGTGCTCGTCGGCGGTGAGGCCGGAGTTGGCAAGAGCGCTCTCGCCGCCGCCGTCGCGCTCGAAGCGGAGCGACACGGCATCTCGGTCCTCGTCGGAGCTTGTGACGCGCTGGCGACTCCGAGGCCGCTCGGCCCATGGCGGGACATCGCTTCCGATGTAGGAGATCCAGGCCTTCTCGCGATTCTCGAGGGTGCACCGCGCCGCCACGAGGTGTTCAGCTCGTTTCTCAGTCTGCTAACACTTGCGCCCCTTCTTGTCGTCGTCGAGGACCTGCAGTGGGCTGACGAAGCCTCTCTCGACCTGCTCAGGTACCTAGGCCGGCGAATCGGATCCACCCAGACGGTCCTGTTTGGCACCTATCGCAACGACGAGCTCGACGAGCACCACCCGCTCCGGGCCATGCTCGGGGAACTGTCCGGAGCAGAGAGCCTTGTCCGGGTGTCGCTGCAGTCCCTTTCGGCTGAAGCCGTCGCCGCCCTCGCCGTCGGGCACGACGTCGATGCCGAGCACTTGTACCGGACGACCGGAGGCAACCCGTTCTTCGTGACAGAGGTCCTTGCCGCAGGGGGCCAAGAGTTGCCCGAGGCCGTCCGGGACGCCGTGCTCGCTCGTGCGGCCCGGCTGTCGCCGGGCGGGCGATCGGTGCTCGAAGCCGCCGCCGTCGTTCCATTGCGTATCGAGCTCGATCTCCTGCTCGCGCTGCGCCCTGAATCCGAGGCCGAGATCGACGAGTGCCAGCGGCGGGGGATGCTCGTCGCCGACGGGCTCGGGTTGCGGTTCCGCCATGAGCTTGCCCGCAGCGCCATCGAGTCCGACCTGCCGGCAGCACGCCGGGCCATGCTGCATCGCCGAGTCCTCGCGTGGTTGCATGCTCGCGGGGACGACCGAGCACTGCCACGAGTCGTACACCATGCCATCGCCGCGGGGGACAACGAGGCCGTGCTCGAGCTTGCCCCGATCGCGGCTCGCCGGGCCGGCGATCTCGGCGCACACCGCGAAGCAGCCGCGTACCTCGGGTCAGCCGTGGCGGCCGGAGAGGGCCGGCTACCACCGGCCGAGCTCGCCGACTTGCTCTGTCGCCAGGCGCTCGAGTGCAACGTGAGCGACCAGCACGCTGCCGCGCTCGTTCTCTATGGGCGCGCGCTCGAGACCTGGAAGGCGCTGGGGGACGGCCTGCGAGTCGGTGACACCTTGCAGAGGCTCTCTCTCGTGTTGCTGACGACGGGTCAGGGCATGGAAGCACGGCAGGACGCCGATGAGGCGATCTCGATTCTCGAGTCACTCCCTCCCGGCCCCGAGCTCGCCATGGCGCTGAGCACCCGCTCGCGGATCGCGATGCGGGCGACCGAGTACGACGACGTGACCCGTTACGGGGAGCGCGCCTTCGAGCTCGCCGAGGAGCTCGGCGAAGAGGGGATCGTGATCTATTCGCTCGTCAACATCGGATCATCGGAATTCGAGCGGACAGGGGACGCCACCGGACTGCGACGTCTCAAGGAGGCCATCGGACGAGCCAGGGCAGCGGGGGAGGAGGAGCAATTCGGCAGGGGCATGCTCAACCTCGGCGTCGTGCATCTCCTGCACCGTGAGTACGCGCCTGCCCGAGCCGCCTTCGACGAGGGGATCGCGTTCTGCGAGGAGCGGGGAAGAGACGCCCTCGCGATGATGATCCGCGCCGAGCGGGCTCGGCTCGATCTCGAGACCGGGGATCTCGACGCTGCCGCGACCGCGGCGACCGACTGCCTGCGCCGGACCGAGGCACAGGACACCCGCGTGTCGTCGCTGACGGTCCTCGGTCGCGTGCGAGCGTTGCGCGGCGATCCCGGAGTCTGGGAGGTGCTCGACGAGGCGGTCGCGATCGCGCGTCTACAGGCCGAGTTGCAGTATCTGGGCCCGGTGGCGGTGGCTCGCTTGGAGGCTTCGCTACTCGGTTCAACGGCGGCTGACGCCGTCGTCGAAGAGGCAGAGGTGGTTCTCCGTCTGGCCGAGGAGCGAGCCTCGCCCTGGCTGACGGGCGAGCTCCAAGTGTGGCTCAACCGGGCTGGCCATCCGATCGAGGTGACGGCCCCCATCGCGGAGCCCTGGCGGCTCGAGCCTCGCGGGAGACCAAATAGCGGCGTCCGACTCGTGGCGGTCGATCGGGTGCCCTTGTGAAGCCGCCATGGCACTCGCCTGGGCCGAAGACGGCGACGACGGCGCGCGGCGCTCCGCAGTCGAGGAGCTACAGCGCCTCGGGGCGCATCAGGCGGCCGTCGCGGCGGCGCGGCGACTGCGCCAGCAAGGAGTCCGGGGCGTGCCGCGCGGTGCTCACAAAGAGACGCTCAGCAATCCCTCCGGGATCACCCGTCGTGCAGCTCGAAGTGCTCCATCTCGTCGCAGACGGCCTCACGAACGCGGAGATCGCCGGGCGACTGTTCGTGTCGGCAAAGACGGTCGAGCACCACGTCAGCGCGGTTTTCTCGAAGCTCGGCGCCCGCAACCGGGCAGCGGCGATTGCCGAGGCGAGACGGAGGGGGCTGCTCGGCGCCGATGTGGAGGCCTGAGGGTACTCACCCGGAAAAAATAGGTGTGCGCCCCGATGTGGGCGGTCGGGCGGATGCGTACCGTGAGAGTCGACGAGAGATGGCTTGGAGGTGCCGTATGCCCCGTTACCTCATAGAACGCTCCTTCGAAGATGGCCTGGACCTACCGGGCGCGGTGTCGGGGAGCGAGGTGTGCCGGACCATCGCAGAGCGCAACGCCCGTGCCGAGGTGACGTGGCTCCACTCCTACGTGAGCGCCGACCACCGCCGGATGTTCTGCGTCTACGAGGGTCCTTCGCCCGAGGCCGTGCGCCGCGCGGCGGCCCTCAACCATCTCCCCGTCGACGAGATCACCGAGATACGGGTGCTCGATCCCTACTTCTACTACGTGCCATGAACCTCATTGCACTGCGACCAAAGGAAGAGACAATGGAACAGCTGACAACCCGGTTCGATCCATCGACCCAAGGCCACCGGACGAGGAGAGCGCGCCTGCTCGGCGCGGTCGCGGCCCTGGCCGCGGCAGCCGCCTCCTTCGGTGTCACCGCCGGATCGGCAGCGGCAGCCACATCACGCGTCATCGCCACACCCGCCGAACCGACGGCGTGGATCCTGCAGAGCCCGGGCGGGTCGACGTCGCTCGCAGGCATCGATGTCGCGACGAGCGCCGTCGTGTCGACCATCCCGATCCCGAGTTCGATTGGGGACAAGGTCGGTGACACTGCCGGCGTGCTCGCGATCTCCCCGAACGGGAAGACTGCCTACCTCGCCGTCGAGGTAGGCAGAGAGGTCGTCCCCATCAACTTGGCGACGCACGTCATCGGCAAGCCGATCAAGGTCGCCGACGAGCCCGTCTCGGTCGCGGTCACGCCGAACGGCTCGCGTGTGTACGAGCTCGGCTACGTGAACATCTACCACGCGGACGTCGAGGCGATCGACCCGTCGAACGGGAGCACTTCCAAGCCGATCTCGGTCGGGCCACTCGAGAGCGCCGGCGCGGGCGGTATCGCGATCACGCCCGACGGGAAGACCGTTTGGGTCTCGAGCTCCGAGAACGGGACAGTCACGCCTATCACCGTGTCGACGGGGAAGGCCGGCACACCGCTCGCCGTCGGCTACTTCCCGACGTCGCTCGCGGTGACTCCCAACGGGAAGACCCTCTGGGTCGCCAACACCGGGGACGACGACCTCGTCCCGGTCGACCTCGCGAACTCCACCGTGGGCAAGACGGTCAAGCTCGGTGGAGGGCCGGACGATCTGTCCATAACGCCGAACGGCCGTGACCTCTTCGCTGCCCTGGGAGCACCCGCGAACGGTGCGGACCGTGTCTCGCTCAGCGGTTCGAATGCCGTGACGAAGGTGAAGCTGGAGGACTCGACGAAGACCCTTGTGCAGGTCGACGCAGTGGCCGTGGAACCGAAGGGCGGATTGGCCTTCTTCTGCGCTGCCTCCGAGGGGACAGTCGCACCGGTGGACGTCGCAACTGCGAAGGAGACAGCACCGATCAGCCTGAAGGCGGGCGTCAGCGCCGTCTCGGCTATCGCCATCACGCCCGACCAAGCTCCGACTGCGCGGTTCACCGTCGCAATCGCAGGAAGACAGGTCAGCTTCAACGCCAGCTCGTCATCGGCCTACTTCGGTTCGATCGTCCGCTACGCGTGGACCTTCGGCGACGGGGCGTCGTCCAGCCATGGCCCGACGACGAGTCACACCTACGCCAAGAACGGCAAGTACACCGTCACCCTTACGGTGACCGACTCCCTCGGCACGTCGACCACGGTCGTGTTCACCGGCCGCACCGTCAGCCGGAACGGCGGTCCTAGGGCGGAGAAGTCGGAGGCCGTGACAGTCGGCTGACCCTTACCGCTCCCGCATTCTCGGGCTGCTGGCGTGTCATCGCCAGCAGCCCGAGCTTTGCGTTGGCGGCCTCGTATTCGTTCATGCGCTGTGTCAACATGGGCAGCCGTCGCGGCCGCGCGTTGTTGCACTTCGACAGCCGGGCGTGTTACGGAGTGGTGAGCTAGAGAGGGGAGCTGACTATGTCGCAGAAACGGTTGCGCCGGGCGCCCATGCTGGGGGCCCTCGGGATCCTCGTCGGCGGCATCGGTGCGGCATCGTCCCCGGCGACCGCTGCGCAAAGCGCTCGTCACTCACCGGTCGCGGTCAGTGGTGTGGCTGTTCTGGAGAGCGTCGCGTGCCCGACCGCCAAGGCCTGCGTCGCGGTCGGTGCCGACGAGAACACATACGGCAAGAGCGTCGTGATCAAGGCCTCCACCGGTGGCGTCAAGGCGTGGTCCGGCAAACTGAAGGACGCTTTCCTGAACGCCGTTGCCTGCCCGACCAAGACGACCTGTCTGGCCGTAGCCGACGACGCGGTGGCAACCGTCAAGGTGTCGAGCGGAGCGAGCACCGTGAGGAGCACGCCGAAGCGACCGAAGAACGGCATCGACGCACTCATGGCGATCGCCTGCCCCACGAAGACCAGTTGCTACGCCGTCGGTTTCGAGGGATCCCCCGACGCGGGGACGGCGCTCCTCGTCCACGTCTCGGCGGCGGGCGCCGTGCTCGGCTTGACGACGGGCACGGGCAGCAGCTTCGGCCCCATCGTGTGCCCGTCGAGCGAGCTCTGCCTGATGGGTGCCTACGGGCAGAAGACGGCGTCGATCGAGCTCTTGAGCAAGGGCAGGCCCGGCGCGAAGCACGACCTGCCTGCCGGCACGTACATCGAGGCAATCGGCTGCTACAAGGCAACGGCCTGTTACGCCCTCGTCGGCCACAGCGCTACCGGCGACACGAACGAGCTCTTCCCCGTCAACCCGAAGACCGGAGCCATCGGTGCTGCCGCGACCTTCAGCGCTTTCTCCGGCAGTGGGCTCACCTGCCCGACCGCCAGCGAGTGCCTCGTGGTCGGGCACACCGGGAGCGGCTCGAGCTACAAGCCGGCCGTCGTAGTTGTCACGCACGGCAAGCCCGCACACTCTGTCGGCTACCCGGGCACCAATCTCAACGCGATCGCGTGCGCGACGCCGAAGCTCTGCTACGCCGTGGGACTGGGCTCGGCTGGGGCGATCGTCGAGCGAGTCTAGATCCAACTGGCGGGCCGCACTCTAGGATCTCGGCATCGAACCACCGCGCCGCCGCGCCGCTACAGACGACTGTGAGCCGCCGGGGACCCATGAGGATGGCGACCCGCGCGGTCGTCGTGCGCCCACGGATCGGGCACGTGGACTCCTCTCCCAGAGTCGATGGAAGAGCCCGCTGCGGGGCCCGTGGCTGACCTCGGTGTTCGGCCTGGTGCTGCTGATCGGCATCCCGATCGAGTTCGTCACCGGGCTGTTGTCGTACGCCGCCTACAACCCGAGGCTCGGTCAGAACGACCCCAACCCCGATCACGGGCTCTTCGGCCTGTACCTGTTCAACTGGGTGACCGCGCCGACCTGGTTCTACCGCGTGAACGAGGGTGTCCACGTGATGCTCGGGCTCGTCCTCGTGCCGGTCGTCTTGGCCAAACTCTGGTCTGTGATCCCCCAGCTCTTCGCCTGGCCCGATTGGCGGTCGGTTGCACACGTGCTCGAGCGGCTCAGCTTGGTGCTCATCGTCGGTGGAGTCATCTTCGAGATGAGCACTGGGATCCTGGACATCGACTACGCCATGCCGCTCCGCTTCTACACCGGGCACTTCTACGGTGCTTGGGCCTTCATGGCCGGGTTCGCCCTCCACGTCTGCGTCAAGTTCGTCGACATGGTTCGCGCCCTGCGCTCGAGGCGCTTTGTCACCGAGCTGCGGACCGGGCTGGGCGAGACTCGGCCTGAGGCGGCCGACGGCCGTCTGGTCGCTGCAAACCCGGCGGCACCGACGATCTCCCGGCGGGGAGTCCTCGGGTTGGTCGGTGGCACGTCGCTCGCCGTCTTCGTGCTGACAGCCGGCGAGACGATCGGTGGCGCGCTCCGCCGTGTAGCGCTGTTCGGGACGCATTACCGCTCCTCGGGTGTCGGAGGCAACGACTTCCCGGTCAACCACACCGCCGCCTCGCGCGGCGTCACCGCGTCGAGCACCGGGCCCGACTGGCGTCTCGTGCTCGTCGGCACCCATCACGTCTCGCTCAGCAGGGACGAGCTCCTGGCCATGCCGCTCACGACCGCCGACCTTCCCATCGCCTGTACGGAAGGGTGGTCCACGCAGCAGCGCTGGACGGGCGTACCGCTCGCCGATCTCGCCCGTCTGAGCGGCACCGAGAATCCCGGCCCCACGCAACTCGAGTCGCTCGACTCCCGGACCGTCACGCTGTCGGGTTCGCAGGTGTCGGCGCCCGACTCGATGCTCGCCTTGCGCGTGAACGGCGCAGACCTCTCCATGGATCACGGCTTCCCGGCTCGGGTCATCGTCCCATCGGCACCGGGCACTCTCAACAGCAAGTGGGTCTCCCGTCTCGTGTTCTCGGAAGGGCCCTGACGTGAAGTGGTTCCGGCGGCATTACGGGGCCGGTCCGCTCCACCTCGTCGGGTTGCTGGCTTGCTTCGCCCTCGCTGCGTACGCGGTGACCCGGATCTTCGGCCAGGGCGGTTGGGTGGGAATCGGATTGTGGTTCGCGGCCTGCCTGATCGGCCACGATCTGATCGGCTGGCCGATCTACACGCTGGCCGATCGGATGTTGATCCGGGCCCGGGACCGCAACCTCGGCAGGCGACGTCCCGCCGTGCCGTGGGTCAACCACGTGCGGGTGCCCACTGTCATCTCGGGCGTGCTGCTCGGGATGTTCTTCCCGCTCATCTTCCGGTTCTCGAGCTCGGCATACGAGGCCAGCACCGGGCTCGACGAGAACGTCTACCTCATCAACTGGCTCCTTGTGAGCGGGATTCTCTTCGCCGGATCCGGTGTCGTCTACCTGCTGCGCGCACAGCTCGCGCGCATCGGCCGGACTCGGGCAAGAATGGGGCCATGACCACGACCGACGAGTCCACGTCGAGCAGCGCCGCCGAGCCGATCGACAGCAACGCGCTGCGAGCGAGGTACCGCGAGGAGCGGGACAAGCGGTTGCGGCCTGACGGGAACGACCAGTACATCGAGCCGACCGGTCGGTTCGCATACTTCCTCGACGACCCGTATGCCGTCCGGGTCGATCGTGAGCCTCTCTTCGACGAGGTGACGGTGGCGATCATCGGGGGAGGCTTTGCAGGTCTTGTGACGGGCGCCCGGCTGAAGCAGGCGGGCGTCGGCGACGTCCGCATCATCGAGGGCGGTGGCGACGTCGGCGGCGCGTGGTATTGGAATCGCTATCCCGGGGCCATGTGCGACACCGCCGCGATGATCTACCTGCCGTTGCTCGAAGAGACCGGGCACGTGCCGAGCGAGAAGTACACCTCTGCCACCGAGATCTTCGGCCACGCGAAGCGGATCGCAACGCACTTCGGGCTTTATGAGAAGGCCCTCTTTTCGACAGAGGCCACGAGCATTGAGTGGGACGAGGCATCGTCGCGCTGGCTCATCGGCACCGACCGCGGAGACGGGATAAGGGCTCGGTTCGTCGCGATGGGGACCGGACCGCTGAACCGGCCCAAACTGCCCGGCATTCCCGGGATCGAGACGTTCGCCGGGCACAGCTTCCACACGAGCCGGTGGGACTATGGCTACACCGGCGGTGACTTGAGCGGCTCTCCGCTCGACAAGTTGTCCGGCAAGCGGGTCGGAATAATCGGCACCGGGGCCACGGCGGTCCAGTGCATCCCGCACCTGGCACGCGCCGCCGAGGAGCTCTTCGTGTTCCAGCGGACGCCATCGTCGATCGACGTGCGCAACAACCACCCGATCGACCCGGAGTGGTTCGCCACCCTCGAGCCCGGCTGGCAACAGAGGTGGCTGATGAACTTCACCATCTTGCAGACCGGCGGGTTTGCCGACGAGGACCTTGTGAAGGACGGCTGGACCGATATCTCCCAGCGGATCCGTGACCGCGTCGTCGCCGACATGGGTGAGGCGGGAGCCGACTTCAGCCCCGAGTCGATGATGCGTGCGTACGAGGCCAGTGACGACGAGAAGATGACCGAGATCCGCGCCCGCGTGGACGCGATCGTCGAGGATCCCGCCACGGCTGAGGCACTGAAGCCTTGGTATCGCCAGCTCTGCAAGCGGCCGTGTTTCCATGACGAGTACCTGCAGGCCTACAACGAGCCGGGCGCACACCTGATCGACACGGACGGCAAGGGCGTCGAGCGAATCGACGAGACGGGAGTGTTCGCCGGCGGGGCCCACTACGACCTCGATTGCCTGATCTTCGCATCGGGCTTCGAGGTCGGCACCGACTACGCGCGACGGTCCGGTTTCGAGACGGTGGGCCGCGGCGGGCACACGCTCTCGGAGCGGTGGGCCGACGGCATGCAGAGCATGCACGGCCTCCACGTGCACGGCTTCCCGAACCTGTTCATCCTCGGGCCGAGCCAAGGTGCCAACCTCATCTCGAACATCACTCACAACCTCACCGAGGCCGGCACGACGATCGCCACGATCGTCGGCCACGCGCTCGAGGTCGGCGCCGACGAAGTCGAGGTGACCGAGGCAGCCGAGCAGGCTTGGGTGCAACTGCTCGAGGGCAGCACTCGGGCGTTCCTCGGCAACCCCGACTGCACGCCCGGCTACTACAACAACGAGGGCAAGCCGATAGGCCGGCGCGAGCGGCTCAATGGGAGCGGCTACCCGGAGGGGCCGGTGGCGTACTTCTATTACATCGACGCGTGGCGCAGCTCTGGCCACTTCGAGGGCCTCGAGTTTCGGAGCCGAGCTGACTCTCCCACTACCCAATCCCCCGTCGGGTCGGTAGCCTGACAGTTCGGGAGGCCTCGACATCTTCCCGCCCGGGGCCCTCGGAGGTGCGCTTCGTCACCGGTGACGAGACGAGGAGGATGGCCATGACAGAGACGACCCGGTTCACGATCGGCGCCGACGCCAGCTGCACCGATGGGATCTGTGGCGAGGTGAGCCGAGTGGTGGTCGACCCCCTCGCACGGGCGGTCACTCATCTCGTGGTCGAGCCGAAGCACCGGCAGGGGCTTGCCCGACTCGTTCCGCTCGACCTTGTCGGGACCGAGGCCGGCGCGATCCAGATCGGCTGCTCCTTGGCCGAGTTCGACAAGCTCACTGCCGCCGAAGAGACTCACTTCCTGCCGGAAGGCAACGACTACGCCGGCTACGGCCCGGGACAGGTGCTCTACTGGCCTTATTACGGCCTTGGCATGGGGGGCGTTGGTGTGGGCGGCATGGGTGGCATGGGCCTCGGCAGCGACATGGGCATGGGCTTGGGAACCGAGCAGGCAGCCCAGGCCTTCACCCACGACGCCATCCCCGTGGGCGAGGTGGCTGTCCGTCGGGGCGAGCACGTCCATGCCACCGACGGCAACATCGGGAAGGTGCAAGGGCTCGTGATTGACGCCGCCAACCACCACGTCACCCACGTGCTTCTCCAAGAGGGGCACCTCTGGGGTCGCAAGCAAGTGGCGATCCCGATCGGGGCGGTGGATGAGGTCAACGGCGGGATACGGCTCAAGATCACCAAGCAGGAGGTGCAGGCCTTGCCTCCCGTAGACGTGAATCTCCTCGGCCAGTAGCTGGTGTCTCGGCGCGGGCGGTGAGCAGTCCAGGCAGAGGGCCAGCATGCACGATGCTGAGGTGCTGGATTGGGCGCGTCAGCGCGACGTAGAGCAGCCTCAGCCCTCGCACTTCGTCACCGGCGATGAGCATCGGCTCGACGACCACGACGGCGTCGAACTCCAGTCCCTTGGCAGCAGGTGCCGGCAGGAGTGTTATGGGGCGCGACATCCCGTCCCGGTCGAGCCGGCCGACGTCGGACGCGCTCGACGTCGCGTGGAGCGCTTCGGCGTCGACAGGTCCCGGCGGAACGATCAGCCCGACGAGGAAGCCTTCGCCGGCGAGGCGGCGCGCCTCGTCGATGCTGGCGGAGACGAGGTTCTCCGCGGTGACGGCGAGGATCCTTGGCTCGTGACGGCCCCGCCGGACCGATCTCGTGGGCTGCACTGTGGGCGCCGATACAGCTAGCAGGCGCGAGGCCATCTCGAGGACCTGGCCGGGGGCCCGATAACCGAGTGTCAATTCCTCTCTTCGTGAGGCGCCGCTCGGCAGGTGTGGCGCGATCTCGTCCCATGACTGGTAGCTCCACGTGCCGGTGGCCTGCGCGATGTCACCGAGGACGGTGAGCGAGCCGCGGGGCGCACGCCGGGCCAGCATCCGCAGCTGCATCGGGCTCAAGTCCTGTGCCTCGTCGACGACCACGTGCCCGTAGGTCCGGGTCTGGCCGTTTATGAGGAAGTTCGCCTCGTCGAGGAGCGCGACGTCGTCGGACGTCCATGGGGCCCGCGCAAGGGACCTCGGGCGCGGGCGGTGCAGTGCCGCCACCTCCCCCTCGTCGAGGAGGCCATGAGCCGCTCGTTTGAGAAAGCCCGGGCGCGACAGCAGGTCCGTGACGAGCTGAGCGGGCGAGACCCGCGGCCACAGCCGGTCGCGGAGTTGGGCGAATTCGGTTCCCGCCGTCAGCTCTTTGGCGAACCATGGTTCGTCTCCTTCGAAGCGGCGCGCTTTGCGGAGGCGCTGGCGGGCGAGGCTCACAAGGCGCGCCCCGAGCGCAGCTCTTCCCGCCTTGTAGGGCATGCCCCTGGCGGCGATCGTTGCCACGAGACCGTTGACCGTGTCTGGATCGAGTGTGACGACGGTGTAGCGAGCCTTCACCGCGACAGGCTCGGTGAGGGGGTTACGGCTCAGCTCGAGCGCCCGGGCGATGACGCCGGTCATTCGTACGTCGCCCTTCGTGCGAGCCGCCAGCGGTGGGTCCTCGCCCCGGACACGCGTGCGCGAGACGAGGTCGGCGATGGTCATTTGGAGCACGGCCTCCTCGCCGAGCGAGGGAAGTACCTGCGCGATGTACCGAAGAAACGCCCTGCTCGGCCCTATCACGAGGACCCCTGAACGCTCAAGCTCGGGGTGGTTGTACAAGAGGTACGCCGCTCGGTGCAGAGCGACTGCCGTCTTCCCGGTCCCGGGGCCGCCCTGGACGACGAGCAGGCCGTCGAGCGGGCTCCGGATGATCTCGTCCTGCTCTGCTTGGATCGTGGCCACGATGTCGAGCATCTCGCCCGTCCGTGCGCGCTCGAGCTCAGCCAGCAGTGCGTCGCCCCCGCGTAGGCGAGTCCGGTCGGCGTTTTCGTGCCCCCGGCCGAACAGGTCGTCGGCAACCGCGACGACCTTGGTGCCGTCCACCATGATCTGACGCCGTCGCCGGAGCCCGAGCGGGTCACCAGGGCGCGCTCGGTAAAAGGGTGTGGCTATAGGTGCGCGCCAGTCGACAACGAGGACGTCCCCTCGGAGGTCCTCCACGTGCCGCCGCCCGACCCGCCAGCTGTCACCGGTCTCTTCGTCTATCCGGCCGAACAGCAGGGGGCGCCGGCTCTCGCCGAGCAGGGCGACTCGGCGTAAGAACGCCGCCTCGTAGTCGAGGTCCGGCTTCCCCGCAGATCGTAGGTCCGCCAGCAGTTGCTCGGCGCGCTCGCGCATCGCACGCAGGCCGCTGTGCGCGCGATCGAGGTGTGACTGCTCCGTACGGATCTCCGGGTCGATGATCGCTTGGTCGACGTTGTTCCTGCCGTTGGAGCTCATCGAACATCACCGAATCGGGCGCGTCGCGTCTGGCCTGGACACGCAAAAACGCCGGCACATGCCGACGGAAACTACTCACCTATAAGGGTTGATGCAAGCACCCAAATACAGGAAATACCTTCTCCCTGAGAGCTTCGAATAGGTTTTCAAAGCGGGCTTGCGAGTGGTCACTATACCTATTTTGGCGGCAGTCTGCAAGGGGCCTTTAGAGTGTTCAGGACGACTCGATGAGAGCCGCAAGATTGTCCACGGGCATCCGCGTGCCGATCTCGTTGTCGGTGAGGGTGCTCGAACGTGTCGAGCGATCCGCGACGAGTTCGTGCCGGAAGGGTGACGCCGCTTGCCTTCGGAGCCGCACGTTCGCTCGTGCTCGACTCGTGAAGCTCACGTCGCGCCGGCGCGACGTGAGCTTCACGGTCTTGCGATGGCCACAGCGCGGCGGTCGGGGCGCGCTGCTACACGAACCTCACTTTCGGCGGGACCGTATACGTAAAAGCATCGCGGACCGAGGTCGAGCTCCGGCCGCCCGCGGTGGTGACCGTGACATCGACCACTCCGGCGGAGTGCTTCGGCGCCGTCGCGGTGATCTTGGTAGCGCTGTCGACCTTGAATTTCGTGGCCGCAGCCTTGCCGAAGTCCACTGCCGTCGCCCCGTCGAACCCCGTCCCCGCGATCGTCACCTTGGTGCCGCCCGCGGTCGTCCCCGTGTTGGGCGACACCGAGGTCACCGTCGGCACAGCCGGCAGGATGGTCAGCGCGAGCGAGGCGGTGACCTTCCCGGGGATAGGCGTCAGGTTCGGCTGTGTGACGGTGAGGAAGCAAGTCGTGCAACCGGCGAGGTCCGAAGCGATGTCGATCGACCCCGACACGGTCGCCCCGTGCAGACTGCCCCCCGCACCCGAGTTCGGCCCCGTGTACGTCACGGGTGAAACCACCCCCGAGCCGGTGGTGGAGTCGCACGTCTTCGTCTTGCCGCCAATCCCGCAGATCTTCGCTGTCGCCCCGCCACCGGGGTACGAGCCCCACCATCCAGTGCCGCTGAAGGTCAGCGTGTTGCCGACGTGCACCACCGTCGAAGGCACGGTCAGTGTGGGCGGGTCGGGCTGAGTGCCGCTGTAGATGACGGGAACGTCGGCCAGATCCGCAAGGATTGTCACTGGGTTGATGCCGAGGGCGACGATCGCACAGCCCACGAGGCCCATGTCGACCTGGTTCTGCAATGGTGGGCACGCCCCGTTGGCATCATTCAGGGCCACGAAGGGGCTCTGGAGGGTGTAAGTCGTCGTGAAGTTCCCGTTGTCATCGACCGTCGGCGTACCGAAGTTGTTGATGTCGAGGTCTTCTATCGCTGAGAAACCCGAGATGAGGCCCGCCAGCGGGTCGGCCTGTACCAGGGCCACGCCGGTGTTGTTGTCGTTCCAGTTGCCGGTCGCGAAGCCTGATCCGGTAAGCGTCACTGTGTCCCCGGAGCTGTTCCCGGTCTCCGGGGTGACGATCATCGTCGGCGTCGTCGTCACGTAGGTGTACTGGTCGGCAGAGGTGATCGGACTGGTGCCGCCCTCGGTCGTCACAGTCAGGTCGATGGTTCCGGGCACCCCCTGCGGGCTGTTTGCCGTGAGCGACGTGGGCGAGAGGACGCTGACTTCGCCCGACGGGCCATCTGTACCGAAGCTCACGGTGGCGCTGTTGGTGAAGCCCGTACCGGTGATCGTGATGAGGCTGTCGCCGAGAGTGGTGTTCACGTTCGGCGACACCGACGTGATGGTCGGCACGACCGGCGTGTAGGTGAACGTGTCCTCGACCGAGCCGTCACCGGCTGTTCCCCCTACCGTGGTGACCTGAACAGTGGCCCCGAACGGGGCCGGGTTGACCTGGCCTGGAGCAGTAGCGGTGATGGAGCTGTCCGTGTTCACCGTGAAGGTGGTGGCGGGCACACCGCCGAAGGTGACCGCGCTGGCACCTGTGAACCCAGTGCCCGTGATCGTCACACTCGTGCCACCGCTCACCGGTCCATCCGGCGGGCTGACGGCCGTGATGGTGGGAGTGGCGACGTAGGTGAACTGGTCGGCTGTCGAGGTAGCGCTCGTCCCGCTGAGGGTGATCACCGTCACGTCCACCTCACCTGGCGAGGTATTGGAAGGTGCAGTAGCTGTGATGGTGGTGGGCGAGGTGACCGAGAACGACGCAGCAGGAGTCGTGCCGAAGTCCACTTCGTTGGCACCGAGGAGATTGGTGCCAGTGATCGTCACGCTCACGTTGCCGCCGACAGGTCCGTCATTCGGGCTGACCGAGCTCACCGTCGGAACGTCTTGGTAGGTGAACTGGTCCGCGCCGGAGGTGAGGCTCGTCCCGACGGCCGTGGTGACGGTCACGTCCTCAGTGCCCGAGCCGGCGGGAGAGGTGGCGAGCATCATTCCCGAGGAGACGTAGGCGACGTCGGTGCCGGCGCTCGTTCCGAAGTCGACGGTGGTCGAGTTCGTGAAACCGGTGCCGGTGATGATGACCTGGGTTCCCCCTGCGAGAGGTCCGGCCGCTGGGTAGACCGAGGTCACTGACGGGAGCGCGACGTAGGTGAAGACGTCGGCCGAGGAGGTCACGCTCGTGCCGCCCGGGTTCGAGACCGTCACATCCACCGGGCCGGCGCCGGGCGGTGAGCCCGGCGAGGTGGCGGTGATCGAGGTGTCCGAGTTGATCGTGAAACCGGTTCCGTTGCCGGACCCGAAGTTCACCGCTGTAGCAGCCGAGAAACCAGTCCCGGTGATGTTCACCGTCGTACCCCCCGAGGAGAATCCGCTGGCGGGGCTCACGTTCGTGACCGTCGGGACGGCGAAGTACGTGTACTGGTCGGCGGTTGATGTAGGGCTCGTGCCGCCGGGCACGGTGACGGTGACATCGACCGTGCCGGTGCCTGCCGGGGCTATTGCCATCAGCGAGGTGTCGGAGAGCACGGTGACGTCGCTCGCGGCGGCGGTCCCGAAGTCAACGATGGTCGCCCCGGTCAGGCTCGTGCCGGTGACGTAGACCAGGTTGCCCCCGGCGGTCGGGCCCTGGTTCGGCGAGACACCGCTCACGGTCGGCACGGCCACGTAGTCGAACTGGTCGGCCGGCGAGGCGGCGCTCGTTCCGCCCGAGGTGGTGACCGTCACGTCGACTGTGCCGGTGCCCGCAGGCACCGTGGCCGTCAACTGGTCATCAGAGGACACCACCACGTCGGTGGCGGGCGTGGTGCCGAAATACACCGAGCTGGCACCTGTGAATCCCGTGCCGGTGACGGTGGCCGAGTAACCACCGAGCGGAGAGCCCGCGTTGGGGCTGACGCCCGTGACGACAGGGGCACCGTAGGTGAACTGGTCGTTGCTGCTCTTGGCGCTCGTGCCGACGGGTGTCGTCACCGTCACGTCCACTGTGCCGGTACCGGCTGGCACGGTGGCAGTGATCGCCGAGTCGGCGTCGACGGTGAAAGCCGGTGACGGCGCGCTGCCGAACTCGACCTCCGTTGCTCCTGTGAAGCCGGAGCCGTTGACTGTGACCGAGTAACCGCCGAGTGGCGAGTCCTCGTTTGGGCTCACACTCGTGACGACCGGGCTGTTCACGTAGGTGAAGTTGTCGGCACTGCTTGTGGCGCTCGTGCCGGATCGCGTCGTCACGGTCACGTCGATCGGGCTTCCTGTCACCGAACCCGCCGGTGCTGTTGCGGTAATGGAGTTGTCGGAGTCGACCGTGTAGCTCGTAGCGGCAGTCGAGCCGAAGTGGACCGACTTGGCGCCGGACAGACTCGTGCCTGTCACGGTCACGACGGTGCCCTCGGTGCCGACGTATGGGCTCACCGCGGCCACGGTCGGGGACGCGGCGCGCCCGACCAGGTACGAGAACTCGTCTGCCGTGCCCGTTCTCGAAGTCCCGAGCGAGGTGGTGACGGTCACGTCCACAGTGCCCGAGCCGCTCGGTGAAGCCGCGACGAGCTGCGTGTCGGAGATCACATGGAACGACTTGGAGGCGGCAGTGCCGAAGTGGACAGCCGTCGCCTTGTTGAAGCCTGAACCGCTCACGGCTACGAGCGTGCCGCCGTCCTGGGTGCCCGAGGAGGGGCTGATGGCGGTGACGACCGGGGCCGACGGAGCAAGATAGATGAAGCGGTCGGCATTCGAAGTGAAGCTCGTTCCCTTCGGCGTCGTCACCGTCACGTCAACCGCGCCTCCGGCGGCCTTCGGGGAGGTGGCGGAGATGGAGGTGGACGAGTTCACCGTGAACTTCGCGGACTCAGTCCCGAAGTGAACTGCGGTCGCTCCGGTGAAGTTGCTGCCGGAGATGGTGACGGTGGCGCCGCCGGCGGAGCTTCCCGTCGAAGGGCTGACGCCGGTGACGAGAGGGCCGGAGATGGTCCCGACGACGAGGGTGGTGCTCGCCGAGACGGGCGAGCCGGCCTTTGGCGAGGTCCCGTTGCCGTCAAAGGGGGTCACATTGGTCTGGGTCACCTTCAGCGTGTGGGTCCCGTCCGACAGAGTGCCCGGCAAGGTGAGCGAGCCGCTCAGAGTCTGGGGCACCAAGGTGGTGCCGTTGTAGGTGGCCTCGCCGTTGGTCCCTGGTCCTGACACAGTGCCCGTGGCACCGGGCACGGCGCTGCCGTCGAGGGTGACGCTCAAGGTGGCCGGCTCCGACGAGGTTGACGAGGCGACTATGCCGTCGCCCCACCAGCACCGGCTCACGGCAGTGGGGTTGTCAGGGCAGGCTCCGGTGGCGTCGGAGAAGGTGATGTGCTCCCCTGGGGTCACTTCGTTCGTGGCAGTTGCCAGCGTCGGGGAGTTGGGCGGCGTCGTCTGGGCGGTCGTCTCGAGGATGGCTTCCTGGTTGGCGAAAGGCGACAGGTTGGAGGTGTTGATGACCGCTACCGCGCAACCGACGAGGCCTGCGTTGAATTGGCCGGCCGTGGGCGGGCACACGGCGTTGGGGTCAGTGGCACTGAACTTGGCGGGCACCGAGAACGTGGCCTTGTAGGTACCGGCAGGCTTCTCGGTGAACGCGGTCAAGGTTCCGAGGTCGGCTTCGTTGGTCGCGGTGCCGGGAGGGATGATGATCCCCCCGAGCGTGCTTGCCATGATGCCTGCGAGGCTGAGACCCGACGTGCCGGTGCACGTGATCGCGATCGTGGTGGTCCCTGGCACTACACCGGTGATCGGGGCGGGGCCGGCTTTGCCGTTGAAGGTGCAGCTCACAGTGGGTGCTGCTGCGGCGCCTTCGAGCGCCGCCGGCGCGATGACGGTCACCATTGCCCCGATGACGCACCCGGCGAGCACTGCGCTGACGCGTCCTCGAAGCGAACGCTTCCGGAGCTGCGGTCGTGGCGTCATGACATCCTCCCTGTCACCCCGTGGCGTCCGACCAGCCCCTGAGTCGGTCTACTCGCCGTTCGATTGTCGCAATTGCGGCCCTCGCATGCCCCTTTTCCGTTGCTGGGAGCCTTACTGCTCGTAGTATTACTGGGCGTTACATGTCTGTCAACTGGTTCGCGGCATCTTCGAAGTTGGCTCGGACGGCGGGGCGATGAGGCACGATTGAGGAGTGCGAGAGGTGGACGATACGGCGACGGCCGGGTCGGGCGACGTGCCGGCACGGGCCAGCCGGCGCCCGCCCGGCAGGCGCGACGAGCTGCTGGCGGCGGCTCTCGACGTCATCCGTCTCGTCGGCCCCGACGCATCCATGGACGAGATGGCGGCGGCGGCAGCGATCACCAAGCCCGTTCTCTACCGGTACTTCGGTGATCGCGACGGTTTGATCGCAGCGGTGGCCGAGCGTTTCTCGGACGTCCTCGTGTCCCGGCTCGCGCAGGCACTAGTCGGTGATCCGAGGCAGGACGCCGAGGTGTTGATCCGTGCAGCGATCGAGAGCTACGTCGCGTTCATCGAGGAGGACCCGGCTCTCTACGGATTCCTCACCCAACAAGCGCCACTCGGCGGCCCAGCGCTCGTCGCGGTCATCGACAGGGTGGCAGGGTCGATATCCGAGGTCATGCGCGAGGCTCTTGACGCTCGTGGCCTCGACACCCGGCCGGCGACGACTTGGGCGCACGGCGTCGTCGGGATGGTCCATCTCTCTGGCGCGCGGTGGGCACGCCATCCTGACGTACCCCGGGAACAGCTCGTCGCCGACCTCGTGACGCTCGTCGCGCGTGGCCTCATCGGAGCCGCGACGCCGGGTCCTCAGCTCTAAAGGACCGAGGGCCAAGCCCTATCGGATCGTGAAGCCGACCTCGCCCTGCAGCGGCTCGTCCCACACCTCGACGCCGGCAACTCGAGCCGACCGGGGGCCTACGCGGCACCACGAGATCATCTCGTCGACGGCTTCAGGCACTCCTTCGAACACCGCCTCGACCGTGCCGTCAGCGCGGTTGCGCACCCATCCGGCGACGCCGCGCTCGAGCGCCAGAGAGCGACAGGTGTCGCGGAACCAGACGTTCTGGACGTCACCGCTCACGATCACCCGCCGCCGCCGGACCACTTCGGCGACGCCACCCGTGCCGCTCTCGAGGAGCCGTTCGGGGTCGGCGACCGAGCGCCGGGGATCAGGGGTCATCCGAGGTAGGGAGTGTCAGCGAGGATCTTGTGAGTCCCACAACCGTGGCTGCCGGGGAGCCCGAGGCCGTTCTTCGGCTCGGTGTCCTTGGTGCAAAGGTTCCAGTCGAAGTAGTAGCCGTCCGTTCCGACCGTGAACGAGAAGGAGATCGAGAACTCGTAGGTCGTCGAAGAGATCTTCTTCGGAACGGTCAGCGTCCAGCCCTTTGCCAGTAGGAGGTACTTCGGCGGAGCCGGCTCTTTCGTCGGTGACAGCTTCAGCCCGAAGTAGTCGTACCTGTGCCTCGATGACATTGAGCTCTCGAGGGAAGCCGGGACGGACACGAGGACCTCGAAGTGCTGATGACAGACCGGCCGCTGTCCAGTCGCGTTGCACGAAGTCACCGGAGTGCTCGACGAGACGCCCGCATAAGCGGAGACGTAGACGGTGACAGTGGAGGACTTCGCGAGCCTTTTCGACGAGCTGGAGAAGATCTCGACGAAGTAGCGCGTCGCGAGAGCGGGCACGACCTGGAAGGAGTAGGTGGAAATACCGGCAGACGACGTCAACGGCTCAGACGCGAGCTTGGACGGGGCCTTTTTGTAGGGGAAGACCCGGGCCATGAGGCGCGCCATCGACTTCGACGGTGCCCCGGTGACTGTGCCGGTCAGCGTTGCCGCGTCACTCGACCCGGTGGTGTCGCCGAACAGCGTCCAGACGTCGTGAGTCACGATCGGCAGGTTGCTCGACGCCGTGATCGAGATCTTGGTTGCCGCTGCTCGTGCCGCCAGTACTTGCGGCGTCATGCCGCACACGACGCCCACCGTGACGATGACGCCGACGGATGCCCGGCCTATCGCGCGAAGACCCACTGTCACGCCCTCCTGTTCATGGGCCGCTCCGGGCCGGACACGCCGGAGGCGACGCCGGACACGCTACTTCGGTGCGCGTTCACCCGGCTGCCTATGGGCCGAGCGCCTGCCTTGTGCGATGATTCGTCGCACCGAGACGCCGTACGAGAGGAGCACGCCCGTGCGCTGGAACCTTCCCTCCGACCAGGTCCCCGAGGCTTGGTTCAACGTCATCCCGCACCTGACGTCGCCGCTCGATCCGCCGCTTCACCCCGGCACCCGCGAGCCGGTCGGCCCAGACGACCTCGCTCCGCTGTTCCCAATGGCGCTGATCGGCCAGGAGGTGTCCGGCGAGCCCTGGATCGACGTCCCAGGTGAGGTGCTCGACGTCCTCCGGCTCTGGAGGCCGACGCCCCTCGTCCGGGCCGAGCGTCTCGAGGCCGCCCTCGGTACGCCGGCGCGCATCTACTACAAGGACGAATCGGTCTCTCCGGCGGGGTCGCACAAGCCCAACACCGCCGTTCCGCAAGCCTTCTACAACAAGCAGGAGGGTGTCCCGCGGCTTACCACCGAGACGGGCGCCGGCCAGTGGGGGAGCGCTCTCGCGTTCGCGAGCGGCGCTGTTCGGCCTCGAGTGCAAGGTGTACATGGTGAGGGCGTCATACCACCAGAAGCCGTACCGCCGCGTGATGATGGAGACATGGGGCGCCGACGTGGAGCCCTCGCCGGTTGACGAGCCGGACCACCCCGGCTCGCTTGGCAAGGCGATCAGCGACGCCGTCCGCGACGCCGCTACGCGGGAGGACAGCCACTACTCCCTCGGCTCTGTGCTGAACCACGTCCTCCTACACCAGACCGTCATCGGGCAAGAGGCCAAGCGTCAGCTCGACCTCGCTGGTGAGCGGCTTCCGGACGTCGTCATCGGCTGCTGCGGCGGCGGATCGAACTTCGGTGGCATCTCCCTGCCGTTCGTTCCCGATGAGGGGGTGCGACTTCTCGCGGTCGAGCCGACGGCGTGCGCCACCCTCACGACCGGGAGCTTCGAGTACGACTACGGCGACACGGCGGGCTTGACGCCTCTGCTGTCGATGTACACCCTCGGCCACGATTTCATCCCTCCGTCGATCCATGCCGGTGGCCTGCGCTATCACGGCGACGCGCCGATCATCTGCAACCTCGTCAAGGCGGGAAGGGTCGAGGCGTCCGCCTACCCACAGTCCAAGGTCTTTGAGGCGGCCATCGAGTTCGCTCGATCGCAAGGGCCAATCCCCGCTCCCGAGACAGCTCACGCCATCCGGGCGGTGATCGACGAAGCGCTCGCGGCGAAAGAGACCGGTGAGGAGAAGGTCATCCTCTTCTCGTACTCCGGCCACGGTCTTCTCGACCTCGGCGCTTACGACGACTATCTCCACGGGCGGCTGGACGCAGACGGGGCGCCGACGATGGAGTGAGGCGCGGGACGGCGCGGTCCGGTCACAAGTGCCGAGACCGTGCTCCAGTTGTCGGGTCAGAGATGAGGAGCCATGGCCAGCGATCCCACCGTGACGTATCCCGAGCCCGCCCGTCAGATCCCTGTGATAGGGGCTCCCGACGTGCTAGTCGTCGGGGCGGGGTCGGCCGGCATCGCCGCTGCTGTCGCGGCCGCCCGCCGAGGCGCGGACACTTGGCTCATCGAGGCGACCGGCTACCTCGGCGGTCTCGCCACGGTCGGCCTCATCAACCTGCTCCTCACGCTCGACGACGGGGCCGGCAGACAAGTCGTCGCGGGTCTGTGCCAAGAAGTCGTCGATCTGCTCGAGGGGGCCGGCCAGGCCCGCTACCCACAGCGCGGATCTTGGGGTAGGGAGGACCCCGAGGCGGTTGCCTCCTGGCGCTCGTGGGGCCTGATCTGGGGGGCGGCTCCAGAGGCTGTCCGGTACTCGGTCGCCTTCGATCCCGAGGCATTCGTCGATGCCTGCCAGGACTTGCTCAGGGAGGCGGGCGTGAGGTTGCGGCTGCACACATGGTTCGCTGCAGCGCCGGTCTCGTGCGGTTACGTCGACGCGGTGATCATCGAGTCAAAGAGCGGTCGGGAAGCCATCCGCCCGAAGGTCGTCATCGACACGACTGGAGATGGCGACGTGATGGTCTCCGCCGGGGCGAGTTACGAGCAGGTGTCCATCCCGCCTCACCTGTGGTTCCGCGTCGGTGGCGTCTCGGACGAGCCGACAGCGGTGGCGGATGGCCTCGGGATGCTGTGGTTCCGTACTACCTCGCCCGGCCGTGTACTCGTGCCCTACGGTCCCCATCCGGTTCGCGTCGATGCGTGCGACCCCGACGACCTCACGCGGGCCGAGGTTGCCTGCAGGCAGGGCGCCCGTGAGCATTTCGAGACGCTCCGGAGGGAGGTGAAGGGTTACTCGGGTGCATGGCTCGACGACTACGCCCGCATGCTCGGGATCACCGAGAGCCGTCGACTCCAGGGCGACTACGTGCTCGGGAAGGAGGACGGCGACGTCCGCTTCGGTGACGCAATCGCGCAGACTGGGCACTGGACCCGCCGACATGTGGTGTACGACATCCCATATCGCTGCCTCACGACCCCGGTCGCTTGCAACCTTCTCGTCGCCGGCCGTTGCATCTCGGCGAGTCGCTACGTGCACCAGGCGACGAAGGAGATCCCCGCAGCGATGGCGACCGGCGAGGCGGCCGGCGCGGCTGCTGCTCGTGCGGTGGCGGACTCTTTGCGAAGCGGCTGCCGGGCCGACGTACGTGCGGTGGAAGTGGCGTTGCTCCGGGACGATCTTCACACCGCCGGGGCCATCGTGGGGCCCGGCGATTGACCCGGCATCTCGGCACAGACCGCTAAACCCGCGAGCGGTGCCTTCGGTGATCCTGTTCCGCCATGGGAAGTCGGACTGGAGCGAGAACCTCGGAGACGATATGTCCCGGCCACTTTCTTCCCGGGGGCGAAGGAGCTCCCGCACGATGGGCCGGTGGCTGGAGGAGGCCGGTCAGATCCCCGACCAAGTGCTGACTTCGCCCGCAGAGCGCGCGGTGCAGACGACGCGGCTCGCGATGGAAGCGGGCGGTTGGAGCCGTCCGGTCGCCGTCTGCGACTCGTTGTACGGAGGCGTCGAGGACCTCCTCGCCGAGTTGCGAGCCCAGCCTCCGAGCGTGGAGGTGCTCCTCGTCGTCGGGCACGAACCGACCTGTTCACAAGCCTTGGAGGCTCTGATGGGCGGGGGCCGCGTCAGGATGCCGACAGCGGCGCTCGCTCGGGTTGAGCTGAGATCGCATCATGGGCAGAGCTCGCGCCGGGCTGCGGAGAACTCGCATTCCTCGTGAACCCAAGGCTTTTCGACAACGGGGCACACGATCGGCCTCAGTGAGTCGGCAGTGGGTCAGCTCGGCTTCCGCTCGTCGAGCCCCCACGGTGCTCCACAGTCCTTCAGGAGCTCGAGGAAGGGAGCGGCCGGGAGCGCCTCAGGGCCGAGGAGCCCGACTCCCGACCAAGTCCCGGAAGCGATCAGCTCGAGAGCGAGCACCGGGTTGATGGCGGTCTGCCAGACCACGGCCTGAGAGCCGTACTCCGACATGCACCAGTCGTTGTCGACCACGTGGTAGAGGTAGACCTCCCGGGGGGAGCCGTCCTTGCCGGTGCCCTTCACCCAGGTGCCGGCACAGGTGAGGCCGTGCATGAGATGGCCGATCTCGGCCGGGTCGGGGAGGCACGCGGCGACGACGTCACGAGGCGACACCTGGGCCCCGCCGACCGAGACCTTCTTCGTCGAGTCGAGGCCGAGCAGGTGGATCGTCTTGAGCACGCCGATGAACTCGTCCCCCAGACCGTACTTGAAGGTGACGCGGTTCGTCTTCACCCAGCGCGGCATGAGGAGGACCTCCTCATGCTCGACGTTCACGCACTCGACCGGACCGATGCCGGCTGGGAAGACGAACGTCTCGGGCTCGCTGAACGGCTCTGTCGTGAACCACCCACGGTCCTTTTCCCAGATGACGGGCGCGTTCAGGCACTCCTCGATGGTCGTCCAGATCGAGAACGTCGGGCAGAATTCGTAGCCGTCGACCACGAGGTTGGCGCCATCCCTGACACCGAGCTCGTCGATCGAAGAGAAGAGCTCGTCCGCTGCGTGGCGGGCGAACACGTCCGACAGACCCGGCTCGACTCCCATGCCTGCGAGCGCGAGCAGCCCTCGCTCTTCCCACTGCGGTGCGAGCTCGAACTGCTCGTCGCCGAGCTTGACTCCGGTCTTCGAGTACGGCTCCTCGGGGTGGGGGTGTGAGAGCGACATTGCCATGTCCAGGTAAGTGACGCCTGCCGCGAGCGCGGCGCGGTAGATCGGCATCACGAAGCGCGGGTCGACGGCATTGAGCACGGCGTCGCAGCTCTCCGTGCGGAGCAGCTCGGTGATCGACGACTCGTCCGAGGCATCGAGCTGCACACCCGAGAAGTGGTCTGCCGCCGACTGGGCCGCCTTGTGGGCGCGGTCGCCGTCGTAGTCGGCGATGACGACCCTTTCGAAATTGCCCCTGCGCGCGGCGATGTGGGCGAACGCGCTCCCGACTCCACCGGCTCCTACGACGAGCACTCTCATGGGAACGTCCTTTCGCTCGATCCGACGGTCGGCCTGGCCGACCTGGGTCCACCCTAAGGCGGGACCTTTCCCAGCTACAAGGGCCATATTCCCCTATCGAGGCACAGCGGGTCGGTGCGACAGTTATCTCGATGTCACGGGTTGCCGCGCCGCTTCCCTCCGAGGAGCGCCTCGAGAAGGGCCTCAAGCCGGAGGCTCTCGGGCTGGTCTCGAGCGTCGTCATCGGCACTGCCTCGACGGCGCCCGCCTACAGCCTGGCGGCAACGCTCGGGCTGATAGTTGCCGTCGTGGGGTTCCACGCTCCTCTCGTGGCGATCGCGGCCTTCGTGCCGATGCTCTTGATATCGATCGGCTACAGCGAGATGAACAAGGCCGACCCCGACTGCGGGACGACCTTCACGTGGGCGACGCGGGCGTTCGGCCCGAAGACCGGCTGGGCGGGCGGCTGGGGGATCATGGCCTCCGACATCCTCGTCATGGCGAGCCTCGCCGAGGTCGCCGGACAGTACGGCTTCTTGTTGTTCAATGCCAAGGGCATCGGAGACAACCCCACGAACTTCTTCGTCCTCCTCGTCGGGATCCTCTGGATCGTCGTCCTTACCTACGTCTGCTACCGGGGGATCGAGCTCTCGGCGAAGGTGCAGCGCATCCTGTTGTCGATCGAGCTCGTCATGCTGGCGGTCTTCTCGGTCGTGGCGATCACCAGGGTGGCCATCGGTCACGCACCACCGGGGCACATGGTGCCGAGCCTGTCCTGGTTCAACCCAACGACGCTCTCCCCGTCGGCCTTTGTCAACGGGCTCGTGCTGATGCTGTTCATCTATTGGGGCTGGGACACCTCGCTCTCGGTGAACGAGGAGACGAGCGACAAGGAGAGGCTCCCCGGGCTGGCGGGGATCATCGCCACCGTGCTGCTTCTCGCTACCTACGCACTCGTGACCATCTCCGCCCAGGCCTTCGCAGGCGTCGGCACGAAGGGGATCGGCCTGGCGAACCCGGCACACCTCACAGACGTGTTGTCGGTGCAGGGCACGGCGGTGTTCGGATCAGCTTGGATCGGCTCGATCTTCTCGCACCTGTTGCTGCTCATGGTGTTGTCGTCTGCCGCGGCCAGTACCCAGACGACGATCCTGCCCACTGCCCGCACCGTCCTGTCGATGAGTGTTTACAAGGCTTTGCCCGACGCGTTCGGGAGAGTGCACCGCAAGTACCTGAGCCCGACGGTGGCGACCGTCGCGATGGGCGCCATCTCGGCGGTGATGTACGCGCTCATGAACTACCTCTCCAACGGCAACGTGATCCCCGACTCCGTCACGGCGATCGGAGTGTGGATCGCCTTCTACTACGGCCTCACCGGTTGGACGTGCCTGTGGTACTACCGCAAGTCGCTCACCGCCAGCACGCGCGACCTGTTCATGAAGGGGATCCTGCCGGGGCTTGGCGGGCTGATCCTGTTCCTTGCCGGGGCGTGGAGCTTGAAGGCCGACTGGCTCTTTTCCAGCGGTCAGAGCTACACGTCATGGAGGCTGCCGTTCTCCCCGCACTGGCTCATCGGCGGCGTGTTCATGATCTTCCTCATCAGCGCGCTCATCGGCGTCGTCTGCGCACTTGCGTGGCGGATCGCGGGTCCCTCGTTCTTCCGCGGCGAGACACTCAACCGTGCGACCCCGACGCTCGTGCCTGAGGACCCTTCCTTCCCGTTCGACCAAGGGAAGCCTGAAGTTCTGGCGGGCGCTCGTCCCGGCCTCGGCGACGATGACGGTGACAGCACCGTGCCTTAGGTCTAGAAGGCCCCGAGCACGCAGAATTCGTTGCCTTCGGGATCGACAAGAACTACCCAGGGAGACCTCAGGCCCGACCGCCCGAGCGCCACCGTCCCGGTCCGATCGGGCCATGCACGCGGTTGGACAGAAGAGTCCTTCCGCGCCAGGCCGACGTGGATTCCTCGCCGTTGGCGGGAGCTCCGGCCGGCGACCGGAGGCCGGACAGGACAGCTATGAGCGCGGCTGTCTCCGCCTCGTTCGGCATGCCGCGCACCGATATCTCGCCCTCGACCTCCCCTTCGGCGGGGGCGCCGTCAGAGCGGGATGTTGCCATGTTTCCTCGACGGCAGCTGCGGTCGCTTCTCGCGCAGGGTGCGTAGGGCGGCCGACACCTCGAGCCTCGTGTCGGAGGGCATGATGACGGCGTCGAGGTACCCGTGCTCGGCCGCCTGGTACGGATTGTCGTAGGTGTCGCGGTACTGATCGACCAGCTCCCGGTGGAGCGCCAGCGGGTCGCTCGCGGCGGCGAGCTCGCGGTGATGGATGACGTTCACGGCGCCTTCGGCCCCCATGACGGCGATCTCCGCCGTCGGCCAAGCGAGATTGACGTCGGCGCGTAGGTGCTTCGACCCGAGCACGACGTAGGCGCCGCCGTAGGCCTTGCGGGTGATCACCGTCACCTTGGGGACTGTGGCTTCCGCGTAGGCGTAGAGGAGCTTCGAGCCCCGTCGGATGATGCCCTGCCACTCCTGGTCGGTACCGGGCAAGAAACCGGGCACGTCGACGAAAGTAAGGATCGGCACGTTGTACGCGTCGCAGGTCCGCACGAACCGCGCCGCTTTCTCGGACGCGTCGATGTCGAGGGTCCCGGCCAGGTGCGCCGGCTGGCTGCCCACCACCCCTACCGACGCGCCATCGACGCGCCCGAAGCCGCAGATGATGTTGCGTGCGAACAGCGCATGAACCTCGAGCAGGTCTCCTCCGTCGAGCACCGTCGTTATGACGTCTCGCATGTCGTAGGCCTGGTTGTCTGAGTCGGGGATGATGGTGTCGAGCGCACGGTCCTTGTCGGTTACCACCGGAGAGGCGGGGCTCGCGTAGCGAGGGGGGTCGGAGAGGTTGTTCTGCGGCAGGAAGCTGAGCAGCGCACGCGTGTAGTCGAACGCGTCGCGCTCGTCAGCGGCCCGGTAGTGAGCGTTGCCCGACCGCGACGCGTGTGTCGTCGCGCCGCCGAGCTCCTCGTGGCCGACGTCCTCGCCAGTCACCGACTTGATCACGTCGGGGCCGGTGATGAACATGTGAGCCACCTGATCGACCATGACCGTGAAGTCGGTCACGGCGGGGGAGTAGACGGCCCCACCGGCGCATGGTCCGGCGATCACGGATATCTGGGGGATCACGCCGGAGGCCGCCACGTTGCGGTAGAAGATCTCGCCGTAGAGCGCCAGCGACACGACTCCCTCTTGGATGCGCGCCCCGCCCGAGTCGTTGATGCCGATGAACGGGCAGCCGATCTCGAGGGCGAGGTCCATGGCCTTCACCACTTTGTCGCCGAAGACCTGGCCGAGGGAACCGCCGTAGACGCTGAAGTCGTGTGAGAAGAGGCAGACCTCGCGCCCCTCGATCGTCGCGCGGCCGGTCACCACGCCGTCGCCGTACGCCCGGGGCTCCCCGTCGGAAGTGTGACGAGCGAACGCGTCCAGCTCCCGGAACGAGCCCGGGTCAACGAGCACCTCGATGCGCTCGCGGGCGGTCAGCTTGCCGTGCGCATGCTGTCGCTCGGCTGCGTCGGCTTCGGTCTTGTCGTAGACCTCGCGGCGACGCTCTTCGAGGCCGCGCAGCTTGGAGGCCGTCGAGCCCTCCGTGGCAGGTGTCGTCACTGGTCACCTGCAGGGGGCGCGTCGACGATCCGGCAGAGCACCTGACCTTGTTGAACTTGATCTCCGATCAGGACCCCAAGGCCTTCGACCACCCCATCCCTCGGAGCCCGTAGCGGCTGCTCCATCTTCATCGCCTCCACCTCGATCACCGTGTCGCCCTTGGCGACGAGATCGCCGTCGCTGACGAGGAGCTTCACGACCGTCGCCTGCATGGGACAGGTGACCGCGTTTCCTCCCGAGCCGGGCTCGTCAGCAAGGCCGGTGGCCGAGCTGCGGCGCATCGACGGCGCCGCCGGGGACGGATCGGCGGCTGAGCCTCCGAAGGAGGTCGGGAGGCTCACCTCGAGTCGTCGACCGTCGACCTCGACTGTCACCTTGCGCCGCGCCTCGGGTGCTCCCGCACCGTCCGAGCCGGTCGCGCCGGCATAGGGCGGAAGGGTGTTGTCGAAGTCGTCCTCGATCCAACGCGTGTGCACCGCGAAGGGCACCGACACGAAGTCGGGATGCTCCACGATCACGCGATCGAACGGCAGGACGGTGGCAATCCCGTCCACCTCGAACTCCGCCAGGGCGCGCCGTGCGACGGCGAGAGCGGCCTCGCGATCCTGCCCGAACACCACGAGCTTGCCGAGGAGTGAATCGAAGTCGGCCGGGAGGTCGTCTCCCTCCCGATAGCCGCCATCCCATCGCACGCCCGGGCCCGAGGGCGGACGCCACCGGCGCAGGTGCCCGGGAGAGGGCAGGAACCCGCTGCCGGGGTCCTCTCCGTTCAGGCGGAATTCGATGGCATGTCCCCGCAGCTCGGGGTCGTCGTAGTCGAGCAACCCGCCGGCCGCCAGCCGCAGTTGCTCTTTCACGACGTCGATCCCGGTGACCATCTCGGTGACAGGGTGTTCCACCTGGAGGCGCGTGTTGACCTCGTTGAACGAGATGGTCCCGTCCGGGGCGAGGAGGAACTCGCAGGTTCCGGCGTTCCGGTAACCAGATGCGCTCAGGATCGCCTTGGAGCCGTCGTAGACAGCGCGGATCTGATCGTCGGTGAGGAACGGGGCGGGTGCTTCCTCTACGAGCTTCTGACTGCGTCGCTGCAAGGAGCAGTCCCGCGTCGAGAGGACTACCACCTTGCCGGCGTCGTCGGCGAGGCACTGGGTCTCGAGATGGCGCGCCCGCTCCAAGAAGCGCTCGACGAAGCACTCGCCGCGGCCGAACGCGCTCGTCGACTCGCGCACCGCTGACTCGAACGCCTCGTCGAGGCTCGGAGAGGTCGCGGACCACCTTCATCCCGCGCCCGCCGCCGCCGAACGCCGCCTTGATCAGTACCGGGAGACCGTTCTCTTCGATGAACAAGCGGATCTCGGAGGCGTCGATCACAGGGTGGGAGAGCCCGGGCGCGAGCGGTGCGCCGACGGCGGCAGCCATCTTCCGGGCCACGGTCTTGTCGCCGAGGTCGCGGATCGCCTGTGGCGGGGGCCCGATCCATGTCAGGCCGGCGTCGAGCACCGACTGCGCGAAACCTGCGTTCTCCGCCAGGAAGCCGTATCCGGGATGGATCGCATCCGCTCCCGACCGCCGAGCGATGCCGATCAGTTTGTCCGAGTCGAGATATGTCTGGGCCGGTGTCCGCCCACCGAGAGCGAACGCCTCGTCGGCGAGACGTACGTGGAGCGCCTCACGGTCCTGGTCCGCGTAGACGCCGACGCTACCGAGGCCCGAGTCCTCGCAGGCCCGTACGACACGGACCGCGATCTCGCCACGATTGGCGATGAGGACCTTGCGCACGTCCGCCTCCTCCTCAGGCCGTGCCCGCAGGGATGTCGGTGCGTTGGTCGGTGAGGCCGATCCTCGAAGCGGCCTCCCAGAGCTCGTCGCGGGCCCGCGGATCTGCGGTCTCCTCGATCAGAAGGCGCGCCTGGCCTCTCTGACTGCGGCCGAAGATGTGGGCGCAGCCCTGCTCGGTCACGACGACCGAGTGCTGGAAGGACCCCGCCGGCACTCCGAGTTGGGGGACGACGGTGGACGAGGCAGTCTTCTCGTGCCAGGCCGCCAACGCGATCACGGCGTGCCCACCGTTCGAGTGCAGCGCCCCGACCACGAAGTCGGGCTGCCCGCCGAACCCCGAGTAGATGCGGCCGCCAACGTAACTGGCATTGGCTTGGGCGAAGAGGTCGATCTGGAGCGCGGTGTTGACCGACAGCATCGCCGGGTTCGCGGCGATCATCGAAGGGTCGTTCGTCGTCTCGGTCCGCCGCAACAGCAGTCGCGGGTTGCCGTCGGCCCACTCGTAGAGCTCGGGAGATCCGAAGAGGAAGGACGCCGTGATGGGATGATCGGGGTCGAGGGAACCGGCGCGCTCGAGTGCAAGGACGCCGTCGCTCACCATCTCCGACCAGACCCGGAGCCCGCTATGACCGCCCAAGCGGCTCAGCGCAGCATCGGGAACCTGGCCGATGCCCATCTGCAGAGTTGCGCCGTCGGTCACAAGGCGCGCGACCTGCTCGCCGATCTGTGCCGTCCTGTCGTCGGGTCCGTGCGGCGTCGGCCCCGGGAGCTCCTGTTCCACTTCGATGGCGAGGTCGACCATCTCGGTGTCGATCTCCGCGTCGCCCATCGTGTAAGGCATGTGCGGGTTCAGCTGGGCGATGACGAGGGCTCCGCGGGCGCGCGCCTGTTCGATCGCGGCCGGGAGGATGTTCACCTCTATCCCGAGCGAGACCTTTCCATTCCTCGGCACCGAGGTGTGGACGACCACGACGTCGGGTGGCCGGGTGGTCGCGAAGAGTCGCGGGACGAGCGAGAGGCGCATCGGCAGGTAGTCGAGGCCGGGGGTGTGGCGCATTCCGGGGCCAACGAACGGCGTCTCGTGCACCACGTCGGGGCGGGCCGGAATCGGGTTCTGCGCGTTGAGGATGAACAGCCGATAGGTCTCGACGGTCGCGTCGAGAATATCGAGGGCCTTGACGGGAGTGGCGAAGTTGCCTGAGGCGACGACGCGTGGTGAAGCGTCGGTCAGTCCTCCGAGCAGGCCCGTGAGCTCGCGCTCTGAGACGGTTCGCATGCAGAGACCCTATCCAGGAGCTGTGGCGAAGGCACCTTATGTTTTAACTCAGCAGCACTCGGTGCTCCGCTTCCGGTCAGACGGGCGGGGATGAGGTGGCGGGTCTGCGGGCGCGGAAGCGGATGGCGTACTCGTTGGTCTCGACACTCACGTCGGCAAGACCGGCACGAATCAGTCGGTCCTCGAGCCTGGCAGGGTCGATCGGAACGCAGATGTCGTCGTCGTGCAGCTCACGGAGCTCGGGGCTGTCGAGGCTGTCGGTGCCGGCGAAGACGCCGCCAGGGCGAAGGACTCGGGCGACCTCGGAGAACAGCTGGTCCTGAGCATCGAGCGAAGGCACGTGGTGCAGCATCGTGAACGAGAGCACGTCGCTGAACCTTCCCGGAGGATAGGGGAGAGCAGTCGCATCAGCGTGAAGGACCTCGACTGCCATGCCGGCCATCCGGGTGGCAAGCGCTTCCGAGAGCCCTGCATCTGCCTCGACGGCGGTCAAGCGACGCGCCATGCCAGCCAGGACTTCGGTAGTCCGGCCCGGACCGGGTCCTACCTCGAGCACGTCGTCACCTAGCTCTAGTCCGTCGAGCACCCACGGGATGATGAAGCGCTGTACCGTCTCGGCCCACTCGGCGCTCGAGCACAGTTCGAGATGCTTCTCGTTCATGGCCGATGGTATCGAGTGTTGACCTGAGGCTGCCAGGACGCAGCTGTCAGTGAGCAACCTTCCGGCCGTGGAGCGAGCAGGCGTCGGTCGAAAGGGCACCCTCCGGCGCGCGGGTAGCGGGCCGTGGCAGGATGCGACCCCGTGACTGCCATTTCCAGGCGCCAGGCGTTGCAGCGCGGCGGAATCGCCGGCCTCGCCCTTCTGCTGCCGGCCGACCTGCTCTCTGCCTGCAGCCAGATCCGCGGCAGAGAGCACGCCAACCCCGAACAAGGGTGGCTGGCTCGTGTTCACCGATCACGAGGCCGACGTCGTCATGGAAGCGACGGCACGGCTCATCCCAGGTCCCGAGGATGACCCCGCCGAGAAAGGGCATCCCGGCGCACGAGAGGCCGGGGTCGTCGGATACATAGACACCATGCTTGGGGCGCTCGAGCTCTCACCGGCGAAGGTCTTCTCGGGGGGCCCGTTCTCCAATCGCGCAGGCTGGAGGGTCGACGACATGGCGACGTTCATCGGCCTGTCCCCCTCCGAGGCGCACGGGTGGCGGGCCAGGCTGGCGGGTTACAGGCTCGCGTACTCGAAGGGGGTCCCAGCACTCGACCACCTGGCCGGCGGCGACTTCGCGACGGCGGCCAACCCGGAGCGGGACGCCGCCCTCAAGAAGGATCCCGACGGCTTCATGACGCTGCTGTTCGGCCATGCGATCGAGGGTATGTACTCCTGCCCCGAGTACGGCGGCAACAAGGATCTCGTCGGCTGGAAGGACATCTCTTTCCCTGGCGACGTCCAGCCCACCGGCTATACCGCAAGCGAGGTCGCCAACTCCGACGGGCCGGATCGCTACGAGCCGGCGGGCGTCGCGGCCAAGCTGCTCTCGCTCATCGACGTCTCGAGCGAGCGATGACGGGCCGCGCGGCCCGTGTCGCCGTCATAGGCAGTGGCGCCGGTGGCGCGACCGCCGCGATGGTGCTGGCCGAAGCAGGCCACGACGTGATGATCTTCGAGAAGGGTCGCAACTACTTCTCCGACCTGACGGCCGAGCGCCCTGGCACATTGTTCTCGAACGACGAATTGAAAGACGACAGGAGCTTCTCCGAGGCCGACCCGACGTCCGAGCCGAGGGTGTTCCGTACCTCCGAGGACGACGACGAGCCCTTCGTCGGTGCCGTGCAGCCGCTGCCTCAGACCGTCGGCGGGGGAGCCGTGCATTGGGACGCGAAGACCCCGCGCTACTGGGACATCGACTTCAAGAAACTCTCCCTTCTCGGCCCCCAACCCGGTGCCCAAGTCCAGGACTGGCCATTCTCATATGACGAGATCGCTCCTGCCTACGAGGCGATCGAGCGGCTGATAGGCGTTCAGGGCGACGTGGGAGAGCTTCCCGAGCTCACGCTCCTGCATGCTCCGAGGTCGAGCCCCTTCCCGATGCCGCCAGGCCCTCCGCAGTACTCGTCAGTGCTGGCGGCACGTGGCAGCGCGGCAGTCGGGCTCCACCCTTTCCCGGCAGCGATGGCGATCAACAGCCGGGAGTACGCGGGGCGGCCTGCCTGTAACAACTGTGGTTTCTGCTCGGGTTACGGGTGCCCGATCCACGCGCGCTTCGGTGCGCTCGCACCGTTGCGGCGAGCGCTACTCGCCGGGGCGGAGCTGCGCGACCGCTCCTGGGTCGTCCGTGTCGAGCACACCGGCGGCCGCGCGAGCGGGGTCACCTGGCTCGACGAGGAGGGGCGTTCGCACCGGCAACCCGCCGACGCAGTGGTGCTCGCCGGCAACGCGATCGAGAGCTCACGCCTGGCGCTCCTCTCACAGCTCCCGGACCCGCACGGCGTCGCCGGGCGGTTCATGATGTTCCACTGGTTCACCGACGGCTCGGGCATCTTCCTAGACGAGCGCCTCCACAACTACCGCGGCCGCGACCACACCCACGACATCGACGACTTCGCCGATCCCGACTTCCCCGGTGCTCGTGATGCCGCGATGGCGGCTGGGCTCCCCTACTTCCGGGCGGGCAAGGTGGAGATGGGAGGCACGGACCGCCCGCTCGGCGAGGCGCAGCAGTACCAGCAGATCCTCCCGGTGCTGTCGCCGGAGCGACCCTTCGGGGTGGCGTTCAAGCAGCTGATGCGAGCGAGCCTACTGAGGGACCGGCTGCTCGGGCTGACCTTGATGGGAGAGGACCTGCCGTACGCGGGCAACCGTGTCGATCTCTCACCGAGCGTGCGTGACTGGCGGGGCTACCCCGTCGCCCGCATCACCTACGGGCCCGGTCGTCACGAGCTCGCGGCCCAGGCCTTCTACATGCCGTGGATGGTGAAGCTCCTGAAGGCGGCCGGAGCGCAGGTGGCGCTCGCCATCCCCGATCAGCCGTCGACGCGCTACCCGATCGGGGCTGCCAACGTCATCCAGACACAGCATGTGATGGGGGGCCTCCGGATGGGCACCGACCCGGCGGTGAGCGTGACCGACACCGAGGCGCGTCACCACTTCCTCGAGAACCTCTTCGTGGCAGACGGTGCCGCCTTCCCGACCTCGGGTGGGCACAACCCCACCCTCACCATCATGGCAACGGCCTACCGCAACGCCGGGAGATGGGAGAGCGCGCTGTAGCCGGTGGGCCCCGCCTGATCGAAGCGTCTACCCTCGCGCCCATGACCGACGCCTGGATGGACGCGACTACACAAGCCGAGCTCGTGCGCAGCGGCGAGGCCTCGCCCGCCGAGCTGGTCGATGCTGCGATCGAGCGGATCGAGAAGCTGAACCCGGAGCTGAACGCGGTCATCACGCCGCTGTTCGAGGGCGCTCGTGCGAGTGCGGGCGGGAGCGGCGTGAGTGGGCTGGGCGACGGTCCGTTCAGGGGGGTGCCGTTTCTCCTGAAGGACCTCACGTGCCACTCGGCCGGCGACCCGATGTACGAGGGCATGAAGTTCCTCCGGGATCTGGGACACGTGGAGGACCACGACTCGCACCTCGCCTCGCGCTTCCGGGCGGCCGGTTTCGTGTTCGTCGGCAAGACCAATACCCCCGAGCTCGGCATCCTGCCGACGGCCGAGCCCCTCGCGTTCGGGCCGACCCGCAACCCGTGGGCGACGGACCGTTCCACGGGCGGCTCGAGCGGCGGCTCGGCTGCGGCGGTGGCCTCCGGCATGGTCGCCGCCGCCCATGCCAACGACGGAGGCGGCTCGATCCGGATCCCGGCGAGCGAGTGCGGCCTCGTCGGCCTCAAGCCGACCCGCGCACGCACGAGCCTCGGCCCTGCGTTCGGCGACGTGATGGGCGGGCTCGTGTGCGAGCACGTGGTGACGAGGTCGGTGCGCGACACCGCCGCCATCCTCGACGCCGTCAGCGGGCCCGCAGTCGGGGACCCCTACGCCGCCCCCGCGCCGCGGCGCCCGTTTGCCGAGGAGGTAGGTGCCGATCCCGGTCGCCTCCGGGTCGGCATCATGACCTCTGCCACCACGAGCGCTGTCCATCCGGACTGCGTGGCGGCTGCGAAAGAGACCGCCAAGCTGCTCGAATCGCTCGGGCACACGGTGGAGGAGTCGCATCCGGACGCCCTCGATGACGCTGACTTCACCGGCACCTTCATCACACTGTGGTCGGTGGGGAATGCGTGGAATATCGAGTACTGGGGCCGGCGATGCCAACGCCAGATCGTCGAGTCGGACGTGGAACCGCTCACCTGGGCGCTCGTCACGATGGGTCGGTCGTTCACCGGTCCGCAGTACCTCTCGGCGCTCGAATGGCTGCAGTCGTACAGCCGGCGCGTCCAACAGTGGTGGGCCGACGGTTACGACCTGTTGCTCACGCCCACCATCGCCGAGCCTCCGCCGACCCTCGGACAGTTCGATTCACCGCCCGACAACCCGCTCGGCGGCCTGTTCCGCGCGGGCGCCCTCGTCCCCTTCACGCCGCCGTTCAACGTGACGGGCCAACCCGCCATCTCGTTGCCGCTCACGTGGAACCCAGACGGGCTGCCCATCGGCTCCCAGCTCGTGGCCCCCTTCGGAGGCGAGGATCTCCTTATCCGTGTGGCCTCACAGTTGGAACAGGCCCGTCCCTGGGCAGCCCGCCGACCGCTCGTGTGCGCGTGACCCGCGTGACGCCCGTGACGCGCGAGGCGCTCGCCTGATGGCCGGCCCCGCACTGCGGGTCGAGAGCGTCCACCGGTATCCGGTGAAGTCGATGGGAGGCGAGCTCCCTCTCGAGATCGTGCTGGCCGGTGGCCACGCCACCGGCGACCGCCAGTGGGCGGTCGTCGACACCGGATCGGGGTTCACCCTGTCGGCGAAGCGCCACGGCGCGTTGCTCGAGGCGACCGCGCGAACAGGTGGGAGAGGGGAAGTCATCGTGACGCTCCCAACCGGTGGCGAGTTCGAGGCGGGCGATCCCGTCACCGATCTCGCGCTGTCCGAGTGGCTCGACCGCGAGGTGGAGCTCGCCAGCCAGGCGAGCACAACCTCCCCTTCGAGTTGCTCGCTGACGCGCTCGACGAGGGCTCGGATGTCATCGCGTTCGACGGGCCTACGACTCACTTCGCGGACTTCGCCGACGTCCATCTCCTCACGCGTGCGAGCTTGCGTGCGGCGGCCTTGCTCCACCCTGGTGGCGACTGGGACGTGCGGCGCTTCAGGCCGACGGCGTTGATAGAGGCAGACGGGGACGACTTCGCCGAGGACGCTTGGGTCGGCTCGCCGGTGAAGCTCGGGCCGGACGCGGTGGTCGAAGTCTTCATGCCGGCGGTCCGTTGCTCATTGCCGCCTAGGCCACAGCCGGGCCTGCCACGCGACAAGTCGATCTCGACCACCCTCCGCGACCATCACAACTTCAGCCTCGGCGTCTATTGCGTGCTCCGCCGGGACGGCACCGTGAGGGCGGGCGACGAGGTCGTCCTCGTCTAGCACGAGCGCTGCCCGGACTGTGGCCGGCGAGGTGCCCGGACGGCCGGCGTGGTTCAAGCGGTGAGGGAGCCGAACCAGCGCACGACGGTCGGAGCGAACATCGGGCGATGCCAGAAGTAGCCCTGACCGAGCTGGCATCCGAGCTGCACCAGCTCGGCGAGTTGTGTCCCGGTCTCGACACCCTCGGCGCACACCTCCATCCGAAGGGCGCTCGCGAGCTGGATGATGGCTTGGACTATCGCCGAGTCCTCCGGCCCTGACCCGAGACCCTTGATGAAAGACCGGTCGATCTTGAGGGTGTCCACCGGCAGGCGCCTCAAGTACTCGAGGGAGGAGTGGCCCGTGCCGAAGTCGTCGACGGCGACCTTGATCCCGAGTTGAGCGAGTTGCTCGAGCACGCGGATGGACTCGACGACGTCGACCATGACGCCGCGCTCGGTGACCTCGACGGTGAGTGCAGCTCCTTCCAAGCCGTGCTGCCCGAGCAGAGCCTCGCAGGAGGTGACGAGGCGAGAGGTCAGCTGGCGGGACGAGATGTTGACAGCGACGGAGAGGTCCGCAACATGGGGGAAGCGTGACCGCCAGCGGACAAGGTCGCGCAGCGCTGAGCTGAGGGCGAAGTCGCCGAGCCG
Organism: uncultured Acidimicrobiaceae bacterium; assembly: GCA_963801185.1. GTDB lineage: Bacteria > Actinomycetota > Acidimicrobiia > Acidimicrobiales > Bog-793 > Palsa-601. Next base: position 1,105,567 of record CAWDDW010000001.1, on the reverse strand, counting down.
CAAGATGAGGTCGGACTCCTCGGCCACGGGGATGAACTCGTTCGGGCTTACGACGTACCCCGAGGCCTGCCGCCACCGGAGGAGCGCCTCGACCGCGATCGGGCGCCGGCTCTGCAGGTCCATGATGGGCTGGTAGGCGACGCGCACCTCGTCTCGCTCGATCGCCTGCTGGAGCGAGCTCTCGAGATCGAACCGCCGGGTGGCGCGACTTCTCAACTGCTGGTTGAACACCTCGACCCTGTTGCGCCCCCGTTGCTTGGCCAACATGACTGCGCTGTCGGCGTCCCGGAGGCAGCTCTCAGCGGTGTCGTCGACGCTCGCGATCACGACGCCGCACGAGATGGTGGCGAACAGGTGCTGATCCTCGATCCGGAAGGGGTACTGGAACAGCGAGGTCATCCGCGCCCCGAGGTCCTCGGGGCGGATCGAGGGGTCGAGGTCCTCGCAGATGATGACGAACTCGTCTCCGCCGAAGCGCGCGACCGTGTCCGCCGCCCGGGTCGTCTGCTCCAGCCGGTGGGCGACCTCGATCAGGAGCAGATCGCCGGACCGGTGGCCGAGGTTGTCGTTCACGAGCTGGAACCGGTCGAGATCCCCGAAGACGACGGCGACGGAGCGGCCGTACCGATGCGAACGAGCGAGAGCGCCCGCCAGGCGGTCGTGGAGGAGCGCCTGGTTGGGAAGGCCGGTCAACGAGTCGTGAAGCGAGAGATGCACGAGCGCTTCCTCGGCCTCCTTGCGCTCGGTGATGTCCTGGGCCTGGACGTAGACGTACTCGATGCCTCCTCCTGGGTTGCGCACGAGGCCGAGGCTCACGAGGCCCCAGACAAATGCCCCGTTTCCTCTGAGGAATCGCCGCTCGATGGCCGCCCGTTCGATCTCACCGGCCATGACGCTTGCGACGAAGGCCGGGTCCCGGTCCTCCGGGTGGACGAGCGACGTGGCTTCCGTGCCCACGAGATCGGGCTCGCTGCGGCCGAGGAACTCACAGCCTGCCGCGTTGACGCACAGGATGCGACCGTCGAGGCCGAGCATGGCGGTCGGAACTGCACCGTGCTCGAAACCCAACTGGAACCGCTGCTCACTGAAACTCCGCTCACTCACGTCCAGCGCGACTATCGCCAGGGCTACGAGGACTCCGGCCTCGGCAATCGGAGTGATGGTGGCAAGCACCGGGCGCCGCTCGCCGTCACGGGTCCAGACCCAGTAGTCGTCGAGCACAGCCTTGCCGACTTCGACGCACCTCAGGACCTCCCGGCTGTCGTCGCGGTCGATCTCGACTCGCAGCAGGTCGACGAGGTCCCGGCCGAGCGCGTCGCCTGCGGGCCACCCGAACGTGTGCTCAGCTGCGCCGTTCCAATAGACGATGTTGCCGTCTGTGTCGAGGACGACGACGGCCTCGCCTAGCTCGGCGAGGATCAAGTCCGCCGGGGGCATCGCGGACACAGAAAGCGGGGTGTTGGAGGTCATTTCCCTGAGTGAAGGTGCGCGGCAGAGCGCCGCTCGGGCTTGCAAGGTATCCGCCTATTGGTGACGTTGCGTCACACACTACGTCACTTCAGCTAAACTGTCAATTACAATATGACTCCCTCACGGACCGGTTCCCGCCGACGGGCGTTCGAGCGACGCGCGGCGACAGAGCGCGCCATTCTCGATGCAGCGAGCAAGCTCTTGGCGGAACGCTCGTTTCTCGACCTGGCAGTCGAAGACGTGATGAAGGAGGCTGGGCTCACACGGACGGCCTTTTACCGGTACTTCCGGGATCTCGAGCAACTGCTCCTCCGTCTGCTGGCCGACGTCGCCGACGACCTCTACCGCGCCGCTGACACGTGGCTCAGATCCGACGACCCGAGGCAGTCGTTGTGGAAGGCGGCGACGGCCCTCGCGAGCATCTATCGGGAGCGCGGCCCACTCCTGCTCGCCTTCGAGGGGGCAGCGGCAGGTGGCCTCGAGGTCGAGCGGGCGTGGCGCCAGGCGGTCGACGGTTACGTCCGGGTGACTGCCGTTCGCATCGAGGACCTCAACCGGTCGGGGGCGGCGCAAGTCTCCGATCCGACGGAGACGGCTCGCGCCCTCGTGTGGATGACCGAGCGGTACCTGCTGGAGGTGTTCGGCCGACCCGGCGGCACCTTGACTCAGATCGAGCCGGCGGTCGACGTCATCGCGACGATCTGGGAGAGGACCCTCGCCCTCAGCTGAAGGCGACGCGTTGGGCGCCGAGCAGCCTCTCGCCGTCTGCTCCATGATGGTTGACGGGGGCAACCGCCGACGGCCAGAGGAGGCTCGAGTTTGCTGATACAGACCACGACGTTCCGGCTGGCCGAGGGGGCTGACGAGCACGCGTTCCTCGAGTCCGACCGCCTCGCGCAAGCCGAGCTCTCGAGCAAGCGCGGCCTGGTCCGAAGGACGACTGCGCGGTCGGACGACGGCAGTTGGTTGGTGATCACGCTCTGGAGGTCGCGGGACGATGCCGAGGCCGCCCCCTCGCCCGGATTAGAAGGCGTCGACGACCTCACGGTCGAGACCCGGTGGTTCTCTGCCCTGGACTGAGTTGCCGAGGTCGATCGTCGAGTGCTCAGGGTGATTCGAGTCCCAGAGCGGGCGCGGCGATCGCACGGGCGGGATCCAGTAGAAGTTGTGGTGCGGCGGCGGTGATGAGGTCGCCCACTCCAGTGTCTGGGCGTCCCACGGGTTGTCGCCGGCGAGCACCGGGCGCCGCAACGACACGACGACGTTGACTACGAAGACGACGACGGCGATCGAGAACAGGTAGGAGCTCAGCGTTGCGACGCGATTGAGGGTGCCCCAACCGCTTGACGCCGTGTACTCGGCGATCCGTCGCGGCATCCCGCGGAGCCCGAGCAGGTACATCGGGATCAAGGTTCCCCACGCGCCGACGAACATGAACCAGAAGGTCGTCTTCGCGAGTCGCTCCCGAAGCATGCGTCCGGTGACCTTCGGGAACCAGTAGTGGATCCCGGCAAAGGCGCCGAGCACGAGCGCGAACACGACCTCGTGGAAGTGGCCGACCACGAAGTAGGTGTCGTGCATGGCGAAGTCGACCGGTGGCGAGGCAAGGAAGATGCCTGTGACTCCGCCGCCGAGGAAGACGGCGAGGAATCCCACCGCGAACAGCATCGGGCTGTCCAACTTCACGCTCCCGCCCCACATAGTCCCGATCCAGTTGAAGAACTTCACGCCGGTCGGGACGGCGATCAGGTAGGTCATCAAGCTGAAGAACGGGAGAAGCACGACTCCGGTCGTATACATGTGGTGCGCCCACACGCTCGTCGAGAGCGCCGCGATGGAGATCGTGGCGAAGACCATTCCGCGGTAGCCGAAGACCGGTTTCTTCGAGAAGACGGCCAGCACCTCGGTCACGACGCCGAAGAACGGAAGGGCGAGGATGTACACCTCGGGATGGCCCCAGAACCAGAACAGGTTCTGCCACAGGATCGGCACGCCGCCACCAGCGACGGTGTAGATGTGGGTGCCGAGATGGCGGTCGCACCAGAGCATGATCAGGCCGGCGGTGAGCACGGGGAAGGCGATCAGGATCAGGATCCCGGTCACGAGCATGTTCCAGCTGAAGATGGGCATACGGAACATCGTCATCCCGGGTGCCCGGAGGTAGAAGATGGTGCTCACGAGGTTGACGCCGGTGAAGATGGCGGAGAACCCGGTGAGGAGCAGAGCCACGATCCACATGTCCGGACCTGCGCCGGGCGTGTTCACGCTGTTCGAGAGTGGTGCATAGGCGACCCATCCGAAGTCCGCCGCGCCACTCGTCGTGAAGAAGCCGGACACCATGATCACCGCTCCGGTGAGGTAGAGCCAGTACGACAGGGCATTCAGGCGAGGGAACGCCATGTCGGGGGCGCCGACCTGCAGTGGGACGATGTAGTTGGCGAGCCCACCGAAAGCGAAGGGCCCGACGAAGAGGTAGATCATCAAGCTGCCGTGCATCGTGAACAGCTCGTTGTAGACGTGCTGAGAGACGATCGTGCTGTCGGGGCTGCTGAGCTGCGTGCGGATGAGCATCGCCATCGCCCCGCCGATCACGAAGAACACGATCGACGTGACCATGTAGCTGAGCCCGATCACCTTGTGGTCGGTCGACGTGATCCACTTGAGGATGCCGGTCGCTCCCTGAGAGTGTTCGGCGTCCTCTCGGGGCCCGTGGACGGCGAGATCAGGCGCGAGCGTGGTCAAGTCTCTTCTCCATTCGACGGGCGGGCCCCCGTAGCACGTCCCCTTCGCCGAGATCATCATCGAGTCGCTACCTCAACGTCAAGCCTGTCTATATACATTTAGACAGCGCCTCATGACCAGGTACGATCACCCCTCGGAATCGGCGCGGGACGCGCCAGAGAAGACTCCGACTCCACCGGACGGTCGCCGTGAACATGACGCTCTCGAACCGAGGTGACTACGTCGTGCGCTCGGCGATCTGCCTCGCGAAGGCGTTCGGGGCCGGGACGTCGGTCAAGCTGCGCGAGCTCGTGGCGGACACCGATGTCCCGGCGACGTACGCCTCCCAGATTCTCGGCGACCTCGTGCATGCCGGTATCGCCATCTCGAAGGCCGGCCGGGAAGGTGGCTACCGTCTGGTCCGGCCGCCGGCCGAGATCAGCGTTCTCGAAGTGGTGGAGTCAGCCGAGGGAGAAGCTCCGGGCCGAGCGCTGCGCTCTCGGCGAGGGGCCGTGCCGCTGGGAGGCGGTCTGCCCCATGCACGACACATGGATGGCCGCAACCGCGGCGCTGAGAGAGACGCTTGCCGGGACGACTCTGGCCCACCTCGCAGAGCGCGACGTCCAGCTCTTAGTCGGTGACTACAGGACGCCGGCCGACTCGCACCGCACGCGACGACCCCGCACGGCTGAGAGCAGATGAAACGGCGCCGAAAGGCGCTGGTGAATCAGCCGAAGCTGATGATCGCGGTTGCGTCCTGTGTGGGGTTCGGGGTCGCCTGAGTCACGGTGACCAGGCAGGCAGTCGGAGTCGAACAGACGATCTTGTTGGAGCCGAAGGGTCCCCTGGTCACTGAGAAGTCGACGTCGACGTGGCCGGCTGAGTCGGAGGTTACGTTCTTCAGGCCCGTGAGATTGCAGTCTCCCGCCTCGGTCTTCGTGCCCTTGTTGGCGCACTCGGTGACCACGAGCGCCTCATCGGGCGTGAAGCCGGTGGCACTGAGCTTCAAGGTCTCGGGAGACTTGAGCCCGCTCGCCGGCGTGGCTGTGAGCTGCGGGCCCGAAGCCTTGGTCGAAGACGGCGACGAGCTCGCAGGCGTCGTGGTCGAGCTCGAGGTCGCTGAGCCCCCTCCGCCGCACGCCGCGAGCAGGATCGCGAGCGTCAGGGCGGTGGCACCTTGTAGGACGTTAGGTCGCACGTTCGCTCCTTGCCCGGAGGTCTTTCTGGTGAAGCTCCAGGCGCGGTGGCAACTGTAGGCGTCGGAGACGAAGCGGTACGTCAAGCCTTGGCGGCGGTGGTATCTGGCGCCGCGTCCGGAGCGGCCTTGAGGTCAGTTGTCCCGTGAGGCAGTGGCACGATCACGACGGGAATGTGGGAGAGCTGCGCGCAGCGCTGGCTGACGGATCCGAGCATCCAGCGCCTGATGCCGCTCAGCCCCGTCGTGCCCACGACGAGGAGCCTTGCATTAGCACTCTCACTCTCCGCCACGAGCGTCTCGGCGGCATGGCCGGCTACGACGCGCTGGACGACGTGTACCGCGCCGGCATTCTCCTCTCCAGCCGCCTCCTTCACCCTGTGGGCGAGCAGCTCCTTCAGCCGGGCGAGTCCCTCCTTGCCCGCGCCGAAGAGCGAAGGCGGGCCGATGATCGCCCAAGGATCGGACCAGACGAGCAGGACCAGCAGTTCGGCGCCACTGATGAGCGCCTCCCGCATCGCCCACCTGAGCGCGTACACCGAGCAGGGCGAGCTGTCGACGCCGACGACGATTCGGTTCGGTGCCGCTTCCACGCTGTCTCCTCGTTCTCGTCGGGATCCCTGTTGACGCGTAACGTTCGCGCCGCCTCGCAGACGAGGGTAGGGGAAAAGGTCCTCAAGCCACCAGCGGGCGCGGCGGCCCCCTCCGTGCACGGGGCGCACGGAATGGATGAGGCGGCAAGAGCGTTGAATTCATTGGATCCCGAGGGTGGATCTGAGAGGAGGCTTTGGGATGTGATCCGAGGTCCGATCTTCTCACCAGCGGGAGAGAGGCAGGTAGGGCGTGCTAGACCTGCCTGTTAGGTGGGATGACGTCAGGTAGACAGGCAAGTCGGCTTCTGAGGGAAGCGTTGCCACGGAAAGGGGCCCGCAAGGCTCGCTGAACGTCTCTCACATTCGGTTAGAGGTGTGGCGCCCGTTCTCACGAGAGTGAGACGGGCGCCTTGTCATTGCTGGACGAGGGCTACCCCTGTCCCTTCGGGATCGGCGATGAACGCGAGAGTCGGGCCGCCGGGAACGTCGAAGGGTTCGGTGATCACGGCCCCGCCGAGCTCTACCGCACGCCGGAGCGAGCCCGCCAGGTCCCGCACCTGGACATAGAGGGACACACCCGATTTGTCGCTCTGGCGGATGTGGCCGCCGGGACCCGGTTCGGGACCGCCGACGCCGGGCACGATCCTCATGATCGGTCCGTCACCGATCTCCCAGTTGAAGAGCTCGGCGTAGAAACTCCGGATCGCGTCGGGATCACGAGCCGCGATCTCGAAGTGCACCACCGGCCTTGGCCAGTCCTCCATGTCGCCTCCTCCCGGGGCGAACGATATCGCCGAGCGCCGTGAGCGGCTCGACGTCTCTGCCTACGGCACGTTGGGTGTGTCGGGTGCGGAGTAGAAGGTCCCCTTCATTCCTGTCGTGCTGGCGTACGTGAAGCTCATCGCGTGCAACGGCTTGTAGCTCCAGTGACCCCCCGCAGGGATCCAAGGCGACCAGAACCGCGGCTCGGAGTTCGTGAACTTGATGCGTTGGGGCACTGTCGTCAGGTTGGTCCAGATGACTGCGTATCCCTCGGTCGCGAACAGATCTTCGGGCAGGAAGCCGTTTGTGCTGATGATGATCTGCTGCCCGTCGTCTTGGTCTGCCTGAATCGGGCGAGTGCCTCGCTCGGTCGGCACGAGGATCCGCTTGCCGTTGATCGTCACGTACTGGCGTGCGGGTGACGGCAGCGTGCTCGACGATGTCGCGAGCGATGTGGAGCTTGCAGAGCCGGCGCCGGGCGTCGACGAGCAGCCTGCGACAGTCAGGCCTGTGAGGCACGCGATTGCGACAGCGGCGAGGCGGCGAGGCGCCAGGGAGCAGTGTTTCATGGTCTTTCCGTTAGAGGGTCGCGGGCAGTAGCGCAGCTATGTTCTCGAACGCGACGAGCGCGAGGGCGATTGCAACGGGGGCTGTCAGCCCGTAGATCAGCCAGGTCTGCCGGGTCCTTCGTTTGAGGTACCAGGCGAGTGCCAGCACGGCGAGCAGGGCCTCCCCGAAGAGAATGGCCGGTGCCGCCGACGATGAGTCGCCGGCCAGCCCGAAGTTCGCCGGTGGGATGGCGGCCGCGGTGACAGGAACGGTGGCGACTGGCTTGCCGACGAGCGCGGCCCGTGCGACGAGCAGCGAGGAACCGCCAAAGGGTGAGTTCGACGTGACGAGGGTGAGCAGCGGCGACTGGGTGGGCCCCGCCGGCAGGACGCCGCCCGGTCTCACGGTCGAGACGCTCAGCACCCGGTAGTCGAAGACGCCGAGAGCCCCGGTGACCGAGACCGTGTCACCTTTGCGGAGCCGGTCCAACGATCCGAACGGGGCGCCGAACGTCGAGCGGCGCCCCGCGATCACGACGTCTCCGTTCGTACCAGGGGGAGCTGACCCGATCATCAGGCCCGGTCCCTGCTCGAGGTCCTTTGCCGATATCCCTTCCACCACGATCTGCCGCTGTTGGAGCGCCGGGATGCGAAGGATCGCGACCGGCTGGCCCTCGGCAGGCGTCCTGTTGTTGAGCGCGGCCAGTCCCGCTGGGCCGTCCAGCTCCTGAGCGAGGTGGTGCTGGGCTCGATAGGCCTCTATCCCGGTGAAGCCGAAGAGGTAGGCGGCGAACGCGAGGACGATGAGCCCGAGGGTCGCCGTGACGACACCGGCCGTCGAGGCCAGCGCGCCCGGAGCGAGCCTCCCCGCCCTGGTCGGTGCGCCGGCCCGCGTCACAGCATCGTGTTCCGGAGCGGTCGCGATCGCGTCCGTCTTCCCGTCGGTCGCTGGCTCGTCGAAGCCGTTCCCGAGAACGATGCTCTCGCGCGCTCGCACGCGGCGAGAGCGTACGCTGCTCCTGCGTACGAGCGATGCCCGGCGGCCACCGACGAGCGAGGCCTCACCCATCGGCCGCCGCCCCCTTGTCCCGCCGGCGGGTCCTGCCGTATCCGGAGAGGATCAGGCTCAGCACTATCAGGAGCACGCCCGCCAGCAAGGCGCCCGGAAGGGCCAGCCGCGAGGCGCTCGCCACAAGGGCCACCTGGGAGCCATCGAGTGAGCTCTGTCCGCTCGAGGGAGCCTTGGCGCCCCGATGGTTCCCGGTCCGCCCTCCCGAGTGATGCCCACCGTGCGATCCACCGGGTGCAGTGGTCACCGGTGGTGTGGAAGGAGACGTCGTTGCTCCCGACGTCGTGGTCGTGGTCGTGGTCGACGTCGTGGTCGCGGTGCTGGTTCCCTGCTCGGCCAAGAGCGCGGCTGCAAGCTCAGCCTTCGCCGACTTGGCCATGCTGGCAGGGAGCGGGGCATACCCGTCCGGCAACACCGTCTTGGGATTCGTCGTGTACGCGAGCAGGTCGTTCATCATCGATGCGATGGCGGTTTGCTGAGTGCTCGACTGCTTGCCGGTCGGCACGATCGCGTCGATCACCGTGGAGAGCGGGTAGCCGCCCTTCACGGCCTTGGTGTAGTCGGGGATCGGATAGCCGGCGGGCGAGATCGTCCATGCGCTGATCTCCGCGTCGACCGACTCCGCTGTCGGCTGCACGAACTGGCCGGCGGCGTTCTGGAGTGCCGCGACGTCGAGACCGTTCAACCGTGCGTCTCCCCAGTCCATCGGTGCGAAGCCGGCGTCCGGTGCCGACTGGTACGAAGCCGGCGGCGAGAACAGACGCAGGTACTTCACCTGGTGCGACGGGTCGGTCACGAGGTTGAAGACGCCTGCGCTCGGCGTCTTGAGGGGTGGGAACTGGTCGAAGGTCGTGCACGATTTGATCGGCCAGGGTTTCTCGTACGACGAGTGCGTGAAGGTCGCGGCGGCGGTATTCGGGTCCCTCACGAGCTTGCCGTCGAGCATGAACGGCTTGTTCGGCGCGTGGCAGAGCCAGTCGGTGAGGTTCTCGGTCACGCCGCTCACGATCGAAGGGATGAACGCTCCGTAGGTGCCGGCCGGGGTGAATGTCGGAACCGTGTTCAGGTCTTCGAGCGCCGAGCAGGGCGCCGGCATGCTCGGGAGGGGGCACTTCACGACATCGGAGCCGTAGGGGAACTGGTAGTTGTACGTGACGAGCCCGGCGACCATGTTCGGCGTCAGCTCGAAGCCGTGGAACGGGTACATCAGCAGTCCCTGCGACTGCATGGCCGCTTCGTACCCGACCACTACGGACGAAGCGGCCACCGGGATCATCGCGTAGTGCTGGCCGGACGAGTTCAGGAGCTGCTGGAGCGTGGGGTCTTGCGGGTCGTCGATGAACCCGACGGTGCTCGCTCCAGACACGAGGGACTGGACCGCGATGTCGCTGTCAGTTGCCGTGTCGAACGGGGTCGACGCGACCTTGTCCTTGCACGCGAAGGGTGCTTCACCGGGGAACAGCTCCTCCACCGAGAAGTCGCTCGTCGTCACGACCGAGAGACCGTGCGCGCAGCCGTTCGTCGCCGGTGCGAAGTCGAGCGGGATGATCGCCGTATCGGCAGGTTGCATCACGGCCTTGTTGGCCGGCGGCGGATTCGCCGGGAGCAGGGACCAGTCGTAGACGTCGATCGAGCAGGGGTTGGCCTTGTCGTCGCAGTAGAAATTCCTCTTCGGGCCCTCGCTCTCGCCCGGGATCTCACCGCTGAACGGGATCTCACCGTGGGTGTGAGGCCGCCCCTCGACCTGGAAGCTGGTCGTGTCGGCGCCGTTGGGGAAGATGGGGAGCTGCTGGCTCGGGTACTGGAACGCCGCCGAGCCGAGCACGACACAGAACGGAGCCGTCTTCGTCGTCAGCCTCGTCTTGTCCGAGCAGAGGTAGACCTCCGCCTCGGACTGGGGTGGGAAGTTCTCGAGGCTGAGGTAGACCCACTGATCCGGCTGCAGGTTGTTCACCGGCTCAGCGACCACGGAGGGGCACTTCGACCCGGCCGAGCAATGCGTCCCGATGGTCTCACAGGACGAGTCCGGGCCGCAGCCTCCCGACGACGCATGCGAGAAGTGCGCGGAGACGGCCAACGGGGTCGATGCGCCTGCAGGAAGGACGGGACCCATGAGCGCGGCGGCCAGGCCGAGGATACCGGCAGCGATGAGGCTCCTTCTCATGGTGTCCTCCGGGCGCTGCCGAGGCGGCGCCGGCGCAGGACCGCGATGAGCGGCGGAACGGCGAGGAGCGCGACGAGTGCGAGGACCGACCACAGCATCGACCCGACGCCGAGCCTCACGCCGAGCAACGAGATCCCTGAAGACGCAAGAGCGTTCCCGAACTGTTGCCCGTTCTGGAGACTTGCACCTGTCTTCAAGCCTGGAACTATCGGGCGACCTGGCCATGCTCCGTCTGCGAGTGCGGCGTCCGACCCGCTTGCTTTGCCCCCGCTCCTGCCCGTGTGACTGTGTCCTCTGCCGCTCTTCGTGCCGGTGGTCCCACCGCTGTTGCTCGGGCCACCCGGGCTGGTCGTGTTGGTCGTCGAGCCACCGGAGGGCTGTGTGGTGGTCGTGCTCCCACCTCCCGGCGGGCTCTGGCCTTGGATCGCAGGCTCGCCCGGCAGCGGCGTCTGCCCGTCGACATATGGGTTCTGGCAGTTGCTCGGCGTGGCGGTTGTCGGAGCTGGGGCCGCGCCCGGAATCCGGTTGATGGCGGCGAAGTCCTCGTCCACGAGGTTCGGTGGAAGCGGCGCGTAGCCGAGGATTCCGGCCGACTGCTGGCCCTCACAAGCAAGGAATCTGATGAACTCTCCCAGGACCTGGCCCTTGGCTGGGTTCATCGAGCCCGGCCCTTTCGGCGTCACGAGGTAGCTGTAGGCGGAGATCGGATAAGCGTCGGGCAGCGGGTTCTTGTAGACGCCATCGAGCTTCTGTTCGAGGTCGGGGAGCAACTGTGCCCTCTCGAGGCCAACGGCGTCAGCCTTCTCGGAAGGCTGCAGCCAGTTGCCGCTCTCGTTCTGCACGTACGCGCACGGGTCGTGGTGGATGAGGGCGTACGCCGTCTCGACGTAGGTGATCGAGTCGCTCTGACCGGCGACGAAGTTCGACGCCCCGTCAGAGCCGCTCTGGCCAACCCAGTTGGAGAAACTGTACTTTCCGTAACTCCCACCGTTTCCACTCGGGAACGGCCAGTTGGCCGAAGGGCTCGGCAACCTGAGCGTCTTCACGAACGGGTCCCAGATCTGCGGCTCCAGATACTGCAGGTACTGCCCGAAGAGGTAGTTCTCACCCGAAGCGTCCGTTCGGAACACGACGACGATCGGAGCGTCCGGGAGCGGCAAGCCGGGATTGATGGCTTGGATCACCGGTGAGTCCCACTTGGTGATCGTTCCGGTGAAGATGTCGGCCATTACCTGCGTATTCAGACGGAGGGTCTCGATCTGGTTACCGAGACGACCGGTGAGGTTGTAGTCGAGGCAGGTGGCACCGGCGACGTCTGGCAGGTACTGGTAAGGCTCTGTGGGCGTCTCTTGTGCCTGGCCAGTCGAGTAGCCGATCTCCGAAGCTCCGAAGTCGAGCTCGTTGAGGGCGAACTCGTTCAATCCCTGAACCGACGAGGAGACGCCGTAATTTACGGAGATCCCGTACTTCGTGCTCACCTGTGCTACCCACTGGTTGATTGCCACGGCCGCGTAGCTCGAACCACCGCCCGTGATCTCGGGACCGCTCGCCGAGGCCGTTGGCGTCGCGATGAGGCCGACCGATCCGGCGCCAGCGAGGGCGCACAGTACGACCAGCGCTGCTACCCGGCGCATCAGCCTTTGTCCGGCCATCTCAGCCGAACCGCCCGTGGACATAGTCCGCCGTCCTCTCGTCTGCCGGGTTCTCGAAGATGGTGGTCGTCTCGCCCGACTCGATGATGCGGCCGGGCTCGTTCTCGGCCGCGAGGAAAAAGGCGCACTGGTGCGAGACGCGGTGGGCCTGTTGCATGTTGTGGGTGACGATTACGACGGTCACGTCCTCTGCGATCTCTTGGATCGTCTGCTCGATGCGGCGGGTCGAGGTCGGGTCGAGGGCCGAGCAGGGCTCGTCCATCAAGAGCACGCTCGGGTGGACCGCCAGTGCCCGGGCGATGCAGAGGCGCTGCTGCTGGCCACCTGAGAGCTCGCCCCCGAGGTTGCGCAGGCGGTTGCGGACCTCGTTCCAAAGGCCTGCCTTCTCGAGCATCTCCCGCACGAGCTCTTTGCGCTCGGAGGACTTGATCTTGCGCCCGGCAAAGCGGAGCCCTGCAAGGACGTTGTCCTCGATCGTCATGGCGGGGAAGGGGTTCGGCTTTTGGAAGACCATGCCGATGTGCTTACGGGCCTCGGTCGCCCGCATCTCTGGCGAGTAGACGTCGACCCCGTCCAACAGGACCCTGCCCCCGAGCTCTGCGCCGGGCACGACCTCGTGCATCCGGTTCATGATCCTTAGGAACGTCGACTTGCCACAGCCCGACGGGCCGATGAGGGCGGTCACCTTCGAGCGCTGCATCTCGAGGCTCACGCGCTCGAGCACGAGGCGGCCGGAGAACCAGGCGGAGACCTCCTCGGCGACGAGCTCGGCCGCACGGGTGTGCGGTGGCACCGTGGCTGTGCCCGAGGCGGCGGTGTGATCGAGCAATGCCGTTGGAAGACCGTCCTCCATGCTCACGAGAGCTCCTTCGTGGTTCGGTCGCGTCGGACGACGTGCCCAATGGCGCCGGGCTTCAACGACGCGAGCACCCGGGCGATTATGAAGAGGATGGCGACGAGCGCCACGAGCACGAGCCCGGCGGCGAATGCCCGCTCGACGTCCGCCTGGACCGACAGCCCCCGGTAGTCGAAGACGAAGAGGGGTAGGGCCTCTTGAGGGCCCGAGAAAGGGTTCGCGTTCAAGACGCTGTTGCCGAACACGGTCACGATGAGCGGTGCGGCCTCGCCGACGACGCGGGCGATGCCGAGCAGCATCGCGGTCACGATGCCGGTGCGGGCGGTCGGGAGAACGACCGACCAGACGGTACGCCAGGCAGGTGCACCGAGCGCCATCGACGCCTCGCGCAGTGACCCGTGGACGACTCGCAGCACCTCCTCGGTGGTCCGGGTGACGTTCGGCAGGAGCATGATCGACAGTGCGAGCGAACCTGCGAAACCACGGAAGCCGTAGCCCATCTTCACGACGACGAGGGCGTAGATGAACAGGCCTGCGACGATCGTCGGGAGGGCGCTCATGGCTGTCACCACTGTGCGGACGGCGCCAGTGATGCGGCCGCCGATCTCGCTGATGAAGATCGCCGTGATGACGCCGGCAGGACCTCCGATGAGAACCGCGAGCCCGACCTGCTCGAGCGTCCCGACGATGGCGTGGCTCACGCCGCCGACGCTTGCTGGGGCGAGCGAGGTGACGCCCTTTTGGTCCTCGGAGAGGAAGGTCCAGCTCAGCAGGTGGTAGCCCTTCCCGATCAGCCAGCCCACGACAAGGCCGAGCGCGATGACCACGCCGAGGGCGCATGCCGTGACGATGGCGCCGCCGACGCGGTTCACCGCTGCCTCGTGATCGAAGAGGTGCCGGTTGGCGATGTAGTACACGCCGAGGAAGACAGCAAATGAGCACACGACGTAACCAGAAGCGCCCGCAAGGAATGTCAGCTGGTAGAAGACCACCCACACGAAGCTGAATGCCGCCGCGAGCGAGCCCGCGAGCAGCACCGCATCGGCAGCCGTGAACTGCCGTGGCCGGCGGCGGACGGACCTCGGTGCCGGGCTCCGGCCCTGCGACGGAGGCTCGGCGGCACCGGTCAGCCGCTCAGTGAGGACGGCCGACATCAGGCGGACGCTCCAGAGCGCGTCCGGTTCACGATGATCGAGGCTCCGAAGTTCACGGTCATCGTGAACGCGAACAGGACGAACCCGGCGCCGAGGAGCGCTGCCACGCCCAACGAGCCGCCGGTGCCGAAGCGCTGCGCGATGAAGGCCGCTATCGGACTTGCGCCCGGCTGGAACAGATGTGGACTGATGGCGAGCGACTCCGAGACGATGATTGCGACGGCGATCGTCTCACCACAAGCCCTGCCGAAGCCGAGCATCAGCGCGCCGATGATGCCACCGCGAGCAAATGGCAGGACGACTGACCGGATCATGGTGGTCTTGGTCGCCCCGAGAGCGAGGGCACCCTCCCTCTCTCCGACCGGAGCGAGCATGAACAGCTCACGCGTGATGGAGCACACGACGGGCACGATCATGATGCCCACGAGTACGCCGGCGACGAAGGCGGAGGAGCTGTAGAGGCTCGAATTGTCTTTGAAGATCGGGATGAACGACAGGTGCGAGGTCATGAAACGGGCGAAGCCGAGCAGATTGGGCTGGAGCATGAAGAAGCCCCACAGCCCGAAGATGACCGACGGCACCACGGCGAGCAGATCGATCAGGGAGACGAGTACTTTCCGAAGGCGAGGCGGAGCGACTTCGGTGATGAACAGTGCTGTGGCGACTGCCACCGGGACACCGACGATGATCGCTATCACCGCGATGATCACCGTCCAGTACAAGAGCGCCGCGACGCCGAACGTCGGGTGATGGCCGAGGGTCGTGAATCCTGTGGTCGTGAGGAATGCCCAAAGACCGTGCTTCTCGATGGCGGGAAGGGAGTTCAGGAGGAGGAAGAGACCGATCAGGAAGAGCAGGACGAACGACCCGATCCCGACTCCGCTAACTCCGGTGCGGTAGATCCGGTCGTCGAGGCGGTGATCGGTGACCACCCGCCTCGGACGAACGGGGGAGTCGGTTTGCTCGGGCATGCCGCCGTTACGCCGAGTCCGTCGTGGTAACTCGGCAGTAGCCCGTCGGGTCGGTCCCCGACGAGTCGTACGCCTTGTACGGGGCAGACAAGACTGCCGGTGCGTCGACGGTCCCTTCCTTGCCGCGGGGGAGCGGCACATCACCCGCGGCGGTGATGAGGCTGTTGATCTCGGAGCGGTACGAGACGCCGGTGTTCGGGTCGATCGTGGCCGACTTGGTCGCCGGATCGATGTTCGGCTTGCAGAGGAAACCGTCCTCGCTCACGTAGTTCAATGTCGCCTGGTTCGCAGCCGGGATGGCCGCGTTCGTCCCGTTGCTGTAGATGTTCGTCAGGTAGACGAGGTCGGGCCACGCGCCCGACAGGATGTTCGCCGCGCTGAGAGGGTCGTCGTTGATCTCGCCGAGCTTGTTGTGGGTCGGCCCCTTGCCGGGAACCTTCGTGCCACCGCACACGACGGCGCAGCTCTCCTGGTATCGCCCGTACGAAAAGAAGAAGATGGCGTCCTTCTCGTCACCGTTGGCGATTATGGACGCGTCCTCGTTCTGCTCGATGATGTGGGTGTCTGCGTACTTCGATCCTTTGGACAGGACGTAGCTCTGGGCATTGTAGGTCGACCCGCCGAGGTAGTTGTTCCAGAGCGAGAGCAGGCCCGAGCCAGAGTTCGTGACGTAGACGTCGATCGGTGCGTTCGTGCCGCCGACCTTGTCCCAGTTGGTGATCGAGCCGTCCCAGATCTCAGCCAGCTGTGAGTTCGACAGGTTCTTCACGGTGGCCGACGCCGTCTTCTTGCCGTTCACCTCGGTCCAGTGGAGCCAGGAGATCGCGTCGCGGGCATAGGTGACGAAATTGAGCCCGGTCGGGTCGGTCGCGAGAGGCGTTCGCACGCCTGTTGCGAAGTCGACCTGGGCGGTCTCGGTCGTGACACCGCTGCCCTGGTCTTCGAGCTGTGAAAGGCCGTACTTTCCGCCCAGAGCGGGCTCCTGAAGAGCGACGTCGTTCGTTGGGTTCTCGCCGTAGGGCGCCGCGAGGCCGGCGGCTCCGGTCGGGCAGCTGAAGTCGAGGGGCTGGGTGGTGCCGGTGGCAGCGATCAGGTTGCACCCGGGGGCCTTGTCGAAGAGCAGGTCGAGGGACCACATCAACGGATAGGCCGTGTTGGATCCGCTGCCGATGATGATGTTGTTGCCAGGTGTGCCTGTGATCTGCGCGCCGGCCGACCCACCCCAGATCACGCTTGCCATCGAGACGGTGGCAACTACTCCGGTGATGACGCCTCCGCGGAGGATGCGACGGATCGATGTGTGCACGCGCTCTCCTTGGGTTGCCCGGACGGGACCGGGGGGATAACTTCGCTAATTCTATCATATTGATGAATTCAACGGAATCACGTATACCGGTGTCAAGTGGTCGCCTGGCCCAGGTGTACAGAGACCCGGCTCCGATTGTGCGGAGCCGGGTCTCTGTGAAAGCGCACTTCAGTCGGATCGCCTGGTTGGTGACGCTACGAGGCGTCCGTGGTCATCACCTTGCAGTAGCCCTGCGGGTCCGTGCCGGAGGAGTCATTGTCCGAGTAGGGCTCGGACAGCACCGCCGGTGCGTCGACGGTTCCCTCCGGGCCTAGCGGGAGCGCAACGTCCCCGGCAGCCGTGATGAGGTTGTCGATCTCGGAGTGGTACGAGAGACCGCTGTTCGGGTCGATGGTGGGGTCACCGGTCGACGGGTCGATGTTCGGCTTGCACAGGAAACCTTGCTCGCTGATGAAGTTTAGAGTCGCCTGGCTCGCAAGAGGGATGTTCGGGTTGGTCCCGTTGCTGTAGATGTTCATGAGGTGGATGGGGTCGGGCCAGGCACCCGACAGGATGTTCGCAGTCGTGAGCGGGACGTCGTTGATCTCACCGAGCTTGACGTGTGTGGGGCCGGAGCCCGGGACTGCCGTGCCCCCGCAGACGTGCTTGCAGGTCAGGTGGTAACGCCCGTTCGAGAAGAAGAAGATGGCGTCTGCTTCGTCACCGTTCGCGATGATCGAGGCGTCCTCGTTCTGCTCGATGATGTGGGTGCTCGCGTACACCGAGCCCTTGGACTCGACGTAGGTCTGCGGGTTGTAGGTCCCGTTGTACAGGTACTGCTCCCAGAGGGAGAGCAGGCCAGAACCCGAGTTGGTGACGTACACGTCGATCGGTGCGTTCGTTCCGCCCTTGATCTGGTCCCAGTTCGTGTACGTGCCGTTCCAGATGTCGGCGAGCTGCGCGTTGGAGAGGCTGGTGATCTTCTGTGACGGGGTGTAAGTGCCGTTCACCTCGGTCCAGTGGAACCACGAGACCGCGTCACGGCCGTACTCGACGAAGTTGAGCCCGGTCGGATCGGTTGCGAGAGGCGTCCGAACTCCGGTGGCAAAGTCGATCGGCGCTGCCTTGGCCGAAGCACTGCCCTGGTCCTCCAGCTGCGAGAGACCGTACTTGCCGCCAAGCGCGGGTTCCTCGAGCGCCACGTCGTTTGTGGGGTTCTCGCCGTAGGGTGCCGAGAGACCGGTGTTCCCGCTAGGGCAGCTGAAGTCGAGCGGCTGGGTGCCCGAGGCGGCGATCAGGTTGCAGCCCGGCGCCTGGTTGAACAGGTCGTCGAGGGTAACCATCAACGGATAGGCGGTTGTGGATCCGCTGCCGATGATGATGTTGTTCGCTGGAGTAGTCGTTTGTGCGCCGGCTGACCCACCGAGGACCAGACTCACCATCGACACGATGGCAACTCCTCCAGCGATGAGGCCTCCGCGCTTGAGGTGACTGACAGATTTGGACACGCAGGCTCCTTCTTCCGCCCGGGCATAGCCCGGCTCATTGGCGAGTATTTCTATAACAGCGATGTAATTAATCAAACCTGACTATTGAAGTCAAGTTTCGCCGTCAGGAATGTCGCGGGAGGACGTGGGAGCCCACATTGGGGCCTTGTTGCTGCTGCAGCGACGACAAGTCATCCGCCGTCTACCCACGTGGCACCCAACCTTCACCTGCCGTTCACCCTCTGGCCCTTTGGGCGTCAGATCCCGCACTTACTGTGCGCGTTAGCCGAAGCGGTGCGACACCGGTCCGGCTCCCACAACTGAACCCAACCAGAGGAGAACTACAACCACCATGTTGAGTCCCTTCAAGCGCCGCCGGCGAGGGCTGTTGACGAGTGGGGCCGTAGCTGGCGCCGTGCTCGCCTCAATGGCCTTCACCGGAACTGCCGGTGCAACGACGACTCCCGCCGCGAACAACACCATCGTCGGATCGGGGTCCAGTACGACCTATTACATGCTGCAGCAGCTCGACACGCTGTTCAACGATTCGCAGGGCTGCCAGATCTTCGCCCCGAACAGTGTCGACCAGACGCTCAACTTCGCCTGTGAGTCGACGACCGACGGACCCCCGACCGACAACCCGACGACCTACGCACCACCCGAAGAGCTGGCGGCGGACGCGGGCGAGAACCCTTACAACGACGTCGCTGTCGAGGAGCCCTACATCGGCTCGTCGAACGGCGTCAACCAGCTCAAGTACCAGGGCTCCAACAACCCGAGCAACGGTTTCCTGCCGTCACCGATCAACTTCGCCCGCTCGTCGCGTGCGCTCAAGAGCAGTGATCCGGCCGGCCTGAACTTCGTGGCTTACGCGAGGGACGGTGTCGACTGGATCACCTTCCAGAAGGTCGCGAACTCCGAGATCAAGGCGATCCCGTCGAGCTGCCTCCGCCACGACGGCACTGCGAACTACGACGACATCGAGCAGAGTTACCTCGAGGACATCTGGAACTCGGGGAGCTCGAACATCTCGAACTGGGCAGAGCTCTGCGCCGACATCGATGAGTACCCCGCCAAGCCGACAGAGGCGCAGTACAAGAGCTTCAAGGCCTACGATGCCCCGATCTGCGTGTACACGGCCCAGGACGGCTCGGGAACGCTGGCGACCTGGGACGGCTACCTCGGAATCACGACCGAGTCCACCATCGGCTCGCTCACGCCGAACACGAGTGCCGCCGCCTGGGCGACGAGTGAAGGCCTGTCGAGCACGTTCGTGAACTCCGGTTGCACCAACGGCACGAGCTCGTCGGCGTACGGGAGCTCGCACCAGATCTTCGAGAACGAGACCGAGCAGCTGGTCGCTCAGGGCGCGTCGCAAACTGCGTCGGGTCAAGAGCAGTACTCCGACACGGTGGACTCGATCTTCTTCTACTCGTTCGGTCGTTACACGCTTCAGTGCAAGCCGAACCACGCCATCTGCGAGCCGACCGGCTTCACGGTCAACCTCGGGGAGATCGGGAACCAGTACCCGACCAAGACGGACATCATCGGCACGCTCTGTGGAACGGGTTGCTTCACCGGGAACGAGTGGGCAGTGCCCCGCTACCTCTACAACGTCTACGGGAACGGTGACACGTCCGCCAACATCGTGCCCGCCACCCCGGCGACCGTGAACTACGTAAGTGAGGCCGGATTCCTCTGCAAGCCACAGACCGAGACGGTGCTAGAGAACGTCGGCGGAGTGCTCGAGCCCGAGGTGGTGTCCATCGTCGACCCGATCACCGGGGCGACCTACATCTCCGAGATCGACGCCGCGATCAGCGCGAACGGTTTCTTCCCATTGCCACTGCAGTCTTCGGAAGACTCGGGCACCATCAACTACCCGGCGGTCGACTTGCTGCCTGCGTACGGGAGCGCGGGGGATGCATACGGCGTGTTCGACCCCAACTACGACTCCACCCTGTCGTCGAACCCGAACACCCTCGCCGCGGACAACTCGACGGCGAACCTGGCCGACACGAACCCGAGCGGCTACTGCCTCGTGTTCACGACGAGCGGCTGAGTCAGCAGTAATCACAACCTGGACGACAGCGGAGACCGCCCGGCCCCTCGAAGGGGCCGGGCGGTGCCGCGTGCGCGCTACCTGAGCGTTACCAGTAATTCACCATTCGTTCACTATTGAGTCGTCTGCTGTTCCGTTAGCGTTTTGCCTGTACCTCTAGCATCTTTATGGCAGAAGACGTCCGAGGAACGGCGACTGCCATGCCCATTATCCCGAGGTGTCCGAGGACGCCTGAGCCCCTCTCCGAGGAGACACTCCGCGTGAGCACGACGATCGAAGACGCTGCAGGGCAGCCTTCGTCGCCAGAGTCGAACGCCACCTCGGTGTCACCCCGATCAGTTGTGCCTGCTCGGTCGCGGGCTGATCGCATCTATCGGGGCGTCATGTTGGGGATCGCCGTAGCGGCGTTCGTGCTGCTCTTCCTCATCGGGCTGTTCCTGCTGCTAAAGGGTCTCGGGATCACGCGTCACGAGAGCATCGGCACGTTCCTGACCACCTCGGCTTTCCAACCGACAGGAGCTCACCCTGTCGTGGGTGTCCTCGCTCTTCTCTACTGGACCGTCGTCATAGCCCTCATCGCACTCGTGATCGGTGTCCCGATCGCAGTCGCTGCGGCGCTGTTCATCACCGAGTACGCACCCCTTCGTCTCCGGCGCTTCCTCGTGAGCTTGATCGATCTCCTGGCGGTGGTGCCGTCTGTGATCTTCGGGCTGTGGGGTGTCTACGAGCTGCAGCCGAACGTCATCGGCTTCTCACGGTTCCTCGCCGTGCACTTCTCTTTCATCCCCCTGTTCAAGGTCACGACAGCGGTATACACGTCGTCGGCGTTCATCGCCGGAATCGTGGTGGGTATCATGATCGTCCCGATCGTGGCATCCATCTGTCGCGAGATCTTCTCGCTCACGCCCGAAGGCGAGAGAGAGGGCGCGTTGGCGCTCGGATCGACGCGAGCAGGCGTGATCCGGTCGGTGGTTCTGCCGTTCGGTCGGGGTGGGCTCATCGGAGCGATCATGCTCGGCCTCGGGCGCGCAATGGGAGAGACGATCGCCGTCGCCATCATCGTCTCCCTGACGCTCCAGATCGACCCCCACCTCCTTGGCGTCGGCGCGAACTCGATTGCGGCGTTCATCGCCCTGCGCTTCGCCACAGGCGGCCAATTCGGGCTCTCGGGCCTCATGGCCGCCGGCTTCGTGCTCTTCGTCTTCACGATGCTCGTCAACTTCGCCGCCTCGATCGTCGTGAACCGCTCGCGCACGGGAGCGAGCGCCTGATGACCGACATCGCCCTGGTCTCCGCCGGTGAGTCGATGCCGGCGACGCCGCTTCGCGACACCGAGCCGCGACCCCGCCGGCGACAGCGCTTTTCCCGCCTTGATGCCCTCGTGCTGGCGGCGAGCGCTGCCTCGGCTGTCTGCCTCGTTTGGTTCATCTTCTACCAGCTCACGCCATTCTCGGGGGCGGCCGGTTTCGTGATTTGCGCGATCGCTGCGTTTCTCGCCATCTACTACTCGGCCAACAGGCAGCTCCTCGGCCCTGTCATCGCTGCCGACCGGGTGGTGGCGTCCCTCGTCACCCTTGGCGCTGTCGCCGTTGTGACACCCCTCTGCCTCGTCGTCGGGTTCCTGCTGGCCCACGGGTACCACCTGCTTTCGGTTCACTTCTTCACCCATTCGATGGATGGTGTGCTGTCGACCCAACCGGCGACAGCCGGCGGCATCGAGCACGCCATCATCGGGACCTTCGAAGTGGTCGGGATTGCAACGCTGATCGGTGCGCCCGCAGGGGTGGCGACCGCCATCTACCTGAACGAGGTCCGCGGACCGTTCACGGCCCCGATCCGCACTGTCATCACGGCCATGAGCGCGCTCCCGTCGATCGTCGCCGGCCTGTTCATCTACGTGTTCTTCATCATTTACCTGCATCAGAACTTCGCCGGCATCTGGGGAGCCCTCGCTCTGTCGATCATGCTGCTGCCGAACGTCACCCGGACCACCGAGGAGGTCCTGAAGGTCGTCCACGGATCGCTTCGCGAAGCCGGCATGGCGCTCGGGGCCCCTGACTGGCGCACGGTCTGGTCGGTAGTCCTCCCGACTGCCCGCACCGGCATCGCCACCGCAGTGTTGCTCGGCATAGCGCGGGTGGTGGGCGAGACGGCCCCGTTGCTGGTGACCGCTTCGCAGGACACCGCAGTCAACGCGAACCCGCTCTCCGGGGGGCAAGAGACGCTTCCGGTTTTCGTCTACGTCGGGCACTCCTCCCCACTCGCAACTGACGTGCAGCGAGCGTTTGCGGGCGGCGCAGCCCTCGTCCTGATAGTTCTGGCGCTCTTCATCGCGGCCAGGGTCATCGCGTCCATCAAGCCTGGCACCATCGGACGAGCGAGAGACCGCTTCCTTCGAAGGGAGATGTCGTTTTGAACTCGGCCCCGTCATTCAGTGACGCCGGGGCGGCATTGCTCGATCACACCGCCGCCTCGGGCACAGCCACGGTGCCACCGCACACCCGTGCGGCCGAGCTCGTCGCCGAGGAGGTCTCCGCCTGGTTCTCCGGCCGCCTCGTGCTCGAGCGCGTGAGCCTCGAGATGCAGCGCTCGAAGGTGACCGCCCTCATCGGCCCGTCGGGCTGTGGCAAGTCGACGTTCCTAAGGATCATGAACCGGATGCACGAGGTCGTGCCCGGCGCAGAGCTCGGGGGCAGGGTCCTGTTGGACGGGGTCGACGTCTACTCGCCAGAGATGCGGGCGACCGAGGCCCGTAAGCACATCGGCATGGTCTTCCAAAAGCCGAACCCCTTCCCCGCCATGACGATCGAGGACAACGTCCTTGCAGGGCTCCGCTTTGCCGGGCGCAAGATCAAGTCCTCCGAGCGCAAAGAGCTCGTGCGGGAGATGCTCGAGAAGGCAGGCCTTTGGAACGAGGTCCGCAACCGCCTGCGCAACCTCGGGGGCGAGCTCTCAGGTGGCCAGCAGCAGCGCCTCTGCATCGCCCGGGCACTGGCGGTCCACCCGAGCGTGCTCTTGATGGACGAGCCCTGCTCGGCCCTCGACCCGACCTCGACCCGCCGCATCGAGCAGACGATCCAAGAGATCGCAGAGGACGTGACCGTCGTAATCGTCACCCACAACATGCAACAGGCCCACCGCGTCTCGCACCAGTGCGCCTTTTTCCTCGCGGCCGAGAACGAGCCCGGCCGCATCATCGAGTCGGGCGAGACGACCACCATCTTCGAGAACCCGGCAGACGAGAGGACGGCGGACTATGTCCACGGGCGGTTCGGCTGAGATGGCCGGGCGGAGGCTGATGCGGTCCGGAGGGGCCCGGCGCGTTGTCGCGCGTCTGTTCAGGGGTGGCATGGCGAGGCGTCTTGTCGCCTTCGTGGCCGTGCTCACGGTCGCGCTCCCCGTGGGCGCGTTCGCCGGTCTGGCCTCGAGCGTCGATTCAGCTGTCCCGGCCGGAGCCGACGAGCCACTCATCAATGGCGGCGGTTCGAGTTACGCCGCCCCGGCGATCACCGAGTGGGCCAGCCAGTCGAAGGATCGCTTGGGCTTGAACGTCAATTACGCCGTCTCGTCCTCGGTCCAGGGGTTGAACGAGTTCGCCCTGCACGAGCTGAACTTCGGCGCGTCCGAGATCGGGTACAGCACCAAGCAGGCGGACTACCCCGCCCCGCCCGACTTCCAGTACCTGCCGGACGTTGCAGGAGCGACCTGCCTCGACTACCACCTGACGGCCGTGAATGGTTCCTCCGTGAGGACGCTGCTCCTCGATCCGGCCGTGATGGCAGAGATCTTCACCGGGGAGATCAAGTCGTGGAACGCGCCGGCGATCAAGGCGCTGAACCCCCACGTCCTGTTGCCGGCCGAGCCCATAGTCGTGGCCTGGCGGGAGGATCCCTCCGGTGACAACTACCTCTTCTCCCAATACTTGAACGCTGTGGCGCCCTCCATCTGGCAGCCATTCGACAAGGCGCTCGGGTACTACGCCAACCACAATTTTGCGACGGCCATCTGGCCACAGCCGAACGGGCAGACGATCCCCAAGCAGTACAACCTTGCCGGCTGGGTGGGAGAGAGCGGTTCGGACAACGCCTCTTATTACGTGTCGAGCACCGAAGGCTCGATCACCTATGTCGAGACGGCCTACGCGATCGAGCACGGCGACCCGTGCGCGTACATCAAGAATGCCAGCGGCAACTACGTCCAGCCGAGCGCGTACAACGATGCCGTTGCGCTGACGAGGGCCCAGCTCCTTCCCGACCTCGAACAGGAGCTGGGTCAGGTGTACACCAACCCGGATCCGGACGCTTACCCGATCTCGGCGTACAGCTACCTGCTCACGAAAGAGAACGGCTACAGCCCGCAGATGGCAAGTGAGTTCGGAGCCTTCATCTTGTTCTTCGCCTGTTACGGGCAGCAGTCGGCAGAGGTCCTCGGATATTCGCCGCTTCCACCGATCCTCGTGCTCCGAGACTTCCAGGCCGTCGACCGCATCGCCGGTGCGCCGAAGGCACCGAGTGCTCCCACGCCGGCGAACTGCGCCGACCCGTACGTCGACGGGAGTCAAAAGTTCCCAGGTGGTCCGCAGGTCCAGGGTGGCGGCGGGACGACGACGACCACCATTGTGACCGGGACGACGAGTCCGGGCTCGTCCGTGACGTCCACGACCATTGCAGGTGCAACCGGCCCCAAGTCGGGATCGAAGGGGAAGGGACCGGGCAACAACTCCAATTCGGTAACGGTTATTCACTCCCCCGGGTCGTCCGGCAGTGCGAGCTCTAGCAACGGCCTCGCCCTCCTGACCGCCACCACCGGGCTGACTCGGGCGTCCGGGTTGGACCCAAGGCGTGAAGCAGCGCTGTTCGGCGCAGCGGTAGTCGTGCTCGTCATGCCACCGTTGCTGCTCTCGCTGCGGCAGCGCCGACGGAGGCGCTCGGCATGAGGGCACGCCTTTTGGCTGCAGGGATCGCGACAGCCGTGATGACCCTGACGACCCTCGGCGTCTCGCTCGTACCTGCCAGCGCGTCGGCTCACTCGAGTGCCCCGCCGGCGCACGCGATGGCACCTCAGGCGGCGGGGACGGTGAAGTGCCCGGCGGGGACGCCCACCAACTCGACATGTGCCACCATCCCTGCGCACTGCCCGACCGGTGGTGACTGCCCGGAGATCATTGCGGAGCCGACGAGCGGGCTCGCCGAGACCCAGGCCGTCTATCTCACGATGGAAAACTTCTTCAACTCGTCGGACTCCATTTACGTGCAGTACTGCCAGGACACCAAGCCGCTGTCGGTGAAGCCCCCGCTTTGTGTGAAGACCGCCGTCGCCCAGCTGACCGAACCACAGGTTATCCTCAAGCCCTACCCCGATACCGGTAGCGTCTCTTACGCGTACCAAGTGCTCTACCTGGCGAAGGGAAGCACGCCGTTTTCGGGTGTGGTGCCCGGGCAGAAGAAGTTCGGCACCTTCCTCTGTGACTCTGCCGATCCGTGCTCGATCGACGTCACCGATCCCTTCCTCGGACCGCACGGCAGCGCGAGCGCGCTTACTCCCAACCCGCA
This sequence comes from uncultured Acidimicrobiaceae bacterium, assembly GCA_963801185.1. GTDB lineage: Bacteria > Actinomycetota > Acidimicrobiia > Acidimicrobiales > Bog-793 > Palsa-601. The sequence goes on along the minus strand of CAWDDW010000001.1, from coordinate 1,080,026 downwards.
GAACACGGCTGTCATCCCCGTGAGCTTCGCTGCCGGCCAAGCCGGTTGCCCGAGAGCCATGTTCATAACCACCGAGAGCGAGTTCGGCATCGACAGCTTGCTCGGAGCAGCGGCCGCGGCGACCTGCTCCGGCGCGCGACCGGTGGGTGCCACCAATATCGACCTCGACGCTCCGGCGGCGGTCAATGCGTTCGTCCAAGGGGGCATGCCGATCTCTCTTACGGACTCACCGCTTGCTCCTGACGAGCAGGCTGCGCTCCAGACGATCAAAGGGCAATACGCGCTCGTTCCCGTGGCGTTGTCGGCGAACGTCATCGGGTTCCAGGCGATCGCCCAGGGCCAGCAGGGCTATCCCGACACGAGCTTCAAGCTGACACCCAACATGGCGGCCGGGCTCATCACCAACTTCTACAGCACCTCCTACGACTCCGACGTGGCCAAGTGCTCGTGGCGATCCACGCACACCTGTCCCTTGATCGAGATGACCAACCCGGTGCCTGGCTTCGAGGCGCCGGTCCAGTACGGGTCCTATGTACGCGGCGACAGCTCTACGCCCACGTACGCCTTCTTTCAGTGGGTTTGCAACGCACCGGCAGTCCCGCTCGAGATCGACCATCACGAGGTTTCCGAGCCTTACACGGTCGAGAAGCTCCTCAACTACGCGTGGACCCTGAACGGCCTGAAGGCGCTGAAGTCATGCCCCAGCACCCTCGACACCTTCCCCGGCCTGCAAAAGGACGTCCCCAACTTCGGCACCGCTTCGGACCCGGAAGTCGAGGTGAGCAAGCTCCAGGGTTTCGTCCCGCTCCCCCAGGACTCCACTGAGGACCCGCGTGCGGGGTTCACCGACATCAGCTGGCCCGACGCGCACCAGTACGGGCTCAGCGTCGCCGCCTTGCAGAACGGCGCCGGCAAGTTCGTGCTCCCGTCGACCGAGTCTCTCGAGGCGGCCGCCAGCGCAATGCACCCTGACGCCGCCGGCATCTACACGTATGACTATGCGAACAAGAACCCGGACGCCTACCCGATGCCAGACGTCTGGTACGCGCTCGTCAGCACCAAACCGCAGCCGAGCCAGACCGCCGCGCAGGACAAGACGCTCATCGACGACCTGCTCGACGTGTCTGGTGGCAGCAAGGCCGGCTCGCTCCCGACGGGGTACGCGCCGTTGCCCAAGGAGATGTACAAGGCCGCACTAGCGGACGTGACGAAAGACATCACGACAGCGGTGCAAACCCCGCCTCCGACCACGACGCCTTTGACCACGACGCCGGTCACGACACCCGCGACGACACCGTCGACCCTTCTCCCGTCGGGGACGACAACGCCGGCGACAACGCCTCCCACGACCGTGCCGAGCAAGCCGAGTGGCCATCAGCACGCCCCGCAGGGCTCGACCAAGCTCCCGACGCAGCTGGCGAGCTTCGTCCTCACCAGTCGCTCCGACACCTGGATGACAGCGGTCTTTGCCTGCTTGCTGGCAGCGGGTGTCGTGTTCGGGCCAGGGCTCTGGCTGTGGGCGCGGCGACGGAAGGCAGGTAGCCATGGCAGCACCTAGCTTGCAGGCCCCCTCTCGCCGGAGCGCCGGCGTCGTAAGACGTCGCGGACTTGTTCGCACGCGGCCGGCCAACTGGGAGGATGAAGGCACCACGGCCGTCACGACTGTCGCGGAGGCGCAGATCAAAGCAGTGCCGGAGCGACTTTCCGTCACGGAGGGCCTCGGCATCGCGCTCTCGCTATTCGCGGTGTTGTTGGCGGCATTCGCGGCTTACCTCTTCGGGTGGTCGAACCTCCAAGCGGCGCGGGACCAGCGCCGGTTGCTCGCGAGCTACTCCGCCACAGGGGAGTTCCAGGCCTTTCACGGCCGCACACCACCGGACGGTTCGTTGGTGGCCGTTCTTCAGATCCCGGCGATCGGCCTTCACCAAGCTGTCGTCGAGGGCACGACGTCGACGGATCTCGAGTCAGGCCCGGGGCTGATGCCGAGGACGGCGGTTCCGGGCTCGCGCGGGGAGTCGGTCATCGCGGGTCGTCATGGCACCTTCGGCTCTCCTTTCGCCCGGCTCTCGCAGCTGCGCGCCGGCGACAGGATCCTCGTCGTCGATTTCAAGGGGAGCTACGTCTATGTAGTCTCCTCGGTTCGTACTCTCGGCTCGGGCAAGGCCTTTCGCGTCGACCCCGAGTCAAGGCCGCTTCTCACACTTGTCACTTCTCAGTCCTCTTTCCCCCGCGGGATTGGTTGTGGCCACCGCCCGCCTCACTGAAGCGCCCGGCAGCCCGGCAGCCTCCGGGCGGCCAGCCACGCCCAACGAGCTCGCACTCGGCGGTGGCCTGGCATCCGTATGGGAGCTTCTCGGGTGGGGGATCCTCTTGATCGCCGTGCTCGTAGCGTCAGTCGTGGCCTACCGGCGGGCCGGACGCCCGATCCTCGTCTACGTGCTGTCGACACCGGTGGCGCTTCTGGCGGCTCTGTTCACCTTCGAGAACCTCTCGCGCCTACTCCCGGCCACGATGTGATGGAAGACCGAGGCATGAGGCACCGATTCATCCGACTACCCGGTTGCGTCGCCGCGGTCGTCATGACCGGCCTCGCGCTCGCCGCCTGTAGCGCCGGGGCGAGCGCGTCGTCGTCGAGCACGTCTCGAGCGGGCGGCACGAAGGCAACGACGACTTCCACGACCGCTCCGCCACGATCGACCACCACGATCCCAGCGCCGGCGGCTTCTTACGTGATGATCAAGGGCAAGAGGGTCAAAGTGCCTACCGAGCTCAAGACCTATCCGATCAATCGTGAGCGGGACACCGGTCAGCAGGTGGTCATCTACAAGGGCTACTTCGCCCCCGAGACCCTCACTGCCAACAGCGGCACGATCGTCTTCACGAACCTCACGGATCAGGTGCAGGAGGTCACGTTCCCCTACTTTCCTGCACCGGCCACCCCACTGCATTCCGGGCCGATTCCTCCCGGCCAGACCTTCAAGTTCCATCACTCCGGGACCATCGCGCTCAAGTATGTAGGGTCGAACGGCTCGTTCGGCTATCTCGACATAGGTACGGTTCCGGGGCTCTAACGGTGCCGACCGACCCCGCCCTCGCGACAGACCTCGTAAGACAAACAAGGAGATACCAATGACCTACGTGCCGCACCGCCGCTCGATGTTGGCGTTCGCAAAGATCGTGCCTGCGTTCCTCGCCCTTGCGACCATGATCGTCGCCCCGGTGGCACTGGGAGCGGGCACCGCAGGCGCCTCGGTGCCACCGTTCGCCACCGTGTCCGCTGTCGTGTGCCCGTCGAAGTCCGATTGCCTTGCTTCCGGTGAGGCGTCTTACAACCCCTCCAACTTCTCGTCCACAGCGGGCGTGGTGTACTCCACCGACGCGGGCTCCAAGTGGGCAGTTGGCAAGGTACCGAGCGGCTATTCGGGCATCTTCGGCATCACGTGCGTCTCGACCTCGACCTGCTACGCGGTGGCCGCGAGCGCGACCGGCAGCGGAGCACTCCTCTCGAGTACCAATGCCGACTCGAAGACTGGCCCGACCTGGAAGACGCACTCACTGCCGAAGATTCTGGGAGAGCCCTTCACCAGCCCTAACTCGGTCAGCTGTCCAAGCAACTCGCTTTGTTACGTGGCCGGCACCAGCAAGGAAGGCTCTGATCCGTCGGTCGCGGAGGTGTCGATCTCGAAGTCGGGGTCGATCAAGCTGTCAGCGGTGAAGCTCCCGACGATGTCGGCGGGCCAGGACTACCCGGGGGTCCTCCGCTCGATCTCGTGCTCGTCGACGACCACCTGCCTCGCGGTGGGGTGGAATTCGGGCAACCGCGGCGGCGGCTTCGCGCTGATCGAGGGCCACTGGTCGCTTCTCACATCGTTCAAGACCTCGGTCTACTCGCTGTTCGGAGTCGACTGTGTGGCGAAGAGCAGCGACTGTTACGCGGCCGTCGCCTCGCTCTCGACGTCGAAGGTCGGCGGGATCCTGGAGAGCACCAACGACGGGTCGTCGTGGAAGACACAGTCGATCCCGAGCGGGACACTTGCGGTATATGGGATCTCGTGCACGACGACGTCACAGTGCGCCGCCACCGGAACCGGATCGAACGGTTACGGCCAGATCGAGACGAAGACGTCGGGGAGCAAGTTCAGCGCGGCAAAGACGCCGAGCGTTGCCGATCCGATGTACGCCATCACCTGTGAGTCCAGTACCTTCTGCGTCTCCGGTGGGTCGAACACCGAGGGAACGGCCGCAGAGATCATCCGCACAACGACTTTCACCAGCTACTCCTACGGCACTATCGGCTGATCTCAGGGACAAGACCGAGAGCGTCGAGCACGGCCTCGGCAAAAGACGACTCCGCCACGGGCGTCCCGTGCAGACGCTCGACCTCGCGACGGGGGAGACCTGAGCTCCTACGGCCGGCTGCTCGTTCGACAGCCGCCCGCCAGGCGTCGACGCCGAGGTGCCGAACGACCTCGTTCGGCGCGAAGGTCGCCTCGGCGAGGCCGCCGAGGCCGCTCGTCACAAGGGGAGCCCCAACCGCCTGGGCCTCGAGGGCGACGAGCCCGAGGCCCTCTGGCCGGATCGAGGGACAGACGACCACGCCCGCAGTTGCGTACTGCTCCGCCATCTCGGATCGCGTCGCCGGTGGCCCGAGCAACTCGACCGCGTCGCTCGCCTCGATCAGCCGGAGGAGGATCTCCTGCTCGCCCGTCGGCACCGGCCACGGGGCGAGGTGGCGGAACATGACACAGCGGCGATCGAGCACGGCTGCCAACTCGAGGAAGAGACGCACCCCCTTTTTCTCGAGCAACCGATTGGGGAACAGGACCGGACCACCACCGCCTCGCCACTGCTCGCCAAAGAAACACGCCTCCACCCCCACCCGCACCTCCCCCACCCTCGGCAGCCGGTACGCCTCCTCGACGTGCCGGGCGAGCGCTGCGCTGACGGCGCACACTTGCCCCCGCTCGAGGACCCGTCGTACTCGTGCCTGGTCGTCAGCGCCCGCGCCCCAGGCGTCCTGGTAGTTGTGGAGGACGTGCAGGACCGGCAGCTCTGTCCCTTCGGCCCAGAGCGGCCGGTTGTTGAGGATGAGGAGATCCGGGCGGGACCGTTCCAGCCGGCCGACCGGTAGGCCGGTGAGCGGGTCGGCGTCGAGGCGGGTCACCTCGAAACGCTGCGGAGACCGCTCGAGCCCTGCCACCCAGGCGAGAACGACTCGCTCGAGGGCACCCGAGGACTCGCGCAGCGGCGCGAGCTCCGTTCCGACGACCGCGATCTTCCACATCTCGTCATTCTCGTGCGCCAGAGTGCGCATGGCTCCCGCCGGCTGAAGCTAACGTTGACGTGAAATGAAGGTACTGACCCAACACAAGGCCGCGGGCGAACGGTACAAGTGGATCGCCCTGTCGAACACGACGCTAGGGATGTCGATGGCGACGATCAACTCGTCCATCACGCTCATCGCCCTGCCCGACATCTTCCGGGGCATCGGGCTCAACCCCCTTGCTCCGGGCAACGTGAGCTATCTCCTCTGGATGCTGATGGGCTTCCTCGTCGTGACGGCCGTGCTCGTCGTGACCTTCGGCAGGATCGGCGACATCTACGGGCGGGTGAGGATGTACGAGCTCGGCTTCGCCGTGTTCACCCTCGGCTCGATCCTGCTCTCGATCGTGTGGCTCCACGGCGGTGCCGGTGCTTCCTACCTGATCGCCATGCGGGTCGTGCAAGGTCTCGGCGCGGCGATGCTGATGGCCAACTCGGGGGCGATCCTCACCGATGCCTTCCCACACAATCAGCGAGGTCTGGCGCTCGGCATCAACAACGTCGCCGCCATAGCCGGCTCGTTCATCGGCCTCGTCGTCGGCGGCCTGCTCGCGCCGGTTGACTGGCGCCTCGTGTTCCTCGTCTCGGTCCCCTTCGGCCTGTTCGGAACGGTGTGGGCATGGCGCAAGCTCGAAGAGCGGGGTGAACGGCGGCCGGCGCGTCTCGACTGGTGGGGGAACATCACCTTCGCCGCCGGCCTCGTCGCCGTGCTCGTCGGCATCACCTACGGCATCCAGCCCTACGGAGGCCACACCATGGGCTGGACGAGCCCGATGGTGCTCACGTGCCTGTTCGGGGGCGTGGCGGTGCTCATCGCCTTCTGCTTCATCGAGCTGCACGTGACCGAGCCGATGTTCCACCTGCCGCTGTTCCGGATCCGCGCGTTCGCCATGGGCAACGTCGCCTCGCTGCTCTCGTCGCTCGGGCGTGGCGGGCTCATGTTCATGCTGATCATCTGGCTGCAAGGCATCTGGCTGCCACTGCACGGGTACAGCTTCTCGGAGACCCCGCTCTGGGCCGGAATCTACATGGTGCCGCTCACAGTGGGGTTCCTCGTGTCCGGGCCGGCGTCGGGCTGGCTGTCGGATCACTTCGGCGCGCGGCCGTTCGCGACTCTCGGGATGGTGTTGAGCGCCGCCGCGTTTCTCGGGATCGAGGCGTTGCCGGTGGACTTCTCCTACGTCTGGTTCGCGTTGCTGCTGTTCGCGCTCGGCGCGTCGATGGGCCTGTTCTCCTCGCCGAACCGTGCTCAGGTCATGAACAGCCTGCCCGCGCACCAACGCGGCGTGGGAGGTGGCATGAGCACGACCTTCCAGAACTCGGCGATGGTGCTGTCGATAGGGGTCTTCTTCTCGCTCATGGTCCTCGGCCTGGCGGCGGGGTTGCCCGGGCATCTCTACAGCGGTCTCGTCAAGGCGGGCGTGCCTTCAGCGCGGGCGACCCAGATCGCGCATCTGCCGCCGGTCGGCACGCTCTTTGCATCGTTCCTCGGATACAACCCAGTTGGTGTGTTGCTCGGCTCCTCGGTGCACCACCTGAGCCACGCACATCAGGCGCTCGTCACCGGTCGAGGCTTCTTCTCCGGCCTCATCTCGGCGCCGTTCCAGGCGGGGCTTCGCAAGGCATTCGACTTCGCGGCGATCGCCTGTCTCGTGGCTGCCGTCGCCTCCTGGGTCTCGGGCGGCAAGTACGTGCACAACGAGGTCATCGAGTCGGTCGAGCCGACCGGCTCGCTCATGATGCCGCTCGAGCCGGCCGACGAGGAAGACGAGGACGAGGAGCCGGCTGTGCCGGCCGGTTCCGGCGAGCGCCGCCGCCGCGAGGTGGTGACCGGCTGATGGCTGGCGACCACACGGTGTCCATCGGCGAGGCGGCCGAGCTCGTCGGTACGACGACGAGAACGCTCAGGTACTACGAGGAGCTCGGACTCGTGAGCTCCACGAGGCCCACAGCGTCGGCTCAGCGCCGCTATGGAGCGAGCGACGTCGAGCGGCTCCGCCACATCCGGGAGCTGCAGACCCTGCTCGGCCTCGACCTCGACGAGATCGCAGCCCAGCTGGCGGTCTCGGATCGCCTCGACGGGCTGCGGGCCGAGTACCGCTCGGGTCCACCGATGGAGCGCCGTGAGGCGATCCTCGAGGACGCCCTCAAGATCCTGCAGAGCCTCCGGGAGCGAGTCGTGGAGCGTCAGGAGCGGTTGGCGGGGTTCCTCGGAGAAGCTCGACGGGCGCATCGCACGGGTGGAGACCGCCCGCGTGCCAGAGCCGCGGGCGGGATCGGTCCGCGGCCGCTGACACCTGCCCCCAGCCCGTACGCTGCGGGCGTGCGAAAGACCGTGCCGGTGAGGGGGACGACGTGCGCTTCGTCGTGATCGGGGGAGGCCCGGCGGGGGTCCGCGGGGCTTCGACGGCCGCCCGCCTCGGGGCCGAGGTCGTCATGGTCGAGCGTGACGTAATCGGTGGCGCGGCCAACCTGTGGGACTGCGTTCCCTCGAAGGCGATGATCGCCACCGGCGGGCTGGTGTCCCGGGCCAGGCGGGCCGAGGCGCTCGGGCTGGAGGCCCTCCACCCCGGGGTCGACCTCGAGGCCCTCGGTCATCGTGTGCGGGACATCGAGGCTCGGTTGGCGGTCTCGATGACGGACCAGCTCGAGAGCCAGGGCGTCTCCATCATCAGGGGGGGTGGCCGCCTTGTCGGGCCGCACTGCGTCGAGCTCGAGGTCGAGGGGGAGGCGCCCCGCCAGATCGACGCCGACGCCGTGCTGCTCGCGACAGGTTCGTACCCTCGCGTCCCCGACTGGGCCGAGGTCGACGGCGAGCGCGTGCTCACAACACGGCAGGCCTACCCGCCGCCAGTGATCCCCGAACGGCTCGTCGTAGTCGGCTCGGGGGTCACCGGCGTCGAGTTCGTCCACATGTTCCGGTCGCTCGGCTCGGAGGTGAGTCTCGTCGTCTCCCGCCAGCAGGTGCTGCCTCAAAAGGACCCGGAGGTCGCCGCCGCCCTCGAGACTGACTTCCTCGAGCGCGGCGTGAAGCTCTTGAAAGGTGCCCGGGCGATCGGCATCGAGCAGGACGAGAAGTCGGTCATCGTCCATTGCGACGACGGTCGCCAGGCCGAGGCGAGCCACGTCCTGTTGTGCATCGGGTCGGTCCCGGCGAGCTCCGGCCTCGGCCTCGGGGAGGCCGGTGTGCAGATGAGCCCGAGCGGTCACGTGCCCGTCAACCATCACTGCCAGTCGAACGTGCCCCACATCTATGCCGCCGGCGACCTATCTGGCCGCCTCCCGCTCGCCTCGGTCGCCGCCGTCCAGGGCCACAAGGTTGCCGAGCACGTCATGGGCCTTCACACCCGTGAGCACCGGCACCTCGACTACGACAAAGCGGCATCGGCCATCTTCACAGAGCCGGAGATCGCCGACGTCGGGCTCGCCGAGGCGGACGCATTCGCGCTCGGGCGGAAGATCCGGGTCACGAAGGTCCCTTACGCCGCCAACTCCCGGGCGCTCATCGACGGGGACGCGAGGGGCTTCGTGAAGCTCATCTCGGACCCTGCCACCGGGGTCGTCCTCGGTGGCTCGATAGTGGGCGCGCACGCTGCCGAGATCGTGAGCGTCATTGCGCTCGCGGTGACTGCGAACTTGCGCGTTCTCGACCTGGCCGAGAGCCTTTTCGTCCATCCTTCGCTGGCAGAGGCGCTGGCGGAGGCTGCGGAATAGCCCGGCGCAGGCGATTGCGCCACCGCCGGCACCCGGCGGCGTGGATCTCCCGTGCCGCTAGCAGGTCTGCCACGCCCGGCCCCTTCCGTTCAGCGCCCGGCACCTCGAGGACCACCGGTAGCTCCTGAAGCGCCGGGTGACCGAGCAGCGAGCCGAGCGCCCGGCGGCCGATCAGACCCTCGCCGAGGTTCTCGTGACGGTCCCGGTTGGAGCCGACCGGGACCTTCGAGTCGTTGAGGTGCAGACAGCCGAGCCGGTCGAGCCCTATCTCCCCGGCGAGCGAGCTCACCACCGCCTCGGCCTCGTCGAGGTTCTCGTAGGCCACGCCCGAGGCGAACAAGTGCTGGGTGTCGAGGCAGATGCCGAGCCGTTCGTCGGCCGAGGTGGAGTCGAGCACCCGCGCCAGCTCGGCGAAGCTCCGGCCGATCGTCCCGCCGGCACCGGCGGTGTTCTCCATCAAGAGCCGGCAGGATGCTCCGCCGAGGAGGTGCTCCGCGTTGTCGAGCGCCCGTTCCAACTCCGCAGCGACCTTGCTGACCACACCCTCGAAACCCGACCCCCGATGACTGCCGACGTGCAGCACGAGACCGATCGCTCCCATCCGGGTCGCCACCTCGAGGTTCCTCACGAGGCACGCCCGTGACTTCTCGAGCAGGCCGGGATCCGACGTGCCGAGATTGATGAGGTAACTCGCGTGACAGACGGTCGATACGACGACCGGGTGCTCGGAGACGCGCCTTGCGAACTCCGCCAGCAGCTCGTCGGAGTAGTCGTTCGGCTTCCAGACCCGAGGGCTCTGGGTATGGACCTGGAGCACCTCAGCGCCCATGCCGGCCGCGCGATCGATGGCCGGGAGGAGCCCGCCGGCGGCCGACACGTGCGCACCGAAGAGCATCGGTGTCACGGTAGCCGCCGGGGCGCGTATCCTCGGAGAGTGGCTCCCGAGCGCAAATACCTTGTCCGCACGTTCGGCTGCCAGATGAACGAGCACGACTCCGAGCGGATCGCAGCGCTGCTGCGAGCCGAGGGCATGGAGCGGACCGACGACGTCGAGGAAGCAGACGTTGTCGTTTTCAACACCTGCTGCATCCGCCAGAACGCCGACGACAAGCTTTACGGCAACCTCGGGCACCTGAAGAGCGTCCAGCAGCGCCATCCGGGCATGCAGATCGCCGTCGGCGGCTGCCTCGCACAAAAGGACCGGGATGAGCTCGCGCGGCGGGCGCCTCACGTCGACGCGGTCTTCGGGACCTTCAACGTCGGCCGTGTCGTCGAGCTCCTCGACGAGGCGAGGGCGACTGGCTCCACCGTCGTCGAGATCCTCGACGCGCCGGCAGAGGACGCCACCGACTTCCCGACCGCGATGCCTGTTCGAGATGACCTGCCTCACGGCGCCTGGGTCACGATCCAGGTTGGCTGCGACAACTCGTGTGCGTTCTGCATCGTGCCGGCTGTGCGCGGCAAGGAGGTCTCCCGGCCCTTCGGCGATCTCCTCGGCGAGGTCGAGCGACTGGCGCAAGAGGGCGTCGTCGAGGTCACCCTGCTAGGCCAGAACGTGAACTCCTACGGTCGTGACCTGACGCTCCAGCTGCGCCGTGACGCGCCAGGCGACGCCCGTCTCACGCACGAGGCCGGCCCGACGTGGGCATCGAGCGCGGCCCGGTCGGCGCGGCCGCTCTTCGCCGACCTGCTCCGCGCGGTCGGGGCCGTCCCCGGGATCCGCCGCATCCGCTTCACGAGCCCGCATCCGAAGGACCTCCGGCCCGAGACGATCGCCGCGATGGCAGAGACTCCGGCCGTCTGCGAGCAGCTGCACCTCCCGCTCCAGTCCGGGAGCGACAGGGTCCTCGCCGAGATGCGCCGGGGCTACACCGCAGAGCGCTATCTCGCGAGGCTGGCGGCCGCCAGGGCGGCCATCGAGGACCTGGCCGTCACGACCGACATCATCGTAGGTTTCCCTGGCGAGACCGAGGACGACTTCCGCCAGACCCTCGAGGTCGTGGCGGCGGCGGAGTACGACGGCGCCTTCACGTTCATCTTCTCCCCCCGCCCCGGCACCCGTGCGGCGGAGATGCGGGAGCGGTTCGTCGATGAGGGGGTGATCGGGGAGCGTTTCGAGCGGTTGAAGGTCGTGCTCGAGCGCTCGTCGCTCGCCAAGAACCGGGCACGCATCGGCCGCGTGGAGGAGGCCCTCGTGGAGGGGCCGTCGCGGCGCAACCCGGCGATGCTGACCGGACGCACACGGCAGGGCAAGCTCGTCCACTTCGCAGCCGATGGTGATGTCCCGGTCGGGAGCTTCGCAGCCGTCCGGATCGACTCTGCCGCGCCCCACCACCTCACCGGGACCCAGGTCACGCTTGAGCTGCCGGTCCCGAGGCGCCGCACACCGATCAGGCTGACGGCGAGCGCCTGAGAGAAGGACTGCCCAGGCGCCCTCTAGACTGGCACGTCGTGAGCGTCTTCTCGAAGGTGCTGCGCGCCGGCGAGGGCCGGAAGGTGCGCAGCCTGCAATCGATCGTCCCCCTCATCAACAGCGTCGAGCCCGAGGTCGAGGTCCTGAGCGACGCCGAGCTGGCCGGCAAGACCATCGAGTTCCGCACCCGCCTCGAGAACGGTGAAGACCTGAACGACCTGCTCGTAGAGGCTTTCGCGGTCGTCCGTGAGGCTGCCATCCGCACCATCGGCCAGCGCCACTTCGACGTCCAGCTGATGGGCGGAATGGCGCTTCACTTTGGTGGGATCGCCGAGATGAAGACCGGTGAGGGAAAGACGCTCGTCTCGACGCTTCCCATCTACCTGAACTCGCTCACCGGTCGCGGCGTGCACCTCATCACCGTGAACGACTATCTCGCCCGATTTCATGCCGAATGGATGGGCCGGATCTACCACTTCCTCGGGATCTCTGTCGGGCTGATAGTGCCTGACGTCGACGACTTCGAGCAGAAGAGGGCTGCGTACCACTGCGACGTCACCTATGGCACGAACACCGAGATGGGCTTCGACTACCTCCGGGACAACATGGCGTGGTCACGCGAGCAGATGGTGCAACGGGAGCACGTCTACGCGATCGTCGACGAGGTCGACTCGATCCTCATCGACGAGGCGAGGACGCCACTCATCATCTCGGGCCCGTCGGACCAGTCGAACCAGCTCTACTACCAGTTCGCCTCGATCGCGCGGACGCTCAGGGCGGACGAGGACTACGAGGTCGACCTCGAGAAACACATCGTCGTACCGACCGAAGAGGGCATCGCGAAGGTCGAGCGCCAGCTCGGAGTCGACAACCTGTACGACGCCGTCTCGGTCAACCTCGTCCACCAGCTCCAAAAGGCCATCGAGGCGAAGGAGGCTCTACCACCGGGACAAGGAGTACCTCGTCGCGGAGGGCGAGGTGAAGATCGTCGACGAGTTCACGGGCCGGATCATGGAGGGCCGGCGGTGGAGCGACGGGCTCCACCAGGCTGTCGAGGCGAAGGAACGGGTGCGGATCCAGGACGAGAACCACACCTGGGCCACTGTGACCCTGCAGAACTACTTCAGGATGTACGAGAAGCTCGCCGGGATGACAGGTACAGCGGAGACCGAGGCGGCCGAATTCGCCTCCACCTACAACCTGCACGTCGTGCCGATCCCGACCAACATGCCGATGATCCGCGTGGACGAGCCCGACCTCATCTACAAGACCGAAGAGGCCAAGTTCAACGCGGTGGTGGACGACCTGTACGAACGGTACGAGACAGGGCAACCGGTGCTGGTCGGCACCGCCTCCGTCGAGCGCTCGGAGCACCTGTCGCGCCTGCTCGACAAGAAGGGCATCCCCCACAATGTCCTCAACGCGAAGCAGCACGCCAGAGAGGCGGCGATCGTCGCCCAGGCGGGCCGGCTCCACACAGTCACGGTTGCCACCAACATGGCCGGGCGAGGCGTCGACATCCTGCTCGGGGGCAACCCGGAGGGTCTGGCGCGCGAGGAGGTCAACTCGCGGGGGCTCGACATCGACTCCGACGAGGGCCAAGCGGTCTACAACGAGCTCCTGGCGAAGTTCACCGAGCAGTGCACGGCCGAGGGAGACGAGATCCGCGCGCTCGGCGGCCTCTATGTCCTCGGGAGCGAGCGCCACGAGAGCCGTCGCATCGACAACCAGCTCCGCGGCCGTGCAGGTAGGCAGGGCGACCCAGGTGAGAGCCGTTTCTTCCTGTCGCTCGAGGACGAGCTCATGCAGCTGTTCGCGACTGGCGCGGTGAGCTGGGTGATGGAGCGTGCGCTACCCGAGGACGTCCCCATCGAGACCCGCATGGTGTCCCGCTCGATCGAACGGGCGCAGCACACGGTCGAGGGCAAGAACGCCGAGATCCGAAAGGACCTCCTCAAGTACGACGAGGTCTACAACGAGCAGCGCAAGGCCGTCTACGTGTGCCGCCTGCAGGTGATCGACGGAATGGACCTCCGCCAGTACACCGAGGACCTGCTGGGGTCGGCCATCAACCGGATCGTCGGGGACTGCTGCCCGAACGAGTTCTCCGAGGAGTGGGACCTCGGCCGCCTGGTCGTCGAGGCGGCGAAGTACTACCCGACCAAGTTCACGGCCGAAGACCTCGAGCAGGCGACCAGCACGCAACAGATCAGCGAGTCGCTCCTCACGGAGGCATTCGAGTACTACGAGGAACGCGAGCAGACCTTCCCCGGCGGCGAGGAGACCGCGCGCCAGCTCGAGCGGAACATCATGCTGCAGATCATCGACCAGCGCTGGCGCCAGCACCTCGTCGAGATGGACTACCTGCGGGAAGGCATACACCTCCGGGGGATCGCCCAGACGGACCCGCTCAACGCCTGGCAGCGCGAGGGCTACGAGATGTTCGAGCAGCTCTGGGCAGGCATCGACGACGACTACCTCCAGTACGTGATGCACGCCCAGGTCGTCGCCGAGGAGTCGGGAGAGCTGGCCGAAGAGGGCGCGGCCGCAGCGTCACTGGAAGGGGCCGAGTACACGGCCGCGACCGATCCGCTCGACTCCCAGCCGACGGTGGTGGAAGGCTCGAGCCGTGGGGCGGCCCTGCCACGGAGCCAGCCGCAAGGCCAGGCGCACCCCCAAGCCCAGCCCTCGGCCCAAGCCCAGCGCCAGGCCCAGCCCTCAGCCCGGGGCCAGCGCCAGGCCCAGCCCCAGTCCCGGCCTTCGGGTCCGGGCGGCAATGGAGCCGTCGCCGGGGTACCCGACAAGCAGCAGAAGGTCGGCCGTAACGACCCGTGCTGGTGTGGCAGTGGGAGGAAGTTCAAGCTTTGCCACGGCTCGAACTGACCGATGGCCACCGGATCTGAGGAGTCACGCAGCGTCTCGCGCCCGGAGTTCGGGGAGGAGCTTCGAGTCGCTGCGCGCCCGACTGGATGCCGCCAAGGCCTATCTTCGCTTCGATGACCTGACGGCACGGCTGGCGGAGCTTCGAGGCCGAGGTGGGCGAGCCCGACCTGTGGTCGGATCCCGACCGGGCGCGCAAGGTGAACACCGAGTACGGACGCGCCAAGGCCGACGTCGACATGCTCGGCGGGCTCGACCAACGCCTCAGTGACGCCGAGGTGCTCTGGTCGCTCGCGCTCGACGAGGGCGAGGCGGCCATCGCCGACATGACCGAAGAGCTGAGCGAGTCCGTCTCCTCGCTGTCGACGGAGCTTCGACAGCCTCGAGCTCCGCAGCCTGTTCGCCGGGGAGCACGACGAGAGGGACGCGATCTGCGAGATACACGCGGGAGCGGGCGGCACCGATGCTCAGGACTGGGCGCAGATGATGGTCCGGATGTACCTGCGATGGGCCGAACGGCGGGGTTTCGAGGTCGAAGTCGATGAAGAGTCACCCGGCCAGGAAGCCGGCATCTTGTCGGCGACGTTCATCGTGAAAGGCCGCCACGCCTATGGCATGTTGTCGGCCGAGAGAGGCGTTCACAGGCTGGTACGGATGTCGCCCTTCGACTCCCAGCACCGGCGGCAGACGAGCTTCGCATCGATGGAGGCGACGCCGTTCATCGAGGACCTCACCGATGTCGTCGACATCGACGAGAAGGACCTCCGCATAGACACCTACCGGTCCTCGGGCGCCGGGGGGCAGCACGTGAACGTCACGGACTCGGCGGTGCGGATCACGCACTTGCCGACAGGGGTCGTGGTCTCCTGTCAGAACGAGCGCAGCCAACATCAGAACAAGGCAAAGGCGCTTCAGATCCTGGCGGCGAAGCTGGCCGAGCTACAGCGTGAGGAGCGCCGGGCGGAGATGAGCGAGCTGACCGGCCCGCAGACCGACGTGGCGTGGGGCAGCCAGATCCGGTCCTACGTCATGGCGCCGTACCAACTCGTGAAAGACTTGCGCTCGGGCTACGAGACCGGCAACGTCGACGCGGTGCTCGACGGTGATCTCGACGATCTGATCGTCGCCTACCTCCGCTACCGCCGGGAGCACGAAAGCCAGTGAGCACGATGGGCAGAGGCAGGCCAACTGGCGCGTCACCGGTCCGTAATGAGTGCGGGCTGATACCGTCGTCGCCGGTACCACGGCGGTTGCAACCGGTCCCAAGAACGAGACACCAATGATCCGCTTCGAGAACGTCACCAAGACATACAAGGGCTCCGTCACGGCGCTCTCCGAGGTGTCCCTCGAGATATCGAAGGGCGAGTTCGTATTCGTGGTCGGCGCCTCGGGCTCGGGGAAGACGACGTTGCT
The DNA here is from genome assembly GCA_963801185.1 of uncultured Acidimicrobiaceae bacterium. Classification (GTDB taxonomy): domain Bacteria; phylum Actinomycetota; class Acidimicrobiia; order Acidimicrobiales; family Bog-793; genus Palsa-601. Next base: position 1,064,284 of record CAWDDW010000001.1, on the reverse strand, counting down.
CAAGCTCTTGCTGCGCGAGGAGCGCGTCGACTCTGGCCGTATATGGGTAGCGGGCCGCGAGATCGGCACCCTCTCGAACTGGCGGGTGCCGTACCTGCGACGGAACCTCGGCTGTGTCTTCCAGGACTTCCGGCTCCTCCCCAACAAGACCGTCTTCGAGAACGTCGCGTTTGCGCTCGAGGTGATCGGCCGCCCCCGGCAGGTCATCAACACCCAGGTGCCACAGGTGCTCGACCTGGTAGGCCTCGGTCAGAAGGCAAAGCGCCTCCCGGACGAGCTTTCGGGAGGCGAGCAGCAGAGGGTGGCGATCGCGCGGGCCTTCGTGAACCGGCCGCTGATCCTGCTCGCCGACGAGCCGACCGGGAACCTCGACCCGACTACGAGCCAAGGGATCATGGGCTTGCTCGACCGCATCAACCGGACGGGCACCACAGTCGTGATGGCGACTCACGACGCCTCGATCGTCGACATGATGCGCCGCCGCGTGATCGAGATCGAGCGGGGCCACGTGATCCGTGACCAGGTGCGCGGTATCTACGGGCTCGACGCGGCGCCCTCCAGCGCCCGCGGCATCCCGGCGGTCGCCGCCGCGGCCGACCGCCTCAGCACCGGGACCGAGTCGCTCGGTGCCCGGCACCGCAAGAGGGCTCACTGATGCCGATCTCTGCCGGGTATGTCGTTCGCGAGACCGCGTCGAACCTGTGGCGCAACCGCCTCATGGCACTCGCCGCCATCTTGACGGTCGGGGTGTCGCTCTCGCTCGTCGGGACGGCTCTCTTGCTCCGCCAGTCGGTGAACAGCCAGATCGCGGCGCTCGGTGACAATGTCGACCTGCAGATCTTCATGAAACCCGCCGCGCCCCTCGGGGACACCAGTGCCATCAAGACCACCCTGCACGAGACGGCGCAGATCAAGCACTGCAACTACCTCGACCATCAACAGTCCTACGCGCTGTTCAAGCGCCTCTTCGCCAACCAGCCCCAGGTCCTCGAGGCGGTGACGGTGGCGACCATACCGCCGGTCTTCCAGTGCACCCTGGTCCACCCGAACCAGGCGGCCGCAGTCGCAAACCTCTTCGACACGAAGCCGGGCGTCTATCAGGTCACGTTCCCGGCCAAGTCCATCCGCACGCTCATCGCCCTGTCCAACGTGCTCCAGATCGTCCTGTTCACCGTCGCGGTCGTGCTCCTGCTCTCGGCGGTCGTCCTCATCCTCATGGCGATCCGGATGGCGATCTATGCCCGCAGGCGCGAGGTCGCGGTGATGCGGCTCGTAGGGGCCACGGCCTGGTTCATCAGGCTCCCGTTCATGTTCGAGGGGCTCGTGCAGGGCCTCATCGGCTCGATTGTCGCCGTCGGCATCGTGTTGCTCGGAGACCTCGGGATCAGGTCGCTCCTCCACCGATTCGCCGAGTTCCGATCGGCTGTCGTGCCTGGTCACGACGTGGTCGTCACGGAGATCGTCGTCGTCATCGTCGGGATCGTCGTGGGAGTGGCGGGGTCCGCTGTGGCCGTGCGGCGTTTCTTGAGCGTTTGACGCCTCCGGTCCGCCTCGCAAGGTACGCTGCCCGCCCGTGAAAGGCGTCCTGCTCGCCGGCGGCACCGGCAGCCGTCTGTTCCCGCTCACCCGGATCACGAACAAGCACCTGCTGCCGATCGGGGACCGCCCGATGATCAGCTATGGCGTCGAGGCGCTCGTGCAGGCCGGCATCACCGAGATCATGGTGGTGACTGGCGGGACGCATGCCGGGGAGTTCCTCAGGCTGCTCTCGAATGGGCACGAGCATGGCGTGGACCTGCTGGTCTACGGCTACCAGGACCGGCCAGGGGGCATCGCCGAGGCGCTCGGCCTGGCAGAGCACTTCGTCGGCGGCGACTCGGTCTGCGTCATGCTGGCCGACAACATCGTGGAGCGCTCGATCCGGCCGTCGATCGAGCGCTTCGCCGAGCAAGGAGCAGGTGCGAGGCTCCTCCTCGCCGAGATCAGCGATCCCGAGCACCTTCGCCATCTCGGCGTGCCCGAGCTGGACGGCGAGGGCCGTTTGACCCGCATCGTCGAGAAACCCGCAGATCCTCCCAGCCACTACTGCGTGACCGGGATCTACCTCTACGACTCGACGGTCTTCGAAGTCATCCCGACGCTCGAGCCTTCGGGGCGGGGCGAGCTTAAGATCACGGACGTGAACAACCACTTCGTCTCGGCAGGCTTGATGCAGTACGACGTCATCGGTGGTTTCTGGGGTGACGCGGGCGAGTCGATCGATGCGTACTACGAGGTGAACGACTACGTGCGCCGCCACGGTGCCAACCACGGCTGACGCAGGGGCTCAGGACGACGCCAAAGGCTCCCACGCCGTGGTGCCGTCGAAGAGGCCGAGGACCTCGCCGAGATCGCTCAAGACCTTGCCGCCTGCCTCGGCCGCGATGGAGAGCGCCCGAGGGACGTCGAGGTCGTCGAGGAGAGCCTCCACGACACTCCTTCTCGCAGCGTCGTGATCGACTTGATCCTTGTGGCCGCGCCACAGGTCGTCGAGGTCAGCCGAGGCGGTGGAGAGGGCGGTGTCGTTGAACTCCCAGTCGTCCTGCCAGCGCCTCGACAGCACGAGGAGCCGGATCGCACCTGCCGGCCAGCGGTCGACGAGGTCGTGCACGAAGACGAGGTTGCCGGTGGACTTGGCCATCTTCGCGCCCTCGAAGTGGACGCTACCCACATGCATCCACGAGCGCGAGAAGGGCCGGACCCCGGTCAAGGCCTCGCTGAGAGCGGCCTCGTAGGCGTGGTGCGGGAAACGGAGATCCGCACCGCCTCCGTGCAGGTCGACCGAGGGACCGAAGGTCGTGAGAGCCATCGCCGTGCACTCGGCGTGCCATCCGGGACGTCCTTGCCCCCAAGGACTTGGCCACCGAGGGTCGTTCTCGGCCGAGCGCTGCCAGATGGCGATGTCGAGCGGGTCGTCGGCCTCCTCGTTCTTGCCGGAGGCGGCCTCGTTCAGTGCAAGTGCATCGCTGCGCGAGACACCTACCTGCTCTGGGACTCCCGTGCCCTTGAAGTACACCGAGCCGTTGCGCTCGTAGGCGAGACCTCGCTCGATGAGGACGGCAGCGAGCGAGATGACGTCGTCGACGTGGTCGTGACTTCGCGGCTCGAACGAGGGTCGCCCGATTCGCAGATCGGTCATGTCGCGCTCGAACCGATAGGTCTCCTGGGTCGCGAGCGACTGCCAGGGGACCTGTCGTGACCTCGCAGCGGCGATGAGGTGGTCGTCGACGTCGGTGACGTTGCGGCATACGTCGACGCGTGAACCACAGAGGCGGAGAACCTTGGCGGCGAGATCAGTCCAGATGAAGGTCGAGGCGTGCCCGAGGTGGGTCGTGTCGTACGGCGTGATCCCGCAGACGTAGACGCGTGCCGTCCCGATCACCGGGAGCTGGGCACCGTCGATCTTGAGGCTGTCTCCGGGTCGGATCGCACTGGTCAGGGTCATCTCCCTCATTCTCACACCCGGCCGGGCCGTGAAGCGCGCCTTCTCGGCGGATATCGGGATCCTGCAACCTGTGCAGCCCTTGTTCGGGTCGCCGGACCTGTAATTCCAGACCTGTGATCACAGACATGTTGCCGTCCCTCGTCGCTTAGCTCCTCGGGCGCGCGAGCGGGAAAGAGGGGTTCCCTCGCTCGTGAGGACGTAAGCCTCTACCGGCTCCCGACTCGTGGGCGGAAGCTGGCGTCATGACAAGGCGCGTCGTGCTTCTCGGCGGCGGGACGGGCGGCACGCTCGTCGCGAACCGTCTGCGACGTGCCCACGAGGAGGAAGAGCTCGAGATCGTGGTCGTTGACCAGGACGACCGTCACGTGTACCAGCCGGGCCTGCTGTTCGTCCCGTTCGGGCTCAGCTCGGTCGACGAGATCACGCGTCCCCGCCACGCGCAGCTCCATAGCGGCATCACCTTCCGCCAGACGGCGGTCGATCACGTTGAGCTCGACGCGAATCGCGTGTACCTCGACGGTGGCGACGAGCTCGCCTACGACCTGCTGGTCGTGGCCTCTGGGTCGAGCTCGTCACCGACGAGACCGAGGGCCTGACCGGGCCGGGCTGGATGGAGAAGGTCTTCACCTTCTACACGCCCGAAGGGGCCGCCGCATTGCATCAAGCGCTCGAGGCTTTCGAGGGCGGCCGGCTCGTCGTCAACATCGTCGACCTGCCGATCAAATGTCCTGTTGCCCCGCTCGAGTTCTGCTTCCTTGCCGATTGGTATTTCCACGAGCGGAAGCTGCGCGAGCGCGTCGAGCTCGTTTTCGTCACGCCTCTCGATGGGGCTTTCACCAAGCCGGTCGCAGCACGGACGCTTGCAGGCCTGCTCGACGAGAAGGGAGTGGACCTTCTCACCGAGTTCAACACCTCAGCTGTCGACGGCCAAGGCGGCAGGATCGTCTCCTACGACGGGCGCGAGGTGCCTTTCGACCTCGCCGTGGTCGTACCCCTGCACGGCGGAGCCGCATACGTCGGCCGATCGCCGGGACTAGGCGACGAGCTCGGCTTTGTTCCGGTCAACGCACACACCCTTCAGTCCAAGGTGGCGCCGAACGTGTTCGCGATCGGCGACGCTGCCGGTGTGCCGACCTCGAAGGCCGGATCAGTCACGCACTTCGAAGGTGAGGTGATGGTCGAGAACCTGGGGCGCTTCCTTGACGGCGAGCCTCTCGACGCCAGCTTCGACGGCCACGCGAACTGCTTCATAGAGACCGGCTTCCACAAGGCGCTCCTCATCGACTTCAACTACGATACCGAGCCCCTGCCAGGCCACTTTCCTGCGGCGGTGGGCCTGCCGCTCCTGAAGGAGTCGAGGCTCAACCATCTCGCCAAGCTCATGTTCCAGTGGATGTACTGGCACAGCCTGCTGCCCGGGCGGGACATCCCTGGCGTCGGCTCGCCGATGCCCGATCGCGGCAAGGTGAAGGCGGCCGCCCCATGAGGCTCACGACCGCCACGTGCATCGACAAGGGGAGGCGCTGATCATGCCGAGCGCGACGTTTGCGGGTCGGTCTGTCCGGGTGAACGAGGAGGGTTTCTTCGAGGATCCCGAGCAGTGGACCGAGGATATGGCGCCAGAGATCGCCAAGGCCGAGGGAATCGAGGAACTGACCGAGCCGCATTGGCAGGTGATCAAGTTCATGCGAGCCGAGTACGCCGAGAAAGGCACCGGCCCGACCGTCCGGGTGCTCGGGAAGACCTCCGGCGTGTCCGTGAAGGAGCTGTACCAGTTGTTCCCGAAGGGCCCCGCGAAGGTCGCCGCGAAGATCGCCGGGATCCCCAAGCCGCGCGGCTGCATCTGACCGGCAGGCACTCGCAAGACATGAAAGGACTAACGCGCATGACCGACACCATCGAAAAAGTCTCGATCATCATCTCGAAGGGGTCTCTCGAAGGGATCTACCCTGGCCTGATCATGGCCAACGGCGCCCGCGCCGAGGGCATCGAGGCGAACTTGTTCTTCACGTTCTTCGGGCTGGACGCGATCCACAAGAAGAGGTGGGAGCACATCAAAGTCGCCACTGTCGGCAACCCGGGGCTGCACTTCGCCACCCTCGCCGGAGGCCTGCCCGGAGTGTCGAGCGTCATGACCCACTACATGGAACGCAAGATGGACAAGCTCGACATCCCGCCGATCCCCGAGTTCATCGAGATGATCGCGGACACCGGCGCAGGGTTGTACGGCTGCAAGGCATCGGTCGACCTGTTCGAGCTGACCAAGGAAGATCTCATCGATCAGGTGAAAGACATCATCACCGTCGGCGAGTTCTACGAGCTCGCGGCAGGCGGCCAGATCATCTTCACTTGAGCACCACGCTCGTCGAGCTGTCCGACGCGAGGATCTGAGTCCTCGCGTTCGAAAAGGGGCCGTCCGATCGAGAGCCGTTCCGCGGCCAAGTTGCAGAGGTGGGAGTCGATGGCCCCCGGGGCCAGCTTCACGATCTTCTCCCTGCGGTCATACTTGGCCGATGCAACGGTCATCGCCGCGGTTGGGCGGTGCGCTCGGGAGGGCCGCGTTCGGAGTGCTGGTGGTGGTCGGTCTCCTTGCCGGCTGCAGCACCAGCAGTAGCTCCGGAAGCTCCACCACGGCTGCGACCTCTCCCACGCACCGCGAGCGCGTGAGTGGCGGGCCGGCCGGCAGCTACGTCGTGCCGCCGGGCATTCACAAGATCAAGCACGTCATCATCATCGAGCAGGAGAACCGCTCGTTTGACAGCTATTTCGGCACCTATCCCGGCGCGGACGGCATCCCCATGAAAGACGGCGTCCCGACGGTCTGTGTTCCGGATCCGGGAGGGGGTTGCACCAAGCCATACCACGACAAGAGCGACGTCAACGGTGGCGGTCCACACGGCGAGAAGAGCGCGATCGCCGACGTCGACGGCGGGAAGATGGACGGGTTCATCGCCCAGCGCGCACTCGCCAAGAAGACGTGCCTGAATCCCGACGATCCAGCGTGTTACCTGGGCTCGAGCGGCCCTCCCGACGTCATGGGGTACCACACCGCGGCGGAGATCCCTAACTATTGGGCCTACGCGAAGGACTTCGTCCTGGACGACCACATGTTCGAGCCGGTGAAGTCGTGGTCGCTGCCCGACCATCTCTACCTCGTCTCGGCGTGGTCGGCGAAGTGCGCGAACGCCTCGCCTTCGAGCTGCGTCAACGACATCGGGGGGCCGTACAGGGTCCTGCAGACGCAAGCCGCTGTCGACCAGGCCCTAAGGACCGGAACCGCGGACATCATCGACGCCTGGACCGACATCACGTGGCTCCTCTATTTGAAGCACGTCTCGTGGGCCTACTACGTGCAGACCGGCTATCAACCCGATTGCGCCAACGACTCGGCAGAGACATGTCCACCGGTCCCTCAGAGCTATACGACGCCCGGCATCTGGAACCCGCTCCCGTTGTTCGAGGACGTGCAGAAGGATCACCAGCTGAAGAACATCAAGCCTTTGCAGGCCTACTTCGCCTCGGCGAAGGCGGGGACCTTGCCGGCGGTCAGCTGGATCACGCCGTCACAGGCAGACAGCGACCACCCCCCGGCCAGCGTGCACCAGGGGCAGGCGTACGTGACGGCGGTCATCAACGCGGCAATGAGGAGCCCTGACTGGGACTCGACGGCGATCTTCCTCCAGTGGGACGACTGGGGCGGTTTCTACGACAACGTCGTTCCGCCACAAGTGGACCAGAACGGCTACGGCTTACGGGTGCCCGCCCTCGTCATCTCACCGTACGCGAGAGATGGGTACATCGACCACGAGACCCTGAGCAGTGACGCCTATCTCAAGTTCATCGAGGACGATTTCCTGGGCGGGGCGAGGCTCAACCCGAAGACGGACGGCCGCCCCGACCCCCGTCCCGACGTCCGTGAGGACGAGGCCATCCTGGGCAACATGGTCAACGACTTCGACTTCGACCAGGCGCCGCGCTCACCGGTGCTGCTCCCGACCAACCCACCCACCGACTCTCCCTCGATACCAGCCTCGTTCACCGGCAAGGGTCCCTGCGACGGATGCACTGCCGTACCCTCGCCCAGCGCTTGAAGAATGCGTCCCTGGAGTGCTCGCGGCTCACCACGTGAGGGCGTAGAATGAAGCGAAGGATCTTCTTGCTCACCTCGTGCAAGTCGCAGTCCTTCCGGCTCGGCGTGGCCCCAGTTGGGTGTGCCGGGCGATCGGAGAGTCATGATCACAGCCGAAGCAACGTGCGTAGGCGCCCTGTTGGATGAGCACCACGCTCCGGAGACGAACGGGCGGATGGGCGTCTGCCGGCGGTGCGGGGCCCTGACGGACTTTCCGGAGGCGCTTCACCACATTCCTGCAGAGAGACAGCTGTCCCGCTCGAGTGAGTGGCTGAGCGCGCAGTCGCGGTTGAGCCTGATCGACAGCACAAGGGCGCTTCGCGGCGAAGTAAGACTCGCCTGGCGGCGTCGCTCAATATGCCGGGAGCAGACCCGCGAGCATTGGAAAGCGGGGAACGTCGATTGTCGGGTCCGCCGCGATGGTCCGCTGGACCTCCGAGCGTTCGCTTGCTATCTAGGCGATGACACCGAGGCGGTCCATCGCGAGTGCACGCAGCATCTTGTAGTCGACCTTCCCCGCCGGGGAGCGCCCGACCGAGTCCACGAACACGACGTGACGCGGGGCCTTGAAGTGAGCGATGTGTGCTTTCACGTGGTCGACGAGCTCCCCATCGGTGGCCTCGCCGCCGGGCGCCAGCTCCACGACTGCGGTGATTGCCTCCCCGAAACGTTCGTCGGGAACGCCTACGACCGCCGCGTCCGCAACCGCCGGCTGGGTCTTGAGGACCTCCTCGACCTCCTCCGGGTACACCTTCTCGCCGCCGGTGTTGATCGAGACCGAGCCGCGGCCGAGGAGCCGCAATGACCCGTCGGCCTCGACGATGGCGTAGTCGCCCGGCACCGAGTAGCGCTCTCCGCCGATTGTCACGAAGGTCGACGCCGTCTTCTCAACGTCCTTGTAGTACCCGACCGGGATCCGGCCACCGAGTGCGATCCGCCCCGGCTTGCCCGATCCGGGAACGACGTCGTTCCCCTCGTCGTCGATCACCTTGGCCCGCTCTCCGATCTTGAACGACGCGGTGTGTGCCTCGGCTCCAGCGGTCGAGACCGAGGAGCCCATGCCGATCGCCTCGGAAGACCCGAAGGAGTCGAAGAGGAGCATGTTGGGATTGTGGCGGTGCAGGCCCCTCTTGCAGTCCTCGCTCCACATCACCCCGGACGAGACCACGCCGAGCAGGCTCGAGAGGTCCCATCTGCCGGGATGGGCGTCGAGGGCGCGGAGGATCGGCTTGGCAAACGCGTCCCCCACGATCGTGACGAGGTTGACCTTCTCGGCCTGCACCGTGTCGAGCAGCACTTCGGCATCGAAGCCGCGACCTGGCAGCGTCACCACGCAGCCGCCGAGCATCAGGCAGCTGAACGCCGTGAAGGCCCCGGTGCCGTGCATAAGCGGGCAAGCGGGGAGCACGACGGGGGGAGCCGAACTCAAGGCGGCGATCGTCTCACGGACGCCGTCGAGGCCTCGGTCCTCTGGCATGGGCATCGGGCTGCCGCTGTTCAGCAGGGCGAAGAGGTCGTCCTGACGCCACATGACTCCCTTCGGCATTCCGGTCGTGCCGCCGGTGTAGAGGAAGTAAAGGTCGTCTCCCGAGCGCGGCACCTGCCCGCGCACGTGCGTGTCCTCGCCCGGCTCGAGGGCGTTGGCGGCGTCGTCGTAAGGCATCGCCCACTCGGGGCACCGCTCCGACCCGTCGTCCGCGTGGATCCAGAGCTTCACGTTCGGGACCCGGGAACGCACCCGGTCGACGATCTCGGTGAAGCTGCCGTGGAACATGACCGCCTCGGCGTCGGCGTTGTCCCAGACGTGAACAAGCTCGTCATCCGCGTACCGGTAGTTGGTGTTCACGGGGATCATCGAGACCTTCTCGGCAGCGAAGACGGACTTGAGGTACTCGTTCGAGTTGTAGAGGTACTGGACGACCTTCGCCTGATGGCCGAGGCCTGCACCGAGCAGCGTCCTGGCGACGCCGGCGGCACGCCGGTCGAACTCGGCCCAAGAGCGGTCGTCCTTGTCGTGCGCGAGAGCACGCACGTCGCCTCGGACTTCTGCCGCGACTTCCCACGCGTCAGCGAAATTCCAGTTTGTCATCGCACCTTCTTCTACCGAGAGCGTATTGCCCGCTCGTGGATCACGTCGAAAAGATCAGCCAAGTGCTCCCTTGAGTGCGCTCTCGACGGTCTCGTGACGGAACGAGAAGCCCCAGTCGAGCAGCCGACTCGGTACGACCTTCTGGCTGGCGAGCAGCATCTCGTCTGCTGGCCCCGGGCCAAGCACCAGCCTGAGCATCCGGGCGGGAGCCGGGAACCGTGCCGGGAGATGGAGCTTCGTGCGCGAGCGCGGCGGTGAACTCGGCGTTGCGGACGGGCGAGGGTGCCGTGGCGTTGACCGGTCCTGAGATCGAGGGGTCGTCGAGCGCCCGCATGATCACCGAGACCTCGTCGTCGAGCGAGATCCAGCTCATCCACTGCTGCCCGTCCCCGAGCCGTCCTCCGAGGCCGATCTTGAACAGCTTGACCTGCTTGCCGAGGACGCCGCCACGCCCGAGCACGATCCCGGTGCGAATGGCGACGGTCCGGATGCCGACTTGCGCGGCAGGCGCGACGGCCGCTTCCCAGGCCCGGCAGACATCGGCCAGGAAGCCCGATCCTGTCGCGCTCGACTCGTCCACGGTCTCTTCGCCGCGGTCGCCGTAGATGCCGATGGCCGAGCCGGTCACGTGGACAGCTGGCTTGTTCTCGAGGACGGCGAAAGACCGGGCCACGAGGTCGCCGACAGCGATCCGGCTGGAGCGGATCGCCTCTGTCTTCTTTGCCGTCCACCGGCCGACGAGGGGCTCTCCTGCCAGGTGGACCGAGGCCCCTATCCCCTCCAGGGTGCCGCCGGGAATGCGGCTCGTGTCGAGCCGGCCCCCGGCGAGATCGATGCCGACTTCGCCTGGGCCCCTCGGGTTACGCGTGACCGGCACGATGATGTCGCCCCGCTCCCTCAGCCGTTCGGCTAGCGCCTTGCCGATGAAGCCGCTCGCGCCTGTGAGGAGGATTCGCACGTTCGAATCCTACGGAGCTGGACGATCTGCGGGCGCCGTCGCCGCCAGCGAGACGGCTTGCAGGACCAGGTCCGTGAACTCGCTCGGGTGGCTCTGGTGCCCGTTGTGCCCGGCGCCGGCGATCACGTGGAGCGAAGCTGCCGGCAGCTCGTCCACCAAGAGCTCCACGGCCTCGACGTGGTGACGGGCCGTGTTGTCGCCGCGGGCGATGAGCGACGGCGAGGTCACCTGTGCCGGCTCGAAGGGCGGCGGATCGTTGCGGATCGCGGTCAGCTCCGCGATCAGCGCGTCACCGTCCTTCATGACGTCCTCCCGGGTCTTGAGCGGGAGGCGGTCGTAGCGGCCCTCGCCGACGATTCGCTTCAAGAAACCCTCCGCCGCCTCCTCTGGCGTCACCCCCTCGAACGGTGCCTCGCGTGGCCCATGATGGCTCGGCCACGTGTCGAGCCAGGGGAGGGGTGGCTCGTAGGCAACGATCGACGCCGCTAGATCCGGGTGCCGTGCAGCGAAGGTGAGGACCACGGTCCCGCCGTAGCTGTGCCCCACCAGCACGCATCTGCGACCGCCGACCACCTGCTCCAGGTCCGCCACATGATCGTCCATGCCGCGGGCGAGCGGGATCACACCCCGCGAGGCTCCGTAGCCACGCCGGTCGTAGGAGACGACATGGCAGGTGGCCATGAGCCGCGAGCGGACCCTCGCGAAGCTCGAGTGACGGTCCATCGTCCCGTGCACGAGAACGACGAGCGGCGCGTCATCTCCGGCATCGGAGGGAAGATCGTCGACGAAGAGGACACCAGAGCTCATCACGTCTGTGTTAGCAGTCCTGCTGTCACCGTCTCCAGTCGAGGGGAGTTGCCTCGCCGTACGGCTTGCCGAGGGCCTCGTAACACTCCTCGTGGAAGTGCTCGACACGTTGCCAGGTGGCCTCCTCGTACACGTTCGCGATCACCTGGCGTGGCTTGGCGCGCGGCAGAGAACTTGATCGGGCGATCACAGTGACTGCACACGGCGGTATTCCCGGGCTCGACAGACCGAAGCACCACCCTTGTCGCTACCGGACCGACACTCACGAGACCACGCTAACGGGCACTTGCGCGGGCGAGTCCTTGGGGGAGGGGACACTAGGATTGGCACGGTGCCGACCGAACCGCTGCGAGAAGGAGTAGCCGGCGCGTTCGGAGCGAACGCCTGGCTCGTCGAGGAGATGTACGAGGCATATCTCGCCGATCCGACTTCGGTGACCGAGAGCTGGCGGGAGTTCTTCGCCGACTACCGCAGCCAGTCACGGAGCATGTCCGCCCCGGCGACCGGAGAAAGCAGCACCGAGGCTGCGACCGAACCGGCGACCGTTTCTCCGGTCGCGTTGGCGGACGTAGCGGCGACGGCCCAAGCGGGTGCCGGCGCGTCAGAGGGCATCGCCAAGCCGCTGCGGGGGGCCGCCGCCCGAATCGTCGAGAACATGGTCGAGTCCCTCTCGGTCCCGACTGCCACGAGCGTCCATCCGGTGCCCGCCAAGCTGCTCGAGGTGAACCGGCAGGTCATCAACAACCAACTTGCGCGCACGACGGGGGGAAAGGTCAGCTTCACGCACCTCATCGGCTTTGCGGTGGTGCGCTCGTTGCAAGCGGTCCCGGCCCTCAACGCCACGTTCATGGCGGACTCCGACGGCAAGGGCACGCCTGGCGTGATCCGCCATCCTCACGTCGGCCTCGGACTTGCTGTAGACATCGAGAAGTCCGACGGCAGCCGTTCGCTCGTGGTGCCCTGCATCAAGAACGCCGACGAGCTGCGAGTTCGCGGCCTTCCTCCATGCCTACGAGGAGCTCGTCCGCAAGGTGCGGACCAACAAGCTGGCCGTGGAGGACTTCGCCGGCGTCACGGTGACGATCACCAACCCCGGGACGCTCGGAACGACCCAGTCGGTCCCGCGCCTGATGCCAGGCCAAGGGGTGATCGTCGGCGTGGGATCGCTCGCGTACCCGCCCGAGTGGGCAGCAGCCGACCCCGGTGCGTTGGCTGAGCTCGGGATCTCCAAGGTCGTGACGCTCACCTCGACGTACGACCACCGGATCATCCAGGGAGCCGAGTCGGGGATGTTCCTGTCCCATCTCCACGAGCTCTTGATCGGAGAGCACGGCTTTTACGACGAGGTGTTCGACTCACTCGCCGTCCCTTACCAGCCGGCCAGGTGGCACGAGGACCTCAACCCCTTCAGCCGTGCGGACGGCGAGCGCGGTCGCCTCGTCAAGCAGGCGGCCGTTCAGTCGCTGATCAACATCTACCGGGTCCGCGGCCACCTGATGGCGGACCTCGATCCGCTCAGCCAACACGCGCCGAAGCTTCACTCCGAGCTCGACCCGCTCACCTACGGGTTGACGGTCTTCGATCTCGAGCGCGAGTTCGTCACCGAAGGCCTCGCCGGAAAGAGCGAGCTGCCGCTCGGCAAGATCCTCGGGATCCTGCGCGACGCCTACTGCCGCACGATCGGCATCGAGTACATGCACATCCAGGACCCCGAGCAAAAGCAGTGGATCCAGGCCCATGTCGAGGGAGTCCCGGGAGTTCTGTCAGCTGCCGAGCAACATCACGTTCTCGAGCGCCTGAACGCCGCCGAGGCCTTCGAAAGGTTCCTCCATACCCGGTACGTCGGCCAGAAGCGCTTCGGCCTCGAAGGCGCCGAGTCCGCCATCGCGCTCCTGGACGCGGTGTTCGACCAAGCAGCGCGGTCCGGCATCGACGAGGCCGTCCTCGGAATGGCGCACCGTGGCCGCCTCAACGTGCTCGCCAACATCGTCGGGAAGTCCTACGGCGAGATCTTCGCCGAATTCGAGGGCAACATCGACCCCGAGAGCGTCCAGGGCTCCGGGGACGTCAAGTACCACAAAGGCGCGAGCGGGAAGTTCGCCACGAGCGACGGACTCGAAGCTCGCCATCACGCTGGCGTCCAACCCCTCGCACCTCGAGGCCGTCGACCCGGTCGTCGAAGGCGTGGCCCGAGCCCGCCAGGACCAGCACGAGAACGCTACGGCCTTCCCGGTCCTCCCCACGCTCGTGCACGGCGACGCCGCCTTTGCCGGCCAAGGCGTCGTCGCGGAGACGCTCGAGCTTCTCCCAGCTGCACGGCTATCGCACCGGCGGGACCATCCACCTCGTGATCAACAACCAGTTGGGCTTCACGACACCTACGGAGTCGGCCCGGTCGTCGGTCTATTGCACCGATGTGGCCAAGACCGTCCAAGCGCCGATCTTCCACGTCAACGGGGACGACCCGGAGGCGTGCGTGCGCGTCGCCCGCTTGGCGGTCGCCTTCCGCCAGCGCTTCCACAAGGACGTCGTCATCGACATGGTTCTGCTACCGGTTGCACGGCCACAACGAGGGCGACGACCCGAGCTATACCCAACCCCTCATGTACCGCGAGATCGAACAGCATCGGTCTGTCCGCAAGCTCTACACCGAGTCCCTCGTGAAGCGCGGGGACATCACGATCGAAGAGGCAGAGAGGGCGCTCGAGGACTTCTCCCGCCGGCTGCAGCAGGCACTCGACGAGACTCGGGCATCTGCTCCACCGAAGATCGAGACGCTCATCCGCCCGGCCGTCGTCGAGGTGCCGCCGCTCTCTTCGGTCGACACGAGCGCGCCCCGCGAGCGGCTCGACGCGCTGTCGAGCCTGATCCACCACGCGCCGGCGGACTTCACGGTGCACCCCAAGCTCGCTCGCCAGCTTCAACAGCGCGCCGAGCTGTACGCGGCGGGCGAAGTCGACTGGCCCCTGGCTGAGGCGCTCTCGTTCGGGACGATCCTCGCCGAAGGAGTCGACGTCCGCCTCTCGGGACAGGACAGCCGGCGGGGCACGTTCAGCCAGCGTCACTCCGTGCTCGTCGACTACGAGACCGGGGTCGAGTTCGTCCCGCTGCAGCAGATCGCCGAAGTGCTCGACATCGACGCGGATCGCCCGGGGCGCTTCATGATCTACGACTCGCTCTTGTCGGAGTACGCCGCGCTCGGCTTCGAGTACGGCTACTCCGTGGAGTCGTCCCGCGGCCTTGTTGCCTGGGAGGCTCAGTTCGGTGACTTCGTCAACGGGGCCCAGATCGTCATCGACAACTTCATCGCCGCGGCCGGCGAGAAGTGGGGACAGCACTCGGCGCTCACCATGCTTCTCCCGCACGGCTACGAGGGACAGGGGCCGGAGCACTCCTCTGCCCGGTTGGAGCGTTTCTTGCTTTTGTGCGCCCACGCGAACATGACCGTCGCGCAACCGACCACTGCGGCGCAGTACTTCCACCTGCTCCGCGCACAGGTGAAGCGGACGATCCGTCGACCACTCGTCGTGATGACGCCGAAGTCGCTGTTGCGGGCCCGGCAAGCCCGCTCGCGCGTGGAAGAGCTCGCAGAGGGCCGCTTCCAGCCCGTCCTCTTTGATCCAGCTCCGATCGATGCCGCAGCCGTGAGCCGGGTCGTGCTCTGCTCGGGCAAGGTGGCGTTTGACGCGATGGCTCGCCGCGACGAGATCGTGGGCGGCGGGCTCGAGCCAGTCGCCGTCGTGCGGGTCGAGCAGCTTCACCCATGGCCGGAGAACGAGATCCTTGCCGCGCTCGACGCCTACCCGTCCCTCGAAGAGGTCGTGTGGCTCCAAGAGGAGCCAGAGAACATGGGTGGCTGGAACTACGTGCACGGTCTGCTCCACCGGTCGCTGCGTTCGCGGGCACAGCTCCGCCACGTGAGCCGTCCGGTGAGCGGGAGCCCCGCAACCGGCTCGAGCACGATCCACCAGCTCGAGCTGGCGGACATGTTGGACCGATCAGTGGGCCTGCCCGTCAGCTGAGATCGATCCCGAGCACTTCTCCCAGCTCGGCGAGGGCCTGGGCCTCGCTCGTCACCTTGATCGTGGTCATGCCCATCGCCCGGGCAGGCTTCAGGTTGACCCCGAGGTCGTCGAGGAACACGGCCTCGTCGGGGCGGATCTCGAGGCGCTCACATGCAATCTCGAAGAAACGCTCCTCAGGCTTCCTCACACCCACCCTCGAGGACTCGATCACCTCGTCGAAGAGGTTCATCACCCGATCGATCGCGCCACCCGGCCGGGCCGCCGCCTCCGCCGAGAGGAAGTTGTTAGTGAGCAAGCCGACGAGGTAGCGCGCGTGGCACAGCTCGACCGCCCGTACCATTCCCGGACGGATCTCGCCTCCGAGGAGGGCAAGGACAGCCGCGCCGTCCACTGGATGACCCGCTGCGACGGCCTCCGCCTCGAACAGGTCCACGAATTCGCTGATCGAGACCTCGCTCCGCTCGAGGCGGGCCCAGGCATTCCCGTGATGGTCGGTCGCGTTGAGCGTCCGTATGAAGCCGCTCGGCAAGCCGTTTGTCTTCTCGTAGCGCTCGAAGGCCTCGAAGGGGCTCGACGACAGGACGCCCCCGAAGTCGAACAGGACGGCGCGGATGTTGCGATCGGGATCACCGAGCGAGCTCCGGTCACTTGGCGACATTCGGCCAGCCTAGGAGAGCGTCCGCCGGGTGAACGAGCAGAAATGCTTGACTAGCGACGAGATGCCGAGTGAACACCTAGTCGTCGATGGATCGAATATCGCGACCGAGGGTCGCAGCGCGCCGAGTCTCCGCCAACTGGAGGAGGCAGTGAGCGAGCTGAGGCGCGAGTATCCCGACGCGGAGGTGACGGTCATCGTCGACGCCACGTTCTCGCATCGGATCGACCCTTCGGAGCTCGAGCAGTTCGAGAAGGCGGCACTCGAAGGGGAGTACGTCCACCCTCCTGCGGGCGCGATCGGCCGGGGCGACGCGTTCCTGTTGCGGATTGCCGAGAAGGTCGACGCCATCGTGCTGTCCAACGACTCGTTCCAGGAATTCCACGGGGAGCACCCTTGGCTCTTCGAGCGCGGTCGCCTCCTCGGTGCCACTCCGGTTCCTGGAGTCGGCTGGATCTTCAGCCCGCGCACACCCGTGAGGGGCCCGAAGAGCCACCGTGCGGTTCGCGACACCGATCGTGCCAAGAAACAGGTCTCGAAGGCCATCGAGGCAGCGACGAAGGAAGCCGTGTCGCCCCCGTCGGCGGCGGGCGGACGGGCTCCCGCCGCGGCAAAGCGCGTTGCCAAGAAGAAGGAAGCGGAGGGAACCGCTCCCGCGGCACCTCGGACCTCGTCGCGGCGGCCGAGCACTCCGAGCCCGCCGGCACTGGCGGTGAACGACCCGCTCACGTTCATCTCGTTCATCGCCGAGCATGCCCTCGGAACCGAGGTCGTGGGATGTGTCGACAGTTACACGTCCCACGGCGCTGTGGTCTTCGTGGGAGGCGTGCAGTGCTACGTCCCACTGGCCAACATGGCAGCGCCAGCGCCGCGAAGTGCTCGCGAGGCGCTGAAGCGGAACGAGGAGAGAACATTCGTCGTGACAGCTCTCGATCCGCTCAGGCGGGGGGTCGAGCTCGCGCTGCCGGGCATCGCCGTGGTGTCGGGGCGGCCGAGCGAGGAGATGATTGCCGCCGAGCTGCGCCTCGCGAAGAGAGCTGCCGCGCCTGCCAAGAAGGCAGCTGCGCCTGTCAAGAAAGCTGTTGCTGCAACGAAGAAGAGCACGCCGCCCGCCAAGAAGAGCACGCCGCCCGCCAAGAAGGGCACGGCACCCGCCAAGAAGAGCACGCCGCCCGCCAAGAAGAGCACGGCACCCGCCAAGAAGAGCACGGCGCTCGCCGGGCACGCCGCCCCGCCTGCGAGACAGGCCGCCGCCCCGCCGAAGAAAGCCGGGCCAGCGGCGAAGAAGGCCGCCACGGCCGCCCCGCCCCCCAAGAAGGTGCCGGCTTCGGTGAAGAAGAGCATCCCACCAGCGAAGAAGTCAGCTGTGCCGACGAAAGAGGCAGCGACGGCCAAGAAGGCCTCGGCTCCCGGCCCGCTCTCAGGGCGCCGGTCAGGCCGCGCCAGATCGAGTCGCTAACCTCGGCGCCATGAGCCAGAAGTGGGTGATAGAGGAATTGGTGCCGCACCGGCCGCCGTTTCTCCTCGTAAGCGAGATCACTGAGCTAGAGCCTGGAGTCTCGGCAAAAGGGTTTTGGCGTTTGATCGGAAGTGAGCCTTTCTTTGCCGGCCACTTCCCCGGGCGCCCGACTCTGCCCGGTGTGCTGATGGTCGAGTCTCTCGCCCAACTCGGCGCGGCAGCGGTGCTCGCTGACGCCCGCTTCGCTGATCGGCTTCCGCTCTTCGGCGGTATCGACCGGGCGCGGTTCAGGCGCCAAGTCGGCCCGGGCGACGAGCTTGAGCTGTCGGTGTGGCTCGACCGGTTGTCGGTGAGAGCCGGCACGGGGCATGGCGAGGCTCGAGTGAGAGGCGAGCGAGCGTGCGAGGCGGACTTGCTCTTCGTCTTCGCTCCGCGGCTGCACTAGCAGCGCTCACGGCCTCAGAGATCGAGGTCGACGACCACCGGCGCGTGGTCAGAGGGCCCTTTTCCTTTGCGGGCCTCACGGTCGACGTACGCGTCCCTCACCGCTGAGGTGGCGGCGTCGTTCGCGTAGACGAGGTCGATCCGCATTCCCTCGTTCTTGTGGAACATCCCGGCGCGGTAGTCCCAATAGGTGTAAGGGGTGTCGTACTTCATGGCGCGAGGGATCACGTCGTTCAGCCCGAGCGCCCGCAGTTCGGCGAGAGCCTGGCGCTCAGCGTCGGTGACATGGGTCGATCCGACGAAGGCCGAAGGGTCCCAGACGTCGGCATCGGTGGGCGCGACGTTGAAGTCGCCGGTGGCGATGAAGGGGTTGTCCGCGTCGACCTCGGCGGCCAGCGCGTCCCGGAGGGCAGCCAACCACGCGAGCTTGTAGGCGTAGTGAGGGCTGTCCAACGACCGGCCGTTCGGGACGTAGAGCGACCAGATGCGGAGTGGCCCGCACATGGCGCCGATCGCCCGTGACTCGACGACGGGGACCGGCTCTATCTCGATCAACGAGGGTGTGTCCTCGTCGGGCGGCGATGCATAGCCCGGTTGGCCAGGGAAGCCGAGTGCGACGTCATCGAGCCCGATGCGCGACAGGATCGCCACCCCGTTCCACCGCCCTTCACCGTTGGCCGCGATCTCATATCCGAGGCTCACCGCTCCTTCCCCCGGGAACGCGTCGCTGGAGCACTTGATCTCCTGCAAGCAGACCACATCCGGTTGAACCTGCTCCAGCCACTCGTTGAGCCGGGGGACTCGTGCAGCGACGGAGTTCACGTTCCAAGTGGCGACTTTCACGGTGCCAGTTCTATCCGAGCCCGCTCACGCGCTCATGCTCACGCAGGCCGGATCGGCCCGGCGTCCTCGTAGCCCTGGCGGACGCCCTGGCCGGCGCGTCGCTGCAGCTGCTCAGGCTCGTACAACATCCAGTAGGCGTTGAGGGCGTGCTTTCGCGCCCGGTTCTCGCAGATCGGGACGAGGGCTTCCGGGTCCTCCTCCTCGTTCTCGTGGACGAAGACCTCGAGGATGTGAGTCGAGGTCAGCAGCTGGGCGAGCATCAGGCCCTGGGAAGCCTCGTGAGCACAGACTTGATCGATGGGGGCGCGGCCCGGCATCCCGAGAGCCACGAGGATCTTGCAGCCTTCTTGTTCCACGAGCACCTTGCACTCGACCGCGAGGTCCTTGAAGCCGGGAACCGTGCGGCGGATGACGTCGAAACGGGTGCCATAGCCCGGGCACGACTTCAGCTCGTCGAGCGCGAATGACCCCATGTCCACTCGGGCGAACATCGTGTCGACGACACCGATCAGGTCCACGCCCTCCATCCTGCCAGCTCGGGTGGGAAACGCGTCGCGCCTGTCGCCGCGAAACATGCGGCGGCCCACAACGCGCGCCGCGCGCGCCACGTCTAGCGTGAGCTCGAGCCGCGAGCTCGAACCGCGAGCACAACAATCGATAGGAGCACCGATGGCCTGGGACTTCTCGACCGAGCCCGAATTCGAGGAGCAACTCACCTGGATGAGGGACTTCGTCCGGGACGAGATCATCCCCCTCGAGGGGATAACTGCCGCTCTCACGGCAGACCAGCGGGGGCGCATCTTGGCGCCGCTCCAGGAGCAGGTGAAGGCGCGGGGACTGTGGGCGTCCCACCTGCCACCACAGCTCGGTGGGGGCGGGTTCGGGCAGGTCAAGCTCGGTCTCATGCACGAGATCCTCGGCCAGACGGCGTATGGGCCCGTCGTCTTCGGGAACAACGCGCCCGACTCCGGCAACGCCGAGCTGATCGCACTCGGTATCGAGGCGACCGGTCGGGAGGACCAGAAGGAGCAGTGGCTCGAGCCGTTGCTCGCCGGCAGTATCCGGTCGGCGTTCTCGATGACCGAGCCGGGTGCCGGCGCCGACCCCACGTTGATCTCGACTCGTGCCGTCCTCGACGGCGACGAGTGGGTCATCAACGGCCACAAGTGGTTCACTTCGAACGGCTCGACCGCGGACGTTCTCGTCGTGATGGCGGTGACCAACCCGGACGTCCATCCCTACCAAGGCTCGTCGATGTTTCTCGTGCCAGCATCGACCCCTGGCGTCGACATCGTCCGCGACGTCTCGACCATGGAAGACCCCGTCGAGCACTTCGGGAAGTTCGGCGCCCACTCCGAGGTCGTCTACCGGGACGTGCGGATCCCGTCGGGCAATCTCGTCGGGAACGAGGGCGACGGCTTCCGCTTGGCGCAACAACGCCTCGGGCCGGGGCGGATCCATCACTGCATGCGCTGGCTCGGCCAGTCGAAGCGAGCGTTCGACATGCTGTGCGAGCGCGCCGTGTCCCGCTACACCCATGGCTCTTACCTGGCAGAGAAACAAACAGTCCAGAACTGGGTCGCCGACTCCCACGCCGAGATGACTGCTGCACGGCTGATGACGCTGTACGCGGCGTGGAAGATGGACCAAGAGGGAGCCCAGGCAGCCCGTGTCGAGATCGCCATGATCAAGTTCTACGGGGCCAAGGTATTGCACGACGTGATCGATCGGGCGATTCAGGTCAATGGGAGCTTGGGATTCTCGACGGATCTGCCGCTCGAGCACATGTACCGGGCCGCCAGGGCAGCACGCATCTACGACGGCCCGGACGAGGTGCACCGGATGACCGTGGCCCGCCAGCTCCTGAAGAAGTACCAGCGAGTAGACGTGCCGACCGAGCACGTGCCGACCCGGCGGGCCGCTGCGGTCGAGAAGTTCGCCAGCCTGCTCGACGACGTGGCCCTCGAAGGCTGAGGGGCCCGGACGGTCTGCCCAGGGGAATGAGCCCACCCGAGACCCGCGGGACGCGGCCGCCGCGCGGCGCAGTGCCTCTCGGCTACGCCGCGTACGAGGCCCTCGAGGAGCGGCCTCACGTCATGGTGGACGGCGCTGCCCGCCGTACGAGTGTGGTGACCCTCTCGCACTGGCCACAGAGCCCGACTCCGCCCGTGCTCGCGCGGGACCTGTCGGTCGAGATCGCGCTCGAGTACGTGCGTCTCGCAACGGGGCGCGCGAGCTTGAGCCGGCGGGACCGGCCCGCGATCCTCACCCTGCTGGCCGCGGGTCGCCAAGCGGAAGCGGTCACGAACGACCACTTCGACGAAGACGGCGTCATGTCGGTGCTCGCGCTCGTCGACCCGGAGTTCTCGCTCCGCAACGCGCACCTGCTCGTCGCAGCTTCGTCCTGTGGAGACTTCGGGGTCGTCACCGACGACGAGGGAGCGAAGATCGCCTTCGCGATCGGTCCGCTCGCCGAGCAGGAGGCGGGCTATGGCGCCGGGACTTCGGAGCGCTACCTGGTGCTCTTGCCCCGTGTCGAGGACCTCATCGAGCATCCCGAGCGCTACGAGGCCTTCTGGCACGAGGAGATGCAGGTGTTTCTCGCCGGCCGGGCGGCCATCGAGCACGGCGATGTGGTGATCACCGAGGACGTGGCCGATCTCGCCATCGTCAAGCGGAGAAGGCCCGGCAGCGAGGGGCGGCTCATCGGCGCCTCGGGCGGGCTGCCGGTCCATGCCGCGTCGGTTCACTCGGCAACGCCCGCCAGCCGGGTGCTCGCATTCGACGGCCCGCGCTGTGAGCTGTACCTCCGCTACGAGGGCTGGGTCCGCTACGTCAGTCGACCGGTCCCGCTGCGGCCCGACCTCGTGCCGCTTGCGAATGACCTGACCTCGCTCGAGCCGGGCGGGACGACGTGGGAGGCGAACCCGGTCGGAGCCATAGTGGGCAGGTTGCGACCTTCAGGAGACGGCATCACAGAGCTCGCACCCGATGTCATCTCCGAGCGGGTCCGCTCGTACCTGCTCGAAGCGCCTCCAGCGTGGGATCCGTTCCAAGCCGGCGGGGCCTACGTCGGCGACCGTAAGGAGAGACGTGAAGGGCGGTCGACGAGGCCGAGCGGTCGCCGGAAGGGCGCTGGGCAGCGACCGAAACGGAGCGGCTCAGGCTGAGGAGGGCCGCCCGATCTCAGCGGATCGGTAGCCCCCAGAGCGCCATCCACCGCTCCTTGTCGGGCTCGATCTTGATGTCGTCGGCGAGCACGACCTGCAGCCGCAGCTCGGTCTCGCTGTCCCGTCGCTCACCGGCGCCTGCTGCCGGCACGAACGGGTAGAAAGTCCCCCGCTTGTACAGGTAGACCAGGTACACGAGTGGAGGCGGCGCGGGGCCACTCGCCGGAGCGGCGGTCGTGTCGGTCCGGAAAGCGAACACCGAGCACAACAACTGTGGGCCGTACCCGTTGTCCTGGAGCGTCGAATTGACCAGATGCACCTGGTTCACGAGCTCTTGGAAGTCCGTGATCGTCTGGACCACCCAGTGGTAGCCGTACTGGTCGTCCTGTTGCTTAACCGTCGTGCCGGAACCGGGCGCATCGGCGTCCGGGAGGCTGAGCAGCTGTGAGGTCTCGCTGGCGGTGTCGGCGAACGACCTGCCGGCGACCGGCTTGTAGCAGACGCCTGCCTGACCCGTCGAGACGAGAGCCTCGCTTGCCTGCAGCGTGATCTGGGCTCCTACGAGCCCGAAGAGCTCGTCGAGGTTCGCCTGCGCCGGCTTGGTCCTGCCGAGCAGCACGTCGAAGATGCGAGGCATGATGCGGTGTCGGTGCCCCGCTCAGGCGGTCTTGCTCATCTGAGCCTCGAGCTTGGCAAGCTGGTCGAGGCGGACCTGAAGGGGCGGGTGGGTCGCGAACAAAGTGGCGAGGCTCAAGCCCTTGGAGGAGGCCGGCGCGAAGAAGAAGGCGTTGAAGTTCTGCGCTGACCGGAGGTCGCGGGTCGGGATACGGCTGATGTCGCCGGTCACCTTCTGGAGGGCGCTCGCGAGCAGGCCGGGTTGGCCGATCAAGATGGCGCCCGAGCGGTCCGCTGCTAGCTCGCGGTATCGGGACAGCGCTCGGATGAGCAGGAAGCTCAGGAAGTAGAAGACCGCCGCGAAGGCGAGTGCACCGAGCTCGAAGAGGATGAGCTGGCCTCCTCCTTGGTTGTTGTTGCTCCGGCCGCGGCCGCCGCCGAGGCCTCCGAACATGTCACTCCAGAGGAGCATGCGGGTGACGAAGCCGGCGATGACCCCGAGGAAGCTCGCAATGGTCATCACCGCCACGTCCCGGTGGGCGACGTGGCTCAGCTCGTGGGCCAGCACCGCCTCGAGCTCTGGCTCGCTCAGGCGCGGGGGAAGGATCCCCGTCGTCACGCACACGACTGCGTGGGACTGGTTGCGCCCCGTCGCGAAGGCATTCGGCATGTTGGCGTCGGCGATCGCAACCCTCGGCTTCGGCATGTCCGCCAGCGCGCAGAGCCGGTCGATGATCGCGTGCAGCTGCGGTGCCTGCTCCTCGGTGACGATCTTGGCGTGCATCGACCACAAGGCGATCTTGTCCGATGCGTAGTACTGGGCGAATATCAAGGCCACCGGAATGATGATGATGATCGCGAGGCTCTTCACGAACAGGAACAGGACTGTCACGAGAATCGCGTAGAAGAGCCCCAGCAGGAAGACCGTTGTCATCATCCTGGCGGTCAGGCCCCTATCAGCGGGGAACTTGGTGCGTGCCACTGGCCGTCAGGCCCCTTCCGTTACGGCTTGTGAGTCCTCGGGCTCGGATGCGAGCAGCTTCCGGAGGTCCTCGATGGTTGCGCCCGCGTGCGGGACCGTCAGGTCCGACGGGACGATGGTGGTGAGCTCGAGCGGGCGGCCAGAGCCGCGGACCTTGTCGACGAGTGCCTGGAGCGCCAGTTCGAAACCCGCATCGTCACCCGCCTCCAGCGCCGCGTTCAGCCCGGCGTCGAGCACTTCGAGAGAAGGGAGGGAGTCGTCGGGCAGCTCGTACTGGCCCTCACCGAGGATTCGGACGATCATGACTGACCCCCGTCCCCGAGCGAGAACAAGTCGCCCGAGACAGGCTGGGCTTCGGCCCCGGCCGTGGCCGCGGCGCCGTCGCCAGCAGGCGCAGCCCCGGCATCTGCCACCGGCTCGGCTTCGGCGACCGGCTCGCCTTCGGCTTCGGCTTCGGCTTCGCCTTCGGTCTCGGCTTCCGCCGCCGGTTGGGTGGTCGCCGGCGCGGCTCCGGGCGTGATGGCCCCGGCAGGCGCTGCAGCTCCGAGCTCGCTCTTCAGTTGCGCGAGCTCGAGGTCGACCTGGCCCTGCTGGCTGGTCTTGTCCAGCTCGGCTTGGAGAGGGTCAGACGAGCCGGTGATGTCGGTGAGCGCCCCGGAGGCGAGCAACTCGTCGACGGCGCCGGCGCGGGCCTGCATCTGGGCGATCTTGTCCTGCGCCCTCTGCATGGCCATGCCCGTGTCGCTCATCGACTCGGAGATCCCAGAGACGGCCTCGCCGATCTTGGTCTGGGCCTGGGCCGCGGTGTAGGAGGCCTTCAGCGTCTCCTTCTGCGTCCGGAACGCCTGGACGCGCGCCTCGAGCTGCTGGGTGGTGACAACGAGCCGGTCTTCTTGCTGCACGAGCTGGTCGTGCTGCACTTTCAGCTGATCGAGCTGCGTCGCGATGCCCGAACGCCGGGTGAGAGCTTCCTTTGCGAGGTCCTCGCGGTTCTGTGCGATCGCCTGGCGCGCCTGGTCCTGCAGCTTGGCGGCTGTCTGTTGCAGCTGCTGTGCCTGGATCTCCAGGCGCTTTCGAGCTGTTGCGACGTCTGCCACCCCGCGGCGGACCTGTTGCAGCTGCTCGAGCTGCTTTTCGTAGGAGAGGTCGAGCGTTTCCCGGGGATCTTCGGCGCGGTCAAGGGCCTTGTTCGCCTTGGCCTGCACGATCGACGTGAGGCGCTTCATCACTCCCATGGGCGTACCTTCCTCTCGAGCCCCGTTTACGAGACCTCTGGTCAACGAGTCTACGTCTGCGTTCGGGGCGGCAAGCCTCGCGCAATGTCTCACGGGCCTGTTCGGCGCGGGTAGCGTCGCAGGCCATGGACGAGCGGTTCTGTCTTCTCACCGTACACGCCCATCCCGACGACGAGGCGTCGAAGGGTCCCGGGACGGTGGCGAAGTACCACGCAGCGGGAGTCCGCACCGTGCTGGTGACCTGCACTGGCGGTGAGGAGGGCGAGATCCTCAACCCCGCGATGGACACGCCGGAAGTGAAGGCGGACATCGGCGGGGTCCGCGAGCGCGAGCTTGCCGCCGCGGCACAGGTGATCGGCTACGACGAGGTGGAGCTGCTCGGCTACAGGGACTCAGGGATGGCCGGGAGCGAGGCGAACAGCCATCCCGATTGTCTTGCTGCGGCCCCGCTCGAGGAGGCCGTCGGGAAGCTCGTGGAGATCGTGAGGCGCGTCCGCCCCCAGGTGATCATCGGCTACGGGGAGGATCACAGCGGGTACCCGCACCCCGATCACATCCGGGCACACGAGATTGCCTTGGCGGCGTTCGAGGCCGCCGGGGACCCGGGGAGGTTCGAGGAGGCAGGACAGGCCTTCCAGCCCCTCAAGCTCTATTACACGGTCTGGTCCAGGCGGAGGATCGTCGAGATGCACGAGAAGTTCCTCGAAGCTCGGCCTCGAGTCTCCGTTCGACAAGAGGTGGTTCGAGCGAGCGGACCAGGAGGACGAGATCACGACGTCGATCGAGCTGTCGGGCTTTGAGGACGTCCGCCGCGATGCGCTCCTGGCGCACGCGACGCAGATCGACCCGACTTCGAAGTTCTGGTTCGGGCTACCCCCGCATGAGGCACGCAAGATCTACCCCTACGACGACTACGTCCTCGGCCGGAACCTCGTCGACTCCGATCCGCCCGAGACCGACCTGTTCGCGGGGATCTGGGCTTCGGTCTCGCGCTGAGGCAGGCACGGCTCGGCAACCAGCGAGTACGGTCGCTATCATCGGCGACTCGTAGAGCACGAGGTCGATGATCCCGGCCGGGCCGGGTCGAAGGAGGACGAGATGGCGAAGTGGCTCAGCCAGGAGTGGCTGGACGAAGGACGCAAGTTGTCAGAGGGCCAGCCGGAGCGTCCGGGCGCGACAGCCCGCATGCAGTACGTCGTGACGGGTGCACCCGACGGGGACATCAAGTACTACTGGGTGCTCGAGAACGGCAAGCTGAACGAGTCCGAGCTCGGTGAGCTCGCTGACGCCGAGGTGACCCTCACCCAGAGCTACGAGGACGCGATGAGGATCCAGAAGGGCGAGCTCGACGCCAACGCCGCGTTCATGCAGGGCAGGGTGAAGGTGACGGGCAACATGGCAAAGCTCATGTCGCTTCTCCCGATCACCAACTCCCCTGAGTACAAGGCGCTGCAGACACAGATCCTCGAGACCACCGAGTTCTGAGCGCCATCGAGCTCTGAGCCTTTGGGCGGTCCCCGCCCGGGCGAGCTGCGGCTCAGTCCGGCAGGGCCGCTCTCGCGCGCATGAGCTCGCGCAGCTCCCGGTATCCGATCAGCACGACACCGCACCGCTCGGCCGCGGCGCGCAACCCGGTCTCCTCGACGAGGAATCGGTGGTCGTCGACTCTGCCCACCCAGTCGGGTGACATGGCGCGCAGCTCCGGGGTGTCGACGGCCGGGTGGAAGTAAGCCTCGCTCACGCCCGGCTCGAGCTTGTCGATCACCCGGTCGATCAGACCGCGGCTGCCGACGCCGGGCACGTGGAGCAGGTGATCGGGGATCACCACGCCCCGCTCGGTCGCTAGCGCTCGAAACGGGAATCCGATCACCCGCTCGGTCGACGCCCCGCTCAAGCGCATCGGCAGCCTGAATTCGTCCGCGAGATCGAGGTAGACGTCGAAGAACTCGGCCCGGAGTTGCAACGTCCCCATGTGCGAGTCGACGTGGCTGACATCAAAGCCCCAGAAGATCGCCCGCTCGATCTGCGCACGGCACTCCCTGCGGACCTCGTCGAGGTCGGCGTGGTCCCAGACGTCGGCCACGGTGCGGGGGAAGCCTCCGTCGCCGTCGAGGAGCGAGGGGGCCTGGGTGATCGGCCCCCACCTGTACAGGTCCCACTCTGCGTTCAGAGTGAGATGAACGCCGACGTCCTCGCCGCGGTACTCCGCAGCCGCGCCTCTGGCCCAAGGGCACGGCACCATCAGCGTGGCCGAGGTGGCAGCACCGTGGCGAAGGGCGTCGTAGACGCCCATGTTCGCCGAATGCGAGGAGCCGAGATCGTCGCAGTTGACGATGAGCAGCCGGGCGTCCGGTCCGTAGCCGAGGCGCTCTGCGAGTGTTGAGGCGGATGTCATCGTCCTTCCGTCCTGCACATTGACGACGGTAGTGGTCCCCGGGTCAACTCTGTACAGGTCAGGAGCTCGTGCCGAGCTGATGGCGGAGCGCGGCGTCCTTCTGGCGCACCTCGTCGGCAAGGCGCGCAGCGAAGCCCTCGATGGCGCTCGTCAGCGCCGGGTCGCCGATCGCGAGCATCCTGACGGCGAGCAGCCCTGCATTGCGGGCACCGTCGACTGCGACCGTCGCGACAGGAATGCCCTTTGGCATCTGGACGATCGACAGGAGGGAGTCCAGGCCGTCGAAGTTCGTCAGGGCAATCGGGACACCGATCACCGGAAGGGTCGTCGTCGCGGCGATGACACCGGGCAGATGCGCCGCGCCTCCGGCTCCTGCGATGATCACCTCGATGCCGCGGGCGGCTGCCGAGCGCGAATACTCGAGTGTGTCGTCGGGGGTGCGGTGGGCCGAGAGCACGCGCATCTCCCAACCGACGCCGAATTCGTCGAGCGCGTCGGCTGCCTGTTTCATCACGGGCGCGTCGGAGTCGCTCCCCATCACGATGGCGACGCTCATGTGTGAGATCTTCCTTTCGGTGCGGTCCCTCTGGCGGGTCTGGGGTCCCTAGCTTCGCCTCTTCGGCGGCAGCGGCGCTAGCCGGCGGCCGATAACCCCGAGGCAGGTCCCGATGACTACGCCGCCGGCGACGTCGGAGGCGTGGTGGATCTTCGTGTGCAGGCGGCTGGCAGCCACGACGGTCGCCACCGCGAAGTACAACGGCGCTAGCTCGTCCTGGTCAGAGAGCAGCGTTGCGGCACAAAAGGCCGCCGTCGCATGCCCGCTCGGGAAGCTCGACGTCAGGGGCTGGCGGAAGGGATGGGGGTGGACGATGTCGGAGATGGGCCGGCCTCGGCCGAAGAGGGACTTCATCCCGGCGTTGACGAGCACGGACTCGACGCCAGTCGCGACGATGGCCCTCAGCGCCGCGCGCTGGTCGTTCGGGCGGGCACGGAGCGCCCGTACGAGGGCGAACATGACCCAGATGAGCCCGAAGTCCCCCAGCGCAGAGGCTGTGTAGAACACGCGGTCGGCCACCGGATCCCCCCGCCAGCGGTCGAATCTGGCATCGACTCGGTCGTCGATCCGCCTGATGAGCTCCCTCATCGTGGAGCGTCAGGGTCCCCGCCGAAGGCAGGGCAGTACTGCTGGAAAGAGCACCAGCCACAAAGGGCGGAGGGGCTAGGCCGGAAGTCCGAGTGCTCACAGGCCCGTTCGATCGCCTTCCAGACGGCTCCCGCCCGCTGGCGGACGCCGCGCATCGACATGTCGGAGGGCTCCGATGAGA
Organism: uncultured Acidimicrobiaceae bacterium; assembly: GCA_963801185.1. Classification (GTDB taxonomy): domain Bacteria; phylum Actinomycetota; class Acidimicrobiia; order Acidimicrobiales; family Bog-793; genus Palsa-601. The sequence continues at coordinate 1,035,669 of CAWDDW010000001.1, read as the reverse complement.
CGACGACGCGGTCCTTCAGGTAGAGCAGCCGCACTGCAGCGGGCCGTTGGCCGAGGATCTCCTCGCACAAGAAGGCATAGAGCTGAACGCCCGAGAGCCGGGACTTCGCCTGCTCCGCTCTGGGAGCGCGCCCTGTCTTGTAGTCGACAATGGCGAACCGGCCGTCGGGGAGGACGTCGAGCCGGTCGATGATGCCTCGCAGCGTGAGGCCGTCCACTTCCACCCGGAGGTCGAGCTCGAGCCCGGCCGGACGGACGCTGTCGGGGTCCTCGATCTCGAAGTACCGGTCGAGCAAGATGCCCGCCTGGCGGAAGAGCAGGTCGCGGGCTTCCTCGGTGAGCTCGAGGGCGGCGAGGTCCGGGTCGGTCGAGCTCAGCTCGGCGAATGCCCGCTCGAGCGACAGCTGCGCCCGTGCCCGGTCGCGCCCGCCCGCCTCGGTGTAGGTGAAGAGGAGCTGCAAGGCCCGGTGGACGAGCGTGCCCCGGACGGCCGGCAGGGACGGCGGCTCCGGCAGCCGCTCCAACACCGAGAAGCGAAACGCGAGCGGGCAGCTCGTGAACGCGCTGATCTTCGAAGGCGTGAGCGTGCTCGGCAGCGGCAGTGGAGTGCGAGGAGGCGATGAGACGAGCGGCGGGGAGGCGGCGACGGAAGCCATTGGATCTAGGGTACGCCCGGGGTGTGTCAACACCCCGGATCATCGCGGCGGGCTACCGGGGGCGGTGCCGTAGGCGCAGTCGAGCCCGCCCGTAGTAGAACACCTGCCGTGCAGTCCTTCCTCCAGTCCTGGGGTTATCTCGCGCTCGTAGTGCTCACGTTCGCGGAGGCGGCCTGCATCCCGATCCCGTCGGAGATCACGCTCGGTTTTGCCGGCTATCTGGCATACACGCACAGGCTCGAGATCGTCGCCGTGATCCTGCTCGCGACGCTCGGTGAGCTGTGCGGCTCCTTCGTCGGCTGGGGCATCGGTCGTTACGGCGGACGGCCGCTGATCGACCGGCTCGGAAAGTACGTCCTGCTCACGAAGGCGGACCTCGACCGGTCACACCGGTGGTTCGAGCGCCGGGGCGAGCCGGCCGTCGCCATCGGGCGCATACTCCCCATCATCCGGACGTTCATCTCGCTCCCGGCGGGGGTGGCGGAGATGAGCCCGTTGCGTTTCGGCATCGCGACCGCCGGCGGGAGCTTCGTGTGGTGCACTGCGCTGTCGATCACCGGGTATGAGCTCGGCTCGAAATGGCACGAGTTGACGAAGGGCTTCAGTGACGCCGGCTACCTGCTGGCAGCTCTCGTCGTCGTGGCGATCGTGGCCTTCATCGGCCACCGATACGTCGTCGTTCGCCGAGAGCGCGAGGAAAAGAGCCCAGCCTGAGCCCTGACGCCTCGACGGCGCTGTTGATAGTTGCCGGCCTCGTGGCCGGGACTGTCAACGGGGCGGCCGGCGGCGGCACGCTCGTGTCGTTCCCGGCGTTGCTCGCCGTCGGGCTTCCCGCACTGCGCGCAAACATGACTTCGACCGTCGGCATCTGGCCGGGGTATCTCGGCGGGGTAGCAGGCTTCCGGGCGGAGGTGAGCGGCCAGTCACGCCGGGTGCTCGCCCTCTCGGCGCCGGCGCTCGCTGGAGCTACCCTCGGGTCGGTCCTGTTGTTCACGACACCGGAGCACACCTTCGCAGCCGTCGTGCCTTACCTAGTGCTCGGCGCCTGCGGCCTCTTTGCCGTTCAGCCCTTGGTGTCCGGGATCGTGAAGGGCCGATCGGCGGCGGCACCCGAGACGTCGCCGGGCCGACTGCGCGGCAGCGCGGCCGCAGGGGGGACGTTCGCGGCGTCCGTCTACGGCGGCTACTTCGGAGCCGGGCTCGGCGTAGTACTCCTGGCACTGCTCGGCCTGGTCATTCCAGACGAGCTCATGCGCACCAACGGCCTGCGGACTGTTCTCTCGCTCGTAGTGAACACGGCGGCCGCCATCGTCTTCATCGCCCACGGCGAGATCGCCTGGGGCGATGCGGGTCTGCTCGCCCTCACGAGCCTCGCCGGCGGGTACTTCGGCGCCCGTGTCGCCAAGCGGCTGCCGCCGGTCGCGTTCCGGCTGCTCGTTCTCGCTCTCGGCCTCGCCACGGCCATCAGGCTTCTCGTCGGCTAGAGCCTCCGGCGGGCTCAGCCGAGGAGAGGCCCGAAGAGGTCCCCGGAGAGCTCGACCCGCTGAAGGACGTCCGCCGGGGAGTGGCCCAGCAGGTCCAGCCTCCCCGCCGCACCCTGCTCCACCTCGTCCCACGTCACGGGCGTGGAGACGGTGGGGCGATCGAGAAGTCGGAGCGAGTATGGCGTCACCGTGGTCTTGGCGGTGTTGTTCTGGCTCCAGTCGATGAGGACCTTACCGGGCCTCAAGGCCTTCGCCATCTTCGAGACGATCAGGTCCGGCTGGGCGAGCTTCGAGCTCGGCTGCGATCTCGTGGGCGTACTCGTTCGATCGCTCGCTCGGCCACCCGAGCGACGTGATGCGCCCATAACACTGGAGGCCCTTTGATCCGCTCGTCTTCGCGATGAGATCGATGCGATCTTTCGCAACCCTGGCCTGCAGTCGCAGTGCCACGTCGCAGCACTCGGTGATCGTCGCCGGCTCGCCGGGATCGAGGTCGAAAACGACGAGGTCGGGCGCCTCAGGCAGGTTGTCTGGCCCCACCCTCCACATCGGGGTGTGAAACTCGATCGACGCCAGATTGGCGAGCCAGGTGAGCGTGGCGAGATCGTCGACGATCGTGTACTGCGTCGTGTCGCGGTCGGATTGCTTGGCCGAGCCCCATCCGGTCCCCTTGCGGGGGAGCGTGACGGTGCGGATCCACTCGGGCGCGTGGCGGGGCACGTTCTTCTCGACGAAACCGCTCGCGTGGGTCCCGTTCGGGAAGCGCTTGACGGTCACCGGCCGGCCCTGCAAGTGACGGAGCATGACCGGGGCGATCCTCGCGTAATAGTCGAGCACGTCGCCCTTCGTGAACCCGCTCGGGAACAGCGTCTTTTGGAGGTTGGACAAGGCGAGCGCCTTGCCCCCGACCGTCACCGAGACCTTGTCGCCTTCACGATTCACGGATGACCTCCGCCGGCTGCTTGTCGTCACGCAGTCCGCGCCACACCGGATGGCGGAGGCGCCCCTCGGCGGTCCACTCGCTGAAGGTCACCTCGCCGACCAAGCGTGGCTCCGCCCAGCGGGCGTTCTTGCGGTACCGGGTCGGGATCTCGCCGGCGAACGGGCTCGAGTCCTGCTCGAGGGACCCCAGCCTCTTCACGAGGTCGGACAGGATCTGTTCGGTGAAGCCCGTCCCTACCTGGCCGATGTAGATGAGGGCCTTCCCATCGGGGATGCCGAGCAATAGCGATCCGATCTTGTTGGCACGGTGACCCTGGCCGGGGGTCCAGCCGCCGATCACCGCCTCCTGGGTGTAGAGGTTCTTCACCTTCGTCCACTCCGGTGAGCGCTTGCCGGGGCGGTACGGCGACTCCGTGCGCTTTGCGAGGATTCCTTCAAGGCCCTGTTGCTGGCTCGCTCGCAGGACGTCAACGCCTGGCCCATCGAAACGCGGGCTGACGGTCCACCCATCCCCCTGCTCGAGCGCCAGCCGGTCGAGACGCCTGCGCCGTTCGTCATAGGGGAGGTCGAGGAGCGACTCGCCATCGAGGTACAGGAGGTCGAACAGGATGAACGTGACCGGCTTGTCTTCTGCCAGGCGGGCGGCCTTCGCCGCGTCCGAGGAATGGATCCTCGGCTGGAGCAACTGGAAGCTCGGCCGCCCGGCGCCGTCGAAGGCGACGACCTCCCCGTCGAGGATCGCCAGGTGCGATCCCAGTTTCTGCCCGAGCGGCTGCAATTCAGGGAAGGACGGAGTCAGGTCGTTGTCGTTGCGCGACTTGAGTGTCACCCGGCCGCCCGCCACATAGGCGACCGCTCGGATGCCGTCCCACTTGAACTCGTAGGACCATCCGCCATCGTCAGTCGGCAGCTTCCCGACCGCCGCCAGCATCGGCTTGATGGAAGAGGGCATCGGCTCGAGCGCACTCGAGGACCGCTGTGCGGGCACGCGTTGCCGCTGGGATCAGGACGCCTGGCGTGAAGCCTGTGCGTTCGCCACCGCTTCGACGAGCTCTTCCCGGCTCATCTTCGACCGGCCCGGCACCTTGATGTCCTGGGCGAGCTGGTACAGCTCCTCCCGCGTCATCATGGCGAGCTGCTCGCCCTGCGGCGAGCGCTTCTTGGCCTTCGGGCTAGAGGCTTTCCCGTCGGCCTCCGGGGCAGGCGCACTCGCCTTCGGTTCGGCGGCCCCGGCAGCGGCTGGCTTGCCCTGGCGGTCCTCCCGCACACGATCGACCGAGCGGCGCAGCGCCTCCATCAGGTCGACGACGTTCGTGTCGCGATCGCCCGGCCGGCTGGTCACGACCTCTTCTCCCTGCAGCTTCTGGTCGATCAGCTCTTCCACCCGCAACCGGTAGCGGTCGTGGTAGTTGGTCGGGTCCCACTTGGCGCCCATCGACTCGATGAGGGAGATCGCCGTCGCGAGCTCACGCTCGCGTGGAGGCTCGCCGCCGGGGGCGACTTCGATCTCCCTCGAGGGGTCGCGGATCTCGTCGGCGAAGTACATCGTCTCGAGAGCGAGCACCTCGCCGTTGACGCGAACAGCAGCAAGGTGCTCCCGGCTCCTCATGACGAAGGTGGCGATCCCGACCTTTCCCGACTTGCGCATCGCCTCGATGAGGAGCGCGTACGGCCGAGCCGCCGCCTCAGTCTTCGGCGCGACGAAATAGGTCTGGTTGTAGAAGATCGGGTCGATGTCGACTTGGTCGACGAAGTCCTCGATCTCGATTGTCCGCGTCCCCGAGGGCTCGACGGCCTCGAGCTCGCTCGGCGAGAGCACGACGTAGCGCCCGTCGCCGACGTCGTAGCCCTTCACGATGTCGTGGTACTCGACTTCCTTGCCGGTGTTCTCGTTCACCCGCTTGTACCTGATGCGGTCGGAGGTGCCCTTCTCCAACTGGTTGAAGCGGATCGTCTTCTCCGACACGGCGGAGTAGAGGCCGACGGGAATGTTGACCAAGCCGAAACTGATCGACCCCGTCCAGATCGCTCGAGCCATCTCCTTCTCCGATGCCCTCACGTGGCCGCGGCTCATGTGCTGGGCGCGGCCTCTCCCCAGGCGCACCAGCGTAGCCACCGGCGGCCCCGCGCACACCTGCATGGGTTCCGGACGCCCGAGAGCGGGTCGACGAGGGAGGTCGCGCGGTGCCATTAGTTTCTTGGCGATGAGGATGTCGATGAAGATGTCGCAGCTGTTGGGGACCACCCTTCGGGACGCGCCTGCGGGTGCCGAGACGCCGGGCTACCAGCTGTTGCTGAGAGGTGCGTACATCCGCCAGCTCGGCCAGGGCATCTTCTCTTACCTGCCGCTCGCGTGGCGCTCGATGCGGCGCATCGAAGACATCATGCGAGAGGAGATGGACGCTGCTGGCGGTGTCGAGATGACGATGCCGCTCGTTCATCCTGGAGAGCTCTGGAAGCGGTCGGGCCGCTACGACACGATAGGGCCGGAGATGATCCGTTTCGTCGACCGGAGGGATCGGCCGCTCGTGCTGGCGATGACGCACGAGGAAGTAGTCGCCACGCTGTCGGCCACCGAGATCCAGTCGTGGCGCCAGCTCCCGAAGCTCGTGTACCACATACAGCTCAAGTTCCGGGACGACCCGCGGCCTCGTGCCGGGCTCCTTCGTGTCCGCGAGTTCACGATGAAGGACGCCTACACGCTCGACCTCGACGAGGCAGGGCTCGACGTGCAGTACAACCGCCTCTACGACGCGTACCAGGACATATTCCGCCGCTGCGAGCTGCCTGTGATCGCCGTTACCGCCGACGTCGGGATGATGGGCGGCTCCCAGGCACACGAGTTCATGTACTTGACATCGATCGGAGAGGACACCCTCGTTCTCTGCGATTCCTGCGGATACGCGCAGAACCGGCAGGTGGCGCGAGCTGCGAGACCGGCCGCGAACGTGTCGGACGAGCTGCTCCCGCTAGAGCGGGTCTCGACACCTGGCACGGTGACGATCGGAAAGTTGTGCGAGTTGCTTGGCATCGCGCCGGAGCAAACGGCGAAGGTGGTCTTCCTCGCAACCGACTCGGCACAGTTCGTGGTCGCTGTCGTGCGGGGCGACATGCAGGTGAACGACACGAAGGTCTCGAATCTCGTGAAGGCTGCCGAGGTGCGGCCCATGACGCCGGAGGAGATCAGCGGCATCGGCTGCGTGCCCGGCTACGCCTCACCCATCGGGGTGGGGGATCGGGCCACCGTGATCGTGGACGATCTGGTAGCAGAGTCCCGCAACCTCGTTGCCGGCGCGAACGAGGAGGGCTGGCACCTCTTGAACGTCAACGTCGGCCGCGACTACGAACCTGACATCGTGGCGGACATCACCGCCGCCGAGGACGGCCAGCCCTGCGTCGTCTGCGGATCGCCGCTCCGGACAGAGCGCGGAGTCGAGGTCGGCAACATCTTCAAGCTCGGGACGAAGTACTCCACGTCCCTCGGCGCGAACTATCTCGCCGAGGACGGGTCGGAGAAGCCGATAGTCATGGGCTCCTACGGGATAGGCGTCGGGCGCTTGATCGCATCGATCGCCGAAGAGCACAGGGACGATCGCGGTCTGTGTTGGCCGGTGTCGGTTGCCCCGTTCGCCGCCCACTTGTGCGCGCTCGGCGACGAGGGCCTCGACGCGGCCCCCGGGATCGTGCAGACACTGGTGTCAGGAGGGATCGACGTCCTGCTCGACGACAGGGGTGAGCGCCCGGGCGTCCAGTTCACCGACGCCGAGCTGCATCGGCTGCCCGGTGCTGTTGACTGTCTCGAAGCGCTCTCTGGCGGCCGGTGGCGTCGAGGCGCGACTGAGGGCGGCCGAAGGCCGCGCGAGCGAGATCCTGCCGGTGGACGCCCTCGTGTCCTGGGTACGCGAGCGACTAGGGGCCCGGTAGGTCAATCGCCGCCGCCCCGCCGGCCACTCGTTCGAGCTCGCGGTTCGAGCTCGGCGCCGAACAGGATCACGACGCCCGTGAGGAACATCCACAAGAGGGTGACGGCCACGCCTGCGAGAGCGCCGTAAGTGCGGGACTCATGGGCGAAGTGATCGAGGTAGAACGAGAACCCCGCAGACGCGATCACCCAGCCGAGTGCTGCGAGGACGCTCCCGGGGCTCACCCACTCCCAGGTCGCCCGCGGCCGGGCGGCGCCGAAGCTGTAGTACGCCGACAAGAGCAGCATCACGAGCACGAGCGATCCGCCGTAGCGGATGATCAGCAGGAGAACGTGGAACTCCGGCTTCACGAGAGCGAATGCCGACGGAAGGAGCCTCGCCAGCGGCGCGCCGAGGACGAGCAGCACAGAGGCGACGCCTCCGAGCAGCAGCGTCACCCCGATGAGCGGGAAGGCGACCAACCTCCTCCCGAAGAAACCCCTGTCCCGCGGCACCTCGTACGCCACATCGAGAGCGACCTGCAGCGCCGACATAGCCTCGACCGAGCTCCACAAGGCAACTGCGAGGCCGAGCACCAATTCGACGAAGTTGACCTGCCTGCTCGCCGGCTTGCGCAGCTGCTGGTTCAGCACCTCGGACATCTGCGTCGGCAACAGGACGCTCGTCGCGTGGAGAAGGTGGTGAAGGGAGGTGCCCGAGAGCCCGACGAGCCCGAGCAGACCGACGAGCGCGATCAATATCGGCAGCAGCGCGAGGAACCCGTGAAATGCAAGGCTCGCGGCGATCATCGTGATGCGGTCGCGGGCGGACTCCTTCACCACGCGCCGGACGACCGACGGCCATTGCTTGACCGGGACGGTCCGCAGGCGGGCCCGGTGCCTAGGGCTGTCGAGCTTTGGCGCCTCGGTGCTGGCCACGCCACAGTCTGCCGTCAGCACCGGTCCGGGCCGCGATGAGACACTGTGGGCGTGCGCACGGTCCTCAACATTCTCTGGCTCGTGCTGTCGGGCCTCTGGCTGGCGCTCGGGTATGCGGTGGCCGGGCTGATCATGTGCCTCCTCATCGTGACCATCCCGTTCGGGATCGCGTCGTTCCGGCTGGCGGCCTACGTGCTCTGGCCGTTCGGCAGGACAGTCGTGAGGCGCCCGGACGCCGGCGTGGCATCGGTTGTGGGGAACGTGTTGTGGTTCATCCTGGCGGGCTTCTGGATAGCGCTCGGCCACGTGATGCTCGGCGTGCTCCTCTGCTTGACGATCATCGGCATCCCGCTCGGCCTCGGGAACTTCAAGCTGGCATCAGTCGCCATCGCACCGCTCGGCAAGGAGATCGTGTCCACCAGGGACTCGCGGGCGGCTCTCGGGCTCGTGACCTTCTGACTAGACGAGCCGCAGGACCCGCACAGGTCTCATCCCCTCGGCTACGCGCTCCCAGTTGGAGCCGCCGTCGTGCGAGCGGAACACGTGGCCGTCGTGGGTCCCAAGAGCGACTTCGCCTCGCAGTGCGGTAAGACAGCCGGTGTCGAGGTTGAAGGGAAAGGACCCGGGCAGCCCGTTGCCACAGGGCTCGAGGGCCGCCCCGATCAGGCCTCGGTACAGGCGGCCGTCGGCCGTCTGCGGCCCAGTCGACGCCGTGACGAACGCCGTGTCGCCGTCGAGCGCGACCGCTCTCGCATAGGGCGAGTGCAAGCCGTCGGTCGTCCACTGCCAGGTGTCGCCCTCGTCCTTGCTCCATCCGAAGCCGACGGCGGCTGCTGCTGCGACAAGTCCGTTGTCGCCGGCGACGATCTCGTGCACGTCGGCCTCGGGCGGGACGACGTTCTTCCATGAGCTGCCCTGGTCGTCCGACCGCCAGACACCGCCGACGTGGACGTTCGCGAACCACCTGTCGTTGGTCGACACCGCGAGCGACCGGAGGTCCGGCTCGGTGCCGGCGGGGTTCTCCCACGTCTCGCGGCCGGTCACGGTATCGAAGGAGGGCAGAGGGTTTACCGCGCCGTCCTGGCTGACCGTGAGCAGGTGCGCCCCCGCCAGGCCGACGATCATGTCACCTCGCTGGCTCGCAGCCATGCTCTGGCCGGCCGTGGTCGACAGGGAGACCCAGGGCGCCAGGTCGAGGGCATCGACCCGATCGATCCGGTCGCCGTCGAGGAGGACGCACACAGGCGGGCTCGACCCCGCCGTCCAACCGGCGAACGGGCTTGCCACCACGGCCGTGACGAAGACATCCTCCGCCAGGGTGTAGGAGCGGTCGATGTCCTCGAGGTGGGTCGTGGTCCCGACGATCAGCATGCGCTCGTCTTACACCCGTTCCCCGGCCCGTGCAGCCGCGCTCAGAGGAGCTCGAAGTCGTCCAGATGGACCTCTCTCGTCTGCTTCCAGTATTCGAGCAGGCTGAAGGGCCAGTTCTGCGTGATCCGGCCGTCGGCGTTCTTGTACCACGTGTTCACGCTCGACACGCCCCACGCCATCGAGCGATTGCCTTCGTCCACCCACGCCTGGTACCGGTCGAGCACCTCGGGACGGCAGTCGAGCGCGGCATGCCCGCTCGCGAGCAGGGCCCGGATGCACTGCTGCAGGTAGAACACCTCGCACTCGCTGAAGTAGATGATGCTCCCGTTGATCACGATGTTCGTGTTCGGTCCGTACAGGCAGAACAGGTTGGGGAAGTTCGGCACGGTGATGCCGAGGTACGCGCTGGCCGAGCCGGCCCACTGTTCGTGCAGGTCAGCCCCATTTCGACCGGTGACTCTCATCGGCGTGAGGAACTCCGAGGCAGAGAAACCGGTGCCGTACACGATCACATCGGCCTCCCTCTCACACCCGTCGGCCGTTCGGACCCCATGCTCGGTGATCTCGGCGATCGGGTCGGTCACGAGCCTCGACGTTGTCGCGCGAGAGGGCAGCCGCCCAGCTGCCGTCGTCCCGGATCATCCGCTTGGCGGCCACGGGGTAGTCGGGGATGACGCGAGCGAGCAGGTCGGGGCTGTCGGAGAACTCCGTTTCTAGGTAGGCCTGCATCACGAGTCGAGCCAGTTCGTTGATCTCGCCCACCGAGTTGTTGGTGTCGCGGTCCCAGGAAGGGTCCACCCGGCCGGCCGGGAGGAGACCCTCGACGTTGCGCCAGAAGGTCCACAGCCTGCTCCAGTTCGCGTAGGCAGGCACGTTCTCGAAGAGCCAATGTTGCTCGGCCGATACGTCGGCGGTGTAGTCGGGCGTCGGGATCAACCAGGCGGGTGTCCGCTGGTAGACGTCCAGGTGTTCAACCCGTCCCGCGATGCTCGGGACGATCTGCATGGCGCTCGCGCCGGTGCCGATCACGGCGACTCGCTTTCCTGCGAGCTCGACGTCGGAGTCCCACTCGGCCGAGTGGAAAGAGGGACCGGCGAAGTGCTCGATGCCAGCGATCTTCGGGAGCTGCGGCCGATTCAGCTGGCCAACCGCGCTCGACTATGGCCTGGACGACGAGCTCCTCCTCGTCGCTCTCGGGCTGATCCGGCGTCTCGTCCTGGTCCAGGTCCGACAAAGGGTGCAGGCGAAGGCGCCACTCGAGTCGCTGGTCGTCCCAGGTGGCTGAGCGGACCTCGGTCGAAAAGCGTATGTGGTCGCGAAGACCGGCACGGTCGGCGAAATGACGGAAGTAGCCGAGCAGCTCCGGTTGGCTCGAGAAGAGCTGAGGCCAGTCGGTCCGCTGTTCGAAGGAGTAGCTGTAAAAGAGGTTCGACACGTCGACCCTGCACCCCGGGTACTGGTTCTTCAGCCAAGTCCCGCCGACCTCTGTCGCCTGCTCGAGCACGACGAAGTCGATGCCGGCCTGCTCGAGCCGGTGGGCGGCGAGCAAGCCTGACATCCCTGCGCCGATGACGGCGACGGAAAAGGGCCGCTCGGGGGCGAGGTCGTCTCGCGTCCAGTCCGGGGCGCGCAGGTCCTCGAGACCGGCTCCTCTTCGAGCAAGAGCGCGTAGTCGTCGACGTCGCCGGCGGATCCGGCCGCGAGGAACTTCAGCATCGCTCGGAGGTCCTCCTCGGAGGGCTGCGCCGCCGGAACGGCTCCGTTGTCACGGAAGCGGGTGAGGCCTTCGAAGGCGAGGCGCCGCCCCAGAGCCATCGCCTCCGGCGTCAGCCCGGCTTCCGGCTCGAGCATGCGGGCCGGATCTGGGCGAAGCTCGTCACGGAGAAGTGACATGTCACCTGTCAGGTAGGCGATCGCCGGCATCAGCGTGGGGATCTCGGCAACCTCTAGCGCCCGGCGAACCGTGTCGTCGTCGTCGAGGCCGGGTGGCAGGCCCCCGAAGGATGCGGTCGTGGTCACGGACCGAGTATGTCAGCGTGCGGGGCGGCGCGGGCCGGCTGTGCGGGCTGTTGCTACTGTTCGAAACGCCCCTAGGTCGTGGCGGCTTCTCGGCCGTCACGGTCTGGCCTGCCAACACAGAGCGGAAAGCGAGCCACCATGTCTGAGAGCATCCGGCGATCGGGAACCTTGAGCGGGGTGCTGCTCGGAGCCGTGACGTTGCTCGCTTCGACGGCTGCCGGGCTCATGGTCGGCTCGATCCCAGACGCCGGCGCGGCACCGACTTGGAGCAGTACTGCGATCTCGACGCCCGCAGACATCGGAACGACCATCTCGTTGAACGCCGTGTCGTGCCCGAGCGCGACCTTCTGCGTGGCAGTCGGCGACTACGAGACGACCGGCGGCGTGTTCGACCAGCCCTTGATCGAGACGTACTCGAGCGGGACCTGGACGGCGTCGACACCGCCCGTGCCCTCTGGCGAGAACTACGCGCCGCTCATCGGGGTCTCGTGCGTGAGCACGACCTCGTGTGTGGCGATCGGCAACGACGCGCCAAAGGTCAGTCCCGACGGCGCCGACCAGTATGCCTTCGCTGAGACCCTCTCGAGCGGGAGCTGGAGCGTGAGCGGGCCGTTTGCGTACCCCTCAAGTGGAATCGTCGTCACGATGGGCGGGATCTCTTGCACCGCTTCGACCGCTTGCGTGGCCGTTGGGGAAATCGAGATCTCCGGTGGAGAGGTCGGCCTCACCTACACGCTCTCGGGTTCGAGCTGGACCGTCGCGACAGGCGTCAACCCGAGCGGGACGTCGACCTTCGTGGGCCTCCAGGGTGTCTCGTGCACGACGAGCACGGCGTGCGTCGCCGTCGGATTCATCTCCGACTCGCCGAACTACATCTCCCAGCTCCTGATCGAGACGTTGTCCGACGGTTCGTGGACGGCGACCGAGCCGGCCGACCCCTCGGCTGGAGTGGCGGGAGCCGAGCTCTCGGGGGTCTCGTGTACTGGAGCGACCTCGTGCGTCGCCGTGGGCTCGTACTCGGACTCGAGCGACTTCCAGCACGGGCTGGCCGAGTCGCTGTCCGGGTCCACCTGGACACAGACGCTCACCAACCTCGACCCCGACGCCAACGGATCCAGCCTCAATGGAGTCACGTGCACTGGCGCTACTGCATGCGTGGCTGCTGGCAACTACTACGACTCGGACAACAACGAGGATGTGCTCATCGCGACGCTGTCGGGCTCGACGTGGACTGCCACGACGAGCATCAACCCGACCGGCGCGCTGAGCCCGTCGCTTTCGGGAGTGTCGTGTTACGACGCCTCCGACTGCTTCGGAGTGGGGACCTACAACGACGTGGGCGGCGACCAGCTGCCCTTCTACTCGACCAACGCCGGCTCAGGGCCGCCGCCCCCGCCCCCGACAACCCAGCTCGCTGTCTCTGCGCCCTCGAGCATGACCGCCGGGACGGCGGCGGACGTGACCATCACGGCGGAGGACTCGACCGGCGCGACCACTACCGGCTACTCCGGGACGGTCCACTTCACCTCCTCTGACGGCCAGGCCGTGCTGCCTGCTGACAGCACGCTCACCAACGGGGTGGGGACCTTCTCCGTCACGCTCAAGACGGCGGGGGCCCAGACGATCACCGCGACCGACACTGTCACCTCGTCGATCACGGGCACCTCCGGCTCGATCACCGTCGGACCGGCAGCCGCCACGAGCTTGGTCGTGAGCGCGCCGTCGAGCGCCACTGCCGGGAACTCGTTCTCCTTCTCTGTCACGGCTCTCGACGCCTTTGGCAACACCGCCACCGGCTACTCCGGGACGGTCCACTTCACCTCCTCTGACGGCCAGGCCGTGCTGCCTGCTGACAGCACGCTCACCAACGGAGCGGGGACCTTCTCCGCCACGCTTGCGACAGCGGGTGACCAGACGATCACCGCGACCGACACTGTCAACTCGTCGATCACGGGCACCTCCGGCTCGATCACCGTCGGACCGGCTGCGGCGGACCACTTCGTCGTGAGCGCGCCGTCGAGCGCCACTGCCGGGAAGTCGTTCTCCTTCTCTGTCACGGCTCTCGACGCCTTTGGTAACACCGCCACCGGCTACTCCGGGACGGTCCAGTTCACGTCCTCTGACGGCCAAGCCGTACTGCCTGCTGACAGCACGCTCACCAACGGAGCGGGGACCTTCTCCGCCACGCTCAAAACGGCGGGTGACCAGACGATCACCGCGACCGACACTGTCAACTCGTCGATCACGGGCACCTCCGGCTCGATCACCGTCGGACCGGCTGCGGCGGACCACTTCGTCGTGAGCGCGCCGTCGAGCGCGACTGCCGGGAAGCTCGTTCTCCTTCTCTGTCACGGCTCTCGACGCCTTTGGTAACACCGCCACCGGCTACTCCGGGACGGTCCAGTTCACGTCCTCTGACGGCCAAGCCGTACTGCCTGCTGACAGCACGCTCACCAACGGAGCGGGGACCTTCTCCGCCACGCTCAAGACGGCGGGTGACCAGACGATCACCGCGACCGACACTGTCAACTCGTCGATCACGGGCACCTCCGGCGCGATCACCGTCGGACCGGCTGCTGCCAGCAAGTTCACCGTGAGCGCTCCATCGGGCGTGACTGCCGGGAGCTCGTTCTCCTTCTCTGTCACGGCTCTCGACGCCTTTGGCAACACCGCCACCGGCTACTCCGGGACGGTCCAGTTCACGTCCTCTGACGGCCAAGCCGTGCTGCCTGCTGACAGCACGCTCACGAACGGGGTGGGGACCTTCTCCGCCACGCTTGCGACAGCGGGGGCCCAGACGATCACCGCGACCGACACTGTCAACTCGTCGATCACGGGCACCTCCGGCTCGATCACCGTCGGACCGGCTGCGGCGGACCACTTCGTCGTGAGCGCGCCGTCGAGCGCGACTGCCGGGAGCTCGCTCTCCTTCTCTGTCACGGCTCTCGACGCCTTTGGCAACACCGCCACCGGCTACTCCGGGACGGTCCAGTTCACGTCCTCTGACGGCCAAGCCGTACTGCCTGCTGACAGCACGCTCACCAACGGAGCGGGGACCTTCTCCGCCACGCTCAAGACGGCGGGTGACCAGACGATCACCGCGACCGACACTGTCAACTCGTCGATCACGGGCACCTCCGGCGCGATCACCGTCGGACCGGCTGCGGCGGACCACTTCGTCGTGAGCGCTCCATCGGGCGTGACTGCCGGCAGTGCTTTCACCGTGACGCTGACCGCCCTCGACCCGTTCGGCAACGTCGCGACCTCCTTCGCGGGGTCTCAGGCGATCGCTTTCACCGGGCCGTCGACCTCCCCGAACGGCACGGCTCCGATCTACCCTGCGACGGTGAGCTTCTCGGCTGGCGCCGGCACGGCCTCGGTCATCCTCACGGACGCGCAGTCGACGACATTGACCGCCACGCAAGGCTTGATCACGGGCACCTCTGGCACTATCACGGTCGCCCCCGCGGTCGCGACCCACTTCGTGTTGACTGGCTTGCCCTCGACGATGGTCTCGGGCGTGGCACACAACCTGACCGTCACGGCCGTCGACACGTTCGGTAACACTGCCGCCGGCTACACGGGCAAGGTGCACTTCACCTCGACGGACTCGCATGCGCTCCTGCCCGGGAACACCAACCTGATCGACGGGGTCGGAGTCTTCTCGATAACAATGAGGACGGTCGGATCTCAGACCGTGACCGCTACGGACACGGTGAGCAGCTCGATCAGAGGTACTTCGGCCCCGATCACCGTCGTCTCGGTGCCTACGCCCCCCACCGGTCTGGCCGCCTCACCGGGGCCGACCAGCATCTCGCTCAGCTGGAAGGCGCCGAGCAGCGACGGGGGTCTCACGCTCACGGGTTACGCGATATTCAGGGGCACGAGCGCTGGCGCCGAGAGCGCCACCCCGATCGCCACGACGACTGCGTCCACCGATTCCTACACCGACACAACCGCGTCACGGGGCATCAAGTACTTCTACGTGGTCGAGGCCGTCAACTCGGAGGGACGATCCGGGCGCTCCAACGAGGTCAGCTCCTTGGCAACGGGGAGCTTGGCCGGTGGGCACCTCTTCGCCGGCACACCCGACGGCGGCGGCTACTGGCTTGTGACACCCGGTGGCGCCGTCACGCCGTTCGGTGACGCCAAGTCCTTCGGGTCGCTCAAGCCAGGTAGCTCGAGCCAACCGGTCGTCGGGATCGCGTCGACCGCTGATGGCAAGGGGTACTGGTTGGTCACGGCTGATGGCGGCGTGTTCCCCTTCGGTAACGCGGTCTCGTATGGAACGCTAGTTGGCACGAAGCTGGCCGCACCGGTCGTAGCGATCGCAGAGACACCGGACGGGAAGGGTTACTGGTTGGTCGGAGCCGATGGTGGCGTGTTCAGGTTCGGGGACGCCAAGTTCTACGGCTCTCTCGGGGGCAAGACACTGAACAAGCCGGTCGTCGGCATCGCGGTGACGGCGAACGGGAACGGTTACTGGTTGGTCGCGGCCGATGGTGGCGTGTTCAGGTTCGGTGACGCGAAGTTCTACGGCTCGCTCGCCGGCAAGCCCCTCGCCCAACCGGTCGTCGGGATGGCGGCTTCCCCTGACGGGAAGGGTTACTGGTTGGTCGCGGCTGATGGCGGCGTGTTCAGGTTCGGTGACGCCAAGTTCTACGGCTCGCTCGCCGGCAAGACACTCTCGGCGCCCATCGTTGGCATCATCGTCGACCCGAGCGGCAAGGGTTACTCGCTCGTCGACTCCAACGGGAAGGCTAAGCACTTCGGGAGCTGAAAAGCGCTGGCACGACCAAGGTGCCGACCAGATGAAGGCGGTCAGTGGTAGGGAGGATGCGTCGTGACCGAGCGAGTTGGAGCGACGGCTACGTCGCCGACGGCGCGGCCTGACGACTGGGCGTTCCGTGTGGACTCCCTCACCAAGTCTTTCGGCGCTCTCGCAGCCAACGACAGCATCACGCTCAGCATCGAGCCGGGCGAGGTATACGGTCTGCTCGGCCCGAACGGCGCTGGGAAGTCCACGCTCGTGAAGCAGACGATCGGTCTGTTGAAGCCGACGTCCGGTCGTATCACCCTCGGCAGCTTCGACCTCGTTGCTGACCCCGATGCGGCGCGACAGTTGTGCTCGTATCTGCCTCAGGCACAGATGCCCATCGACTCTTTCCGTGTCGCCGAGGCGATCGAGCTCGCCGGTCGTATCAGGGGCGGCAGCACAAAGGAGGTCCGGCAGCGCACTGCGACCCTGATCGATGCGCTCGAGCTCGGGGAGTGGCGGAGCGCTCTCGGCCAAACGTTGTCCGGAGGCGTGAAGCGGCTCGTCGGCTTCTGCATGGCCATCGTTCGCCCCGGGCGCCTGGTGATCCTCGACGAACCGACCAACGACGTCGACCCGCTACGGCGGCGCTTGCTGTGGCAGGAGATCCGCGCCCTCGGCGCGCACGGGTGCGCCGTGCTGCTCGTGACCCACAACGTGCTCGAGGCCGAGAAGTCGGTCGACCGCCTGGCGGTGATCCACCAGGGCCGGCTGGTCGCAGAAGGCACGCCTTCCTCGATGAAGGCAGCCGACCGGTCGCAACTTCGCCTGCAGTTGATGCTCGCACCGGGAACGCCCACGCCGGCCCTGCCGCCGTGGGCCGGTCCGGCAGTGCGCGTGGGGCACAACCTCGTCACCACGATCGCCGAATCGGACGCCTCCGCCGGCATCGCGTGGGCGGCGGAGTTGACGAGAGCCGGCGTCGCCGAGGAGTACGCGCTGGGTGCCATGACGCTCGAGGACGCCTACATCAGGCTGACCTCGCACATGTCGGGCGACGGAGACGATGACGATGACGACGCCTGACGCCCAGGCGGCCGCCCTCATCGTCCCCCATGGCACCGTCGAGCGCGGGGCGGGGCGCTGGTGGCGCGAATACACCGTGATGGTGCGATGGCATCTCGCGAGCTTGCGAGTCTGGTTGTTGACGCTCACGATCGTCCAACTGCTTTCCGGTGTCGGCTTCGTGCTCGGCATCTCGTTGTTCTTCTCCCATATCCCCTTGAGGGCCGCTCTGTTCGTGTCCACCGGTGTACCCGTGATCAACTTGCTCATAGTCGGCATGGTCCTTGGTCCTCAGCTCGTTGCGGACCAGAAGGTCAGCGGGAGCTACGACTACCTCCGCTCGATGCCGGTCAGCCGGTCGGTGACTGCCGCCGCGTGGTACACGGTCTGCCTCATCGGCGGTGTGCCGACGACGATCGTCGCCCTCGGCGTGGCGAGACTGCGCTACGACCTACCCCTCCACGTCACGCCGATGATCGTTCCAGCGGTTCTCCTCACCTCGTTCGCCGGCACGATGCTCGGGTACGTGCTGGCGCACGCCATCGGCAGCCCCATGGCGACGCGGCTGATCACCCAGCTGCTCGTCTTCGCAATCTTCGGTTTTGCGCCGATCCTCTTCCCCGTCTCGCAGATGCCGCGCTGGCTCGGTTCCCTCAACTGGTGGTTCCCCTTCCGCCACATGGCCGTGGTCACAAGGGCGGCTCTGACGCCGGGAGGTCATGCAGCAGTGCTCTCTGCTTACGTAGTGCTGAGCGTCTGGGCGATCGCCTGTGCGGCCCTTGCCGGGCGAGCGATCGGACGGCGACCGTGACTGTCCCGAGCGTCGTCCGGCTCGACCCGGCCCCCATGCCACAGGCGGAGCTCCGGTCGGGGATCGGCTACTGGTTCTCCAGCCTGCTCGCGATGCTGCGTTTCGACTACGGCCGCATGCGCGAGTGGGCGCCGATGATGATCGTCATCCAGACCATGATGGGCGCCGGCATGGCGCTCCTGTACGGGTTCTTCTACCCTCACGTCACCGCCTTCCGAGCGCTGTACATCACGACAGGCGCACCGACGCTGGCGCTCATACCCCTTGGTTTCGTGATGCTTCCGGGCGCCGTAGGCCAGCAGAAGACAGAAGGAACCTTCGACTACATCTGGTCACTGCCATCGCCGCGAAGCGCCCAGGCCGCGTCCACCTTCCTCCTCTACACGCTCCTGGCGCTCCCGGGTTCCGTGCTCGCCCTCGTCGTGGCGGCGTGGCGGTACGACGTGCACCTCTCGATCTCGCTGCTGATCGTTCCTGCCGTCCTTCTCTGCGCGCTGATGGCGATCGCCGTCGGGTACGGCATGGCGCTCGCCATCTCCAACCCGCAGGTGACCAACGTCGTGACCAACGCGCTGATGTTCGTCGTGCTCTTGTTCTCGCCGATCGTCTACCCGGTGTCACAGCTACCTCGCTGGCTGGCCGGCATCCACCACGTCTTGCCCTTCTACAACATGGCCGTTGTCATCAGAGCAGGCCTCACCGCAGGCGTCGAGACACACGTGGGAACGTCGTTCATCGTCCTCGCGGCGTGGACCGCCGCCGGTGCTGCGGCGACGGCATGGGTCGTGGGCCGGCGCGGTTAGCTGGCCGGGATCAGAAGTTCCCCCTTGGCAAGGCATCGCGCAGCGCCCCGGCGACCTTGAGGGTGCGATAGACACAAGTAGATGAAGGAGATCTCTCTCGATGGCGGGCCTATCGCTCTAGTGGGAGCGCTCGACGTCGAGCGGACAGCGACAGGTGTGGTCCCGCGACGGCTGCCGGCGTGGACGAGACCGCAGATACCCGACTTGTTCATGGACGCCATAGTGCAGATGCCGTCAGGCGTCCGCCTCCGGTTTGCCAGTACGTCCAGCACTATCGAACTTGACGTGTTGCTGACCCATTTCCGGCTGCTGGCCAAGGAGCTTCGACCAGCAGTCTTCGACATCGTGTTGGACGGTGCGCTCGTGAAGAACGTGGCGACCACCGCGGGGCACGTCATCACCGTGACCGGGCCAGGGCTGGCGGACATCACGTTCGACACAGGCGAACCGACGACCGTCCGATTCGACGGTCTCGCCCGAGGTCCAAAGCTGATCGAGGTCTGGCTGCCCCAGGCGGCTGTGGTCGAGCTCCGGGCCGTGCGCGTCGACGAGCAAGCGCTGGTCGAACCGGCTCCTGAGTCGGCCCTTCGGCGCTGGGTCCACTACGGGAGCTCGATCAGCCACTGCTTCGAGGCCGATTCGCCGACAGCGACGTGGCCAGCCATCGCCGCTCGCGAGGCCGGCGTCGAGTTGATCAACCTCGGGTTGGCCGGTCAGTGCATGCTCGACCAGTTCGCGGCGAGGACTGTCCGCGATCTGCCGGCAGACATGGTCAGTCTCAAGGTCGGCATCAACATCGTGAACGGCGACACGTTGCGGGAGAGGACCTTCGGGCCCGCCCTACACGGGTTTCTCGACACAATTCGCGAAGGCCAGCCGGACACGCCGATCTTGTTGGTGTCTCCCATCATCTGCCCACCTGCCGAGGACAAGCCCGGGCCGACCATCGCAGGTCCTGACGGCCGATTCGTGACCGTCGACGGCCTCGAGGAGATCCGCGCGACCAGCCTCACCCTGAAGCGGATCCGAGCCTCGATCGCCGAGATCGCCGAGAAGCGGCGGGCGCTCGGCGACGACAACCTGCACTATCTCGACGGTCTGGAGCTGTTCGGTCCCGACGATGCAGTCGATCTTCCAGACGACCTACACCCGAACGCCGCTGGTTACGCCCGCATGGGCCACCGCTTCGCTGAACTCGCTTTCGGCCCGGCCAGGCCGCTTGCCATGAGGGAACCCTCCCAATGACACGTACGGATGACGCTGCAACGACGGTCGATGCTGGAGTCGCACCGGCGCCGGCGCGCCCAACGCGCTCAGTGCACCGGCGACCCTGAGTTGGTGACAACCGCCGCCAGCGGGTCACTCTGGCTGTCGGAGTCGCGCATGCCAGGGATGAAGAGGAACCCGATGGTGGTCACCGAGCCGATCGTGCCGGCCAGCACGAGCGTCATCCGCACACCGAGCAGGTGGACGATCGGGGGAGTCAACGCGTAGCTGAGCGGGAGCAGTGCCGTCGAGATGCACCAGTCGATGCTCGAGACGCGCCCCAGCATCGAGTTCTCCACTCGGCGTTGCTTGAACGTGGCCCAGACAACGGCCCCGACAGCCTCGGCACCGTTGATCACGAATGCCGCGCACGCGAGTCCCCATGCGCGGGTGGCAATCCCGTAACCAGCGACGCCCAAGGTGGCGATGGTCCACCAGACATACATCCACGTGACCGGTCGCCGCACATCGGGACGCCTCGCCACGAAGGCGGCGCCGATGAGCGCCCCGACACCGCCTGTCGCCAGCACCGCGCCGTAGGTCGTGGCGCCGGCGTGCAGAGAGTTACGAACGAGGTACGGCAGCAGTACCTGGGTCGGCCCGATGAAGAGCAGGTACGTGATCGTCGCAGAGACGAAGGTTCCCCAGAGCCAGACGTGACGACGAACGTAGGCGAGACCCTCTCGCACATCGCTCCGGAGTGTCGACCCCTCTCCCGATCCCACGGGGGCGATCGGGGTGAGGCGCCACACACACCAAGCCGAGAACGCGAACGTGAGCGCATCGAATCCGAACGCGCCGCTCGGGTGGAGAGCAACGACGGCGACTCCCCCGAGCGCCGGCCCGGCGAGCTGGAGGGCGAACGGCCGCATGAACTGGTCTACGGAGTTTGCCTGGGTGAGCTCGATGTGCCGGCACGAGTTGGGGCACGAGCGCGTCGAGCGCCGGCGATGCGAACGCCGCCGCGATCCCGATGACCGCCGCCGCCACGTACAGCTCCCAGAGATGGACGACGCCCGCTGCGGTAACGCCGGCGAGACACGCGAGAGCGAGCCCGCGCGCAACGTCGGACAAGAGCAAGATCGTCCGCCGGTCGGCACGGTCGGACACGGCGCCCCCTACGAGCAGCATGGCGACTTGCGGGAGCGACATCGCGATCCCGACATATGCGAGGGCGGAAGGTCGATCGGCGATCGCATAGACCTGCCAAGCCACCGCGACGAGGAACACCCCGTCTCCGAGGAGCGACACCGCGAGGCCCGTCCAGAGCAACCGGAACTCGCGCCGCTTGAACGGTGTCGTGAGTCCCAGTGCTGCTCCGTCCTTGTTCACGCCGCGTTGAGACCAGGCTGCATGTCGAATCGTTGGACAAGCTCGGAGAGGACCTCGTTCAAGTGATCGATCTCCTCGTCGGTATTGGCGGCGGTGATCTGCACCCGGAAGCCAACCTGCTCTCTCGGCACCAGCGGGTAAGCGGCCAGCGTCACGTAGATCCCGTTGTTGAACAAGAACGCGCCGACGGCGTCGATGTCGTCGCTCTTGGCCAAGGGAAGCTCGATGATCGGCAACCCGGACGTGTTGGGCGTGTGAATGCCGAGGCTCTCGATGTGGTTGAGCACTCGCGTGGTCTTCAGGTACAACGACCGGCGAATGTCCTCTCCTTCTTCGTCGTTGACTTGCAGGCCCGCGAGCACCGTCGCGAGCGAGGCGGTCGGCGACGGGCCCGAGTACAGATAAGGCGCAGCAGCGACCTTGAGGAAGTTCTTGAGTTTCGTGGGCAGCGCCAGGAAAGCAAGGAGCGAAGAATACGACTTGGAAAAGCCGGCTACCAGAACGATGTGGTCGTACGACTCGGCGAAGTGGCGAACGATGGAGTTCCCGCGGTGACCGTAGGGTACGTCTTCGGAGGGCGACTCGCCGATGACGCCGAACCCGTGGGCATCGTCGATGTACAGCAGGGCGTCGTTCTCGCGACACACCCGTGCGAACTCGACCAGGTTCGGAGCGTTGCCCGTCATGGAGTTGACGCCGTCCATGCACACGAGGCGCGACAAGCCGACCGGAAGGGATCTGAGCAGATCGGCGAGATAGTCGGGATCGTTCGAGCGGAATCGGCGCAGAGTCGCGCCGTTCGCTCGGGCGTGCGAGCACCCGTCCCACATCGTCTTGTGCGCCTGAGCATCAAGAAGGACCGCTCCCTGGCCCGCGAGGACGGGAATGACCGAGGAGTGGATATGGGTGATGGTTGGAAGCACCAAGGTGTCGGGCGCCCCGAGCAACTGCGTCATGTGCTCCTCGATATCGACGGAGAGGCGGGGACTACCGAGCAGGCGCGACCAGCTGGGATGCGTGCCCCAACGCTGGAGCGCGGGTTCCACCGACGCGATGATCCTCGGATGCCAGTCGAACCCGAGGTAGTTACAGGACGCGAAGTCGGTCAGCCACTTGTCGCCGACCCGGATCTGACGTACACGCACCTCGTCGATGACGGCATCCATCATCGGGTGGGACGAACGCAGACGCTTGAAGATCGGCCCAGCGCTCGTCGATTCGCACCCTCTCCGACGACAAGCTCGGGAAAGTCGAAGTCATATATGAACTCCTGTCCGTTCGAGGCGACCGTCGAGAGGTGCCCCATTGGATGCCGGAGCCGCCGGCCGGTCCGACGCGTGCTGACGAGCGATCAGAGTGTCGATCGCCTGCACGGTGCAAGGACGCTCGAAGAAGAAGCCCTGCCCGTAATGGCAGCCGATGGAGCGCAGTCCCTCGACCTGCCGTGACAGCTCGATGCCCTCGGCAATCGTTTGTAGGTGAAGCGTCCTGCCGAGCTGGACGATCGCCTCTGCGAGCGCGCCCTCTTCGACCGAATCGCCCACGCCGTCGACGAACGACTTGTCGACCTTCAAGATGTCGATGGGGAATCGCTGGAGATAGCTGAGCGACGAGTAACCCGTGCCGAAGTCATCGATCGCGAACTGCACCCCCAGCATCTTCAGGTCGATCATGCGCGTCACGACTGCTCCGGCGTCCTGGAGCAGGGCGCTCTCTGTGATCTTGAGCACCAAGCTCGCGGGATCGAGGCCGGCCATTTCGATCGCCCGGGCGACGTCGTCGACGATGCCCTCGTGTTGGAAGTGCCGAGCCGAGATGTTGACACTGACGGTCAGTCCGGGCGCGCCTCGCACGTGCCACGCATGCGCCTGCTTGCAGGCCTCCTGCAGCACCCACCGCCCGAACGGGATGACGAGCCCGGTCTCCTCGGCGAGTTCAATGAAGTCCTTTGGCGGTCGCATGCCGTGCTCAGGGTGGTTCCAGCGAGCGAGCGCCTCGACTCCGATCACCCGGCTGTCGTCGAGGTCCACGATCGGCTGGTAGTAGA
Source organism: uncultured Acidimicrobiaceae bacterium (assembly GCA_963801185.1). GTDB lineage: Bacteria > Actinomycetota > Acidimicrobiia > Acidimicrobiales > Bog-793 > Palsa-601. The sequence continues at coordinate 1,012,278 of CAWDDW010000001.1, read as the reverse complement.
GCACGAACTCGTTGGCGTCGAGGGCGCGCTTGAAATCGGAGGTGCGCTCCAGCCGTTCGATGATGGCGTCTCGAAGCATGGGCTCATACACCTCGCAGCAGCCCTTGCCGCGTGCCTTTGCCTCGTACATGGCGACGTCCGCTGCCTGCAGCAGCTCCGACGGGCTGTCCGCACCTGATGGGCTGAGCGCGATTCCTACGCTCGCCTGCACGTTGACCTGCCGATCTCCGATGGTCACCGGCGGGCGCAACGCTGCGATGATCCTTTCAGCGACGGCACGGGCCTCCTCCAGGTCGCGCACGTCTTCGAGCAGGACGGCGAACTCGTCGCCTCCGAACCTCGCGGCGGTGTCGCCGGCCCGCAAGGCCTCCGAGAGGCGACGGGCGACGGCTACGAGAAGTTCGTCGCCGGCCGAGTGCCCGAGAGTGTCGTTGATGATCTTGAAGTCGTCGAGGTCGAGGAAGAGGACCGCAAGCGGCTTCTCCACGCGGGCCGCCCTCGCGAGCGCGTGCTCGAGCCGGTCCCCGAACAGGGCTCGATTGGCCAGTCCGCTGAGCAGGTCATGGAACGCCTGGTGCTTGAGCTCCTCTTCCAGCCGCTTGCGGTCGCTCACGTCGCGAATCGTCAGGACTATCCCCTCGACGTCGGAGTCGCCGAGGAGGTTGTTGGTCGCCACCTCGACGTCACGCCACGACCCGTCCTGGTGGCGAAGGCGCCACTCCACCGCAGTCGACGGGTCGGAGCGATAGGCAGTCTCGTTCCAGACCGCGATTGCCTGTTGCGCGTCGTCGGGATGCAGCAGTGTGGTCAGCCGGCGGCCTTCGAGACCGTCCTCGTAGCCGAGGATCCTCTTCGTCGACGGGGTCTGATAGACGATCGTGGTGTCCGGCTGGACGATCAAGATCACATCTGACGCGTTCTGGACGAGGGCCTGGAACCGTGCTTCGCTGCGAGCCGCGTGGAAGGCCTCGGTCAGTGCTTCGCTCTCTAGCGCGAGCGCGACTTGCGAGGAGAGGGTCTCGATGGCGCGCGCGAGGTCGACGGGCCATTCGCGCGCGCTCGCGACCGACACCAAGCCCCTGAGCTCGTCGTCTGTCACTAGCGGACAGATCAGCAGCGATGATTCCTCGGGGGAACCTCCGACCTCGGGGAAGTCGCTGAGCGTGCAGCGTACGGAGTCGCCAGTCAGCAACTGATCCTTGAGCCCGGCAGGAATTGCCAGCGGCGTCGGCAACAACTCTTGTCGATGTCCCGAGTTCTCGGACCTCGCGATGATCTCGAGGTCGGCCGTGGTGCCTCGTGAGACGGCCATGGTGACCGAGATCTCGCCTTGTCCCGACGCTAGGGCCGTCACGTCCTTGAGGATCGCCCCATAGAGGGCTTCGCGCCCGGATGCGGCGACGAGGTCTGCTGCCGCGGACCGGAGCACCTGCTCGCGGGTGACCGCTTGCTGGTGGACGCTGACGAGACCTGCCATGCGTGCGAGGACGAGCAGGAACATCACGCCCGCGGCCGCCCCGATCATGGCGGCGTCGACGGGTTTCGAGAACACCGATTCGCTGATGAGCACGATCGGCGCGATGAGCGACACGCCTGCAAGCAGGAAGAGCCTGGAGCGACTCGTTCGATGAGTCGAAGCGGGGACCGGCTTGGCAAGGTCCCGCATGGAGGGATGCAGTGCGGCAGCGCCCCAGCATGCGTAAAAGAGCATCCAACCGAAGTCGACCGGGTTCCCGTCGTGCCAGGTGCCGTGAAGCTGGATCGCGCCATACAGGCTGTCGGAGACCAAACAGCCGACCGTCCCGATCGCGAGCAGGCGACCGGCCGCGTTGCGCAACCCGCCGGCGCTCCACAGATGGGCCAACATCGCCAACAACAGCACATCACCCAACGGATACGCGACCGAGGTGAGGCGCTCGAGGATGGAAAGGTCAGGGGCCCGGAAGTACGGGACGATCAAGAAGACCCACGACAGCAACGCGAGGCCTGCCGTGACCGTGAGCGCGTCGAGGAGGCTCGCCCGGTCGCCCCCCGGCACCCGTGCCCGCACGAGCAAGAGGAGGCCGACTGCCAGCGTGGGGTACATCGTGATGTAGATGACGTCGATGATCGACGGGAACGGAGGCGTGTGGTGCAGGATCTGGTTGGAGAACTTGTACATCGTGTCGCCGGTGATGAACAAGAACAGGCCAGACGCGAGTATGCCCCAGGCGACCGGGACGTTGGGGCGGTTGCGATACGTGCCGTAGATGATGGCCGCCACCGAGGAAAGGCCGATCACCGCCCACGCGGCGACTTGTCCCGGCCACTCGAGGAACGGGAAGTAGACCATGCCGACGACGGCGACGAACAGCACGTACCAACGCGACGACGAAGCTCGCAACGCGGCCATTGGCGAACCTCCCCTCGTCTCGTGACCCACCCCGCGTCAATGCGCGAGACACGAAGAACTCCCTCGTCGCCAAGTCATCGGCAGATTTGGGTAATTTCTTTAGAGCCGAGACGGAAGAACGCGCCACGGCTGCGATGCGAACCAAGACGGCCCTATTCGGAAGATCTCCTCCAGTTGGGTGACGAGCAAGTAACCGTCGGCGTCCACGCCTATCAGGTCGCCGGGCGTGCCTCCCGTCGCCAGCGTCGTCTGGTCCCCGTTCTGTGCTATTTGCACGACGCACCCGTCTCTCTGATTGACGATTGCGGAGCCATAAAACGGGCCGTCGGAGCCGCCGAGCGCGATCCCGTCCGGGCCTCCCGGGAGGAAGCCGAGATCTACTACGGCGCCGTCGCGTTCCACAGCGAGGACATGTCTGCTGTCGTAACCGGCGACGAGGACTCTCCCGGCGTCGTCGACCACGATCCCGTTCGGACTGCCGAGCAGGTTGCCCGCCGCATGCACGGACCGTTCGCCAGTCAGGTGATCGACCTCGTAGATCGCCAGTGCTTCGAAGTCGGCGACGATGAGCTTTCCTGACGAAGCGTCGAACACGAGACCGACGAGTTCTTCGAAACCGCCGGCAATGCTGCGCAACACGTCGCCGTTCGCCGGATCCAGCTCGACGATCTCGGTCTTGCGAGACCCGAAGAGCCTGCCGTCCGGGCAGACGGCGAGATCCGACGCGCCGCAATCGGTGTTTAGAACCTCGCTTGCGCGGACACCGGTTCCGCGAAGCCGAAAGAGACTGCCGGTCCCACTGTTCGCGACGAGCCAGTCGCCACCAGTTCCAAAAACCATGCCACCGGGACCGCAGTGGTCAGGAGGCTCGCCGCCGACCTCGAAGCCGTAAGCGGCACGCTCGAGCGTGAGGCCCGGAAACACGGCACGAAGCATCGAGAGCGTTCTAGCAGCCGGTCGCAGGGACGGAAGCGGAGTCGGGCTCGAGCCGGCTGGATGCCGACCATCAGAGCGTTGCTTTAGGCGGGAGAGTCCTTCGACTCTGGCGCCGTATTCGCGAGCGGCGTACGTAGATGGTCGTGCAAGCGCGGAGCGGTTCCAGGCGTCTAAGTGGCGGGAGATGATCGCCCGTGATGAAGTCGACACGAAGGAGCTTGTCCCGTGATCACCTGCTCGCTCGACTGGTGCTCCCCATGGTGGCTGCCGTCGCCCTCGCCGGCTGTGGCGGGGCAGCCTCCGTCTCATCCAAGACGGTGATCATGGGTGCATCGACCACGACAGCACCGAGACCACCCCCCCGATGCTCGTCATCGGCTTCCGAGTCCTGCTCTTCGGCGCCAGCGCTGCTACTGGCACCGGCCTCACCGGCATCGGGATCGCCAACACGTCCTCGCGTCCATGCTGGTTGCAGGGCGTCCCGAAAGTTCGGTTCTACACGACCACCACGTCAGGGAAACGGACGCGACTCGCGGTGCATCTCAGCTACGCCGGACCCAAGATGCTCTTCCCGCTCCACCCAGTCCGGGTGATCCTCCGCCATGAGCAGCCGGTCCACTCCTCATTGCAGCGCTACCCGTCGGTAAGTGCGGGCTTCGTCATCACCAGTCGGGACTTCGCCAACGGCACGAACCCGCACGCCTGCGAGGTCGTCACCTCGCTGTCGGTGAGGCTGCCGGGCCCGTCGTCGACCCTCCACAACCTGTCGATGCAGTCGCGGATCTGCGACCGGCCACCCCCCGTCGCGATCTCGGCCATCGTCGGGCGCCGCGTCCTGTTCGAGACGGTCGGACACGGCATCTAGATCCAGACGGCCTCAGTGGCCCGTCCCGACCTCTCGGCGCCCGTTGAGCCAGCTGCGGTGACCTGGCAATCGTTCTGGTGCATGAGGGACATTGCCGTTGTGGTGCCATTAGCCTGCTGCCTGATATGGCCGGACCGAAGCGAGTGCTGATCGACTGGGACTGGGGTGCGCACGGAATCTGGCTCATCTCCGCACGTACGGATCGGAAACCGGGAGCTCACCAAGCCGACGAGGCTTGCGTGTCGAGCGCCAAACTCCAAGCGTGGAGCGAGTTGCTGTCGCCCGATCTCCTGGACTCTCTGCAGGCATGGAACGATGCCGCTGACGAGTTCTACGGACCACGTGCCGCTCGTCCCTGCTCAGAGGACGTGACGATACGAAGCTTTTGGATGAAAGGGTCTCAGCTCGCCGAACGTGTTCAAGAGGAGCTCGGCCCCGAATGGGAAGTTCTCTACAAGGGGAGTGGTGCCTGGTGGACCTGGGTCCTGCCTCCCTCACACTGGGACGTAGAGCCTGTGGCAGACGATCCGAGCGAGCCGAGCGCGCGATCGTTGCTCGCCGGTGACATGGGAGCACCCGGCGGTGAGCTGCGTCGGCAGCCTGGACCCTAAAGTCCTTCGCGCACGATCGCCCGGCTGAGAATCGACTGGAAGAGAGCGCCAGCGGTTGACTGGGAATTACGGCTGAGCGGGCGACCGGGATCGAACCGGCATAGCCAGCTTGGAAGGCTGGAGCTCTACCATTGAGCTACGCCCGCGGGGCGGGGATCACGTTAGCTCGGGAATCCCGATCCACTGGAGTGCCCTCTAGAACTACGACCGAGCCGCCTCCATCCGAGCGAGCAAGGGCGCGGGCCACCGACCTCCACAAAAGGCCGTGTCCGCTGCGACTCGTCCATCTCGCAGGTGCAACACGTGGAGTTGATGACAAGCGTGAGCGATGCCGTTCTCGACCCACGAGAGGGTGAACTCCAGCATCTCGCCTTCGTCGATCGTGACGCGTCGAAGCTCCTCGAAGTGACCGGGATCCGCGAACCACCCGGAGAAGCTCGTCTCGGACGGCGTCGGCGCCCTTTACCGAGAAACGCCAGTTCGGGACGGTGGCGTCGAGCACGGCGTCGGGGCAGAAACTGTCGAGCGGCACAACACCCGCTTCGATACCAGCCAGCAGCGCGTCGACTGCGGTAGGAGAACCAGCAGTTGGATCGGAGGTGGCCACGTCGTCAGCCCTTCACGTAGGAGAGTTTCTCGGCGACCTTGCCGTCGCGGACGCGGAAGACGTCAACGCCGCGGACGTGGCCGCCGTCCCACGTGTATCGCCAGAGCTGCACGACCCGGTCGCCAGCGGCAAAGGCCTCCTCCGGTTCGAACAACGACGTGCTGTCGTCGAAGATCGGCTCCCACGCGTGCCGGATTGCATCCCTACCCGTGTGGCGCGTCCCGTCAGGGGCGGGGCCTGTGGCATCGAACACGCAGTCCTCGGTGACGAGCGCCAAGGTGGCCTCCAGGTCATGTTCGGCCCAGGCCGCGCCGAACCGCTCGACTGCCGCGACGGGATCCATCTTCTCGGGCGAGCCGGTCACTTCGCGTAGTTGCTTGCGCCGAACCAGTCGACGGCGACTACCGGCGTGTCCCCGACCACCCAGGCGTCGTGTCCGCTCGGCAGGGACGTGACATCTCCTGGGCCGGCGACGAGCTCAGTGCCGTCGTCCATGAGGATGGCAAGGTGCCCGCTCACGTGGTATTGGAAGTGAGGAGCCTGGCAACTGTCGGTGTTGGCGATCGGCTTGACGTCTCGAGACCAGCGCCATCCTGGCTCGAAGACGAGACGCCCGATCTCGGCGCCACCGGCCTTGACGATCTCTGCGCGCCCGTTCGGGAACTCGCGGATCTCGTCCGGCTTCTCGAAGCTCTTGTGCTCGGTTTCCTGCATGCTGGCTCCCCCTACTCGCACTATCAAAGGCAGGTTGTGATAGGGTCACCTTACCTACTAGTAGGTAAAAGATCAAGAGGGCTACCCTGCGCCGATGGATGGAGCGATGAACCAGAGCCAGCGCTACACGGCCGACACGGCTACGCAGATCCTGGACGTAGCCGAGCGCCTCGTGCAGACGCGGGGGTTCAACGGCTTCAGCTACGCCGACGTCGCCGGCGAGCTGAAGATCACGAAGGCTGCCCTCCACTACCACTTTGCCAGCAAGTCCGAGCTCGGAGCGTCACTCATGGGCCGGTATGCCGTCCGCTTCTCGGAAGCGCTTGTCGCGCTCGGGGCCCGTGCCGCCGATGCGCCCGCCATGCTGGACGGCTACGCAGACCTGTACCTCGGCGTGCTGCGGGATCGGCGGATGTGTCTCTGCGGCATGCTGGCGGCCGAGTACCAGACGCTGCCTGGGCCGATGCAGGACGCCGTCGTCCATTTCTTCGACGAGAACGAGGCATGGCTTACAAGCGTCCTCGAGCGGGGTCGGGATGAAGGGACCCTGCGGTTCGAAGGACCGCCGAGCGAGATGGCCCGGATGATCGTGAGCGGCCTCGAAGGCGCGATGCTCGTCGCGCGCTCGTTCGATGACGTCGCCCGCTTCCAGGCGACGGCCAGCCGCATTCTGGCCGGCGTGAGACCCGTCACCCCGAGGCCCGAATAGGCAGGCAGCAGCAACGACAGCGCAGCTGTCCGCGACCTGACCTGCTCGGTCATCGGCAATAGCGTGATCGCTACACGCCGCCCGGCTGTGACCAATCGCGGAGGCCGCGAGTGATCGAAGCTCGAAATCTCACCAAGCACTACGGATCAACAGTCGCCGTCGACCGGCTGTCCTTCGATGTGCGACCTGGCATGGTTACCGGCTTCCTCGGACCCAACGGCTCGGGAAAGTCCACCACGATGCGGATGATCCTCGGGCTGGACTGGCCCGATGCCGGAAGCGTGACCGTCGCCGGCCGGCGCTATCGCGATCTTGCGTGGCCGCTCCGGGAGGTCGGTGGCTTGCTCGAGGCAAAGTCGGTGCACCCCGGTCGGACCGCCTACAACCACCTGCTGGCGCTGGCACAGACGAACTCCATCGGCCGGCGCCGAATCGACGAGGTGCTCGATCTCGTCGGCCTGACCGGCGTCGCCCGCAAGCGGGCTGGCACGTTCTCGCTCGGGATGGGCCAGCGGCTCGGAATCGCCGCCGCACTGCTTGGAGACCCCGGCGTTCTCCTCTTCGACGAGCCCGTGAACGGGCTCGACCCCGAGGGGATTCGTTGGGTTCGCCTCCTCTTGAAGCACCTGGCCTCCGAGGGACGGACGGTCTTCGTCTCGAGCCACCTCATGAACGAGATGGCAGTCACGGCGGACCACGTCGTGGTCATCGGGAAGGGGCGGCTCATCGCCGAAGCGCCGATGGCAGACTTCCTCGCCCAGGGTTCCGGTCAGCACGTGAGGGTGATCTCGCCACGCGCCGCCGAGCTCACCGACGCCCTCAAATCCGCGGGGGCGCTGGTCGTCCAGGTGCCGGGAGGGGCGCTCGAGGTGACGGGGCTGTCGGCTCCCGCCATCGGCGACCTTGCTGCCGCACGGGGAATCGCGCTCCACGAGCTGAGCCCGCAGACAGCATCGCTCGAGGAGGCGTTCATGGAGCTCACGAACGAAAGCGTCGAGTTCCGCGGCTTCGAGTCGCAGGCGCCTGCGCCGACGTCACCCGATGGCGCGCCGCTGGCGCCTGCCCGCATGACCGCGCCGGCTGCGGCTCCGGAGGAGGACGGACGATGACCGCGACGCCAGCGACCCCGGTTGCACTTTCCCCGGACCGCGGGACGTCGGCCGGAAGGCACGTCCCACCCGGTCACTACGGTGCCGTTCAGCTGCTGAGGTCGGAGTGGACCAAGCTCCGCACGGTCAGGTCGACGACCTGGACGCTTGCAGTGACGGTGGCTGCGGTCGTCGGAATCGGTGCCCTCGCGACGGCAGTCACTGCCGCCCACTGGCGCAGCGGCGGCATCGTCGACCGTATCAACTTCGACCCGACCGCTCGGAGCCTTGCCGGCCTGTTCCTCGGCCAGATCGCCATCGGCGTCCTCGGAGTGCTCGCAATGAGCGCCGAATACAGCACCGGCACCATTCGGGCCACGTTCGCCGCGGCCCCGAACCGCCCGCTCGTGCTCGTGTGCAAGGCGGCCGTCTTCGGGGTCGTGGTGCTGGTCGCGAGCGAGCTGCTGACGTTCGCGGCGTTCCTCCTCGGCCAGCAGCTCTTGAAAGGATCGACTCCCTACGCGACGCTCGGGCAGCCCGGAGTCCTGCGGGCAGTAGCCGGCGCGGGGTTCGTGTTGACGATGGTCGGGCTGTTCGCGCTCGCTCTTGCGACGATCATCCGCCACACGGCAGGGGCTATCGCCGCCTACGTCGGAGTGATGCTGGTGCTACCTCTCATCTTGCAGGCCTTCCCGACGTCGGTTCAGCACGGTGTCATCAAGTACCTCCCCCTCGTCATCGCCGAGAACATGACCTCCACGCGTCCAGGCGGGAGGGACTTCGGTGGGGCGGTGTTGTTCTCGCCCTGGGCGGGCTTTGCGATCCTGTGCGCCTACACGGTCGCGCTTCTCGTCATCGGCGGGATCCTGCTCAGCCGCCGAGACGCCTGAAGAACGCCGGAGCGCTCGCTCAGCCCGCCTCATCCATCAGGCTGCGGCGGTACCGGAGCTCTCTGAGGACGAAACCGTCGCGCTCGTCGAGCTTCTCCCCACCATCGTCCTGCCAGCCGGCGAGCTCGTAGAGACGACGCGCTCGGCTGTTCGAGTCCAACACCCAAAGGATCGCCTCGCGGTACTCGAGGCCCCGCAGCTCCCCGCCGCGCGTTCGACTCCCTGGCTCGGCTAAGCCGGCAGTTCAGCTTGTTGGAGCAAGGATTTCGCCGCGCGGGCGACAGGCTCGAGCTCGTCGTCGGGCACATCGGCACAGAACTCGTGCCGCATGGCTAGCGGCCAGAAGCTCGTGATGTGCGCAGCGGTCGCGGCGGACGCATCCGCCGGAGCGAGGTAGCCGAAGTTCGCCGCGATCTGGTTGGCCATGCGCACGAGGTCCGCGGTTGCCATGTCCGGGGATCAGCTCCCGACGAGCGAGGCCACCCGCTCGCCGGCATCGTCGGCCAGCGGGCTCGCCTGCGGCCTGACCTGGACGGCCGTGACCTTGTACTCGGGGCAGTTCGTGGCCCAGTCGGAGAACTCCGTCGTCACCACGTTGGCCCCGGTCGAGGGGTAGTGGAACGTCGTGTAGACGACGCCTTGGGGCACGCGCTCGGTGACGTGCGCGCGCAGCTGTGTCTCGCCCACCCGGCTCGACAGGGCGACCCAGGAGCCGTCGGCGACACCCCGCTCCTCGGCGTCGCAGGGGTGGATCTCGAGGACGTCCGCCTCGTGCCACGCGACATTCTCTGTCCGGCGAGTCTGGGCGCCGACGTTGTACTGGCTGAGGATCCTGCCTGTCGTGAGCAAGAGAGGGAAGCGCCGGTTCGCCCGCTCGTCGGTCGGCACGAACGGGGTCTCGACGAAGCGGCCCTTTCCTCGCACGAAAGCGCCGACGTGCATGACCGGTGTACCAAGCGGTGCGGCGTCGTTGCACGGCCACTGCAGGCCACCGGTCTCGTCGAGCTTCGCGAACGAGACTCCTGCGAAGGTGGGTGTCGTCGCAGCGATCTCATCCATGATCTCGCTCGCCGACGCGTAGGTCATCTTGTAGCCGAGGGCGCTCGACAGCTCACAGACCGCCTCCCACTCCTGCTTGCCGGAACGGGGCGCCATCACGGGCCGCACGCGATTGATGCGGCGCTCGGCGTTGGTGAAGGTACCGTCCTTCTCGAGAAACGACGTCCCCGGCAAGAACACGTGCGCGAACGCTGCCGTCTCGTTCAAGAAGAGGTCCTGCACGATCACGAGCTCCATCTCCGAGAGAGCGGCCTTCACGTGGTGGGTGTTCGGGTCGGACTGTGCGATGTCCTCGCCCTGGACGAAGAGAGCCTTGAAGCTTCCCTCGACAGCGCCGTCCAGCATGTTCGGGATTCGCAGGCCGGGCTCGGCTTCGAGACTGGCACTCCACGCGACTTCGAACGAGTGTCGGACGGCGTCGTCGGAGACGTGGCGGTAGCCGGAGAACTCGTGCGGGAACGACCCCATGTCGCACGAGCCCTGCACGTTGTTCTGCCCCCGCAGGGGGTTGACGCCCACGCCCTCGCGGCCGATGTTGCCGGTAGCCATCGCGAGGTTTGCCATCCCCATCACCATGGTCGAGCCCTGGGAGTGCTCGGTCACCCCGAGGCCGTAGTAGATCGCCGCGTTGCGGGCCGATGCGTACAGGCGGGCCACCGCGCGCAGCTCGGCCGAGGGCACACCGGTGACGGCCTCGGTCGCCTCGGGGCTGTACTCGGGATCCGCGATGAACGACGACCAGCGCTCGAACGCCTCGGTGTCGCACCGCTCGGTCACAAAGTTCGTGTCGACGAGCCCCTCGGTGACGATGACGTGTGCGAGCGCGTTCATCACGGCGACATTCGTGCCCGGTCGCAGCTGGAGGTGGTGCGATGCCGTGACGTGGGGCGAGCGCACGAGGTCGATGCGGCGCGGGTCGATCACGACGAGGGTGGCCCCTTCGCGCAACCGCCGCTTCATCCGTGATGCGAACACCGGGTGCGCGTCGGTCGGGTTGGCTCCGATGACCACGATGAGGTCGGCTTCGTCGACCGAGCGGAAGTCTTGAGTACCAGCTGAGGTGCCGAAGGTCTGCTTCAGCCCGAAACCGGTCGGCGAGTGGCAGACCCGCGCGCACGTGTCGATGTTGTTGTTGTGGAAGGCGGCCCGCACCATCTTCTGCACGACGAAGACCTCTTCGTTGGTGCAGCGGGAGGAGCTGATGCCGCCGATCGAGTCGACCCCGTGGCGCTCCTGGATCTCCTTCAGGCGGTTCGCCGCGTGCGCGATGGCGTCGTCCCAGCTGACTTCCTGCCACGGGTCCGTCGTGCGCGCCCGGACCATCGGCGTGAGGACCCGGTCGCGGTGCGTGGCGTACCCCCAGGCAAAACGGCCCTTCACACATGAGTGGCCCTCGTTCGCGCCGCCGCCCTTGTAGGGGACCATCCTCACGACCTCGTCACCGCGCAGCTCGGCCTTGAACGAGCATCCGACACCGCAGTACGCGCAGGTCGTCAGCACGGTCCTCTTCGGGAGGCCGAGGGTGATGATGCTCTTCTCCTCGAGCGTGGCAGTCGGGCAGACCTGGACGCAGGCACCGCACGAGACGCACTCGGAGTCGAAGAAGTTGCCTGTCGGCCCCGGCATCACGACCGAGCCGAAGCCCCGCCCCGCAATCGTGAGAGCGAAGGTGCCCTGGGTCTCCTCGCACGCCCGGACACAGCGCGAGCAGACGATGCACTTGGCCGGGTCGAACGTGAAGTAGGGGTTGCTCTCGTCCTTCTCGGCGTCGAGATGGTTGTCGCCCGCATAGCCGTAGCGGACGTCGCGCAGGCCGACCGTGCCCGCCATGTCCTGCAGCTCGCAGTCACCGTTGGCTGCACAGGTCAGGCAGTCGAGAGGGTGATCGGAGATGTAGAGCTCCATCACGCCTCGACGAAGTCGCTCGAGCCTGTCGGACTGGGTCCGGACGCGCATGTTGTCCTCGACCGGTGTCGTGCAAGAGGCTGGGGTACCTTTGCGCCCGTCCACCTCCACGAGGCAGAGCCGGCACGACCCGAACGGCTCGAGGCTGTCGGTCGCGCACAGCTTCGGGATGTCGACGCCTGCCAGCGCGGCGGCCCGCAGGACCGAGGTGCCGGCGGGCACGTCGACGGCGATCGAGTCGATGTGGACGCGCACCGATGCCGGGCCGGGTCGATCCGGGGTACCGAGGTCATGTTCGATCAGCACTGTCATCAGTTTGCACCTCCGGTGGCGCCGATCAGGTCAGCGGCGAAGTGCGTGAGCACGCTCCGCACCGGCTGAGGGGTGAGGCCGCCCATCGCGCAGAGCGATCCGTCGGTCATCGTGTCGCAGAGGTCCTCGAGGAGCGCCACGTTGGCGTCGACTTCGATCCCCGACAGGATCTTGTCGATCACCTCGACTCCCCGCACTGCCCCGACGCGACATGGCGTGCACTTGCCGCACGACTCGATGGCGCAGAACTCCATCGCGAACCTTGCCTGGCGGCCCATGTCGACCGTGTCGTCGAACACGACGACTCCCCCGTGGCCGAGCATCGCGCCCACGTCGGCGAAGGCCTCGTAATCCATCGCTAGCTTCAGCTGTTCGACCGGGAGGTAGGCGCCGAGCGGGCCGCCGACCTGGATCGCCCGAACCGGCCGCCCGGTGTCGGTTCCGCCGCCGAAGTCCTCCACGAGCTCGCCCAAGCTGATGCCAAACCCTGTCTCGACGATGCCGCCGCGCCGGACGTTCCCGGCGAGCTGGAAGACCTGCGTGCCCCGCGACCGCCCGACCCCGACAGCGGCGTACGCAGCGGCGCCCTCGGACAATATGGTCGGCACCGCCGCGAGCGTGAGGACGTTGTTCACGATGGTCGGGCACCCGAAGAGGCCAGCGATGGCCGGCACCGGGGGCTTGGCACGCACCACGCCCCTTCGCCCCTCGAGACTCTCCAGCATGGCGGTCTCCTCGCCGCAGACGTAGCTGCCTGCGCCGATGCGCACGAAGAGGTCGAACCGGTGTGCGGAGCCGAGTATCGAGTCGCCGAGAAGGCCGCGTCCGCGCGCCACCTCGATCGCGACACGGAGAATGGCGGCCGCCAGCGGGTACTCCGAGCGGATGTAGACGTAGCCCTCGGTCGCGCCGACTGCGAGCCCGGCGATCACCATCGCCTCGACAAGCAGGAACGGGTCACCTTCCATCAACATGCGGTCGGCGAAGGTTCCGCTGTCGCCCTCGTCGGCGTTGCAGCAGACGAGCTTCTCCTCACCCTGTGTCTCGAGCACGGTGCGCCACTTGATGCCGGCCGGGAATCCTGCGCCGCCGCGGCCTCGCAAGCCTGACTCGGTGACCTCGGCGACTATCTCCTCCGGGGTGAGCCCGAGGGCGCGCCGTAGCCCCGTCAGCCCGCCGTTCGCCTCGTACTCGTCGAACGAGAGCGGGTCGATCACCCCCACGCGGGCGAAGGTGAGCCGCGTCTGGCGCGCCAGGTACTCGATGTCCTCGGTCCTGCCGTGCGCGAGCCTGTGCCCGCCACCGTCGAGCATGCCCGAATCGACGAGCCCTCCGACGTCGCCTGGCGTGACCGGACCGTAAGCAAGGCGCCCGCCGGGGGTGGCGACCTCGACGAGAGGCTCCAGGAACAGCATCCCTCGCGAGCCGTTGCGGACGATGCGGATCTCCCGGCCGATCCGCGCCGCCTCGGTCTCGAGGCGGCGCGCCACCTCGTCGGCGCCGACCGAGCGTGCAGCTGCGTCGCCCGGGACGAAGACGGTCGTCGGGTCGCTCATCACGGTGACAGCTCAGCGTTGTCGATCAGCTCGTCGAGCGACGTGGCGTCGAGCCGGCCGAGCAGGTTCCCGTCGGCCAGCGCGGCGGGGGAGAGGGCACAGTTGCCGAGGCAGAAGACCTCGAGCAGCGTGATCCCGCCGTCGGGCGTCGTCGAGCCGAAGTCGACGCCGAGCCGCTCCCGAACATGGGAGCAGAGCTGGTCGGCGCCCATCGACTGGCATGCCTCGGCGCGGCAGATCTGGAGAATGCGGCGCCCGGGGGCCTCGGTCCGGAGGTCCGTGTAGAACGAGATCACGCCGTAGACCTCTGCCTGGGAGAGGTTGAGCGCCTCTGCCACGAGGGGAGTCGCGGCAGGGTCGAGGTATCCGAAGGTTGTTTGGAGATCGTGCAGGATCTCGAGCAGCGGGCCGCGCTCGGAGGATCGCATCGCGATCACGTCGGCCGCCCGCTCAGGAGAGAACGGTTGGTAGCTGCATCGAGCTCCCCACTCCATACGCGCACCTCGTGGCTCTCTGTTGAACAGGTATTCAAGGCTACTCCGGCTCCGGGGTGCCGAGCGCGCGTACACGGGCGCGATCGGCTGCCACCCGTCGGCCACCCGTCCCTATAGGCTGCGGTCGTCCAGGCAACCGGGTTACGGCAGCGTGCCTCGTGCCCGCGGTTAGGTACCTCGGCCTGGCAACGCGGAACGGCGCGCGATGTCGTCGAGAAAGAGGACCTGGCATGGCGATTCCGAATGACCTTGAGATCGCGCGGAAGGCGACGCTCCTTCCCATCGCCGAGATCGCCGCAGGCATGGGCATCCCGAGCTCGGCACTCGAGATGTACGGGACCGCTGTCGCCAAGGTCAAGCTCGAAGCCATAGCCGAGCTCGCTGATCGTCCGAAAGCCAAGTACGTCGTCGTGACGGCGATCACCCCGACGCCGCTCGGCGAGGGGAAGACCACGACCACCGTCGGCCTCGGCCAGGCGATGTCGCACATCGGCCACCGCGCCACCATCTCGATCCGCCAGCCCTCGATGGGCCCGACTTTCGGGATCAAGGGAGGTGCCGCCGGGGGCGGGTACAGCCAGGCCGTGCCGATGGAGGCGTTCAACCTGCACCTGACGGGTGATATGCACGCCGTCACCGCCGCTCACAACATGCTCTCGGCGATGCTCGACAACCACCTCCAGAAGGGGAACGAGCTCACGATCGATCCGAAGAACATCACCTGGCGCCGGGTTCTCGACGTGAACGATCGGGCCCTGCGCAACATCGTGATCGGCCTCGGCACGAAAGAGGACGGTGTCGTCCGCGAGACGGGTTTCGACATCACGGCGGCTTCGGAGGTCCAGGCGATCCTGGCGCTGACGACGTCGCTGCAAGACATGCGCGCGCGGTTCGGGCGCGTCGTCGTCGGGTACTCCGTCGAAGGCGAGCCTGTCACCGCCGAGCAGCTGAAGAGCGCCGGTGCGATGACGGTGATCATGCGCGAAGCGATCAAGCCGAACCTTCTGCAGACACTCGAGAACACTCCCGTGCTCGTCCACTCCGGTCCCTTCGGCAACATCGCGACCGGTAACTCGTCGGTGGTGGCCGACCTGCTCGGCATCCACTGCGGGGAGTACCTCTTCACCGAAGCCGGCTTCGGTGCCGACATGGGTGCGGAGCGCTTCTTCAACATCAAGTGCCGGACCTCCGGCCTCGTGCCCGACGCGGCGGTGATCGTGGCGACGGTCCGTGCGCTGAAGGTGCACTCGGGCAAGCATCGTGTCGTGGCGGGGAGGGACCTGCCGCCGGCGCTGCTGGCGGAGAATCCCGACGAGGTGAACGAAGGCGGCGAGAACCTGCGCAAGCAGATCGAGAACGTCCAGATCCACGGTGTCACTCCCGTCGTGGCCATCAACGCCTTCCCGACCGACTTTGATTCCGAGCACGATGTGATCCGGGAGATCGCCCGGTCGATGGGAGTGCGTGCCGCCGTGACGCGCCATGTGGCCGAGGGCGGCAAGGGCGCCACCGAGCTGGCCGAAGCTGTTGCCGAAGCCGCCGACGAGCCGAGCGAGTTCCATGTGCTGTACCCATCGGAAGCGAGCTTGCGCGAGAAGATCGAGGCGGTCGCGACCCGGGTCTACGGAGCAGACGGGGTCGACTACTCACCTCTGGCAGCGCGCCAACTCGACACCTACGAGCGGGTCGGATTCGGAGCCCTGCCCGTCTGCATCGCGAAGACTCATCTCTCGATCTCGTCCGACCCGAACTTGAAGGGCGCACCGAAGGGCTGGCGCCTCCCCGTGCGCGAGGTCCGGGCGTCCGTCGGCGCCGGATTCGTCTACCCGGTCTGCGGTGACATCCGCACCATGCCGGGACTGTCGTCGCACCCGGCAGCTGAGCGGATCGACATCGACGAGAACGGCGAGATCGTCGGCCTCTCATGATCGCGTCCTCGACGGCACATCCTCGGTGACACCCGAGACCGAGTCACCGCTGCGGCAGCGGTCTTTCGAGGCCCTGCTCGCCGACGTCGCCGCCAGGACCTCTGCTCCCGGCGGGGGAGCCGTTGCCGCGCTCGCCGTCGCAATGGCGGCAAGTCTCTGTGCCATGGCGGCTCGCTTCTCCGCCTGGACTCTGAGCGACGCGGAGCCGATCACGTCGCGCTGCGATGTTCTCGCAGACAGGGCGAGCGCTCTCGCGACGGCCGACATGGAGGCATACCGGGCGCTGCTCGAGGCCCGGCGGGCCCGTGCCGGCGAGGGTGGGGCCTTGGCCGAGGACCGGATAGATGCACTGCTCCGGGCGAGCGATGTGCCTTTGGAAGTGGCGGAGATCGGGGCAGAGGTGACCGAGTTCGCGGCACGTCTCATCGCGGGCGGCAATCCGAGCCTCGTCGGGGATGCTTATACGGCGGCGCTGCTCGCCGAGGCCGGAACACGTGCTGCCACTCGACTAGTCGAGATCAATCTCGCGGTCGTGGGGGCCATCTGGTGCGGGTCGCCTTGCACGCGCCGCAGCCGCGGTGGAGAGGGCTGCTGTCGCTAGGAGTTGACCCGGCGCCCTACGATCGTCGGGTGCCGGCGGAGTTCCCCTATCGATACCGCTCTGACGACGAGGACAGCGGACGCTGGGTCGGTTTCCCGTTCCGGCAGGGCGACATCGTGATAAGCACACGTTCCAAGTGCGGCACGACCTGGATGCAGATGATCTGCGCCCTCCTCGTGTTCCAGTCCCCGGACCTGCCTGAGCCGCTGTATCAGCTGTCCCCATGGCTCGACCGCCTCACCGCTCCCCGTGAGGAGGTGTATGGCCTCTTGGCGGCTCAGCATCATCGGCGGTTCGTGAAGACACATACGCCACTCGACGGGATTCCTCTCGATGCGCGAGCGACCTACATCGTCGTAGCCAGGCATCCGCTGGACATGGCGGTGTCGCTCTACCACCAGGGGAGCAACATCGACCACGAGCGCCTGCGTCAGCTCACCGGCCAGGCGCAGCCGGACTCCCCGCCAGCGCCGCGCAAGCCGCTGAAGGAGTGGCTGCTCAAGTGGATCGACGACGATTCGAGACCGGATGAGTACCTCGACTCTCTGCCCGGCGTCATGTGGCACCTCTTAGATGCATGGGGTCGCCGCGATCAGGCGAACATCGTCCTTGTCCACTACGACGATCTGTCTGGCGACCTCGACCACGAGATGCGGCGGATTGCGGCGCTGCTCGAGATCAGCCTTCCGGAGGAGTCCTGGCCCGACCTCGTGCGGGCCGCCACATTCGAGGAGATGCGCACCCGCGCCGAGCGGGTCCTGCCGGATGCCTTCGGGGTCTTGAAGGACCCGGCGGCATTCTTCCGGAGGGGAACCTCGGGTGCGGGGAGCGAGCTGCTGAGCGAGGACGAGCTCCGCCACTACTACGAACGTGCCGCCGGGATGGCACCGCCGGATCTGCTCGCGTGGCTTCATCGCGAGTAGCACTTTGCATCGCGGTCATAGGTCTGCCGTCGTCAACGTGCCACACTGTGCTGGCAGATCTCCCAGAGGATCAGGCGAAAGCGAGCGTGCTCGCGAAGGAGGAAAGCCCCGATGGACCCGACAGCGGCCTCACGGCACGCGTTGCACCGCACAGCTCGGCGACTCACAGCGATCGTGGCTCTTTTTGCTCTCGCGCTCGGAGCTAGTGCCTGCGGCTCCTCTTCCGGGTCGCCTGCATCCACGAGCTCGAACCAGACCAGCTCGACCCCGACCACCGGCGCACCGTCGAGCAGCTCTCCGAGTAGCACTTCGCAGCCGACGACGAGCGCCAAGGCGGCCCTCGCGGCGATCGCAGCCAAGCTCGGCAACGGTCAGAGTGCGACCTTCTTGGCCACGTACGCTCTCAGCGGCACGGAGGCAGGCAAGGCAGTCACCGGCACGTTCGAGATTGCTCACGAGGGCTCGAGTGCGCTGTTCGGATTCACGGAGGGCGCCGCCCAGTACGAGGAGATCGACGCCAACGGCAAGCAGGCGGTGTGTCTGAAGACGGCCGGCGCGTGGAAGTGCTACTCCGGTTCGATCGCCGCCGACTTCGGGAGCGCGCTCACCGACTTTGAGAACATCTACGGGTCGAAGGCGGCGCTTGCCGACCTGAAGGCCCAGGAGGCCAACGCCTACGACACCTCGACCTCGAGCGAGACGATCGCAGGTCAGAGCGCGACGTGCATCACCTACCACTCGCACGTCGAGTCCGGCTCGTACACCGTCTGCATCACATCGCAAGGCGAGATGGCAAAGGTTCTGGCATCGTCCGCCACGGGATCCTTCACGGTCACTCTCTCGAGCTATTCGACGACGGTGCCGAGTAGCACCTTCGCGCTGCCAGCAACCCCAACGACGGTTTAGCTGCTAGTCGTCGTGGGGGCGGTAGCAGCTGTGCTACCCGCCCAAAAGGTTGTGGCGCACTAGATCGGGAGCTGGGCTCCGCCTACCAGCGCCCTCGGTGAACGAGCTCCGACCGGTCGCGGCGGCGGGCGCTGAGGTCCCGCCTTGGCGCGGCGGGGTCTTCGTGGCCTACGGCGACGCAGCCGACGACGTCGTAGGAGTCCGGGACGCCGAAGGTCGCCCGGAAGCGCGGGATGTCCGCCGGGACGATGCCGAAGAGCAACGCACCCAGTCCTTCGTCGACGCACGCCAGCAGGAGCAGGACGGCCACCGCCCCGGCGTCCACGAACCAGTACGGCACAGGCCATCGTGTCTCGTCCCGATCCGTCCAACCCTTGTCCGGCTCGGCGTAGCGGTCGAGGTAGACGTCCTTCGAGGCAAGCAGAGCGATGACGAGTGGTGCCTTCACGATCCCGGCCCGCACCTCTGGCGACCACCCCGCCTCTGACGGCGTGTGCGTCGCCCAGAGCCGGTCGAGGTCCTCCTGCGAGTCGAGGACGATCAGCGCGTATCCCTGGCTGTACCCGGCCGACGGTGCCCGCAAGCCCGCCGCGACGATCCTCTCGGCAACGTCCGGATCGAGCGGGTCGGTCGTGAAGTGGCGCACCATGCGGCGGTGACTTATTACCTCTTGGAACTCCATCACACCTTGATTAGCAGTCCAGGGCGGCTCGCGCTCGACTGCTCAGTCGCCCGGCCTCGCTGCAGCGATCGCCTCGATCTCGATGCGTTGTCCCGAGTACCCGAGCAGGGAGACTCCGAGCAGGGTGCTCGGTGGATCGACACCCTCGAACTCGGTGCGCACGGCCTCCCAGCCGCGCACCAGTTCCGCGTGGTCGCTTGTCGCGACGTACACCGTGGTGCGCAGCACGTCGCCCAGGCTGCAGCCCGCCTCCCGGAGAACAGCGGCGAGATTCGAGACTGCCAGCTTGGCCTGGGCCTCGAGATCGTCAGGTGCGGCCACCCGGCCGCTCTCGTCGATCGGGCACGCACCGGCGCAGAACACGAGCGAGTCGTCCGGCACGGCGACCGTGGCGTACGCATAAGGCGCTCTGGCGTGGAGGGAGCCAACAGTGATTCGGCGCGGTCTCATGTCACCCATTCCACCACGGGCTCGAAACGAGAGGGCGAGAGTCACGTAGGCACGAAGGGCCCCGCTGTGCGATCCTCGCGAGATGGCGCGGGAGCAAACAGCCGCACGCGACGGCAGATCGACGCGGTTCGCGCAACGGCTTTTCACGCCGTTGCCCGAGAGATACGACCGGCTCGCCGAACTGCTCTCGTTTGGCCAGAACGGGAGGTGGCGGCGGGAGATGGTCGATCACGCGATCGCGGGCGATCCCGAGCTGCTGCTCGACGTCGCCACGGGGCCGGGCGGCGTTGCAAGGCAGATGGCCCGTCGCTCGAACGCGAAGATCATCGGGATCGACATCACAGCGGCGATGCTCGGGCAGGCAGCCCGGACCGTGACCGACGAAGGCCTGTCGGATCGGATCGCGCTCGTGCGAGGAACCGGCGAGCGGCTTCCTTTCCCCGATGAGACCTTCGACGCGTTGACTTTCACCTACCTGCTGCGGTATGTCGGAGATCCCGCCAGCGTGTTGAAGGAGCTGGCGCGGGTCGTCCGTCCCGGGGGCGTCGTGGCCAGCCTGGAATTCTGCGTCCCCCCGGCTCCGTATTGGCACAGTGCCTGGTGGCTCTACACGCGGGCGGTCCTGCCGCTCGCCGGCGCCGCGACTGGGGGCAAGGAGTGGTTCGAGGTCGGGCGGTTCCTCGGGCCGAGCATCAGCAGTCACTACCAGCGGTACCCCATCAGCTGGACGAGACAGGCTTGGAACGATGCCGGGCTCGAGGAAGTCGGTCTCAAGCAGATGAGCCTCGGCGGTGGCCTTGTGATGTGGGGACGCAAAGCCGGTGGCTGAGACGACGCGCCGGCCCGCCTTCTACGCCGCCTCGCCCGGTAGCGCGTGGCGCGACTGGTGGACCGTGCTGCACCCGCCCTACACGGCATGGCACCTCGCCTACGTCGTGATCGGTGCCGTTCTCGCGCCCACCCCGAAGCTCGTGCCCCTGTTGGCTACTCTTCTCGCTTTCTTCCTCGCAGTGGGTATCGCCGCTCACACCCTCGACGAGCTGCACGGGCGGCCGCTCCGCACGGCCATACCTCAGCGGGTGCTCGTCGCCGCTGCGGGGCTGTCCCTCGCGGGCGCCGCCAGCATCGGCGGGCTCGGTGTCGACCGGGTCGGCATCGTGCTCGTCCCGTTCATCGCTCTCGGCGTCTTCCTCGTCGTCGCGTACAACGTCGAGCTGTTCGGCGGCGCGGTCCACAACGACTTGGTCTTCGCGCTCGCCTGGGGATCTTTCCCTGTCCTCACCGCCTACGTCGCCCAGGCGCGGACGCTCGGCGCAGCAGCGCTGCTGGCGGCGGCAGCGGCGTTCGCGTTCTCGTTCGCCCAGCGAGTGCTCAGCACGCGGGCACGTCTCATCCGACGGTCGGTGGAGCGAGTCGAGGGCTCCCTCTGGACCGCCGACGGCTCTCGTCGAGTCATCGACGAGGTCTTCCTCCTCGAGCCCCTCGAGCGCGCCCTCGGAGCCCTCTCGTGGGGAGTGGTCGCGCTCGCGGCTGCTCTCGCCATCGATCGGATGGTCTGAGGTGGTGCCTCACGCCTACCGAGTACTTCGCAGCCGCCTCGGTCGCTCCCCGGAGCCGAGGTGAGTAGCAATCGGTTTTCGTCTCCCGACCGTATCCCTGCTGTGGCCATGAGCCAGGCACTTTCGGACACCAGATCTGACGAAACTCTCCTTGGCGCCATGGCGCTCAACGACGAGACAGCCGCTGTCGCCTTCATCCGGCGGTACCAAAGGCGCGTGTTCGGCCTGGCGCTCGGGATCGTGGGCGACCCGGCGCTTGCCGAGGAGATCGCGCAGGAGGCTCTGATCCGGGTGTGGAAGCACGCGCCTGTCTACGACGTTCGCCGCGGCTCGGTCCCGACCTGGGTGCTCACGATCGCAAGAAACCTCTCGATCGACGCGCTCCGCTTCCGCCGAGCGGTCCCGGTCGAGCCGGAGGATCTGATAGCGCTCGGGCTGGCGAGCCGTGAGCCCGACCCGGAGGAAGCCGCTCAGCAGTCCGACGCCTCGAGCAGGGTCCACCGGGCTCTTCAGGCGATCCCCCTCGTCCAGCGCCGCGCCCTGTTGCTCTCCGCTTACTACGGGCTGACCGCCGAGGAGATCTCCGAGCGGGAGTCGATCCCGCTCGGGACGGCGAAGACGCGGATCCGGGCCGCGCTGATCAAGGTGCGGGCGGCGTTGGCCCCGGCAGATGAGGACGAGCTGGTTCAGATGAAGGAGCAGGGCCGAGATGAGTGAGTCGACGACGTGCACGGCGGTTCGGGAAGCCGCGGCCGAGCTCGCTCTCGGCGTCCTCGTCGGTGCCGAGCGGGCATTCGTGCTGTCTCATCTAGAGACCTGCGGGGACTGCAGAGCAGAGGTCCAGGGCTTCGCGGCGGCCACCGATGCCCTGTTCCAGCTCGCGCCCGAGGCCGATCCGCCGGCGGGCTTCGAGGTTCGCCTCCTCGCCCGGCGGGCCGACAGCGAGCGGGACACCACCCTCGCCCCGGTCCGGTCGTTGGAACAGAGGCGAGCCGGGTCGAAGCGGATCCGGGCTCTCCTTGCTGCTGCTGCCGTCGTGGTCCTCGGAGCAGGGGTCGGGATCGGGACGCTCGTCTCGCCGAGCGGCAGTGCCCGCCTCGCGTCGGTCCGCGCCGCCGAGCTCTCACAGCAGGGATCGGACGTTGGAAGCGTGGCCGTCGCGCCCGGGCATCCCGCCTGGATGTTCATGACCGTTCAGGACGTCGACTGGTCCGGTTGGATCCGCTGTGTCGTTACCGAGCGCGGGGGGCGAGAGGTGACGGTCGGGCGCTTCTGGCTCCATGGCGGATACGGCGGCTGGTCTGCGCCGCTCAAGGTCTCCTCGGCATCGGTGACCGGCGCCCGGCTCAAGCTCGCCGACGGGACGACGATCGCATCGGCGTCACTCCCGAGCTGAGCGCGTGGCCCGGGCAATCCAAACCGGGCCGGCGACCGTAGGACTGGCATGACTCGAATCGGCTTGAAACTCACAGGTTTGCTCAGCGCCGGCTTGGCGGTGGCGCTCATGTACCCCGTCACCGCGTCGGCTTCGGGCTCGACCTTCCTCGGCGGCTTCACGAAGGTGACGAAGATCGCGTCGACGGTGCCGGCCCTCGGCAAGGGCGTCGTCGGAAACGGCGACGTGAATCCTTACGGCACGGCGGTCGTGCCTGCGAGCACGGGAGACCTCGTGAAGGGGGACGTGCTCATCTCCAACTTCAACAACTCGAAGAACCTCCAGGGAACCGGAACCACGATCATGCAGATCTCGCCGAAGGGGAAGGCGACTGTCTTCGCCCGCCTCGGCGACCAAGTCTCAGGCCCTGTCGGCCTGACGACGGCGTTGGCGGTGTTCAAGCGCGGTTTCGTCGTGGTCGGCTCACTCCCGACCACCGACGGGACGGCGGCGACAGCGAAAGCCGGGGCGCTCTACGTCCTCGACAGCGACGGCAAGCTCGTCTCCACCATCGCGGGCAACGGCATCAACGGCCCGTGGGATCTGGCCTCTTTCGACGGTGGAGGCTGGGGAGCCCTGTTCGTTACCAACGTCTTGAACGGGACCGTTGCCGGCAAGGGGTCGACCGTGAACAAGGGCACCGTCGTCCGGATCGTCCTCGACCTCACCAAGGCCGCCCCGACAGTGATCGACAGCCAGGAGATCGGATCGGGCTACGCCGAGCAGACGAACACGGCAGCGCTCGTGCTCGGCCCGACCGGTGTCGGGCTCGGGGCGAACGGCACTCTTTACGTCGCCGACACGGTCCACTCGAAGATCGACTCCATTCCCGACGCCATCTTCCGGTCAAGCTCGGCAGGGACGGGCTCGGTCGTGACTGCCGGCGACTGGCTGGACAACCCGCTCGGGCTCGCCGTCGCTCCGAACGGTGACATCTTGACTGTCAACGGCGCAAACGGCTACGTCGTCGAGACGACGCCGAAAGGGGACCAGGTGGTCTGGACCTACCTCGACACGAGCGGTTCACCAGAAGGGGCCGGGGCGCTGTTCGGCCTGGCGGTCCAGCCGGGCAACAAGGGCTTGTACTTCGTCGACGACGCCACGAACACTCTCGAGCTGTTCCACTGAGAGGGCAGAGACACGGGTCAGTAGCCGAGACGCGGATCGACGAGCCCGAGCAACGGCTCTCCCTCTGAGAAACGGCGCCCGTTCTCCCTCACGAGCCGCACCAACTCCCGCGTGCCGAGCGCAGCAGTGTTCGCGACGTGCGGCGTGATGATCGCGTTCTCGAGCCCCCAGAGGCGATGACCCGCCGGCAAGGGCTCGGGATCGGTCACGTCCAGAGCGGCGCCTGCAATCCTGCCCGACTCGAGTGCGCCCACCAGGTCGTCGGTGAGCACGATGCGGCCGCGGGCGACGTTGACCAACCAGGCCGCCGGTTTCATGGCTTCGAGCCACGAGCGGTCGACTAGGCCCGTAGTCGCCGGCGTGAGCGGCAGCGCCAGCACCACTGCGTCGGCCGAGCCGAGCACGGCCCGAGTGTGCTCCTCGGCGACAGCGGTCGCCCCCGGGACCGGCGAGCCCGAGCGCGAGACGACGGTGACTTCTGCACCGAGCGGCAGCAGCATCTCGGTGAGCGAGCGCCCGATTCCTCCCGCGCCGATGATCACGACGCTCGAGCCCCGGAGCGTGGACTCCCTCAGAGGCTTCCACTCGGACGCCGCCGCGTAGCGGTCTATGCGGCGCATCGCAGCAATAAGCAGCCCGAGCGCGAACTCGGCCACCGCCGGGCCGTAGACGTCCTTCGCGCAGGTCCAGTTCCGTTGGTCGTCCATCAACCCCAAGAAACGCTCGACCCCCGCATACGGCAACTGCACCCACCTCACGCGCCCCGCCTGCCCGAGTAGCTCCGCCAGCCCGGCCGGTCTCGGCGAGCACCAGACGAGCGCGTCGGCGTCTGCCGGGTCTCCGGTCAGCTCGAGACCGGCCTCTGCCACCACCGGCGCGAGATGATCGGCGAGCGGGCCGGCCGGCAGGACCGCAACGCGAAGTGGCGACACTCGTGCTGTCACTTCCACCGGAAGTGGACGAAGACGCGTCCCCAGTTCTTCGAGTCCTTCTCGACCCGGTGGTAGAGCGCCTTCATCTCCTTTTGGTCGAGGAAGCGGATGACGTGTCTCTTCAGAGCGCCCGAGCCCTTGCCGGGAATGATCTCGACGACGCTCGCCTTCGTGCGTACTGCCTCGTTCATGATCTCGGTCAAGGCGGCGTCGATGTCGCGTCCCTTGTTGTAGATGTCGTGCAGGTCGAGCTTCAGCTTCATCGTGGCGCCGGCATCTCGCGCATATGGTCGGGGAGGCGGGATTCGAACCCGCGGCCTCCTGCTCCCAAAGCAGGCGCGCTAACCAAGCTGCGCCACTCCCCGTTCCTCTCGCTCATTCTGCCTGACCCTGCGACTTTGGCAATAATTGCTCCGTATCCAGGAGTTTTGGGACTGTGTTCGAGCGCTGCTCGGTGGGATAGGGTGAAATCTAGGGTGAAAAATGTGAGGGCCTCGCGGGCCTGCGCCGTTTCGGCTTGGCCTGTACGTCATTGTCGCTCTGACAGCATTGGTCTCTCAGCTGTCCGCTTCTGAAGTTCCTCTATAGCGGCCAAGAGCGCGGGGGCAGCGTGGGCGAAGTAGTCGAGGAGCACCCGAGCCTGTTCAGCGTCGTAACGTTGGAAGACGGCGTACATGCGGCGGCGGACCGGTTCGAGCACGGAATCGATTTCTTCCTGGCGGTCCCCGGTTACGACAACTACGACCTGCCGACGGTCAGTCTGGTCGCGCTCTCGCCGGACAAATCCCGCTTGTTCGAGCCGGTCGATCATGCGAGTGGTCGAACCAGTCGTGAGTCCAGTCCGCTCGGCAAGGTGACCGGCGGTGAGCGGCCCCGCGAGCTCCAGCAGGTTCAAGCAGAAGAAGTCGGTGGCGTTCAGTCCTATGGCTTCCGCCGTCGCGTGCCCACTGAGAACCTCGGCGCTGATGTATTGGCGGTACGCAGCTGAGCCCTCCCGTAGCAGGCGATCTCGCTTGCCTTCGGTCCTCGACATGGACTCATTCTAAGAGATTATCTGTGCTAGTGAGAAATCTGCGTGATAATAGTATCTGCATCGACACAGGTAACTTCACGGAGACGGCACAGCATGGTCGTTGAGCCGATCATTGACGTCGCTGAGGTCCGCAAGTCCTTCGGGACCACCGTGGCACTCAACAATCTGAGCCTGCAGGTCGAAGAGGGCCAGGTGTCAGCACTGCTTGGTCCTAACGGTGCGGGTAAGACCACGCTCATCCGAATCCTGGCCACGCTTCTTCGCCCCGACGCGGGCCGCGTCTTGATCTCGGGAGTCGATGTCGTGCGTCATCCGGTGGCTGTTCGTCGCATGATCGGGCTCGCCGGTCAGCATGCGGCGATCGACGAGACGCTCACGGGCCGGGAGAACGTGGTCATGATGGGTCGCCTGTACCGCCTTTCCGCACGACAGGCGCACGACGCCGCTGAGAATGTTCTTGAGCGACTCTCGCTTACCGACGCGGCCGACCGACCAGTGCGTACGTACTCCGGAGGCATGCGCCGCCGCCTCGATCTCGGCGCCAGCTTGGTCGGCCGACCGAGACTGCTCCTCTTGGACGAGCCGAGCACCGGGCTCGATCCGGCGGGTCGCGTCGAGTTGTGGGCACTCCTCAGCCAGCTGGTGTCAGCGGGGTCGACGATCCTGCTGACGACCCAGCAGCTCGAAGAGGCCGACCATCTCGCCGAGTCCGTGAGCATCATCGACCATGGCGCGGTCGTGACCCAGGGCAGCCCGACGCAGCTCAAGGAGAGGCTGGGATACGAGACGATCGATGTCATCCTCGCCGAGACGGTGCGCCTGCGGCAAGCCGTCGAATTGCTTAGGCCGCTTGCAGCTGACGGCATGGAGATCAACGAGGCGGCCGCGCGGGTGACCTTCAAGGCCACCCGGAACGCCAGGGCGCTCCCAACGAGCGTCCGCCTCCTCGACGACGCCGGCGTCGTTGTGGAAGACATCATGGCGCGGCGTCCCTCGCTCGACGACGTCTTCATTTCGCTGCTCGGCCACGCGAGTGAACCCGAATCGACCGACCTAACGAGGCGAACGAAATGACCACAGCCCACCAACGCGATCGCCTCCCAACCAGCGCCTGGATCACCGATCCACTCGTGATCGCCCGTCGGAACATGGTCCGAACCAAGCGCACGCCACAGGCGGCGGTGGCCGCCGTCACCTCGCCCGTGCTGTTCCTACTCCTCATGCGGCTCGTCTTTGGTGGGGCGATCCATATTCCGTTTATGTCATACGCCGACTATCTCGTCCCGGCCATGCTGGTCCAGAACATCATTTTCGGAGGACTACAAGCTGCCACCGGACTTGGCGTCGACGTCAACTCCGGCCTAATCGACCGCTTTCGCTCGCTGCCCACTCCGGCCTCGGCCCCGCTTCTTGGCAGGAGCATTTCCGACTTGGGGCTCCAAATGTTTGCTGCCGCTCTAGCGCTCCTGGCAGGCGTCGCCATCGGGTTCCGGCTCAATGCAGACGTCGTCTCCTACCTCGTCGGTATCGGACTCCTCGTGCTCATCAGCCTCAGCCTCTTCTGGGTGTTTGCCGCACTTGGCATCACCACGAAGAACCCTGAGACCGTCCAGGCCACCACTCCGATCTTCTTCCTGTTCCTCTTTGTGTCCAACGCATTCATTCCCGTGGACACCCTTCCACGGTGGCTGCAAAGCTTCGCCCGGAACCAGCCGATCAGTATCTTCGACAACGCGCTCCGGGCGCTCAGCCAGGGAACGAATGCTGCCCAGGCCGCCCTCGGGCATCCCACCAGTTACTTCGTCGTCGCCTCGGTCGCCTGGTGCATCGGCCTCACGGTCGTCTTCGCCCCACTGACCCTCCGCTCCTACCGCCGATTGTGAATACCTAACCGAATGTCGACCCGTCCGCCGAGAAGGCGGACGCCACCTCCTTGTCAAACAGGGTTTGTCAGGACGGCGCAGTGTGCCACCGATGTGCGTGTGAGGCCTCCGAGGCCTGCCCGAGCGCGTGCAGGCCCTCCTCGATGGTCAGCAGCGGCGTGGTCTTGAAGGCGCGCACGTCGCCCGCGCTGCTGACTGCCATGGACCACGCGGCAGCTCCTCGGTTGTCAGGGAAGTCGACGACCCCCACGAGGTCGTAGTCGCCGAAGCAGAAGAACAGGCTCTCGACGGTCCCGCCGAGGGCCTCTGCCGACGGCCGCACCCGCTCGACGACGTCCTGCGGCTCTCGGCTCATGGCGGCCCATGCCTCGGCCGTATAACCCACCTGAATAAGGTACTTCGGCATGGCAAACCCCTCTCGGTGCTCTCTGAAGGGAGTCTAAAGGGCGAAGTAGACGGCCCACGCCGATGTTCGCGTCCTGTCCGTCCCGGGTAGTCGTCCTGCGCTACCAGCAATCCCTACAGCGACGAAAGAGATCCGCCGATAACCCCTTCGTGCGACATGCGTCGAGCGAGGGCTCGCTGTTCGCGCCCGGTGGCGCGCCGAAGGCCGACCGCGAGCACCGGCGCCTCTACCGCTGGACTCTGCTCGCTCTCTGCACGCTCCTCGTCGGCATCGTTGCCTCAGCCTTCGGTGACGGAATATGGCAATCGTATGTGCGGACTCAGCAAACTCAGGCGTCGAAGACGGCGGCTGCCGCCACGTCGGAGACCTTGACGAGCGCTCTGCAGCGTGACGCCGATTTCACGGGCACCGCCACGACCCTCCTCACCACTACGCCCGGTCTCACCAACCGAGCGTTGGCAAGCTGGTTCGACATACTGAACGCCCGTGCTCGCTATCCGGGGGCCTTCGGTCTTACCTACCTCGAGGTGGTCCCGCAAGACAGGTTGGCTCAGTTCGCGTCGGTGACGAAGTCCGACCCTCCATTCGGGCTGCCGCTCCCGGGTCGATTCTCCATCACACCGCCCGGCACCCGGGCGCGGTACTGCTTGACTCGATTCGGCTTCGCCGAGCTTCCAGCGCACCTCGCGTCGTCTGTTCTTGTTCACGTCGCTGAGTTCCTCCACCCGGACTTCGATTACTGCGAACAGCAGGTGAACTCGTTGCTCAGCGTGGCGGCCTCGACTGGACAACCGATGGTGGCCTCTCTGGCAACGCTCTTCACGGAACCCACCGTCGGAGCGCCTCACGCGAAGGCGCCGCCCTTCTTGGCAAGGAGCGGGCTGATGGCGGTCTTCTCGCCCGTATATGTCGGCGGACTGGTCCCGAGGACGCAGGCCATACGTGAAAGGCAACTTCAGGGTTGGGTCCTGAGTCTCTTCGATGCCTCCGATATCGTGGCTCCAGTCCTTCAGAGCGACCACCACGCCACTGTCGCGCTCGAGTACCGCAATCCGACCGGGAAGATCGCACTCGTCGACGCGACCGGAGCGATTCCGGCGGGTTCCACGTCGAGGACGTTCCGCCTCCAGGGCAGCAGGTGGATCGCGACTGTCACGACCCGGGCGGTGGATGCCGGTGTTCCTCCGTCAGAGCAGGGGCTCGCAGTCTTGGCAGTCGGCCTTCTCGTCTCGATGCTGCTGTTCCTGCTCATCCAAACCCTCAGCCGGTCGCGCTCACGGGCCCTCGACCTCGTCGAGGAGCGGACGAGCGAGCTCGAACATCAGGCCCTTCACGACGCGCTGACCGGTCTGCCGAACCGGTCCCTCATCTTCGACCGAGCCAAACAGATGCTGGCCCGCGCCGAGCGGGACCAGCTACCCGTGGCCGTGCTCGTCGTGGACCTCGACGGCTTCAAGTTCGTCAACGACTCGCTCGGTCACGACATCGGTGACGAGTTGCTCCGCGCGGTCGCGAGGCGCTTCGAGGTCACGACGAGAGCCTCAGACAGCGTGGGACGGGTGGGCGGCGACGAGTTCGTGGTGCTGGCCGAAGGGTCCTCGGTCGAGGCAGGGGCGGATCTCATTGCCGAGCGCCTTCTCGGGGTGCTGAACGAGCCCTACCACCTCACCGGCGGCCACAACGTCTCGGTCGGTGCCAGCATCGGAGTCGCGACAGGTCTGCGGACGAATGCCGAGCAGTTGTTGAGGGACGCCGACGTCGCTCTCTACGAGGCGAAGTCGCGCGGCCAGAACCAGTACGTAATCTTCGACCCTGACGTGCACGCCGCACTCTCCGACCGCATCGAGCTCGAGACCGAGCTCCGAACAGCGGTGGCCCTCGAGCAGTTCCGGGTGTTGTACCAGCCGATTCTGAAGCTCGACGACGGGTCGGTGCTGAAGGTCGAGGCACTGGTCCGCTGGCGCCACCCGTCCCGGGGCATGATCTCGCCCGTCGCCTTCATTCCGGCTCTCGAAGAGTCCGGACTGATCACGGCGGTGGGGCGCCTTGTGCTCGAGGAGAGCTGCCGCCAAGCAAGTGCCTGGCACGAATTCGGCTACCCGGCCCTCGGTGTGTCGGTCAACGTGTCGGCGCGGCAGTTGGAGTCGAATGCATTTGTCTCCACCGTGCAGGAGGCATTGGACCGTTCGGGCCTCGAGCCGGGCCTGCTGACGCTCGAGATCACCGAGAGCACCATCATGCGCGACACCGACGCCACCGTGAGCAGGCTCGCACAGCTGAAGCAGCTCGGAGTCAGGCTCGCGGTCGACGATTTCGGGACCGGTTACTCGTCGCTCGCCTACCTGCAGCGGTTCCCTGTGGACGAGTTGAAGATCGACCGTTCGTTCGTCTCGGGCACTCCCGACTCGCCCGATCAGGACGCCCTGATCCGAACCCTCGTGCAGCTCGGCAGGGTTCTCGGACTGGAGACCGTCGCCGAAGGCATCGAGACTCGCGCGCAGCTCGGGCGGCTCCGGGATGCTGGGTGCGACTTCGGCCAGGGGTACCTCTTCGCGCGACCCCTCGACCCGCTGGCCATCGAACGCTTCCTCGAAGAGCGAGTGCCCGTCCGAAGCAGATGAGCCAGTCGGCAGCCGTCGCCTACGGCGATCTCCAACTGCCCTGCCCGACTACTGTCTAACGTACGGTGTGCCGGGAAGCCTGGTCGGCGACGGAAGGATCGCGCCCATGACCGACGAGGTACCGGTGGATCGTGCCCAGTGGCACGCAAGCCGGAAGAAGCTGCCCAGTTGGCGATGGGAAGAGCTCCGGACCACGTTCTGGTTGCTCCCAGCCGTCCTCGTAGCCGCTGCCGTCGTGCTGTTCGCGGTGACGGTGACGATTGACTTCGCCGCCTACCACCGGCACCTGAGCCTGCCGTTCTGGATCCGGACCGAAAGTGCCGACGCCGGACGTCAGGTACTGACGGCGATCGCGGCCGCAGTGATCACGGTGGTGGGCGTCGTCTTCTCCATCACGATCCTGGCGCTCACTTTGGCGTCCCAGCAGTTCGGGCCGCGGATGATGCGCAACTTCGTCCGCGACGTGGGGAACCAGGCCACCCTCGGCGTGTTCGTCGCGACCTTCGTCTACTCGGTGCTTGCGCTCGGCTCGATCACGAGCGGGCCGCACGGCGCGTTCGTTCCCAACCTGTCGATCTTCGTCTCCGAAGGTCTGCTCCTGGTCGACCTCGCGGTGCTCATCTACTTCATCCATCACATCGCGAAGTCCATCCAGTTGCCCGAGGTCATCGCGGGCATCGCTCGCGACCTGACGCGCGCCATCGACGCCGAATTCCCGCTGGCGAGCGGGGAGCCCCAGGTGCAGCCTTACGAGGACAACGGCAGGTCGGTGCCGGAATTGCTCCGGATGATCGACGAGAGGGGCGGGGTGGTCCGCGCCGACACGAGCGGGTACTTGCAGTTCGTGGGCTACGCCAAGCTGGTCGAGATAGCGACCTTCACAGATGCGGTCATCCGCCTCGACCACCGGCCCGGTCACTTCGTCATCGCCGGCCGGCCTCTCGCGACAGTCTGGCCGCGGGGCGCAGCCGGCCAGGTGGCCCAGGCGCTCGCCAAGGCGCACGTGACCGGCCCCCACAGGACCCTTATGCAAGATCCGGTCTTCGCCATCGATCAGCTCGTCGAGATCGCCATCCGGGCGCTCTCGCCGGCGGTCAATGACACCTTCACCGCGCTCACCTGCATCGATTGGCTGGCGGCAGGCCTGAGCCGGGTCTCCGGCCGCATTCTTGAGGAGGGTGTCTACCGGGACCGGTTCGGCCGCGTGCGCCTCATCGAGTCCGACCCGTCTTACGAGCGGATGGTAAATCGCGCCTTCGACAAGGTGCGTCAGTCGTCGACCGGGATGCCTGCCGTGATCATCCGCATGATGGATTCGCTCTCGGCCATCAAGCAAGCAACCACGTCCGACGAGCAACGGCGCGTGCTCGTCCGGCAAGCTGAGATGATCCTCGAGAGCGCACGGGCGTCCGTGCGGGACGCGAACGACCTCGAGGACATCCGGATCCGGTACGGGCGCATGATCGATGAGCCAGTGGCGAGTGAGGGGCCGTAAGCCCGGTAGCATCTGCAGGCCATATGCGCTCAACCGCTGAGATTCTCGAAGGCAACAAGGTCAAGCTCTCCGTCGAAGTGGACGAGGAAGAGCTCGAAGGGGCTGTCACCGACACGGTGAAGCGCCTGCAGCGAGAGGTGCGCGTGCCGGGCTTCCGTCCTGGCAAAGTGCCGCGTCGGCTCCTCGAGGTGCGCCTTGGGCCGAAAGCGATCCGCGAGGAGGTGATCCGCAACTCCCTCCCCGACTACTACGCGCAAGCGGTCGAGGATGCCGCCCTCGACACAATCGCCGCCCCCGAGATCGACATCACCTCCGGGGAGGAGGACGGCCCTCTCGCCTTCGACGCCGTGGTCGAGGTCCGCCCGAGGGTATCGGTCGCCGGTTACGAGGGACTGCAGATCACGGTGCCGCCTGTGGTGGCGTCCGAGGAGGACATAGACGCCCAGGTCGACCGCCTCCGCGAGCAGTTCGCGCAGTTGAACGAGGTCGATCGTCCGGCGCGTACCGGTGACGTCGTCACGATCGACGTCAGCGGGACCCGTGAGGGCGAGCCGGTCGACGACCTGTCCACGACCGACTTCGTCTACGAGGTCGGCTCGGCCATGGTGGCGCCCGGTGTCGACGAGAAGCTCGCAGGCGCGAAGGCCGGCGACATCGTCGAGGTTGCCGTCGAGGACGCTCCCGGCGGTCCGGCGAGCCTCAAGGTGCTCGTCAAGCTTGTCCGCGAGAAGGTGCTCCCCGAGGCAGACGACGACTGGGCCTCCGAGGCGTCGGAATTCGAGACGCTCGAGGAGCTTCGCCAGGACCTGCGGACCCGGATGAACCTCGTCCGGCTGATGACGGCTCGCCGCGTCCTCCGCGAGGGCGTCGTCGCCGAGCTGGCCAAGCTGGTGGACGAGGCGCTCCCCGAGACGCTCGTGAACCAGGAGCTCGAACATCAGCAGTCGCACTTCCTCCGCGGCCTGTCCGACAGCAAGATCTCGCTCGAGCAGTACCTCCAGATAACAGGTCAGGATGTCGACCAGCTCGTTGCCGGCCTGCGGGAGAAGGGGACCGAGCAGGTCCGCGCTGACCTCGCTCTGCGGGCGCTCGCCGAAGCCGAAGACATCGAGGTCTCAGACGACGATCTGGCGGCGGAGATAGCCGCCTACGCCGAATCCCTCGGCCAGCCGGTTGCGACCGTTGCCAGGCAATTCGCGGAGGGTGGAGGGCTCGAACGGCTACGCTCGGAGGTCAGGAACTCAAAGGCAGTGACGTGGCTGGTCGAGCACGTCGAGGTCCTCGACGAGCAGGGGAACCCGATGGACAGAGCTCTGTTGTTGGAACACGAGGGAGACCCTGAGGCCTCCGAAGCCGCGTCGGGCGACCCCGACCGCGCTACCGTCGAGGATGGCGAGCCCGGCGACACCGAGGAGGAACAGGCTTGAGGGCGTTCAACTATCTGGTGCCGACTGTCGTCGAGCAGTCGAGCCGGGGGGAGCGGGCCTACGACCTCTACTCCCGCCTGCTTCGCGAGCGGATCATCTTCATCGGGACGCCCATCGACGACACGATCGCGAACCTGGTCTGCGCTCAGATGC
Organism: uncultured Acidimicrobiaceae bacterium; assembly: GCA_963801185.1. Lineage (GTDB taxonomy): Bacteria > Actinomycetota > Acidimicrobiia > Acidimicrobiales > Bog-793 > Palsa-601. The sequence continues at coordinate 978,578 of CAWDDW010000001.1, read as the reverse complement.
TGTTTCTCGAGTCCGAGGACCCCGAGAAGGACATCAACGTCTACATCAACTCGCCGGGTGGCGACATCACGGCGTTGTTCGCCATCTACGACACAATGAAGTTCGTGCGGCCCGACAAGTCCACGTTCTGTTTCGGACAGGCGGCGTCCGCAGCCGCTGTCCTACTGGCGGCGGGAACGAAGGGGAAGCGGTTCGCCCTTCCTCACGCGAGGATCCTCCTTCACCAGCCCTACGGCGGTGCCGCTGGCCAGGCGACCGACATCGAGCTGCAGGCGAAGGAGATCCTTCGCATGCGTGACCTGCTCAACCAGATCCTGGCCGACGACACCGGGCAAGCGGTGGAGAAAGTCCACGCGGACACCGACCGGGACTTCATAATGAGTGCCGACGAGGCGCGTGACTACGGCATCATCGACGAAGTGATCAGCAGTCGGGAGACAGTCGGCGCAGTCAGCGCTCTAGGCGCTGTCGGCGCGGCCTGAACGGGGGAGGCGAGGTGGCCAAATTCGGCGACGGGGGGGAACTCGTCAAGTGCAGCTTCTGCGGCAAGTCGCAGAAGCAGGTGAAGAAGCTGATCGCCGGGCCCGGGGTCTACATCTGCGACGAGTGCATCGAGCTATGCAACGACATCATCGAGGAGGAGCTTGCTGAACCGTCGGAGGTCAACTTCGAGGACCTGCCGAAGCCGAGGGAGATCTTCGAGTTCCTGAACGACTATGTGGTCGGGCAGGAGCAAGCGAAGAAGATCCTCTCGGTGGCGGTCTACAACCATTACAAGCGGGTACAGGCCGGCGTCTACAAAGAGGGCGAGATCGAGATCTCGAAGTCCAACATCTTGCTGCTCGGGCCGACCGGATGCGGCAAGACCTTGCTCGCCCAGACGCTCGCGCGCATGCTCAACGTCCCCTTCGCCATCGCCGACGCGACCGCGCTCACCGAGGCCGGGTACGTCGGTGAGGACGTCGAGAACATCCTCCTCAAGCTGATCCAGTCCGCCGACTACGACGTGAAGAAGGCGGAGACCGGCATCATCTACATCGACGAGATCGACAAGATCGCCAGGAAGTCGGAGAACCCGTCGATCACGCGCGACGTCTCGGGCGAGGGTGTCCAGCAAGCCCTTCTCAAGATCCTCGAGGGGACGACCGCGTCTGTGCCGCCACAGGGCGGGCGCAAGCATCCGCACCAGGAGTTCATCCAGATCGACACCACGAACGTCCTCTTCATCTGCGGAGGGGCGTTCGCCGGGCTCAACAAGATCATCGAGAACCGGATCGGCCGGGCCGGCATCGGCTTTCGCGCAGAGGTCCGCCGCGGCAAGCGCTGGGACGAGGGCGAGCTCTTGATGCAGGTGCTTCCCGAGGATCTTCTCAAGTTCGGCCTGATCCCCGAATTCGTCGGCCGGCTGCCCGTGATCGGAGCGGTCTCGAGCCTCGACCGTGAGGCGCTCGTGAGGATCCTCGTCGAGCCGAAGAACGCCCTCGTCAAGCAGTACCGGCGGGTGTTCGAGCTGGACAACGTGGAGCTCAAGATCTCCGAGGACGCCCTCGAGGCCATCTCGGACCAAGCCCTGCTCCGCGGCACCGGCGCCCGTGGGCTGAGGGCGATCCTCGAGGAGGTCCTCCTCGACGTCATGTACGACCTGCCGAGCCGTGAGGACATCGGCCGTTGCGTCGTCGATCGCTCGGTCGTCCTAGAGCACGTGGCCCCCTCGCTCGTGCCTCGCGGCGCTCCCGAGAAGCCGGAGCGATCGCGCCGCGCGGCGTCCTGAGCCCCGCAGAAGGAACTCGGAGCTGACTGAGACCGGGCCGTTCTCCCCGCCTGCGGACGGGCCAGCGGGCGCCAGCATCGGCGAGGCGCTCGCATGGCTGGATCGTCACATCAACCTGGAAGCGATCGAGTCCGGCAAGGCCGGGAGCCACGGTGCCCCGTCGCTGGAGCGCATCGGCGCGCTCACCGATGCCATGGGCTCTCCCCAGCACACCTATCCGGTCGTCCACATCACGGGGACGAACGGCAAGGGCTCCACGACCCGGATGATCTCGTCGCTGCTCCAGTCAGAAGGTGTGAACTCCGGTGCGTACACGAGCCCGCACCTCGAGGTCATCAACGAGCGCCTCTCCATCGCGGACCGTGCCATCGACGACGACGACCTCGCCGCGCAGCTGGCTGCTCTGGCCGAGCTCGAGCGCTTCCTCGGCATCCAGCCGACCTGGTTCGAGCTGATGACCGCGTCAGCTTTCCGGTGGTTCGCCGATGAGGCGGTCGATGCGGCGGTGATCGAGGTGGGTCTCGGCGGCCGGTTCGACGCGACCAACGTCGCAGACGGCACCGTCGCGGTGGTGACGAACGTCCAGCTCGACCACACCGACATCCTCGGAGCCTCACGGGAGCTGATCGCCGGTGAGAAAGCGGGCATCGTGAAGCCCGGGTCGGTCCTCGTGCTCGGAGAGGACGACCCGGCGATCGCGGCGATCTTCGAGACCGAGGCGCGAGAGGTGGGCGCTGCTTCTGTTTGGAAGCGAGGAGTTGACTTCTCGGCCAGCAACGTGCGTATCGCGGTCGGCGGGCGGGTCGCCGATCTCATGACGCCGGCGGCTCGCTACGACGACGTGTTCATCCCTCTGTTCGGAGCGCACCAGTGCGAGAACGCGGCAGCCGCGTTGGCGGGGGCGCAAGGATTTCTCGGAGACGTGCTCTCCGACGACGTCGTCCGTGAGGCCTTCGAGCGAGTGCGGGCTCCCGGTCGCCTCGAGGTTGTGCGCACCCGACCGCTCGTCGTGCTCGACGGCGCGCACAACACCGCCGGAGCAGTCGCAGCCGGTGCGGCTCTCGCCGAGGACTTCTCGGGTGCCCGCAGGGTCACCCTCGTCATGGGTTGCCTCCGCAACCGCGATCCCGGCGATCTGCTCGCCGCGCTCGCAGGCGGCCGAGAGGTGTCGGTGATCTCATGCACTCCGCCGAGCCCCCGGGCGCTTCCTTCATCCGCGGTGGTGGAAGCGGCCAGGCGAGCGGGCTTCGAGGCCGAAGACGGCGGTGAGGTGACCGAGGCCGTCGCGCGGGCCTTCGAGGTGGCCGACGACGACGACCTGGTGCTCGTGACGGGCTCGCTCTACGTCGTCGGGGCGGCTCGCAGCTTCCTGCGGGGCATCGTTTGACGGCGCCGGCCGGGGGTCGTGACTGGCCAGTTGGCACGTGCGGTCGGTAGGGTGCCCGCCTTGTGAGCAGAACCCTCGTGATCGCCAAGCCCGATGCCGTCGAGCGCGGGCTCGTGGGCGAGATCGTCCGCCGCCTCGAGGACAAGGGCCTGCGGCTCGTCGCGGGTGAGCTGAGGACGATCGACGAGGAGACGGGGAGTCGTCACTACGCCGAGCACGTGGCGAAGCCCTTCTACGCGGACCTCGTCGCGTTCATCACACGCGGCCCGTCTTTCGTGCTCGTGGTGGAGGGCCCGGAGGACACCTGGAAGATCGTTCGCACGTTGATGGGACCGACGAACCCGGCCGAGGCACCTCCCGGAACGATCCGCGGCGACTTCGGCACGATCATGACCGAAAACCTTGTCCACGGGTCAGATGGACCGGAATCGGCCGCCCGCGAGATCGAGATATTCTTTCCACACCTAGGCTGACCAGCTAGTTCTCCAAACCGAGGCGAGCCTGCCTTGAGTGGCTGCCTTCCAACCCGGTACCCTGGTAGTAATCCGCTCCGGCAAGCCCCGCAAAGGAGCCCCGCCTTTCATGCCCGAGAACAGTTGGTCCTTTATCGGCCGCGACATGGCCGTCGATCTCGGCACCGCCAACACGCTCGTCTACGTCCGCGGCAAGGGCATCGTCTTGAACGAGCCCTCCGTCGTTGCCATCAACGTGAAGGACGGGCATCCCCTCGCCGTTGGAGTCGAAGCGAAGAGGATGATCGGCCGCACGCCGAGCAACATCCAGGCGATCCGCCCACTGAAGGACGGGGTGATCGCCGACTTCGAGATCTGCGAGATGATGCTGCGGTACTTCATCCGCCGGGTGCATCCTCGGCGCTTCTCGAAGCCTCGCATGGTCATCTGCGTGCCCTCTGGGATCACGGGAGTCGAGAAGCGAGCCGTGCAGGAAGCAGCCGAGTACGCCGGCGCGAGGAAGGCTTACATCGTCGAAGAGCCGATGGCCGCGGCAATCGGGGCCGGCCTGCCCATCCACGAGCCGACAGGGAACATGGTCGTCGACATCGGCGGTGGCACCACCGAGGTGGCCGTGATCTCGCTCGGAGGGATCGTGGTCAGCCAGTCGATCCGCATCGGTGGCGACGAGCTCGACGAGGCGATCATCTCCTTCGTCAAGAAGGAGTACTCGCTCGCCCTCGGTGAGCGGACGGCAGAGGAGATCAAGATCGCCCTCGGCTCGGCTTGCGAGCTCGAAGAGGAGCTGCACGCCGAGATCCGCGGCCGCGACCTCGTGACAGGCCTCCCGAAGACTGTCGTCACGACGACCGAGGAGATCCGCAAGGCAATCGAGGAGCCGGTCGCCGCGATAGTCGACGCGGTGAAGGTCACGCTCGACCGGTGCCCGCCCGAGCTGGCGGCGGACATCATGGAGCAGGGCATAGTGCTCACGGGTGGAGGCGCTCTCCTGCACGGGCTCGACGTCCGGCTCCAGACCGAGACGCACATGCCCATTGTCGTCGCACCGGACCCGCTGAATTGCGTTGCACTAGGCAGTGGGATGTGCCTCGAGGAGTTCGAGGCGCTGAAGCAGGTGCTCAGCTCCTCCTCGAACCGCTAATTCCGGAGTCGCGTTGGCGACGTCACGGCGCAACACCAGCCAGCGGTTGACCCTCGTCATCCTCGTGCTGGCTTCGATCACTGCCATCACCCTCGACTACAGGGGCCCGGCGAGCCACGCGCTCGGATCGGTGCGCAACGGCGCCCGCGACGCGGTCTCGCCGGTCCAGCGCGTGCTGTCGGACGTCTTCCGCCCAATCGGCGACTTCTTCTCCGGCGCGCTGAACTACGCCGCAGTCGAGAACGAGAACGCTCACCTGCGAAATCAGGTGGGCGGGCTACGCCGGCTCGACCTCGAGAACGCGGACGCCGAGCGGCAGCTCGAACAGCTGACGACCGTTGAGCATCTGCCGTACCTGCGGAATTTGACGACTGTGATCGGGGATGTGATCTCGGAACCTCCGGCAGGCAGCAACTTCTACCCGACCATCGAGATCGACCGTGGGACCGCCGACGGCGTGGGGGTGGGCATGCCTGTCGTCGCCGGAGCTGGGCTGGTCGGGGAGGTGCTCGATGCCGGGCGGACGACCTCGGTAATCCGTCTCATCACCGACGCCCGCTCGCAAGTAGGCGTGCGCTTCGCGGACGGGACGATCGCGATCGCAACGGGTCAGGGGATGGGAGATCCCCTCACTCTCGGGCAGGTGACGGCGAGCGGTCCCCTGCCCAGGAAGGGTCAGCTCCTCGTGACTAGCGGGTTGCAGGGTGCCGCCTTCCCTGCCGGCATCCCAGTCGGTACCGTGTCGGAGGTGAAGAGCGCCCGTGGGTCATTGACATTTCCAGTGTCAATGGTGCCCGTGGCACGCCTGAGCGGGCTCCAATATGTAGCAGTCGTGCAATGGCTCCCGGCCGCCTGAGCGAGGTGACATGACCCTGCGCGCGTGGCGGCGCTTGTTCGTCGTTGGCTTCGCCGTCCTCATCTTGCAGGTCGGCATCTTCCAGCAAGTGGACATTGCGGGCGCCCACCCCGACGCGTTCCTGCTCGTCGCCATAGCGGCGGGGCTGGTCGCCGGGCCGCAGCTCGGCGCGATCGTGGGCTTTGTGACCGGTCTCGTCGCCGATCTGTTCGTCGTCACTCCGTTCGGGCTCTCGTCGTTGTGTTACGTGCTCGTCGCTTTCACAGTCGGGCTCGCTGCATCGCTGCCCGGCGGTCGCGCGCCTCACGCCTTCCGCTTGGTGGCGACGCTCGTCGCAAGCATCGGTGGGACATTGCTCTATGCCGGGCTCGCCGTCTTGATCGGCCAGCCCCACATCCCCCGGGGCGAGCTGGTGAACGTGTTGTTGGTGGTCGGAATCGCGAACACGATCCTGGCGGTACCGGCGATCCTGGCGCTCGGCTGGGCCTTCTCGGGATCCGCCCAGGCACGTGAGCTCGCGACAGGCGGGAGCGCAGCCAGGTGACTCCACCTAGGAGCCACGGCCCGAACCCCGGGAACCCCGGCGCGGGCCGCAGGCGCCCCCAACCGCCCTCGCAGCGCCCATCGGGACGCACTCACGTCGGGCCGGTCCGGGCGCGCAGTTCGCCCTACGCGCCGAAGCCCATCGAGCGATCGCCCGGTCTCGACGAGGACCAACGCGGCCGCCCGCCTGCCAGCCCCCTGAAGCGCCTGGAGGAAGAGGAACGAGAGCAGGCCCGCCGGAGCGAGACCGTCCGCGTCGGGCTGCGCCTGACGGTGATGGGCGTCTTCGTGCTCGCGCTGTTCTCGATCATGGTGTTCCGGCTGTGGTCCCTTCAGGTCCTCCACAGCTCCTCGGCCCGCATCAGCGTGCAGAGCCTGGTTACCCGCGACGTGCCGGTCGAGCCGACGCGAGGGCTGATCGAGGCACGGGGTGGCCAGGTCCTCGTGTCGAACAAGGTCGAGCCCGTCGTCACGCTCAATCGACAGATCGCCGCGACCGATCCGGCAGTGGTGGAGCGTCTGGCCGTCACCCTCGGGATGTCGCTCGCCCAGGTCGAAGCGGCCATCAACGACCAGCAGGACTCCATCTACCAACCCGTCCCAGTCGAAGTCGGGGTGCCGTCGAGCGTGATCGTCTACCTCTCCGAGCACCGTTCGCTGTTCCCGGGAGTGACCGTCTCGAACGTCGCCGAGAGGCAGTACCCCTACGGCGATCTCGCAGCCCAGACCCTTGGCTATGTCGGCGACATCAGCGCATCTGAGCTGAAGCAGCTGAAGGGGCAGGGCTACACCGCCGGTGACGTCATCGGTCAGTCGGGGATCGAATCGTCGTACGAGAGCTCACTGCGGGGCAGGGTCGGCGTCCGGCAGTTGCTCGTCGATGCGCAGGGCGATCCCGTCGGCACGAAGCACGTCACTCCCGCGAGCCCAGGCGACGAGGTCGTCACCAACATCGATCTCGGGCTGCAACAGGCCGCCGAGCAGGACCTCGCAGCTCAGATAGCCAGCCGCGACCAACTCGGCTACCCCGTTCACTCGGGCGCCGTCGTGGTCGAGGATCCGCAAGACGGGGCGATCCTCGCGATGGCGTCTTCTCCCACGTACGACCCGTCATGGTGGGTAGGGGGGATGTCGACCGGACACTACGCGGAAGCTCACCAGCACGAGCTCGAACGACCCTCTCCTCAACCGTGCGATCCAAGGTGTGTACACGCCCGGATCGACGTTCAAGCTCGCGACCGCGACTGCGGCGCTCAACACCGGTCTGATCTCGCCGTACACCTACATAGACGATCACGGGACGTTCACCATCCCGAACTGCAAGGGGACCGTCGGGTGCAGCTACATCGACAACCCCGGGGATGTGCCGTGTGGCTCGTGCGACGTCGAGACTGCCTTGACGATGTCCGACGACGTCTTCTTCTACACACTCGGGTACTGGTTCTACAACACGTCGAGATACGGCCCCGACCCCATCCAGGCGGCGGCAGCCGCGTATGGCCTGGGCCAGCCGAGCGGCGTCGACCTTCCCGGGGACAACCCCGGCCAGGTGGACTCTCCCGCGCTCCGGGTGTTGCAGCACAAGGAAGTCCCATCCGCGTACCCCAACACCTATTACGGCCCCGGCGACGCCATCAACACCGCCTTCGGGCAGGGGGAGACCGTCATCACCCCGCTCGAGCTCGCGAACGCGTACGCGACGTTCGCCAACGGCGGCACTCGGTATGCGCCCGAGGTCGGGGCTGAGATCGTCTCGCCGGCGGGAAAGCTGGTGAGGAAGATCGCACCCAAGGTCATGGGCCACGTCTCCCTGCCCGGTTCGACGCGCGCGGCGATCATGCAGGGTCTCGTCGGCGTGACGACGGCGACGGGTGCACAAGGAGGCACCGCGACGGGCGAGCTCCAGGCGCTCCACTACCCCTATGCGAGCCTCCCGATCGCCGGGAAGACCGGGACGTCCCAGGTCAGCGCCTCGTCGACGACCCCGCCCGACTCGCTTTTCGTGGCGTTCGGGCCGGTGTCGGACCCGCAGTACGTGATCGCGGTGATCCTCCCGAACGCGGGTTACGGGGCCGACGCGGCGGCTCCCGTGGTGATCAAGCTGTTCGAGTACCTGATCCAGCATCCCGCCGGTCAGCTCACGCCAAAGGTGCCGAGCGGGGCGGGCTGAGCTTCGCCGGCTCGCGTGTGCGCGAGTTATCGCACGACAGGCCCTAAAGTGGGTTCTGAGATGACGACGTCCCGATCGCTGCAGTGCTGGATGCGCTCAGCTCCCGCGTTCGCCGTCTGCTCCGTCCTTTGTTGCCTGATCGGCCCGAGCGCCATATTGCTACCGGGCGCCGCCGTTGGCGACAACGAGGACATGTTGATCCTCACGGAACGAGACGCCGGATCCTCGCGCGTCGCTGCACATGAGTGCGCAGCGCCGGATCTGTCGGCGTCGACGGCGCGCCACCGCTGCGCGCCCACGAGAAGGGACCTGTTGGATGTCGGAACCCACCACCGACCGAGAGGCGCACGACGCGCCTGTCGAGAACGGCCCGCCCGAGAGCGCGCCAATCGGCCGCCCGGCAGCTCAGCAAGCTGCCGAAGGGACTCCTCCCGCAGCTGACGGGGCCGAGGCACCTCCGGCGCCGCGGCGGCCTCAGATAGGAGACACGCGTCCGGCGCCACCGGGTTCAGTCGCGGAGGCAAAGGCGACACAGGCGACGTCGTCTGCGCCTCGATCCGCCAGCGCGGCTCAAGCCGCGGGTGCCGGAACAGCGGCCGGCGGCGGTGGCGGGCCGCGCAGGCGCCGCGGTGGACGAGGACGGCGGCGGGGGAGCGGGACAGGCGGCGCTCCTGGTGAGTCGAGTCGCACCACCGAAGGGGTCGCTAAGCCGACTGGCGTTCGTGCTGGCGCAAGTGCCGCGGCCGAGAGTCCCGACGCTCGCTCGGGCGGGGCGGGCAGGCAGGCGCCTGCTCCGGCTCCAGGACCTGATCGCCCGGGTCGTCCGCCCGGCGCCAGAGCCAAACGAGGCAAGGAGCGCGGTGGGAAGGCCACGGGCCGCTACCTCATGTGCGTGCACGTCGAGCCGGAGGCGACCCAGATCGCCGTGCTCGAGGGCCGAGCGCTCGTCGAGCACTTTGTCGCCAGGCCACAGGACGATGCTCAGCAGATCATCGGCAACATGTATCGCGGGCGTGTGAAGAACGTGCTCCCCGGCATGGAGGCCGCCTTCGTCGACATCGGCACGCCGAAGAACGCGGTCCTCTACTGGGGGGACGTCTCCTACGACCGTGACGAGATCGACCGGCAATCTGGCGCCGACCGCATCGAGCACCTGCTGCGGCCCGGGCAGACGATCGTCTGCCAGGTGACGAAGAATCCGATCGGGTTGAAGGGCGCGCGGCTCACCCAGGAAGTCTCGCTTCCCGGCCGCTTCGTCGTGCTCGTACCGAATTCCAGCACCTACGGGATCTCCCGCCGCTTGGACGACAACGAGCGCAAGCGTCTTCGGCGGGTGCTCGACGAGGTTCGCCCCGAAGGTCACGGGCTGATAGTGCGCACGGCGGCACAAGGCGCGTCCGCCGAGGAGCTGCGCCGCGACGTCCACCAGCTCGTGGCGAAATGGGACGAGATCGACGAGCGGGCCAAGCGCCTGCCCGCTCCCGCGCTCTTGTATTCCGAACCCCACATGGCGGTGAGGATCATCCGGGAGGAGCTGACCGAGGAGCACCGCTCGGTGCTCATCGACGATCCCGAGCTCTACGAGGTGGTCAGGGCCTACGTCGCAGAGTTCGACCCCGCTCTCGCAGAGCGAGTCGAGCTCTACGACACGTCAGTCGAGAGCCTGCCGCTGTTCGAGCGCCAGCACGTGCACGAGCAGCTCCACAAGGCGCTCGACCGCAAGGTCTGGCTGCCCTCCGGCGGCTCGCTCATCATCGAGCGGACCGAGGCCCTGACGGTCATCGACGTCAATACTGGGAAGAACGTCGGCTCTTCGAGCCTCGAAGAGACGGTATTCGAGAACAACCTCGAGGCAGCCGATGAGATAGCGCGCCAGCTGCGCCTGCGCGACATCGGCGGCATCATCGTCATCGACTTCATCGACATGGAGATCAAGGCGAACCGCCAGGCCGTCCTAGCGGCGTTCAAGGCGGCCCTTGCTCGCGACAAGACTCCGACCCAGGTCTTCGAGATCTCCGAGCTCGGGCTCGTGGAGATGACCCGCAAACGCGTCGGCGAAGGGCTCGTCGAGACACTGTCGGAGACCTGCCCCATGTGCAACGGGCGTGGGATCGTCTTCCGGGAGGGCCCGGCCGCCTGAGCACCGGCCGCATAAGCCCCGGTCTCAGAGCTGCAAGCGGCCTCTCTCGATCACCTGGGAGCGCCGCTCGGCCACCTTGGCGGCATCGATGCCCGACGACTGCCAGGACCGGGCGGCCTCCCATTCGGCGTCCCATGCCGGGCTGCCGGGGTCGAGCGCACCCTCCCGGTAGGTCTGCAACATGCGAGCGATCGAGCCGTGATCGCCCTCAGAGACAGCACGAGCGAGAGCGACGGCGCTCTCGACCAGCTGGTCGTGCGGAACCACATGATTGACGAGTCCCCAGCTGAGCGCCGTGGGTGCATCGATGAAATTCCCTGTCGCGCTCATCTCTCTCGCCCGGCGGATGCCGACTGCTTCTGGCAGCCTGACGGTGAGGCCCCAGGTCGGCTGCACCCCCAGGCGAGCGTGGGTGTCGGCGAACATCGCCCGCTCGGAGGCGATCAGGAAGTCACACGCGAGCGCAATCTCGAGCCCGCCCGTGATGGCAGGGCCGTTCACCGCGCCGACGACGACTGTAGACAGCGGCGGCCACGGCCCGTGATGGCCCGGCTCGCTGACGACGCTCCCACCGAGCGCGTTGCCCGCGGTCCCGAGCTCTTTCAAGTCGAGGCCAGCACAGAAGGCCGGGTCGGCACCGGTCAGCACGATCGCGCCGACCTCGTCCTCGGAGTCGAGGTCGGTAATCGTGGCGAGCAGCGATCTGATGAGGGTGCTCGAAAGCGCGTTGCGGCGTCGCGGGCGGTTCAGCGTGACCACCGCGACGGCGCCGTCGACCTCGATGATCAGCTCGGGCGGGGTCGCTTCGTCGATGTGGGCACGGTCGGTCATGGACACATTCTTCCCGAAGACCGCAGGTCCGTCCGGGGGCCGATGGCGGTTCGGGTCAGGGCAGGCTCCTGATATCCTGGTCACCCTATGTACGCCGTCATCAATACCGGAGGAAAGCAGGCGCGCGTCGAGGTCGGCGAGCAAGTCGACGTCGAACTGATCGCCTCAGAGGCCGGGGAAGAGGTTCGCCTGATCCCTATCCTTCTCGTCGACGGCGCCGAGGTAGTGACCGATGCCGCGGCTCTCGCCGCGTCCAGCGTGACAGCCACGGTGGTGGGCGAGACGAAGGGTCCCAAGATCACCGGCTTTACGTACAAGGCGAAGTCCAGACAGCGGCGGCGCTACGGGCACCGTCAGCGCTACACGACCCTTGAGATCACCGGCATCGAAGGCGCCGGTCAGCTCGCGGCAGGAAAGTAGGAGGCCCGGAGATGTCGAAGACCAAAGGTGGCGGCTCCACCCGCAACGGCCGGGACTCGAATGCTCAACGTCTCGGGGTAAAGGTGTACGACGGCACACTCGTGAGCGCAGGCTCGATCATCGTGCGGCAGCGTGGCACCCACTTCCACCCAGGTGAGAACGTTGGTCGGGGCAAGGACGACACGTTGTTCGCCTGTACAGACGGGCGCGTGAAGTTCGGCGCGAGGCGCGGGCGCCGTCTCGTGGACGTCCTTCCCGACGAGAGCTGATCAAGGGCGGGAGATGACCCCGCCACACAGGGGCTGCCTTCTCGTGGCGGCTCCGACGCTCGCCGACCCGAACTTCTTCCGGACGGTCGTGCTCGTCCTCGCCTACGACGACGACGGCGCGCTCGGCGTCGTGCTCGAACCGGCCGAGTGACACCCCGATCGCAGAGATCGTCCCGAGCTGGGCACTGCATGCGTCGGCCCCCGGGGTCCTGTTCAGCGGCGGGCCTGTCCAACCGAACGCAGCGATCTGCGTAGGCCACCACGTCGACGAGGGTCTAGGGCCAGACCTCGGGATACTGGACGATCTCGAGATCCCCGAGACCTTGAAGGCGCTCGACGGCCTGGGCGGGCGTGGCGGCTCGCGCAACCTCGAGAGCAAGCAAGAGGACGGCGACGGAGACGATGAGCATGCCGACGAAGACGAAGACGAGGACTACGACTACTTCGGCGGGTACTCACCGCTCACCTCGATGATCGGCACGGTCGACCTACACAGGGAGCCGGAGGAGATCTCTGTGACGTTCGCTGGCCTGCGGGTGTTCAAGGGCTACTCGGGTTGGGGCGCGGGCCAACTCGACGAGGAGATCGAGGAGCACGCCTGGTACGTGGTGGAAGGCCGTCCCGAGGACATCCTCACGCCCGAGCCCGAGGGGCTCTGGCAGCACGTCCTCAAGCAGCAGGGCGGCTGGCTCTCGGTCATCGCACGCCATCCCGTCGATCCGTCGCTCAACTGAGGCCGGGAACATGCCCGGCTTCGTCGACGAAGCGCAGGTACACGTAAAGGGAGGCAACGGCGGCGCGGGCGCCGTGTCGTTCAGGCGCGAGCCGTACGTCTCCAAGGGCGGCCCAGACGGTGGCGACGGCGGGTCGGGCGGGGATGTCTATCTCGAGGCCTCGAGCAACGTGGTGTCTCTGATCGCTTTCGAGGATCACCCTCACCGCCGGGCCGGTGACGGCACCCACGGCAGCGGCAAACGACGCCATGGCAAGGGGGGAGAAGACCTCGTCGTCCCTGTGCCCGAGGGCACGTTGGTCAGGTCGCCCGAGGGGGACCTGATCGCCGACCTCGTTCGCGGGCGACCGGTTCTTGGCGGCTCGAGGTGGCAGGGGCGGGCACGGCAACGCCAGGTTCCTCACGAACCGCCTGCGTGCACCGGCGTTCGCAGAGCAGGGCGAGCTGGGCGAGGAGTTCTGGCTTAATCTCGAGCTCGAGCTGATGGCCGACGTAGCGGTCGTGGGATTCCCGAACGCCGGGAAGTCGACACTCGTGTCGCGCGTCTCCGCCGCCCGTCCGAAGATCGCCGACTATCCCTTCACGACGCTCGTCCCACACCTCGGCGTCGTGTACGTCGGAAGCCCGAACGGGCGTCGCGGCGTGGTCTCGGGTCGCGACTCGAGCACCCAATTCGTCATTGCCGACATCCCCGGCCTCGTGGAGGGGGCAGCGGGCGGCAAGGGGCTCGGGCACCGCTTCTTGCGCCATGTCGAGCGGTCGCGCGTCCTGCTCGTCCTCGCCGACCTCTCGCCCAGCGAAGGCCGCGCTCCGGCCGACCAGGTGAAGATCTTGCTCGACGAGCTCGGGCAGTACCGCCCTGAGCTGCTCGAGCGGCCACGGATCGTCGTCGGCTCACGGGCCGACGTCGTCCCGGCGGGCTGGCGTCCTGACCCGCTCGACTACGCCGGCGAGCTCGAGGTCTCGGCTGCCACAGGCGAGGGCATCGACGAGCTGGTGGGGCGGCTCGCGACTCTGGTCGACGAGACACGCGCCGTCCAACCGGCCCCGCGGACCTCTCCGGTGATCCATCGGCCCCTCCCTGAGTCGGTGAGCGTGGAGCGCTCGGCAGGTGGCTACGTCGTAACCGGCCGTGATGCTCTGCGAGCCGTCGCGCTCTCCGACCTCACGGATCCCGACGCGCTCGCCGCCGCCCAGCGCAGGCTGAAGCGCCTCGGCGTCGACAGGGCTCTCCAGCGCGCGGGCGCTCGCGCCGGTGACGCCGTTCAGATCGGCGATGTCAGCCTTGAGTGGGAGCCCGACTGAGGATGATCGTCGTCGTCAAGATCGGGACGAGCTCGGTCACTCTCCCCGATGGCGGGGTTGACCGTCTAGCCGTCGAGCGTTTGTCGAACCAGCTCGCACACGTCCGTCACCTCGGCCATCGCACGGTCGTCGTGACCTCGGGTGCTGTCACCGCAGGCGTGGCGGCGTTGGTGCCCGGCGGTCACCGGCCGAGCGACCCGGTGACGCTGCAGGCACTCGCCTCGATCGGCCAGCACCGCCTCATGCGCGTTTACGACGACGCGTTCGCCGCCGAGGGCATGCTGGCCGGCCAGGTCCTGCTGGCGCCTCTCGACTTCGCTGACAGGTCGCGCTACCTGCACGCGCGCGACACGTTGCACAGGCTTCTCGAGCTTGGCGTCGTCCCGATCGTGAACGAGAACGATGCGATCGCCGACGACGAGATCCGCTTCGGCGACAACGACCGGCTGGCAGCGCTCGTGGCACACCTGTTGCGCGCCGACCTCATGGTCCTGCTCACCGACCTCGCCGGGCTCTTCTCGGCCGACCCACGGATCGACGAAGGAGCGACCCTGATCGAGGAGGTCCGCGAGATCGACCACGAGATAGAGCTGGCGGCCGGGGGCACGATGAACGAGGGTGCGCGCGGTGGCATGGCGTCGAAGCTCGCCGCCGCCAAGATGGCGGCCTGGTCGGGTGTACGCACAGTGATCGCCGCCGCAGAGCGTCCGTCGGTTCTGATCGACGCCGTTACCGGGGAAGGCGGGGTCGGGACTGTGTTCCTGCCTCACGAGCGCCGCTTGTCTGCTCGCAAGCTCTGGATCGCCTTCGCTCTCAGGCCGCGGGGCCGCATCCTGGTCGACGAGGGTGCCCGCGCGGCCGTGGTCGGCCGGTCGACCAGCCTGTTGGCAGCCGGGGTGACAGCCGTTGAGGGCTCCTTCGGCTCCGAGGACGCCGTCGAGATCGTCGGTCCCGACGGTCTCGTGTTCGCCAAGGGGATCTTCGAGCCTGAGCTCCGAGCGCAACTCGGACTGGGTCGGGCGCCGGACGAGCGAGCTCCGCCCGGCCTGGCGGAAGAGGTGGTCCACCGCGACGATCTCGTCGTGCTGGAAGGCATTTGATCCACGGCAATCGCCGCTGTGCGGCAAGGCCAGTAGCGTGACCGGTATGGCAGGCGAGACCTACTTCGTTCCGACCGACAAGGACGGCACACAACATCGAGGTGACGAGATCACGCGGTGGTCGCTCCCGAGGCCGACACCCGGCGGCGGGTGGGAGCCCGGAGACGCCATCGATGCCGAGCACGGCGATCAGATCGTCCTGCACGATCTCGACGAGCTGCTCGACGATCTCGGGGAGCGGATCTTCCTCGCCGAAGTCATCGAGGCCGGCGGGCCTGAGGGAGCCGGCGGGCCTGAGGGAGCCGGTGAGTACGAGCGGGCGAGGCTCACGGCTGAGTCCAACTGGACCCTGCACTCGGCCGCCCGATTCGCGCTCGACTGTGCCGAGCACGTGATCGCCGCGCCGAGCGCGCTGGCGCTGCCGAGCGGTGCATCGCTCGCCGACATCTTGGACGCGGCCCGCAAGTACCTCGAAAAGGACGAGGAGTCCGGCGCGAGCCTGTTGCAACGCATGTCTCGCATCGCGCTCGCGCGCCGGCTCCGTCACCTCGGTGACCAGGTCGCCGATGTGGCGTTCACGATCACCGTCGAGGACGAGGCTCGAGACCTCGACGCGCTCGACGATCCGGCCTGGACGGCGGTGGCGGCCATCCGAGACGCGGTGCTGTCGGTCGTCGAGGCCATCCGCCACGACGCGTTCCCGAAGCTCTTCGAGGGCGAGAACAGCCGCTACGAGCTGGACATCGACGCTGTCGAGCCTCCTCCCGAGGTGGTGTCGACGCCGTGGGGTGACTTCGTCGCCGGTCGTCGGTCGGGCGTGATCCCGGCTTGGATCGCAGCCCGCGACGCCGCCGAACGGGCGCGTCGTGCGGTCTCGGACACGACCGGGGCCGAAGCGGGAGCGGCGGAGCGAGCTTGGCAGGCCGGGCGTCTCGCTGCCGCGCTCGGCGTCGCCTAGACCCTGCCAGGCCTGCTGCGGCGGCCGGTTCGGTAGAGTCCGCACGGCAATCGACAGGTAGCCTGTCTCCATGTCTCGGGACTCACTCGACGGTCTGGCGCGGCGTGCCGTCGTGGCGTCGAGGAAGCTGGCGATCGCCCGGACTGCCGAGAAGGACGCGGCGCTCCATCACGCAGCCGACCTGCTCTCGGGCAACCCGGAGGAGATCCTCGAGGCCAACGTGTCCGACGTGGCGGCCGCGGAGGCCTCGGGCACGTCGCCCACCGTGATCGATCGGCTGCGACTCGACGGTGCCCGTATCCGCCAGATGGCCGATGGCTTGAGGGCCGTCGCCGCTCTGCGAGACCCGGTCGGTGAAGTCGTCGCCGGCCACGTTCGACCGAACGGGCTCGTCGTCGAGCGAGTGCGGGTGCCGCTCGGCGTCGTGGGAGTGATCTACGAGAACCGGCCGAACGTGACCTCTGACGCGGCCGGATTGTGCTTGAAAGCCGGGAACGTCGCGTTCCTGCGCGGTTCGTCTGCGGCGCTCTCGTCGAACCGGGCCATCGAGTCGGTGCTCCGCCAGGCGCTCTCCAAGGCCGGGCTCCCGGAGGACGGCGTCCTTCTCGTCGGAGACACCTCGCACGAGACCGCCAGGCAGTTCGTGCAGTTGCGCGGCGTGATCGACTGCCTGATCCCGCGCGGCGGCGCGGCGCTGATCGCCATGATCCGGGAGCACGCCACCGTTCCGTACGTCATAGACGGCGACGGAAACTGCCACGTGTACGTCGACCGCTCAGCCGACCTTGAGATGGCACGCCGGATCGTTATGAACGCCAAGACCTCGCGCCCGAGCGTGTGCAACGCTGCAGAGTCGCTTGTCGTCCATGCCGATGTAGCCGCGCAGTTCCTGCCGATCGTCGGAGGAGACCTCCTCGACGCAGGCGTGGAGCTGGTCGGTGACGAGCGCTCCCGAGCCATCCTGGCGGCGATCGCGCCCGCGACGGCGGAGGACTTCGCCACCGAGTTCCTCGCGCTCAAGATGTCGGTGGCCGTGGTGGACGACATCGCGGCGGCGATCGGGCACATTGCCCGCTACTCCTCTGGGCACTCCGAGGCGATCGTGACCTCGGACCTCGGCGCGGCCCGGCGTTTCGTGCAGGAGGTCGACGCGGCGGCGGTGCTCGTCAATGCGTCGACCCGTTTCGTCGACGGTGGAGAGCTGGGGCTTGGCGCGGAGGTGGGGATCTCGACGCAGAAGCTTCATGCGAGAGGTCCGATGGGTCTGGCCGAGCTGACCTCGGTCAAGTACGTCGTCTACGGGGAAGGGCAGATCAGAACGTGAGTGGGACAGAGGGTGCTTTGGGGGGGACTGCGCGTTTCAAGTCGGTTCCCGAGGTTCGTGAACTGCTGCACAGCGTCGGCTACCTCGCAGACGACGGGCTGTCGGGCGTGGTCTACCTCGCCGACCGGCTGGCCAAGCCGGTACTCGTCGAAGGCCCGGCCGGTACGGGCAAGACAGAGGCTCGCGAAGTCCGTATCGCGTATGACGGGCGCACGGCTCATCCGGCTCCAGTGCTACGAGGGCCTCGACGAGGCGAAAGCGCTCTATGAGTGGAACTACAAGAAGCAGCTGTTGCGCATCCAGGTCGAAAAGGGCGCAGCGTGGGAGCAACTCGAAGAGGACATCTTCTCGGAGGAATTCCTCTTGACCCGGCCGTTGCTCGAAGCGATCCGGTCGCCTGAGCCCGTGGTCCTCCTGATCGACGAGGTCGACCGCGTCGAGATCGAGACCGAGGCACTCCTGCTCGAGATCCTCTCGGACTACCAGGTCTCCATCCCCGAGCTCGGGACGATCGAGGCCGTGCAGATCCCCCTCGTCTTCCTGACCTCCAACAACACCCGCGAGCTGTCCGAGGCGCTGAAGCGGCGGTGCCTTTTCCTCCACCTCGACTACCCGACGGTGGAGCGCGAGCGCGAGATCGTGCTCGCCAAGGTGCCCGACATCACCGAGCAGCTCGCCGACCAGGTCGCACGGATCGTGCGCTCTCTCCGGTCGCTCGACCTCAAGAAACACCCCTCCATCTCAGAGACACTCGACTGGGCCCGGACCCTCGTGATCCTCGGCATCGAGTCCGTCGACGAGGAGACGGCCCGCTCGACCCTGCACCTCCTTCTCAAGTACCGCTCGGACATCGAGGCCGCCTCGAAGGAGCTCTCGGCCGCCACGGCTTCTTCGACCGCCAGCGCTTGAGCCCGGGCCTCGAACCGTCGTGCTCGACGTCCTGACCGGCTTCGTCGGTGAGCTCCGGCGCTCGGGGCTGCCCGTATCGGTGACCGAAGCGGCGGATGCCGCCGATGCCATCCGCCATCTGCCGCTCGAGGATCGTCAGGCGATCAAGTACGCGCTCGGCGCGACACTCGTGAAGTCCTCGGCGCACTGGCGCGCTTTCGACACCGCTTTCGAGGTCTACTTCTCGATGCGTGGACCGCAGTACTCGGTCACCGAGGACGACGCCTTGGCGGGAGCAGAAGGCGAAGACGGGGCCGGCACCGGCCAGGGTCAGGGTCGCGGCGAAGGCCAGTCGGGCGCCGGCGGGCTCGAGATGGTGAGCCCGGAGGAGATCGCCGCGATGCTGTACAAAGCGCTGCGCGACGGCGACCTCGGGATGCTCGGAGCAGTCGCGCGTCTCGCGGTCGGGCGCTATGCCGGCATGGAACCGGGCCGGCCAGTCGGCGGGACGTACTACCTCTACCGGACTCTGCGGAATCTCGACCTCGAGGGCGTCCTCGCGCGGCTGATCGGCGAAGCCCGCGAGTCGGTCGAGGCAGGGATGGGGGCGGCGGGGGACGACGAGGCGCCGGTTCCGGGCCCGATCTTGCGTGGCCGGGAGCTAGGTCACCTGACGCCTCTCGAGGAGCGACTCCTCGAGGACGAGTACAAGGCGCGGATCGACGAGTTGCGCCGGGAGATCGAAGCGGAGATCCGCCGCCGCCTCGTTGCAGATCGGGGTGCGGAGGCGCTCGCGAAGTCTCTCCGCAAGCCTCTTCCCGAGGACGTGGACTTCATGCACGCCACTCGTGAGGAGCTCGTGGTGATGCGCAAGGCGATCCAACCTCTCACCCGCAAGCTGCAGGCCAGGCTCGCTCGCAAGCGCAGGCACCTCCGGCGCGGCGCGCTCGACTTCCGCCGCGACGATGCGTCACTCGCTCTCCTACGGCGGCGTTCCCGCCGAGCCCCGCTTCCGGCATCCTCGCCCGACCAAGCCCGAGATCTTCGTCATCGCCGACATCTCCGGTTCGGTCGCAGCCTTCGCCCGGTTCACCCTCCAGCTCGTGCACGCGATCGCCTCGCAGTTCTCGCAGGTGCGCAGCTTCGTCTTCATCGACGGGATCGACGAGGTGAGCCAGATCTTCGAGCGCTCCGAGACCGTCACCGAGGCGGTGCACCGCGTGAACCAGGAGGCCGATGTCGTGTGGGTCGACGGGCACAGCGACTACGGGCACGCCCTCAACGTCTTCTACCAGCGGTGGGGGCGCGAGGTCGGCCCGAAGACAAGCATCATCCTGCTCGGCGACGCCAGATCCAACTACCACTCACCTGAGGCCTGGGTCGTGAAGGAGCTGCGTCACCGGGCCCGCCACGTCTACTGGCTCAACCCTGAACCCCGCTCGTACTGGGGTAGCGGCGATTCGATCATCGAGCAGTACGCCCAGTTCTGCGACGGCGTCTACGAGTGCCGCAACCTGCGACAACTGGAGGCGTTCGTCGAGCATCTCGTCTGATCAGTCGCGCCTGCTCGCGCCCGCTCGAGCCACCGTCACCTAGTCTTCGACCTATGGATGCACCGGCCGCGGCGGCTCGCTCAATCGCTCCCGGAACCCGCCTCGTGATCGTCCGCCACGGCGAGGCCGTGAGCAATGCGGAGGACACCCTCGGTGGCCACGACACCTGTCTCGGCTTGACAGAGCACGGTCGCCGCCAGGTCGAGGCCCTTGCCGACCGGCTCCGCCGCACTAAGGAGCTCGAGGGCGCCGTCGCTCTCTACACGAGCATCCTGCGGCGCGCGATCGAGACTGCCGAGATCCTCGCGCCCGCTCTCGGCGACCTGCCGATCGAGAGGACCTGCTCGCTCTGCGAGCGCCACGTCGGTGAGGCCGACGGCATGACCTGGACCGAGTACGAGGCGAAGTACGGCCTCGAGACCCCCGGAGTCGACGACTACCGGGAGTTGGCGCCGGGCGGGGAGTCGTGGGCCGGGTTCCTCGACCGCGCCGAAGACGCGATGTACTCGGTAATGGAGCGTCATGCCGGCGGGCTCGTCGTGATCGCCGGGCACGGCGGCCTGATCGGCACGTCGGTGATCCGCTTCCTCAGGGTCGCGGACAACGGCGCGGGGTTCCGCGGCTTCGCCGACAACTCGTCGATCACGGAATGGGAGTGGACAGGGAGGCGTTGGTGGTTCGTCCGCTACAACGACGCCGGCCATCTCGACGCCGAGGAGTGGGGGACCGAGCGAGGGCTGCGCCTGTCACCTCCGGGCTGGGTGGGTGCGGAGCGTACGTCCCCGTTCGTGCCGGATCAGCAGGCGTAGTCAGGGTCGTACGGGTAGTTGTTGCTGCCTGGCGTCTCCTGCAGCAGGTCAACCTTTCCCCCGGCGAAGCTGTATTGCCCGTTGCACCACGGCTCGAGCGCGGTCGTCGACAGGTAGCCGTAGCTCGCCGGATAGGGCGGTGACGTCCAGATGGCGCCGGCGATCCAGAGCGGGATCGGATGGCCCGTCGGCACGTAGTGGCCCGTGATGGCGTTCCACTGCACCGAGGTCGAGTAAACGCCCGCTGTCAGCTTGTCGTGCGAGAGGGCGTCGAGGGCGCCCTGGATGGTCAGGTCGTTGAGGGACTGATCGCACGACCACCACTCGCCGTTGGCGGCGTCGTTCCACTCGCCGGTCGCACAAGCGTCGTTCTCGATGTCGAGCCACCACATCTCCGCCTCGGCATCGGCCCCGGACGCGTAGCCGACTGCATCGAGTGCGGCGTTGTAGCCGTAGTTGTAGGCGAGGCACGACGGCTGGTCCGACGCCACGACCGATGCGCATGTGCCCGCGGGGCCTGTCTGATCGATCGTCGAGGTCGAGGCCGGCGAGTTCAGGAACAGATAGAGCTCGTAAGGGGGAGGGGTGGAGCTGCCTGTGACCCTGGCCTTGTCCGCCCAGGTCACCTCCGAGCTGAGGCAGCTGTTGTAGTCGCCCACTGCCCACCCGTCCACCCCGACTATCGCAATCGAGTACGCCGAGGTCCCGCTCGGGTCGTCGGGTGGACCCGGCATCGCGCCAGTGGCCTTCGACCCCGAGATCAGGCACTGCGGCCAGTTGACGTCGTATCCGATGCTGCCCGAGGGGTAGGGCGACGCGTCGACCGTAGGCCCCGGGATGGCAGTCGCGATCCCGACGATCTGCAACGGCCCGGTCAGGCGTGCCAGCCCTCCGCGTGAGGGTACGCCGGCGTGGATCACACGCCCGCCCGAGGCGACGGCCCAGTACCCCCGACCCGCCGGCGCGGCCGAGATCCCCACCACGGGGGACTTGAGCGCCGGCGGCCTGACGGCCGGTCCTGCGTTCCCGAAGGCGGTGACGTTGCCCCTCGAGTCGGTCAGCCAATAACCCCGGCCGTTTTCCGTGCGTGCGATTCCCACTATCGGCGGGCGAGGCGTCTTGCTCCTGATGCTCCCGTAGAGATGGGACTGCCCGAGATGGAAGACGACGCCGTCGGCGTTGACGACCCACGCTCCCCGCTGGTCACGGAGGACGGTGAACCCGACGATCGGGACGTGAGTCGCTGCGAGGCGAAGGGAGGGCAGCTTTGGAGCGTCGCCGAAGGAAGTGACGACGCCACTCGCGTCACATAGCCAGTATCCCTGCCCGTCGGCCGTGGGCACGAGGGCGATGATGTCGTGTGCCGGCGTGTGCTTGAGGCCGCCGAGAGAACCGAAGTACTTGGCGTCCCCGAAGGTGAGCACGCCGCCGTCTTGCCCGATGAGCCAGTAGCCGAGGCCGTCGGGGGTGGTCGCCATGCCGACGATGGGGGCGGCCAGGTGGATGTCCTGAGCGCCTCCGAAGTTGCCTGCGTGGCCGAAGCTCGTCACTGTGCCGTTCGCCGAGACCAGGTCGTACGCGAGACTCGAGACCCCGTGAGCCGTCGGCTCGTGCGCGGCTGCGGTGGCCACGGCCGTGCCGGGCAGGAGACAGGCGACGGCGGTCGCAACGGCGACGGCGAGAGAGACAGCAACGGCCGCAACGGAGCGTGTTGGTCGCGTGGTGTGCCCGAGCTTCACCGGATTCGATGCCCCTGCCGATCGGGAGCCTTCTCGCCAGAAGGCGGGGAGTCTCGTGTCCTGCTGGCAGGCGCATTCTACGCGCCTCGGGCGACTGAATCCACACCTGTCACATCAAGCACATCATTCACATCGGGCTCACAGCAACCGCGACCGAAGGCCGCCTACCGATCGCGGAGCAACTCCGCTACGCGAAAGGCCAGGTCGATGGACTGACGAGCGTTGAGGCGCGGGTCGCACGCGGTCGTGTATCGCAGTGGGAGCTGCTCTTCGAGGATGTCCTCGATCCCTCCGAGGCACTCGGTCACGTCGTCACCGGTCAGCTCGACGTGGACCCCGCCCGGCCACGTGCCGAGTGCGCCGTGCACTGCGAAGTAGCCCTGGATCTCCCCGAGGACGTCGTCGAAGTGGCGGGTCTTCCTACCGGACTCGCTCGCGAAGGTGTTGCCGTGCATCGGGTCGCACTGCCACACGACGGGATGGCCGGACTCGCGCACCCTCTCGATGAGGGGAGGCAGCTTGTCCCGCACAGCGTCGACTCCCATCCGGGAGACGAGCGTGAGGCGTCCCGGGATCCTCTCGGGGTTCAACCTTTCGCAGATCTCGACGGCCTCTTCCGGGGTGGCGGCCGGCCCGATCTTGCAGCCGACCGGATTGCCGATCCCGGTCGCGAACTCCATGTGCGCGCCCTCGATCTGGCGCGTGCGCTCACCGACCCAGAGGAAGTGGGCCGAGCAGTCGTACCAATCGCCGGTCAAGGAGTCCTGCCGGGTCATCGCCTCCTCGTAGTCGAGCAGGAGAGCCTCATGACTCGTGAACAGGTCGACCTGGTGGATCGGCGAATCGGTCGAGAGGTCCACGCCACAGGCACGCATGAAGCAGAGCGCCCTGTCGATCTCCTCGGCGATGGCCTCATAGCGACGGCCCTCGGCGCTCGCGGCGAGGAACTCCTGGTTCCACGAGTGCACCTGGGAGAGGTCGGCAAAACCACCCTTCGTGAACGCACGCAGGAGGTTCAACGTCGAGGCCGACTGGTGGTAGGCCGTGAGCATCCTCGTCGGGTCGGGCACTCGGCCCGCTGGTACCGGCACGTCGTCGTTCACGATGTGACCGCGGAACGCCGGCAGCTCGAGGTCGCCGACGCGCTCGGTGGGCGACGACCGCGGTTTGGCGAACTGCCCGGCGATCCGCCCCACCTTGAGCACCGGCACGCCCGAGCCGTAGGTGAGCACGACCGCCATCTGCAAGATGACCTTCAGTTTGTCCCGGATCGAGTCAGCCGAGAAGTCGTCGAACGACTCCGCACAATCGCCCGCCTGGAGCACGAACGCCCGTCCTGCCGCCACCTCGCCGAGGGCACGCGTGAGCCGCCTCGCCTCTCCCGCGAAGACGAGCGGGGGCAGGCCGCGCAGCTGTTGGCGGACCGCGTCGGCGACGGCGGCATCGGGCCACTCGACCGGCTGGGTGGCCTCGCGGTCGCGCCACGACGCGGGGTGCCAATCTGCCGGGCGCGAGGTGATGGCCATGCTGCAAGCGTAAACGACGTGCGCAGGGGTGGCTAACCTCGGCGGATGCGCCCGTTTCGTTTCGGAATACAGCTGTCGAACGCTCCCAGTCTGGCCGCATGGCGAGAGACCGCCCGCAAGCTCGAAGATCTCGGGTACTCGACTCTGTACATCCCTGATCACTTCGAGGACCAGCTGGGCCCGTTGGTTGCTCTGACCGTCGCCGCCGAGGCAACGACCAGACTGAAGGTCGGCTCGCTCGTCTTCGACAACGACTACCGCCACCCGGTCGTGCTGGCGAAGGAGTGCGCGACCCTCGACCTCGCCTCGGCGGGCCGCCTGGAGGTGGGGCTCGGCGCTGGTTGGATGCAGACCGACTACGACCAGTCGGGGATCGCGTACGACGCGCCATCGGTTCGTGTCAGCAGGCTCGAGGAGAGCCTGAAGATCGTAAAGGCGCTTTGGGCCGACGAGACCGTCGACTTCGAAGGCGAGCACTACCGCTTGACGGGAGCACAGGGCTTGCCGAGGCCGCACACGCCTGGCGGGCCGCCTCTCCTGATCGGTGGCGGCAGCAAGCGCGTGCTTCGGATCGCCGCCGAGAACGCGCAGATCGTCGGCATCAACCCCTCGCTGCGTTCAGGCCACGTCGGCGCCGAGACGATCGCCAGTGCGTCTGCTCAGCACTACGCCGAGCGCATCGGCTGGGTGAGGGAGTTCGCCGGTGACCGCCTCGGCGACCTCGAGCTGCAGAGCCTGGTCTTCCTCGCGCAGATCGGGCGCCCGCAAGCCGAGGTCGCAGAGGAGATGTCGAAGCTGACGGGATTCCCGCCCGCCGACATGGCCGCATCGCCGATCGGGATCTTCGGCACCGAGGACGAGATCGTGGAGACGTTGCAGGCGAGGCGCGAAGAGTCGGGTTTCTCCTATTGGGTCTTCCACGAGGCAGAGATCGAGAGCTTCGCCCCGGTGGTTGCTCGCCTCGCCGGAACCTGAGCGAGCCTTGAGCCGCCCGCAGATCGGCATACTCGGGGGGACGTTCGATCCTGTTCACGTAGGGCATCTCGTCGCTGCGGTCAACGTCAGCCACGAGCTCGGTCTCGATCGGGTGCTGCTCATCGTCGCGAACGAGCCGTGGCAGAAGGTCGAGACCCGGCCGGTGACCCCGGCCGCCGATCGGCTGGCGCTCGTGGAAGCCGCCGTGCACGGTTACGAGGAGCTCAAGGCCTCCTCGATCGAGATCGATCGAGGAGGGGTGTCGTATACAGCCGACACGGTCGCTGAGCTGGGAGATCGGTATCCCGGAGCGGAATTGCACCTGATCATCGGAGCGGACGTCGTGCCGACTCTCGGGACCTGGATCCGGCTCGAGGAGATTCGCGCAGCGGTGTCGCTCGTGATCGTCAACCGGCCGGGGACGAGGGTCGAAGAGAGCATCTCCGACGGGCCGATCGCCGGATGGAAGGTTGCCGTCGTCGAGATCCCGGCTCTCGAGATCTCGAGCACCGACCTGCGCGACCGCGCTGCTAC
Organism: uncultured Acidimicrobiaceae bacterium; assembly: GCA_963801185.1. GTDB lineage: Bacteria > Actinomycetota > Acidimicrobiia > Acidimicrobiales > Bog-793 > Palsa-601. The sequence continues at coordinate 953,133 of CAWDDW010000001.1, read as the reverse complement.
CGGCAGGCCCCTCGACTTCCTCGTACCTGCCGATGCCATCCGCGTGATCCGCCAGCGCAACCTGTATGGTGGCGATAGATGAGTCGTGACAGCAGTGCCACTACTGAAGGCATAGGCCGGGTGAGCGGTTCCGTTGAGCACTGAGCTCGTCGCCCTCGCGGTGGAGGCCGCGGCGGCTAAGACCCCCGAACCGACCGTCGTGATCGAAGTGGGCGACCTGCTCGCCATCACCGAGTACTTCGTCATCACCTCTGGCTCGAACGACCGCCAGGTCCGCGCGATCGCGGAGGAGATCGAGCGCCTCATAAAGCAGGACCCCCATGGCCGCGGGCCGAGGATGATCGAGGGACGCGACGACGCCCGCTGGGTACTCATGGACTACGGCGACTTCGTCGTCCACGTGTTCTTGGAGGAGGCGAGGAAGTTCTACGACCTCGAACGGCTGTGGGGCGACGCGCCACGCCTCGATGTGCCGGTGCGAGCGGAGGCCTGAGGACAGCCCTGGTGCTAGCCGCCTGACCTCGAGCGCGGCGCACGCACCGGCGACGAGGTTGCAGTAGTTCTTAGCGCTCACGGGATTGCTGACGAATCGGCCCGTGTCCGTCTCGACCGGTATCGGGCCGTGCGGGCCGGCGAAGCTGATTGCTTTGATCTCGGGGAAGTTCTTCGTGAGCGTCCACACGATCTGACCGAGCTCTTGGACCGGGGCTTCGCCTTCCAGCTGAAAGAAGCGGCGGTCTAGCCGGACCGTGGCGATCCCCTTTACAGGCGCCTTGCCGACCAGTTTCGAGCCCGTGCTGATCGCGCTCTCGTCGCCCGAGTGATACTCCGTCGAGAGAGGCCCCGCCTCGAGCTCGTCGATGACGCCCTGGACCGTCGCGTGTGGCGAGACCGTCCGCGAGACCGCGACGAGGTCGCCCGAGAACTCGGCGATCAGGTAGATGTAGATGTCCTCAGCATTGTCGGGGTGGCGGTTCGGCGCGGGAGGTGCTTGTTGCTGGGTTAGCGCCTGCGGCATCGCGCTGCGAGCGAGCTCCTGCGGACCGGTGGCAAGCGGGATCCCGCACCCGGCCGCCGCGAGCGCGGTCACGCCGAGGGCGATGGCCACGGCAAGCCGTCTCACGAGCCCTGGTCCCTCGGTGCTGGGAACTCCACGACGAAACGCGACCCCCGTGACCCGTTGTCCTCCACCCACACACGACCGCCGAGCATCCGGGTGTGCTCGGCGACGATCGCGAGCCCGAGCCCGGTTCCCTCGCCTAGTCCCCGCCGCCGTCCGCTCGTCCCGCGGGAGAAGCGGTCGAAGATCCGCTCTCTCTCGTCGGGAGGGATCCCGGGCCCCTCGTCCTCGACGGCCACGCGTGCGACGGACGCGTCGGATGTCACCACCACTTGAGTGGCGCCTCCGGCGTAGTGCTGAGCGTTGTCCAGCAGGTTGGCGATGATGCGCTCGAAGCGGCGCTTGTCCACGAGCACCCGGCGGTCAGCCGTCGCGTCGTCGAACTTGATCGGCACCGGCTTGGCTGTTGCCGCCACGCTCCGGCTCACGAGGTCGCCGAGGGACACCTCCGCGATGCTCACGTCTGAGAGGCCTGCGTCGAGCCGTGAGATCTCGAGCAGGTCGTCCACGAGCCTGCGGAATCGGCGCACCTCCGCGCCGAGGAGGTCGAGCGCACGCCGGGAGCGGTCGGGCAGCTCGTCGCGCCTGCCCTCGAGCACAGCCAGGGAGGCCGCCAACGTCGTGAGCGGCGAGCGGAGCTCGTGGTTGACGTCTGATGTGAAGCTCACCTCCCGTTCGATCCGCTCTTGTAATCGGTCTGCCATTCGATTGAAGGCCGAGGTGAGAACCGCCAGGTCGGCGTAATCGTCGGTCTCGAGCCGGGTGTCGAGCCGCCCGCCCGCAATGTCCAGAGCCGCCTGCGCGGCTTCGTGGAGGGGACGCAGTGCCCGGCTGGCCGCCCAGCTGCCGAGGAGGGCGCCTGCGATCGTCACCACGAGCGCCGCCAGCAACAGCGAAGCGAGCAGCACATGCAGCGTCCGAGCCACCTCTCCGAGCGGGAACAGCTCGAAGTACGCCGACTGAACCGCCGGGATCGGCACGCCGACGACATAGGTCGGGACGTTGTTCACGAGGATCGTCTCGTCGGCCGGCACGCCGGCGAGCACGACTCGCTGAAGGGCCACGGGTAGAGGGCGGGGAGGTGTCAGCACCGGCGACGACGAGTACCAGTGGTGCGCGTGCCCGCGGCTCAAGAGCGTGTCCTCTGCCCCGCTCGACGCCGTGTTCGCCAGCAGCTGCGGGTAATAGGCGACGGAGTGCTCAAGCTCCGGCCGGAGCACTTCGGCGCTCGCTATCGCTTCGTGGAAGAGCGAGGAGGTCTGCTGATTGAGAATCGAGGACCGCACGGAGTAGAAGGTGATGGCTGCGATCGTCCCTGAGAGGATCGCAGCGCCGAGAGCGAACGAGATCGTGATGCGGGCTCGGAGGCCGAGATGCCGGCGATGAGGCCGGTCTCGCCCCACCGGCGCTGCCCGTGAGGTGCGGACCGTTCCTCGCTGCTCGAGGTCCCGCCCGAGGGAGTACCGGTTGCGCTGGTTCTTCGTGGAGCGGGTCCTGCGGAGAAGGCCGGTGCCCGACACTCAGGTCACGCTCTCGTGCATCGCCGCTGGCGCGTCACGGTTACGGCGCCAGCTTGTACCCGAGCCCGCGCACGGTCAACACGTGCCGAGGCTCGCTCGGGTCGCGCTCGATCTTCGTCCGCAGGCGCCGCACGTGAACATCGACGAGGCGGCCGTCGCCGAAGTAGTCGTAGCTCCAGACCCGCTCGAGCAGCTGTTCGCGGGACAACACCTTCCCGCTGTTGGCGGCGAGCTCGCAGAGGAGGAGGAACTCCGTGCGAGTGAGGTGAACCTCCTCGCCGTCACGCCTCACCTCCCCGGCCTCGGGCAGGATCTCGAGATCCCCGAAGACGAGCGAGACGGGTCCACCGTCGCCGGTTCTCGCACGCCGGAGGAGGGCACGGATGCGGGCGGCAAGCTCCTTCGGCTCGAACGGCTTGGTCACGTAGTCGTCCGCGCCGGCCTCGAGGCCGGCCACTATGTCGTGAGTGTCAGTGCGGGCGGTCACCATGATGATCGGGACAGTGCTCGTCCTACGCAGCTCACGGCAGCACGCAAAACCATCCATTCCGGGGAGCATGATGTCCACTACGAGCAGGTCGAACGGCTCGGCTACAAGAGATCGTGCATGCGCGTCGAGCGCTTCCTCGCCGCTGGCGGCCTCCTCGATCTCATAGCCCTCATCCTCGAGCGAGAGGCGCATCGAGGCGCGGATGCGCTCGTCGTCCTCGACGAGGAGTATGCGACTGGCCATGCCTCTATCTTCGCCCAGACCCGGCCCCTCCGCGCGCCACCGCGCTCATATGGCCACTTGTCGGACTTGCTCAGGTACCGTTGAGGTGTGGCCTTCGAGCTGGATGGCTTCGCACGGTCGCTTTCGGGCGAGTCGGTTGCGACGCAGCGTGCATATCTCGCGGACCTGAACGCGCTCGTGGAGTGGCTCGAGCGAACGGGAGCAAGCGGGCCGGGCGAGGTCGATCGCCTGATCCTCCGCCGCTACCTCGCCTTTCTCGCGACGCGGCGGTACGCACGCCGAACCATCGCTCGTAAGGCGTCGTCGATCCGGCGGTACTTCGCGTGGCTACAGCGGACCGGCCAAATCGAGACGGACCCCGCTCGCCGCCTCGCCGCGCCTGCCGGCGAAGCTCGCCTCCCGCGTGTGCTCACCCCATCGGAGCTCCACGATCTGTTGGAGCCCGACAGCGTTGCCCTCGACGCGCAACCGCCTCCGTGGCGCCTGAGGGACGACGCGATCCTCGAGCTGCTCTATGGCTGCGGTCTCCGCGTGAGCGAGCTGTGTGGGCTCGACCTCGATGGGGTGGACGTCGAGACGAGGAACTTGACGGTATGGGGCAAGGGCTCGAAGCAGCGCCGCGTGCCGGTGGGACAGCCGGCGGTCGACGCCCTCGCCGGTTGGCTGGCAGATGGCAGGCCTAACGTCGGCGACCTGGCCCAGGCAGGGCCGGCCGTCTTCGTCAACCACCGCCTGTGCAGGATCGGCCCCCGGGACATCCGGCGGATCCTGGACGCGCGCTCACCGGTGCCCACTCATCCCCACGCGCTCCGCCACACCTACGCGACGCACCTGCTCGACGGTGGGGCGGACCTCCGCGTGGTCCAGGAGCTGCTCGGCCACGCGAGCCTGCGGACGACCGAGGTCTATACCCACGTCTCGACCGAGCGTCTCGTCGGGGCGTACCAGCGGGCCCACCCGAGGGCGACATGAGCGCGCTCGACCTCACCCGGATCGAGCGCGTTGACGAGCTGTGGTCGTCCTACAAGAAGCGCCCGGATCGCCAGACCCGCGATCGACTGATCCTTCACTACTCGCCGCTCGTGAAGTACGTGGCAGGGCGCGTGATGGCCCGCCTCCCCGACTCGGTGGACCAGGCAGACCTCGTGAGCTACGGGATCCTCGGCCTCATAGATGCGATCGAGAAGTTCGACATCGCACGCGGCGTGAAATTCGAGACCTACGCAGTCCCTCGTATCCGCGGCGCGATCCTCGACGAGCTCCGCTCGATCGACTGGGTGCCGAGGTCGGTCAGGGCCAAGGCGCGCGCTGCGGATCAGGCTTACTCCAAGCTCGAGCACTCGCTCAGGCGGTCACCGACCGACGAGGAGCTGGCTGGCGAGCTCGGGATCTCGTCGGGCGAGCTCGACGCGCTGTTTCGCCAGACTGCGAGGGCGGGTGTGCTGCAGCTCGACCAGGTGCTCTTCGCGGGCAGGCCGGGCGAGCGGACGCTCGGCGACACGATCGCGGACGCCGGCGACGGCCCGGTTGCGACCGTCGAGCTCGCCGAGACCCGCCGCATGCTCGCCCGCTCGATCGCGAGCCTCCCAGACCGGGAGCGCACGGTCCTCACCCTGTACTACTACGAGGGCCTCAACCTCTCCGAGATCGGGGACATCCTGGGTGTCACCGAGAGCCGGGCCTGCCAGATCCATACCAAGGCGGTGAGTCGCCTGCGCCAACGGCTACGGGGACTGATGGGCTGATCGTCGCCCGCCGTCAACCCACCGTGGAGTGTCGAGCCGGCCGGTTGGTGGAGCGCCCCTGATCAGCGGCTACGATCGGTACCCGAGGCCCGATTGGGTCTCCCACACCAATCACAGACTCGTCCGGGTACACCCGCGGTCGCCCTGAGGGCGCCGTGCCTGGATCAGCTCAACCGCCGGGAGGAACAGGGACGTGGCAGTTGTCACGATGAAACAGCTCTTGGAGGCCGGAGTCCACTTCGGTCACCAGACTCGCCGTTGGAACCCCAAGATGAAGCGATTCATCTTCGGCGAGCGGAACGGCATCTACATCATCGACTTGAACCAGACGCTCGAGCGGGTGGGTGCCGCCTACTCGTTCGTCCGGGACCTCGTCGCCGAAGGCGGGACGATCCTGTTCGTCGGCACGAAGAAGCAGACCCAGGACCCCGTGGCGGAGTTCGCGCTCGCGTGCGGGATGCCGTACGTCAACCAGCGCTGGCTCGGTGGGATGCTCACCAACTTCCAGACGGTGGCAGGCCGCGTCCGCAAGCTCGGGGAGCTCGAGTCGGCTCGCGAGTCCGGCGACTTCGCCGCGATGCCGAAGAAGGAAGCGCTCATGAACGAGCGCGAGCTCGAGAAGCTGGAGCGCAACCTCGGTGGCATTCGCCGCCTTCAGGGCCCTCCAGACGCCATATTCGTCATCGACACCAAGAAAGAGCACATTGCCGTGACCGAGGCCCGCAAGCTCGGGCTCCCGGTCGTCGCGGTCGTGGACACCAACTGCGATCCCGACGTCATCGACTACGTGATCCCTGGCAACGACGACGCGATTCGCGCCGGGCGCCTGATGTGCCGCATCATCGCGGACGCGGTAGCCGAGGGGCGCTACATCGCGTCACGTCGCGCCATCGTCGAGCAGGGTGGGCCGAGGGTCGGCGACTCCTTGCCGCCCGTCCAGGCACCAGCACCAGCGCCTTCTCCCGCGGCCGAGCCCGCACCGGCCTCCGCCGCGCCGCTCGAGTCGGCCGCGGAGCCGGCGTCGGAACGAGCGAGCGTTTCTCCGCTCGCTCGGACAGACGCTCCGGCTGAAGCGGACGCCGAAGCCGGTACTGCGATCGCCGGGGCAGACGCTCCGGCTGAAGCGGATGCCGAAGCTCCCGCCGAAGCGGCCACGGCCAACGTAGACAGCGCCGAGAACGAAGGATCGACCAATGGCTGAGTACACAAAGGAAGAAGTAGCGGAACTGCGCAAGCGCACGGGCGCCGGCATACTCGACTGCCGCCAGGCGCTCGAGGAGAACGGCGGCGACATCGAGGCCGCAGCGAAATGGCTGGTCGAAAAGGGCAAGATCAGCGCCGGGAAGCGGGCCGCCCGCGACCGGGCACAGGGAGCCGTCACCGTCGTGATCGACGCAGCGCGCGGCGCGATCGTCGCGCTCGAGTGCGAGACCGACTTCGTGGCCAAGTCGGCTGAACTCGTGCAGCTCGTCGACGAGCTCGCGGCGGAGTTGGCGGCTGGCGGCGAGGTTGCGCTCGAGGCTCAGCATGAGCGCGTCGAGAAACTCGCCGTCACCTCGAAGGAGAACATCGCCCTAGGCCGGACGGTTCGTTTCGAGGCCGAGGGGGGCTCGGTCCTCGACAGCTATCTACACATCCAGAATGGCCGCGGCGTGAACGCTGTCCTCGTGGAGGTCGCCGGTGGGACCCAAGAGCTCGCTCACGAGATCGCCGTCCACATCGCGTTCGCGAGGCCTGAGTACCTGCGCCGCGAGGATGTCCCGGCCGAGTCGTCGAGGCAGAGCGAGAGACGGCTGCCACCATCGCCCGGAACGAGGGCAAGCCGGAGGCAGCTCTTCCGAAGATCGTGGAGGGCCGTCTGAACGGCTGGTACAAGGACCGTTGCCTTCTCGAGCAGCCGTACGTGAAGGACGAGAAGCAGTCGATCGCGGACCTGCTGGCGGGAGCCGAGATTCGCCGGTTCGCGCAAGTCGTCGTCGGGTCCTAGGCGCGATCCCAGAGACTGGGGGAGCACGTGTCGGAGCACAGCTTGCAGAAGGAGCCCGCAGCGACGTCGGCGCCGCGTTGGAGACGCGTGGTCCTCAAGCTCTCGGGCGAAGCGCTCGCGAGCGCGGCCTCGGACGAGACGATCGACGCAGCGACCGTCGGACGACTCGCGAAAGAGATCGCCGCATCGTGCGCCGAGTTCGGTACCGAGATGGCCGTCGTGATCGGTGGTGGCAATATCTGGCGAGGGACCACGGGAGCGGGCGAGGGGATGGACCGCGCGACCTCCGACACGATGGGCATGTTGGGGACGGTCATCAACGCCCTCGCGTTGCAGGACGCGATCGAGCACGCGGGCCAGCCGACGCGTGTGCTGTCGGCCGTTCAGATGGCACAGGTCTGTGAGCCCTACATCCGGCGGCGCGCACTCCGGCACCTCGAGAAAGGCCGGGTGGTGATCCTCGCGGCTGGTATGGGCAGCCCGTACTTCACCACCGACACGCCTGCAGCGCTGCGCGCCGCCGAGATCGAGGCAGAGGTCATCATGAAGGGCACCCACTCGGGGGTGGACGGCGTCTACAGCGCCGATCCACGGCTTCAACCAGATGCGCTGCGCTATGACGAGATCGGTTTCATGGACGTGATCTCGCAGGACCTTCGCGTGATGGACATGACGGCCGTGACCTTCTGCCGAGACAATCAGATCCCGATCCTCGTCTTCGACATCATGCAGCCCGGCAACGTGCGGGCCGCCCTTGCAGGCGAGCGGATAGGTACGCTGATCTCGTGAGCGATGACCTGATCCATGATGCGCTCGAGGATTGCCGCGAACGGATGCACAAGGCTGTAGAGCACGCCCGGGCCGACTTCGCCGCCGTGAGAACCGGGCGGGCGACACCTGCTCTCGTGGAGCGGCTCAAGGTCGACTACTACGGCACCGAGGTGCCGCTTCAGCAGCTTGCGGGCTTCCAGATCCCTGAGCCTCGTGTGCTCGTCATCTCGCCTTACGACAAAGGCGCCATGAAGGCGATCGAGAAGGCGATCACCTCGTCCGACCTGGGCGTGAATCCCGCCAACGACGGCTCGGTCATCCGACTCGTGTTCCCGGAGCTCACCCAGGAGCGCCGCAAGGAGTTCGTGAAGGTCGTCAAGCACAGGGCCGAGGAGGGACGCGTCGCAGTGCGGAACGTGCGACGGTCAACGCGCCACGACCTCGAGGGCTTCGAGAAGAGCGGAGAGCTCTCCTCCGACGAGCTGGACCGCGCCGAGAAGGAGCTGGAGAGGCTTACGCACGAACTGGTAGCGGAGATCGACCGCTTGCTGGCCTCGAAGGAGAAAGAGCTGCTCGAGATCTGATGGAAGATCCACAGGACCGGGGCGAATCAGAAATCGCCGAGGGCGACCTCTCGGATGCTCCGGTACCGACCGACGCACCGCCCGTACCGGCGGCCAGGCGCTTCCCGAGCTCGAATATCGGCCGGCCCCGGATAGAGGGGGTGGAAGCCGGGGTCGCCGCCGGCCTCGTCCCCCCGACGACGCCGGCGACCGAGGGCAGGGACGCGCCGGGCGGCACGCCGCGTCATCTGTCGCGGCATGAGCCTCTGTACGAGGAGCCTGTCCCTGACGAGATTGCCGCTGGCATCGAGCTGCCAGACTGGACCGACCCTCCGACCCGCGAGGTGCCTCGCGTCCTTCTCCAGCAAGGGGAGGCCTCACGCGCGGCGATCCCCGGACCGGTTTGGCGTGAGTCCCAGGGTGACTTCGACCAGGACCAGGAGGCCTTCGCCGAGATAGTGAGCGAGAGCGTCCCGGTCGTCGCTCACGACGAAGGCGCCGACGCGGACGACGACTTCGGGTTCGAGAACTTCGACCGTTTCGACGGCATCGACGAGGCATCGCCACCGGATCACCCGGCGCGCTGGTCCGCGCCCGAGGAGACGACCGTGTATCGCGTGATCGCCACATCGGGCAACGAAGGGCTCCATCTTCCGGCTGAACAGGCAGGGGATGCCGGCGTGGGGAGGGTGCGTTTCGCCGGGAGGGCGGTCACCGCCAAACCGCCAGAAGAGCTCCCCGAGCCATTGGAGGAGGTGCCGCCCGCGCGTCCGCGGGGCCGCAATCCCGTCATTGCGACCTCGACCGGCCTTCTCGTCGGTGGGGTCGCTTTGCTGTGCTTCTTCGCCGGTCCGATACCGGCCCTCGTGATTTCATCGTTGGTGCTCCTGCTGGCGGCCGCCGAGTTCTTCCAGACCCTCCGCAGGGTGAGGTACCAGCCTGCGACGCTGCTCGGGCTGGTTGCCGCTCCCGGATTCGCGATTGCCGCGTACGTGAAGGGCCCCGAAGCGATCCCCGTGCTCGCGGCGATCGGCACGGTCGCGACGATCTGCTGGTATCTCGTCGGGGTCACGCGCAAGGCGGTTGTCGCCAACATCTCCGTCTCACTGCTCGGCATCTTCTGGATCGCCGGCCTCGGGTGCTTCGCCGGCCTCCTCCTCGACCCGACGGCGTTCCCCCTTCGCCACGGCGTGGCCTACCTGCTCGGTGCCGCCGAGGTGACCGTTGCCTATGACGTGGGCGGGTACGCCTTCGGGAGCTGGCTCGGACAGCACAAACTGGTCCCGAGCATCAGCCCCAACAAGACGTGGGAAGGACTGATCGGCGGCAGCCTTTCGGCCCTCGTGATCGCGCTCGCGGTCACCTCCCAGATGCATCCTTGGGACCTGAAGCGTGCGGCGGCGCTCGGGATAGTCGTCGCGATCGTCGCTCCCGTCGGCGACCTGGCGGAGTCGATGATCAAGCGGGACCTCAAGGTGAAGGACATGGGCACGCTCCTGCCGGCCCATGGAGGCGTGCTCGACCGGGTGGATGCGTTGCTCTTCGTCCTGCCGGCGACGTACTTCCTCGTGCGCCTCTTCCACGGCTGACGACCACTTGACGACCGATCTCCCCACCTCCGTCCGACGCGTGGCCATCGCGGGCTCGACGGGCTCGATCGGCACGCAGGCTCTCGACGTCGCCCGGACGGTTCCCGGCGCGTTCACGGTGACGGCTATCGGAGCCGGTTCCGCGGTCGATCTGCTGGTGCAACAGGCGGCGGAATTCCGCCCACGTGTAGTGGCACTGGCCGATGCCTCTAAGGCGGAAGAGCTTCATGACAGGCTGCCCAAAGGGACCGAATTGAGGTGTGGTCCGGGCGCGCTCGCGTCGCTCGGGGAGGAGCCTGACGTCGACGTCGTGCTCAACGCGGTCGTCGGTTTTGCCGGCCTCGACGTCACCTTGCGCGCGCTCGAGGCGGGCAAGCGCTTGGCGCTCGCGAACAAGGAATCGCTCATCGCCGGAGCCCCGGTCGTCCGCGAGGCGCGCCGCACACCGGGGGCCGAGATCTTGCCCGTGGACTCCGAGCACTGTGCAATCCACCAGTGCCTTGCGACGTCGCAGCGCAGAGACCCGGCAACCGAGGTCGCCAAGCTGATCCTCACCGCCAGCGGAGGCCCGTTCCGAGGGCGGGGGAGAGCCGAGCTCGAGGAGGTCTCGATAGCCGATGCCCTTGCGCATCCGACCTGGTCGATGGGTCCGAAGATCACGGTCGACTCCTCGACCCTCATGAACAAGGGGCTCGAGGTGCTCGAGGCGAACGAGCTCTTCGGCGTCGGGATGGACCGGATCGAAGTGGTCGTGCACCCGCAGTCGATCGTCCACTCCATGGTCGAGTTCTGCGACGGCGCCACGATCGCCCAGCTCTCACAGCCCGACATGCGCCTGCCGATCGGCTACTGCATCGGCTTCCCGGATCGCCTGCGGCACGCGTACGGCTCCCTCGACTGGAAGCGGCTGTCACTGCTCGAGTTCGAGTCGCCGGACCTCGGGACCTTCCGGTGCCTCGGCCTCGCATTCGAAGCCGGTCGAGTCGGAGGAGCGGCGCCCGCTTGGCTGAACGCGGCGAACGAGGTCGCCGTCGCCGGTTTTCTCGAAGGGCGCATCCGCTGGCTCGAGATCGCCGACGTCGTCGCCGAGACCCTCGCGACCTTCGAGCCATGTGAACTGCGTACCATCGGAGACGTGCTCGAAGCCGATGCCAGTGCTCGCGCCCGAGCCACCACCGCCGTCGCAACCCGGGGCGAAGCCGCGTGAGCGCTGAGCTCCCGAGGCGAGACCCCGCCGCCAACCGAGCACCGCCAGGCTATGGCCTCGCTCGCCCGGCTCGCCGCCTTCGTCGTCGCCGGGGTCCTGCTCGCGATCGCCGTGCACGGTGTGAGCGTGCTCGTGGTCGTGCTCGCGATAGTTGCGATGATCATGCTGCACGAGCTCGGTCACTTCGTCGCCGCCAAGGCAAGCGGCATGAAGGTGACGGAGTACTTCCTCGGCTTCGGCCCGAGACTGTGGTCGGTCCGGCGAGGCGAGACCGAGTACGGGGTGAAGGCGATCCCAGCAGGCGGTTACGTGAAGATCACCGGGATGACGATGCTCGAGGAGGTCGAGTCCTCTGACGAGCCCCGCAGCTACCGGCAGGCATCGTTCCCGAGACGGATCGCCGTAGCCGTCGCCGGCTCGGCGACGCACATGGTCATAGCTCTGGTTTTGTGCTGGAGCTTCTTCGTCTTCGTCGGGGCGGCATCGCCCACTCGGCCCTACATCGACGGGCTCTTGCGCTTCGCGCACGGCAAGACACCTGCGCAGCTGGCGGGACTTCGTGACGGCGATCGTTTCGTGTCGATCGATGGCAAGAGCGTCACCGGCTTTCACGTGCTCGAGACGGAGATCGGCGGCCACGCGGGCAAGGTGCTTCACATCGTCGTCGATCGCGACGGCTCCCTCGTCCACGTGAACGTCCGTCCAGTCGACGCCCGCCACGTCACCGAGTACATAGGCGGGCAGGTGGTCCACTCGACGGTCAAGCATGCGACCGGGATCATCGGAGTCGAGTTGACGTCAGGAGTCGAAAAGAAGGTCGGGGTGCTCGCTTCGGTCCCGCGCGCCTTCGGCGAGTTCGGGTCGCTCGCCGCGGCCACCTTCCAGGGGCTCGCGCAGGTTTTCTCCTTCCACGGTCTCAGCCAGTTCGCGCATTCCGTCGCGACCGCCGGCTCAACACACGCCGGCTCGGCTTCCGCCGGCTCGGGAGCATCGGGCGGCTCGGGCTCCTCGTCACCCGAGATCATGTCGATCCTCGGGGTCATCCAGGCAGGGTCACAGGCTGCGACCGTCGACCCCGGCTGGCTGATCCTCCTGCTCGCCGACATCAACCTGTTCGTGGGGCTCGTCAACCTTTTCCCGATGCTCCCGCTCGACGGCGGCCATGTCGCGATCGCGGTGTACGAGAGAATCCGGTCGAGGAGGGGGCTGCGCTATCACGCTGACGTGCTGAAGCTGATGCCGGTGGCGTACGTGTTCCTTGCGTTCATCGTCGTGCTCGGCCTCGGGGCGCTCTACGCGAACATCGTCCAGCCGGTGCACCTGCCGGGCGGCTGAGCGCGGCGGCGGAGCGCGGGGGCTGAGCCCCGCCGCCGCGGGACTACGACTAGCCGATGAAGTCGATCGTGTGGAAGGACTTCCCGAGGATGGACTTGTTGTCGATCCCGAGCACTCGCTCGAGCACCGTGGCATACACCCTGCGGAAATCCGTCGTAACGAGGAAGTTGCCGTACTCGTCGAGCTTGGTGAGGCTCGGCATCGCCCCGTAGAAACCGCCCTTCACACTCGGTCCTACGACGAAGACGACGCTCGACGAGCTGTGGTCGGTGCCTGCACTGGCGTTCACTTCCGGCCGGCGCCCGAACTCGCTGTAGATCACGAGCACGGGGTTCTTCCCCGCCTCCGCAGTGGGGAAGGCACCGCAGAAGTTCTGCACCGCCGCATCGAGCTGGGACAGCAGATTCGCGTGGGTGCCCGCCTGATCCGAATGCGTGTCGAAGCTCGCGAACGAGACGCCGTAGGCCTTCGTCGGAAGGCCGTACTCGATGAGCTCGGCAACGACGTCGAGCTGGTTCCCGATGTCCCCGGCGTACCGGCCGGTCACCCCCGGAGGGGGCGACTCCTTGTCGAGCCCGTTGGCTGCGGCGTTGCCAACCCGGAGCAGGTTGGTCCCATCCCGGGCGATCAGGTTCGCGATCGGCGCGCCCTTCTTCTTTACGCGCATCAGCTCCTTGTAAGCGCTTGTGAACGGGCCGCTCCCATAGGGCAGCTGAGCGCTGCCGTTCGTCGAGTCTGCCAGCGTGCCGGCTTGCTGGACGTTGCCTGCGAAAGCGATTGGTACCTGCGAACCGACCGAGAGGGCCCGCATCGGGTCGGTCCCGGTGGCGTCGAGCCAACGCCCTAGCCAGCCAGACCCGGCTTCACCGGAGAGGTCGGCGGTCTGCCATATGTCCATCGACTCGAAGTGGCTGTAGTTCGGGTTCGGGTACTCGACGCCGAGGATGATCGCCAGCTGGCCGGCGTTCCAGAGCGCTTGCATGCCCGTCAGGGAGGGGTGGAGACCGAGCGCGATCCCGTCGAGGTCACCGAGTGGGAGAGCCTCCTCACGCGTGATCGCCAGTGCGTGACGGAGCTTCCTGTAGGCCGACTCCTCGTAGGGGACGACGGTGTTCAGCCCGTCGTTGCCCCCGTACAGCGTGCAGAGCACGAGCGGGCCAGCCGCGATCGAGGTGTTCTGGCGGGTGGCGGAGCGAGTGGAGGAATCGGCCCGTGCAGGTAGGCGGATGTGGCGCACCTTGAGGGCCGTCCCTGCGGCCGCCGTTGCTCCGAGGGAACCCGCAAGAAACCCTCGCCGGCTCAACCCCTCTCCCGTGCCCGCTCCCATCTCGCTTGTGTCCCCTCGCGGGTCGGACGCATCAGTCACGTCGATCGCCTCGATCCTCAGTTGAGCAGGTAGTCGGGTGACACGAGTGCCAGCGTCATCAACTGCTGCGCCGGCCACGTACCACTGGCGGACTTGAGACCGGTCCCGAGCTTCATGAGACCGGCATAGGTGGAGTCTGACCACGTCTCGATCCCGAGGATCTCTTTGATCTTGCTGACCTGCGCGGCCGGCTTGCCGTTCAGGTCGGCGATCGAGGTGAGGTCGGCGTACTGCGACATGTTGCCCGCAAAGCTGAGGAAGTTGTTGGCGTTGGAGGTCGAGAGCCAGTACTGGTTGAATCCCCAGCCGCCGACGCTCGGCGGGGCGAAGAGGAGCTGCCCGAAGTTCGAGAGGATGTAGTAGAGGTCGCCCGACGGCGTCGCTTCGGTGTTCATGCCGAGGAGGCGCAGGGTGCCGACGACGTACTCGATCGGCTGCTTGACAAGGCCTCCGAGGGCAGCCGGCGATCGGAATGCCGGGTGGAGGAAGATCGCCCTCAAGAGGTCCGAGACACGGAGAGTCTTGGCGTACGTCGCGGCCACCTCGGTCACGATGTGGTCCGACGGCAGGATCGGGTACGCGAGCCAAGACCACATCCGTGCGGTCAACCATCGGTGGGAGGCGACGGTGTTGCAGACGATCTCGACAATGTCGTCACCGTCGAAGCGCCCGGTGTGGTGGAGGAAGTGCTTGATCCCGTTGTCGTGGTCGTAGAGGTTCTCGTAGAACTCACCCGACGTGTAATCGAGCTTCCCAGCCGGTGAAGGCGGCCGCGGCGGCGCGCACGTCCCACTCGGTGTAGTTCCCGGCGCCCATGGTGAAGCGCTCCATCAGCTCGCGGGCGAAGTTCTCGTTGGGGTCCGCCTTGAAGTCGGTGCCCGTGTCGAGCCAGATCAGCATCGAGGGGTCCTTCGCGACGGCTTGGGTGAGCGTGTCGAAGCGGCCAGGGCCGAGCTCGCGGAAGAGCTGGTTCTGGGCGTGCATGAGCGACGCCCACCCCACCTTCTCCCACGAGGTCGGGAACTGGCAGTGAAGCAGCAGCGTGAGCTTCTCGCGAAGCGGCGTGCTCGACACGACCATGCGCTCTATCCACCAGGTGACGAGGTTGACGAACTCCTCATAGCCGTTCCACTTGTAGCCCAGGACGTTCGCCTCGGGGATGGTCGTGAGGTGCGGGAGAGGGACCTTCGATCCGGCTTCGTCGACCTCTTCCAACCCTGCGAGCAGCCCGTCGACGAGGTCGGTCCAGCTCTGTTTGGCCAGCTCGGCGACCTGTTCAGGGGTGGCGCCGAAGCCCGCTCGCCGGTAAAGGTGCGAGACGAGCTGAGGGGAGGTTCCGGAGCCCATCTCCCAATTACTACACCATCAGTGGTCGTCTGACTACTGATGGTGGCAATTTTCTCCCGGGACGGCATCCAGCGCCCCCGGGTCTGCCGCTCGGGCGGGCGCCGCGTCTGTAGGCTGAAGGCCATGGCACGAGCCACATTTGTGAACGCTGAGAGGCGAAAGACCAGGCAGATAAGGGTCGGCAGCGTTCCGATCGGTGGCGGTGCGCCGATCAGCGTCCAGTCGATGACGACGACGAAGACAGCCGACGTCGAGGGGACGCTGAGTCAGATCTACGCCCTGGCGGCATCCGGGGCCGACATCGTCCGGTGCACGTGCAACGAGCAGGCAGCCGCCGAGGGTCTCGCCAGGATCGTGCCGCGCTCGCCTGTGCCCATCGTCGCCGACATCCACTTCCACCACGAGATGGCGCTCGCCGCCCTCGAAGCCGGTGTGCAGGGCTTACGGCTCAATCCGGGAAATCTCCGCAAGCCGGAGGAGATCAAGATGGTGGCCGCCGAGGCGCGCGACCGAAAGGTCCCGATCCGCATCGGCGTGAACGCCGGCTCGCTCCACCCCGAGCTCTACAAGCGGTTCGGCGGGGCCACGCCGGAAGCACTCGTCGAGTCCGCCCGCATGGAGCTCGCCTACTTCGAGGAGGTCGGCTTCGACGATGTCAAGATCTCGGTCAAGGCATCGAACGTGCCGCTCATGATCGAGGCGTACCGCCTCGCGTCGGAGACGTTCGACCACCCGTTGCATCTCGGGGTGACCGAAGCGGGGCCTCCGCCGGCGGGCCTGCTGAAAGGGACTGCGGGCATCGCGGCGCTGCTGGCGGAGGGGATAGGTGACACCATCCGCTACTCGCTCACGGCGGATCCGGTCGAGGAGGCTCGCGCCGGGCGCCAGTTGCTCGAGGCACTGGGCCTGCGCGAGCGCAAGGGGCTCGACTTGATCGCGTGCCCGTCCTGCGGGCGTGCCGAGATCGACGTCATCAAGGTGGCGAAGGAGGCTCAAGCCGCGCTCGAGACCCTGAACCTGCCGATACAGGTCGCCGTCATGGGCTGTGTCGTGAACGGGCCGGGGGAGGCCCGCGAGGCCGATCTCGGGATCGCGGCCGGCCGCAAGCGGGGACATCTGTTCATCAAGGGCCAGATCATCCGGGTGGTGCCCGAGGACGAGATGGTCGCCGCCCTCGTAGCCGAAGCCCAGCACCTCGTGGCCGAGGGCATCGAGGCCAGGTTGGCTGCAGCTGATTCAGGTGCGGCCGCTGAGGCGGAGGCCGATCGCCTGGCCCTCTTCGAGGAGAAGGGCGCCGACGCCAACGACTCCGAGGTCCGGGTCGAGATGATCCGGAAGACGATCGCGGCGGAAGGCGGAGGCTGAGCAATCGACGAGATGGACGAGGTGAAGGCCGGAACGGTCACCGAGGACGAGCTCGATGCCACTCTCGACAACGACGAGCTCGCTTTCGGGAACCGGATGCCCGCACACGAGCGGGCTGCCATCAAGAATGCCTCGATCGTCGATCGCGTCGTCGGCAGCCGCGACGGAGACGACCTCGTGGGCGTAGCGGTGTCGGTACCTGCTCTGATGACGCTTCCGGGCCTCGTCTCAGAACCGGTGGCGGCGGTGGTGGGCGTGGCGGTTCGCCCTACTCATCGCCGCCAGGGGCGACTCCGTTCGATGATGCGTTACCAGCTGGACGACCTTCGCGAGCGAGGGCACCACCTGGCCGTCCTCACGTCGAGTGAGTCCAGCATCTATCAGCGTTTTGGCTACGGGCCGGCGACGATCGTGTGCGGGTACGCGCTCGACAAGCGAGACCTGAGAGTCGTCGAGGCTCCTGAGGATCTGTCCGCGGGACGTGTGCGATTCGTCGGTCGCGATTACGCAGGGCGGCAGTTCCCGGAGGTGTTCGCGGCCTATCAGGCGACTAGGGCGGGAGAAGTGTCCCGCCTCGCGCCTGGCTGGGCCGTGATCTTCGGCCGGGCCGCCGAGGAGGATCAACGCGACCGCTTCTTCGTCGAGTACGAACAAGACGGTGCGGTGCTCGGATACGCCGCCTATCGGATCGTGGTGGATGCCTCGGGCTTCCGGAAGCGCAGCGTGCAGGTCGTCGAGCTGTGTGCCCGCACTCCCGCGTCATACGTGGCGCTCTGGTCCTTCCTCGTCGACATCGACCTGGTGCCGACGCTTGAGGCGCACGGTCGGCCTGTCGACGAGCCCATCCGATGGGCGCTGTCGGACTATCGGCGGATGTCCACGCTCTGGACCTGCGAGCATACCTACGTGCGGCTGATCGATGTCGGCAGAGCCCTCGAGGCACGGCGGTATCACGACGCGGGTGATTTGACGATTGCGGTCGTCGACCCGTTCTGCCCTGACAACTCGGGCACCTACCGGCTGTCGATCGCCGACCCCGACGGCGCAGCCACGGTGGAGCAGACCAGCGCTCGCCCGGACCTCGAGCTCGACGTCTCGATGCTCGCGTCCATCTACCTAGGTGGCCTCCAGCCAAGTGCCCTGGCGGAGACCGGCTTGATCACAGCGGTGAGCGAGGGCGCGCTCGGCGAGCTGACCGGCTCTTCGTGGGTCACCGCCCGCCTTTCTGCACGACCAGATTCTGAGGCGTGGCAGACTCGCTCTCATGAGCGGAGAACGAGGTCAACACGAGATCTCCCTGATCGCGGATGGTGAGATGGAGGGCTTCTTGGCGGCGAACGCCGCCGCTTTCGGCGGGCGCGCCCCCCAGCTTCGCCGCGAGTGGTTCGAGCCGCACATACAGCTCGACCGTCTGCTCGTCTCGCGCGACGGCGGCGAGATCGTAGGGAGCGCCGCCTCAGAGTCCTCGTTCATGACGCTGCCGGGCCTTCATCGCGCGGCCACCGGGGTGGTGGTAACCGTGTCGGTCGCCCCGTCGCACCGGCGGCAGGGTCGCCTCAACGCCCTCATGCGCTGTCAGCTCGACGACCTTCACGATCGGGGGGAGGCACTTGCGACGCTCTTCGCGAGCGAGGGCACGATCTACGGCCGCTACGGCTACGGGATGGCCACCTTCGGGACTCGGTACGAGCTCGACAAGAAGCTGGCGAAGCTCGAGGAGGGTGCGGCGGACCTCGCGCCCGGCAGGATCCTGCTGATCGATCGCTCTCGGGCCGTCGAGTGCTTTCCCGAGGTGTACGGCCGGTACGCACCGACTCGGGCGGGCGAGATCGACCGCAGGGTGCTCGACTACGCAAGGG
This sequence comes from uncultured Acidimicrobiaceae bacterium, assembly GCA_963801185.1. Taxonomy (GTDB): domain Bacteria; phylum Actinomycetota; class Acidimicrobiia; order Acidimicrobiales; family Bog-793; genus Palsa-601. The sequence goes on along the minus strand of CAWDDW010000001.1, from coordinate 934,626 downwards.
CCGTAGGCGAGCCGGGCGAGAATCTCAGCACCTTCCATGCCGTGTACGAGGAAGGCGGGCACATCGACGGCTACGTCGGCTACGAGGTTGAGATGGTGCCCGAGTCCGATCCGCGGGCCCGACGGGTCGTCGTCCACGAGCTCTGTCATCTCACGACGGCCGCGTACGTGGGTCTTTGGCGGTTCCTCCTCGGCATCGATCTCGTCAACATGATCCGGGCTCCAGGACGCCCTGTCGACGAGCCGATCCGCTGGCTGTTGACCGATCCCCGCCAGTTACGTGCGGTCTTCACCGGTGATAGATCCTGGTTGTGCCTCGTTGACGTGAAATCCGCCTTGGCGGCCCGCGGCTAGCCAGAGCCCGGTGGCTTGGTGCTCGAGGTGGCCGACGAGTTCTGCCCGTGGAACGCGGGGAGCTTCCGGTTGCACGTAGGCGAGGCGTGGGGGACCGGCGAAGTCGAGCCAACGCACGCGCCGGCCGACATCACGCTCCACTCCTCCACGCTCGCGAGCGTCTTCCTCGGTGGCGTGGCCCCGTCGGAGTTCCGCGTCTCGGGCCGGATCCCAGAAAACAGCAAGGGCGCGATCGCGCGGGCTGATCGCATGTTCGCGAACGACCGACCGCCCTACAGCCTGACGAACTACTGATGCGGTCCCGGCGACTCGCTTCTCACCCGCGTGCGAGCTCCCTTATAACTGCTCGCGGCGCCCTGCCCGAGACGGTCTCGGCAAGGTGAGGGTGACACGTCAGGAACAGCACTTGGTGTCTCTCAGCAGTCACGATGAGCTCGTCTACCATGCTCTCGGTCCGTTCGGGGTCGAAGTTGACGAGCACGTCATCGAGCACGATCGGCAACGGGAGGTACCGCTCGGCGAATGACTCGGCGAGACCGAGCCGGAGGCAGAGGTACAGCTGCTCGATCGTGCCGCGGCTCAGTGACGTCGCATCGACGAGAGAACCGTTCTCCTTTACGACCTGTACGGTCGGGTTCGAGCCGTCGGGGGCTGAGTCGACGACGAGCCTCGCGTACCGGCCGGTGGTCACGCGGGCGAAGTGCTCGCCTGCACAAGTGAGGACCGCAGGCTGGCGCTCGGCCTCGTAGCGCCGCAGCGTCCGGTGGACCAGGAGCCGGGCGCCGCTTGCCACTAGGTACTCCTTCATCGTGGCGTCGAGCTCCGTCTCGAGCTCGTGGCAGCGCAGTTCCAGCACGGGGATGGCGTCCGAGTGTGCGAGCTCGGAGAGCTGGCGGACGAGGCGTTCGTGCTCGCGGAGGGCTAGCTCGTACTGCTCCTCCAGCGCGGCCACCCGTTCGGCTGAGGAAGTCGCCTGCACCTCCCATTCGAGCACGCGCCCCGATGCGAGGTCCGCCCGCAGCAAGTCGGCATGTTCGCCCTCGCCGAGCACCCGGTCGAGCTCGCTATCGGCGCCGCTCAGTGCCGATTCGAGCTCGTCCCGGCTTGCGCCGAGCTTCTCGTGCGGCGGCGATCCGGGCCTCGGCCGTGCGCAGGATCCGCTCGATCGCATCGGCGCTGAGGCGGCCGGCGCCGGGAGGCAGCTCCAGCTGCAAGCCGAGAGAGCCCGCCAGCTGGTAGAGGCCGGACTCGAAGCGACGGAGGCCGTCTTCATCCTGTTTGGCGTCGGCGTCGATCCGGCGAACGGCGTCGATCCGCTCGCGCAGCTCCGTCAGCTGGGCGACGAGACGAAGGAGGCGGGCGGGATCTGCCGAAGCCGGGAGGCCGCCCTGGTCCGCCACGGCGCCGACGTCGCTTCGTGCGTGGGCGAGCGCGCGCTCCGCACCTTCGAGCCCGGCTTCTGCCGATCGAAGGCGCCCCAGCTGCTCGCTCTCCACCCGCGCGAGATCATCGAGACGACGGCGCTCGACAACCTGCAACGCAGCCTCGTCCATTGCCCGCTCGATGGAGACGAGTGCGGCCGGCTCGGGCACGCCGCACGAAGCGGCCCTATCGGCGATCCGGCTGCGGATGGCTTGCAGACGGTCGAGCCGGTCCGGGCGGAACTCCGGTAGCGCCTCGGCGCCGGCAACCTGGGCTCCCGAGGCCCCTGCCCGGCGTCGAGACAATGCGAGCACAGCCACCGCGATCGCGAACGCAAGCCCGGCGACGCCAGCCATGACTCCTACCGCTCTCTGCCCGCGCGCAAGGAGCAAGGCCGCTATTGCGAACAGGACGACGGCTGAGATGGCCCCGGTGAGGGCTCCTCCGTTGAGCGACGCGGGTCGGTTCTGAGCCTCGGCTCGGTCCCGACGCAGCCGCTCGCGTTCGGCGTCGTGCTCCAACTCACGGGCGAGGGCGTCCCATTCGGCGACGAGGCCCCGCAGCTCACGGAGCGCCGCGAGCCGGTGATCGAGCTCGGCCATACCGGGCACGGCTGTGACATCCTCCTCGGCAGGTGGAGTGGCCCGCAGCTCGTCTCTAGCCCTCGTGACCATGCCGCCCGCCGCGTCGCGATCGGCTGTCGCCTTGGCAACGACGGTGGCGCACTCCTCGAGCTGCTCGCGAAGCGACACAAGGTTGACCGACGCGTCGCCGGCGACGTCGATCGCCCAGGGCCCGAGCTTCTCGACCCGCTCGTCGATCGACTGAGCCAGACCTGCGCGGCGACCCTGGGTCTCGTCGAATTGATCGAGTCGCTCGACATGCCCTGACAGGGCCACCCGCAGCTCTCTCACGCGGGGCTCGACGTTCAGCGCCTGGAGATCCTCTTCTGACAGAGCTGGCAGTTCGGCGAGCTTTGCCGCCGCCTGGCGCCGAGCAACGACCACGTTCCAGCAGCGCTGCAGTAGCTCGAGGTCGCGACTCTCGATCCGGCTTGCGTCGAGGTCCCGGCGCAAGCGCTCGACTTCGTCGCTCTTGAGGTCGGCGTCGGCCTGCCATCTGGCAAAGCCGTCGGCGTCGGCGCGTGCGCGGGCCAGGTCGCGTCGCGTCTCCCTCAGCTCCGCCGCGAGGATGTTGGCTCTGCCGCCCTGACGCGGCTTGGCGAGCGCGTCGCGCGACGCCTCGAGCTTCCCGCAGGGCCCGTGCGGCCGAGCGACGCTGGCCGACGACACTCGAGGAGAACAGCGTCTCGCGGACCTCGTCGCTCGAGAGGCCGTCGAGCCGTCGCAGGTCGTCGAGATCCACGGCGAAGACTGCTCGGAAGAGGTCCTTGTTGGCCCCGCCGAGCAGGCGAGACAGGTCGCTCTCGTCGCCTGTGGTCCCGTCGGAACGCGTGAGGACGAGTTGCTTTTGCGGTGCCCCGTGACGCTCGACCACGACGACATTGCCGTTGGCGTCCACGATTCCGACGCGTCCGCCGTGCCGGCCACCGTTCACCGGGAGGCGGAAGTGCTCGTCGGCCTTGCGGAGCGGGAAGCCGAAGAGCACGCCGGTGACGAAGTCGAACAGCGTCGACTTGCCTGCCTCGTTCTCGCCGAGCAGCACCGTCAGCCCCGGGCTGAGATCGCGCAGCTCGAGGCTCGCGAGGGCGCCGAACCCGTCGACCGATAGCCACGAGACGAAAGGAGCGGCTTGGCCTGCGGCCAGGTGGTTGAGCCGGCGGGGTGCGAGCACGCTCGCATCGGCAACCTGATCGCCGAAGAGTGGCCGAGCTACATCGCTCATCAGGCCACCTCCAAGTGATCGAGCGCCAGCGCGGAGGCCGCCTCGATGAGCTCGCCGGCGGACAAGTCGCCACCGAGTAGCTCCATCGCTCGTGCGCGCAGCTCTGACGGCATCTTCCCGAGCAGCTCCTCGAGGAAGTCCTCGCCGAGGGAGGCGGAGGCCGGCATCGGGAGCAGAGGCGAGCCGGCCCCACCACCAAGATCTTGTGCCGTGGCGAGCAGATCGCCGACGAAGTCACCGGCCTCCCGGGCTCGATCGAGGTCGATCACTCCCCGGGTGTCATCGGCGATCTGATCCCACCAGACAAAGGGCTCCGAGCCGTCCCAGTCCTCCCGAAGAGCGGAGAGGAGCTCGGCACGCACGCCGTCCCTCGCGAGCTCGCAGTGGACGGCCCCTCGCCCGGTCAAGCGCGCCTGCACGACGAGCGACCGCCCAGCCGAGCTCTCGAGCTCCTCAGATGCCCGCTCCCCGAGCGCACTCCGCACGTCCGCCACGGCGCCGCAACCGTCTACGTCGACCCCGATCTCCGTGAAGCGGACTACGTCACAAGCCACCGCCTCGACCCTCGCGACCCGGCCGCCCCGGACCTCGACCACGGTCGCTCCTTTCGGCCCGCGCTCGCTCGGCTTGGGGCTCCTTGCCTGGAGGTTCCCGGGATAGACGACGAATGGCTCGCCGCCGTACGGCTCACCGGCCATCACCGTGCGGGCGTGAACGTGCCCGAGCGCCCAGTAGTCGAGGCCGACGGCCTTGAGCTCCGTCAGCGTGCACGGGCTGTAAGACGCGTGACCGTCCGGGGCACCGGCCACGTTGCAATGGAGAAGCCCGATCTGAAGCCCCTCGCCGGGCCGGCGTGAGAAACGCAGCGCCAGGTTCTCCCTCACCTCGCGCTGCCCGTAGCTGATCCCCTGCACCCTGGCGATCACGGACCCGCCGCGCTCGACGGCCACGCACCCGACGTCCTTCTCAGCGAAGAAGTGCACGTTCTGGGGCCACACGCCCACCGCCGACCACCCCTCTTCGACGGGGTCGTGATTGCCGTGCACGACAAAGGTCTCGATGCCCTCATCCGACAGGCGCTGCAGGCCGGCCCGGAACCTCAGCTGAGCCCGGAGCCCGCGCTCCGCGCCGTCGTACACGTCCCCGGCGACTACGAGGAAGGCGGCGCGCCGGTCGATGCACAGCTGAACGAGCTGGTCGAAGGCCTCGAGCGAGGCCTCCCTGAGAGCGGCGCCCACGTGAGGTGCGGTCTCGGACACTCCCTTGAAGGGCGTATCCAGGTGCAAGTCGGCGGCATGCACGAAGCAGAAGTCGCCCGGTGCGCTCGTTCTGACCATCGATCGGAAGATACTCAAGGGGTGCGCGTTGGCCGGGGATGCCTCGAGCCGTGACTACCTTTGCGAGGGTGAACGTGCGGAGCGGGCGTGATGACCTGGTCATCCACACCGGAGGCGATGCCGTCGTCGACGTGCTCGAGTGGGCCGGCGTTGAGGTCGTGTTCGGTATCCCGAGTGTCCACAACCTGCCTACTTACGACGCGCTCGAAGCGGCGGGGAACCATCCGGGTGGTCACGGTCCGCCATGAGCAGGCCGCCGCCGCCGCCGCAGACGGGTACTCGCGCGTGACCGGCAAGCTCGGAGTGTTCATCACCTCGACCGGACCCGGCGCCGCGAACGCAATGGGGGGCCTCCTCGAGGCCTTCGTCTCCGGCACGCCCGTCCTCCATCTGACGGGTCAGATCGAGACTCGATTCCTCGATGGGGGCCGGGGGTTCATACACGAGGTGCCGCATCAGCCGGCGATGCTCGCCGCCCTCTCCAAGCAGGTGCTTCGCGCGAGGACACCTGATTCGATCGCTGCGACCGTGGCAGACGCCGTGAGCCTCGCGTTGAGAGCGCCTTTCGGCCCGGTCTCGGTCGAGCTGCCGATCGACCTGCAGTACGCCGACGTCGCACGAGAGGCGTGGCAACCGGCGCCGCTCGCGGTCGAGGACGACGCCGGGACTGTGGACGAGAGCTGGGACGACGCAGCCCGCGCCATCGCTGGCTCACGGTCGCCGCTCGTCTGGGCCGGCGGCGGCGCGGTTCGAGCGGGCGCCGAGAACGAAGTCGCCGCGCTCGCCCGCCGGATCGGCGCAGGCGTGATCACGAGCCCGAACGCCCGCGGGATTCTTCCCGAGGATGACCCCCTCTGCATCGGCAACCTCCCTTGGGACCCAGACGTGCGTGAGCTCGTGAAGGAGGCGGACCTGCTTATCGGCATAGGGACCCGCTACCAGGGCACCAACACCGAGAACTGGAAGATGGAGCTCCCTGCGAACCTCCTCCAGATCGACCTCGACCCCGAGATCCCGGGCCGGAACTACGAGGCCTCCGTCACGGCCACGGGCGACGCGAAAAAGGTCCTTGCACATGTCCTTCTCGGCGTCGAGCAGATGGCGCACCCGCCGGGGGGGCCGGATCCAGCCTGGCTCGCGAGGATCGCTTCGGTCGGGGCCTCAGCCCGTGCACGCCTGCGCGGAACCCTCGGAGCACAGGAGGCACTCCTCGACGAGCTGACTGCCCTGGTAGGCGTGGACACGGTCGTCGTGAAGGACTCCACCATTCCCGCGTACACCTGGGGGAACCGCCTGCTCCCGGTCAGGCGTACCCGGACGGCGATCATGCCGAACGGCTTTGCCATCGGTCTCGGGCTTGCACACGCGCTCGGAGCCGCAGTGGGCACCGCGGGCGAGCCGGTCATCTGCATGGTGGGCGACGGCGGCTTCATGCTGACGGCCTCGGAGCTGGCGACGCTCGCCGAGGAGCAGCTTCCAGTCGTCGTGGCGCTCTTCAACGACGGGGGCTACGGCATCCTCCGCAACATCCAGGACCGTCAGTACGACCGCCGGATCGGAGTGGATCTCGGTCGCCCGGACTTCCCGGCGCTCGCCCGCTCGCTCGGCGTCCAAGCAGAGCGTGTCGGGACGGCCGAGGCCTTCGGGAAGGCGATGAAGGCCGCGCTCGAGTCCCGCGGGCCGTTCCTGGTCGAGGTGGACCTCGATGCCATCGGCCCGATGGGGCGGCCGTACACCGGCACTTCGCGCCCGCCGGCCGGCCCGGCGAGGGCTTGACCCGTAGTCAGGGCAGCACGCGGAAGTCCCGGTCAGCGACGACGGTGTCGGTGTCCATCTGCGCCTTTTGCAATCGGCCCGAGTAGTCCCAGTTCATCGACTGCCACCGGGTCATCTGGTCGAGCACCCACCTGCCCGACTGCCGCGAGCCGTTGCCGGACTTCCCGTTGCCCCCGAAGGGCAGGTGAGCCTCGGCTCCCGACGTCGAGTTGTTGACCGACACCATGCCGGCCGAGATGCGGGACCGGAAGTAGAAGGCAGCCTGCGGCGAGCCCGTGTAGATCGACGACGAAAGCCCGTAGCCCGAGCAGTTGGCGAGCGCCATCGCGTCGTCGAAGTCACCGAAGGTTGCGACGCCGATCATCGGCCCGAAGGTCTCGGTCCGCGCGATCTCGTCCTCGATGGTCACGCCGTCGACGATCGACGGGTGGCAGAAGACCCCGGTATCGGGATCCCCCAAGAAACCGGCCCTCGGCGACCCGGACGTGATCCGCCCAGTAGCGGAGCTCCCCAGAACGCGGTGGTGCGGCAGGATGAGCGCCTGCAGGTACTCCTCGAATCGAGCGGCAAAGCGCTCGTCGAGCATCGGGCCGTACAGCACCTCTTTGAGAGGGTCGCCGATGGCCGAGGTCTCGAGGCGACCCACGAGCTTCCCGAGGAACTCGTCGTGCACCGACTCGTGCACGATCGCCGTGCCGAGGGACGTGCATCGCTGCCCTGCCGTGCCGAAGCCCGAGAAGAGGGCGCCTTCGACCGCGAGCTCGAGGTCGGCGTCGGGCATGATCACCATGGGGTTCTTGCCCCCGAGCTCGAGGCAGGCGGACTGCAGGTGGCGCCCGCACAGCTCACCGATGGCGGAGCCGACCGCCGACGATCCGGTGAACCCGACCTTGTCCACTAGCTGCTGCGACAGTGCCATCTCGAGGCCGGAGAAGGTCGCGGGTCCCTCTGCCAGCACGAGGTTCAACACTCCGTCTGGGAGGCCACCGGCGACGAGACACTCGTACAGCGCCGTCGCCACGCCGGATGCGTACTCCGCCGGCTTCCACACCACGCTGTTGCCGCAAACGAGGGCCGGCACGAGGTACCAAGAGGGCACGGCGACGGGGAAGTTGCCGGCGGTGATCACGGCTACGTTCCCGACGGGCACCCGGAAGGTGAACAGCGCCTTGTCCTTCATCTCGGAGGGGACGGTCTCGCCGTAGAGGCGGCGGCCTTCGCCGAGGAAGAAGTCGCAGGTGTCGATGATCTCCTGCACCTCTCCGAGGGACTCGGCAAGCGGTTTGCCGACCTCGCGGGTGACGAGCCGCGCGAGGGCGTCCTTGTTCGCTTCCACTATCCGGCCTGCCTCTGCGATCACACGTCCGCGCACCGGTGCCGGCACTGCTGCCCAAGAGCGCTGCGCCGCCTTGGCGGCGCGTGCGGCCTCGACGAATGTCTCCGCGCCCGCTAGCGCCACGTCCGCCACGGTGTCCTCGAGCCGGGCGGGGTTGGTCGACTGAAGACGGCCGCCCGAGTCGTCGCCCGAGGGCTTTCCGCCGATGATCGATGAGCATCGCCTAGTGGTCACGAGCGCCCCTCGGCTCGCGCGAGGACCCGCTCGAATGCGTCACAGCCGAGGTCGATCTCGGCTGTCGTCACCGAGAGCGCAGGTCGGAACCGGATCGAGCGCTCTCCGCAACCGAGCATCAGGACGTGCTCGTCGTCCCGTATGCACTGCAAGATCTCGCTGCGCCGCGCGACGGAGGCAACGTCGAGTGCGGCGAGCAGCCCCCGCCCCCGCGGATTACCCACGATGAGGGGGTGGTCGGCGGCGAGCTTCTCGACCCGTGCGAGCAAGTGCGCGCCCACCTCGCGGGCATTCGTGATCGCGTCACTCTCGTCGATGAGCTCGAGCAATCTGGTCGATCGCACCATGTCGACGAGGTTGCCTCCCCACGTCGAGTTGATGCGGCCGGGGACGCGAAAGACGTTCTGCTCGACCTCGTTGACGCGCCGCCCTGCCATGATCCCGCCGAGCTGGACCTTCTTCCCGAACGCCACGACATCTGGCTCGAGCCCGAGCTGTTGGTGGCACCAGGGCGATCCCGTGACGCCGCATCCCGTCTGCACCTCGTCCAAGACGAACAACGCGTCGTAGTGCACGCAAAGATCCTGCATAGCCTTCAAGAACTCCATTCGCAGGTGGCGGTCGCCGCCCTCGGCCTGGATCGGCTCTGCGATGAAGCATGCAATGTCGTGCGGATTGGCCTCGAACGCCGCCTCCGCTTCGGCGAGCGACCGGCTCTCCGCCGCCTCGAAGCTCGGTCAGGTGGTCGGCGATCGGAAAGGTGATCGCCGGTGAGGAGATCCTCGGCCAGTCGAACTTCGGGTAACGGTCCACCTTGACTGGATCGGTGTTGGTGAGAGACATCGTGTAACCGCTGCGACCATGGAAGGCGTGCTGAAGGTGCATCACCTTTGTGCCGAGGTCACGCGAGCGCCCGGCGCTCTCGTTCTTTCGTGACTTCCAGTCGAAGGCGACCTTGAGAGCGTTCTCCACGGCAAGCGCTCCGCCCTCTACGAAGAACAGGTGCGGCAGCTCGGGAATGCCGAGCACGCGATCGAAGGTGTGCGCGAAGCGGGCGAGTTCGATCGTCGCTATGTCGGAGTTGGCCGGCTTGTTGACCGCAACGGCGGCAAGCTTCCGCAGGAACTCGCCGTCGCCGACGAGACCCGGGGGGTTGAGGCCGAGGGGCAATGAGGCGAAGAAGGTGTAGAAGTCGAGGTACTCGGTCCCGTCACGGGCGTCCACGAGCCACGAGCCGTGGCTCTCCTTGAGGTCGAGGACGAGCGGGAACGCATCGACGAGGAGGTGGCGGGAGAGGACCTCATGCACGTCGGCCGGTTCGATCTCGACCTGGGCGCGCCGGCCCACGACGGGTTCGACGCCGTCTTCCCGACCCTCCCGACCACGCTGTCGGAGAGGAGCAGACATGCGCCGGAGCCTAGTAGAGGACCGCTCCAACTACGCTGGGCAGCGTCCGATCGGAGGGTTGATGAGTTTCGATCTCGAGTCGTTGATCGATGCCCGCAGGGGCGAGAATTTCAAGCTTCACCAGGAGTTCTTGAACCCGCAGCTTGCACGCGTCCTGAAGACCATCGGTTTTGACAGGTTCTACGAGCGAGGCGAGGGTTGCTACCTGATCGACCGTAACGGAGACCGGTACCTGGACTTCCTCTCCGGCTTCGGCGTCTACGCGCTAGGGCGATCGCACCCGGTGGTCAAGAAAGCCCTGCACGACGCGCTCGACATGGACCTGCCGAATCTCGTGCAGCTCGACTGCGCTCTGCTGCCCGGGCTTCTCGCCGAGGCCTTGATCGGCAGGATGCACGACGGCATCGGGCGCTGCTTCTTCTCGAACTCCGGAGCCGAGGCGATCGAGGCCGCGATCAAGTTCTCCAAGTCCGCGACCGGACGACCGAGGGTGCTCTACGCCGAGCACGCCTTTCACGGCCTCACGAACGGTGCGCTCTCGCTGAACGGTGGGAAGGAGTTCCGTGAGGGTTTCGGGCCCCTCCTGCCCGGCTGCGACGCGGTGGGGTTCGGCGACCTGGCGATGCTCGAGCGCGAGCTCAGACGGGGCGACGTGGCGGCGTTCGTGGTCGAGATCATCCAAGGCAAGGGCGTCTACATGGCCAGCGAGGAGTACTGGTCCGCCGCCGAAAAGTTGTGCCGGCAGCACAACACCCTCTTCATCGCAGACGAGGTGCAGACCGGGCTCGGGCGCACGGGGAAGATGTGGGCGCACGAGCATTACGGGTTGCGCCCCGACATCGTCACGGTGTCAAAGGCGCTGTCCGGCGGTTACGTGCCGGTCGGGGCGACGGCGTGCTCGGCCGAGATCTTCGATCGCGTGTACTCGAGCATGGAACGGGCCGTGGTGCACTCGACGACGTTCGGGCGCAATCAGCTCGCCATGGTCGCCGGGCTCGCGACGTTGCAGGCGATCGACGATGAAGAGATCGTCGACCGAGCCCGCGTATCGGGGGAGGCCTTCGAGAAGGCGCTCGACCCGCTCGTCGAGAAGTACGAGCTGTTCCACGAGGTCCGCGGCAAAGGGCTCATGATCGGCCTCGTCTTCGGCGAGCCGACCTCTCTCAGGCTCAAGTCGCGGTGGAGGATGCTCGAAGGTGCACGGAAGGGACTGTTCTCCCAGCTCATCGTGGGACCGCTGTTCGGCCGCCATCGCATCTTGACGCAGGTCGCGGCCGACAACGTGAACATCGTGAAGCTCCTCCCGCCACTCATCTGCGGCCAGGAGGAGATCGATTATTTCGTCGAAGCTCTCGACGATGTCCTCGGTGACGCACACCGCAACTCGTCGCTCGTCTTCGAATTCGGAAAGACGCTGGCGAAGAGCGCGCTTCGCCGCTAAAGGAGTGGACGCCGAACGAAGTGCCCGGGACATCTTTCCGGGAGACCGCGTCCTCGTCACCGGCGCGACCGGATTCATAGGCTCAGCCATCACCCGGGCCTTGCTCGATCGGGGCGCGGAAGTGGTCGCAGCCGTTCAGCCAGGTGCCGACGAGGCGAGCCTCCACGGGCTCGAGGTCACGAAGATCGAGGCGGACCTGCGTGACGACTCGGCCATCGTCGCCGCGGCTGCCGGGTGCCGACTGGTCTTCCATGTAGCGGCTCTTTACCGTTTCTGGGCGAGGGACCCCAACGACTTCTACGACGTCAACGTCGGCGGCACTCTCAACGTCTTGCATGCGGCCCGGCAAGCCGGCGCCGAACGGGTCATCTACACGAGCACCGTCGGCACGATCGGTCTCGACCACAACGCCCGCCGGGGAACGCTCGAGGCTGCTCGCCCGGCGCGGGAGTCCGACTGGCCGCGCGTAGAGCACCTCTTCGGTTCGTACAAGCGCTCGAAGTACGTGGCCGAGCACGAGGTCCTGCGTGCCGCGGCTGAGGGTCAGCCGGTCGTCCTCGTCCAACCCACCCTCCCCGTCGGGCCGAGGGATCGGGCCCCGACGCCGACAGGTCGAACAATCCTCGACTTCTTGAACGGGAGGATCCCTGGCTACGTCGACACCGCCATGAACGTGGTGGACGTGGACGACGTCGCGGCCGGCCACCTGCTGGCGGCGGAGCGGGGTGGCCAGGGCCGCAGCTACGTGCTGGGAGGCGAGAACCAATCGTTTCGCGACATCCTCGCAATGCTCGCCGACATCACCGGCTTGGCGCTGTCCGACGATCCGGGTCCCGGCCGGGGCCGCCCTCACGGCGGCACGCCTGTCCGAGATAGTCGAGGGCCGCCTTGCTCGGCGCCCGCCGTCGGTGCCGCTCGAAGGCGCGAAAATGGCTACGACGAAGATGATTTACGACGACTCACGGGCCCGAGCCGAGCTGGGCTACAGCTCCAGGCCGGCGCTGGAGGCACTAGAGCGGTCAGCCCGATGGTTCGTGGAAAACGGTTATGTGACGGAGCGGCGATGCCAAAAGCTCCGGTGGGCCGATTGACCCGACGGCCTCTGACTGCCACGAGGCTCAGGCGCACGGGTGCGGCCGCCGTCGTGGCGGGAATGCTGCTCGCCGGGTGCAGCGGGCCATCGGGGGCCGGTGGCTCGACCACTTCGGTTCCAGACGAGGGCTCGGTCACGACCACAACGATCGTGCCGGAGACCGTTGCAGGCACGACCGAGGGCGGCGCCCTCGGCTACCTCGGATCTGTCAGCCGGATCCCCGTTATGGCCGTGCCGAAGGGGCTCACGACGACCGAAGTGCCGCTTCCGGGGACGACTGCCTACAAGAGGGTCGTGCCCATCGGCTACCGGCAGTCGGGTTCCGGGGCCTCGCTCCTCCTCATCGCCGGGCAGGACGCATCGATGACCTGGTGGTCGCCCACGCTTATCCAGGCGCTCGACCAGCACTACCGGGTGACGATGTTCGACCTGCCGGGCGTCGGCTACTCCGGCGGGCCGACGGCCCCACTCTCGATCGACTGGCTCGCCGACATGTCGGCCGGGCTGTCGGACGAGCTTGGCCTCTCGAAACCCGTGGTGCTCGGGTGGGGTATGGGTGGCCAGATCGCGGTGGCCTTGGCAGAGCGCCACCCCGGCCTCGTGAGCGACCTCGTCCTCGTGGACACCGGCTTGCCGACCGCAGGAAGCCAACCGATGAAGGCTGCCGTCGCGCGCTTGCTCAGCTCGCCGACGTCGACGCCGGCCGCGATCTCTCGGGTGATGTTCCCGCCCTCCGACTCGACCGCCCGTCACCAGTGGTTGCGCGAGCTGGCAGCGCAGGTGCCAGATGACGTGACGAGCGAGACCATCTCGGGACAGGCCCGCCTCGAAGCCGACTACTGGCGCGGCAACGATGCAGCGAGCGGCCTCCAAAGCCTGCGGCTCCCGGTTCTCATCGTTGCAGGTAGAGACGACGCCGTGTTCCCTGTGGACGACGCCGCTTCTCTCAGCGCGGCCGTCCCCGGATCCCAGCACTACATCTGGAACGGCACAGGCTACGCGGCCCTCGTGCAGGACCCTCCGCAGTTCGTCTCCGTCATGCAGGAGTTCACCGGCTGAGCCGGTTGTACTCGTCGAGGATGAAGATCGTCTGGGTGGAGCGTACGCCCGGCATGCCTTGCAGACGCTCGAGCACGACGTCGCGCAGCGTCTCGACGTCCGGCACCCGGACGAGCACGACGAAGTCGAAACCACCGGCCGTCAGAGCCACGTACTCGGCGCCCGGAAGCTCCTGTACTTGGTCGAGCAACTCGCGCCAAGATCTCTGGTCGGCATTCACGATGATCAGGGCTGCCACGTCGAGGCCGAGCAGGTGTGGGTCGGTCCGAACGGTGAAGCCTTTGATTACGCCGCCGGAGCGGAGCCTCGACAGTCGCTGATACACGTTGGCACGTGAGACGCCAACGCGCTGCGCGAGGTCGTTGACGGAGAGCCGCCCGTCCTCTTGGAGAAGCTCGATGATCCGGCGGTCGGCGTCGTCGAGGCCGGCTCGGGCAGGACGTCTTGTCGGCGTTCCTCGAGGGGGTCCCATATGAGATGATCGTACAGAAATCCACCTCTGTACAACGAATCATCTCAGAATATGGCTGGATAAGTGGCAGATCACCGAATATGAGGCATACTTCGAGACGATGTCATAGGAAGGCGCTGATGGGGACTGCTAGCGGCTACTCGCCGGTCATCAGGTCTGGGAACGGGCTGCGGGTCGAGCTCGACGATGATCACCCGGGATTCTCTGATCCGGCGTACCGGAGCCGGAGAGACGAGATCGCGTCGATCTCGGCGTCGCACCGCTCGGGTCAGCCCATCCCTCGAGTCGTGTACAGCGAGACCGAGCACGAGGTGTGGAGCATCGTCTCGCGAGGCTCGCGCCGAAACACGATCGATACGGGTGCCACGCCTTCAACGAGGCGCGTTCGGCACTCGGCTTGCCGACGGAATACGTGCCTCAGCTCGACGAGGTGAGCGAGCTGCTCACCCCCTTGACCGGCTTCACCTACCAGCCCGTCGCCGGCTTGGCTCCATTGAGGGAGTTCTACGGGGCGTTCGCCGGGCGGCGCTTCTCCTCGACTCAGTACCTACGGCACCACTCGGTGCCCCTCTACACGCCCGAGCCGGACATCATCCACGAGGTGATCGGGCATGCCAATCAGCTGGCGGACTGGCGGTTCGCAGCGATTTGCGAGGAAGTGGGCAAGGCCGTCACGAGGACCGAGTCCGCCGATGCCCTTGCCTTCATGTCGCGCGTCTTCTGGTTCACCCTCGAGTTCGGAGTCGTGTTCGAGGACGAGGAACCTAAGGCATACGGGGCGGGGATCCTTTCGTCGTTTGGCGAGCTCGACGTCTTCCAGCAGGCCGAGATCCGTCCTCTCGACTTCGCCGAGATGGGCTCGACGGAATACGACATCACCCACTACCAGCCTGTTCTGTACGCAGCTGCCTCATTCGGTCAACTCGTTGACGAGTTGACCGCCTTTTACGGCTCGTACGACGACGAGGCATACGAGCGCCTCGCCTGATCGTCTTATAGTTTGCGCCAGAGCACCCCGACAGTGGTGCTCGATCCGACGGAGGACGTGAGTGATGGCTGAGGTGTTCGGCACGTGTGACGAGCGTTTCGAGGGGGTTCGGCAGGCATTCGAGTCGAACTTCGAGCGGGGCCTGGACGTCGGGGCGTCCGTTGCGGTCTACCTCGACGGCGAACCGGTGGTCGACTTGTGGGGCGGGTACGCCGACGCGGAGAAGTCCGAGCCGTGGCAGGAGGACACGATCGTCAACGTCTGGTCCACGACGAAGACCATGACGGCACTGTGCGCGCTCATCCTCGCCGACCGGGGCGAGCTCGACTTCCATGCGCCTGTAGCCAAGTACTGGCCCGAGTTCGCGGCGGCGGGCAAGGAGGGAGTCGAAGTACGTCACTTGATGTCCCACACGGCCGGTCTGTCAGGTTGGTCCGAGTCGATCGAGCTCGAGGATCTCTACGACTGGGAGAAGGCGACCGGCCTGCTTGCCGCGCAGGAGCCGTGGTGGGAACCAGGTTCGGCGTCCGGCTATCACGCTGTGACGCAGGGCTACCTCGTCGGAGAGGTCGTCCGACGGGTGAGCGGGGGCAGTGTCGGTAGTTTCTTCGCCGAACAGGTGGCGGGACCGCTCGGAGCTGACTTCTTCATCGGGACGCCACCTGAGGCCGACTCGAGGGTGGCGCGCGTGATCCCTCCCGAGGGTATGCCGACCGAGGCCGACATGGAGCCTGACAGCATCGCGTTGCGAACGTTCAGGAATCCAATGCTCGATGCCACCGCATCGTGGTCGATCCCCTGGCGAAGAGCCGAGATCCCCGCCGCCGGTGGCCATGGGAACGCGCGATCGGTGGCGGCGGTCCACTCCGTGCTGGCGTGCGGGGGAGAGGCTCGCGGCGTGCGGTTGCTCTCTGCAGCCGGATGTGAGGCCGTGTTCGAAGAGCAGTCGAACGGCACCGACCTCGTGCTCGGCGTCCCTTTGCGCTTCGGCATGGGTTTCGGGCTGTCGGGTGAGCTCTGCCGATCGGGCCGCGTACCTGCTTCTGGGGTGGTTGGGGAGGTTCGATCATCGTGATCGATCTCGACAAGCGACTCACTGTCGCCTATGTGATGAACCGCATGGAGTCGGGACTGGTAGGCGACATCCGTGGGTTCTCGGTGGTGCTCGCCGCCGCCGCGGCAGTGGCCTGAGCGGCGACGCGAGTAGAGTTCTCAGCGATGCCGGGGGCAGCACCGGCCTGTGTTCCTAGGGGGCAGCATGCTTGGCCATAGCTGGACTGTGCGGAGGCTCGGTGCGCTGGCGGTGGCGCCGTTGGTGGTGCTAGCGGTCAACGCGGGGTTCGCCCCCGGTGCCGGTGCTCAAGTGCCACATGCTTCGCTTCCCCTCGTCGAGTCCTTCACGGCGTCACCTGCCACGGTGTCCGACAAAGGCGGGACGGTGACCCTCAAGGCGAAGCTGAAGTACGCCGAGACCTGCACGCTGTCGGTGTCTCCGTCCGTCACGGGCTTGCCCGACAAGAACTTCTCGTGCAGCTCCGGCTCGTTCTCGAAGCCGTTCACGATCAAGAAGGACACGACCTCCTCCTCCCGCACCTACACCTTCTCCCTCTCGGTGAAGAACTCTGAAGGCACCGTCAAGGCTTCGAACGCCGTCATCAGAGAAGGCGCGGCTCCACCTCCGATCACCTTCGGGGTTACGAGCCTCGGCTTCGGGAAGGTCGGCGTCGGAGTAAGCAGCCCGAACGTCGAGGTGCAGGTCACGAACAACAGCAGCGCGCCGCAGGACCTCGGCACCTTCACCATTCTCGGATCGAATGCCTACGACTTCGGTCTCGTCAGCAACGACTGCCAGGGCGTCGTGCTGTCGCCGACCGGCGGGTGTTCGTTCGCCGTCGACTTCATCCCTACGAGCTCGGGGAAGCGAGTGGCCACGTTCGAGCTCTTGGACCAGAGCTGGGGGACCACCGGAACCGACGCGCTCCTGCCCGTCTCGGGGACCGGCGTCTTCTCCGAGATCTCGATCAGCGCCTCGTCCTCCTTCTACCACGGTGGCACCATCAACTTCGGGGACGAAGGCGTAGACACCTCAACCAGCCCGTTGTACATCACGGTCACTGACGCTTCGGCGACGGTTCCGTTGCGGATCGCATCGATCGGCGTCAGTGGTCCGAACTCTGCCGACTTCGGTGCATACGCCGGCAACTGCCAGGCCGACGGGCCCGTCGTCATCGACCCTGGCAACTCGTGTCAGTTCACAGTCGATTTCGTGCCGACCGGTTCGGGGCCCCGCAGCGCCCAGATCGACGTGAACGCGAACGTCTCGGGGGGTGTCCTCACGATCCCCGAGAGCGGGACGGGTGAGTTCGCGACGCTCACCCTTGACGAGCCGCCGGGTACCCCGATCACGACGATCCCCTTCGGCGACACCTCCGGCGGCGCGTCTGTCAACGTCACCGTCACGAACACCAGCTCGAACGTCTTCCTGATCTTCAACGGCCCGACGGGCGTCTATGGGCAGAACGTCCCCGACTTCACCTGGGCCGACGATTCCTGTGCGTACGAAGGAGCCGAGCTGGCCCCCAGTCAGAGCTGCACCTTCACAGTGTCGTTCACACCGCAGGTCGAGAACGTCGACTACTTCGCGACCTTCTCGCTCTTCGACAACACCGCGACTGCCTCGCAGACGCTGGCCCTGTCGGGAGACGAGACGAGCACCTGAGAAGTCGCCCAGCGCCTAGCGCGGGCCACGCTGTCGCTGGAGCCGCTTGGTGCGGAAGAGCCGAATGAGCTTTTTCAAGAGAAACCCCATGTCCGCGGATGCTACGCCCTCGACCCTCGACCTCGTCTCGCGCCCAACGGGATAGCGTTCGATGACGGGGTGCGAGCGCCCCTTTGATAGGCGTCACGGCCGAGGAGGCAAGAGCCATGGAACCTCAGCAGTCCTTGTCCGGCAAGGTCGCACTCGTCACCGGTGCCAGCAGGGGGATAGGTGAGGCGATTGCCCGCCGCTTCGCTGCCGAGGGTGCGGCTGTCGGTGTGACCGCCCGGACGGTCGAAGACGGGGACCACCCTCTCGCCGGGAGCATCAACAGCACCGTGCGAGCGATCAGCGACACCGGCGGGATCGCGATCGCGATCGCCGCTGACCTGGCGCGTGCCGAGGACCGCGGGCGGGTGGTCCAGACCGTCCACGACGAGCTCGGCCCGGTCGACATCCTCGTCAACAACGCTGCCGTCACTTACTTCGTGCCCGTCGCCGACTTCGATCTCCACCGCTATCAGTTGATGTTCGACGTCCAAGTGCTCGGGCCATTCCATCTCGCGCAGCTCGTCATCCCCGAGATGCGTGCGGCGGGCGCCGGTTGGATCCTCAACGTCTCCTCGCCTGCGGCCATTCATCCCAAGGGACCGCCTTATCCGCCAGCAGGCGGGGGCACGGTCTACGGGATGTGCAAGGCGGCGCTCGAGCGGTTCACGACCGGGCTCGCCTCGGAGCTTTATCCCGACGGCATCGCCGTCAACGTACTGTCGCCTACCGGGCTCGTCGTCACCCCCGGCGTGGTTCACCATCAGCTCGACAAGCGGGTCCCGGTCGAGCGCCACGAGCCGGTCGGCTTCATGGCCGAGGCAGCGCTCGTGCTGTGCACGGGCGACCCTCTCGTGCTCACGGGACGGGTCACGTACTCCCAGGCGCTACTCAACGAATTCGGCGTTGAGCCAGTGTCGTGAGCGACCGCCAGCTTCTGGCAGTGAGCCCGGGTGCCCGCCCGTGAGGGCCCTCGTCAAGTCGCGTGCCGCGCCCGGACTCTGGATGGAGGACGTGAACGATCCATCCTTCGGTCGTGACGACGTGCTCGTCAAGATCCTGCGGACCGGAATCTGTGGCACCGATCTGCATATCTACTCGTGGGATCCCTGGGCGCAGGAGAACGTCCCGATCCCCCTGGTAGTGGGTCACGAGTTCGTCGGGCACGTGGTCGAGCTCGGTGCCGACGTCTCAGATCTTCGAGCTGGGCGACATCGTCAGCGGGGAAGGCCACCTTGTCTGCGGCCGATGTCGGAACTGCATGGCCGGACGCCGTGTGCAATGCGCGTGGACCCGTGCCATCGGGGTCAACCATCCCGGTGCTTTCGCAGAGCTCCATTGCCATGCCGGCTACGAACGTCTGGAGGCACCCGGCCGGGATTGACCTCGACGTCGCAGCGATCTTCGACCCTTTCGGCAACGCTGTTCACACCGCTCTCACCTTCCCGGTTCTGGGCGAGGACGTACTCATCACAGGTGCCGGACCGATCGGGCTCATGGCGGCGATAGTGGCTCGCCACGCTGGCGCCCGATATGTCGTCATGACCGACATTTCCGAGTATCGGCTCGAGCTCGCCCGCAAAGTGGGCGTCACTCTCGCCCTCGACTCGTCGAGCGCCACGATTGCCGACGCAATGGCAGAGCTTGGGATGAAAGAGGGATTCGACGTCGGCTTCGAGATGTCCGGCCGTGCCTCCGCCTTACGGGAGATGCTTTCCAAGCTCACGCACGGCGGCAAGGTCGCCATGCTCGGCCTGCCGACCGAGCAGTTCGGCGTCGATTGGGCGCACGTCGTCATGAACATGACGACGATCAAGGGCATCTACGGTCGGCAGATGTTCGAGACCTGGTACGAGATGTCCGTGTTGGTGCAGTCTGGTGTCGACATCTCGCCGGTGATCACGCATCGCTTCGAAGCTGCCGACTTCGAAGAGGCGTTCGCAGTGGTGCGAGATGGCCGCTGCGGCAAGGTCGTCCTCACCTGGAGCGACCCCTGAGCCTGGGAGGTCCGAGGAAGTGTTCACGACAGTGCGGGACGAATTGGCTGCGGAGCTCGAGGAGATCCGCTCGAGCGGCCTGTTCAAGGCAGAGAGGGTCATCACCACTGCCCAACGGGCGGCGATCGCGGTGGAAGGCAGCGGCGAGGTCCTCAACATGTGCGCCAACAACTACCTCGGCCTGGCCGATGACCCACGGGTCGTGGCGGCGGCCAAGGAGGCGCTGGACCGCTGGGGCTACGGGATGGCAAGCGTGCGCTTCATCTGCGGTACCCAGGAGATACACAAGCAGCTCGAGCGACGGCTCAGCGAGTTCCTCGGGACGGAGGACTCGCTCTTGTACGGGTCGTGTTTCGACGCCAACGGAGGGCTCTTCGCGACGATTCTCGACGAGCGCGACTCCGTCATCAGCGACGAGCTCAACCACGCGTCCATCATCGACGGCATTCGTTTGAGCAGTGCGCACCGGCGGCGGTACAGGAATCGCGACCTCGACGACCTCGAGAAGCAGCTCGAGGCGTCGTCCGACTCTCGCCGGTGCCTGATTGCCACCGACGGGGTCTTCTCGATGGACGGCTATGTCTCGCCCTTGGACGGCATCTGTGACCTCGCTGACCGGCACGGGGCCATGGTCATGGTCGACGACTCGCACGCGGTCGGTTTCGTCGGGCCGAGAGGGCGGGGGACACCCGACTTCCATGGGGTCACGGACCGAGTCGACATCGTCACAGGGACTCTTGGCAAGGCGCTCGGGGGAGCGAGCGGCGGCTACGTGAGCGGACGGCGCGAGGTCATCGATCTCCTGCGCCAGCGCTCCCGCCCGTACCTCTTCTCGAACTCCCTCGCGCCGGCGATCGCGGCGGCGTCCCTCGTGGTGCTGGACATGCTCGAAGAGAGCGACGCGGCGCGCTCCCGGCTGTTCGCCAACACGACTTGGTTCAGGGAGCAGATCGACGCCGCCGGCTTCGACGTCCTGCCAGGGGACCACCCGATTGTCCCGATCATGATCGGCGACGCCGCCGAGGCGACTTCAATGGCAGACCTCGTCTTGCGCGAAGGCGTGTACGTGATCGGCTTCAGCTATCCAGTGGTCCCGATGGGAACGGCACGCATCCGGGTTCAGATCTCGGCGGCTCATACCCGCGATGACCTGGAGCGAGCAGTGTCTGCCTTCGTTGCCGCGCGGGCTGCCTTGGGCGCGCCGGCGCGCTGAGCGCCGCCTACGGTCGCTCGCTCTTCCGTCGCTCCACGGATGGCTGTCGCTCGACCGACGGCTGTCGCTCGACCGATGGCTGTCGCTCGACCGACGGCTGTCGTTCGGCCGACTTGTGCCGGTCGACCACCCGGACGGTTGCACCGCCGTCCAGCTTCGCAGCACCGAGCGCCCGGTCGGCGGCGCCGAGCAGGGTGTCGCTGACTTCCTTGGCATCGGCGGCGACGCCCACGCTGACGCCGATCGTGACTCGATTGCCGCCGACCTCGAAGGGTTGCTCGAGCGCCGCTCTGATCCGCTCAGCGATCTCGACTCCCTCGTCCTCGCCGGCCGCCGAGCAGAGGACGGCGAACTCGTCACCGCCGATGCGAGCGACGATGTCACCCTCGCGGCTGCAAGACAGGAGCCGGCGCGCTACGAGGCGCAGCACGTCGTCGCCGAAGACGTGCCCGAACTCGTCGTTGACTGGCTTGAACCGATCGAGATCGCAGAAGAGCACGGCACCGCCACGGTCCGACTCCTGAAGAGCATCGTAGAAACCCCGTCGGTTGACCAGACCGGTCAGCGCATCGGACCTCGCCGCCAGTCCGAGCTCACGCACTTGCTCTGTCCAGCGCAGGGTCAGCGCGACGATGCTCGTCAGCACCTGGACGCCGAAGCTGTGGACGATCGGCGAAGGCCCGTCGATCACCGTCCATACGGTGATCGTGGCTGGCGGGTACTTGCCGGACCAGGCGACAGAGACGATCCAGAACTGCCCGATCCCCTGAGCCTCGGCTTCGCGTCGACGGGCGTCGTCGAGGTCGTTCAGGTCGCCATGGATCTCGACCTCCTCGTCGCGGCTGCGCTGCCACGGGGTGCCCGTCGCGCCATCGCCGCCTCCGAGGGACTCGGGCAAGCGGCGCCCGACCTGGTGGAAGCCGACGTCGTCGCACCAGCTGACAGCAACGCGCGAACCCAGACGCTGCCACTGCACGACGTCGCACACAGGATCGAGAGCCTCGGCGCAGGGAGTGCCCTCGAGCAGCATCTCCAGGACCCGCTGGATGATGAAGCCCTGGTGGCTGCCACTTCTGATGTAGAGGCCCAGCATCTGTTCGTCGCCGATAGAGAGGGCGGTCGCCATGATCTCGATAGGCCGGTACGTGCCGTCGGCGTGGAGCACTTCGAAGCGTGAGAGGCCGGGTGCCGGAGACGAGTCCTCCGCGGCACCGAGCTGGTAGATGGCGCGATCGAGATCGTGCGGGTGCACCCAGTCGAGGACGTTCCCGCCGACGACCTCTTCGGGCCGACGCCCGAGCAGCTCGAGCAGGAACGGGCTGGCGAACGCGCACGTACCGTCCAGGCGGAGCGCGGCGAACAACATCTCGCCGTCCTCGATGAACGCCCGGTGGAACTCACTCGTCGCGTGCTCGCTCATGGCGCCGTCACCACTCGGAAGTGCCAGTACGGTTGCAGGGACGTCCGGTGTCGAGGTTTGCCGGCACGTTCCCGCCTGGCCTCGTCACCTGGTTGCCGTGCTCGGCAGGTGGCGATCCTTCGCATACGCCCCTCCCTTTTCGAACACTTAGAGTAGCAAGAAGCCACGGAGAGTGTTAGTCAGGCCCTTCTGCGCGCTTGGCGCTGAAGTGCTCCGATGGTTGCCGGTTCAGTCTCACGAGTTGCAAAGACCCAGCTCAACAGCTTTGGCGGAGAAGACGAGTCGAGCTCTCACCGCCTCGTGACGAGGCCCGGCGACCGGAGTGCCTGCTCACGAAGTCAACGGGAGCTAAAGGATCGCCTGCGACCTGCCGATTCAATGTGGCGTGTCCGCGATCCGGGCCGAGAACTCATCGTCATCCCTGAGCGCCCAGCGGTGTGCCGCGTGCGGCGCCGATGTGCTGTTCCTGTCCTCATGCCCTGCATGCCGCACACCGACCGCACCGGCAGGAGCGGAACGGTCTCCCACGCCTCATCCGGCCTCTCCTGCCTCGGGCACGGTGAGCTGGGCGCAAGCCGCGCGAGAGCAGTCGCGTACCGTCCTGCCTGAGGAGTTGCTCCGTGCCTGGCAACCTCCGGCGGAGCGCCGGCCGCCTGCGCACAAGACGGATGAATGGTCGAGTGGGCGTCACGTGGGCACCCGTGCGAAGGACGCGCTGCTGTCCGGCCATCTGCGGGTCTGGTTGGTCGCGATCGCCGTGCTCGCGGTGGCAGCAATCGGCGGTCCCATCTTGGCGAACGAGCTGAGCTCGCACAGCCAACAGAACCAGCTCGATGCACCCGCTCTCACCTCACCGCAGCGCTACGAGGCCAGCGGCCTGCCGTTCGTCGCCGAGTTCCCGTCGGCCCCGTCAGTCGGTCACGTGCATCTCGCGCTCGTACGCGCGCCGTACACCGCCACCATCTACACGGCAGATTCGGGCAGCTCCGCCGTGACTGTGGGCGTGTACCCCTTCCCGCTAGGCAAGTTGGGGCGTTTCAGCGCCGGTACTTTCATCCACACCGTCATCTCCCACGGCGCCCTCGCATCGCGGCCGACGCTCCGCGAGCGTGGGGCCACGGAGATACAGGGACTCCCCGCCGCCTTTCTGGCCTCGACCCATGACGGGGGAGCCTTGGCAGACTTCGGTGTCATGGTGCTCGACGGGCACGTCGCCTACGAGATCTTGGTGTCGGGGCCGGCGACGACCGTCGACACGACGTTCCAGCACGTGATGAGCACGTTCCGGATCGTCGATCCCGCGGACGGTATGGTCCGTTACTGATCGGAGCGCGTCGGCCAGGTCCGACGGCCCCGCCCATGAGTACGGGCTCCTTTTCCGAGCTGAGGGAGAGCGATGGGCAGCGAATCGGTGGTGGACGAGACCGGGAGGAAGTTCTACCTTGACTACCCCGACGACCTGGTGCCGGGTGAGGCGCTCACGTTCGCGCTCAACCTCCACGGCGGTGGATCCTTCGGCGCATGGCAACGCCGCTACTTCCCCGCCTGCGACTACGTCGACGCCCACCGGCTCGTGGTGGCGACTCCGACTGCAGCCACCTCCGAGCCGTTCCGGAGATGGGTCGGGGAGGCCGACGATGCCCACTTGGTGAACGTCGTGGAGCACGTCTTCGAGCGGTTCGGGCGCGAAAGCCTCGGGTCGTTCTGGCTCGTCGGTCACTCTCAAGGCGGGATGACCTGCAATCGCCTCTTGTCGACGGACTACTTCGCCAGCCGGGTGGACGGGTGGTTGAGCCTGTCGGGTGGGCGCATCGGGCGAGCCGAGGTAGTCCCCGGTTTCGGGCCCGGTCGAGCGCCGGGCGCTGGGCCACCGAGGTTCCCGCCGGGGGAGAGGCCGAGGCTTGGCGCGGCGGCCACGCCGAGCGCGGATCTGTCGTTTATCTTCGCAACGGGCGAGCACGAGATCGTGGCCCTCCCCGAGTCGTCCCCCTGGGCCGAGAAGTACGGGACCGCACCGCGGGTCCGCCTGCCCGACGTGGTCGACGACGAGCCCGGTCAGGTCCACGACGCGCCTCGTGAGGCCTACTCCACTCCATCGTGGGGGCTCGCTCCGCGGCCCGGCACGGCGCAGGTCTACGTCTACCCTCAAGCCCGCGGCGGCTGGGTCATCGCAGACGTCGTCCGGCTTGACAAGGGCCACACCGAAGGACTCGAGCCCAGGATCACAGAGGAGATCCTCAAGATGATCGTCGCCGCCCCGGGCGGGAAGGCGCGCGCTCATCGGGGCGAGAGTGCGGGCGAGAGTGCGGGCGAGAGTGCGGGCGAGAGTGCGGGCGAGAGGACTCGAACCTCCACCCCCGAAGGGACCGGGACCTAAACCCGGCACGTCTGCCAATTTCGCCACGCCCGCGTGAGCTACCTCACGGTTGATCGTACCGCCCAGAGCCGCGATTCCCTGGCTGCCGTCACCGTCCGGTAGCCTCGATCCGCTCGGCCGGACTCCGCGCAAGCGAGACTGGGCCGAACCGGAACGAGGAGGACGGAAAGACGATGACGGGTGCACCTACGCAGTTGATGGCAGCCCAGGGGAGCCTCGCCGATGCTTCGGCGGACGTGTTCAAGCAGCTGCTCAGGGAACGGATCGTCTTTCTCGGCACGCAGGTCGACCAGTCGTCCGCCAACCTCATCTGTGCCCAGCTGTTGTTGCTCGAGGCCGAGGACGCTGACCGGGACGTGTACGTGTACATCAACTCCCCTGGCGGCTCGGTCACCGACGGCCTCGCCATCTACGACACGATGCAGTTCATCCGCTGCGACGTCTCCACGATCTGTCTCGGGTTGGCGGCATCGATGGGGCAGTTCCTGCTGTGTGCGGGGACGCCGGGCAAGCGCTTCGCCTTGCCGCACAGCCGCATCCTCATGCACCAACCGTCAGGTCAGATGCAGGGTCAGGCAGCAGACATCGCCATCCAGGCAGAGCAGATCGTTTACCTGAAGCGGATGATGGCAGAGCGGATCGCGTTCCACACAGGCCAGCCAATAGAGCGGATCGAGGCGGATTCCGACCGCGACCGTTGGTTCACAGCGGAGGAAGCGAAGGAATACGGCTTCATCGACCAGGTGATCGACCGGTCCTCCCTGAAGGTCGTTTCCTGACCCACTCGGTCGTCATCGTCTCCTATCGCCCGACCGACAGGCTCGCGCGCTGCGTCGAGTCGGTGGTGGCACAGGCCGGCGACGTGGGAGAGATCGACATCGTCGTTGTCGACAACGGGTCGCCCGGCGAGGCCGCCAGCCGGATCGCCGAGCGCCACGGCGCGCGAACCGTGCGCATCCCCGAGAACGTCGGAATTTCCCGCTGGAGCGAATGCCGGGGCGAAGATGGCCAGGGGAGACGTTGTCGCGTTCCTCAACGACGACGCCCAGGCCGGAGAGGGCTGGCTGGCCTCTGCCGCCTCGGCTCTCGAAGACCCGACCGTGGCGGCGGTCGGTCCGAAGGTCGTGCTGTCGGGCCGGTACCTCGAGCTGGTGCTCGACGACGAGCCTTGGTGGGCCCCGGGTGACCACCGGCCGCTCGGTCGTCGCCTTCTCGTGGCGACGCTCGGAGGCCGTGACGTGCTCCCGTACCTCGTCGGGCCGGGCATCCATCGGATGGAGACGAATCACGCAGGGTCGCCCCTCGCTGCCACTGACAGCGTGTCAGCCGCCGGCCTGCCCGACTCCGATGACCCTCCCCGCTGGCGGTGGACAGCGGGGAGAGACGTGCCTTTCTACGTGCCTCTGGCGCCGGGGAGCGGTCCAGTGGAGCTCCTGCTCAACAACGAGCACGTCCGCCCTACTCGAGTCGTGAGCCTCGTCAACAGCGTCGGCTCCTACCTCCGTGAGGACGGCTATGTAGGCGACATCGGGGCAGACGTCGCCGATGACGAGGAATTCGACACGTGGGAGGAACGTTTCGGCCTGACAGGTGCGGCGATGGTGACGACGAGAGAAGTGCTGTCGAAGGTGGGAGCGTTCGAGCCCCGGTACTTCGCCTACTACGAAGACACCGACTGGTGTTGGAGGGCACGGCTCCAGGGCTACCGGCTCCTGTTCGACCCGACCGTCACCGTTCGCCACGAACGGGGCGCAACGAGCGGTGGAGTCCTGTCACGCCGGGTGCACTTTTTGCTCGAGCGCAACCGTCTGCTCACGTTGCTGCGGAATGCTCCGGTGAGTCTCGGCCTCCGGGAAACCTGGAAGAAGCGGCACGGTGGCGGGGATGACGGTGTGGCTGAAGTAATCCCTCGTCTGTTGCCGAGAGTGCTCGGCGAGCGTGCGTTGCTCAGCAGAACCTGGGTGCTCAGCCCGCAGGAGGTGGCCGAGCGTTGGGCAGGCGTGGACGTCCCGGCGGACTCCTAGCGCCGTAGCAGGATCAGGGCCCCGAGATCCCGGCGACAGGGTCACCGCTCGTGTGGCCCGACACCGAGCCGTCGAACGGCACAGACCCGAACTTGTAGACACCGCCCATGCTGTCGACGAGGTAGTAGCCCTTGTCCTTCTTGCCGCCGATTATGCCGACCATCGTCGTTCCGTAGCGCGAGCCGTAGTTGACGGCCTTCCCCTTCGCGAAGACGACGCCGCTGGCGGTGACGAGCCAGTAGCCCTGCCCAGACAGCAGAGGAGCGATGGCGACGATCGGTGAGAAGTGAGCCGCCGTCTGGGAGCCGTGGAACGGGGCACCGAAGTTGTAAACGTGCCCAGTCGAGGTGGCGATCCAGTAACCACCGGTCGCCAGGTCCGTCGCGATCCCGACCGGTGCACCGCTCGCCTTGTAGTCGCCCCGTGATCCGTGGTATTTCGCGTCGCCGAACGCATACACAGAGCCATCTCCGGCGAGCAGGAAGTATCCCTTCCCGTCGGGCGTCGAGGAGATGCCCACTATCGGCGCGCCCGGCGCGATGTCTCCTGCGCCGCCCCTCCATGAGTCCCCGCGCAAGTCCCCGTAGGACCTGGCGTTCCCAAAGGCATAGACGGCGCCGTCCTTGAGCGCGAGCCAGTACCCTCCACCGTCCGGTGTCGAGGCCATGCCGGCGACGTTCTCGGGCAGAATCTGGTGAGCGAGGTCGCCACAGTAGCCCGATGCGCCGAACCCGTAGACGGTGCCACCGGCCCCGAACAGCCGGTAGCCGCTCGGGGACTTCGGTGTCTTGCACGGGCCAGTTGACTGCGAGTCAGGATCGGGTACGCCGGTGCGCTGGGCGTTGGCCCTGAACATCGGCCACGGAGCCGGTTTGGCGGGCGGCGGGATGTTGTAGCTGCGGAGGTAGGAGTTGGTCGGCTGCCCGGGCCCGTGGAACCCGCAGTTGGTGAACATCATGTAGCCGGTCTTCGAGCCCGGAACCGTCGCCACGACCGGAGTGCCACCTACGTTGCAGCTGCCGTTGATCGGCTCCGCGTTCGTGCCCGCCGTCTTCTGGCCGTTTGCTGCGTTCAGCACGAACAGCCCGGCGGCGTTTCCGATCAGCACGTCGTTGGTCGAGGAGGATCCAACGACGTCGGCCACGGCGGGGGAGGCGAGCTCTTCGCTGTGCGGCGTGATGTGGGTGCGCCAGATCAGCTTCCCGGCCTGGTCCCATGCAGAGACGATCGACGGTCCGCTCAGGCAGTCAGCGCACGAGCTCTCGACGACGGCATTACCGCCGGTCGACGTCAGAGATGCGATGGCTGGAGAGCCGAATGTCGGGCCGCCGGCATTGACGGGCCACCCCGGAATCGATGCGCCGGTCAACGCGTTGAACGCGAACACGTCGTCCTCGGCGGCCGGGTGCGACGGCTCGGGGAACCAGCTGGTCCCGACGGCGATGACCGGAGTGGTACCGAAAGTGGTGACCGCCGGACTCGACCACACGGGCTCGGGGAGGCACCGCTCCCACATGAGTCGGGGCGCCCCGAAGATGTAGCGATAGTCAGAGACCCATCCTCCGTAGCACGCCGGGCCCCCGGTCGGCCCGTGCCAGCCGCTTGCGTCGCTTCCCTCGATGATGTCCATCTTCCCGGAATGCGTGATGTCGGCGAGCGCCGGCGAGGACCACATGGTGTCGGCCCGCTGGACCGGGAACCCGGGCAGGACCTTGCCTTCAGGGTTGAGCGCGTAAACGTAGTGATCCCACGACCCGAAGACGATGTCCTGCTGCCCGTCACCGGTGATGTCGCCTATGGCGGGTGTCGCGAAGACCCCATCGGTCCAGTCGTTCGGCTTCCCGCCCCACTCGGCGAAGGTCCTCTTCGTGAGGAAGCGGAACCGCACCGAACCGTTGGCGTTCCAGGCCATCACGCCGCCGTTCTGCTCCTCGACGTAGTGGCTGCCGAGGCCGACCACGATGCTCGGCTGCCTGTCGGGCCCATCGAGATAGGCGATCGCCGGGCTCGAGTCGATCGCCGTCGCCGTGTCGCCGACGAGCCTCGCAGGCTGTGGCCATCCCGGCATCTCGGCTCCCGTCCTGGCGTTCACGACGTAGACCCAGCCCGTGAGCGATGCGTCGACGACGACCTTCGTCCCGTCGATCGTGCCAACCACCGGCGAAGTGAAGCCCTGTCCTCCGATATTGCACAACTGCCACACCGCCTGGCCGAAAGCTGTCTCCGGAGAGGTCGGGCACCCTGCCGAAGGCTTCAGACCTGGTCCGCTCCCGGCCCGGGGTGCGGCGGACGCGAGTGCAGGCACTGCTGCCAGAGCCAGGCCGACTGCCAGCGTGGCGGCGGCGCCTGCTCTGGCCCTTGTTGGCCGCGTGGGCCGGCTGCGAAGGCGGAGCCTATGGTGCCTTCGCCCATGATTGGTGAGAGCCCGAGGGAGCACGTAGTAATAATCGGAAGATCGAGCCGTCACCTTGAGATCTGGATTGGCATTTCCGCGTGAAAAAGATGCCCCGTTTCCCGGCAATCGAGAGCTCTACCGGTAACATCGGCGCCGTGGCAAGGCTGGCGTTCGTGACACCCCGCTACGGAGACGGAGTCCTCGGAGGATCGGAGTCCCGGGTGCGCGAGGAAGCCCGCGGGCTGGCGGCACGGGGCCACGAAGTCGAGGTGTTGACGACTTGCGCGCGCGATCACCACACCTGGGCGAACGAGTGGACCGCCGGAGTCGAGTTCGACGGTCAGGTGCTGGTCCGGCGTTTCGAGACCGTGCCGAGATCGGACCCGGTCCTGTGGTCGTCGCTGGAGCGGCGAATATTCGCAGGTGAGAGGCTTTCTGACACGGACGAGCTGGCGTGGATCAACAGCCGTTTCCGCGTGCCGGACCTCTACTTCCACATCGCGGAGTCGGCCCGTGGGTACGACGCGCTCATCTACTCGCCCTACCTGTTCTGGACCACCTTGTACTGCATCGAGCTGGCGCCGGAGCGGAGCATCCTCATGCCCTGCTTGCACAACGAGCCATACGTCTACCTCCGGTCGGTTCGCTCGGTACTCGCAGGTGCCGCATCGGTGTGGTTCCAATCCGAGCCCGAGCATCAGCTCGGCCACCGGATCGCTCCGCTGCCCTCCCACAAGGTGGTGGGATCGGCCGTGCACGTCCCCGAGGGTTACGACCCGACCGGCTTTCGCGAGCGGCACGGGCTCGAGCGCCCCTTCGTGCTCTCCGCGGGTCGCCGCGAGGAGGGAAAGGGCTGGCCACAGGCAGTTCGGGGATTCGGCGCTGCGATCGTGCGCTACGGGCTCCAGCTCGATCTAGTGAGCATCGGTGCCGGCGATCCGAACATCCCGCCACTTCTCGACAAGCGCATCATCGACCTCGGGTACCTCGACGACGAGGAGGTCGCCAACGCCTTCGCGGCGGCAGAGGCGTACCTGCAGCCGAGCCCGAACGAGAGTTTCTCCCGTACGATCATGGAGAGCTGGCTGGCATCGACAGTCGTCATCGCAAACATGGCGAGCGAGGTGGTGGCCTGGCACTGTGAGCGCGCGGGCGGCGGGCTCGTCTATGGCGACGAGATCGAGATGGGCGAGTGCCTGCGCCTGGTGGCCGAGGCGCCGAAGCTCGCCGGAGAGCTTGCTGCGTCCGGTCGCGAGTACGTCCTGGCCAACTACACGTGGCCGCGGATCCTCGACGGCATGGAAGCGGCGCTGGAGCGGTTCGGGTGAAGGTCCTCGTGATCGGCAGCCTGCCACCGCCGGTGACCGATCGCTCCCGCGGCCTTCTAGCCGAGGTCCTCCGGCGGCGGGCCGAGGGTGCGACCGTCGAAGTGCTGTCGCCGACGGACTTCTCGGTCGCACACAAGTACTTGGAGATGCCCGGTCCAGCCTCGGCGGTCGAGATCGCGTTCGCCGCTCGAGGCGCCGATGCGGTCATCGTGCAGCTGCAACCCGGCTTCCCGCTCGACGAGACGGCTGGTCGCGCCGGGCGCGCGCTCGGATTGGGCGCGCTCACGGCCGCACTGCGCAGTGTGAAGGGCGACGTCACCCTCCGGCTGCACTCGATCCACGACCTGCCCCACGGGGTGGGTGGGAGAGCGGCAGAGGCGCTCTGGGCCGTCGCCCGGCACATCGAGGTTGGCGACGACGAGGTGCGGTCGCGACTCGAGGCGCTCATCGGCGAGGCAGTGAGGGACAAGATCTCGCTGGCGGTGCCTCCGCTACCTATCTTCGGCC
The DNA here is from genome assembly GCA_963801185.1 of uncultured Acidimicrobiaceae bacterium. Lineage (GTDB taxonomy): Bacteria > Actinomycetota > Acidimicrobiia > Acidimicrobiales > Bog-793 > Palsa-601. The sequence continues at coordinate 903,796 of CAWDDW010000001.1, read as the reverse complement.
GGCCTGACCTCGGCTCTGAGCTCGGGGGCGACGCCACGCTCGATACGGTCACGTCGGTCGTGAGGGCTCGCGCAGCCGGCGAGCGCGCGTCTCTACTGGCCGATCGAGTCGACGGTGCCGGTCAGGTGCGTGCGCGGCCGAGGGTGCCGATGTGGGAGTGGTCGCCCGAGCCTGGGGCTGGTGTGCCGGACTGGGGACACGTCACGACCGAGGCGCCGGCCTCCGGTTCGGCTGTTGCGAGGGCCGCACGGGCAGCGCTTTACGCGGCTGAGAGCCGGTCCATGACGAGGCCGTTCGCGCGAGGCGCGCGGATGGCGCGGCGTCTCGTGCAACAGCTCTGATCACAGCTCGAGGTCGTCGAGCAGGGCTTCGGCCGCCACGTCGAAGGTCTGGGTCGACGCGAAGCTCTCACCTGCGGCGGCGAGCTCGAAGCGTGCCGTGTCGTTCTCGAGGAGCTGGCAGATGGCCGAGGCGATGGCGACGGCGGAGCACTCGTGCGGGACCTTCGACACTGCGTCATCGGGCAGCTCGCCCATCCAGCCCAGGTCGGACACGATCGTGGCGACGCCGGCGGACAGGCACTCGCTCACCGCGCCCGATGCTTCACCGAAGAAACGCTCCCGTAGCTGCACAGCGACCTCGGTCTCACCCAGGATCCGCAGGTACTCGGCCCAGGGTACGAACCCGAGGATCCGGGTCCGGTCGGTGACGCCGAGGCCGGCGGCGAACCCCTGGAGCTCCGCCCTGAGCGAGTCGCTCACCGGGCCGACGATTGCCATCTCGACGTCGAGCCCGGCAGTTGCGAGCTCGGCGACTGCTGCTATGAGCGCCCGCGGGCGCTTGCTCGGGTCCACGATCCCGAAAGTGGTGATGAGGGACCGGCCGCGAGATCGCCGTCGGTCCCTCTTTGCCTCGACACGGGCCTTTTCGACCTCTGATCGCTCGTCGGGCGAGAGCCGAGCCATTGCAAACGGGAGCACCCTGATGCGACCTGACAGCGACGGGCCGGAGTCGAGGTCAGCGAGGCGCCGCGCCGACTCCGACGACACGAGAAGTTGGTCGGTGTGGTCTATCAGGTCCCGTAGAAGGAGCAGCCCGTAGCGGTCGCGATCGGACGCGTCAACCGAACCCTCTGCTCCAAGATGATCGGGCAACTGGTCGCCGTAGGTGCGGCGGATCGTGGCTTGAAGCCCGCCTGGGACGGCGCCAGGGGTCTCGGACGAGAACGTCATGAGACCGCTCAGACGGACGTCGTGACTGAAGACCGTCCCGCGTCGCCTGCGAAGGGCGGCGAGCGCACTCGCGTGGTACTCGGAGTTGCCGAGCACGTAGACGACGCGGTCGTATGAGCCGATCGCGGCGTCGGTGAGCTCGAACGCCCGAGCGTCGCGGGGCTGGTCGCCACCGACAGGTGCCGGCACCTCCGGATAGCGATCGAGCCCGTCGGCGTAGCAGTCGATCTCGAGCCTGGCTTCTCCCGGACGGCGGCGGCGCGCTTCAGCACACGCCAGGGCACTCACCAGCTTGGCGCTGTAGTCGGCGACCCCGCTCGACAGCGGCGGGAGCGGGGAGACGAACGCCAGACGTCTTGTCTGCTTCCACGGTCGCGACGGCCGGCAGGCGAGATCATCGAAGACACCGGCCGCCCGGAGTGCCACCTGGTCCCAGGACGAGACGGCTTCTGCAGCGGTCGCCCTCGCAGCAGCTCGGACGGTCTCGTCGGTCAGGCACCGCTCGATGGTGGCCGCCATGTCGGCGCTGTCCGAAGGGTCGAAACGTGCCTCGGCTTGTGGCACGAGCTCATCGAATGGCGGTCGGTCGGAGACGGACGCAACTGCACCACAGGCGAGCGCTTCGGCGATCGGCAGCCCGTAGCCCTCTGCGAAGGACGGGAAGACGAACAGGTCCGTCGCCTGGTAGAGCTCGGTCAGGCGCTGGTCGGAGACGAAGCCGGTCAGGACCAAGCGGCTCTCGAGCCCGGCCAGCTGCGCCAAGTGACGGTAGTGGTTGACCGTTAGCGGAGGGAGATCGCCCACGACGACGAGCTGGAAGCGGTTCCTCACTTGCGGCTGGAGCAGACCGAATGCCGCGATCAGGCCGTCGATGTTCTTTCGCCCGTCGTTCCCCCCCGGATACAGCAGGAACGGTCCGGTGAGCCCCTCGACGGAGGCCAGGAGTGACCCGAGGGCTTCGGTTCGCGAAGCCGGCGGGGCGAAGTGACGCGAGACGCCCGTGCCGACCACATGGCAGCGGGATGCGTCCACACCGAGCAGCTCTCGTACCTCGCTCCCCGCGAGCTCCGAAATCGCGAGCACGGCATCGGCGTTGCGGAGCACTTCTAGCCGAGCGCCGTAGCGGCGGCGTTGTGCGGGATGCTCGAGGTAGGTCTCCGAGTGGCGGAGAGGGATCAGGTCGTAAGCGACCGTCGAGTAGGCGATCCCGCGCCGGTCTACGAAGGGCGGACGCACTGCCGCTATCGGGCGCCCGAGCTCGAAGGGGGAGAAGCAGTGATAAAGGTGGGCGCGCTCGATCGCTCGGTCGGCGTGGGTGCTGCCGAGGTACGCCAGCTTCCCTGTCGAGAGCAGCTCGTCCACTGCGCCGGGCGGTGGCCACTCGGGATCGAGCAGGTAGGCGCCGACGAGGTCCGGGCGATTCCGTTCGAGCGCAGTGGCGAGCTCATAGGCCCACCGGCCAATGCCGCGACCGCGGTGGTCAGGGCTCTGGATCGCCCTCAGATCGCAGACCACAGGACCGAGCTTGGTGAGGTCCGGCAAGCCGGCTGCAAGGTCTCGGTGGTTGGGCGCCAATGCTGTGTCGGTCATAGCTCGCGCGATGCGCGCTCCTCGAGCTCGTCGATGCGGCTGCTGGCGGAACGAATGAGCCGACCGAGCAGCTCGGTGCTCTCGTTCGTCACGTCGACCTGGGTGCCTGCGATCTGTCGCAAGTCGCGAACCTGTTCACTAAGCGTAGCGAGCTGGGCCTCGACGGCGTCGAGTCGCGCGCGGAGTTCGGCGGTCTTTTCGTCGAGCGCGGGCGCGACCTCTGCCGAGACCTGATGTGCGAGGCTCGTCTTGAGCCGCCGCCAAATGGCCCGTTGAGGGGAGGCCACTCATGCTCCTTCTCGTCGTCGGATCTTCATCGCGCAACCCTGCCGATGGGACAGACACTACGCGCCGGAGGACCCCAACTGGCGGGACCAGGGCAGCGACCGAGGCGGGACGGCGGCCCCCACTAGGATCGCCTGGGCGGTTGGCCATCGCGAGAGTCGCGAGCGGTGTCAGGAGGACGGTATTCGATGGCTCAGGTGCGCCAGGCCGAGCGGCCTGCCGAGCCGGAGAGCGGCCACACCGGCAGTCCGCCGGGGGCCGCGGTCGCGACCGCATCTGGCGCGGCGGTGTACTGGGACCACCTGCCTCAGCGCATCGTCTCGGCGAAGGTCAGCACCCTGCAGCGGATCCGCGAGATCTGGTCGTCGCGTGAGCTTCTCGGCTTCCTCATCCGCAAGGAGCTGAAGGTCCGGTACAAGAACAGCTTCCTCGGCTTCTTGTGGTCCTTCCTCAACCCGGCGATGGTCCTCATGATCTACTTCGTCGTGTTCCGGTTCATCGAGCACACGGCGATCCAGCAATTCGCGATCTACCTGTTCTGCGGGCTGTTGCCGTGGAACCTGTTCAACACGGCGCTCCTCAGCTCGGCGGGGACGCTCGTCGCCAATGCCGGCATCGTGAAGAAGGTCGCCTTCCACGCGAGATCCTGGCGCTAGCGCAGGTCGGCGTCGCAGGCTGCTACTTCTTCTTCCAGACCTGCATCCTCGTCTTGTTCCTCGTCGGCTTCCGAGTGATGCCGGACTGGCGCTACCTCCCGCTGCTGCTGGTCGCTGTCGTGTGCGATCTCGTCTTCTCCGCCGCCCTCTCCCTCATGCTCTCGGCGCTCAACGTCTACATGCGCGACATCGAGCACCTCATCCAGGTCGTGCTCGTCGCGCTCTTCTTCGCCGAGCCGATCGTGTACCCCTTCGTCCTCGTTGGGAAGAGGCTTGCCAGCCATCACCTCGTCTGGCTGTTCCTGGCAAACCCGTTGACGTCGATGGTGCTCGCGTTCCAGCGGTGCATCTACGGCAACGTCTCTGGCGCTTTGGCGACCAGCAAGGCGCCCGGAGTGATCGCAGGCTACGGGGGCACCTTCTACCTGGAGCTGTTGAGTGGCGTGCTCGTTGGGTCGCTCGTGCTGCTCTATCTCGCGATGCTCCTCTTCCGCAGGGTCGAGGGAAACTTCGCGGAGGAGCTCTGATCGGCGCGTGACGTCCGCCATCGAGGTCCACGATCTCTCGAAGCGGTTCCGGCTCTACCAGGAGAAGTACACGTCACTGAAAGAGCGGATCCTCCATGCGGGCCGTGTGCCGCATCACGACTTCTGGGCTCTCAGGGGGATCGATCTCGAAGTGGCCCAAGGCGAGACGATCGGGATCCTCGGCCGCAACGGGTCCGGGAAGTCGACGTTCCTGAAGTGCATCGCGGGCGTCTTGAAGCCGACCAAGGGCGAGATCCGCCTGCGTGGCCATCTCGCAGCCATGCTGGAGCTCGGGGCGGGCTTCCAGCCCGAGCTGTCCGGGCGGGACAACATCTTCTTGAACGCCTCTCTTCTCGGCATGTCCCGCCGGGACGTCGAGAAGAGCTTCGACGCGATAGTGGCTTTCGCGGAGCTCGAGGAGTTCATCGACAACCAGGTGCGCTTTTACTCCTCGGGAATGTACGTCCGCCTCGGGTTCGCCGTGGCTGTGAACGTCGATCCCCACATCCTGCTCGTGGACGAGGTGCTCGCGGTCGGTGACGAACGCTTCCAGCAAAAGTGCATGGAGCGGATCCACCAGTTCCAGCGCGAGGGGCGCACGATCGTCGTGGTCTCGCACGCGCCGGACGTCATGCGCCAGATGTGCAATCGCGTGGCCGTGATCAACTCCGGCCGGCTCGTGACCGTGGGCCCTCCGGGCGAGGCGATCCGGACCTTCCGGGAGGCGCTGCTCGACGCCGGCGAGTCGATCGGCTCGGTCCCGGTCCTCGACGAGGCCGAAGAGCTCGCCGCCAGCCTGGAAGTGGCGAGCACTGTGGCACCACCACTGCCGCCCCGGATCTCAACGGGACGCCGCGTGCAGGTGACGGGCTCGCGACTCGAGACCTCGGTCAGCGGGCGCACGAACCTGCACCCGGGCGAGCCGGCCTCCGTGGTGGTCGATCTCGAGGTGAGCGAGGCGCTCGACGGGGTGGCCTTCGGCTGCTCGGTGTTCGCGGCCAACGGGGCGCTCATCTTCGACTTCGACAGCGGGGAACCCGAGCACTTGTCGATCGGGCGCTACGAGGTCACGTTCCGCTTCGACTCCGTGCCACTTCTCGACGGCGCGTACACCGTGAACATCCGGGTGCAGGACCCGGGTGGTGGGATCGTGCACGCTCGGCTGGAGCCCGCCGCCAAGATCGTGATCGAGAACCCTGGCACCTCCACCGGGATCGTCGCGTTGCCGCTCCACGTCGACATCGCGACGAGGAGCGCCGGGGGCAGCTTGCAGAGCCCTCCGGGCTCGTCGTTGGTAGACCAACTCACGACGTGACCGACCCCTCCCTGCTCTCGGACATCAGATCCGAGGCCGAGCGCATCCGAACAGACGGGACGTTGCCGGTCGGGTTCGAGGACGACATGCGTGCGCGGTTCGACGCGATTGCGGCCGACCCGGGCGCGCTCGATACCGAGGTCGCGCGCCGCGCCTCTCGTGCAGCTCAGCACGCCGGTCCCGGTAGGAGCGCGCCGGCCCGGTCGGTACCGAGGCGCGCTCTCGGCAAGGCCGCCAGAGTGTCGAAGCGGGTTGCGGGCGCGGGCCGGCGGCGGATGGGCCCGAGGGTGCGGTCGGTCGAGAGGCTCAGTGTGGAGGCCCTCGGGCGACTGAGCGAGAGCGCCTCCACCGAGGCCCAGGTCGTCTCGGACCGGGCTCGCCGGGTCGTCGCCGGGTCGCTCGCCGAGCGCGGCTTTGCGCGCGCATCGGCCGCCCGAGCACCACACGGGCCCGCAGCGGGAACCGCCGGGCTCACGCCGAAGGCGCTCCGGCTCGGACCCGGCGGAGAGCTCGGTGACGGAGAGGTCGACCGACTCTTGATCGAGCGACTTGGCCCCCTCCGGGGCCGGTCCGTCCTTCACGCCGAGTGTGGTGACGGCTCGCTCGTGAGGAGGCTCCGGGCTCTCGGTGTCGAGGCGTCGGGGAGCGACGCCAGGCGAGGCGAGGGCGCAGAGCGTCGAGGAGCCCTCGAGGCCCTCGCACACAAACAGAAAGCGTCGCTAGGCGGGATCGTGCTGAGCGGGGTGACCGACCGTGTGACGCCTTCGAGCGCCCGGGCCATGGCCCGGCTCGCGTCAACCCGGCTCGAAGGCACTGGTGTCGTAGTCGTGTTGAGCCGGAACCCAGCACCACTCAACCTGTCGGACCCGGTCGCCGCCGACTTGTCGAGTGGGCGGTCCCTTCACCCTGTGACGTGGTGCCACCTCTTTGCCCGCCTCGGGTTCGAGGACATCACGGTCCGCGAGTCCGACGACGGGTCGGCCTATGCCGTCGCGGCCACGCGGCCGAGGCGGACGTCGTGACTCGCAGGCCCACCAGGATCGATCAGGTCATCCCCTCCATCGTCGAGCGGGACGCGGTGAGCCATCACACGATCGAGGCCCAGCACGCGTCCTTCGGTCGCTCGGCTTCGTGTCGGAGATCTACTCGGTGAACATGGGCCCGGAGATGGCCGGCCGCGTGCACCCGATAGCCGAGCTGCCGCGAGACGACAGCGGGCGCCAGTGGGTCTGCTACCAAGGCTCGATAGGCAGCCCCGCTGCCGACGTCTTTGCGGCGCACCCCGCGACGAGACTCGTGGACTACCACAACATCACTCCGGCGGCTCTGGTGGAGAAGTGGATGCCTTCACTGGGCGACGAGGTCCGACTTGGCCGTGAGCAGCTCGAGGCCCTCGCTCCCTCGGTCCTGCTCGGGTTGGGCGATTCGGCGTACAACACACGGGAGCTCGACGAGTGGGGCTACCGGCGGACGATGGTATCCATGCTGATGGTCGACCACACGAACTTCGACGTGCCGCCTGATCCGCGTCGCCGGGACAAGCTCGTCAGCGCGAAGGCAGGCGGTGGCGCCGACTGGTTGTTCGTCGGCCAGATGCTCCCGCACAAGGCGCACCACGACGTGGTCATGGCGTTTGCAGCCTATTTGCGGGCCTACGACCCGCTCGCACGGCTCCATCTGGTCGGGCGGGACAGCTGCCCGGCGTACACGCTCGGGATCGGGAAGCTCGTCGAGGCGCTCGGCATCAAGTCGTCGGTCGACATCGCCGGTTCGGTTAGCGCGCCGGAGCTCGCAGCTCTTTACGAGGCGTGCGACATCTACGTGTGCTGCTCGGATCACGAGGGCTTCTCCGCGCCGCTGCTCGAAGCCATGCACCACGGGTTGCCGATCGTGGCGTACGCGGCTGCGGCAGTTCCCGAGACCATCGGGGACGCCGGCGTAGTCCTCGACTCGAAAGAACCGGCGATGGTCGCCGCAGCCGCGCATCGCGTGATGGAGGACGGCGATCTGAGGGGCGCGCTCGTTGACCTCGGGCGCGAGCGGACAGGTCAGTTCACGCTCGAGCGCGCACGGAACGACTTCGCTTGTGCGATAACGACTGCAGTCGATGAGATGTTGGACACTTGACCCGCCTGCTATGAGCTTTTTGGCCACGCTCAGTGGTCGTAGGATGTCCACCATGTCAGCGCCGGAGCCCGCTCGGCCGCGCCGCGTCAGCAGATCACGCGTCCCGCTCAGGATCGCCGTCACTTTGGCCGTCCTCGGCAGCATCGCGGTATCGAGCACCACGACCCTTGCATCGGTCGAGGCCCGCTCGGGCACGGGGGCTCCGTTCCCGAACGGCTATGTGACTATCGAAGGCCATGGTTGGGGTCCGGGAATAGGCATGGGACAGTGGGGGGCGTTCGGTTATGCGGCGGTCGAGCACGAGCCCTATTCCTGGATCCTGTCGCACTTCTACGGTGGCACCACGCTCTCCACCATGAAGAGGGACCCGGCGATCTCCGTGTCGATCCTCGAGAACGAGAACGTGCCAGTCGTCGTCACGTCCGCGAGCCCTTTTCGCTTGGGAGGCGTGAGGGTTGCTGCCGGCGACGCCGCCCGGGCCGTGATGAACGCGACCACCGGCTCGTGGACCATCTCGACTGCGTCGAGCTGTACGGCGGGCGCCACGAGCTGGAAAGTGGTGAGAAGCGGTATCTCCGATCCGCTGGCGGTGCCCTACTCCCAACGACCGACGGCTACTGGCGCGCAGCTGATCACCATCTGTCGCGCCGACGGCGTCCACGAGGCCGTCCGCGGGATCGTCGAGGCCTACGACTACGACGACGCCAGCACCGGCAACGAGCCGCAGGCGCGCACCCTCAACGTCCTGCCGCTCGACGAGTACGTCGCTGCTGTGGTGCCCTCGGAGTCCTCGACGGGCTGGGGTGAGGTCGGGGGAGCCGGGCCGCAGGGCGAGCAGTGGGGTTTCCAGGAGCTCGAGGCACAAGCGGTGGCGGCTCGCAGCTATGCCCTCGCCTACGAGGCTGCCGGCGGGTGGTACGGCTACGCAGACATCTGCGACAGCGACTACTGCCAGAGCTACCCGGGCATCGCGAACGAGTCCTCCCTCGCGACGGCGGCGGTCGCGGACACCGCCGGCCGGTACCTCACCGAGAAGGGTGCTGCCGCCGGCGCCGAGTACTCGGCGTCGACCGGTGGGTACACAGTCGCCAGTGCCTTCCCCGCCGTCGTCGACGCCGGCGACTCTGTCTGCCTCGAGAACACGGGGTTGTGGACCTGCAACCAAGAGCACACCTGGACCGTCAGAGTGGCGGTCCAGAGCGTCGAGGCGGTGTTCCCCACGATCGGGACGCTCGCCTCGGTCAAGGTCACCTCGAGAAACGGGCTCGGTTCCTGGGGCGGCCGAGTGCTCACCATCACCGTCGCGGGGACCAAGGGCCAGGTGAAGGAGTCGGGCGACTCCTTCCAGGAACAGTTCGGTCTCGACTCGAACTGGTTCCGGGTCACTCACCCGAAGTCCCCGAGCGCCGCCGGGGCTGGCTCGGGCGGATCCGCACGGCTCTTCACGGGCACCGGACCGCTCCCGGTGGCAGGTGGGTCGGCGTCGAGAACGTCCTGAGGTACCGCGGGTAGGCTCGCCCAAGCTCGCGAACAGGAGGACACGATGGACGTACGGGACAAGCTCTACATCGATGGGGCGTGGGTTGCTCCGCACAGCAGTGAGACGATCGCGGTTATCGACTCGACGACCGAGGAAGTGATCGGCAGCGTGCCGTTCGGCTCTGCCGAGGACGTCGACGCCGCCGTCAAGGCAGCCAGGGCAGCGTTCGCCGAGTGGTCGCAGGTGTCCGCGAGCGAGAGGGCTAAGTACGCCACGCGCATCGGTGAAGCTCTGGCCGCCCGCATGGCGGACATCGCCGAGCTCGTCGCCCACGAGGTGGGCATGCCCCTCGGCCTGTCCATGATGATCCAGGCGGGACTCCCGATCGGGACGTTCTCGTCCATGTCTGATCTCGTAGAGCAGATCACATGGGAGGAACAGGTCGGCAACTCCCTCGTCGTGAAGGAGCCGATAGGTGTCGTGGGGGCCATCACGCCTTGGAACTACCCCCTTCACCAGATCGCTGCCAAGGTCGCACCTGCGATCACCGCCGGGTGCACCATCGTGTTGAAGCCAAGCGAGGTCGCGCCGCTCAACGCGTTCCTGCTGGCCGATGTCATCCACGACGTCGGGCTGCCGGCGGGCGTGTTCAACCTGGTGTCAGGGCTCGGGCCTGTCGTCGGTGAAGCGCTTGCCAGCCATCCCGACGTCGACATGATCTCGTTCACGGGCTCCACCCGTGCCGGCCGGCGGGTCACCCAACTTGCGGCCGAGACGGTGAAGCGCGTCGCCCTCGAGCTCGGCGGCAAGTCGCCCAATGTCATCCTGGACGATGCCAACCTCGCGATGGCCGTGCCGCACGGCGTGACCATGTGCTATCTCAACTCAGGCCAGACGTGCTCGGCGCTGACGAGGATGATCGTTCCCCGCAGCCGGTTGGCAGAGGTCGAGGAGCTCGCCGTGAAGGCCGCCGAGGAGTCCACGCCGGGCAGCCCGTTCGAGGACGGCACTCGCCTCGGCCCGCTCGTCTCGGCCGCTCAGCGCGAGCGCGTACGCGGCTACATCCAAAAGGGCATCGACGAGGGAGCCAAGCTCCTCACCGGCGGGGTCGAGGCACCCGAGGGGCTCGACAAGGGCTTCTTCGTGCGGCCGACGGTCTTCTCGGAGGTGACGAGCGGCATGACGATCGCGCAGGAGGAGATCTTCGGACCGGTCCTCGCGATCATGCCCTTCGACACCGAGGAGGAGGCGATCGAGATCGCGAACGACTCGACCTACGGTCTCGCCGCTGGTGTCTGGGCCGCGGACCCCGACCACGCCAAGCAGGTGGCGCTCCAGATCCGCGCAGGCAGGGTCGACGTCAACGGCGGCGCCTTCAACACCCTTGCTCCATTCGGGGGTTACAAGCAGTCCGGGAACGGTCGTGAGCTGGGCAAGTTTGGTCTCGAGGAGTTCCTCGAGGTCAAGTCGCTCCAGCTCTGAGCGCGCCACCACCCGCCGCGCATGCGGCGGGACAATCGACGCAGATGTCACGGACCTGGGACTTGCTGCGGCGCAACCGGTCATGGCTCCGGTTCGTAATCGGCATCGTGCTCGGTGCCCTTGCGCTCTGGGCCGTGAGCGGGCAGAGCGGTGAGCTGACCGACGCAGCCACAGAAGCTCGGCCATCTGAACGTCGCCTGGCTGCTCCTCGGCATCGCGGCCGAGGTCATGTCGGTGGTGGCCTTCGCACAGATGCAAGGCCAGTTGTTGCGATCGGGCCACGCCCACATGCCGCTGACCCGGCTGGTCGCGATGACTACAGCGGCGGGCGCGATCGCCTCGTCGATACCGGCCGGTCCGGCCGTCTCGAGCGTCTTCGCGTACCGCCAGTACCGCCGTTACGGCGCCGACGAGGCACTGGCTGTGTGGACGCTCATCGCGGTGCTCGTCAGCTCGGCCCTCGGCTTGAGCCTGCTCGCGACGGCGGGCCTCTTCCTGGCGGAGCGACAGGGGGCTGCATACGACCTCGTCGGGGTGACGCTTGGCGTGCTCGTCGTGACCACGATCGCGACCGCTGTCCTCTGGCAGCGGCGAATGCTCTCCCGGGTCGGCCTGGCCTCGTTGCGTGCCCTCCGGCGGTTGACTGGTCGACCGAGGCGACAAGAGGCCGAGGTGCTGGCCGGGATCGTGGCTCGCCTCGGGCATGTGCAGCTCGGATGGCGGGACTTCGCTGGCGCGCTCGGCTGGTCCGTCGCCAACTGGATGCTCGACTGCGCGTGCCTGGCGTGCGGCTTTCTCGCAGTTCACGCTGGCATCCCGTGGCGTGCGCTGCTGCTTGCTTACGGTGCCGCGCAGCTCGCCTCCAACCTGCCCATCACGCCCGGCGGCCTCGGGGTCGTCGAGGGCAGCCTCATGATCGCGCTAGTGGCGTACGGTGGTTCACAGGCATCGACAGTGGGGGCTGTGTTGCTCTACCGGATCGTGAGCTTCTGGGCGTTCTTGCCGGTTGGATGGCTGGTGTACCTGGCAATCGTCCTGGTGGACAGGCGAGCGGGTCCCGTGACCGTCAGGTTGCCGGTGATAGAGCAAGCAGCAGTGGCGGTCGCAAGCCCAGCAGAGGAGCTGGACTCATGACTCGTCGCCGCGTCTGGCTGGCGGTCGCGGCGATCGCTGTCACGCTCAGTTCCTGCACATCGGTGAGAAACGGGCTCGGCACCCGCGACGCCGTCTGCTTTGCCGCCTTGCCGGTCGCGCGTGCGGTGATCGGAGTCGAGCCGTCGCTCGCCGGAGTCAGGTACGTGTCGCCGGCGTCGCTCATGGTCTCACTCGACCGGGCCGATAACAGGCACCTACGGCCTCCGCACAACCTTCGGGGAATGCCCCGCAAGGGCGTGTGCCTCGTGGCATATCGAGGCAGGTTCAAGAGCCGTCTCGTCGCTCGGGCGTGGCATCCCGAGCCCGGCCCGTACGACTTCGCCATCGTCGTGGTGACCCAGGACGACCAGCACGTACTCGGGTTGTTGCTGCTGCCGCGCCTGCCTTTGCGCTTCGGTCATCTCTCCTGACGCCGCGCTCGGTGGCTCGCCGAGCGCGACTTCCACCGAGATGATCTCGTTCTTGCCCGGCTCGAGCACCAGCTCCGCGATGACGCAGGCGTCGCGGAGATCGCCGGAGGCACCATCGAGACGTTGCAGGAGAGCCGCCGCCCCGCGCACCACGCAGCGATCGACGGGAGTGCGCATCGACACATGTGCCTCCGACTTCGCGCGCCTGACGGCGGCGAGCACCTCGCCGATGAGAGACAGCAGCGTGGCGTCGCCACTGCCGTCGGACAGGGCCGCCGCCACAGGCCAGGACGACGTGTGGATCGACTCTTCATGGAACCACGACCACGCTTCTTCGGTTGCGTAAGGCAAGAACGGTGCAAAGAGGCGTAGCAGCGACTCGAGCGCAGTGGTGAGTGCGTACCGGGCGGACGCCGTGCGCGCTTCGGCTGGGTCACCGTACGCACGGGTCTTCACGAGCTCGACGTAGTCGTCGCAAAAGCGCCAGAAGAAGGCTTCGGTCTGCTCGAGCGCCCGGGCGTAGTCGAAGTTCTCGAACGACTCGGTCGCATCCTGTACGACCTGGCCGAGCGAGGCGAGCATGGCGGCGTCGGTCGGCTCCGGCGGCTGCGGCACCACAGGGTCGGTGTCGTCGTCGCCCATGCGCGAGAGCACGAAGCGGGTCGCGTTCAAGATCTTGATGGCGAGCCGCCTGCCCACCTTCATCTGTTGCTCGTCGTAGGCGCTGTCGACGCCGAGGCGTGCGGACGCGGCCCAGTAGCGGACCGCGTCGGTACCGTGCGCGTCGATCGGTTCGGTCGGGACGACGACGTTGCCCTTCGACTTCGACTGCTTCTTGCGGTCCGGATCGAGGATCCATCCCGAGATCGCCGTGTGGCGCCACGGCAGCTCGTGGTGTTCGAGCTCGGCCCGCACGACCGTCGCGAAGAGCCAGGTCCGGATGATGTCGTGTGCCTGCGGTCGCAGGTCCATAGGAAAGACGCGCGAGAACAGGTCGGGGTCTTCCAGATAGCCGCCGGCGATCTGCGGTGTCACCGACGATGTCGCCCAGGTGTCCATCACGTCCGGATCGCCGGCGAAGCCGCCCGGCTTGCCCCGGTCTGACTCCTCGTATCCCTCCGGCACGTCGGTCGACGGGTCGACAGGGAGCTGCGACTCGTCCGGGACGATGAGACCGTCCTCGATCGGCTCGCCTTCGTCGTCGAGCCGGTACCACACCGGGAACGGCACCCCGAAGAAACGTTGCCGGGAGATCCCCCAGTCACCGGTCAGACCCTCGACCCAGTTCTCGTAGCGGAATTGCATGAAAGGCGGGAGCCAGTCGAGCTCCCGGCCCCTTTCGAGGAGCCGCTCGCGGATCGGCATCGTCCGGATGTACCACTGACGCGAAGAGACGATCTCGAGTGGACGCTCGCCCCGCTCGTAGAACTTCACCGGATGGGTGATGGGCTTCGGCTCGCCGACGAGGTCACCCGCCTCCTGCAGCTGCTCGACGATCCTCGCTTGCGCGCGCTTGACGGTCTGGCCCTGCAGCTCCGCGTACATCCTGCGCGCGCGCTCGGGATCGTCCGATTGCCAACCGTCCTCGCCGAAGGGCGCCTCGCCGAGGCGACCGTCGCGCTCGACGACAGTCCGCGTGGGCAGCGACAGCTCACGCCACCAGATGACGTCGGTCAGGTCGCCGAACGTGCAGATCATGGCGATGCCCGATCCTTTCTCGGGATCGGCCAGGTGGTGGGCGACGACCGGGACGCGGACCGAGAACAAGGGAGTGAGCACCTCGGTCCCGAACAACGACTGGTAGCGCTCGTCGCTCGGATGCGCGACGAGGGCCACGCAGGAGGGCACGAGCTCGGGCCGGGTCGTCTCTATCTCGACGGACCGGCCGCTGCCATCGGCCCTCAAGAAACGCAACCGATGGTAAGCCCCCGGTTGATCACGGTCCTCGAGCTCGGCCTGCGCGACTGCCGTGCGGAAGTCGACGTCCCACAGCGTGGGTGCCTCGTGCCGGTAGGCCTCCCCGCGGGCGAGGTTGCGCAGGAATGCCGCCTGCGATGTCCGGCGCGCCTTCTCTCCGATCGTCGTGTAGTGGTAGCTCCAGTCGTACGACAGCCCGAGGCGCCGGAAGACGTCCTCGAAGGCCTTCTCGTCTTGCTCGGTCAGCCGGAAGCACAGCTCGACGAAGTTCGGCCGGGAGATCGGGACAGCCCGTTCGGGCGGCGATTCTGGCGGTGAGAAGCCCGGGATGTAGGGCTGCGTCGGGTCGCACCGGACGCCGAAGTAGTTCTGGACCCTGCGCTCGGTCGCTAGCCCGTTGTCATCCCAGCCGATCGGGTAGAAGACCGCCTTGCCCGCCATGCGCTGGTACCGCGCGACTAGGTCGGTCTGGGTGAAGGAGAACACGTGACCGACGTGGAGCGAGCCCGATACGGTCGGAGGAGGCGTGTCGATGGCGAACACCTCGCTCCGCGGCCGCGAGCGGTCGAAGCGATAGGTGCCAGCCTCCTCCCATGCGGCCGACCATTTGGCCTCGAGTCCGTCGAGAGTCGGCCGATCCGGCATTCGGGGCCCGTTCATTCGACTAGTACGGTACTGCCATGCTGCGGCTCCAGGACACGGCGACGGGCAATCTGGAGACGATCTCGCCCGTCGCCGGCGGTCCGGTCCGGCTCTACGTCTGTGGCCCGACCGTCTACGGGTCACCTCACATCGGCCACGGCCGGTTCACTCTCGTCTACGACGTCCTGCGTCGCTACCTCGAGTCGACGGGAACGCCGGTGCGTCACGTCTCAAACGTGACGGACATCGACGACAAGATCATCAACCGCGCCAACGAAGAGGGTCGCCCCTGGCAGGAGATCGCGGCAGAGTGCGAGGACGAGTGGTGGCGGTCGATGGATCGCATGGGCCTCGCCAGGCCGCACGAGATGCCCCATGCGACTGATTACGTGCCGGAGATGGTCGAGCTGATCGCGGAGTTGGTCGACAAGGAGAGTGCCTACGAGATCGAGGACGGCGTGTACCTGTCGGTGGCGACGGTGCCCGACTACGGGCTGCTCGCCCACCAGTCGCTCGAGTCCCTGCGCGCCGGCGCGCGGGTCGACGTCGTCGCGGGGAAGCGGACTCCTATGGACTTCGTGCTGTGGAAGAAAGCGAAGCCCGGGGAGCCTTTCTGGCCTTCTCCATGGGGACCCGGTCGTCCGGGGTGGCACACCGAGTGCGTGGTCATGTCGCTCGCGTTGTTGGGCGAGGGTTTCGAGCTGCATGGCGGCGGCACGGACTTGAAGTTCCCGCATCACGAGAACGAACGGGCACAGGCGGTGGCCCTCGGTCGCAACTTTGCCGCACACTGGGTTCACCACGGCATGGTGGAGGTCGGTGGCGAGAAGATGTCGAAGTCGCTCGGCAACTTCACGAACCTCGCCGATGTATTGGACAAGGTCGATCCTCGGGCCTACCGGCTGCTCATGTTGCAGGCGCACTACCGCGCGCCGATGGAGGTCAACCCTCACCAGCTCGAGGCCGCTAGCCAGGCGCTAGAGCGGCTGGACTCGTTGGCTAGGCGGATCGACGAAGCCGAGGCCATCCGGAACGACGAGGTGGCCCTCCCAGAGTCCGGGCTCGTGGCGGCATTCCGCGAGCGGATGGACGACGATCTGGACACCCCGAGGGCGACTGCGCTCGTCTTCGATGCCGTGAGGGCGGCCAACGCCTCCCTTGCGTCCGGCGACGTGGCCGGGGGCCTCGCCGGCGGCCGGGCAGCCCTCGAGTGCGCTGCGGCGGTCGGGATCCTCGCCCCGTCTGGGCGCGTCGTCTCCGAGCACGCGCAGTCGCTCGCGAGCGAGCGCGACGCGGCGAGGGCCGGCCGCGACTGGGCGACGGCGGACCGGCTCAGAGATGAGCTGGTGGCTATGGGCTACCGCGTGGAGGACACGCCAGGCGGCACGCGCCTCTACGGGTGACCGACCCTGTGAAAATGCTGGCAACCTCTGCTAGCCTGCGCGCTCGAAGCGCAGGTCCGATGGGACTCCGCGCTTCTTGTCAATGTTGTCCGAGTACAAGGGGGATCGCCACCGTGGCGACCGGAGTAGTCAAGTGGTTCAACGCCGAGAAGGGCTACGGGTTCATCTCGCAGTCGGATGGCGCGGACGTCTTCGTCCACCACAGTTCCATTCAGATGCAGGGCTATCGCACGCTCACAGAGGGCCAAGAGGTCGAGTTCGACATTCAAGAGGGTCCGAAAGGACTCCAGGCCGGCAACGTCCGGTCCGCCTGAGCGGCGCTCCCGCACCGCCGGTTACCCGACGCTTCGGCGGCGGCCGGCACTGTCCCAGTGCGTTCTGCAGGGATACCTGCAGAATCCATGCCATAGCGACGAACCCGGTAGTCAACACGGAGGTCGATCGAGTCGCCGGTAGGTGCGAGCCCCCATCCGGAGCAATCACTTCGTGGCAGGTACAGCTTGCGCTGACGCGCGACCCTCCACCCCTTCGTGTCACCCTCGGTGGCACTGTGGGCGGGAAAGCAGGTAACCTTACGATTGTCGGTTACTGCGCGGTCACCTGCGCCGTGCCGGCAAGCCGAACCCGGCTAGCGGTGCCTTGTGCCGCGCCTGATCTCGAGGTGAACGATGAGTGACTTCTCGCTTGAGCTGAACGAGGATCAGCTCCAGGTGATCAAATGGGTGCACGACTTTGCAGAGAACGTCGTGCGGCCCGCCGGCCACGAGTGGGACGAGAGAGAGGAGACCCCGTGGCCGATCATCAAGGAGGCCGCCGAGATCGGCCTCTACTCGTTCGAATTCGTCGCGAATTGCTTCGCCGACCCGACAGGGCAGCTGCTCCCGGCAGTCAACGAGGAGCTCTCCTGGGGTGACGCGGGAATAGCCCTCGCCATCTTCGGGTCGACGCTCGGGCTGGCGGGCATCGTTGCCAACGGCACGCCCGAACAGGTGGGGGAGTGGGCGCCGCAGTGTTTCGGCACACCCGATGACATCAAGATGGCCGCGTTCTGCGTCTCGGAACCAGACGCCGGGTCCGACGTGAGCCAGTTGAAGACCAAGGCCACCTACGACGAGGCCACCGACACCTGGACGCTCGACGGCACGAAGACCTGGATCACGAACGGCGGCATCGCGGACGTGCACGTGGTGGTCGCCTCGGTCGAGCCGGATCTCGGCTCGCGGGGCCAAGCGAGCTTCGTGGTGCCTCCCGGCACTCCGGGTCTCTCGCAAGGCCAGAAGTTCCAGAAGATGGGCATCCGCGCCTCTCACACGGCCGAGGTCATCCTGGAAGGAGTCAAGGTTCCTGGCTCGTGCCTCCTCGGGGGCAAGGAGCGCATCGACGAGCGGATCGCTCGGGCCCGTGAGGGAAAGAGCGCCAAGGGCCAGGCCGCCATGGCCACCTTCGAGGCGAGTCGGCCGACCGTGGCTGCACAGGCCGTCGGGATCGCGCGGGCGGCTTACGAGTACGCGCTCGACTATGCCAAGGAGCGCCAGACGTTCGGCAAGCCGATCATCGAGCACCAGAGCATCGCTTTCAAGCTCGCCGACATGAAGACCCGGATCGACGCCGCGCGTCTGCTCTACCAGCGGGCGGCGTGGATGGGCATGAACGGCAAGCCGTACGTGGCCGGCGAGGGCTCGATGTCGAAGCTGTTCGCCGGTGAGACCGCCGTCTGGGTGACCGAGCAGGCCATCCAGATCCTCGGCGGCTACGGCTACGTGCGGGACTACCCCGTCGAGCGCTGGCACCGCGACTCGAAGATCTACACGATCTTCGAAGGGACCTCTGAGATCCAGCGGCTGATCATCGCCCGCGCCATCTCTGGGGTGCACATTCGCTAGTCGAGTGCTACGGGTCGTTTGCCTCTAGCTGTGTGAGCCACCTCGCTTCATCCTGGATGAAGGAGGTGCCGTGATGGATCTAAAGGACTCACATATCTACAACGCTCCAGTCGACTCGGTGCTCGCAATGCTCCGCGACCCAGAGGCCACGGTGGCGAAGTACGAAGGCATGAATCAGCGTGACGTGAAGGTTCTCGAGTGCAAGGAGAGCCGAGGCGTGCTGCGCATCCGCTCGACGCGGGTCGTAGACGTGGACCTGCCGGGCTTCGCGAAGAGAGTGCTCAAGCCGACCAACACGATGACCCAGACCGACGAGTGGCGTAAGCGCAAGGACGGCTCGTGGGAAGGCAGCTTCGATGTCGAGGTGCAGGGCGCCCCTCTCCACATCTCCGGCACGATGAGCCTCACGCCCGAAGGCGAGAAGTCGAGCCACGACGTCGCGATCCATGTCGACGCCAAGGTGCCGATCATCGGCGGGCGCATCGCCGACTGGGCTGGCAAGAACGACGTACGCCGCAGCCTTGACGGCGAGTTCGCCTTCAACGACGGGTGGCTTGCTAAGCACTGATTCCACCGATGCACCAGCTCTGAGTCACATCGTCTCCCCGCAATCGTCACGGCGGTCGCAGAGACGCGGCTAGCGTCGGTCGGCTCATGTTTGAGCTGCCACTTGCCGATCCCGGGGTGCCGGAGACCCGTTCCCCGGGGCGCTTCCTCCTGTGGTGCGCGCGCGGCCAGACCAGGACGCTCGTCACAGGCTCGGTCTTCGGCGTCATCTGGATGGTCAGCCAAGCGCTGATCCCGCTAGCGCTCGGCGGCGCGCTCGGCGCGATGGTACGGCGGGACAGGCCTGCGATCGTGGAATGGTCGATGGTCGTCCTCGGCCTCGGTCTGCTCCAGGCGGCTGCCGGCATCTTGCGCCACCGGCGGGCCGTCGCGAACTTCCTCATCTGTGCCACGCGCATCCAGCAGCTGATCGCCCGGCGTGCCACGCTGCTCGGCGGCGACCTGGCGCGCAGGGTCGCCTCAGGTGAGGTGGCGAACCTCGGCGCCTCCGACGTCGAGCGGGTCGGCGACGCGCTCGACGTCATCGCACGTTTTGCGGGCGGAGTCGTCTCGTACATCGTGGTGGCGGTCGTATTGCTCGTCGCATCGCCACCCCTCGGGGCGATCGTCGTCCTCGGTGTGCCCTTCGCCGTGCTGGCGGTAGCGCCGGTACTGAAGCCCTTCGAGCGGCGGCAGACAGCCGAGCGCAATCAGCGAACCGAGGCGAGCTCACTCGCCTCCGACACGGTGGCCGGTCTACGGGTCCTGCGGGGGCTCGGTGGTGAGCGCGTGTTCGCGAACCGCTATGAGCGCGCCTCGAACGATGTCGCCCGCGCGTCCATGCGCACGGCCGACCTGCAAGCTCTGCTCGATGGCGCGCAAGTGCTCTTGCCCGGGGCGATCGTCGTCGCGGTGACATGGGTGGGCGCCCATCTCGCGGTCGACCACACCATCTCAGCCGGCGAGCTGGTGGCGTTCTACGCCTCGGCGGCGTTTCTCGTGCTTCCCATGCAGACCTTCGTGGAGACGGCCTCCAAATGGACGGCGGCCGTCGTCGCCTCGCGGCGCATCCTCGGAGTACTCACGCTCGACCGCAACGTGGAGGCGGTCGCAGACGCTGAGAGGACGGACCTTCCACCCCGCGGCCCACTTGTGGATGAGCGGACGGGTGCGCACCTCAGACAGGGCCTCCTGACAGCGATAGTCCCAGCCACGCCGGAGGAGGGAACGGCCCTCCTCGAGCGCCTCGCGCGCTGGAACGGCCCTGGGGACGAAGACGCCGGACCGGTCACCTGGGCCGGCCGGCCAGTCGACTCGATCCCTCTCGAGTGGTACCGCGAGCACGTCGTGCTGCTCGAGCGCTCCCCGTTCCACCTGAAGGGAGTGCTGCGCCAGGCGCTCGAGGTCGGCTCCCCGGATCGCGTGCGCCTCGACGGAGCCGTCGAGGCAGCGCTCGAGAGCGCCCAGGCCACCGAGATCGTCGAGTCACTGCCCGAGGGCTTGGACACCGACCTGCCAGAGCAGTGGCGGTCGCTCTCGGGCGGGCAGCGTCAGCGCCTGTCTCTCGTCCAAGCCCTCCTCGTCGAGGCGGACGTACTTCTCCTCGATGACCCGACGAGCGCTGTCGACGCCCACACCGAAGCAGCGATCGCGGCGTCATTGGCGAGTGCCAGGAAGGGCCGGACGACGATCATCTGCACGACGAGCCCGCTCGTTGCAGAGCGGGCGGACGAGGTCATCTGTGTCTCGGAGACCGTCACCGCCACGGGACGTCATGCAGACCTGCTCGTGACCGACGCCCGGTACGAGGCGGCCGTCCTCCGCGGAGGTGTCCTGTGACCGGAACCCCGCAGCCGGTGCACGGCTTCCCGGTCGCCTCCCTCAAGACGGCACGGCGGTACTTCGTCGCCGCGATATCGAGGGAGCGGCGGGCGACCGCCGCGGTGCTGCTGTTCTACGCGACCGCCAGCGTGGCGGGACTCGTCGGTCCGCAGGTGCTCGGCCAGGTCGTCGCGCGTGCCGCCGGGAACGGGCACGCGATAGCGAGTATCGAGGTCGCGGCGGTCGTGTTTCTCGTGGCTCTGCTCGTGCAGGGCGCGGCCAGCACCGCCGCCTCCCGGACGGCGGGACACCTCACGGCCCGGCTCTTGGCGCGCCTTCGCGGCGACTTCGTCGGCGCGGTGCTCTCGCTTCCCGTCGGCGTCGTGGAAGATGCCGGGACCGGCGACCTGCAGACTCGCGCTTCCTCAGACGTCGAGCAGCTCACCTGGTCTGTCCGCCAGGCCGCGCCGCAGATGGTCGTCGCCATCGGTCAGTGCACCGCGATCGTGATCGCGCTCCTCGTCACCGCGCCGCTTCTCGCGACGGTGCTGCTCCCGACGCTTCCGATCCTGGCCATCGGGACTCGCTGGTATCTCTCGCTCGCCCGCCCGGGCTACCAGAGGACGATGGCGGCGTGGGACCAGACGAACAGCCGGGTCCAGGAGACCGCAGCCGGCGGCCGCACGATCGAGACCCTGCGACTGGCGGAGCGGCGGATAGGCCAGGTGGACGACGACATCCGAGGGTGGGTGGCGACGGAGCTCTACACCATGCGCCTCCGGACGATCTACTTCCCGCTGACCGAGGCGTGCTACGTCATCCCCCTCGTCCTCGCCGTGCTCGTCGGAGGCCTTCTCCACGCGGACGGCCACCTCTCGATTGCCGCCACGACGGCGGCGGTGCTCTACGTTCAGCTCCTGATCAGCCCCGTCGACACCGTTCTCAGCTACCTCGACGAGATACAGCTCGGGACGGCGTCTCTCGGCCGGCTGCTCGGGGTGAGCGAGGTCGAGGGCCCGGATCTCGTGGCGGACGAACCGTCGTCGCCAGCGCGTAGTCGCACGCGACGTGCGCTACGCGTACAGATCGGGCCATGACGTCTTGAACGGCATCGACCTCGCGCCGACACCCGGTTCCCGGGTGGCCCTCGTGGGTCCGAGCGGCGCCGGCAAGAGCACTTTCGCGCTCTTGCTGACAGGAGTGCACGCACCTCGCACCGGCTACGTCCACATCGGCGGCGTCGACGCTCATCGCCTGCCCACCGATCGGCTCCGCCAGGAGGTGGTGCTCGTCACCCAGGAGTACCACATCTTCAACGGGACGCTCCGCGAGAACCTGGCACTTGCCTCGCCTGAAGCGGGCGACGCCGAGCTCGTCTCGGCCCTCGAGGCGGTCGACGCCCTGCCGATGCTCGAGCGCCTGCCGGAAGGGTTCGACACCCGCCTCGGGGCAGGTGCGAACCAGCTCTCGCCTGGTGAGTCCCAGCAGGTGGCGCTCGCACGCCTGATCCTGGCGGATCCGCACACACTCGTCCTCGACGAGGCGACTGCGCTGCTCGACCCGAGAGCGGCGCGCCATCTCGAGCGCTCGCTTGCGCGTGTGCTCGAAGGCCGCACGGTCATAGCTGTGGCCCACCGGCTGCAGACCGCTCGGGACGCCGACCACATCGCCGTGATCGACCACGGCCGCATAGTGGAGCAGGGCTCGCACGACGAGTTGCTGGCGGCTGACGGGAGCTACGCGTCCCTGTGGAGGTCGTGGCAGGGAGCCTGACAGCATGCGCCGGAACTCAGTTGATCCGGTGCACTCCCCGCAAGCCGCTCCAGGCGAACTCGGCGATCCGCTCGGCGAGCAAGATCGCCTCCCTCTCGGCTTCCTCGTCGTTCACGATCGCGCCTCGCTGCTGGCGCTGACGGAGCCAGTGCCGGGTCACGCCCTCGGTCATCCCGACCACGCCGATGGCAAGCGTCCGCCGGTGATCCTCGGTGATGTCGGCCTCGATCAGCGGGCTGATGAATTCGGCGATGGCATCCTGGATCGAGCGAAGACCGCGGGCCAGCTCTTCGTCGTGCGGCGCGTCGTAGAGCATGCGGATCGCGGACTGGTTCTCGAGGGTGAAGCGGAAGTAGGCGCGCATTCCAGCATCCACCCGTAGGCGGAACGCCGTCTCGGCGCCGGCGGCCGAGCCGAGCACGTCGATGAGCCGGGCCGTGACGTCGTCGATGAGCTCGAGGTACAGGGCCCGCTTGGAGACGAAGTGCTGGTATAGCAAGGGTTTTGTCACCCCGGCGGCAGTGGCGATGTCCTCCATGGTGGTGGCCGTGAAACCAGTCCGGGCGAACGTCTCGAGAGCGACGTCGATGAGTTGCCGGCGCCGCCTGGCGGCCGTTAGCCGCCGCCGCGGCGCCGTTGCAGTGGCGGTGACAGGAGGCATCTCGGAAAGTTAGTTTACCGGACGGTAAACAAATCGAGCAGGTGCTCCAAGAGCTGGTCCGAGGAGAAGCGCAGCCGCGCCACATACCGGTTCCGATCGATCACGAACGGGTCCGGCTCGGCAAGATACCGGGCGAGCGGTGCGGGGCTGTGCCACTCGTACCAGGAGAAGCCGTACCGGCGCAGCTCGGCGCCGACTGGGTACGGCCCGATCGCGAATGGCCGCCGGTAGATAGCGGATTCGATGGCGGCGTTCCCGAATCCCTCCCAGGTGGAGGCGAGGACGACGGCGTCACTGGCGGCGTACGCGTCGGCAAGGCTGATTCGGTCCGGTCGTCCTTCTACGACGCGGACGGGCGAGCGCTCGACGAGCAGGTCGTAACTCTCCCGGTACTCCTCGTCCACCGGGCCGAGCAACCAGTACACGGCTTGTATTCCGGCGGCCAGCACGAGGCCGCCGGCGACGTTCTTCGAGGCAGCGGCCCTCGTCGGCTGCAAGAGCAGCCGCTCTTGCTCCTCGATCTCGAGGGCGGAACGGGCAGCAGACCGGCTGCCCTCGGGGGCCTCGACGTCGAAGTGGTTGTAGATCGTCCGGGCATCGATGCCGCGGGCGGCGAGCTCTATGCGGGATCGCTCGTTGATGGTCACGTGCCACCAGGCCGGATCGTCCGGCGGGGGTCCATCGGCTCCCGACCCACTCGGCTGCCATGCAAGGTCGTGGTGGCGCAAGATGGCCGGCCTCCCGGCCAGCAAGCGGGCAAGTGCCTCCGCCACCACGGGGTTCGTCAGTGCCGAGCAGCAGTTCTCGACGACCACGAGGTCGTTGGCGCTCAGCAGCCTCTCGAGCGCCGGCACGTCGAGGTATGCGTCCGGCCTCGGGCCAAGCCCCGCCACCAGGTGGTCCGCGCTACCCGCTCCGGCGATCGTCGTCACGGTCGAGCCGAGCGACTTGAACGCATGCTGCCAAACGGCGGACGCCGCGGAGATGCCGTCCGGCGCGCCGAGGCGGTGACCGACGAAAGCGACCTTGGCGGGAACGCGGCGTGGGGTCACGGCGGGCAGGTTACGCACCGCGCCGAGCTAGTAGAACTGTGCGATGCCCCGTCGCGCATTGATCTTGGGAATCACCGGTCAGGACGGCTCGTACCTGGCCGAGCTGCTGCTCTCGCACGGCTACGAGGTCATCGGGATGGTGAGGCGATCGAGCACCGTCAACTTCGAGCGGATCGCGCACATCCAGGACGATCTTACGCTTGTGCCCGGAGACATCCTCGACGAGATCTCGATGATCCAGCTCCTACGCGAGCATCGCCCGCAGGAGGTCTACAACCTGGCTGCTCAGTCGTTCGTCCAGACCTCCTGGAGCCAGCCCGTCCTGACGGGCGAGGTGACGGCGATGGGTGTGACGAGGATCCTCGACGCGATCCGCCTCACGGATCCCGAGATCCGCTTCTACCAGGCCAGCTCGTCGGAGATGTTCGGCAAGGTGGTCGAGACCCCTCAACGGGAATCGACGCCCTTCTATCCCCGCAGCCCGTACGGGGTGGCCAAGGTGTACGGCCACTGGATCACCGTCAACTACCGCGAGAGCTACCAGATGCACGCCTCGTCGGGGATCCTCTTCAATCACGAGAGCCCTCGCCGGGGCATCGAGTTCCTGCCGCGCAAGGTGAGCCATGGCGTCGCGCGGATCAAGCTCGGGCTCGACAAGGAGCTACGGCTTGGCAATCTCGACTCCAAGCGAGACTGGGGATACGCGGGCGACTACGTCCGCGCGATGTGGGCCATGCTTCAGCAGGACGAGCCGCATGATTACGTGGTCGCGACCGGGGAGACCCACTCGGTGCGCGAGCTTTGCGAGGTCGCCTTCGAGCGCGCCGGCCTCGACATGGAAGGCCACGTGGTGATCGACGAGCGTTTCCTCCGACCTGCCGAAGTCGACGTCCTTGTTGGCGACGCGACCAGGGCCCGTGAGCGGATCGGCTGGCAGACCGAGGTGAGTTTCGAGGGTCTCGTCCAGATGATGGTCGACGCGGACATCGATCTCTTGCGCTCCCAGCACCGCTGAGCTGCCCGCGGTCGCTGCGTGGACCTGGCCGCTTGGCCATATAAGGGCCCTGCCTCGTAGCATGAGGGCAGTCCCATGGCGCCAGCCGTACGTCTTCGTGAGGCCGTTGCCCTCGCCGGTCGCTTCCCCCTCCTCGCCGGAATCTCGCTCGAGATCGACGAGGGCGAGGTCGCGCACGTCCGCGGGCCGAACGGGGCGGGCAAGACGAGCCTGCTCCGCCTGTGCTGTGGCCTCGTCCCCCTGCATTCGGGTGAGGCCTCGGTGCTCGGCCACGATCTCGCGAACGACCGCCGCGCTGTCCGCCGGAGCGTGGGTCTGTTGGGCCACCAGAGCTTCTTGTACGAAGAGCTGACGGTCGAGGAGAACCTGCGCTACTCCCTCCGTGCCTGTGGCACCGACGCCCGCCAGGCCGGAGCCGCTCTCGCCCGGCTCGGTCTCGTGGGCCGGCTGTGCTCGACACCCGTGAGCCGGCTCTCCGCTGGTCAGCGGCGCCGCACCGCTCTGGCGGTCCTCGTCGCTCGCGACCCCCGCGTCTGGTTGCTCGACGAGCCGCATGCCGGTCTCGACCAGGAGGGCCGCGGCCTTCTCGACGAGCTCATCGCCGAGTCGAGGGCAAAGGGCCGGACGGTGCTGCTCTGCTCGCACGAGCACGAACGCGCAGCCGGGCTCTCGGACCGGGTCATCTGGCTCGCCGGAGGCCAGGTCGTGGAGGAGCCCGTCGGTGTTGCATGACGCGTGGCTGGTCGCCTCGAAGGACCTGCGCATCGAGGCACGGTCGCGGGTGGCCCTCAACCAGGTGGTGCCGTTCTCCGCTGCCGTCCTCCTGCTGTTCGGCCTCGCCCTCGGCCCGGACCGCAAGGTACTCGCACCTGCGTCAGCCGGCCTGTTCTGGATCGCTGTCCTCTTGTCGTGCCTCCTCGCCACCCAGCGCAGCTTCGCCGTGGAGTCCGCCGACGGTGCTCGTGACGGCTTGCGCCTGTCGGGCCTCGATCCGGCCGGGATCTTCCTCGGGAAGGCAGGCGCCGTGGTCGTCGAGCTCCTCGTCCTCGAGGCGTTGCTCGCGATCGGAGTCGCGGTCCTGTACGGCGCGCATCTCGCCGGAGGGCTGGTGCTCGTCGGTGCCTGCGTCACCGCGACGGTGGGGCTGGCGGCGGTAGGCGTCATCTACGGTGCCGTGTCCTCCGGCCTACGCGTCAAAGAAACCCTCCTCCCACTCCTCTTCCTCCCCGTGGCCGCTCCCGTCCTCCTCGGGGCCACGAAGGCGTGGGACGAGGCGCTCGCAGGGACGCCCTCGGGGGGACTCGGGTGGCTGTCGTTGCTCGTGGTGTTCGCCGTGATCTACGTCACGATCGGAATCGTGGCCTTCGGTCCCCTCTTGGAGGAGTCATGAGGGGATCGGCTGTCCTCAAGGTGACGGGTTTCCTCGCGCTCGCGGGCGTCGTAGCCACCGTCTGGCTCGGGCTGTGGGTCACACCGAACGCCGTGGGCTTCCCCGATGGGCTGGTACGCCTTCTCTACATCCATCCGCCGATGGCCTGGGTCGCTTTCGTCGCGTACGGGATGGCGTTCGCCTCGAGCCTTCTGTACCTGTGGCCCAGGACCCGGCACCCGCGGTTCGACCGCATGGCCGGGGCGTCGGCAGAGGTGGGCGTGGTCTTCACCGGCCTCACGCTCGTGACGGGTTCGATCTGGGGGCGGCCCACCTGGGGTGTCTGGTGGACCTGGGACCCGCTTCTGACGACGACGGCGCTCTTGTTCGTCCTTTATCTCGGGTACCTGGCGCTGAGGCGGGTGCCGGGCGATCCGGAGGTCGTCGCCCGCCGATCGGCCATCGCCGGGCTCATCGCGTTCGTCGACGTGCCGGTCGTGTACTTCTCCGTCTCGTGGTGGCGCAGCCTCCACCAGCCGCCGACGATCGACCTCGCCGGGCGCCACCTGTACGTGCACGGCTCGATGGCCTGGACGCTGCTTCTCGGCTTCGTCTCGTTCTCGCTCGCGTACGCCTGGATGACCGCCCACCGCTACCGCTTGGCGAGCCTCAGCGATCGCGAAGCAGACGAAGGGCTCCGTGTCGCTCTCGACGAGCGGCGAGCCGAGGGGAAGGTCTCCGTATGAGCGCATACGTCGAGGCGGGCTACACCATCGTCCTCTGCACTCTCGCGGCGTACTCGGCGAGCGTCATCGTCCGCGAGCGCGCGGCCAGGCGCAGGCTCTGGAAGGACGAGGCCCCCGACGACGAGAGCGAGCTGCGGTGAGCGCGCGACCTCGTCGCGGGAACGGCGCCTCGAGCAGGAGGCTCGCCGTAGCCGGCCTCGTGATCGTGGCCGCCCTCGGCTTCCTCGTGTACAAAGGCCTGACCTCGGCGATCGTCTTCTTCCGAACCGCGAACGAGGCAGTCGCGCAACGGGCGGCGCTCGGTGACTCGACCTTCCAGCTCGAGGGCACGGTCGTCCACGGCACTGTGCACCGGGTGGGTGCCTCCGAGGTCAGCTTCGAGATCCGTCAGGGTGGCGCCACCATCCACGTCGACAACGCCGGGGATCCGCCGCAGATGTTCCGGCCCGGCCTACCGGTCGTGGTCGTCGGGCATTTCGTCGGGGATACCGATCGTTTCTCCTCGGATCAGATAATGGTCAAGCACTCCCAGCAATACATCGCCGAGCACCCCAACCGGGTCAAGGCGAGCGACCCGACCAAGGCCGGCGGGAGCCCGTGAACGCCGTGCTCGGCCAGATCGGCGTCGCGCTCGGTCTGGTATCTGCGGCCGGAGGCATGCTCGGCCTCGCGCTCGGTCTGCTCCTTAGACGCGACTCGCTGCTCGAGGCAGCGCCGAAGGCGATTTTCGGTGTGCTCGCCGGGGTACTGCTGGCGACGTTCGCGATGGAGCACGCACTTCTCACCCATGACTTCTCGCTGTCTTATGTCGCGAACAACAACAGCCGTCAGACGCCGCTGCTCTACGACATCACGGGGATGTGGTCGGCGTTGCAGGGCTCGATCCTGCTGTGGGCTCTCATCCTCACCGGCTACCTGACCGTGATGTACCGGCACTTCCGCAGGCGGTCGGCCGACAGGCTCGTGGCGTGGGCGACGCTCGCCGGCATGGGCGCCGCCACGTTCTTCTTCGGGCTCATGGCTGGCCCGGCCAACCCGTTCATCACGGTCGCCGGGGGCGCGCCGTCGAACGGCCTCGGACCGAACCCGCTGCTCCAGGACAACGTCCTCATCGCGTTCCACCCGGTGTTCCTGTACCTCGGCTACGTCGGGTTCACCATCCCGTTCGCCTTTGCCATCGCGGCGCTCGCGACCGGGCGTCTCGGCGAGGGCTGGCTGATCGAGACCCGCCGCTGGACGGTCATCGCGTGGGCCTTTCTCACCATCGGCATCGTGATGGGGGCCTGGTGGTCGTACCAGGTGCTCGGGTGGGGCGGCTTCTGGGCATGGGACCCGGTCGAGAACGCGGCGCTGCTGCCGTGGCTCACCGCGACCGCCTATCTCCACTCGGTCATGGTGCAGGAGCGACGTGGCCTGCTCAGGGTGTGGAACCTCTCCCTCCTCGTCGCGACGTACTCGCTCACGATTCTCGGCACCTTCCTCACGCGTTCGGGCGTCATCCAGTCCGTCCACTCGTTCAGCGACTCGGGCATCGGGCCGCTCCTGCTCGGTTACTTCGGGCTCGTCATCGCGGTCGGAGTGGGCCTGATCGGCTGGCGGGGGGACCGGCTGCACTCGCCGGGCTCGATCGACTCGCCGGTTTCGCGCGAGGGCGCGTTCCTCGTGAACAACTTGCTGTTCGCGGCTTTCGCCGTAGTCGTTCTCATCGGCACGGTCTTCCCGCTGTTCGTGGAAGCCGTGGGCCACCAGGAGATCTCGGTCGGAACCCCGTACTACGACTCCGTCACCGTCCCGATCGGCTTCGCGCTGCTCTTCTTCATGGCGGTGGCCCCGGTGTTGCCGTGGAGGGCGGCATCGGGATCGGTCCTGCGTTCGCGGCTCGCCGTGCCGGCATGGATTGGCGTCGCGATCGTCACCGGTTGCGTGATCGGTGGGGTTCGCGGCTTCACGCCGCTGGCGGCGTTCGGTCTCGCCGGCGTCGCCGGGGGGTCCGCCCTGCGCCAGCTGGTGCTCGCCACTCTCTCGGCCCATCGTTCTGGGGCAGGCGCATGGCGCGGACTCATAGGGAGGGCGAACGGCGGGATGGTGGTGCATCTCGGGGTGGTCATCGTGGCCTGCGGCCTCGCCGCCGCCACCTCCTTCGGGCACAGAAGCACGACCGTGCTCCGTCCCGGCCAGCACGCGGAGATCTACGGGCATTCGGTCGTGTTCGAGTCTGCTCGGCGCTTCACGGATCCGAACAGGGACGGCGTCGTCGCGGCGGTCGCCGTCGACAGCGCCCTTTTGCATCCGGCGATCAGCAACTTCCCCGGTCAAGAGGGGATAGGGACGCCCGGGATCGACTCCTCGTTCTTCAACGGTGACTTCTACCTAACCATCAACAGCGCGTCCCCGACCGGCAAGGGGCCCGTGGCGTTCGGGATCGTCGACCAGCCGATGGTGATGTGGCTGTGGTTGGGCGGCTTCTTGACCGCCATCGGTGCGGTGCTGGCGGCCGTGCCCGGCAAGCGGCGCCGGGGGACCGAGCCCGTGTCTGCGCCCGCCACCGTTGGGCGGCACGAATCTCCCGAGCACCCGGCCGACTCCGAGGAGCTCGAAGAGTACGAGCCGGTCCCTGTCGGGAGTGCACGATGAGCGAGCAAGCCGCCGGCGTCGCGGATCGTACCGGCACGAGCTGGCGTCGGCGCTTTGCCGTCGCCCGGTGGTCTGCCGCCACCGTCTTCGTCGTGGTGGCGGTGCTCGTTGCCGTCCTGGCGACCCGTCCGCCGGCGTCCGAGCAGGTGGCACAAAGCCCGCTCGTCGGGAAGATCGCTCCCCCGTTGGCAGGCCAGACGCTCGTGAGCGGCTCGACCGTCCGGCTCGACTCCTACCGTCACGACTGGGTTCTCGTGAACTTCTTCGCCTCCTGGTGCACGGAGTGCCAGTCAGAGGAGCCTCAGCT
The DNA here is from genome assembly GCA_963801185.1 of uncultured Acidimicrobiaceae bacterium. Taxonomy (GTDB): domain Bacteria; phylum Actinomycetota; class Acidimicrobiia; order Acidimicrobiales; family Bog-793; genus Palsa-601. Next base: position 873,768 of record CAWDDW010000001.1, on the reverse strand, counting down.
CGAGCGCTTCCTGTTCTCCACGCCGGCGGGTGTGCACCCGGAGATCATCGGTGTTCTGTACGGCGACACCCGCTCGGACGGCATCGCATTCCAACGTTCCGAAGGTGCCACGTGGCCCTCGATTTCGGACCCGGGCGGGCGGATCGCTTCGCTCTGGGGAGTCGGGAGCCTGCCTCGTTCCTACCTGGTAGAGCCCGGCGGTCGAGTCGTCGCTTGCATTCTCGGAGGCATCACGGCGTCACAGCTCGACCAGCTGCTCGCGGACTACGCGGCACGGCTCGCTGCGGGGACGCAGTGAGCGTCACAGCGCCCCACGACCGGTGGTGGGGCTCGCGTGCGGCGTGGCTGGTACTCGTGATCGTCGCCGTCGCCGTCCTCGCGATCGGGAGCATTCACAACACCTCGGGGACAGCCGCGCGTGAGGCACAGCTCGACAGCCTCATCAAGTGTCCCGCTTGTGAGGATCTCTCCATCGCCCAATCGGACGCCCCCTCGGCGGTTGCACTGCGCCACCGCGTGTCCACTTTCGTGTTGCAGGGTTGGAGCGACGCTCGGGTCGAAGCGTGGATAACCGGGCGGTACGGCTCGGACGCACTCCTCGTCCCGCCGACTAGTGGAGCGAGCGAGACGCTCTACGTCGTGCCGGTGGCGGCCGTCGGGATAGCCGCAGCCGGCCTCGGCTGGTATCTGTGGCGCCGCAGGCCGGGATCCGGGCGCGACGACGTTCCTGAGGGAGCCTCGGTTTGAATCGCTCGGATCTCGAAGAGGAGCTGTCGTACCTCCGTCGCTCCATCGAGGATCTCAAGGCGGAGCACTCGGCCGGCGATGTCAGCGATCGCGATTACGAGCGTCTCCTCGCCCGCTACGAGACGCAGGCGATGGAGACCGAGCACTCTCTCGGCGCGCAGGCCCCGGCCTCGGTAGAGCCGGGCACACCGTCTGGGAGATCGGGGAGTGGCGGGAACCGAATACGTACCGTTCTGTCGACGAGGCGGGCGCGGCTCGTGACGGGATGGGCGGCTTTCTCCTGTTTCGTGGCGGCGGCCGTACTGCTCGGAATGGTGTTCGCCGGTGTCGGCCCGTTCGCGTCGACGCCTCCGTTGTCGGTGCAAGCACGTGTCCAGATCATGCTGGCGGAAGCTTCCGTGCTCGGCTCGCGAGGGGAGATCACCCAGGCTCTCGCAACCTACGACCGGGTGCTCGAGCTTCGCCCTACGCAGCCGGTCGCGTTGGCGGAAGGCGGCTGGCTCGCCCGCCTCTCCGGACTGTCCCAACACGACGGGGCGCTCGTGCGCAACGGCGATGCCGAGATCGAAGCCGCCGTGCGTGCCGATCCCGGCTACGCCCTCGCCCGTGCCTACGACGGCGTGATGTTATATCGGGACCGCGGCCAATCCCATCTCGGTGTGAGCGAATTCCAGGCGATGCTCGAAGACCATCCCTCAGCCGCTCTCTTGTGGAGCGTCCGTTCCGATGCCGTCGCGGCCTTCCACGCGGCGGACGTTGCGACCCCGCGCCAGATCGCGGACGCGACGAAACCCGCTTCAGCGTAAGCGCAGGCGGAGGTTGTATCACTCATACGAACAGATATTCGTACGAGCTCAGCCCGGGCCGAGCTCCCGCAGCGCGGCGACCGCGCCGGAGAAGACACCGGCGAACGCAGCAATGTCGGCGTCGGTGGTGGACCATCCGACCGAGAGCCTGAGCGAACGATCCGGGTCGGCCCCCATCGCCTCGAGCACTGGCGAGGGCTCGAGAACCTCCGACGAGCAGGCCGAGCCGGAGTGGGCGGCTATACCCGCACGATCGAGGGAGAGCAGCACCGCCTCCCCGAGAACGCCGTCGATCGACACGCACGTGATGTGGGGAAGGCGACGATCGACCTGACACGGCCCGAGGACCTCGACGCCGTCGACAGCGGTCGCGCAGGCGGCTAGCTCGTCGCGTCGGCCGGCTGCACCAGCGCTCTCAGCCGCCAGCCGGCCCTCTTCGACCAGCTCGGCCGCGGCCGCCCCGAAACCGACGATCCCGATGAGGTTCTCGCTACCGGCGCGGCGGGCACGTTCCTCTGAGCCGCCCACGAGCAGGGGCCGTACCCGGACGCCACGGCCGAGGATGAGGGCCCCCACGCCTGCGGGGCCGCCCATCTTGTGGGCGCTCACCGAGGCGTACTCGGCCCCGAGTGAACCGAAATCCGTCGGGACGTGCCCGAACGCGGCTGCTGCGTCGACGTGCAGGGCAGCGCCGCAGGCTGCGCACAAGGCCGCAACCTCCTGCACCGGCTGGATCGTGCCCACCTCGTGGTTCGCCCATTGGCAGTGCACGAGAACCGATGCTCCGTCAACGAGCCGACCGAGCAGCCCGCTCAGCCGCTCGAGATCGACCGAACCGTCAGCGCCCACCGGCATCTGGACGAGGTGACCGGCCCGAGCTGCGGCCTCCCTCACACACGAGTGCTCGACCGGCGAGCAGAAGACGACGGACTCCGGCCCGACCGAGGCCGCAGCCGTGTTGGCTGCCTCAGTCGCTCCGCTCGTGAACACGATGCGGCTGGCGGGAACACCGGCGAGGGCCGCAATCTGGTCCCGGGCGAGCTCGATCGCCTCACGAGCCAAGCGGCCCTCCTCGTGCACCCGGCCCGGATCTCCGGCGCCGTCGGGCTCGCCGAGCCGGTCGACCCACTCCCGCATGGCTTGGACTGCCGCCGGCCGCAGTGGCGTGGCCGAGGCGTGATCGAGGTAGTGGCGCACCAGCTGTGCCGACGCGACCTCAGTCGGTGAAGGACGCGCAGACGTCGTCGCCGCGCGCTTTCGACGAGAGTTGGACGGCCACGCTGTCACCGCACAGCACGGACATGAGCCCCTCGACGAGACCCCGATCGGCTGCACAGAGGACAGGGTGCTCGATGGCGGCGTTGCCGAACGGACAGGCGCCACGGACGACGGCGGCCGGTGCTGAGGGCGCCGCGGCGTGAGCGGCGAAACCGTGGGCGGTCAGTGCGTCCGCCACGGCCTGCATCGCGGCCCGGATCGACCGGGGAGCTTCGCCAGGGGACATCTGGACACCGAGCGAGCGGCCGTACTCGGCTCCGACGTCGTACGCGACCTGCTCGGCAATCTCGGGCTCGACTAGAGGGAGCAGTCGCGCGAGCAGGAGCACGAGGAGATCGTCACGATGCGACGGGACCGAGGACGTCGCGCCCTCGACCGCCCGGTATCTCTTCGAGGGCCGGCCGACTGCGGTGCCGGCGTGATCGACGAAGACCTCGAGGTAGCCGCCGGCCGCCAGCTTGTCGAGGTGATGGCGGGCCACGTTCGGGTGCAGCTCGAAATGCTGGGCGACCTCGCTGGCGGTGACCGCCTCACGGTCCCGCGCGAAGAGATAGATGCCACGTCGGGTAGCGTCGCCGAAAGCTGAGGTGATGGCGGCGACGGCCCCGGAGAAACCATCCCCTTCCCCCAGCACTCCCTCCCTCTCTTGCACCTTGCTCACACCGTTATCGTACCGGTGCGCCCGTCGTTGCAGGTGAGTGACGGGATCGCACGAGGAACGAGAGGTCCGTGAGCAGCTCCCGCGCAGGCGACAACAGTACCAACGGTGCAGATGGTGGGGTCGTAGCAGCCGTGGAGGCGACAGTCGATCCACGGCTGTTCCATCCGATCGGCCGCCTCGGCATGGTGAGATCGGTCGAGGAACGGAGACGCTCCACGAGCATCGTCCTCGCGGTCCCAAGCGGTGGGCATCCGGACGAGCAAGCGCTGATCACGGCGGTCACGGAGGCCGTCGAGCGAGCCGGGGGAGCCCCGGCAGAGATCGAGCTCGTTCCGATGACATCAGCCGATGAGCTGGATCTGCAGGCGCGGTTGCACGAGCTCGGCCGGCGCGGCGCCCCGCAGGGGTCGCCGTTCGCGCAGGAGACGGGGCCCGGTGCCACGCCCGAGGGACGGCACGGTGCTGAGGGACCGGCGCCGAGGCACAATCCCTTTGCGGAGAAGGGCTCGCCGACCCGCGTGCTGGCGATCGGATCGGGCAAGGGTGGGGTCGGCAAGTCAAGCGTGACGGTGAACCTGGCGATCTCGCTCGCGCGACTCGGCCACTCGGTCGCGCTGCTCGATGCGGATGTCTACGGTTTCTCGGTGCCTTCGATGCTCGGGATCGACGAACCGCCCAGTCTTCTCGGTGACCTGCTGCTCCCGCCGGTGAGATACGGCGTGCGGTGCATCTCTATGGGCTTCTTCGTGCCCGAGGACCAGGCGGTGATCTGGCGTGGGCCAATGCTGCACAAGGCGCTCGAGCAATTCCTCGTCGACGTGCACTGGGGGTCGCCCGAGTACCTGCTGATAGACCTGCCTCCAGGCACCGGCGATGTCTCGCTCTCGATCGCCCAGTTCGTCCCGAGCGCCGAGTTGTTCGTCGTCACGACCCCCCAGCCTGCCGCCGAGCGGGTCGCCCAGCGTGCCGCGGTGCTCGCACGGCAGCTGCGCCTGCCGCTCCGCGGCGTCATCGAGAACATGTCGTGGTTCACCGGCGAGGACGGGCGCCGCTACGAGCTGTTCGGATCGGGCGGAGGCGAGACACTGGCGAAATCCTTAGGTGTCGCGCTGCTCGCGCAGCTGCCGTTCGTGACCGCGTTGCGAGAGGGCGGCGACGTCGGCCAGCCGATCGCGGCAGTGGATCCGGACAGCGAGCTCGGTGGGCTGTTCGCTGCCCTCGCCCGCAAGGTCGTCGAGCTCGGGCCGTCGCGCGTCTACCGATCCGAGCTCTCGGTGCGCTGACCACCTGGCCGACGATCGCCGAGCGAGCGAGCACCCTCGGCGTATCCTCGACTCATGGCGGTTGTGCCGGACATGACGAAGCGAGCACCTGAGCTGACGGCGCGCGCTCTGAGGTGGGCATCGACGATGCACGGGCATGAGGCATCGGGCACCGGGACGTCCGAGCCGGCGGGGGTCCGGACGGCCCACGACGGCTCTCCTCCGCTCGAGAGCGGTTATCCGCTGTTCGATCGCGCGGCTCGCGAGCAACTCGAGGACGACACGCTCGCCCGGGGCGCGACGCGAGCGTCAGGAGCCGGCATCCGTTGCCGCGAAGAAGAGCCGGACGAGTGGCGCACCTGTTTCGAGCGCGATCGAGACCGGATCTTGCACTCTGCCGCGTTTCGCCGCTTGGCAGGAAAGACTCAGGTCTTCGTCTTCCCGGCCGATCACCAGCGCACACGGCTGACTCACGCGCTCGAGGTCGCTCAGGTCGCCTCGGCGATCGCTCGTGCCTGCCGGTTGAACGTCGCGCTCGCCGAGGCGATCGCGCTCGGTCACGACTGCGGCCACGGACCCGGTGGCCACGCCAGCGAGGACGCGCTCTCGCCCTTTGTCCCAGGCGGCTTCGACCACGCGGTTTGGGGCGCGGACGTGACCGCCGCCGGCCTCAACCTCTGTGCGGAGACGCTGGACGGAATCCGCAACCACTCGTGGTCACGGCCGGCCCCGGCCACTCCCGAAGGGGAGGTGGCGTCGCTCGCCGACCGGATCGCCTACACAGCGCACGACCTGGAGGACGCCGTTCACGCTGGCATCGTCGACCTCGGCATGCTGCCGCCGCTCGTGCGGGAGCGATGTGGGCCGACGAGGAGCAGCCAGTTGAAGTCCTTCATAGGCGATGTCGTCACGACGACTCACCGCACGGGACTGGTCGCCATGAGCAGCGGGATGGCCGAGGCCCTGGCTGAGCTGCGGCGCTTTGACTACGAGCACATCTACTTGAGGGGCTCTTCGCTGGAACAGTCAGAGCGGGTGATCGAGATGCTGCGAGCCCTCGTCGAGTACTTCGCGAGCCACCCGGCGGAGATGCCGCCGGAGTACGCGCCCGGCGGCGGTGGCGTCGTTTCTGATGCCGGAGGTGACGCCACTTGGGGCGCCGTCGCCTACGTCGCCGGGATGACCGATCGCTACGCCTGCTCGCAGGCGATCGCCAGGTTGAACTGGTCGAGCGATCGCCTGCCACGAGGAGCCGCCTGAGGCCCCTACGATGGCCTCGCCTGACGGCAGTCCGCCATCACAGGCCGAGGTAAAGGAGCAGCTGCGTGGACGTCCGAATCGGGATCATCCAGACGCCGAAGGAGCTCGACGTCGAGCTCGCGGAGGGCACCGATCGCGACCAGGTGATCGCAGACGTGGAGCAGGCGCTCGCCGACGCCGAAGGTGTGCTGTGGCTGACCGACAAGCGCGGTCGGCGGGTCGGCGTGCCGTCCGCACGGATCGCGTACGTAGAGGTAGGTGCGCAAGCGGACGAGCGGCGGGTCGGTTTCGGCGCTCCTTGAGTGCCTTCGCCCGAGCGTCAGTGCACGCGTATCCGGTGAGCCCGACGTGAGGCGGTCGCGTCCGTGATCGACCTCCTCTCGCGTCGCCTCCTGTTCGTCACGGGCAAGGGTGGCGTCGGCAAGACCACCGTGGCGGCTGCACTCGGCTTGCTCGCCGCCGAGCACGGCAAGCGCACCCTCGTGTGCGAGGTGGAACCGAAGGGCGATCTCTCGGTCGCGTACGAGTGCGGGCCGACCCCTTTCCACGGGCGCGAGGTGAGCACCCGTCTCACCGCTATGTCGATGGACACCGAGGCGTCGCTCCGTGAGTACCTGAGGTTGATCGCGCGGGTCCCGATCGTCGGCCGCATCGGCCCTGTGGCGAGGGCGTTCGACTTCGTCGCCACGGCGGCACCCGGCATCCGGGAGATCCTGACGATCGGCAAGCTCTGCCACGAGGTCCGGGAGAAGCACTACGACCTCGTGGTGGTGGACGCGTCCTCCACCGGGCAGGTGGTCGGCCAACTGGCTGCTCCGACGGGGATAAACGAGCTCGTCCGCGTCGGGATCGTGCGTAACCAGACCGACTGGATGCTCGACATCCTCCGTGATCGCAGGGTCACGGGCGCGGTGATCGTGACCACCCCCGAGGAGATGCCAGTGAGTGAGGCGGTCGACCTCGCATCGCGCCTCGACCGCGAGACGCCTGTCGGCCTTGCTTGCGTCATAGCGAACCGGGTGCTGCCGGAGCTGTTCGGCACGCGGGAGGGCCGCGTGTTCGAGCGGCTCGGCTCGCCCGAGATGACGGCGCGCCTGGCCAAGGACGCCGGCGTCGACGACTTGGCTGTCCGATCCGTCTTTTCCTCGGCGCGCCTCGCAGTCACGATCCGCCGCGACGGGGCGGCTCACCTCGATCGGCTCCGTGCAGGCATCGACGAGTCCGTTCCCCTCCTCTACCTGCCGTATCTGTTCGGGCGCGCCCACGGGGTACGAGCCATTCGCCAAGTCGCCCGATCTCTCGGCGAGGAGCTGTGAACCCCCCGCGCTCGCCGGGTCGCAAGCGCGCCGGCCCCGAAGCGATCGCGTCCGAGACGGCGCTCGAGATCGAGCAACTCCTTGCCGCGAAGGAAGTCGTCGTGGCTTGTGGGCCTGGCGGGGTAGGCAAGACCACGACGGCCGCGGCGCTCGCAGCGACGGTCGCAGCGCACATGAGCGGTCGGGTACTCGTGCTCACAGTCGACCCGGCACGCCGCTTGGCGGACGCGCTCGGCATCCGGGGCATAGGCAACCAGGCCACGAGGGTCCCGAGCGCTGCGTTCACCGCCGCCGGCGTGACCCCGAAGGGCGAGCTGTACGCAGCCATGCTCGACATGTCCGAGTCGTGGGACGCTCTCGTCCGCCGGCATGCTCCGGATACCCGGACCGCGCAGCAGATCCTGGCGAACCCGCTGTACCAGAACATCAGCAGGCGTTTCGCACAGGGTCAGGACTACATCGCGATGGAGAGGCTGTACGAGCTCCATGAGGACGGCGAGTACGACCTCCTCGTAGTTGACACGCCCCCATCGCGCAATGCCCTCGACCTTCTCGACGCGCCGGCACGTATGCAAGAGTTCTTCTCCTCGCGGTTGCTGCGCTGGCTGACGGTGCCCTACCGCTCGCGGCTGATCAACGTGGCGTCACGACCCTTCTATCAAGTCGCCGACCGCGTGCTCGGCAGCCAGCTGCTCCAGGATCTCGCCGACTTCTTCATCCTCCTCCAGACGATGCGCGACGGCTTCGTCGCCCGCGCGGATGCCGTCGATCGGCTGCTCCGCGACGTGAGGACCACGTTCCTTCTCGTCACGACTCTCGAGGCCGTCCCGGGCCGGGAGGCTTCCGAGATGAAGGCTGCACTTTCCGAGCGACGCCTCCACCTCGGCCTCCTCGTCTGCAACAAAGTCCTGCCGACGTCGCTTACAGACCCTTCAGCGGCTCGAGCGGCGGATGCCTTGGCGGAGGATGCCGCCACGCTGGCCGAGAAGTTCGCGCCCGAGCTCGACACCGGCGGCGAGCACGTCGGCGCCGACGTCATCGCACGGGTGCTCGAGGAGGTGGCTCACAGTTTCTCGAACTTCCGCCAGGTGGCCACGCGGGAGGCCGAGCTCTTGAGAGAGCTGTCCGAGGCCCACGACGTGACGGCGATAGTGCCCTACCAACCCGGTCATGTGACCGACATCGCCGGACTGCTCCAGATGGGCGCGAGGATCTGGGGCGGGACAACGACCGAACCGAGGCCGCGAAGGCGATGATCGATTACCACGTGCACCTTTGGCCTCACGAGGAAAGGGCCGATGAAGGCGAGCTGGCGGTCGATCGCATCGGCGAGTACACCGATCGCGCCGCCAAGGCCGGAGTGGGAGAGATCGCGCTGACCGAGCACTTCTTCCGTTTCGTTCAAGGGCGGGCGGTTGTCGACGGCTGGTGGGAAGAGTGCAGCGAGCGAAGCGGTCAGCCGCTCAACGCCCAGGCAGAGGCGTACTTCGACCACCACGCGACTGCCGACCTCGACCGGTACGTCGAGACCGCCGTAGCGGCAAAGGAAGCCGGTCTGCCCGTCGTCGTCGGGCTAGAGGTGGACTACTACCCGGGCAGGATGGACAAGGTGTCGGCGCTGCTCGAGGGTTATCCCTTCGACGTGCTTCTGGGTTCTGTTCACTGGATCGAGAGCTGGATGTTCGACATCTACTCCGATCCCTTCCAGATGGGGGAGTGGGACCACTGGCCGCACGCCGAAGCCTGGCGCGCGTACACCGAAGCGCTGGAGGAGCTGGCGGCGACCCGGGCGTGTGATGTGCTGGCTCATCCCGACCTCGTGAAGGCGGCGGCTCGCTTCCCCGATCGGGCGATCGTGGACGAGTGCGAGGCGAGGATCGCGGAGGCGGCCGCTTCGAGCGCGATGGCGGCGGAGATCTCATCGGCCGGCCTGCTGAAGCCATGCCACGAGGACTACCCGTCGCCGAGCCTGCTGCGGCGCTTTGCCGCGCAGGCAGTCCCGGTCACGTTCGCTTCCGACACGCACGGCGACGACCGGGTGGCCGACCGCATCGACGAGCTGCAGCAGGCCGCGATCGCAGCCGGGTACACCTCGGTGCGGCGCTTCCGGTCCCGCGTGGGCGAGGACCTCGCCCTCTTGTCGGGGCCGGGACGCCCGGAGGACAGATGACCTCTCCCCTCGAGCTCGCCTATCGCAACACCGACCTCGACCCGGGCGCCCGGAGGCACCTCGACCGGCTCATGGCGACCTGGAGCTTGCTGGCGGACCTCTGTTTCTCCGACCTCCTTCTGTACGTCCCGTTCGATCCGCTCGGCGCCGGCGCACGGGCGAACGAGGACCAGCGTCTCGTGGTTCTCGGTCAGGTACGCCCGACGACGAGCCAGACACTGTTCGAGGTCGACCTCGTCGGCCAAGTGGTGGCGGCGAGGGAGCTCCCGCTCGTCGTCGAGGCGCTCCGCACCGGTGCAATCTCGGTCGGTGAGCAACGCAACGACAGCGGGGAGGGGCACCTCAGAGTCGAGTGCATTCCGGTTCGGTACTCCGCCCAGATCCTCGGTGCTATCTCCCGCGTGTGGTCGCCGAGCATCGCAAGGCGTCGAGGTGCCCTCGAGCGTGTGTACCTGGAGCTGTTCGAGCGGCTTTCGTCCATGGTCACCGACGGCATCTTCCCCTTCGCCGACGACGAGCTTCCGGTCGAGCACTCCCCGCGGGTCGGGGACGGCGTCATCGTTCTCGACGAGCGGGCCCGCATCACCTTCGCGTCGCCGAACGCGGTCTCCGCGCTGCACCGGATCGGGATCACGAGTGCGACGAACGGCTCGACCCTGCCGGCGCTCGGGCTCGACACCACAGTCGTGCAGGACACGTTCGCGACGCGCCTGCCGGTGGTCGAGGAGATCGAGCGACGCTCCGAGGTCACGCTGTTGATCCGGTGCATTCCGCTGCTCTCCCGCGGCGAGGTGACCGGTGCGCTCATCCTCATACGTGACGTGACGGACGTCCGGCGGCGGGATCGCCTGCTGCTCACGAAGGACGCCACCATCCGCGAGGTCCATCACCGGGTGAAGAACAACCTGCAGACCATCTCCTCACTTCTCCGGTTGCAGGCGAGGCGCATCGATGCACCGGCGGGGCGGACTGCTCTGGCGGAAGCCGAGAGGCGAATCCGGGCGATCGCGGTGGTGCACGAGATCCTGTCGCGCGAGGCAGGCGATCAGGTCCCCTTTGACGAGATCGTGCACGCTCTCGTCAAGATGGCCCAGGAGTCGAACGTCGGCCCGCACGACGTCGCCGTACGTGTGGAAGGAGAGCTCGGCGACATCCCGGCCGAGATGGCGACACCGCTATCGGTCGTCGTGGCTGAGCTCCTCCAGAACGCAATCGAGCACGCCTTCCCGTCGGGGGACAACGAGCCGGTTGGCGATCGCCCCGAGGGAGCGCCCCGAATCGACCTCGTGTTCCATCACGACCTCCAGCACTACGAGGTGGTCGTCCACGACAACGGTGTCGGCCTGCCGGCCGACTTCGACATCGACATGACCAGGAGCCTTGGCCTCTCCATCGTTCGCGACCTCGTCCGAACCCAGCTGGAGGGCAGCATCTCGATGGTCGACGACCATGGGACACTGGTGCGCCTGGACGTGCCTTCGCGTCGGATGCACAGCACCTCTTAGGGGGAGAGAGATGGCCGAGACCTCGGCGACACCGTTCGGATCCACGGATCAATCGGTGCTGCGCCGGGATAATGACGGGGCGGCTGCAAGGTCAGAGCCGGTCCCGGCGTCAGAACTTCCGATGGCCATGATCCAACCGGCGCCCGTTGACGACGCGACGCGGGCGCTCGATGATGACCGGCCGTCGTTCGAGGAGCTGTACGTCTCGGCCTACCAATCTCTCGTACGGCTCGCCTTCGTCCTCACCGGCTCGAACGAGATCTCAGAAGACCTGGTACAGGACTGTTTCGTGAGGCTTCATCGTCACTACGACCGGCTCGACACCCCCGAGCGGTATGCCAAGCGAGCGGTGGTGAACGCTTGCCGTTCCCACTTCCGGAAAGTCGGCCGCGAGCGCGATCGGCGACCGTTGCTCTACGTGGTCGACAGCTCCGAGTCGCCATCCGCCTCCGGCCCCCATCCTGGCGAGCTGCACGACGTGCTGCTCACCCTGCCCTACCGCCAGCGCGCCGCCGTGGTGTTGCGGTTCTACGCCGACCTCTCCGAGGTCGAGATCGCGGAAGCACTCGGTTGCAGGCCCGGGACGGTGGGCTCCCTCATACACCGGGCGCTCGAGCGGATGAGGGGAGTGCTCGAGCAATGAGCTCATCCCATCACGGACCTTCGGACCTCGAGCAGTCGCTGCGCCAGGCGCTCGGGGCGAGGGCGTCCACCGTGCACTCTGAGCCCGACGTCGGGGACCTCATGGGCCGTATCGGCAAGGCGGCGCACCGGGCAGAGCGGCGCGGGAGACTCTCGCTGGCGGCCGCCGTCGTGGTCGCTGCGGCCGTCGCCGGCGGGACGTTCGGCTCGTTGGCCGTTCGGGTGCACCCTCGGCATCTGCTCTTCTCGGGGAGCACTGCCAACCAGGGTGGTGCGTTACCCACTGGGCCTGGGAGCACCTCCGGCAAGCACGGCTCGAAGACGGAAGTGGGCGGGCGAACCCGAGGCGCCGGCCACGCGGCGGCTGTACCGGCCAGGCTGCCGGTCGTGATCGCGCGCACGACGGCGACAGGGACCCAGCTCGTCGCGCGAGGAACCTGGTTGAGCCCAGTCGGCGTCGCGAGCGGTGTCACCGTGAGCGGGTGCTACTCCAACGAGCTAGTGACGACGACTGCCACGAGGGGAACTGCAGTCGGCGGCTCCACGGGAGTCGTCGGGCTGCAGCCGCTCGCTGCCAACGGCTTGGAGGTCGTGAATTCCGGGGCGGTTCCGACTTCAGGCGGCCTCGACATCTGGTGGGCAACGGTGGCAGTTGGCTCTCAAGTCGCCCGCGTCGCCGCCGAAGAGCCGGATGGAGCCACTGACGCGATGCGCCCTCAGGACGGCATAGCCGTCCTCGGAGGGTTGACGCCGACCGCGGTGACGTCTCGCTTCTTCAGCGTCGTCGCCGAGGATGCCACAGGGCAGTCGCTCCACTCGATCGGCTTCCTCGCCGGATGGGGCCCAGAGGCGATCGGCACACTCCCCGGGCCCTCGTCCCCGGTCGCTTCCACCAGCTGCGCGAGCGCCGCCGGGGCCGGAACGCCGGACGAGAGTGCGACGACCCTCCACGGGAGCCAGCCGGCCGCACCGTTGCTCGCTACGGCGTCGGTCGTATCCGCCTTTCACCAGGCATATGCTTTCGGCTCCCCGGCTGGCCTGGCAGTCAGCCTCTCGGCGGTCGAAGGCGGGACCAGCCTGGAGTCGCCGGGCGGCCAGCGCAGCGCAAGTGCCGGCTCGGGCCGGGCGGGCGTATCGCCGGAGAGCGCGGCGGGCAATGTGGAGGTCGCTCGTGTGACGTTCCTGTCAGCCCGCGAGGCGGAGGTGATCTACCGAGCGGGTGGCGGGCGCTGGCGGACAGGGATCGCCTTCGTCACACGCTCAGGGCTCTGGGACGTCAGTCGCACCACCTTCTGCGACGACGTGCTGACCGGCCTGCATGCGACCGGACTGATACCGGCGACCGTGGTAGCCGACTGTCAGCAGCTCGCGTCGACCGGCTGAGAGTTTTTCTCTAGGACGCTCTGCGCCGGCGAGCGGCCAGCCACGCCTTGCGGAGCTTGCGCCTTTCCTCCTCGGAGGTCGCGCCCCAGACGCCGGACTCCTGGTTCGTCGCCAGTGCGAACTCGAGGCACGGCTCGCGTACCTCGCAAGCCAAACAGACCGACCGAGCTGCCTCGATTTGATCGATGGCTTGGCCGGTCGTTCCGACCGGGAAGAACAGGTCCGGGTCGGTATCCCGACAGGCCGCGTTCTTGCGCCAGTCATCGGTATCCCACTCGATCGAGCGGGTCCAGGTCAGTGCCACCCTGCCTCCTGTGAGGTGCTGCCGTCTCGATTGCTCGCCGACCGACTTGTGAACACAGTCACAAGCTATGGCCGTTAGACACCAGCTGCAGCGTTGAAGCGGGAGCCGGCTGGGTCGGCGAGCGGTACTGCTGTCAAGATGATAGGACGAATAGGTAACTCCTGCAAGCATGTGAGCACGAGCACAGACGGAATTCTCGCCTGCAGCTGCCCGCGAGAGCCCGGCGGATCCAGAAAGCCCCCGTCGATCCAGAAAGAGCGACATGACCCTCGTCATCGCACACCGCGGATCGGGCCCGCTCGGGCCAGAGCCGGAGAACACAGTCGCAGCGTTCTCTGCGGCGTCCCGCCTCGGGGCAGACGGCGTGGAGCTCGACGTCAGGCGCACAGCGGACAAGCACCTTGTCGTCCACCATGATGCCGAGCTGCTGAGCGGCGCCTTGATCTGCAAGACGCAAGCCTCTGACCTGCCAAGTGAGGTCCCGTCGTTCGCAGAAGCGCTCGATGCCTGCGGCGGTCTGCTCGTCAATGTGGAGGTAAAGAATGCCAAGGCGGACGCCGACTTCGACCCCTCGCAATGGGTCGCCCGGTCGTGTGCACGGCTGCTCGTGGAGCGCGGGGCACTCGAGTGGGGCCCACCCGCCGGCGTCGTCGTCTCGAGCTTCTCGAGGAGCGCGATCCAAGCGGTGAAGTCGGTTGCTCCGACGCTCGAGACGGCGTGGATCGTGGGGCCCAATCTGGCAGACGTGGACGTGTTGACGATCGCAGCGGTGGACGGACTGCAGGGCGTGCATCCGTACGACCCGCTCGTCGACGGCCGGCTGGTCGACGCAGCCCACGCCGCAGGGCTGGCGTTGCGAGTCTGGACGGTGGACGATCCCGCACGGGTCGCTGAACTGGGTCGACTCGGCGCCGACGCCGTGATCACGGACGACGTGACGCTCGCACGGCGAGCGCTCGCGACCGCTGAGTTGGCCAAGAAGCCCGCAGGTCGGGAACAATCAGAGGCATGAACGTCGCCGTCTGCGTGAAGCAGATCCCGGACCCGGCCGGCGAGCAGTCGCTCGATCCGTCCAGCCACACCCTCGTCCGCGAGGGCAAGCTCATCCTCGACGACTCCGATGCCTATGGCGTCGAGATGGCGCTGCAACTGGTCGAGTCGGCCGGCGGGGGGGATGTGACGCTCGTCTCGATGGCCCCGAACGGAGAGACCTCGGGCCTCAGAACAGCCCTTGCGATGGGAGCTGCCGGAGCCGTGCTCGTGAGCGATGACGCGCTCGCCGGGTCAGACGCCCTGGGCACGGCCCGCGTGCTGGCGGCGGCCGTGAAGAGAGTCCAGCCCGACCTCGTCCTCGCCGCCACCGAGTCGACCGACGGCTACACGGGCACGACCCCCGTACAACTCGCAGAGTTGCTCGGTTGGCCGGCTGTGACCTTCGCCAAGCATGTCGAGGTCACGTCGGACTCGGTCAAAGTGCAGCGCCAGACCGAAGCCGGCTACGACGAGGTCACGAGCCCGCTTCCCGCAGTGGTCACCGTCACCGCCGGAGTGGTCGAGCCCCGGTACCCGTCGTTCAAGGGGATCATGGCAGCTCGTTCGAAGCCGGTGGAACAGCTGAGTGTCGCGGATCTCGGGATAGACCCGTCGCAAGTCGGCGCGGCGGGCGCACGCCAGGAGGTCGTCTCGGTGCAGGCGGCAGAAGCGCGCAACTCCGGTGAGATCGTCACGGACGAGGGCGACGCCCACGAGAAGATCGTGGCGTACCTCGAGCAGATCAAAGTTCTCTAGGAGGAGCTGCACGTGGACAAGATCTGGGTACTTGCCGAGCAGAAGGAGGGCGAGCCGTCGACGATCGCGCTCGAGCTTCTCGCCGCCGCCAGGAGCTTTAGTAGCACCGTTGAGGCCTTTACGTGGGGCTTGGGCGCGTCCGACGCCGCAGCGGCACTGGGCGAGCACGGAGCCACGACCGTTTACGACGCTGGAGATCTCGGGGGCTCGTTGGCCGGGCCAAGAGTGGCGGCGGCCCTTGCCGCGCTGATCGACTCGAAGGGCGCGCCCGGTGCGATCCTCGTCGGTCAGACCTACGACGGGAGGGACGTTGCGGGGCGGCTTTCCGCCCGCATCGACCGGCCCGTGCTCACGAACATCGTCGGGCTGGAACTCGACGGCGGCTCGCTCGTTTCCGAGCACGCAATCTTCGGCGGGAGTCAGGTGCTGAAGGCCCGATTCACGGGAGGAGGCCCTGGCATCTTCCTGATCCGCGCGAAGTCGTTCGCCGCCGAGCCGGCCGGAGGCGCTTCTCCAGAAGTGATCCCGGTAGAGCTCCCCGACGCCGGGGTCACCGACGGTGCGAAGGTCCTCAGCCGGCACGAGGAGGAGCGCTCGGGCCCGAAACTCGACGAGGCGACCGTCGTGGTCTCGGGAGGAAGGGGCCTCGGCGCTGCCGAGGGTTATGCGCTCATAGAGGAGCTCGCGAAGCTGCTCAACGGAGCGGCGGGCGCCTCGCGGGCGATAGTCGACGCGGGATGGGTGCCCTATTCGCACCAAGTCGGTCAGACGGGGAAGACGGTGAAGCCCACCGTCTATATCGCCTGCGGCATCTCCGGCGCGACCCAGCACATGGTGGGCATGAAGGGCTCGAAGAACATCATCGCTGTCAACAAGGACGAGTCCGCACCAATCTTCTCGATCGCCGACCTCGGCATCGTCGGCGACGTTCACAAGGTCCTGCCGAAGCTCATCGAGGCGATAAAGGCGCGCCAGTAACAGAGGCGGCAGCGAGCCGCCCGACGCACATATCCCGGACATCTCGGAGGGCTCGCGAAGACTCTCGCAAGATCGGAGCCGCCTGCGTCGTCACATGAACGTGACGCGACTCGAGCCTCCGGCATGAAGGACGCCTTGGCAAACGCGCACGTAATCTGGGCTGGTCACGGCATGAGTATCGTTCCGTCGTCGACGCGCGCCGTGCGCGCCGGCCGTCTGCACTGAGGGCTGTCCGTTGCTGTTCCCCACGATCGACTTCGCGATCTTCTTCGGGATCGTCTTCGTCCTCAATTGGTTGCTCGCGCCCTTCCCCAGGTACTGGAAGCTCTTCATCATCGGTGCCAGTTATGTCTTCTATGCCTGGTGGGACGTGCGTTTCGTGCTCTTGCTGGTGGCATCCACGATCACCACGACACTCGGCGGGATTCTGGTGCACCGGTCCGGGACGCGGCGAGCCAAGCGAGTGTTCCTCGCTGCGACGGTGGCTGTCGAGCTCGGCCTGCTTGCGTGGTTCAAGTACTACGGGTTCCTTGCCCAGAGCGTGGACAACGGACTCCATCGCATCGGGCTGCACGGTCCGTTCCCGTTGCTGAACGTCACCCTTCCCGTCGGGATCAGCTTCTTCACGTTCATGGGCCTGTCGTACGTGATCGACATCTATCGCGAGCGGCTCGAGCCCTCGAAGCCCATCGACGTCGCCGTCTTCGTCGCCTTCTTCCCCCATCTGGTAGCGGGACCGATCGTGCGGGGCTCGGATCTGCTCCCGCAGATCGAGCGCTCTCAAAGGCGGAACCCGCGTCACATCGACTTCCCGCGTGCTGCGTATCTGATCATGGGCGGCTTGTTCAAGAAGGTCGTGTTGTCGAGTTACGTCTCGTCGCACATCGTCGACCCCGTCTTCGCGACCCCGAGCCAGCACTCGGCTCTCGAGACACTCTTTGCCGTCTGGGGCTATGCCGTCCAGATCTACTGCGACTTCTCCGGCTACACCGACATCGCCATCGGGTGCGCCATGCTGCTGGGCTTCCGGTTCCCGGAGAACTTCAACTCGCCGTACATGGCACGTTCGTTGCAAGACTTCTGGCGGCGCTGGCACATGACCCTGTCGTTCTGGTTGCGCGACTACCTCTACATCCCGCTCGGAGGCAACCAGAGCGGCGATTCCATGATGTACCGGAACATCATGATCACGATGGTCCTCGGTGGGCTGTGGCACGGCGCGGCATGGACCTTCATCGCGTGGGGTGCCCTGCACGGCATCGGCCAGTGCACGGGTCACTTCCGGCGAAAACGCCGTGTGGCCGCCGGCCTGCCCGCGTTGAGAGAGGGGCGCCTGGCCGTCGCATGGCAGCGTTTCGCCACGTTCCAGTACGTGTGTCTCGGTTGGGTGTTCTTCCGGGCCACCGGATTCGGCAATGCCTTCGACGTTCTCGGGCGTCTTGTGTCCGGCTGGACGATGCCGTCTCCACTAGTGACCTTCCCGCTGCTGCTCGTCGTGGTGGTCGGCATCGGCACCCAGTACGTCCCGAAGGGCTTCGCTCTCGCCTGCGAGCAGATCTTCGCCCGTTGGGGCGTGGCACTCCAGGGAGCCGCGCTCGGGGCGATCCTGCTCGTCATCACGACCCTCGGTCCGCCCGGGGTCGCTCCCTTCATCTACTTCAGGTTCTGAGCATGAGCCGACGCACCAGCGACGGGCGCGGACCGACGGGCGGCCGCCCACCACGCGACCGTCGCGTGAGGCCCGTCACCGCGAGGAGGGAACCAGGGGCGAAGACACATTGGGAAGAGCTGCCTTGGCCAAGGGCCGACCAACCCGACCAGCCGGACCTGCCGGACCTGCAACCTGAGCAGCCACCGCGGCCGTCGCCCCGACAGCGCGCTCGGCGCCCGCAGGGCGGGCGCGTGATCAACGCCCGCGTGGGGGAGATCGGGTCACGTGTCGATCGCGAGCAGTTTGCTGCGCCGAGCGGCCGGCGCACCTCTGCAGGACGGGCGATCGCCATCGGGCTCCTCTGTTTTGCTCTTTGGTCCTTGTTCGACGCAAATCAGCTCTACCACAATGCCCTCACGTCGCCCTACGGCATGCGCCGCAGTGTGGCCCTAGACATCCTGCGCCCGATGGCGGCGGTCACCAACGCCATCGGGCTCTCGGGCCCTGTCAGCGCCGCCAACAGCGCTCTCGGACGGAACGGGCCGGCCACCAGCCCGACGTTGCCCCCACTTCCACCGCCTCCGGTCGAGGTGGTCCGCCCGCCGACTGACACCAACATGTGGGGGATGTCCCCTCGGCCACACTCCTTGAAGGGCCAGCTGCTCGGGACCACCCCCCCGAAGAACGTCTGGCCGCCACCGATGGCCCAGCCGACGACGGCTCATCCGCTCGTGATGCTCGACATCGGCGACTCGATAGGCGAGGACCTCGGCTTCGGGCTGGGTGACGTGTTCTCGAACGACCCCTACGTGCGCGTCCTCCAGAAGGGGCAGATCAACACCGGGCTCGCCAGGCCGGACTACTACAACTGGCCGGCCCAGCTCGAGGCCGACCTACGGCAGTACCATCCCGGAGCGGTCGTCATCATGATGGGTGCCAACGACGATCAAGCACTGTCTGTGCCCCGCCATCCGGGAGTCGCAACCGATACGCCGGCATGGAACGACATCTACAAGCACCGGATCTCCCTTTTGATGGAGGAGGCGACCGCGTCGGGCGCCCACGTCATATGGGTGGGACTCCCCCCCGTTCAGAACTCAGCCGTCACGCCTGCCTTCGCGCAGCACGTGAACGCGATGGCTCAGCAGTTGGCCAGTTCCATCTCCGGTGTCACCTACGTGTCCTCGTGGACCACTCTCGGCGGGTCGAAGGGCCAGTTCGTCCAGTACAAGAAGATCGGCGGCAACATCCTGCAGATCCGTTACAGCGACGGCGTTCACCTCGCGCCAAGCGGCTGGGATCTTCTCGCGAGTTCTCTTCTCCGTCCGATGCGCCAGGCCTGGGACGTCAACCTGCACGCCGCGCCGCTCCTAAAGCTCGGATGACCGAGCCTCAGGCGTGCGGTTCGCGCGCTCTCTCGTAGCGGGCGCGGGCCTGCTCGATCTCGTCCTCGGCCTCGACGCGACCGACCCAGGTCGCTCCTTCGACGGACTTGCCGGGCTCCAGGTCCTTGTAGACCTCGAAGAAGTGCTGGATCTCGAGACGTTCGAATTCCGGGAGGTGCCGTAGATCCTGCAGGTGTTCGAGCCGCGGATCTTTCGCCGGGACTGCGATGACCTTGTCGTCCGGGCCCTTCTCGTCGGTCATGCGGAACATGCCGATCGTCCTCGCCCGGATCACGCATCCGGGGAACGTCGGCTCCTCCACGAGGACGAGCGCGTCGAGCGGGTCGCCGTCGAGGCCGAGCGTGTCGTCGACGAAACCGTAGTCGGCTGGGTACCTCGTCGACGTGAACAGCATCCGGTCGAGGTAGATACGGCCGCTTTCGTGGTCCATCTCGTACTTGTTGCGCTGACCCTTCGGTATCTCGACGACGACCTCGAATTCCATGGCGAGCCGACCCTACCGCGACGGAGGCTCTGGCCGGTGTAGCAGTTCGCCCGGAACTCGCCCTCGAGACCGGCGAGACGGAGCTCACGGGGCCAAAGGGAGACCGGCTGCCAGCCGCGCGCGTTCGAGGAGGCCGACCAGCTCCTGTTGGAGCAGAGGGGGGCCGGCCACCACCGTGGACGCGTCGGGGATGAGACCGTCGAGCACAGCGACCCGCCCGCCGGCTTCTGTGACGATCAGCGCTCCAGCAGCCAGGTCCCACGGGGCGAGCCCGGCTTCGTAGCAAGCGTCCAAGCGACCGGCCGCCAGCCAGCAGAGGTCGAGCGCCGCTGAGCCGGCCCGACGGATGTCGCGCACCTCGGGCAGCACCCCCTGCAGCAGCCGTGCCTGGGCGCGCCGGCGCTCGGCGCCGTACCCGAAGCCGGTTGCCACCAGTGCCTCTGACAGGGGCGGGCCGGCCGCGATCTTGAGAGCTTCGCCGTTGCGGGTCGAGCCTCTTCTCGCAACGGCCGCGAAGGTCTCGTCCCTCAGCGGGTCGAAGACGACGCCGACGAGGCGCTCGTCACCAGCTTGGCACGCGATCGAGACAGCAAAAGCCGGGAAGCCGTAGACGAAGTTGATCGTGCCGTCGAGCGGGTCCACGACCCATGTCAACCCGGAAGTGCCCGGCCGCAAGCCGCCCTCCTCGGCGAGCACCGCATCGTCGGGGCGTTCGGCGAGGAGTCTGTCCAAGATCAGGAGCTCGCTCGCTCGGTCCGCCTCGGTGACAAGGTCGGTGCGCGTGCTCTTCGACCGCACCGAAGAGGTGAGCTCTGCCGACGGCGCGGCTCCCTCGTAGTACCCGAGCAGGAGCGCCCCGGCCTCGTGCGCCAGCCCCTCCGCCAATGCGCCAAGCCCGAGGAGCTCGTCGTCGCCGATCCTCAACGTCGCGTGTGCCCCGCCGCACGGCTCGGCTGGGTGGGCCGTGCAGTCGATCGGCTCAGCTGAGCGAGGCGCGCAACGGCCACTTCCATGACGAGCTCGGCCGACCATGCCAGCCGTCCCCTCAGATCCGCGTCGGCAGCGGCGAGGACCTCGACGGCGCGGATGATGCGATCGTGGCCGAGCCGGCGACTTTGCTCAAGCACCTTCTTTGCGGGGAAGGCGCTCATGCCGAGTACCGCAGCTGCGTCGTCGGCGTTGTGGACGTCGTCGGCGCCGTCGAGGCGGAGCATCCCCGACACGTGGCGGTGAAGCGTCGCGAGCACCTGAAGAGGGTGACGGCCGCCGGGTCCGAGGAGCCGGCGGAGCGCCCTGATGGCATCCTCGCCGTCGCCGGAATCGATCGCGTCCGTCAGGTCCCACGGCGGAGCGGCGCCCTCGTCGCCGAGCAAGGGCTCGAGCTCGGCGACGGAGATCTTGCGCCCGCGCCCGTACGTGACGTCGAGAAGCTCGAGTATCGGGTCGAGCCGAGCGGCGTCCTCGCCGATGTGCTCCGTCAGGCGCTTGCGTGCGGGAGCGTCGAGGTGCACCGCCGCGCGGCGGAGGTGGGCGTCGAGCCAGTCGTTGCGGGAGCGGGCGTTTCTCCCGGGATCGGTTTCGATGACCTTGCCGCCTGCCGCCTTCACCGCCTTCGACAGCGCCAGGGGCACGGCCTTGCCGCTGCTTGCGAGCACGAGCAGGTTGGCAGTCGGCGGGTCCGCCACGATCTTGGCGATCTCACCCGCCTGGGCGGCACTGAGGGCGCCCGCCTCGCGGACCACGACGATCCGGTGATCGCTCAGCCAGGGTGGCGTGGCGAGAGCAGCCAGGATCGGGCCGACGTCGAAGCGGCCCTTCGACTCGCCGTCCCCGGCTTGCTCGTCGGACGGCTCGTACTCCTCGACCTCGGTGAACCGATCGCCGGGACCCGCCAGCTCCGCCAGCAGGTCAGTCAGGGCCCTCGAGACGAGGGAGGGATCTGAACCGTTGATGAGGAAGGAGTTCATTGGCCCGGTGCTTGCTCGAGGAGGATCGCGGCGATGGCGTCGCGCACCCGAACGGTACCGGCTACGTCGTGCACGCGCAGGATGCGGCACCCTCCTGTTATGCCGAGGGCGGCGGCGGCGAGCGAGGCGTCCCGGCGCTCGGCCACGACGAGGTCGAGCGTCTCGCCGATGAAGGTCTTGTTGGAGGCCGACAGCAGGAGGGGGTAGCCGAGCGCGGCGAGCCGTGGCGAGGCGCCGAGCAACTCCAACGAGTGAGCTGTCGTCTTCCCGAGGTCTAGCCCGGCGTCGATCACTATGCGGCTCGGCGGGATGCCGGCCGCCTCGGCCGAACGGGCGAGGCCGGCGAGCCGCTCCTCGACCGCCGCGACGACGTCGTCGTAGGGAGGATCGAGATCGGGGATGCGCGGGCCGAGGCGGATGTGGGTCGCGACGACGGCGGCGCCGGCCCGCGCCGCCTCGGTGAGGTAGCACGGATCAGAGAAACCACTGATGTCATTGCCGACCACTGCGCCGGCCTCGTACGCCGCCTTGGCTACCGAAGCGCGCCACGTGTCGACTGACACGGGGACGTCGAGGCGTCCCGAGACGGCTTCGATCGCCGGGATGACACGGTCCATTTCCTCCGCCTCGCTCACTTCCTCACCAGCGCCGGCTTTGACTCCGCCGACGTCCAGCAAGTCGGCACCGTCGGCCACGAGCCGGTCACAGTGATCGAGAAAACGGTCGAAGGCGAAGTACGAGCCCTTGTCGAAGAAGGAGTCGGGCGTGCGGTTGGCGATGCCCATGACGAGCGCCCGCTCGGCCAGGTGGAACGAGCGCCCGCCTAGCTCGAGCGTTTGGGCGATCGCGGCCGGTTGCGCGTACGTCGTCACAGCGCGGATCAGAAGAGCTTGGCCGTCAGGGCCCGGCGGTACTGCGCTCGTCGCTCGTCGGCCGGATCCATAGTCTCGAGAAGGTCGACGAGCTCTTGCCGCGCCTCGTCGTCGCCCGGGAGCCGGGCGAGGAGAGCGTCGAGGCGTGCTGTGAGCTCGCCACTCGAGGGGACGTCGCCCGTACGGGCCAGCGCCGCGATTCGCCGCGTCTCGGCCGTCTCCGGGATGCGCTCGAGGAGGGAGAGAGCCTCTTCTTGGTCGCTCGGCGCACCTCGTTCGACGAGGAAGCTCGCCATGGCGACGATCGCCTGCTCGTTCGCGGGCTCGAGCTCGAGAGCCTTGCGCAGGGAAGCCTCGTCACCGGCTGCTACCAGGAGCTCGGTCTCGGTCGGCTGCGCCTGCGCGAGGACCCGGTCGACGAACTCCTTCACGTCGCGTTCTGGCAGCGCCCCGATGAAGCGGTCGATGACCTGTCGCCGGTAGATCGCGAAGACGGCCGGTATCGACTGGACCTGGAAGGTCGCCGACACCCGCGGGTTCTCGTCCACGTTCACCTTGGCGAGGGCCGCGGCTCCGCCGGTCGAGTCCACGACCTGTTCGATGATCGGCCCGAGCGTGCGGCAGGGGCCGCACCACGGCGCCCAGAGGTCGATGATGACCGGGACGGTGTCGGATCGTTCGAGGACGTCGGCCTCGAATGTGGCATCCGTGACGTCGAGAGCAGTCATGCGTGCGACGGTAGCGCCCGGTCGGGAGAGCCGATGCCGTGCTTAGGCGACGAAGTACTTCGCCCGCGGGTGGTGGCAGATGACGGCGAGGGTGGTCTGCTCGGGGTGCAGCTGGAATCCTTCGCTCACAGTCACGCCGATTCGGCCGGCCTCGAGGAGATCCACGACCTTGGCGTTGTCCTCGAGATCCGGGCAGGCCGGGTAGCCAAAGGAGTACCGACCGCCGCGGTGCTGCTGGCGGAACAGCCCCTGCAGGGTCGGCCCGTCCTCGTCCGCAAAGCCCCATTCCTCCCGGATGCGTCGGTGCCACCGCTCGGCGAGCGCCTCGGTCATCTCGACCGAGAGGCCGTGAAGGCTGACGTAGTCGAGGTAGCGGTCTGCTTTGAAGAGCTCAGCCGTTCGCTCCGAAGCGATCGAGCCGATCGTCGTGATCTGGAAGGCCACGTAATCCTTCTCACCGGAAGATACGGGGCGGAAGAAGTCGGCGATGCAGAGGTACGGCTCCTTGCGCTGGCGAGGCAGGGAGAAACGCATCTGCTCGCGCGCCCGCTCGTCATCGGCGTAGATCACGAGGTCGTTGCCGTCCCCGTTGGCGGGGAAGTACCCCCACACGACCGACGGGACGAGGACGCCGTCCGCCTTGGCCTCGTCGAGGCGCCCGCGCAGCTCTGCCCGCACACGTTCCTTGAAGTCGGCGTCCGACTCGCCGTCGACAGGCCGGTAGCCCCACTGGTTCCGGAACAGAGCCGTCTCGTTCAGGTAGGACGCCACGTCGTCGAGCGGCAATCCCTTGGCCACGCGGGCGCCGAGGAAGGGCGGCACGAACACTGGGTTGTCCATCTCGACCTCGGGCGAGCGCGAGGGGAGCGTGGCAGTGTCTACCTCGGCGAGCAGCGCGCTGTTGCGCCTGGGCAGCACGCGTCCCGAGCGTTCTGTCCCGAAGGTGGGGTCGTCGACGCCCGATCGCTTGATCTCCATCAGGCGGTCGAGGGTGTGAAGGCCCTCGAACGCGTCCTTCCCGTAGAACACCTTGCCCGCGTAGACGTCGCGCAGGTCCTTCTCCACATAGGTGCGAGTGAGGGCGGCTCCACCGAGGATGATGGGGTAGTCGTGCTTGTCGAGGCGGTTCAGCTCCTCGAGGTTCTCGCGCATGATCAGCGTCGACTTCACGAGGAGACCGCTCATCCCGATGGCGTCAGCGCCGACCTCGTCGGCCTTGTGCAGCATGTCGGTGATGGGGACCTTGATGCCGAGGTTGTGCACCTCGTAGCCGTTGTTGGTGAGGATGATGTCGACGAGGTTCTTGCCGATGTCGTGGACGTCGCCTTTGACGGTCGCGAGGACCACGGTGCCCTTCCCGGTGTCGTCCTCGGCTCGCTCCATGTGGGGCTCGAGATCGCGCGACGGCAGCCTTCATGGTCTCGGCCGACTGCAGGACGAACGGCAGCTGCATCTTCCCCGATCCGAAGAGCTCGCCGACGGTCCTCATACCTGCGAGCAGCATGTCGTTCACGATGTCGAGCGCTTTGTGCCCGGCGTGGAGTGCCTCGTCGAGCTCCGTCTCGAGCCCGTTGCGGTCACCGTCCACGATCCGCAGCTCGAGCCGCTGCTCGACCGGCCAACCCGTGCGGTCCTCTTTCGCAGATGCCACGGCGCCGCCTGCGAGGTCGAAGTGGGCGATGAGCTCGGCCAGGGGGTCGTAACCGTCCTCCGGACGGCGCCTGTCGTAGATGAGATCGAGGCAGAGCGCCTGCTCGGTCTCCCCGATGCGATGAAGGGGGAGGATCTTTCCGGCGTGGACGATGGCGCCGTCGAGGCCGGCCTGGACGCACTCGTGGAGGAAGACGGAGTTGAGCACCTGCCGGGCTCCGGGCGAGAGGCCGAACGAGACATTCGATAGGCCGAGAACGGTGTGGACCCCGGGCAGCTCAGCCTTGATCCGCTTGATGCCCTCGATCGTCTCGATCCCGTCACGCCTGGACTCCTCCATACCGGTCGAGAGCGGGAGCGCCAGCGGGTCGAACAGCAGGTCCTCCGGAGCGAGGCCGTAGCGTTCGACGGCAAGGTCGTGGATCGCCTTGGCAGCCCGGAACTTCCAGTCCGCCGTGCGCGCCTGACCATCCTCGTCGATCGTCGTGCAGATCACGGCCGCGCCGTACTCCCTCGCGAGCGTGAGGAAGCGGTCGAGCCGCGTACCGGGGGCGTCGCCGTCCTCGAGGTTGACCGAGTTGAGGACCGCTCTCCCGCCGATCCACTGCAGGGCGGCCTCGATCACAGCCGGCTCGGTGGAGTCGATCACGAGCGGGATCGTCGACTGCGACCCGAGGCGGCTCGCCACCTCGTTCATGTCGCGTACCCCGTCGGCACCGGTGTAGTCGACGCACACGTCGAGCAGGTGGGCGCCTTCTTTCACCTGGTCCCGGGCCATCGCGACCGTGGTCTCCCAGTCCCCGGCCAGCATCGCGTCCCGAAATTTCTTCGAACCGTTGGCGTTCGTCCGTTCCCCGATGACTAGGAACGAGGCGTCCTGCTCGAACGTCACGCTTCCGTAGAGCGAGGCCGCCGACGGCTCGTGCTCCGGTTTGCGCTGTTTGGGGGTCACCCCTTCGACAGCTGCGACGACGTGGCGGAGGTGCTCCGGCGTGGTGCCGCAACATCCCCCAACCACTGTTACGCCGAGCTCGGTGATGAAGCCCTTCAGGTGAGTCCCGAGCGCTTCGGGAGTGAGGTCGTAGTGCATCTTGCCGTCGACCACCGAGGGCAGGCCGGCGTTCGGGAGGGCGGAGATCGGTATGCGCGAGTGGTCGGCGAGGTAGTGGAGCGACTCGTACATCTCGACCGGGCCGGTCGCGCAGTTCATGCCGATCACGTCAGGCTGCATTGCCTCGATGGCAGTCAGGGCTGCGCCAATCTCGGTGCCGAGCAGCATCCGGCCGGTGAGCTCGATCGTGACCTGGACCTGGATCGGCACTTGCCGTCCGGTCCTCGCCATCGCCCGGCGACACGCTTGCATGGCCGCCTTCGCTTGCAGCACGTCGTAGCTCGTCTCGACGAGCAGCAGATCGACGCCACCTTCGAGGAGCCCCTCGGCGAGCAGCTCGTAGGCAGCCCGCAGGTCCCGGAAGGAGATCTGCCCGAGGGTCGGGAGCTTCGTGCCGGGACCCATCGATCCGGCGACGAACCTCGGCCGGTCCGGCGTCGAGTACCCATGGGCGACTTCCTTCGCGATCTTGGCGGCCTCCGCCGCGAGCTCGACCGTGCGATCTGCGAGGCCGTACTCGGCCAGCACCACCGGGAAGGTCCCGAAGGAGTCCGTCTCGATCACGTCGACCCCTACGTCGAGGAAGGAGCGATGCAGATCCCGGACCACGTCGGGGCGCGTCAGCACCAACATCTCGTTGCAGCCTTCGTAGCCCTCGCCGCCGAAGTCGTCCGGCCCGAGATCCCGAAGCTGCAGGTTCGTCCCCGTCGCGCCGTCGTAAACCACGACTCGTTGCGAGATGAGATCGAGATAGGGCGAGGTCGCCCTCTTAAGGGTTGCCACAGTTGTGTCAAGCTTAGTGGACCCGGAGGAGGTCCCTGTTGCTGGCCGGCCCGCCGGCAGATGGGGGGCGAGTCTCCGGCGGGCCGGCAGCGACCTAAGGGGCCTCCTCTGCGGACCGAGACGCGGGTGCCCGAAGACGAGTCGGCGCCATCGTTCGAGGCCCGGCGGGATGTGCAGCGCGAGCAGCTTCGCGTCTCGCGTGCTCGAGGCCGGCGAATGTGGCGCACTCGACTGCGATGGCGGGGTGGAATCCCCACCTCACGAGCTGAGTCTCAGCTGCAGTCTGGTCGTCGCCGTAGTCGAGGAGACTGAGGGCCAGCCGGCGCCCGTGGATCCGCAGGCGCTCGGACAGCGGAGGTGGTGCCGCGACGGACGCCATCGTCGCCTGGTGCTCCGCCTGGAGCGTCTCGGGGAGCCTTTGCAGGTGGCGCCGGGCAAGCGGGGGCAAGTGCCGGCGCACGGCGAGCGAGGCGCCGTGCCACTCCGCCATCTGGAAGTCGACGCAGCGCTTGACAGTTCTGGCAAACGGCGAGTTGGGTCCCGACCGTTCACCGATGCCCAGGCGACGAGCCAGATCCTCGACTTCGAAGACGACCCCCCCAGGTGCGTCGTCGAGGTGCGAGGCGAAACGACGGAGCAGCCACGTAGTCGAGGGCCCCAGCACGGGTAGCCAGAAGGTCTCGACATAGGAGGAGCGCGGATCGTGCCCCATCTCGTCGACCACTGGGTCGGGCCATGGCTCGACGCGGAGGTGTCCCGGGGCCGACGGGGGTGGGTCGCCGGCAGCGTGCAACTGGAGTGGCGGGTCTGCGTGCAGCACGGTGGTCATGTGAGGAGCCTCCGAGGGGAAGAGGGCTTTCAGGTACTCGAATAGTATTTCATGTTGTTTCAGTATATGCAAGCCCGAATCGTCCGGGCTGGGCTGAGACGCAGCCGTCGTCCCTGGGAATGTCGACCTCGCTGGTAGGGTTTATGCCCGTGAGGGTTATGGCGCGGGTGCGCCAGGTGAGGAGGGATGAGGTGCCGAGCTTTAGGGACCTCTTGAGTGAGGTCCGGCAAGCCATCCGCGAGGTCGACCCGGAGGGCGCTGCGGGTGAGCGGGACCGGGCAGTGTGGCTCGATGTGAGGGAAGCCGACGAGTATGCCCAAGGGGCGATCCCGGGCGCACTGCACATCCCGCGCGGTTTCGTCGAGCTGCAGGTCGAGGGACGGATCCCGGACAAGACGCAGCCTGTCGTCGTCTACTGCGCAGGCGGTACCCGCTCCGCGTTCGCCGCGAAGGCGTTGCAGGACCTCGGCTATAGCGACGTCGTCTCGATGGCGGGAGGTTTCAACAAGTGGAAGGACGAGGGACGGGAGTGGATCGCGCCCAGGACGCTCGACGCCGAGCAGCGCAATCGCTACCACCGGCACCTGCTCCTTCCCGAGGTGGGCGAGCGGGGGCAACAGAAGCTGCTCGAGTCCAAGGTGCTCTTGCTCGGAGCGGGCGGGCTCGGGTCGCCGGCTGCCCTGTACCTGGCAGCGGCGGGCGTCGGAACGCTCGGGATCATCGACATGGACGTCGTCGACGCCTCGAACCTCCAGCGCCAGATACTCCACAACCTCGATCGCATCGGCGAGCGGAAGGTCGATTCAGCGAAGAAGACGCTGACGCTGATGAACCCGGATGTGAACGTGGTGACCTACGACACCCGCCTCGGCGCCGACAACATCTTGGACATCATCGACGGCTACGACGTCATCGTCGACGGGACGGACAACTTCCCCACCCGGTACCTGGTGAACGACGCCTCCCTGCTCAAGCGGATCCCGGTGGTGCACGGGTCGATCTTCCGTTTCGAGGGTCAGATAACGGTATTCGCACCGTACGACGGACCCTGCTACCGATGCCTCATTCCTGAGCCGCCGCCCGCCGAGCTGGCGCCGTCTTGTGCCGAGGCCGGCGTCCTGGGCGTGCTGCCCGGGATCATCGGCTCGATGCAGGCGATGGAGGCGATCAAGCTCTTGCTGGGCCTCGGCGACCCTCTGGTCGGGCGGCTGCTCGCGTACGACGCCCTGGAGGAGTCGTTCCGGTCGTTCAAGGTTCGGCGAGACCCCGAGTGCCGGGCGTGCGGTGAGAACGCAGGTCCCATCGTGATAGCTGAGTACGACGAGCTCTGCATGCCGCACGTCGTGGAGGCGTCCCTCCCGGCCTGAGCGGTGCGGGCAGGCGGGTCGCCGCCGGGCGGGTGGGGCCGCGCGCCGGGCGGTCGGACGTACGGGTCGCCCCGAGGCGGGGTTTTCTCCAACGTGTCGCGCCTGTTGCGCGATGTGTGCCGCCGCATACAGGGCGCGACGCGCGCCCCGCGATCCCATCTCATGAAACGTGACCGGGACCCAACAAGCAAATCATGAGTGTCACACCCACGCGGCATTCTGACCGCATGCCCGGGATTCAGTCGAAAGCAACGACAAACGTGATGCGCATCGCGAAGCGACAGCGTCGATGTTTCACCGCCTCCCAAGCGAGACACGTTGGGATCGGACCCAAGTCACTGGCCTCTCTCACTCACGGCGGCCTTGTGACCCGGGTATTCCGCGGCGTGTACGTCGTCGGTGGAGCCCCGTCGCCAGAAGAGCGGATGATGGCGGCTTGCCTCGCCACTCACGGCCGGGTGTCGCACTGGTCGGCGGCGAGCCTTTGGGGTTTCGGAGTCGAGCCTGACGGGCCTGTTCACGTTCTCGTAGCTGGGCGGAACGGCACGCGGCGAGAACAGGGGATCGTCGTCCACCGGACGAGGCGGAGCGTGATCCCAGCGACGCAAGCAGGTATCCCGGTCACGACCCCGGCGAGAACGCTCGTCGATGTCGCAAGCCTCGCCGCGACCGGAGCCGACGACGACGAAGTGGTCGTGCTCGTGGGTCACTTCGTTGCCAGGCGGCTGGTGACGCTCGCGCATCTCGAAGACTCGCTTTCCCGAGAGGCCGCCGGCGTCCCTGGTGCCGGTCGCCTTCGGTCGCTGATAGCGGAGATGGCCGGCCCGGTTGAGAGCGTGGCCGAGCTGCAGCTCGTGAACCTGGTCCTTATCGCTGGCTTGCCAAAGCCGATCACGCAGTTCGAGGCTCGGACCGCCGACGGCGAGCTCCTGGGTCGTCTCGACGCGGCTTACCCGGCGCAACGAATCGCCATCGAGGTCGACGGGTATCGGTTCCACGCCGATTACGACTCCTTTGTCGCGGACCGCGAGCGCCACAACCGGCTCGTGGCGAGCGGTTGGACGGTACTTCGGGCGACCCCGGCCGCAATCAGGTCCAATCCCTCAAAGCTCCTAGCCGACATCCGGACTGCTCTGGCCTGTCGCAAAGCGGCATAGACCTGGCGAACAACCTGGCGCTCGGGGCCCGCTGGACCTTACGCTCTGACCATGGCTGCCAAAGGCGGTGACGATCGGCTAACCGATTCGGGCATCGAGATCCGCCGCCGGTACGGCCCGGACGACCTCGCGGCGTTCGACACCGAACGCCAGCTCGGTGAGCCTGGCGAATTCCCTTACACAAGAGGCGTCCAGCCGGACATGTATCGCGGCCGGCTCTGGACCATGCGCCAGTACGCAGGCTTCGGTTCAGCCGAGGTGACCAACGAGCGGTTCAAGTTCCTCCTCGGCGCCGGCCAGACCGGACTGTCGTGCGCGTTCGACCTCCCGACTCAGATGGGATACGACTCGGACCACATGAGGGCGGAGGGCGAGGTCGGCAAGGTCGGGGTCGCCATCGACTCGATCGAGGACATGCGGCTTCTCCTGCAAGGCCTCCCGCTCGACCAGGTCACGACGTCGATGACCATCAACGCGACGGCTGCGATCCTCCTGCTCCTGTACGAGCTCGTAGCCGAGGAGCAAGGCGTCCCGTCCGACAAGATCGGCGGGACTATCCAGAACGACATCTTGAAGGAGTACGTCGCCCGCGGCACCTACATCTACCCGCCGCGCCCGTCGATGCGCCTCGTCACCGACACGTTCGCTTACTGCGCCGAGCGCGTCCCGGAGTGGAACACGATCTCGATCTCCGGGTACCACATCCGAGAGGCCGGATCGACGGCCGTCCAAGAGCTGGCCTTCACCCTCGCCGACGGGATTGCTTACGTCTCTGCCGCCATCGACGCCGGGTTGGAGGTGGATGAGTTCGCTCCGAGGTTGAGTTTCTTCTTCAATGCTCACAACAACCTCTTCGAAGAGGTCGCCAAGTTCCGGGCCGCGCGGCGAATGTGGGCCCGCATCATGACCGATCGCTTCCACGCCGCCAGCGACCGTTCGACGAGATTGCGATTCCACACCCAGACCGGAGGGTCGACGCTCACGGCCCAGCAGCCGGAGAACAACATCGTTCGAGTTGCGGTCCAGGCGCTGTCGGCTGTGTTCGGCGGGACCCAGAGCCTCCACACGAACGGGTTCGACGAGGCGCTAGGGCTGCCAACCGAAAGGGCGGCCAAGCTCGCCCTCCGGACCCAGCAGGTCGTCGGCTACGAGTCGGGCGTCACCGACACGGTCGATCCCTTGGGGGGGTCGTACTACGTCGAGTGGCTGACCGACGAGGTCGAACGCCTCGCCACCGAGTATCTCGAGCGCATCGACGAGATGGGAGGTGCGGTGGCCGCCATCGAGCAGGGATTCATGCAGGACGAGATCGAGCAGGCCGCCTACGCGTACGCAAAGGCCCTCGACTCAGGCGAGAAGGTGCTCGTAGGTGTCAACAAGTTCGTCGACGAGGAGCCGGAGGAGCTCGACGTCTTCCCGATCGACCCTGCTCTCCAGCAGGCACAGGTGGAGCGGGTGCGCTCCGTGCGGGCAAGACGGGATGGCCCAGCCGTCGACGCAGCCCTCGCCGACGTCGCCGCGGCGGCGAGGGGCACTCAGAATCTCCTCGTCCCGATGCGTGCGGCGCTCAAAGCCGAAGCGACCCTCGGGGAAGTTTCAGATGTGCTGAGGGACGCCTTCGGTGTGTACGAGCCGGTCCGCTAGCACGGTGGCCTCAGTTGTTCGGCCGGGAATCACTCGTCGAGCGGCGCTGTAGCTCCTGTGGGGTCATGTGGCTGCTCACCAAGCAACAGGCTCACTTTCGCGTGAAGAGGTTGCACAACCCCGCCGTGGCGGCGCGGCTCTGGACATGGCTCCGCTCCTCGATCAGCTGCGCGAGGCTGGCCAAGCATCAGAAGATGATCAGCTCGCGATCAGGGACCAGCTGCAGTGCCGCCCCGCCTGCCAACTCGAAGGCCGCTTCACCGACCGCAAGGTGACCAAGGCCAATCCGGCGTCGCCCGGCGCTTCGCCCTCCGCCCTTCCCTGAGACGGTCGGCCCGCGTCGTCAGAAATCAGGAAGACGAGTAGGCCGACGCCGTCAAGCGGGAACGCTCCGTCTCGTCGGTCGCGAGATCGATCACGGTCCAAGCCATGGCGGTCGCTCCGTCAGACACCGCCTGGTCGGCCGCAGCCGACACGGCTGCAGCGGCGAACTCTGGCTGGTGATTGACCGCCGGCATGCAGTCGAGCCCGAGCATCGGATGGATCGACGGGATCGAGAGTGAGACGTTCGCCATGTCGGTGGACCCGCTCATCGTTCTGCCGCCCGGTGCCGGGAAGACCCGGCCCAGCGCCTCGGCATTGGCGACGTAGAGCGCGGTCATCGGGTCATCGTTGTGGAACTCCGAGTA
This sequence comes from uncultured Acidimicrobiaceae bacterium, assembly GCA_963801185.1. Classification (GTDB taxonomy): domain Bacteria; phylum Actinomycetota; class Acidimicrobiia; order Acidimicrobiales; family Bog-793; genus Palsa-601. The sequence continues at coordinate 841,330 of CAWDDW010000001.1, read as the reverse complement.
AGTCGGCCCTTGCGGCACGAACTCCAACGACGCGCCTGTCGCGACCGATCCCGCCTCGAAGCACGCCTTCACCCGTGGCGACCACTCCGCCAACCGGGCGAGGGACCGGGCTCGTACGTAGTACTTCGCCGTCGTGAGGGCGGGCACTATGTTCGGTGCGACCCCGCCCAGCGTGACTATGCCGTGGACCTGGTCGTGCTCCTCGCCATGCTGGCGCAGCAGACCGATCGCGACCTGCGCGACCGTGAGGGCGTCGGCGGCGTTCACGCCGCGCTCGGGGAACGCCGAGGCGTGTGCCTCCTTGCCGTGGTACACGACGTCGTAGTGCTCGACGGCGAGGCAGGGCATGTGGTCGAGCTCGTCCGGGGCCGGATGCACCATCATCGCCGCGTGGATGCCGTCGAAACCTCCTCGTTCCATCATGAGGATCTTCCCGCCCCCGCCCTCCTCGGCAGGGGTGCCGAGGACGCGCACGGTGATGCCGAGATCGTCTGCCACGGCGGCGAGGGCGCGGCCGGCACCGATCGCGGCGGATGCAATCACGTTGTGGCCGCAGGCATGGCCGATGCCCGGCAAGGCGTCGTATTCGGCGCAGATCGCGATCGTGAAAGGCCCGGAACCCGCGGAAGCGGAGAAGGCGGTCGGGAGATCGCAGATCCCCATCTCGACCCCGAAGCCGGCGTCGGCGAGCAACTCGGCGCACGAGGCGGAGGCGTTCTCCTCCTCAAAACCGATCTCGGGATGTGCGTGGATCTGATGGGACAGGGCGACGAGCACCGACTCGTCTGCGGAGACGCTCGAGCGTGCCCTTTCCTTCAGCGCCGAGCCGGTGCTCGCGCTCATTCGAGCACCGCCACGACATCGCCCGCACCGAGCGCGTCGCCAGGTTTCACCTTCAGCTCTTTCACGGTTCCCGCCCGGTCGGCGTTGATCGGGTTCTCCATCTTCATCGCCTCCAGCACGCACAGCGTCTGACCGGCCTCGACGGCATCGCCCTGCTCGACGAGCACCTTCACGATGGTGCCTTGCATGGGCACGGTCACCCGGCCGTCTGCGCTCGACACCGGACCACTCGAGGATTGGCGCCCTCGCGGCGAAGGACGGCCTGCTGGGCCCCCGCTGCCAGCACCACCGCCCCCGCCACCGCTCTCGGGGACCCACAGCTTGACCCGGTAACGCCTGCCGTCGACTTCCGCGTCGACTTCTCGAAGCACCCGGCGCTCGCCGCCGTCGGTCTGAGGCTCGACGACCGCAGCGGCGGGCGCGACCGAGAGGGCCGAGAGATCGAGCGCCTCTTCCACCCAGCGGGTGGAGTGGGCGGATCCTACGAAGTCGTCGTGCGCCAGGATCGCCTGATGGGCAGGGATCGTCGTGGCGATGCCCTCGACGATCGTCTCGCCGAGGGCACGCAGCATCCGTCGCCGAGCCGTCTCGCGGTCCTCTCCCCACACGATGATCTTCGCCATCAGGTTGTCGTAGAACTGGCTGACGGTGTCACCCGTCTCGTAGCCCGCGTCAGTCCGGGTGCCGAAACCGTCCGGCGGGCGAAAACGGGTGAGGCGCCCGGGACTCGGCAAGAAGCGCCCACCGGTCGGGTCCTCCGCGTTGATCCGGCACTCGATCGCGTGCCCGCGCCGCCGTGCCGCGGAGCTCGTCCTGGGAGAACCCGAGAGGCTCACCTGCCGCCACGCGCAGCTGCAAAGCCACGAGATCGATCCCGGTCACGAGCTCGGTCACCGGGTGCTCGACCTGTAGCCGCGTATTCATCTCGAGGAAGTAGAACTGCCCGTCCTCGTACAGGAACTCGACGGTTCCAGCTCCCTCGTAGGAGCACGCGTGACAGATGCTGACCGAGGAGTCGCCCATCTGCTGACGGATGTCGTCGGGGAAGTCAGGAGCCGGCGACTCCTCGATCAGCTTCTGGTGGCGCCGCTGGTAGGAGCAGTCGCGCTCGCCGAGCCAGACCGCGTTGCCGTGCCGATCGGCGAAGACCTGCATCTCGATGTGGCGAGGCCAGGAGAGGTACCGCTCGGGGTACACCTCGGGACGGCCGAAGTACGCCTGGGCCTCCCTCTGTGCCGACTCCATTGCCTCGGCGGCTTCGCCAGCAGAGTTCACGACCTTCATGCCGCGCCCACCGCCACCGAAGGCGGCCTTGATCGCGACCGGCCATCCGTGCTCCTCGCCGAACGAGACGACCTCGGCGGCGTCGGTGAGCGGCTCGCTCCGTCCGGGCACCCCCGCCACGCCGGCTCTTTCAGCCGCGATCCGGGAGCTGATCTTGTCGCCCATGATCTCGATGGCCTCGGGAGGCGGACCGACGAATGTGGCGCCTTGCTCCGCGATCGCCCACGCGAACGCGGCGTTCTCGGAGAAGAAGCCGTACCCAGGATGCACCGCACCCGCCCCGCTCCGCTCGAGCGCGTCGAGGATCGCACTGGTGTTCAGATAGCTCTCGGCCGCCGTCTGACCTCCGAGTCCGTAGGCCTCGTCCGCGAGACGGACGTGCAACGCGTCCCGGTCGAGGTCCGAGTAGACCGCAACGGTCGCGATGCCGAGCTCTTTGCAGGTGCGGATGACGCGGACGGCGATCTCACCCCGATTGGCGATGAGCACCTTGTCGAACACGGCTCCCCTTCCTCGGCATATCGTCCTCCCCGTGGTTGACAACCGGCCAATCGACACGGCGACGGGGGAGGGCTCGACCGAGCAGGCTACCCGTCCGCTCGGGGGGCCTTCCTCCTGGCGCCCGTTCACCAGCCCGGAGCGGTTCGGCGAGATCGGGTCGACCAACGCCGAGCTGCTCGCTCGAGCAGGATCTGGGGCGCCCGAGGGCACTGTGCTGCTCGCCGAGAGGCAGTCTGCCGGGCGCGGACGACTCGGCCGTCGCTGGCTCGACCATCCAGGTGGCTCGGTCCTGTGCTCGATGCTGTTCCGCCCGTCCTGGCCGATCGACATGTGGTTCCTTGCAAGCTGGGTCGTCGCTCTCTCTGCGATAGAGGCCTGCCGTGAGGTCGCGGACGTCGAGTGCCGGTGCAAGTGGCCGAACGACCTGATAGGCGGGAGCGAGCACCGCAAGGTTGCCGGCGTGCTGGCGGAGACGGCGCTGCCGGATGCCCTGGTCGTGGGCATAGGGATCAATTGCAACTGGCCGGCGGACTTCCCGCCGCCGGCCGAGCCCGATGCGGTGGAGATCGCAGCGCGGGCCATCTCTCTCGATCGATTGGCCGGGCGTGGCATCGAACGCGACGATGTTGCCGACCGGATGCTCGCGGCAGTCGAGCGGAGGTGGCAGGCGCTGGCTCCTCGAGACCCCGGTACGGCACCGGCCGGACCCGCCCATGGAGAGGTCGTCGCGCTGCGGAGCGAGTACCGCCGGCTCTGTGCCACCATCGGGGAACTGGTCAGGGTCGAGCTTCCCGGCGAGGAGCTCACCGGTCGCGCACTCGACGTGGACGACGGTGGCCGGCTTCTCGTCGACGTCGGCGCCTGCGTGCGGGTTATCGCCACGGGCGACGTGGTGCACGTGCGATCCGACCCTCCCGCTCATGCCGATTAGCCTTCGCTGGGTGCGACTCCTCGTCACCGGCGGCGCCGGCTTCATCGGCTCGAATTTCTCCCGGTACTGGAGCAGGGCCCACCCCGGCGACGCGATCGTCGTCTACGACGTGCTCACCTACGCGGGCAACCGGGAGAGCCTTGCCGATCTCGAGACGGCCGGTGCCGTCACGTTCGTCCACGGCGACATCGGGGATCAATCGCTCGTTGAGCAGACCCTCAAGCTCCACGGGATCGACACCATCGTCAACTTCGCCGCCGAGAGCCACAACTCGCTCGCCGTGTTGGACCCGGCTCGTTTCTTCCGGACGAACGTGCTCGGCACTCAGGCGCTGTGCGACGCCGCACGCCGGGTCGGCATAGGCCGGTTCCACCACATCTCGACGTGTGAGGTCTACGGGGACCTCGCTCTTGATAGCGACGAGTCGTTCAACGAGGAGTCGCCGTACCGCCCGCGGACGCCGTACAACGCCTCCAAGGCTGGCTCCGATCACGTGGTGCGGTGCTATGGCGAGACGTTCGAGCTCCCTGTCACCATCACGAACTGCTGCAACAACTACGGGCCATACCAGTTCCCCGAGAAGGTGATCCCGCTCTTCGCGACCCGTGCACTGTCGGGCCAGAGCCTGCCGCTCTACCAGTCGACCGAGAACCGCCGCGAATGGCTGCACGTCGACGACCACTGCCGGGCCGTCGAAGCAGTACTGGAGCGGGGCCGTATCGGCGAGACGTACCACGTCGGATCCGGCCGCGAGGCATCGATCACCGAGATCGCAGATGCCGTCCTTGCCGCCGCGGGCCAGCCCGGGAGCCTGAAGACGATCGTGCCGGATCGCCCCGGCCACGATCGTCGCTACCTGCTCGACTCGTCCAAGATCAGAGGTGAGCTCGGCTGGGAGCCTGAGGTTCCATTTGACTCGGGCCTCGAGGCGACGGTCAGGTGGTACGGCGCGAACCGGGCTTGGTGGGAGCCGCTGATCGGTCGCTCCCCGGTGGTCGAGACCTCCTGGCCAGACGATCCTTCCGACGGGCGATTGTGACCGGAGAGCCGCCGGGCACATGCGGGTCCTCGTAACCGGGGCCGGCGGCCAGGTCGGATCGGAGCTCGTCGCGCTGCTCAAGGAGCGCAGCGCCGGGCGAGTGCGGGACCCGATCGACTTGGTGGCTGCCGACCATCTGCAGCTGGACGTGTCCAACCGGGACCGAGTGCTCTCGGCGATCTGTCACTTCGAGCCCGACCTCATCATCCATCCGGCGGCCTGGACGGCGGTGGACGCGTGCGAGGCCGATCCGGACCGCGCGTTCGGAGTCAATGCCCTCGGGACGAGGCACGTGGCCGACGGCGCTCGACGGGTCGGGGCCCACGTGGTGTACCTCTCGACCGACTACGTCTTCGACGGTCGCTCCGATCGCCCGTACCTCGAGTGGGACACCCCGAACCCGCTCTCGGTCTACGGCCGCTCCAAGCTCGCCGGCGAGCTCGAGATCGATCCCGCCTGGACGATCGTCCGGACGGCATGGGTCGTCGGCCGGCAGGGCTCCAACATTGCGAAGACGGTGCTGCGCATGGCGCGGGCCTCGGAGGAGAAGTTGCGCTTCGTGGATGATCAACGTGGCAGCCCGACCGTCGCGGCCGAGCTGGCATCCAAGGTCATAGAGCTCGGGATTGCCCGCCGGCCGGGGTGTTTTCACGTGACGAACCAGGGAGAGACGACGTGGTTCGGCTTCGCCCGCGAGGTCCTCCGTTGCGCCGGGCTCGATCCTGCCCGCGTGGTGCCGATCGCGACCTCTGAGCTGACGCGAGCGGCACCGAGGCCGGCCAACTCCGTGCTCGACAACGCCGCGTTGCGTCTCGGGGGGGAGGCGCTCCTCCCGGACTGGCGCGAATCCATCGGGCGGCTCGTCCGCGAGCTCGATTGATGCCGCCGGCGGAGCTACCGGTAGCTGCGATCGTCGTCAACTACAACGCAGGAGAGGCGCTGGCGCCGTGCGTCGCCAGCTTGAAGGCCGAAGGCGTCGCCGAGCTGGTCGTGGTGGACAACCGGTCATCAGACGGCTCGGTGGCCTCGTTGCGCCGGGAAGGCCCCGGCCCGAGGGTGATCGAGTCTGCCAGGAACCTCGGCTACGGCGCCGCTGCGAACCTCGGCGCGGCCTTGACCACGGCTCCGTACCTGCTCATCTGCAATCCGGACCTCGTGGTTCGGCCGGGCTCGGTGGGATCCCTGCTCACCAGGCTGGCGCAGGACGACTCGCTCGCCGTCGTCGGTCCCCTTCTCCGCGATGCAGACGGAGAGGTCTACCCATCGGGCCGGGACTTCCCTGGGCTGGCCGATGCCATCGGGCACGCCTGCCTCGGGCTGATCTGGGGCGGCAACCCGTGGACTCGTCGTTATCGCCATCTCGGCGCCGATCAGCACCGTTCCCGCAGCGCAGATTGGGTCTCCGGTGCGTTCATGGCCGTCCGGAGGGTCGCCTTCGAGTCGGTTGGCGGCTTCGACGAGGCGTATTTCATGTATGTCGAGGACGTCGACCTGTGTTGGCGCCTGCGTCGGGCGGGATGGGGAACCTGGTACGAGCCGACCGCCGAAGTACTCCATGAACAGGGCCTTTCCGCTTCCCAGCACCCCTACCGGATGCTGGCGTCGCATCACCGGTCGATGTGGCGTTTCGCCTCCAGGACGGCCGAGGGAACCGAACGACTGCTTCTCCCGCTCATGGCAGCGGGCCTGATCGCGAGACTGCTGCTGGCCTGGGCGGACCACCTCTTGCGACCCGTTCGGGAACAGGTGTTGGCCACGGCTAAGGTGAGGCACCGTGCCCGGGGAGAATTTCAGCCGTAGGGTCGCGCGCGCTGCCGCAGTAGGTGGCGGCGGGCGCTCCTATCGAGGACAGACGCCGATTGGTTGGTACGCGATCCTCCTCTCGATCTGCCTGGTCGGGACGGGGTTGGTCGCGTACAGCCGCTACGAGCGCACCAATCCAGGGCCTGTGGCGAGCAAAGCGTCGGTTCCGCCGACGAAGGCGAATCTCTGGCACGTCGGCCTCGATTCCTACATCTGCGGCAAGGTGAAGCTCTTCCCGGCCACTGTGAACCCTGCTCAAGCCTTCACGACCGACGGTCACGGCGTCGTCGCGATCGAGCCTGGGCTCTCGAGCGATCCTGCCGCCGTCTCCGGCAAGAACGCCGTCTTGGGCGCGTTCCTTCTCGCGGCGGGCTCCATCTTGACCAAGACCTCACTCGAGCTGCCCGCGCCCACAACTACGACTACGACTACCTCCACGAGCTCCACCAGTTCGACCACTTCCACGAGCTCCACGACGACGACCACGTCGCCGAGCAAGGGGTCGACCTCCACCTCCCCGCCATCGTCGACCACGACGACGACCACGCCGGCCCCGAAGCCCCTCCAGTACAGCAACGGTCAGAAGTGCGAAGGCAAGCCCGGCATCCTCGAAGTGAAGGTCTGGAAGTCCCCGACGGCCACGACCGGCAGGGTCCTCACGACGGATGCCGCGAACCTCCGATTCGAGAACGGCCAGCTGATCACGATCGCGTTCGTCCCGAAAGGTGCCTCGATCCCGAAGCCAGCCTCAGCCAAAGTCATAGGTGACTTCCTCATCTCGAACCCGAGCGGAGTCGCCCCAGCCTCGGTGCAGTCGTCGGCAACCACACAAGTCACGACACCGACGACCACTTCGCCATCGACCACCTCTACCACCAAGAGCTAAGGCTCGAAGAAGCAAAGCGGTCGATGGACGCGATCGTCCTCGTGGGTGGTGAGGGGACGCGCCTGCGCCCTCTCACGTACGACATCCCCAAGCAGATGTTGCCGGTGGTCGATCGCCCGATGATCGAGCACGTCGTCACATGGCTCGCCCGGCACGGGATCGGCCGTGTGGTGCTGTCGCTCGGGTACCGCCCCGATGCCTTCGTGGAGGCCTTCCCAGACGGTGAGGTGGCCGGGGTGTGCCTTGCTTACGCCACAGAACCCGAGCTGCTCGACACGGCCGGAGCCGTGCGCTTCGCGGCGGAGAGCGCCGGCGTGGACGGGACGTTCCTCGTCGTCAACGGCGATGTCCTGACCGACTTCGACGTCGGCTCGCTCTTGAGCTTCCACCGCTACCGCAACGCGACAGCCACCATCCATCTGACACCCGTGGAGGAGCCCTCATCGTTCGGCGTAGTGCCGACGGACCGCGACGGCCGCGTCACGGCGTTCATAGAAAAGCCCGCCCCGGGGACCGCACCGACCAACCTCATCAACGCGGGCTGCTACGTGCTCGAGCCTTCGGTGCTCGACCTCATTCCCTCTGGCCGGCGCGTCTCGATCGAGCGGGAGACCTTTCCCACCCTCGTCGGCCGCGGCGCCTTGTACGCACTTTCGTCGGACGCGTACTGGATCGATACCGGGACACCGGAGAAGTACATCCAGGCGTCGCTCGACCTGTTGCACGGCCTTCGGACTGTCGCCCTGCTGCCCTCGGTCCCGCAGCCGTCCCCTCTCGTCTTCGTAGATCCCGCGGCGGTCGTGGAGGGCGTCGTCGGGCCGGCGACGTTCGTCGGCAGGGGTGCTTTGATAGCGGCAGGGTCGGAGGTCTCCGACTCGGTCGTATCGGAGGGTGCCATCGTGGAAACCGGAGCACGAGTCAGCGGTTCGGTGATCATGGCTGGCGCCCGCATCGGGCCCGACGCGGTGATCGCATCTTCGATCGTCGGACCGGCGAGCGAGATCGGCCGCTCCTGCAAGGTGACCGACTTCTGCGTGATCGGCGCACACTGCGACGTTCAGGCTGCGTCCACGCTCGTGGCCGCGCGGTTCCCGTCGCCATGACGCCCGCCCGCACGGGGGGTTCGCCGGCGGCACAGAGGCAAGCGGCCGCGAGGACCCAGAAGATGCGCTGCCTCGTCACGGGCGGTGCCGGTTTCATCGGGTCGACTCTCGTGGACCGCCTGCTCGCCGAGGGCCACGAGGTCGACGTAGTGGACGACCTGTCGACAGGAGGGCTGGCCAATCTTGCCGAGGCCAGGTCGTGCGGCGGCACATTCAGGTTCCACAATCTCGACATCCGGGATCCCGACTTCATCGAGCTCGTGAGCCTCCGCAAGCCGCAGGTCATCTTCCATCTCGCCGCTCAGTCATCGGTCTCCGTCTCCGTCGCCCGCCCGCTCTTCGATGCAGAGGTGAACGTCCTCGGATCGCTCCAGGTCCTCGAAGCCGCCCGCAAGGCACGCGTCAACAAGGTCGTCTATGCAGCCAGCGGCGGCACCCTGTACGGCGAGCCCGACGCAGCCGACCTGCCTATTGCGGAGCACCAGCCGCACGGCCCGCTGTCGCCATACGGGGTGTCGAAGAAGGCGCCGATCGACTACATGGTGACCTACCGCGCCTTGCATGGTCTCGAGTTCACCGCGCTTGCTCTCGCGAACGTGTACGGGCCCCGTCAGGACCCTCACGGAGAGGCGGGAGTCGTGGCGATCTTCTCCGAACGCCTTGTGAAGCGAGAGACCTGCGTGATCTTCGGTGACGGCGAGCACACGCGCGACTACGTCTTCGTCGATGACGTCGTCGATGCGTTCGCGCGTGCGGCCAAGCGCGGTGGCGGGCTCGTGCTGAACATCGGCACCGGAACCGAGACGACTACGAATCGCCTGTACAGCGTCATGGCCGAGGTGGCAGGCACGAGGGCTCAGGCCAAGCACGGTCCCGAGCGCGCCGGCGACGTCCGGCGGAACGCTCTCGATCCGGATCGTGCCTCGATCCATCTCGGCTGGAAGCCTTGGACGGCACTGCCCGACGGCGTGGCGGCCGTCCTCGACTCGGTCCGGTCGCGGCAGAGCGACAACCCGTGATCGCCGTCCTCTGCGGAGGAGTCGGGGCGGCCAGGATGCTGACGGGACTCATGCAGGCGGCAGAGCCGGAGTCGATCACGGCGATCGTCAACACCGGCGACGACACCGAGATGCACGGGCTGTCGATCTCTCCCGACATCGACACGATCACCTACACGCTCTCGGGCTCGGTGAACCGCGAGAGCGGCTGGGGCCTAGCCGGGGAGAGCTGGCACGCGATGGCCGCGCTCGAGCGCCTCGGCGGTGCCGACAGGACATGGTTCCGCCTGGGTGATCGGGATCTCGGGACCCACCTCTACCGCACCGGTCGGCTCTCCGAGGGTGCTCCACTCTCCAGTGTCACCGCAGAGATCGCCGCCGGCTTCGGGCTACGTCTCACTCTGTTGCCGATGAGCGACGACCCGGTACGTACGGTGCTCACCCTCCCGGACGGCACGGAGCTGTCGTTCCAGGAGTACTTCGTGAAGTTGCGGCACGACGTGGTGGTGAAAGAAGTCCGTTACGAAGGTGCCGAGGCGGCGCAGCCGGGTCCCCATGTGATCGAGGCCCTCGTGAGCGCCGAGATCGTGGTCGTCGCGCCCTCGAACCCAGTCGTGTCGATCGGTCCGATCTTGGCGGTTCCAGGGGTGAAGGAGGTGCTCGCCCGGCGTCGCGAGGACGTGGTCGCCGTCTCTCCGATCATCGGAGGAGCGGCGCTGAAGGGTCCTGCTGACCGCCTGATGGCCGAACTCGGTGGCGAGGCCTCCGCCGATGGCGTGGCCAGGCACCTTGCCGACTTCGTCGGGACCATCGTCATCGACCAGGTCGATGCCGGTCTGGCCGGCCTCGTCGAGGATGCGGGTGTTCGGGCAGTGGTCGCCGAGACCGTCATGTCGAGCCCGGAGCACGCTCGCGAGCTCGCACGGGTCGTGCTCAGCTCGCGAGGCGGGCGCGCCGCTCACGGCCGGCCCGGCTAGCACCGGCGCCATAGCGGGACAAGACTCAGCGAATGTCTTCCATGCCGGCGGCGCTGACGGTCCATCCGGTGGCGGGGTTCCCGGAGATCGATCGCGGAGCGGACCTCGCCGGGGTGATCGCCGAGCTGGCCGAGCTCGAGGACGGCGACGTCGTGGTCGTGACGCAGAAGATCGTGTCCAAGGCAGAAGGCCGGATGGTGAGGGTCGATCCGGGCGATCCGGACGCCAAGCGACGCCTGGCGGAGTCAGAGGCGGTCCGCATCCTGCGGCGGCGGGGGGACCTGGTCGTCACCGAGACGCGCCACGGCTATGTCTGCGCGAACTCGGGGATAGACCTGTCGAACGTTGCCGAAGGCTGGGCGGCGTTGCTGCCGGAGGACCCCGATCGCTCCGCACGGCGGATCCGCGACGGGCTCCGAGCTCGATCGGGTCGCACCGTCGGGGTGGTCATTTCCGACACCTTCGGTCGGGCATGGCGACGCGGAGTCGTCGACGTGGCGATCGGATGTGCCGGCGTCCGCGGGATCGTCGACCTCCGGGGCACGCTCGACGCGCTCGGAAGGGAGCTCGTGGCAACTGAGATGTGCATCGTCGACGAGATCGCGGCCGCGGCGGAGCTCGTGATGGGCAAGGCATCCGGTGTGCCCGTAGCGGTCGTTCGTGGGGTCGACCCGGCGGTCCTCGACGAGGGCTCGGTCTTGCGTGAAGTAGTGCGCCCGTATGGCGAGGATCTCTTCCGGTGACCGCGTCGCACGACGCTCGCATCTCTGCCCCGGTCCCCGCACGCCGTGCCAAGTTCAAGCGTCCGGAGCGCCGTGCGACGCTGCGGGTTGCGATCGACGTGTTGCCCCTCGTCGGCCAGCCGAGCGGGGTCGGAGCGGCTTGCCGGGGGTTGCTCGAGGCGTTGATGGACCGGCCCGAGATCGAGCTCGAGCGCGTATGCGGTCGCGCGCAAGGCCCTTCTGGCGCGCCGGGAGATCCCGCGGAGCGTCCGCTTCCGGGGAAGACCGATTCCGACCCGCCTTGCACTTGCGGCGTGGCAGTTCGGCTCCTTCCCGAGCGCGGAGCGCGTCGCGCGCCCCGCAGACGTCGTCCATGGGACGAATTTCGCGGTGCCTCCCTCCCACCGGGCCGCCACCGTGGTCACGGTTAACGACCTCACCGCCGTGCGCTTCCCGGAGCTGTGTACCCCCACCGCGCTCAGGTACCCGGCGCTCGTACGCAAGGCGGTGGAGCGCGGGGCCCTCGTCCACGTGCCGGCCGCGTTCGTCCGTGACGAGGTCGTCGGGCTGCTCGGCGTTGCAGCCGAGCGGATCCACGTCATCAGCTGGGGTATCCCCCCGGTTGCCGAACCGACTACGACGCCGCCGGTCGAGCCGCCTTACATCCTGGCCCTCGGGACCGTCGAGCCTCGTAAGGACTACCCGACGCTCGTCGACGCGTTCTACGAGCTGAGCGCCAGGTACGGCGCCCTGCGGCTCGTCGTTGCTGGAGCTGACGGCTGGGGGGCTGCGTCGCTCACCGAGGCCGTTGCCGGTCATCGGCTGGAGGACCGGGTCGTCCGGCTGGGCTACGTCAACGAGGAGGAACGCAACGCCCTCCTCTGGAACGCCTCAGTGCTCGCATACCCGTCGGTCTACGAGGGATTCGGCTTCCCTCCCCTCGAAGCGATGGTGGCGGGCGTGCCCGTCGTGGCGACGGCCGCCGGCAGCGTCCCCGAGGTGGTCGGGGACGGGGCCCTGCTGGTACCGGCAGGCGAAGCCGGCCCCCTTGCCGCAGCGCTCGAGTCCGTCCTGACCGACGAGGGGACTCGCGAGCGGCTGATCGCGGCCGGGCAGGAGCGGGCGGCGCTGTTCAGCTGGGACCGCACGGCCGAGCAGATGATCGCTCTCTACCAGCTTGCGGCAGGCCGACGCGAACCGTGAGCACTCCGCCGCTCGACGTCGAGATCGTGGTGGAGCAGCTTCGCCGGCCGGTTCCCGGTGGCATAGGCACGTACTGCCGGGGGCTTCTCGCAGGTTTGGCGCTTCTCGGCAGTGACGAACGCCCGCGGGTGACCTTGCGGGCGAGCCGGGGCCGGTCCGGGCCGGGGGCAGAGGACCCGTTGCGTCAGCTGGGTTGGCCGCTGCGCACGTCGGCACTGCCGGGCCCGCTGCTCAGCCGGGTCTGGGACCGCGGCGTGCCGCTCGGCTGGCTGCACCCGAGCCGCTCTTCGGTCTTGCACGGCACGTCGTTTGCCACTCCGCCGGTCCGGGGGATGCCCCTTGTCGTCATGGTGCACGACCTCGCGTGGAGGCGCTTTCCGGACGCCTACCCGGCCCGTGGCCGGGCATGGCACGAGTCGGCGCTCCGGCGCGTTGCGGGCCGGGCGGCTGCCTTCGTGGTGCCGTCCGGCCTGACGGCGTCGGACTTGCTGGCGACCGGACTCGGGATCGGCGCGGGCCAGGTTCACGTGATACCGGAGGGGGTCGACCATCTCGACCCGCCGGACGACCCGGCCGCACAGTTGTTGTTGGCCCGGCTGGGCGTGCCGGCCGGAGGGGGTTACCTTTTGACCGTCAGCACGCTCGAGCCTCGCAAGAACCTGTCTCGCCTGGTAGAGGCATATTCGAAGGTCCGGCCGAGCCTGCCCGAGCCTTGGCCGCTCGTCATCGTAGGCCCGAGCGGTTGGGGCGACAGCTCGGCTCTCGCGGCGGGGTCACCGGGTGTGTTCCTGGCCGGCCGGGTCGACGGCGGGGCTCTGAGCGCTCTGTTCACGCGTGCGCGATGTGTGGCCTACGTGCCGTTGTTCGAAGGATTCGGGCTGCCGGCAGGCGAGGCGATGGCGAGCGGCGCGCCTGTGGTAGCGACGGAAGGCCTGCCGAGGCCTGCCGGCGCGGCTCTCGAGGTCGATCCACTCGACACCGACTCGATCGCCGGCGCGCTCCTCGTCGCCTCCGTCGATGGCGGCGAGCGGCGGGCCCTTGTGTCGGCCGGGCACGAGCGCGCGGCGAGCTCTCGTGGCGGGCCTGTGCCGTCGCGGACGTCGAGGTGTGGGAGGAAGTGGCGTCCTCGGCCAGAGGGAGCTCGGCGAGTGCGCGCACGGGTCGGCGCTGATGGATGGCGCTGAAATCCCGGGCACGGCGGCGACGATCGGTGTCGCGCTCGATGTCAGCGCAGTGCCAGTAGATCCTGCCGGGGCAGGGCGGTACATCGTCGAGTTGGCTCGGGCCCTAGGGCGCAGGCCCGACGTGCGTCTCACGCTCATAAGCCGCCGCGAGGACGGAGGCCGGTGGCGGGCGGTGGCCGACCGGTCCCGCGTGTTCCCACTCGTGCCCACTTCCCGACCGGCGCGGCTGTTGTACGAGCGGCTGTTCCTTGGCTCGAAGCTGGGTCACCTAGGCGAGGAGCCGATCGACGTCTACCACGGGCCGCACTACACGATGCCGTCACGCTTGAGAGGGGGTCGGGTCGTGACGGTGCACGACCTCACGTTTCTCGAGCACCCCGAGTGGCACGAACGATCGAAGGTGCCCGTGTTCCAGGCGGCGATCCGGCGCGCCGCCCGCGATGCAGACGTCGTCGTCTGTGTCAGCAGGGCGACGGCAGGCCGCTTGCGCGAGCTGGTGGAGGTGCGGGCCGAGATCGTCGTGGCCGAGCACGGAGTCGACCACGACCGTTTCCGTCCCGGCGACCTCGACCCGGGAGCACTCCCCGAAGGGCTGGCCGGGGCAGAGCTGATAGTGCACGTGGGGACCCTCGAGCCCCGCAAGGGCGTGGTCGACCTCGTGAAGGCCTTCGACTCCCTCGCGGCTACTCGCCCGGCATTGCAGCTCGTGCTCGCCGGACTGCCTGGCTGGGGAGCCCGAGAGGTGACAGACGCCGTGCATGCGGCGTCTCACCGTGACCGGATCAGGCTGCTCGGATGGGTGGCGGACGACGCCGTCGTGGCGCTGATGCGAGCGGCGAGCGTCGTTGCCTATCCCAGTCACGAGGAGGGTTTCGGCCTTCCCGCCCTCGAGGCCATGGCGGTCGGTGCACCGCTCGTGACCGCCGCGGGCACGGCGATGGCCGAGTTCGCCGGCGATGCGGCCTGGCTCGCTCCTCCTGGCGATGAAGCGGGTCTCGAGCAAGCGGTGGCGGAAGTGCTGACGGCATCGCCAGATGAGGTGGCGCGGCGCCGGCGGGCCGGGATCGAGCGTGCCAGCGGATTCACCTGGGAGCGCACCGCCACCGCCCACGTGACGGCTTACCGCCTGGCCGCAGAGAGGGCGGCGGAGCGGGACCGATAGGGTGAGCCGATGCTCGCCTACGTAACCGGAGGGGCCGGATTCGTCGGCAAGTGGCTGACAGAACACTTGTCGGCCTCGGGTGACTCGGTGGTGGCAGTCGACGCCGAGGTCGACGTCACGAGTCCGACAGCCACGCGGGACTCGTTGCGATCCGTCCAGCCCGAGGTGGTGTACCACCTTGCCGGGCTGGCGCATGTAGGGCGCTCGTGGGAGGACCCGGGCCCGACGTTCACCGTGAACGCCCTCGGGACGTTGAACGTGCTCGAGGGCGCCGCTGCCTGCGACTCTCCACCACGCGTGATCGTGGTCAGCTCAGCCGAGGTCTACGGGGCCGCCGGTTCGGCTCCCGTCGGCGAGGAGACCCCGCTCAGGCCCGTCAGCCCATACGCCGCCAGCAAGGTGGCAGCGGAGTTCCTCGCGTTGCAGGCGTTCCTCGGGCGGGGCCTGCCGGCCATCCGCGTGCGGCCCTTCAACCACGTCGGGCCTGGGCAGGCGCCGGACTTCGTGGTGTCGGCGCTTGCGAGGCGCATAGTCGAGGCAGAGCGGGCCGGCGGAGGCCGGGTGGCGGTCGGGAACCTCGAAGCCGAGAGGGACTTCACCGACGTGCGCGACGTCGTGCGGAGCTACAGGTTGCTGGCGGAACGGGGCGTGCCGGGCGAGGTCTACAACGTCGCGAGCGGCCGATCCGTCCGTGTAAAGGAGGTCGCCGACCGCCTCGTCGCGCTCGCCGAGTGCCCGATCCGGCTCGAGACGGATCCCGATCTCGTCCGGCCCATCGACGTGCCGGTCTTTCTCGGCGACGCGCGCAAGCTGGCAGGGGCGACCGGCTGGTCGCCGGCCATCCCCCTCGACGAGACCCTCGCCGACGTGCTCGAATACTGGCGGTCGCGGCCGAGCGGGTGACACGGCCCGGACGCGACGAGGCCCGCCTCCTCCGAGGGGGAGTGGAGGAGGCGGGCCTCGTCAGTCCCCGGCTCCAAGGTGCCCGCCTGGGGGAGGATGGGGCAGCGGTTCAGCCGGGAGATCCGTCGCTTGTTGCGTCTGACGGCTCTTCGCGCACCGGGATGGGCGCGCTCAGCTCGACAGTCAGGCGGCCAGCTGCTCGGAGATGAAGCCGCGGATCTGGTCACGGGCTTCCCGTGCCTGCTTCACGACGGCCTGAGCCTGCGCCGGAAGGCGCTCGGCGACCGGCTCGAACGTCGCGTCGGCGCGCTCGATTAGCTCGCCGAGCGTCTTGTCGAGGTCTGACCAAGTCTTGGCGACCTGGGCACGCAGGTCGGCGACCTGGGCGAAAACGTCGGAGACGGGGCTCTCGGAAGCGGTGCGCTGACGCTCGAGCTGCTCGATCAGCTCACGGCGGGCCACCTGGGCCTTCTGGAAGCCGACCACGCCGATGCCGATCGCCACGTACGCGGCGTCCTGCGCTACCCGGGAGAGGTCCTGTGCTGTGCGGGTGAAGTCCTGACGAATGTCAGCCATTGCCAACTCCTTCTCGAAGTCCTGATCGATTTCCTTGTGCTGCCTAGTGTAGCGCAGACCGCTAACACTTGCAAGCACTCTGGGCGAAGTAGCCTGACTGACCTCATGCCGGAGGAGTTGGCACCACCGGTCGTCGCGGTTGTCGTCACCTCGAACCCAGGGGAGTGGTTCGAGGCTTGCCTCGAGTCTTTGTGCGCCCAGGACTACCCGAACCTGGCCATCCTCGTGGTCGACGACGCCAGCGATACCGACGTGACATCGCGGGTCGCTGCCGTCGAGCCAGCGGCCATCGTCCGTCGACGGACGACGCAGGGCGGCTATGCGGCCGGTGCCGACGAAGCGCTCTTCGGCGTGGCGGGCGCGACGTTCTTCCTCTTCTGCCACGACGACGTGGTGCTCGACGAGAGTGCGGTCCGCCGCCTCGTAGAGGAGTCGTTCCGGTCGAACGCGGCGGTCGTGGGCCCCAAGTTCGTGAGCGCGGACAATCCCGAGCTGCTCGTCCAGGTCGGTCTCGGCATGTACCGCCTCGGCACGCCGGTCGCGCCGCGTGCGCCCAGGCGAGCTCGATCAGTCGCAGCACGACGAGGCGAGGGATGTCTTCGCCGCTCCGGGCGGATGCACGCTCGTCAGGGCGGACTTGTTCGAGGCGCTTCACGGTTTCGACCCGGCGATGTCGCTGCTGGGGGAGGACATCGACTTCTGCTGGCGGGCCCAGATCGCAGGCGCCCGCGTGACGATCGCGCCGAAGGCGCGCGTCCGGCACCGCCAGATCGCCGCGTCAGGGGCTCGTGGCGACGAGGACATCGCGTTCCTGCAACGGCGCCACGAGCTGCGCGCCGCCCTCAAGAACTACGGATTGTGGCGCCGATCGATGGTCATAGCCGAGCTCGTCGTGCTCGGCCTCGCCGAGATGGCCGTCGGAGTCATGACGGGCGAGCGGGAACGGGCTCGACGGGTCGTGAGGGCCTGGCGATGGAACTTCGCCGAGCGTCGCAGCTTGCGGGAGGCGCGTCGGTACCTACGAGAAGTCCGCCAAGTGCCGGACAGAACGCTCGTGAGGCGGATGGTGGGCCGGGGGAGGGTCCGGCGTTTCTTCCGGCCGGAGGTTCCGGGAGAGGCGCCGGAGCGGTTGCGTGCCGCCGTGTCCGGGATCGAGCACACCCTCGAGGTGGACCGGCTCGGGTCCTGGTGGACGCGGGTGCAACAGGGCCAGGTGCCGGCCGCGCAGCTCACTCTGGCCGCCGCTCTCGTCATGGTCGGCGTGCTCGGGTTGCGGGACCTGCTCTTCGCACGCCTGCCGCTCGTGGGCGACCTCGCGCGCATGCCGGGAGCCTGGACCATGCTCGGTCAGTTCTTCGGCGGGGTTCCCTACGCTGCGGGCGTGCGGCCGGCCCCGACGGCCTACGGGCTCATCGGGCTGCTCGGGCTCGTGCTCGGCGACAGCTCGGCTCAGGCGTTGAAGATCATCGAGATCGGTGCCCTGGCCGCCGGGGCCATCGGAGTCTCCCGACTGTGCCGCCCGTTCCTCTCGAGCAGGGGTCGCCTGGTGGCCGCCACCGCCTTCGTCGGTCTTCCACTTGCCTGGAACGCGCTCGCCACCGGGAACGTGCAGGCGACCGTGACGCTCGGCGCCCTGCCTTACGTCTTCGCCCGGGTCGGCAGGGCAACCGGCCTCGCGCCTTTCACGCACGTATCGGCGGACGGATCGACGTCCGGCTCCTCGGTCAGGGCCACACTCGGGGAGATCGCCCCCTTCGGTCTGCTGCTCGCCGTTCTCGGCGCTCTCGCCCCGCCGGGCTTGATCGCAGCTGGTGTCGTGATCGTGGCGGTAGTCGTCACATGCCTTCTCGGGGGTGAGGCGAGGGCGGCGATGAGAGCGGCCGGCGTGGCGGTCGCCGCGTTCGTGACAGCCGCCTGCTGCTGCTTGCCGTGGTCGGTCACCTGGTTCGAGAGCGGGTCGCGCTGGAGCGCCTTTTCGGGCGTCGTGCCGGGTGCCCCGACGGGTCCGGCTGCGTTGTTGCGCGGGCACACCGGGCCAGTGGGCGCCTGGTGGGGCGCGTGGGGACTCGTGGTCGCGGCCGGCTACGTCCTTCTCGTCTCGCGGCGCGAGCGCCTCCGGTGGGCAACCGCGTGGTGGCTCGCCGCCCTAGGCGCGGTAGCCCTCGCCTGGGCCGGGTCGCGCGGCTGGCTCGGGGCCGGCGGCGGAGACTTCCCTGTCATCGCGGCTCCCGCCGCCGTCGCCGTCGCGGCCGCCTGCGGGCTCGGCGTCGTCGCGTTCGAACGGGACGTCCTAACGAGCCAGGTGCTCGGATGGCGGCAGGGGGCGGCGTTCCTCGCCGGGCTGTGCCTCCTGACGGGCATGGTCCCGTCTCTCTCGGTCGCGGTCGGTGGCCGCGCGAGCTTGCCGTCGCAGGGAGTCGACCAGTTCGCGCCTTCGGCGCCTACGGGGCACAGCGGCTACCGGGTGCTGTGGCTCGGCGATCCACGGGTCCTTCCCGGCTCAGGCTGGCAACTCGCACCGGGATTGTCCTGGTACACGAGCGAGCGGGGCCTGCCGGCCGGCGACCAGAACTGGCCTCCCCCGAGCCCGGGGGCACTCGGCCAGGTCGGCGGCGCGCTCGAGTCTGCGCTCGAGGGCAAGACCGCGGACGTCGGCGCGGTTCTGGCCCGCCTCGGCGTGCGGTACATAGTCATTCCCGTGGCGGATGCCCCCGAGCTGCCCGGGACCCAGGTCCCGGCTGTGGTCGCGCCACCGCCGTCAGGGCTCATATCGGTGCTGGATACGCAGAGCGACCTGGTCGAGCGCCCCGTCGAGGCCGGTGCACACGTCTTCGTGAACGCTGACTGGGTGAGGGCGGACGGCACAGGGCTCGCCCGAGTGGTCGGCAGCGGCTCCGGCTCGTCTGCCGGCCTGCGCGAGATCGGAGTGGTGGCGGGGATCTTGGTGTGGGTCCTCGCCATGGCCGAGGGAGTGGCTCGCAGACGGAGATGGGACCGGGGCGACGAGCAGCGAGTGGAAGTGCCATGAGCGACGTCCACGGCTCGCCGAGACGCTCGGTACGCGACTCCGAGCTGCGCAGGCGCGTCATCTCCCGCTCGGCCATTGGGTCGGGACTCATAGCCCTCCTCGTGGCCGGGGCCGTGCTCCCGAGCGGCGGAGTGCCCGCCGTGGCGCACACGAGCTCGGAGAGCTTGCTCCCTGCGGTCGACCTCACTACGACGGCTGCAACGGTGTGGAACTGCCCCGGCCCTCTTCCGGTCACCGGGGGGTCGACCTCGTCTATCTCGATCACGAACCCTTCGAGGCGTGATGCGGAAGCGACGGTCCTCGTCGCCGAGACCGCCGTGGCACCGGGCGCACAGCCGGGCCTCCCGCTCAAGGGCCGAGTGCTCGACATGCGGATCACCGCACAGTCCGAGCTGGATCTTCCGCTCTCAGCCGAAGCGGTGCCGCCCGCCAAGGCGAAGCCGAGCGCCGGGACGTCGGACACGAAGTCAGGCGGGAAGGCGCACGCCGAGGCGCCGACCGTCTACGCCTCGGTGAGCGTGACCGTGAGCGGGGCCGGGGTTGCAGTCAGCGAGACCGTCAACTACGGAGCCGGCATCCTCGCCAGTCCCTGTGCCGTGGGATCCGCCGCTCGTGGGTACACCGCCTCAGGTGTCACCATGGGGTCGTCCGACGTCGAGGTGGCCCTGTTCGATCCGGCGGCCGCGCCCGCCGTCGTGAACGTCTCCGTCGGCACCGGCTCCGGGCTCGTTCAGCCCCAGGCTTACCAGGGCCTCGTCATCGGACCGGGGAGCGTCGCAGTGCTCGACCTCGCCCGGTGGGTCCCTCAGCGGACCCACGTGGCGGTGAGCGTCCAAGCCACAGTCGGACGTGTGGTCGTCGGCTCGATGTCGAGCCTCTCCGCCCGCTTCTACTCGACGGTCCTCGGTCCTGCCCACTCCTACGAGGAGTCCGGCCAGGAGCTGGCAGTCGGGATCGGGCAGCTGCTCACGAGGTGGCTGATGCCGCTCGGGCCCGCCGGGCACGGCGACACCGAGGCGGTCCGGATCTTCGACCCGGGCACGCGGAGGGCGCTGGTGACGGTTCGCACCTCGGCGGCAGGTGTCAAACCCGCGACCATGTCGGTTGCCGTGTCCCCCGGTCAGACCGTCACCGTCTCGGCACCAGTCGTCTCCGGCGCTACCGCTTCGGCGCTCACGTCCGGCGGTGTCGTGACGGTCACGAGCGCGGGCGGCGTAGGCATCGTGGTCGAGCACGAGACGTACGGGACGCTCACGAAGACGCGCGTGACCCTCGTGTCGTCGTCCCCGACGGACGTCGCTGCCGCCACCTGGGTGTTGCCCGGGATGGTCCAATCGCCGACGGTCGACGGGCAGGTGTCGCTCACCGATGCCGGCACGAAGGCGGTGTCCGTCGCCATCGAGGAGATCTACCCGACCTCGCCGGGGTCCGGCGAGACCTCTCCCTCGCAACTGACGACCGTCGAGGTCCGCCCAGGCACGTCGGCGGTCGTCCCGCTCCTCTCGTTCGTGGCGCCCGGGTCACCGACGCCGTTCGGTCTCGAGCTGAGGGCGACAGGCCCTGTGCTCGTGACGGGGTCGCTGCTACCGGTGAAGGCAGGCCTGCAGGCTGCGGTCGAGTCGGGCGTCCCGGCGGGCTCGAGCTGAGAGGGCCACACTCAGCTCGAAGAAGAGCCGCTCGCGGGCGCTGAGCCCGAGCCGTTCGAGGGCGGTTGCGGCGGGACGAGCGGCGGCGACGAGGCGGCTTGGCCGCCGGGCGGCGCCCAGGCCGACGGAGGCACTGAAGCGGGCTGCGCCACCCCGACCGGCTGGGCTACGACGGCCGGCTCCGGCTGCGGAGGAGGAACGATCGGCGAGGCGGAGCCACCGGTGAGCGACGGGGCGTACCGCTCGGCGTCCGAGCCGGGCTTGCCCTCGATGCCGTGCACCGGGCGACCGTAGGCCGCGTCCACCAGGCGGGCGATCTCTGCGCCGTCGACCGTCTCGTGCTCGAGCAGAGCCCGCGCGACGGCTTCGAGGCCGGCACGGTGCTCCTTCAGCACGTTCTCCGCCCTCAACTCCTGTGCACGGAGGATCCGCTCGATCTCCTCGTCGACGACGCGGCTCGTGTCCTCGGAATAGTCACGGGTGTGCATGAGGTCTTCCCCGAGAAACACCTGCCCCTGCGATCCCCAGGCCATCGGCCCGACACGCTCGGACATGCCCCACTCGTGGACCATCTTGCGAGCGAGCTCGGTGTTGCGCTGGAGGTCGTCGCTCGCACCGGTCGAAAGGCCGTCGTAGACGAGCTTCTCTGCCACCCGGCCACCCATGCGGACGGCCAGAGAGTCCTCGATGTACTCGCGGCGGTAGATGTGGTGCTCCTCCGCAGGCAGCTGCTGGGTGACGCCGAGCGCCATCCCGGTCGGGATGATGCTCACCTTCAGGAGCGGGTCCGCGTGGGGAAGGATGTAGGCCAGCACCGCGTGGCCGCCTTCGTGGAAGGCCACGCGCTCCTTCTCGTCTTCGGACAGCACCATCGAGTCGCGGCGCGCGCCGATGAGGACGCGGTCACGCGCTGCGTCGAAGTCCCGCATCTCGATGTACTGGCTCCCGCGGCGCACCGCATGCAGCGCCGACTCGTTGACGAGGTTGGCAAGATCCGCACCGCTCATGCCGGGCGTCCCGCGAGCGACGATGGTCAGGTCGACGTCGGGCCCGATCCGCTTGTCGCGGCAGTGGA
Source organism: uncultured Acidimicrobiaceae bacterium (assembly GCA_963801185.1). Taxonomy (GTDB): domain Bacteria; phylum Actinomycetota; class Acidimicrobiia; order Acidimicrobiales; family Bog-793; genus Palsa-601. Next base: position 819,466 of record CAWDDW010000001.1, on the reverse strand, counting down.
CCTGAAGGATGGGGATTCGCTCGTCGAGGTCGGGGAGCGGCACGACGATCTGGCGGTCGAAACGCCCCGGGCGCAAGAGCGCAGGGTCGAGGATGTCTGGCCGGTTTGTCGCCGCCATGATGACGATCCCCTCGGCTGGGTCGAAACCGTCCATCTCCGACAGCATCTGGTTCAACGTCTGCTCTCGCTCGTCGTGGCCACCGCCGAGCCCGGCGCCGCGCTTGCGGCCGATCGAGTCGATCTCGTCGACGAAGATGATTGCAGGCGCCTGCTTGCGGGCGGTCTGGAAGAGGTCGCGCACGCGGCTCGCGCCGACCCCGACGAACATCTCCATGAAGTCCGAGCCGCTGACGGAGAGGAACGGCACCCCGGCCTCGCCGGCCACAGCCCGGGCGAGCAACGTCTTGCCTGTTCCGGGAGGCCCGACGAGCAGGACGCCCTTTGGGACCCGAGCCCCGATGTCGTGGAACCGGCCCGAGTTCTTCAGGAAGTCGACGACTTCGCTGATCTCCTGTTTCACCCCCTGGTAACCCGCCACGTCGTTGAAGGTGGTCCGAGGTCGTTCGGTCGTGTAGAGCTTCGCCCTCGATCGCCCGATCGACATGATGCCCGACATCTGGCCCTGCGCCCGCCGGTTCAGCCAGACGAAGATGCCGATAATCAGGAGGACAGGCAGGAAGTAGATGATGAAGTCGGTCAACAGGTTGCTCGGTGGCGAGGAGAAGTTGAGCTTCACGCCATCTTTGAGCAGCAGGTTCTGTATGTCGGTGGGAAGCGGGACCCCGGCCGTGGTCGAGTAGCTCACCCCGCTCCTCAACGTGCCGCTTATCGCGCCGGTCTCGTTGTCGTAAGTTGCGCTCGTGATCTGCTTGGAGGTGACGTCGCTGACGAAGCGGCTGTAGCCCAGCTGCGTGACGTTGCTCTTGGCGAACGCGTGGGTCAGGACGAGCACCAGCACGATCACTACGGCGAGCACTAGCAACCAGCGCCAGGGCTGGTCGGATCCGCTCCCGCCCGCGGGCTTACGGGAGCCGTCGGGTCGCAGGTCTTGGGGGTTGCGATTCACGCAAACATGGTAGGCGTGTCCGAGCGCATACCTGTCATCGCCCGCTCAGGTGACCGTGGCCGGCGCGGCGCATGCTCGTCAGGTTGACCTCGGCGGTGCTCGGGCACCACGCTCCACCTGTGCGTAACCGATTGAGCCCTCTGGCCGACCGGGTCCTCGGCAGCCCGCCGGAGGGCAACCCGTTCGGGCTCGTGGAAGCGCTCCTCGGTCTGGCGGCCGGTTACCTGCTCTCCATCGTGGCTCTTTCGGCCTATGACGCCGCCGCGCATCTGCATGGCACGTCGACTACGAACGGGCAGACGGTCGTCGCCTTGGCGTCGCTCTGGATCGGTTTCGTCGGTGCGGTCGTGGCGGCCTCGAGGCTCGGCACCCGCTCGATCGTCGAGGACTACGGGCTGCGCCTGCGGCCCTGGCCGGACATCCCCCTCGGGATCGTCGTCGGAGTGGCATCACAGTTCCTCCTCGTCCCGCTGCTCGAGCTACCGCTCGAGCCTTTCGTCCCCCATCTCACGCAACGACTCGGGAACCCGACGCACCAGCTGCTCGGTCCCGCCAGCTCGGGCGGCACCGGCAGCCTCGTACTAGTCGCAGTCCTGATCTGCGTAGGGAGCCCGTTCGTCGAGGAGCTCTTCTTCCGAGGGCTTGTGCTGCGGGCGTTGTTGTGGCGCTTCCGGCCTCTCGGCCGGCGCCTCGGGCCGGCCGTCTCGATCGTGATCACCGGCCTGTTCTTCGGGCTCGTGCACTTCGAGGCCCTGCAATTCCTCGGGCTCGCCGGCTTCGGGATGGTGCTCTGCGTCCTGGCGTGGCGGACGGGGCGCCTCGGCCCTTCGATCTTCGCGCACATCGCGTTCAACACCACGACTGTGATCGCCTACGTCATCACGCACTGATTTGGCGGGCGAGTAGGCTCGCCCGTCGGCATGACCGGAGACTCGCCCTTCGCCCAGGTCTTCAAGGCCTATGACATCCGTGGAACCGTTCCGGACCAGCTCAGCGAGGATATGGTCTTTTCGGTCGGCGCGGCGTTCGCCTCGTTCGCCCGCGACGAGGCGGGGGCAGAGCGCGTCGTGATCGGCCGCGACATGCGAGAGTCCGGGGTCACGCTCGCGAGGGCTTTCTCGGCAGGCGCACTGTCGGAGGGCCTGCGGGTCGTCGATGCCGGGATGATCTCGACCGACATGTTGTACTTCGCCTCCGGGCGTCTCGGACTGCCCGGGGCGATGCTCACGGCCTCCCACAACCCGGCCATCTACAACGGCATCAAGCTGTGCCTCCCGGGTGCGCGCCCCATCGGCCAGGACACCGGCCTGGCGGAGGTCCGCCGGCGAGCAGATGCGATCCTCGGTGCCCTCCCGCCTGGCGGAGCACCTCCGCTCGACGACCGCGATCCGTGGCTCGAGCACGTCGACCTCGTGGACGACTTCGCCCGGCACGTCCACTCGTTCGTGGACGTGGCAAGCCTGCGTCCGCTCAAGATCGTCGCCGACACGGCGAACGGGATGGGCGGTCTGGTCGCGCCGAAGGTCCTCGGCGGCCTGCCCTTTGACCTCGAGGTCCTCTATGGCGAGTTGGACGGCAATTTCCCCAATCACCCGGCCGATCCGATCCAGCCCGAGAACCTCGTAGACCTTCAGAGGCGGATCGTGGAAGCCGGGGCTGACGTCGGGCTCGCCTTCGACGGCGACGCCGACCGGGTCTTCCTCGTGGACGAGCAGACCCGCCCGCTGTCGGGCTCTCTCACGACCTCCATCGTGGCCGCCGCGATGCTCGAGGCCCACCCCGGCGAGATCGTGCTCTACAACCTGATTTGCTCGAAGGCGGTGCCGGAGATCATCGCCGAGCACGGTGGGAGGCCGCTGCGGACCCGCGTCGGCCACTCGTTCATCAAGGAGGTCATGGTCGAGACCGGGGCGATCTTCGGCGGCGAGCACTCCGGCCACTACTACTTCCGCGAGAACTTCCGCGCTGACTCGGGCATCATCGCGGCACTCGTCGTTCTATCGGTGATGTCCAAAGCCGATCTTCCCTTGTCGGCGCTGCGCAAGCCGTTCGAGCGGTACTCCGACTCCGGTGAGATCAACACCGAGGTCCACGACATCGGCTCGGTCCTCGCAGGCGCCGAGCGCATCTTCAGCGAGCGCGGGGCAAGCATCGACCGGCTGGACGGGGTCACGATCGATCTCGGGGAGTGGTGGTTCAACTTGCGGCCGTCGAACACCGAGCCGCTGCTCCGGCTGAATCTCGAGGCCGCGACAGACGAGCTCTGCCGCCAGCATGTCGACGAGGTGATCGCGTTGATAAGAGAGTTGGACGGTGAACACGGAGAACGATCGGGAGGGCACTGATGGCGCTTGACGAACGGCTGCTCGAGATCTTGGCGTGCCCGGAGGACAAGGGGCCGCTCTTGTACTTCGAGAGCGAGCAGACCCTTTACAACCCTCGGTTGAAGCGCCGGTACCGCATCAACGACGGCATACCGGTGCTCCTCGTCGAGGAGGCCGAGACCGTGAGCGACGCCGAGCACGAGCGGCTCACCGAGAAGGCGGCGAGCGAGGGCATCCGCCCTACCTTCACCGAGCAGCCGTGACCCCGCCCGAGGCGGCTGCCTCGTGGCTCGACATAGACAGCGAAGGGATGCTTGCCGCGACGGCCGCGATGGGCGACCACATCTCGGACGCGCTCGAGAGCTACCGCCCGATCGCAATCCCGGATGGCCCTCTCACCGCCGTCGTGGTGCTCGGCATGGGCGGGAGCGCGGTCGCAGGAGCAGTGCTCGAAGCTCTCGCCGAACGCCGGTCGACCGTGCCGGTCGTCCTGTCGAGCGGCTACGAGTGCCCTCGTTTCGTCGGTGCGGGCACGCTCGTGTTCGCCGTCTCGTTCTCGGGCGAGACCGAGGAGACGCTCGAGGCGACTGCGGGAGCACTGAAGACCGGTGCCCAGGTCGTGGCCCTGACCGGCGGCGGGTCGCTCGAGTCGCTCGTCACGGCATCCGGTGGCCCAGTCCTCCGCATCCCGCCAGGGATCCCGCAGCCTCGTGCGGGCGTGGGAGCGATGGTCGCCCCCTTGCTGCTCGCGAGCGAGGAGGCGGGCTTCCTGCCCGGCGCCCGAACCGAGCTTCGAGCGCGCGGTGTCACAGCTTCGCCGGCGGCTCCCGGCGCTCGTCGAAGGCAGCGGTGAGGCCGCCGAGGTCGCCCGGCGGATCGGGCGGACCATCCCCCTCGTTCACGGAGCCTCCGGCCTCGGGGCCGTGGCCGCCCGGCGGTGGAAGACGCAAGTGAACGAGAACGCCAAGGCGCCCGCATTCGCCGGCGAGCAGCCGGAGGTCTGTCACAACGAGGTGTGCGGCTTCGGTCAGAACGGGGACGTGACGAGGCAGGTGCTCACTCTCGTGGAGCTGCACCTGCCACACGAGCACCCGAGCGTGACGAGACGGTTCGAGCTCGTCGGAAGCAGCGTTGCCGAGGCGGTCGGCGACATCGTGGGAGTGCAAGGGGAGGGTGAGGGGGAGCTGGCCGGCTTCTTCGATCTCGTCGCCATCGGAGACGTCATGTCCCTCCACCTCGCCTGTGCCGAAGGTATCGACCCCGGCCCCGTCCCTGCCCTCACCGAGATCAAGCAGCGGCTCCGCCAGGCGCGCGAGGACCTAACCGAGTGACGGCGACACCTATGGCGCCTCACGACGTGAGCGACATCGGGCTCGCGCCGCTCGGGCGTGGACGGGTCGAGTGGGCGAGTCGCCAGATGCCGGTCCTCGGCACTGTGCGAGAGCGTTTCGAGCGGGAAGGGTTGTTCGCCGGCGTGAGGATCGGGGCGAGCCTGCATGTCACGGCGGAGACCGCGGTGCTCCTCGGCACGCTTGCCGCCGGAGGAGCGGAGCTGTCGGTCTGCGCGTCGAACCCGTTGTCCACCAACGACGAGGTGGCGGCGTTCCTCGTGGCCGATGAGGGGATTGCGACGTTCGCGCGCCGGGGTGAGGATGCGGCGAGCTACCTCGCGCACGTCGACGCCGTGATCGACCGCAAGCCGCAGTTCACCGTGGACGACGGCTGCGATCTCCTCGCGAGGTTGCACGGCGTCAGGCGGGGCGACATCGGCGACGTGATCGCCGGCACCGAGGACACGAGCACCGGAGCCATCCGCTTGCGGGCGCTGGCGGCAGCCGGTGGCCTGTCATACCCGGTGCTGGCGTTGAGCGGGGCAGCGATACGAGCCCTTGCCGACAACCGCCTCGGCACCGGGCAATCGACGATCGACGGGATCTGCCGTTCGACGAACGTCCTCTGGGCGGGATCGACCGTCGTCGTGGCGGGTTACGGGAACTGCGGCCGGGGCGTCGCGAGCCGGGCGCGCGGTCTCGGGGCGATCGTGATCGTGACCGAGGTCGACCCGCTGCGGGCCTATGAAGCACTGACCGACGGCTTCCGCGTGCTGCCGATGGAACATGCCGCGCCGCTCGGGGAGATCTTCGTGACTGCGACGGGCAATCGCGACGTCCTCCGCCGCGAGCACTTCGAGCAGATGCGCGACGGCGCCATCATGGCGAACGCCGGCCAGTTCGACGTCGAGATCGACGTCGGGGCCCTCCGGGCCCTCGGCGAGGGCCGCCACAGAAGGCTCCGCCCGATGGTCGACGAGTACCTCATCGGGTCGCCCGGGCGGCGGCTCCTACTGCTGGCGGAGGGCAGGCTCGTGAACCTCGGAGCGGCTGACGGGCACCCTCCCCAGGTGATGGACCTGTCGTTCACGGTTCAAGCCCTTGCCTGCGAATGGCTCATGAGACACGCCGGATCACTGTCGCCGGGGGTCCACGACCTGCCGCCGGCGATCGACGACGAGATCGCCCGCCTCAAGCTGGCGGCGATGGGTGTCGCGATAGACGATCTCACGGAGGGGCAGCGGGGCTATCTCGCGACGTGGGGAGTGGGCACGTGAGCAGCTGGTCACTACACTCGTAAGGGATGAGGACGTGCGGGTCTGTGGTTGCGAGTCGATGCCAGTCGCAGGCGAAACGACCCACGTAAGGCGACTTGTGGTCGCTGAGCATGGTGCGGCTTAGACGTAAGACCTGCCCGTCGGGGCACCGGTCGTCGGTGTCGGGCGGAGAGGGAGCGAACCGTGCCCAAAGAAGGCCGGATGGGTCAGGATCGCCACTGGCACCTGATCGCCCGGCTAGGGGGCGGGATCTCCTCAGCAGGCGAGTGTGGGGCCAAAGACCAGGTCAGCCGCACGTCCTCATCGACAATCCGATCCGCTCGCTCATGGCCCGAGCCTGCACTCGCTGAGGAGGAACCCGATGGATATCGCCGTTCACGGTCGCCATGTCGAGTTGCCGAGCGAAGTGCGGGAGCACGCCCGCGTGAAGGTCGGGAACCTTTCCAAGTACCTGCAGGGGATGGAGCGAGCTGAGGTTCGCTTCTCGAACGGCAAGAAGGGCCATCTCGCGGACCCGGTGACGTGCGAGCTCATGCTGGTCGGTCACGGCCACATCGTCCGTGCGGTGGGCGTCGGGCCAAAACCTGACGCGGCGCTCGAGGTGGCCTACGACAAGGCTGCGCACAGGCTGACGAGACTGAAGGACCGGCTCGTCGCCCGGTCGAGGCCGAGGCACAAGTCGTCGAAGGCGGCAGTGAACGGTCAGCGACCGGTCGACCAAGCCGACGAGGCCGAGCTCGAAGATCGAGGGGATCGAGGAGCTCTGAGCCGTACTCCAGACTTGGCTATCGTCGGCGCCACGGCCACCGGGAAGACCGCGCTCGCGGCACGGATCGCCGACACCTGCGCCGACGTGAGCCTCGTGTCGATAGATGCGCTGGCCGTCTACCGGGGGATGGACATCGGCACGGGGACGCCCTCCCGGTCCGCCGACCCAGCCCATCGTCACGAATGGCAGCTGGTCGACCTCGCCGAGCCGAGTGAGGAGTTCTCCGTCGCGCAGTTCCAGCAAGCCGCACGCGATGCGATCAGCCGGATCCACGGGCGCGGCCATGTCGCAGTTCTCGTCGGCGGGACGGGGCTCTATCACCGAGCCGTCCTCGACGATCTCGACCTTCCGGGCCGGTACCCGCTCGTCGCCGCCCGCCTGCAGACCGAGGCGGACGGGCCGGAGGGGCCGGCTGGGCTTCACGCCCGCCTCCGCAAGCTCGATCCAGTGGCGGCCGGGCGGATGGAGCCGCTCAACGTGCGACGCGTGATCCGGGCACTCGAAGTGACCGAGGGCAGCGGGCGGCGTTTCTCCGAGTTCGGACCGGGCCTCGAGTCCTATCGCAGTATCGACACCGTCATCGTGGGCCTCGCGCTCGACCGCGCCGCGCTCGACGAGCGGCTTGCCGAGCGGCTCTCTGGCCAGATCGAAGAGGGTTTCGTCGAGGAGGTGCGCGCTCTCGCGGCCAAGCCCGGCGGGTTGTCGCGCACGGCCCGCCAGGCGATCGGCTACCGGGAGATCCTCGAGTACCTGCAAGGAGGGTGCTCGCTCGATGAGGCCCTGTCCGAGGCGCTGAGGCGCCTCAAGAGCTTTGCGCGGCGCCAGGAGGCGTGGTTCCGGCGGGATCCCCGGATCGCGTGGTTCCGGGCCGACGACGAGCGGCTGGCCGATCTCGTGATGGAGCGGTGGAAGACTGGGCAACGGTGACGACTGTCTCGCTCCTCAAGTACCACGGCCTCGGCAACGACTTCCTCATCGCGCTCGATGCCGGAGCCCTGACCGGCGACGTGACCGGCGGCGAGGTCGACATCGAGCTCGTGCGGCGGCTCTGCGACCGCCGCCGCGGCATCGGTGCGGACGGAGTGATAATCGCCCGCCGTCCCGAGGGCGGGGGCGACGCCGCCATGGAGCTCCGCAACGCCGACGGCGGGCGTGCCGAGACGAGCGGCAACGGCCTTCGTTGCTTCGCACTGGCCCTTTACGACTCGGGCGCAGTCGAGTCCGGGACGATGTTGATCGAGACTGACGGTGGCATGGTGACCGCCGAAGTCGGCAGTCGGACCTCGGATGACTGCGCCGACGTCCGCGTCTCGATGGGGACTGCTGTCGTCGGCCGTCCCGTCCGGCCGGCACCGCTTCTCGGAGAGGCCTACGAAGCACGCTGCGTAGAGGTCGGCAACCCCCATCTGGTGCTGCTCGGCTCGTCTCTCGAGGAAATCGAGGAGGTCGACATCGCCGAGATCGGCCGGGAGCTTCAGCGCGCGCGACCGGGTGGCCAGAACGTGGAGGTGGTGGCTCCGGACGGCGCAGGGGGGCTCGAGCTGCGCGTCTGGGAGCGAGGGGTCGGCCTCACCGAGGCGTGCGGCAGCGGGAGCGTCGCCGCCGCAGCGGCGGCTCGGGCGACCGGGGTAGTTGGCGACCGAGCCCGCGTCCGCAATCCCGGTGGTGTCGTGGTGGTCGAGCTGACCGGCTCGCCGGAGTCGCCCGCCGCAGCTCTCGTCGGGCCCGCCTGCCGCATCGCTCAGGTGGACGTCACGCTTCGGAAGACGACCCCGGCTGTGACCGAGGCGGTCCGTTGACGCTGATCGACCGGCGCTTCCGGGAGAAGATAATCCTCGTCGGAGTTGTCTCCTGGCCAAGGACCATCGACGAAGTCGAGGCGAGCCTCGACGAGCTCGCGTTGCTCGTCGACACCGCAGGAGCCGACGAGGTCGCACGGGTCGTCCAGCGGCGGGACGCACCGGACCCCGCCACCTACATCGGCCGGGGGAAGGCCGAGGAGCTCCGGCAACTGTCCGAAGAGGCAGACGCCGACACGGTCGTGTTCGACGAGGAGCTCACGCCGGCCCAACAGCGGAATCTCGAGAGGCTGCTCGGCCGCACGGCGATCGACCGCACAGCTGTGATCCTCGACATCTTCGCCCAGAACGCCCATACCGAAGAGGGGCGGGCGCAGGTCGAGCTGGCGCTGTCGCAGTACAGGTTGCCCCGGTTGCGCGGCAAGGGCGTCGCGCTCTCCCAGCAGGCCGGCCGGATCGGCACGAGGGGCCCTGGCGAGACCAAGCTCGAGGAGGACCGCCGGCGGATCATGCGCCGCATCCGCAAGCTCGAGGCCGAGCTGCGGGACCTCGAGGGGACCCGCAGGACCCAGCATCGCTCGCGGAAGCGGGGCGCGCTCCGGACCGTCTCGCTCGTCGGTTACACGAACGCGGGCAAGTCGACGCTGCTCAACCGGCTCACCGATGCGGGCGTGCTCGTCGAGAACCGGCTGTTCTCCACGCTCGACCCGAGGACACGGCGCCTCGAGCTGCCGGGCGGTGAGGTCGTGCTGATGACGGACACCGTCGGCTTCGTGCGGAAGCTCCCTCACCAGCTGGTGGATGCGTTCCACGCCACGCTCGACGTCGTCACCGCCGCCGACCTGCTGCTCCATATCGTGGACGGATCGTCGCGCGACCCAGAGGGCCAGATCGAAGCCGTGCGGACCGTGCTGAACGAGATCGGGGCGGCCGACGTGCCGGTGCTCCTCGCGATCAACAAGGCCGATTGCGCGCCCGACGCGACCGCGAAGCTGTCGGCCGCGCACGACGGCGCGCCGACGTTCTCTGCGTTGACCGGCGAGGGAGTCCCCGGGCTGCTTCGAAGGGTGGCCGACCGGCTGCGCGCCGAGGACCGTGTGGTCGAGCTGTCGGTGCCGGTCGGGCGGGGTGACGTCGTGGCAGCGATCCACCGCGAAGGAGAGGTCGTGGACGAGAGATACGAGGGGGAGATGGTGCGGGTGCAGGCGAGACTCGACGAACGGGGGACCAAGCGCTTCGAGGAGTTCGTCGAGCGGTGACCCGGCGAGCTTCCCGTCGAGGCGGGTTTCGTCCCTCCCGTCTATCCGTTCGACAAGCTGACCGAGCTAGCCGAGCTCGCCTCACGCCTGCCCGGAGGGATGGTTGATCTCTCGGTCGGCACTCCGTGTGACCCGCCGGCTCCGGAGGTCGTCGAAGCCCTCGGCCACTCCGGCGCGGAGCGCGGCTACCCCGCCGCGCTCGGATCGAGCGAGCTGCGTGAGGCGGCGGCCGCGTGGGTGGAGCGGCGATTCGGCCTGCACCTGGACCCGGCCCGTGAGCTGGCCGCCTGCATCGGGACGAAGGAGTTCGTGGCCGGCGTTCCCCACTGGCTGCGCCTGCGCACGCCCAGCCGGGACACCGTGCTCTTCCCTGGGCTCGCCTACCCGACCTACGAGATGGGGGCGATCCTCGCAGGTTGCCGGGCAGTCGCGGTCCCCGCGCTTCCAGGGGGGCGCCTTGACCTGTCAGTCGTCGGCGAAGAGGACGCGGCTCGGGCACTCTGCCTTTGGGTGAACTCTCCCGGAAACCCGGCCGGTCAGCTGGAGGACCTCGCTGAGTGCGCGGCGTGGGGCCGCGACCGTGGCGTACCGGTCTTCTCGGACGAGTGCTATGTCGAGTTCACCTGGGAAGGCGCCGGCCGCTCGATCCTCGAGCACGGCCTCGATGGCGTCATCGCAGTCCACTCGCTGTCGAAGCGGTCCAACCTCGCCGGGGTTCGGGCGGGGATCTACGCCGGCGACCCCGACATCGTGGGGTACCTGTCGGCGCTCCGTCGCCACGCCGGTTTCATGGTTCCGGGACCGGTCCAGCACGCTTCGGCCGTCGCGTTCGGCGACGACGAGAGCGTCCTCGTGCAGCGAGCCGTGTATGCGGAGAGGCTGTCGTACCTCGCCGGAGTCCTGACGAGGGCAGGGATCCCGGCAGCCACGCCGGGCGGGGGTTTCTATCTGTGGGTACCGGTGCCCGAGCGCTTCAAAGGCGACGGCCCGGTGAGCCCCGCGTTCGCGATGGCGAGGTGGCTCGCCGAGCGGGCAGGCATGCTGGTGAGCCCCGGCGACGCTTACGGCACGAGCGGCCGGGGCCATGTCCGCATCGCCCTCGTTCAGCCGATGGAGCGCCTGGAGCTCATCTCCGAGCGACTCGCCGCCATGCCGCCGGGCTGACCGTCAACCCCCGAGCAGGCGTTCCCGGAACAGAGCGAGCACCTGGTCGAGAGCGGCCTTCGTCGCGCTGCCCTCGACGTCTTGCAAGTCCTCGGTGAGCACGGAATGGGCCTGCTTTCGGTATCCCTCGGGGTTGCCGGGCGAAGAGTCGATCTCGACCGCGACGAAGTGGTCGCCGAGCTCCCGGTGGAGGCGGTCGAAACGGTCGGCCGGTGCCAACTTGTCCCCCGAGAAACGCAACCCGAGCACGCACACGTCCTCACCCTCGCAACGCTGCTTCACCTTCGAGAGGTCCTCGCCGGAGATCCCGAGGTCGCTGCGGTGGGCCTTTGTCAGCCCGAAGGGGAGCGACGGCTGCGAGAGCACGGGGGCGAGCACGACGTCGTCGACCATCATCGCGAGAGCGAAGCCTCCCGTGAGGCACATGCCGACCACCCCCACTCCCGGCCCACCGTGCTGCTCGTGCGCTTCGCGCGCGAGCGTGCGGAGCCACCGCGTGATCGGGCTCGTCTTGTTGCGGGCGAAGGTGGCGAATTCCTTCGAGATGCAGGCCCTGGCGATCACCCTGGCGGCGTAGCCGTTAGTCGGCTCGGCGCCCGGGTCCCCGAAGAGATGGGGAAGCACGGCAGTGCAGCCGATGGCCGCCACTCGCCGCCCGAAGCCCGCGACGAGCGGCGTGATGCCCGGGACCTCGCTGATGACGATGACGGCCGGGCCTTCGCCGATCGAGTAGACGTCCCGTGTCTCGCCTTCAGCGGTGAAAGACTCCGCGCGAAACCGTCGAGCGCAGGGGCTGTCGAGGCTGTCTTCGGTGACTTGATGGACATCTTCCGAGGTTAGGCCGCAGTTGGCTACTGTCGCTCTCGTGAGCGAGCTGCGCCGGGCCGTCGGGGAGTTGTGGGAGCTCCGCGAGCGAGGGGAGCTGCCCCCGCTCGACGAAGACGCGCTGCAGACCGTGCGGGAGGCGATCGCGCTTCTCGACTCGGGCGAGGCCCGCGTTGCGGAGGTTGACGAGCCGACTGGCGCTGTGGTCGTCCACGAGTGGCTGAGGCAGGCGATCCTCTTGTTCTTCACTCTGACGTCGATCTCCACCGTCGAGCTCGGCCCGTTCGAGTACGCCGACAAGCTGCCGTTGAAGCACGGGTTCGAGGAGGCGGGCGTGCGAGTCGTGCCAGGCGCGTCGGTCCGCTGGGGATCGTACGTCGGACCCGGTGCCATCTTGATGCCGAGCTACGTGAACATCGGCGCGCGCGTCGGCGCGAAGACCATGGTGGACACGTGGGCGACCGTCGGTTCGTGCGCGCAGATCGGGGAGCGGGTGCACCTGTCGGGCGGCGTCGGGATCGGGGGAGTGCTCGAACCACCCAACGCCGCGCCGGTGATAGTCGGGGACGACGTGACGATCGGCAGCCGGTGCATGGTGACCCAGGGTGCACGCGTGGGCGAGGGCTCGGTGCTCGGGGAGGGAGCGATTCTGAACCCGACCATCCCGGTGATAGATGCCGAGAGCGGAGCGGAGCTCGGCAGGGGCGTCGTGCCGCCCTGGTCCGTGGCCATAGGAGCTTCCCGACGACGCCAGCTGCCCGGCGGGGAGTTCTTCCTGCCGTGCGTGCTCGTGCTGAAGCGGCTCGCCGAGGGTGAGCGCCATGACAAGGCCAAGCTCAACGACATCCTGCGGACTCATGGGGTCTCGGCATGACGCTGTCCGCGGCACCGGATGCGGATCTGCTGTCTCTCACCGCCGCGCTCGTCGACATCCCGTCGGTCAGCCACGACGAGACCGCGATCGCCGATTTCCTGGAAGCTCGGCTGAGGGCCGTCGGTCACGGTGTGCTCGACGTCGCCCGCATCGGTGACAACGTCTGTGCCCGGACATCGTTTGGGCTGCCGCAGCGACTGATGCTCGCAGGCCATGTGGACACCGTGCCGGCCAACGGGAACGCGCGTGCGCAGATCGAGGATGACGTGCTGTCAGGCCTCGGGTCTGCCGACATGAAGGGCGGGCTGGCCGTCTTCCTCGAGGTGGCGAAAGCTGTGGGCGCGGCGGAGCCGGTCGCCGACCTGACTTTTATCTTCTACGTCTGCGAAGAGGTCGACCGGCAGTACTCCGGCCTCTTGCAGATCGAGGCGTCGGCACCCTCGTGGCTCGACGCGGACGCCGCGATCCTGGGAGAGCCCACAGCGACTCTCGTGGAGGCGGGATGCCAGGGAGTGCTCCGGGTCGTCGTGGAGGTGCGCGGCGAGCGGGCGCACACGGCACGCCCGTGGATGGGGCGCAACGCGATCCACGGGCTCGGCAGGCTCCTCCAAGCCGTCGACTCCTACGAGGGAAGGCGTCCTGTGATCGACGGGTGTGAGTACCGAGAAGCCCTGCAAGCCGTCGCGGTGGAGGGTGGAGTCGCCAACAACGTCGTGCCGGATCTGGCGCGTCTCGTGATCAACCACCGCTTCGCGCCGGATCGATCGGCCGACGAAGCCTTCGAGGGGGTGCGCGCTCTCCTGACGAGTGCCATCGGGCCGGATGACTCCGTGACCGTCACGCTCGAGGCGTCAGCCGCGGCCGCCGCGCCCGGGCTGTCTCATCCCCTGCTCGCAGCTCTCGTCGAGGCGAGCGGCAGCCCGGCGCGTGCCAAGCTCGGCTGGACCGACGTGAGCTTCTTCTCGAGCAGGGGAGTCCCCGCCGCGAACTTCGGCCCGGGCGATCCGACCCTTGCTCACTCGGCCGGCGAGCGGGTCGACCGCGCGCAGCTCGATCAGGCTTTCGCGACGCTCTGCTCTGTCATCGGCTGAGCCCATCTCGTGGGTCCCGGTCTGCCACCGTTCGTCATCGGGCACCTCGGGAACACGCTCGAGGCGTTGGGGCTCGTGCTGTCGTCCGGCGCCGACGGCGTCGAGTTCGACGTCCGCCGCTGTGCGGACGGAGCGCTTGTGCTCCACCACGACGCCGGCATCGAAGGGCTCGGCCCTGTCTCGAGGTTGCCGGGCGACAGACTGCCGGCGAGCGTGCCACGGCTCGAGGAGGCACTCGAAGCATGTGGCGACCTGATCGTCAACATCGAGGTCAAGAACCTCCCGGTCGATGACGACTGGGACCCGTCCGAGCAAGTCGCGATCGACGTGGCGCGTCTGGTGAGCAGGCGGCGCCTGCAGGAGAACGTCATCGTCTCGTCGTTCACACGCTCGGCCCTCGACGCGGTGCGGGCGACCGATCCCGCGATCCGCACGGGGGTGCTGACCCTTCCCGACTGGGACCAGCTCGCTTTGCTGGAAGGGGCCTTTGCGAAGGCGCACTCCGCACTGCATCCGCACAAGAGAGCGGTCTCACCGGAGCTGGTCGACCTCGTCCATTCGAAGCAGATGTGGATCGTCCCGTGGGCAGTCGATCTCCGGGAAGAGATCGTCAGCACCGCGGCCGGCGGCGTGGACGCCTTGATCACCGATGCTCCCGACCTGGCCGTGGAGATCCTCGGTCGCCGACCCAGGACCCGTGACGACCACCCGGCTCGCTTTCCCCGACCGATCACGAAGCGCTAGTAGACAGATGGCGGCCCTGCCAGACGAGTTGCGCGAAGGACTACACGTGGACCTGCCCACACGGAGCGAGATCGTCGTGATCGGCGGGGGCGTCGTCGGGTGTGCCATCGCGTACCACCTCGCCACGCGTGGCCGCGAAGTCACGGTCATCGAGCGCAAGCACCTCACCGACGGCAGCACGTGGCACGCCGCCGGGCTTATCGGGCAGCTCCGTTCCTCGAGCAACCTCACACAGCTGATGCGCAACAGCGTGCAGCAGTACGAGACGCTCGAGCAGACCACAGGCCAGGCGACCGGCTGGCGTCCTGCCGGCAGCATCCGCGTGGCGGCGAGCGCCGAGCGGTGGGAGGAGCTGCGGCGCATCGCGACGATGGGCAAGAGCTTCGGCTTCGACGTCCACCTCACGTCACCGAGAGAGGCGCTCGAGCTCTTCCCTCTGCTCAACATCGAGGGCCTCCACGGTGCCACCTACGTGCCCTCGGACGGCTACGCCGACCCGAGCCAGCTGACGCACTCGTTCGCGGCAGGCGCGCGCCAGGCTGGAGCAACCTTCGTGCTGCAGTGCAGGGTCGAGTCCATCGAGCGCCGCGGGCGTCGGGTGCTCAGCGTCGTTACCGAACAGGGCCGGGTCGAGTGCGACACCCTCGTGAACGCAACCGGCATGTGGGGCACCGAGACTGCGGCGCTCGCCGGAGTGGACGTGGCCGTCGGCTACGTCGAGCACCAGTACGTCGTGACCGAGAAGTCCGCTGACCTGCCCTCCGATCTGCCCACGTTTCGCGATCCTGACGGCCGGTTCTATCTGAAGCCCGACACGGGAGCCCTTCTCGTCGGCGGCTGGGAGGACGGCACGCGGGCGCCCTGGCGAGGCATCCCGCGGGACTTCGGCCCGGAGCTGTTCGAGCCCGATCACGAGCGATTCGCCCCACTCGCCGAGGCGGCGGCTTGGCGCGTGCCCTACTTCGGCGAGGCGGGGATAAAGACCTTCGTCAATGGCCCGATACCGTTCTCGCCCGATGCCGAACCGGTCATGGGCGTGACCGAGGATCTCGACAACATGTTCCACTGCTGTGGCTTCTCGGCGGGCATCGCGGCCGCCGGCGGCGCCGGCTGGGCGATGGCGAACTGGATCATCGACGGGGATCCCGGTATGGACCTGTGGCCCTTCGACGTGCGCCGGTTCGGTGCACCGCACACCGTGCCCTCGATGCTCGAGGCCCGCTCGATCGAGGCATACAGCCACTACTACCAGGTCTCGTTCCCGAACCGGGAGCTCGCCTGGCCCCGCGGGCAGCGCCGCAGCCCTCTCTACGACGTCCTGGCGGCAAAGGGCGCCGTCTACGGGACCAAGTTCGGCTGGGAGAGGCCAAACTGGTTCGAACCGTCCGCAGCGGGCGGCGAGGCGGCCGTCGAGGAGCTCACCTTCGGCCGGTCGAACGCCTGGGACCGGATCGGCGCCGAGCATGCGGCCGTCCGCGAGCGAGTGGCCGTGGCGGACTTCACGTCTTTTTCGAAATTCGAGGTGGCCGGACCGGGGGCGCTCGCGCTCTTGCAGGCGCTGGCGGGCGCCAACATGGACGTGAAGGTGGGGAAGATCGTCTACACCCAGCTCCTCTCGGAGAAAGGCGGCATCGAGGCCGACGTCACGATAACGAGGCTCGGGGAGGATCGTTTCTACTTCGTGACCGGCAGCGCGTTCGGGCGGCACGACGTCACGTTTCTTCGAGCTGCATGCGCCAGACGACGGATCGGTGACCATCACCGAGGTGACGTCGGCACTTGCCGTACTCAACCTCTGCGGTCCGAGGGCGCGCGAGGTGCTCGCACAGATCAGCCGCGCCGACTTCGCCAATGAACGTTTCGGCTACATGACCGCTCAGCACGTCGACATCGGCCACGCTCCCGTTCTCGCGTTGCGGGCCACGTATGTCGGCGAGCTCGGTTACGAGCTGCACGTCCCGACCGAGTACGCCCGTCACGTCTACGACCGCCTGATCGAGGCGGGAGGGTCATGTGGCATCGCGGATGTCGGGTATCGGTGCGTCAACTCGCTCCGCCTCGAGAAGCAGTACGTCGCCTGGGCAGTCGACGTGAAGACGGACAACAACCCTTACGAGGCCGGACTCGGCTTCGCCGTCGACCCCGACAAGCCAGAAGCTCCTGGCCGGGCCGGCCTTGCGCAGGGTCCGGGACGAGGGCGTGCGCCAACGGCTGTGCTGGTTCAGTGCCGGTGCCGAGGTCGTGATGCACGGTGGCGAGCTGTTGGCACACCCGAGCGAACCTCTCGCCACGAGCGTGAAGAGCGCAGGGTGGGGCTACACAGTGGGCGCGAACATCTTCTCGGCTTACGTCCCGGTCGAGCTCGCCGCCGAGACCGAGTTCCTCGTGGAGGTTGCCGGCGAGCGCGTGCCGGCAGTGCGGCACGACGCCCCGCTGTACGACCCGAAGGGTGCCCGCGTGCGGGCGTGACCCCGAGCCCTCAGGGCCCGACCGGGCCGCCGCCCGCATGGATCGGGACCGGGGTCTCCTCTGCCCGGTGGTCTTCGAGGACGCCGGTCTGGTGGCGCTGCCTGCCGTAGTAATAGATGAGGCCGATTCCGACCACAGCCACGACGACGATGATGGCGACGTATGAGTAGGCCCCCGATCCGTAGACCTGCGAGCGCGGGATCGCGAGGTTCACCGCCATCGCGACGCCGTAGACGACGGCGAAGAGGTTGACGGCCATCCCGTAACGCCCCATCGAGAACAGGCCCTCCCTTTCCCCGGCGGCCGGCCACTCGCCCCGGAAGCGCTTCAAGAGCACCGGGATCGTCGACATGAAGTACGGGATATAGATGAGGATGATCGCCACGCTCGTGACCGACAAGAAGAGCTGTGTCTTGCCGATGTAGAGGAAGAGGATGGCCGCCGCTATCACTCCGGAGACGATGGCGGGCACGACCGGGGACTTGTTGTGGTCCGAGACGCGGGACAAGGTGCGCCCGAACGGAAGGTTGTTGTCCCGTGCCATGGCGAAGGTCATGCGGATCGTCGCCGTCTGGATCGCGAGCGTGCAGACCGAGATGGCGATGGCGACATCCGCGAGGAGAATCCGGCCGAGCGTGTTCCCGAGCGTCCCGATCACGATGCTCGGCAGTCCACCGACGCCGAGGGTTGCCGGGCTGAGCGACTTCGCTGCCATCAGGGCGAACAGCAGGAGGAGAGCACCGGCTACGCCGGCGACCCCGAGCGCCTGCAGGATCGCCCTCGGTGCCCGGCGCCGGGGATCACGAGTCTCCTCGGCGAGCGAGCAGGCCGTGTCGAAGCCGTACATCACGTAGGCCGGCATGATCGCCCCCATGATGAATGCGGCGAAGTAGCCGAGCGCATGGAACCCGGGTAGCCCTGGGCCGACACCTTGGGTCGAGGCGACGACGCCCGGCCCACGGGTGGCATGGGCCAGCAGGAGGATGATGAGCAGCGTCGCCCCGGCGAGCTCGCAACAGACGCCGATGTTGTTGATGATCGCCATCAGGCGCACACCGATGGCGTTGATGATCGTCGTGACGGCGATGATGCAGCAGCCGAGGAAGACGGCGTTCGACGTGGGGTTGCTGAAGACTTCGAAGCCGGACCACACTGTCGGGAGCACGATCTGCAATGCCACGGCGACGGCCGAGACGGTCACGATCGAGCCGACGAGCATGATCCAACCTGTCATCCAGGCAGTGGCCGGGCTCGAGAGGTTCTTCACCCACTGGTAGACCGAGCCCGCGATCGGGTAGCGGGCGGCCAGCTCGGCGAAGACCAACGCCACGGCCATCTGTCCGGCGAACACGAGCAGCCACGCGAACCACATCGCCGGCCCGCCGAACCCGTAGCCGAAGCCGAAGAGCTCGAACATCCCTGTCAGGATCGAGATGTAGCTGAATCCGGCGGCGAACGACGAGAAGCTACCGAGCCTCCTGTTCAGCTTCTGGCGGTAGCCGTGCGTCGCGAGGTCGGCGACGTCCTCCTCGTGTCGAGCAAGGTCCTGTGACATGCCCATCCTTTCTTCTCTCGGTTGAGTCACACAATCGGGACGAGCCAGCCGGTGGCTGTCGCCCAGTACGACGGTTGCATCACTTGGAGGAGCGGACCTCCTTCCGCGCGGCAATCATCGACCGGCCGCCGCGTCCAAGAGCGCGTCGAAGCCGGAGCTTTCGAACTCGGCCACTGCGCGCTCGTACTTCTCCATTCCCCACGACCAGAAGTCGAACTCGATCTCGGCCACGCTGTCTTGAATCGACGCCCAGAGCGTCCAGCCGTACTTCGACATCAGGCCCTGCAGGCGCGCCCTCGCGACCTTGTCGGCGCGGGGCTCGCCGAAGTAGTGCTCGACGAGTTCGGCCAGCTGGTCGAGCTCGAGGCCGGACTCGCTCCAGATGTTGCCGAGCTCGAAGCACGGGTCGTTGTTGCCCGAGTACTCATAGTCGATCAGCCAGAGCCGCTCGCCGTCGTCGAGGAAGTTCTCGGCCAACAGGTCGTTGTTGCAAGGCACTGTCGGAGCGGGCCGGGCCGAGAGCGCTCCTCTGATCCGTTCCACGTAGGCCATGAAGTCCACGTATCGGTCGGGGAGGCGGTACCCGTTCTCGGTCACGATCGAGAGGTAGTAGGGCTGCAGCGAGAACATGTCGAAGTCGTCGCGAAAGCGGAGCCCGGCGTGCAGTTGGCGGCAGGCGGAAGCGATCCGCTCGAGGTGGGCACCACTGCGCAGGTCGGCTGTCGAGAGCGTGGCAGCCTCGACGAACCCGACCACGAGCACGCCGAGGTCTGGGCGGTACTCCACCACCGGTGCGCCCACGCCTGCTCCTGCGGCCGCTACGGAGTTGTGGTACTCGTTGTCACGGTCGATCGAGAGCAATCCTCCATTTTGCGAGGCGATGCGCACCACGTAGTCGTCGTCTCCCGCTTGCACCCGGATGTTGCGGTTCGTCAGGCCGCCGGGGAGGTCGCTGCGGGTGTAGTCACGGCCGGCCAGACAGACGAGCTGAACAAGGATGCTGTCGACGTCGTCGGGCCCGCGCTCGCCGGACGCCACGTCGATCCCGTCGCGCTCCACTACGTTGCCCTTGCCGGACATCGTTCCCCCCCGGGGCGAGCTGTGTCGGCTATTTCGCTCGGGAGGCTACCTCCCTGACCACAAAAAAACTAGACAATTGAGCCGAGCCACGCCGTGATGGTCCGCAGCCGTGCGAGCGGACCCGGTACCGGGCGCGGCAGAGCCATATGCTCACAACCTTTGGACGAGAGGGTGCGCCAGCGTGAGTGACCGACCGCGAGCAGTCGTCATCGGTGGTGGCATCGGCGGGTGCTCGATCCTCTACTGGCTGACCCGGCTCGGTTGGACCGACGTGGTGCTGGTGGAGCGTGCCCAGCTGACGAGTGGATCCACGTTCCACTCGGCGGGTCTGGTCGGCCAGCTACGGGGCTCACTCTCCCTTACGAGGATGATGATGAACTCGGTGGAGCTGTACCGGGAGCTCGGCGACGAGGTCGAGCTCGAGACCGGTTGGAGAGAGGTGGGCTCGCTCCGGCTTGCCTCCTCCGATGAGCGCATGGAGGAGCTCCGGCGCCAGGCGGCATGGGCCGAGACCTTCGGCCTTCCCCTGGAGCTGATCTCGGCGTCGGGAGCCAAGGACCTGTTCCCACCGCTCGACACCGCCGGCGTGCTGGGCGCAGCCTTCCTACGTACCGACGGGTACCTCGACCCGAGCCAGGTGACGCTTGCCCTCGCGAAGGGGGCGCGCAACCGCGGGGCCGAGCTGCGAACCATGACGCGCGTGGACGCGATCAGAGTCGAGCGGGGCCGTGTCACCGGCCTCGAGGTAACTTCGTCAGGGCCTGGTGGCTCGAAGCCCGAGACGCTCCTCACCGACGTCGTCGTCAACGCGGGTGGCATCTACGCCCACGAGATAGGCCTGATGGCCGGAGTCCACGTCCCTCTAGTGGCCATGGCCCACCAGTACGCCATCACCAAGCCCACCGGGCTGCCGACCGACATGCCGACCCTGCGCGACCCGTCGCTCCTCGTGTACTTCCGCGGCGAGAGCGGCGGCCTCGTCGCCGGTGGCTACGAGCGCAATCCGGAGCCCTACGGAATGTCGGGCATCGCGGCCGACTTCAACAACAAGCTCCTCGACGAGGACTGGGAGCGCTTCGCCCCGCTGTACGAGAACGCCACGCGGCGGGTCCCGGCGCTGGCGGAGGCTCAGATCGTGAAGCTCGTGAACGGGCCGGAGGCGTTCACACCCGACGGGGAGTTCATTCTCGGCCAGTCGGCGGTGGAGGGCTTGTACGTGGCGGCCGGCTTCTGCCGCGCACGGCATAGCCGGCTCGGGCGGGATGGGCCGTCTGATGGCCGAGTGGATCGTCAACGGCCAGCCTGGGCTCGACACCTGGCACATGGACTCGCGCCGCTTCGGGGACCAGTACCGCAGCAGGTCGTTCACCCTGACAAGGACCCACGAGGTGTACGCCACGTACTACGACGTGAAGTACCCCGGTCAAGAGCGCCTCGCCGGCCGCCCTTTGCGCACTGCCCCGACCTACGAGCGCCTTGGCTCGCTCGGAGCCGTCTTCGGGGAGAAGGCCGGCTGGGAACGCGTGAACTGGTTCGAGCCGAACAGCGCCCTCCCCGCGGGAGACCTCCGACCGAGCGGCTGGGCGGCGCGCGAGTGGTCTCCGGCCATCGCCGCCGAGCACCTGGCCTGCCGGAGCACCGCCGCGCTGTTCGATCAGAGCTCGTTCGCCAAGCTCGAGGTCTCGGGCGAGGGCGCGGCCGAGGCGTTGGAGCGGATCTGTGCCAATCGCGTCGCCCGCGCGCCCGGTCGGATCGTGTACACCCAGCTGCTCAACGAGCAGGGCGGCATCGAGTGCGACCTCACGGTCACGCGGCTCGGAGAGGACCGCTTCCGGATCGTGACGGGCACGGCGTTCGCCCGCCACGACCTCACCTGGATCCAGTCACATCTCCCCGCAGAAGGGTCGATTCGGATCGAGGACATGACGTCGAGGTATGGCTGCCTGTGCCTCTGGGGGCCGCTCGCCCGGGAGATCCTTCAGCCGCTCACCGACACGGACTTGTCTGATGGCGCGTTCAAGTACATGACCGCGCGGGAGCTGAACGTCGGGCCCGTCCCGTGCCTCGCCGCCAGGGTCACGTTCGTGGGAGAGCTCGGCTGGGAGCTCTACTGCCCGAGCGAATTCGTTCTCACCCTCTTCAACCTCCTCGAAGCTGCGGGCAGTCCACAGGGACTCGTCCTCGGCGGCTACCGCGCGATCGACTCGCTCCGCCTCGAGAAGGGGTACCGGGTCTGGGGAAGTGACGTCACGTCAGCGGACACGCCGTTCGAGGCCGGCCTCGGCTTCGCCGTCGCGATGGACAAGGGTGACTTCATAGGGCGTGCCGCTCTCGAGGCGAGAGGAGCTCCCGAGCGCCGCCTGACGTGCATCGTCCTCGACGACCCCCGCGCCGTCGCCCTCGGGGAGGAGCCGGTGCGTGTAGACGGTGAGACCGTCGGCCGGGTCACGAGCGGGGGGCTCGGCCACAGCGTCCGGGCCTCGATCGCCTACGCCTACCTGCCTACCGGCATGTGTGCACCCGGACTCCGCGTCGAGGTCAACCTCTTCGGCACCTGGGCCGGCGGCCTGGTTGCATCTGAGCCCCTCTTCGACCCCGCTAGCGAGCGCGTGCGCATGTGATCGGCACCGCTCGCCCGAGCATCGGCCCTGCTCAGACGGAGTGTCACACCCCGCGTTTACCGTGCAGCCATGACTTGCACGCGGGGAGGTCGGCTATCAGAGCCGGCGCAGCACGGTCACGACCTTGCCGTAGATCGTCACCTCGCCGGGGAGGTACTCCGTCTCGGAGAGGCGAGGGTTCGACGGGACGAGGACGATCTTGTTGCGCCGGCGCTTGAAGGTCTTGACAGTCGCCTCTTCTCCCGGGATCCCCGCGACGACGATCTCGCCCGGCTCGGCTTCGGGCTGCCGGCGTACGACGACGTAATCGCGGTCGAAGATGCCGGCATCCACCATCGAGTCACCTCGGACCCGCAACATGAACAGCTCACCGGATCCGGTGAAGTCCTCCGGGATCGGCAGGACCTCTTCCACGTTCTCCTGGGCGAGCACACCGGTGCCTGCGGCGACATCGCCGAGCAAGGGGACATGGGCGGCGGGGCGGACGTGCAAGGCGGCGCCGGAGCTCGGCTCGAAGTTGACGACGATGGCCCGTGGCTTGGTGGGGTCACGCTGCAAGTAGCCGTCCCGTTGCAGGACTTGCAAGTGGGCGTGGACCGTGGACGAGGAGGTGAGGCCGACCGCCTCTCCGATCTCCCGGACCGACGGCGGGTAGCCGCGCTGGCGGATCTGCTCTGCGATGAACTCCAGGATCAGCCGCCGTTTGCCGGCGAGCGTCGTCTCGGCCATGCCGATCTCCTCTCGTGTTCGGACTCCGACAGGGTACTGCGTCGACAGGTCGAATACAAACATCCGTTCGGGGAACGCCCGTTCGCAATCGGGTTGACACCGAACGGGCGTTCGTGCTTGTATGAGGAAGGCGAACATTTGTACGTATCGGGACCCCGCATCCCGCTGTCAAAAGGTCGGAGGAGGCACTCGTGGGCGCACTAGCCGAGCAGTGGTTCAACGACGACGCCGGCCACGAGCCGGTGGCCGTTCGCGGCCTGTCCGTTCACGGAACCGACGAGGAGAGCATCGGCAACACTGCAGGTCCCGGTTGGAACGTGCTCGCCGAGGAGATCGTCGCTTACCCTCCGCGCTCCAAGCGAATCTGGCTCGAGCGCAAGTACGAGGACCTGGGCGGGCAGCCGGAGCGCGATGGTCTGCGCGGCAGAGCCTACGCGGACGCCTGGCTCGACAGGGGAGCTCGCCAGCCTGCGAGACCGGCGCCGCGCCGCCTTGGAAAGCCACACGAGCCTGACGGCGGCGCGCCGCGCGAACCAGGCTCTTGTGTCGTGGACGCCCTGTGCCAACCACCTCGTCGGCGATCCCGCGACGCCCGGAGCCGCAGTGCGGACCCGAGACGGCCAGACGTCAACTGTCCGGAGCTCTCCTGCACGGCGTGCCCGCGCCGTCCAGGCAACCGCCGCCCGACCCCGGACCGGTGCGGCGCTCATCGGGCCGCGAGGGTTGCGGCGCCTCCTCCCCGGCGCCGCCACCCTCGCAGTGCTCGTCGGGACATGGTTCGGCATAGGAGCCGTCGCGACCTCGGCTCACCGGGTCTCGATCGATCGCATTCCCGGTTCTGTCCCGGTTCACGGGGGCTTCCGGTACGTGGCCCAGCCCGGAGACACGCTCTGGTCGATTGCGAGCCGGGTCGAGCCGGGAGCCGATCCGAGGCCGCTCGTCGACGAGCTCGAGGTTCAGCTCGGGGGCAGATCCCTCCAACCGGGTGACCCGCTCATCCTCCCGAGCTAGGCCCACCCGGCATTCTCTCGGGCCGGAGGTTGCCATCCGGGCGGAGTGCCGCCGCCGGCGGATGTACGGTCGGAGTGTGAGGTGCCCTTGGTGCGCAGCGGTCGAGGACCGCGTCGTCGATTCGAGGGAAGTGGAGCAGGGCGAGGCGATACGCCGGCGGCGCGAGTGCATCGGGTGCGGGCACCGTTTCACGACCTACGAGCGGGCGACCGAGGCGGTCGTGTGGGTGCTCAAGAGGTCAGGTCAGCGTGTCCCGTTCGAGCGGGCGAAGGTCATCGCCGGAGTGCGGGCCGCTTGCAAGAACCGGCCGGTCGACGACGAGCAGATCCAGGGGCTCGCGCTCGAAGTCGAGGAGGTGATGCGGGAGTCCGGCCCGCGGATCACGAGCGAGCAGATCGGGTTGGCCGTGCTCGAGCGTTTGCGGTTGCTCGACGACGTCTCGTCGGTCCGGTTCGCAAGCGTGTACAAGGGTTTCGAGGACGTCGGGGACTTTGCGCGGGAACTGGGTCTTCTCCCTTCGCCACAGGCCGAGGGCGAGTAGGGGCGAGCGACGGTGCCCGCCGAGACCCTGATCACCGATGTCCCGCATGGCGTGCTGGCGATCTACGCCCACCCCGATGACCCGGACATCTCCTGTGGAGGGACGCTCGCCAAGTGGGCCGGCGCCGGCTGTGAGGTGCACGTCGTGCTGTGCGCTGCGGGGGACAAGGGCTCCTCCAACCCTGACGACGATCCGAAAGAGGTCGCGAGGCGGCGTTTCGACGAGGCGCGCAGAGCGACGGACCTGCTCGGTGTTAGATCCCTCCATCATCTGGATCGCCCTGACGGAGAGGTCGAGAACGACCTCCCCACGCGAGAGGCGCTTGTCGGCATCATCCGCCGCCTGCGGCCGGAGGTCGTAGTCTGCCCGGATCCCTCTGCC
The DNA here is from genome assembly GCA_963801185.1 of uncultured Acidimicrobiaceae bacterium. Lineage (GTDB taxonomy): Bacteria > Actinomycetota > Acidimicrobiia > Acidimicrobiales > Bog-793 > Palsa-601. The sequence goes on along the minus strand of CAWDDW010000001.1, from coordinate 794,556 downwards.
GTGTTCTTCGGCGGCCACCACTACAACCACCGTGATCACCGGGTCGTCGGCTGGGCCGTGCTCGACTCGGTCGCGCCGGCGGCGGCCTCACCCCTCTATTTCCCCGAGTCCGGCCCTGCTCATCAGGTGTCCGCCGTCTTGATGTCGGGGTCGCTTGAGCCCAACGCGTGGGTCGACGTGACGACGACGATCGAGCTCAAGGTGCGAGCCGTAGGGTGCCACGAGAGCCAGCTCGTGGACGCGAATGACTGGTTCGCATCGGCGCTGCGTGACGGTGCTGAGGAAGCGGGTCGCCAAGCCGGCGTGCGGTTCGCGGAAGCCTTCCGGCGCATCGATCTCGCGTGACCGCCGACCAGAGCGGCCTTCCCCTCGACGTACTGCACGTCGACATGGACTGTTTCTTCGCTGCGGTCGAGGCTCTCGACGACCCGTCGCTCCGCGGCAAGCCCGTGATCGTGGGCGGCACCGGCCCTCGAGGCGTCGTCGCGGCCTGTTCTTACGAGGCGAGGGCAACCGGGGTCCACTCGGCGATGCCGATGGGCGAGGCGAGACGGCGTTGTCCTTCGGCTGTCGTCATAGGTGGCCGCCACGGTCGCTACGGCGAGGTGAGCGCGCAGCTCCACGAGGTTTTTCTGGAGTTCACGCCGACGATCGAGCCGATCGCGCTCGACGAGGCCTTTCTCGACGTCTCCGGCAGCCACCGCCTCTTCGGCACCAGCGAGGCGATCGGCCACGCCATACGCCGCCGTGTGCGGGAGGCGCTCGATCTCGACTGCTCGGTCGGGGTCGCGCGCTCGAAGCTGATCGCCAAGCTCGCTTCGCGCGAGGCCAAGCCGCGAGCCTCGAAGAGGGGTCCGCTCCCGGGGCCGGGAGTGGTGGTGGTGTTCCCGGACGAAGAGCTCTCGTTCCTCCACCCGCGACCGGTGAGGGATCTGTGGGGAGTCGGGCCTAAGACAGCCGAGCGTCTTGCCAGGTACGGCGTGAACACGATCGGCGATCTGGCGGCGCTCGAGCCCGACGCCCTCGAGCGGCTCGTCGGGAGGGCGGCCGGCCAGCATCTGCACGCGCTCAGCTGGGCCCGTGACGAGCGCGCCGTTCAGTCCGGCGTCGAGCTGAAGTCGGTCGGTCACGAGGAGACTTTCCCGACCGATCGTCACGACCACGAGCTCTTGCAGCCCGAGGTCGTCCGGCTGGCGGACTCTGTCGGGGCTCGCCTGCGGTCCGCCCGCCTGACGGGCCGGACCGTCAACTTGAAGTTGCGTTTCGCCGACTTCTCCACAATCACGCGGTCTCAGTCGCTCAGCGGCCCGCTCCTCAGCTCGGTCGAGATCGCGCGGATCGCCACGGCGCTCCTCGAGGCAGTCGACGTCGGAGCAGGCGTCCGGCTGCTCGGCGTGAGCGTCTCGTCGCTCGAGCCACTCGGGACGGCTGGTGCGCGCCAGCTCTCGTTGATGGACCTGAGCGAGCTGTCGGAAGAGCATGCGGGGGGACTCCCGTCGGGGCGGCGACCCTCCGAGCCTGCCCGCGCCGAGGTGGAGGCGGCGATCGACGCCATCCGTGCTCGTTACGGGGCCCGCGCGGTCGGCCCGGCCACCGTCGTCGAGCGCGGCGCCGGATTGCGCGTCAAGCAGCTCGGGGACGGCCAGTGGGGCTGAACCGCCCGGCCTCGTGCCGGCACCGCCCGGTTACGCGCCCTTGGCGACCGGTACCGGCCGAGCGCGACCGCGTAGCACCACTGGAACAGGTATCGTCAGCAGTGTAAATCGGGATCGAGCTGGACTCCGGAGTCGGATGCCGGGGTCGCGACGGCCAGCCCGACCGGTCGGAAAGGGGATGAGTGTGCCGCTTTCCGAGGAGGAACAGCGAATCCTCCAGGAGATGGAGCAGAAGCTCCGCGAGCACGATCGAGAATTCGTCGACCGGGTAAGCCACAGCTCACACCGGTTCCACTCCTCGCGCGGTGCCAAGTGGTCAGTCTTCGGGTTCCTCGCCGGCACCGTCTTGCTCGTCGGTACCTTCCGGTCCTCCCTCGCTCTCGGCGTGTGTGGGGTCCTCGTCATGGTCGTCTCGGCGCTCGCGTTCGCGGGGTACCTGAGCGCGGACGGCCGTTCACAGCTGCCTGAAGGTCCTGATGCGCCTGCCGAGACGGCGGAGCGGCGACAGCGGACTGGTCTGAGGGGTTCGCGCGGGGCCCGGAACGCCGGCATCGGCGAGGAGTGGTCGGAGATGCGCAGGAGGATGCGCTCTCGATTCGGCCACCGTGACTGAGGAGCCTGCTCCACACCTCTGCCTTGCGATCGACATAGGCGGGACGAAGATCGCCGTCGGTCTCGTGGACCGGTCCGGTCAGGTGCTCTGGCAGGACCGCACGCGGACTCCGAAGGCTACTGATCCCGACGCGTTGTTCCGGGTGGTTGCTGATCTGATCGAGATCGCGATGCTGGCAGCCGATGCGCGGGGGGTGCTCGCAGCGACCGGTATCGGCTGCGGAGGCCCGATCGCCAGCGAGCTCGTCTCCCCTGTCAACATCCGGTCATGGCGGCGGTTCCCGCTCGCAGATCGCGTCCGGAGCCTGCCGCGGCTCGAAAAGCTCGGCATACCGGTCGCGCTCGACAATGACGCCAAAGCCCTGGCGCTCGCCGAGGGTTGGCGCGGGAACGCGCGGGGTGAGGCCAACTTCCTCGCGATGGTCGTGTCGACCGGAGTCGGCGGTGGCCTTGTGCTCGACGGCCGGCTGCTCGACGGCGCCGAGGGCAACGCCGGGCACATCGGGCACATGATGGTGGAACCGGACGGTCGATTGTGCGGCTGCGGTGCTCGCGGTTGCCTCGAGGCCGAGGCCTCCGGGACGGCGATCGAGGCGATCACCGGACAGCCGGCCGCCCAAGCGCCACCCGATGTCAGGGAGCGCGCCGGCCGCCTCGTCGGCCGGGCGGTCGCTTCGGTCGCGAACCTGCTCGACCTCCGACGAGTGCTCGTGGGTGGGTCGGTGGCGTTGGGGTACGGGGTGACCTTCTTCCTCGCTGCGCAGCGGGAGATCGACGAGCGTGCTCGCTTGGAGTTCTCCGCCGGGACCCGTATCGACCCTGTCGGCCTCGGCACTGACGCCCCGCTCGTCGGAGCGGCTGCCGTCGGCTGGAGGGCGCTCGGTCAAGACGTGCTCGGCCGGGCCGAGTGAGCGAGTCGTGGTGGTGGCCGGCTTCGAAGGCCGTCGCCCGCCGGCCGGACTTGTGGAAGCCGGCGCTCGGCCAGCTGCGCGCTCTCGCACCGAATCGGTGGTGGACGCGCCTCCCGCCGGTACCGGTGCCGTCTCGTGCGTGGCTCTCGTTCCGGATGGAGACGGCGTACGGGGATCCGGACGCACGGCCAGATGCCCGGGACGTCGTGGCGTTCCTCGAATGGTGCAAAGAAACCCGCCTAGGGCGCCACGGCATGCGATAACGTCCTCACATGCCGTACAGGGGAAGGCTAAGAGCGCGCGGGGCGCGTCAAAGGGGCTGACGTGACCAGTCGCGCGCTCGTACTCAATGCCTCCTTCGAGCCGCTGTCTGTCGTGACTGCTCGCCGGGCCCTCGTGCTTGTGCTCTCCGATCGGGCGGTGCTCGTTCACGGGAGTGGGCATGACTTCCACTCCGCCACCGCCTGCTTCCCAGAACCCTCTGTCGTGAGGCTCGTTCACTACGTGAGAGTCCCTCATCAGACCCGGGTGGCGGTCACTCGGCGCTCCGTCTTCGTGAGAGATGGTCACCGGTGCCAGTACTGCGGTGCGCAGGCGGAGAACATCGACCACATCGTCCCCCGCAGCCGAGGTGGCACCCACTCGTGGGAGAACGTCGTCGCGTGCTGCCGGAGGTGCAACACGCGCAAGGAGGACCGCCTTCTCGAGGAGTCCGGGTTCCACCTGGCGCGCCAGCCGAGGGCGCCGAGATCGCGCCTGTGGTTGCTGGCAGCCAGCGGCGAGGTCAGAGACGAGTGGGCTCCCTATGTCGAGCCGGTGCTCGGCCAGGCGGTCGCGGTCTGAGCAGACTCGAAGCTCGCGCATCTCGCCGATACGGCGGCGGAGAAGAGCTGGCAGCTGAGTGCGATTTCAGGCCGCGCGGTGGAGCTGGTGGGCGATACGGCGGCGGCACGGGCCGAGGGCAAAGGAGCGGGATCTCGGCGTACGTGCCGTCTGTGCGAGGTGACCGACCGCGCCGTCGTGTTGGGATCGACACAGGCCGCCTCGGACGTGGACCCGACGCGTTGCGAACGCCTCGGTGCGACAGTCGTGCGCCGAAGAAGCGGCGGCGGTGCGGTGTTCGTCGCTCCGCAAGCCCAAGTGTGGGCCGACGTTTTCGTTCCCGCCGGGGACCCGTTGTGGCACAACGACGTGGGCAAGTCGTTCCTCTGGCTGGGGGACGTGTGGGCGTCGGCGATCAGGGCGGTGGTGCCCGGAGTCGTCGCGGTCGGTCAGCCTGGCGGCGAGGCGACCTCGTGGTCGGGGCGGCTCTGCTTCGGCGGGCTGGGCGCCGGTGAGGTGGCACTGGGCGGGCGCAAGGTCGTGGGCGTCTCGCAGCGGCGGGACCGGACGGGCGCCTGGCTCCACTCGATGGTGCTCTTGCAGGACACCTCAGATGAGCTTGCCGCCTGTCTTGCCCTCGACGAGCCCGACAGGTCCCGAGCCCTCTGCTGGCTGCGCGAGCACTCGGGAACCGTCCCGACTGACGCGCAGGCCCTGGTCGAAGCGGTCGTAACAGCTCTTCCCTGACAGCTCGGGCCGGGTTGCCCCACTTTCCACCACCTTGCCTGTTCGCGCCATCGTTCCAGGTCAGGACGGTGAGCACTCCGCTCAGGGCCCGCTCATTTGATCGCCATCGCGTGAGCTTGATCGCGAAGTAGCCGCTCAGGGGCAAAAAACTCCGCGGGGGTGGTTGACGGTGGAGCGTGCGATACCTAGAGTGGAGGAAAGTGGGGACCAGGGGAGGACTGGCCCAACCCGAGGGGCAGAAGGGTCGCGAATTCACCAGTGGAGCTGTTCGTCGGTCGTTACGACCGCTCTCTCGACGCGAAAGGCCGGGTCATCCTCCCGGCGCGCCTCCGCGGCTTTTTCGAGAAGCTCCGGGTATCTCGCCCCGCACGAGGACGGCTGCATCGCTCTTTGGACCGACGCCGAGTTCGGCGAGGAGGCCAATCGGCAGCACGGTCGCGAGGCTGAAGGACAGATTGCCCGCCACGACGTGCGGGAGTGGTTCTCGCACGTGAGCCGCGTCGAGCTCGACGCGCAGGGGCGCATGGCGATTCCGGCAGATCTCCGCACCCACGCGGACCTCCAGAGCGATGTTCTCTTCGTCGGCGTGCACGACCGCGTCGAGCTCTGGTCGCGCCGCCGGTGGGACGCCCGAAGGGATTCGGGGTCGTGACCCATGATCTACTTCCCGACCACTTTCACTCCCGGGCCATCCGCAGCCTCTCGGTCGCTGCGCCGGATGGTCTACCCAACCTCTCCGCCAATATCCGTCCCCGCTCCGAACGGGCGTGTCGCTCCGACGCGCCCGGGGCCGGGAGGCTGCGGATGACCCGGGAGTTCCGGCACGAGCCCGTGATGCTCGCCGAGGTCGTGGAGGCTCTCGCCGAGACTCCTCAAGGAGTCATCGTGGACGCGACCGTCGGCGGTGGCGGCCACGCGGCAGCGTTGCTAGAGGCGTCGAGCCGCCATCGGCTCATCGGCCTCGACCGGGATCCCGAGGCGATCGCGGCAGCGACGCGCCGGCTCGCCCCGTTCGGTGCCCGGGCACGAGTAGTACGCGCCCGTTTTGACCGGCTGGCTGACGTGCTTGGCTCGGAGGCGCCCGGCGAGCCGGTCGCGGGAGTCCTCTTCGACCTCGGAGTGAGCAGCCGACAGGTAGACGAAGCCGAGCGGGGTTTCTCCTACAGGTTCGAGGCCCCCCTCGACATGAGGATGGACCCCGACGAGCCACTGACGGCCGCCCGCGTCGTGAACGAGTGGCCCGAGGGTCAGCTCGCAGCCCTGTTCATCGAGAATGGTGAGCCCCGGTTCGCGCGGCGCATCGCCCGTGGGATCGTCGCCGCCCGGCCGCTCGTGACTACCGAGGACCTTGCGGACACCGTGCGGCACGCACTGCCGGCAGCGGCCCGTCAGCGAGGCGGGCATCCGGCCAAGCGGGTGTTCCAGGCCATCCGCATCGCTGTCAACGGCGAGCTCGAGCTGCTGCCCGTCGCGCTCGAGGCGGCCCTGTCGGCGCTCGCGCCTGGCGGCCGGGCCGTCGTCATCGCCTACCACTCCGGTGAGGACCGCCTCGTGAAGCGGATCTTCGCCGACGCGGCCGCCGGATGGTGCACGTGCCCGCCGGGACTGCCTTGTGTCTGCGGCGCAGCGCCAGCCGTGACCGTCCTGACGAGAGGCGCACGGATGGCGGCACAGGCCGAGCTCAAGTCCAATCCGAGAGCGTCGAGCGCACGCCTGCGGATCGCAGAGCGGCTCGACGTGGCGTGGCGGCGGACGGACCCGACGGGAGAGGAGACCTGATGGCCGCGAGGAGCTCTGCACTGCGCCACGCCGCGCCGAATACGGCCGGGTCGCGCCTGCCGACGGCACGGCCGACAAAGCCTTCACGGCCGTCGCTCGGAGTCGTCGACCGGGGCCATGTGCTCGATCGGGCAAGGCGCCGCCAAGCGCGGGTGCTCCTGTTCCTCTCGGCCGCCGTCCTCGCCGGGGCGATGACGATCGCCGCGCTCGGCCATGCGATGCTGGCCGCGAGCCAGATCGAGGGCGACGGCCTGCACTCGCAGCTGGCGGGCGCGATCGCCACGCAGCAGAACCTGCAAGTGGAACGTGCTCAGCTCGAGACCCCGAGCCGAGTCCTCTGGCTTGGCGAGCACCGCTTCAAGATGTCGGCGCCGACGGGCGTCACCTACCTTGTGCCCGTCAACGTCGGCGAGAGCGTCGAGCAGGCACACGAGAGCCATAGAGCACCGGCAACCGCCAACTCCGCCGTACACCGTCGCCGCGCACGTTGAGCGCTGAACGTCCTCAGCGGCCGGGCCAGACCCGGCGTTCGCAGGCTCCGGGCACGACGCGCACTTACCGGCAAGCCCGGGAGGTCCGCAAGGCCCGGGAGGCCCGCAAGGCCCCGCAGGCGCGCAAGGCCCCGCAGGCGCGCAAGGCCCCGCAGGCGCGCAAGGCGCCGACGGCTCGCGGCAACAGTCGCGACAACCGGCGCACCCGCCCGCGAAGCGCGGGGCGCACCGGGTCCATCGTCGCAGGATCGGTGTGATGGTCGTTCTCTCGGCCGCGATGCTCGTCCTCCTCGCCGCACGGGTGCTCGACGTGCAAGGGTTGAACGCCGCCAAGTACGCGTCGTACGGACAGGCCGAGCAGTACCAGCGGGTCACCCTCCCGGCACTCAGGGGCACGCTTTACGACCGCAACGGCAACCTGCTGGCGGCGTCGGTGCCACGAGTCGACATCGTCTCTGACGACTTCCTCATCCACTCGAGAGCGACGGCGGCGAGCTCAGCCGTAGGTCTCGCGCACGTGCTCGGCCTCCCCGAACCGAGAGTCGTGGCGATGCTCTCCGAGCGCAACGGATTCGTCCCGCTCGCAGACGACGTGTCCCGCGCGACCGAGAGCAAGGTCGCCGCACTCGATCTGCCTTTCGTGTCTTTCGTGCCCGACGAGATGCGAGAGGACCCGACCGGCAGCCTCTTTGCCCCTTTGCTCGGCATCGTCGGCTACGGCGGCAAGGGTCTCTCGGGGCTTGAGTACCTCTACCAGCATGAGCTGTCCGGAAAGGGTGGGTCAGAGGACGTCGTCATCGGACCGTCCGGCGACCAGCTGCCGGGTGCGGCGAAGGACGTGAAAGGGGCTGCTCAGGGGACAGGCCTCGTGTTGACCCTCGACCAGCCCCTGCAGTACGAGGTGACCCAAGCGCTCTCGGCGCAGGTGCTCGCACAGAAGGCTCAGAGCGGTGTCTGCATCGTGCTCGACACGAAGACCGGCGGCGTCCTTTCCATGGTGAACCTGGTCCGCACCGGGAACACCGTCGAGCCGGCCGAGCAGAATCTCGCCACCAACGCCGTTTACCAGCCCGGCTCGGTCATGAAGATCGCCACCGTATCCGGCGCGCTGCAGGCTGGCTTGATCACTCCCGACGAGGTCTTCACCGTCCCGTACACCATCTGGGTCGGTGGATGGCCCTTCCAGGACGCCGACTACCACCCGACCGAGCAGCTGCCGGTCAGTCAGATCCTCGCCCAGTCCTCCAACGTCGGCACGATAGAGATCGCCCACCTCCTCGGCCAGCAGCGCCTGTCCTACATGCTGAGCGATCTCGGATTCGGCCACAAGACGGCCCTCGACTGGCCCGGCGAGTCCGCCGGCCTGGTCCCGACCGCCGCCAATTGGTCCGCCGCCGATATGGGCACCGTACCCATCGGCACCGGCGAGGCAGTCACGCCGATGCAGATCGTCGACGCGTACAACGCTGTCGCGAACGGCGGGGAGTACGTGCCGCCGAGGCTCGTGGAGGCGACCGTCGGCCCGAGCGGCGTCGAGCACGTGCTGCCGGCGGCAAAGACCCACCGCGTGCTCGACCAGTCGACCGTCGACGAGCTCCTGCCGATGCTCGAGGACGTTACGAAGGAGGGCACCGGTGTCGAGGCCGAGATCCCTGGCTACACGGTCGCCGGCAAGACGGGCACTGCCCAGATCCCGAGCACGACCGGCCCGGGCTACCAGCCCGGAGCGTGGATGGCCACCTTCGTGGGCTTCGTGCCCGCTCAGAATCCCCAGCTGACGGCCATCATTGTCCTCAACCACCCGACCGCGATGTACGGTGGCTCGGCTTCCGCCCCCGTTTTCGCCACCATCATGAAGTACGCGCTGCGCCATTTCGACATCTCACCGAACGGCGCGAGCGGTCTGTCCCGAACCACGAGCACTTCGACGAAGCCGTGACGACCGCCGCTGATCAGCCGCCCGCTGGTCCGCACGTCCGCTTCGCGATCCTCGAGCGGGGGTCGATCGAGCTGGCCGCCGTCGTTCGCAGGCTGGAAGATCACATGGGGCCGGTCGACGTCGTGGGCTCACAAGAAGGCGCGATCGTCTCGGTCTGCTACGACCATCGCAGCGTGTACGGCCGGCCGAACCAGCCAGCCAAGCTGCCCCCGCTCGGCGAGCCTTCTGCTGTTTGCCCGGCGAGCTTCACGACGGGCACGACTACGCGGCCCAAGCCCGCGCGAACGGTGCCGTTGCCTTCATCTGCGAGCGGGACCTCGGCGACGCCGCAGGAGGAGCGACCCAGCTCATCGTGGGCCCCGGCAAGGCACGCGAGGCCATGGCGCACGCCGCCTGCCTGAGCTGGCGGGACCCGGCGACCAAGCTGAGGACCGTGGGCGTCACCGGCACCAACGGCAAGACGACGACGACCTATCTGATCCGCTCGGTCCTCGAGGCCGCTGGATACTCCACCACCGTCGTCGGGACGCTGTCAGGCGCTCGCACGACGCCTGAGTCTCCGGATCTCCAGGGCAAGTTCGAGCTGGCGCGCGTGCTGGCGAGCCGGGGCCGCCGCCCGGGAGCGGTGGCGCTCGAGGTGACCTCGCACGCCCTTGTCCAGCATCGAGTCGACGGCTACGTGCACGACGTCGTCGTGTTCACCAATCTTTCGCGTGATCACCTCGACTTCCACCGGACGATGGGCGCCTATTTCGATGCGAAGAAGCTTCTCTTCACACCTGGACACGCTCGGGCCGGTGTCGTCAACGTGGGGGACCGGTACGGCAGGCGCCTCGTGGCGGAGGCCGGCATAGAGGTCACGGCGTTCTCCATAAGAGAGGCGTTCGGCCTCGAGATGAGCCCGGCCGGCAGCCGGTTCCAGCTCGGTGGGTCCCGCGAGGTCAGCCTTCCGCTCGTCGGTCGGTTCAACGTCGAGAACGCCCTCGCAGCCGCGGCGGCGGCGCGAGCCCTCGGAGTCGAGGACGAAGTGATAGCGGAGGGCCTCAGCGCGGTGGATCCTGTGCCCGGGCGCCTCGAGCCTGTCGCCACGGCGCTCGAGCTCACCGTCCTCGTCGACTACGCGCACACCCCGGCCGGCCTCGAGAACGCCTGCCGAACCCTGAGGGACCTCGCCGGCGAGGGGGCACACCTCATCGTGGTGTTCGGCGCCGGCGGCGACCGAGACCGTCAGAAACGCCCCCGAATGGGCCACCACGCCTCCCATCTCGCTCACGTCGTCGTGCTCACCTCGGACAACCCGCGCCACGAGGACCCGAGCGCGATCATCGAGGCTGTGCGCAAGGGTTGCGACGGCCCGGCAGAGCTACACGTGGAGCCCGACCGCCGTCGGGCGATAGCACTTGCCCTGTCGCTCGGGCGGCCGGGTGACGTCCTGCTCGTAGCCGGCAAGGGCCACGAGACGACCCAGCAGGTGGGCGACGAGTTCCTGACGTTCGACGATCGGGTGGTCGTCGCCGAGGAAGCCGAGCGACTGGCGGGCGCGGCATGATCTCCATCTTCACTGCCGGTGGCGTGGCGATCCTGATGGCTGGGTTCGGGACGCCGATCCTGCTGCGCTTCTTGATCAAATGGCGCATCGGCCAGCACGTCAGGGAAGACGCGCCGGCCCAGCACGCAGCGAAGCAGGGCACCCCGACGATGGGCGGCATCGCGTTGCTCGGCGGGATGCTGTTCGGCTACGTGCTCGGGCACGTCGGCACCGCTGCGCCCTTCACGCGGTCGGGTTGGCTCGTAGTGCTCGCGGTTCTCGCTACAGGTCTCGTCGGAGCGGCCGACGACTGGATCAAGGTGAGCCGGCGACGCAGCCTCGGGCTCAACAAGCGTGCCAAGGCCGGCCTGCAACTGGGCGTGGCGATCGCCTTCGCGCTCGCTGCCATGTACTGGGCCGGCATCAACCGCGACATGTCGTTCACCCGTTACGACGTCCCGCACTTCGTGCTGCCCGCCGGCTTGTACGTCGTGTGGTGCGTGATCGTGATCGTCGGCGGCTCGAACGCCGTGAACCTGACCGACGGTCTCGACGGGCTGGCGGCCGGTTCGTCGGCTTTCGCCTTCAGTTGCTTGTCGATCGTCGGTTACTGGCAATTCCGCCATCCCGGGATCTATCACGTGGCGCACGCGCTCGACCTCGCGCTGGTGGCGGTGTCGATGTGTGGAGCCTGCGTGGGGTTCCTCTGGTGGAACGCCGCTCCGGCCCGGATCATCATGGGCGACACGGGCGCCCTTGCCATCGGCACGGGCCTTGCCTGTCTTGGTCTGTCGATGAACCTGACGCTTCTCATCCCGATCATCGGCGGCTTGTTCGTCGTCGTGACCCTTTCGGTCGTAATCCAGGTCGTGGCGTTCCGCATCTTCCACACCCGGGTGTTCCGCATGGCACCGCTCCATCACCACTTCGAGCTCGTCGGGTGGCCGGAGACGACGGTGACTGTGCGCTTTTGGATCTTCAGCGGCCTCTGCACAGCTCTCGGCCTCGGCCTCTTCTACGCCGATTTCCTCTCAGTCGGGTCGCTCAGGTGAGCGCTCCTATGCGAGACGTGCTCGTGCTCGGCTTCGCGGTGACCGGGCAGGCGGCCGCCCGGGCGCTTCGCGAACGGGGCCAGTCCGTGATCGCCGTCGACGACGGCGACGTCAGCGACGTCACGGAGAAGGCGGCGACGGAGCTTGGCGTCCAGCTGGTGCGCCGGCCTTCCAAGGCGCAGCTCGCAGAGCTGGCTGCCCGGGTCGGGCTTGTGGTCCTCTCGCCGGGCGTGCCACCCTCCCACCCCATCTTCACCGTCGCCGACCACGCCAAGATCGTCGCCGAGATCGAGCTCGCGTTCTCACTCGCGAGCGTGCCCGTCATTGCGATCACCGGCACGAACGGGAAGACGACTGTCACCTCGCTCGTGACCGAGATCCTGCGCGACGCCGGCAAGCGAGCCGAGGCTGTCGGGAACATAGGGCGCCCGTTCATCGAAGCGGTGAGCGATGCAGGCACCGAGCTGTTCATAGTGGAGGTCTCCTCTTTCCAGCTGGCGTGGACGAAGACGTTCCGGCCTTTCATCGCGTGCTGGTTGAACTTCGCAGAGGACCATCTCGACTGGCATGCCGACATGCACGAATACGCGGCCGCGAAGGGCGCGCGTCTGGGCGAACCAGGCCAGCAGCGACATCGCAGTCGTCAACGCGGAGGACCCGGTCGTCATGGAGTGGTCGGCGACGGCGCCGGGAGCTCTCGTGACCTTCGGCCGGAACCACGGCGACGTCACGGTGCGCGACGGCATGCTTGCCGGTCCGAAGGGCGGCATCTGTGCTGTGGCGGACCTTCCGCGTGCGCTGCCACACGACGTGACGAACGCCTGCGCCGCCTCGGCGATTGCCATTTCCGCAGGGGCTGACTCTGCCTCTTGCGAGCAGGCGCTGCGCCGGGGGGTGCCGATGCCACACCGGATCGAGCTCGTCGGTGAGAGCGATGGTGTCCGTTTTTACGACGACTCCAAGGCGACCACGCCCTCGGCCGTCCTGGCCGCCCTCGCGGGCCTCGACCCGGTCGTCCTGATCGCCGGCGGGAGGAACAAGGGCCTCGACCTTGCTGCGATCGTGCGCGGTCTCGAGGCGGAGTCCGCGACGGCCGCGGGCCCGGGCCTCGCGCGCCTGCGGGGTGTAGTGGCGATCGGGGAGTCGGCGGCGGAGATCGTGACCGCTTTCGGCGACCGTGCCGGCATGCCGGTACAGCGCGCGGCCTCGATGAGCGAGGCGGTCGCCATCGCGAGACAAGTGGCACGCCCGGGTGACTCGGTGCTGCTGTCGCCGGGTTGCGCCTCATTCGACTGGTACCGCAACTACGGCGAGCGTGGCGATGACTTCGCCCGCGTGGTGAAGAACCTGGTCACGCGGACCGATGACGGCGACCGTCGGGACAGAGATCTCCAGGATGTCGACACGGTGGAGCGGGGGGGAGTGCAATGAAAGAGGCCAGTTTGAGGGCAACCTCGGCGTCCACGGTGAGGACCGGCTCGCGAACGGGTCTGAGGCCTGTCACGCGAACGGGTCGCAAGCCCAACACGCGGACGAGCCCAAGGCCCGCCACCCGGACCAGCCCGAAGCCCACCACGCGGACGAGCCCAAGGCCCGCCACGCGGACCAGCCCGAAGCCCACCACGCGGACCAGCCCGAAGCCAGCGTCTACTGCCTCGGCCGCCAAGGCGACGCTGCTCGAGTACCGGGTCCTCCTTGCTGCTGTGTTCGGCTTGTGCCTGATTGGTCTCCCCATTGTGCTCTCGGCGTCGGCAGTTGCCTCGGTACAGGGCGGGTCGTCGGTGTATTCGCTGTTCGTGAAGCAGTCGATGTTTCTCGGGGTTGGCGTGCTGGCAGCGGTCGTCGCCTCGAGAATCCGAGCGGACGTCTTGAGGCGGCTGCGTTTCGTCTTGCCGTTCGCCGCGATCGTTCTCCTGATAGCTGTCTTCATGCCCGGGCTCGGACACGACGCGGGTGGCTCGAGCCGATGGATCGGCGCCGGCCCGATCCAGATCCAACCCTCCGAGCTCATGAAGCTCGGAGTGATCGTCTTCGCAGCCGACCTCCTGGCGAGACGGGCCCGGCGGCCGGATCACTGGCGAGCAGTCGTCCTTCCCCTGCTGCAGCTCGTCGCCTTCGCCGGCATCCTCATCATGAAACAGCCGGACCTCGGCACGTGCATCGTGATCCTCTGCATCACCTTTTCCCTGATGTTCGCCGCCGGGCTACCGACGCGTGTGATCGGGACGGCGTTCCTCACGCTCGCGATCCCTGGAACAGCATTGGCGCTCGACGCGTCGTATCGCCGGGCTCGCCTCTTGTCCTTCCTCAACCCCTTTGCTCATGCGGGTGGCGCCGGTTACCAGGTGGTCCAGTCGCTCGTCACCCTCGGGCAGGGAGGGTTGAAGGGAAACGGCGTCGGTGGCTCGGTCACGACCTGGGGGTATCTCCCGAACGGCCACACCGACTTCATCTTCGCGGTGATCGGCGGGAATCTCGGGATACTCGGGACGATAGGTGTGATAGCCGGCTTTGCAGCATTTGGTTGGGCCGGATTCCGCGTCGCCCAGCGCGAGGAGGACCCCTTCACCCGGTACGTCGCCATCGGCATCACCTGTTGGATCCTCGCCCAAGCGGTCATAAACATCGGTGGCGTCGTCGACGCGCTCCCCGTGACCGGCATCCCGCTGCCGTTCATCTCCTACGGAGGCTCTGCCCTCGTCCTGGCCATGACAGGTGCCGGGATACTCGTCGGGATCGCCCGGCGGCAGGTACCGGCTGCGACGGTGCCAGTGCGAGCGGCCCGGCCGCGGCCGGGCGAACGCCCCGCCGCGACCGGCGGTAAGACTGCGGGCGTGCGAAGGCGGTGGCCTGCCATCAGCGGTACGTCGTGAGCGAGCCGCTCTTCGCGGTGATCACCGGCGGTGGCACCGGCGGCCACGTCTCGCCGGCGCTGGCGGTGGCGGAGGCGCTCGTGGACAGGGGTCATGCGCGGTCGGAGATCGAGTTCGTCGCGGGGCGACGGGGGATCGAGGAGAGGCTCGTGCCCGAGGCCGGCTTCGTGCTCCACAGACTGCCGGGTCGTGGGATCAAGCGACGGCTCACGATGGAGAACGTCCCTGCCGCGCTCGGACTGCTCACCAGCGTCTTCATCTCCATAGGGCTGGCACTGCGCAGGCGCCCGAGAGTGGTGGTGACCGTCGGCGGATATGCAGGCTTTCCCTATGCGATGGCCGCCATCTTGTGCAGGATCCCGCTCGTGGCGGTCACGAACGACGCCATTCCCGGCGCCGTGAACCGGCTCGTAGGCCGCTTCGCGTCCGCCAACGCCGTCGCGTACCCCGAGACGGAGCTGCCGAACGCAACGGTTACCGGGCCGCCCGTGCGCAGAGCCGTTCTCGAGGTCTCACGGGACGATGAGATGCGGAGCAAGGTCGGTGCCGCGCTCGGTCTCGTGCCGGGGTCCCGGCTGATCGTCGTGACGGGCGGCTCCCTCGGGGCAGGCTCGGTGAACGCGGCTGCGATCGACCTCGCCTCGATGTGGGCCGACCGAGACGACATCGCCATCTACCACGTCGCGGGCGACCGCAACCTCGACGCCGTGCGAGCCTCCGCCGGCTCGAGGGGACTGCTCGACCTCCCGGCGCCCGGTCTGCAGTACCGCCTCGTCGGGTACGACACCGACCTCGTCTCGGCTCTTGGCGCCAGCGACCTCGCGATCTGCCGGGCGGGTGCCTCGACGATTGCCGAGCTGCACCGCGATCGGTGTGCCGAGCGTCCTCGTCCCGCTGCCCGGCGCCCCTGGCGATCATCAGACGAAGAACGCCCAGGCGCTCGAGAAAGCCGGAGCGGCCTTGATGATCGCCGACAACCTCTGTACGGGCGAGTCTCTCGCGAGCGCTGTCACCGAGTGTTTGTCCGACGACGAGCGCCTGGCGGCGATGTCGGCGGCCGCGAGGTCGCTCGGTCACCGCGACGCAGCCGATCGTGTCGCCGCGTTGGCGGATCACCTCGCGCTCGGCCGACCCACGAGGAGCGACCGGTGACGGACTTGTCGAGGCCCCAGCACATCCACATCGTCGGCATCGGAGGCGCCGGGATGAGCGCCATCGCGACGGTCCTCGCTGCGATGGGCCACGAAGTGACAGGGAGCGACATGAAGTCCTCGCGGGCGTTCGAACGGCTGTCGAACTCCGGCCTCGAGGTGCGCGTCGGCCACGACACCGCCAACGTCGAAGGTGCCGACATCGTCGCAATCTCGAGCGCCATCCCGGAGACCAACATCGAAGTGACACGAGCCCGGCGCCTCGGCATCCCGGTTCTCTCGCGAGCCGACCTCCTGTCGTCGATCTCGAGTCTCCGCAGGACGATCGCCGTCGCCGGCACGCACGGCAAGACGACCACGACGTCGATGCTCTCGCTGATACTGGTCGAAGCCGGCCTGCATCCGAGCTTCATCATCGGCGGCGACGTCAACGACATCGGCACGAACGCCGTGTGGGACTCAGGCGAATGGCTAGTCGTCGAGGCCGACGAGAGCGACGGCACCTTCCTCCGGCTTGGCCCGGAGATCGCGGTCGTAACGAGCCTCGAGCCGGACCACCTCGAGCACTACGGGGGATTCGACGAGCTCGAGGCCTCGTTCGTGCGCTACGTGAGCGAGGCGTCGCTGGCGGTCCTCTTCGCCGACGCCGGTGCGACAGAGCGCCTCGCCGATGTCGCGCCCGGAGGCTCCGCCTTGTTCGGGCGCTCGGAGAGGTCGCGGTTCCGCGTCACCAACGTGCAGGAACGCCGGGGTGGGGTGGGCTGGTCCCTCGCCGACGGTGGGACCGAGCTCGGGCGCTTCGAACTTCCGATGCCCGGCGAGCACAACGCGCTGAACGCGGCGGCGGCCGTCGCGACAGCGATCCTGATCGGAGTCGACGCCGGTGCGGCCCGACGGGCGATCGCACGGTTTGCCGGGGTCGCCCGGCGTTACGAGTTCCGGGGTGAGAGGCACGGAGTGACATTCGTGGACGACTACGCCCACCTTCCGGGCGAGGTGCGAGCAACGCTTCACGCTGCTCGCCAAGGTGGTTTCGGTCGTGTCGTGGCAGTCTTCCAGCCACATCGTTACTCGCGCACCCAGTTGCTGGCGGACCAGTTCGCCGACGCGTTCGAGGATGCCGACGTGGTCGTCGTCACCTCGGTGTACGCGTCGGGCGAACCTGCCCGTCCCGGTGTCTCGGGTCAGCTCGTCGTCGACGCCGTGCTCGCCGCTCACCCGGACGCGGACGTCTCGTACGTGCCTGACCACGAGGGCTTGCTGGCGTTCTTGCGGGAGACACTCCGGCCGGGCGACGTCTGTCTGTCTCTTGAGGCCGGGGACCTCGCCGGGTTGCCCGACGAGATGCTGGCCGACGACCGGTGGTGAGCCCGGAGTCGGTCGCGCGAGCGTCTTCGATCCTCGGGCGGATCGCTCAGGCGGACGTCCCCATCGGGCCGATGACGACGTATCGGGTCGGGGGTGCTGCGGCGCTGTTCGTCGAGATCTCCGAAGAGTCCGTGCTCGAAGCCGTCTGCACTGCCGTTTCGGGAAGCGGCGTGCGGGTGCTCGTCATCGGCAAAGGCTCCAACCTGCTCGTAGCCGATGCCGGCTTTGCAGGCCTTGCCCTGCATCTCGGGGACCGGTACGCCGACATCTCGATCGACGGCGTCCTCGTCGAGGCCGGCGGCGCAACTGCCTATCCCGTCCTGGCCCGGCGATGTGTGGCGGCCGGGCTCGCAGGCATGGAGTGGGCCGTCGGGATACCCGGCTCGGTCGGAGGCGGGGTGAGGATGAACGCCGGCGGGCACGGCGCCGAGACGAAGGACCGACTGACGGCCGCCCGCGTAGTCGATCTCGGCCACGGGAACCCAGAGCCCCGCCGGCTCACGGTTGCACAGCTCGACTTCTCCTACCGCCACTCTGCAATCGGTGAGAACGACCTCGTCCTCGGGGCGACATTCGAGCTCGACTCGGGTGACGCTGCGCAAGGAGCCGCCCGGCTCGCCGAGATCGTCCGGTGGCGCCGCGAGAACCAGCCCGGTGGCCAGAACGCAGGATCGGTGTTCACCAATCCGCCGAACGATTCCGCCGGCCGCCTGATCGACTCGATCGGCATGAAGGGGTTCCGGATCGGGACGGCTGCGGTCTCGGACAAGCACGCCAACTTCATCCAAGCCGACCCTGGCGGATCGGCCGACGACGTCCGGCGGGTGATCGATGCCGTCAGGGAAGCGGTCCTCCGGCGCACGGGCGTGGAGCTGGCGGTCGAGGTGCGCTGGATCAGCGGCTGAGAGGCTGCGGAACCTCCGTCTCAGGAGCCGGCCGACT
The DNA here is from genome assembly GCA_963801185.1 of uncultured Acidimicrobiaceae bacterium. Lineage (GTDB taxonomy): Bacteria > Actinomycetota > Acidimicrobiia > Acidimicrobiales > Bog-793 > Palsa-601. Next base: position 776,686 of record CAWDDW010000001.1, on the reverse strand, counting down.
TCGGCCAAGAGGCTTCGACGAGTGTGCCTCCGAGCTCTGATGCCCCAATGGCAAGGAGACCTCCCGTGCGCCGGACCACAGAGTCGGCGATGGCAAGCCCGAGCCCGTGGCCGCCCCCGTTCGTCGTCCCCCTCTTGAAGCGGTGCAGGATCTCGATGCGATCGGTCTCGGCGATTCCCGGGCCGTCGTCCTCGACGCGCAGCGCCGGGCGGCTCGAACCCGGTGCAAACCCTGCCGAGACGCGGATCCTCGCTCCCTCGGGGCAGTGGCGGCAGGCGTTGTCGATCAAGGTGCCGGCGAGCCTGTCGAGCCAGTCGGCCGGGGCGAGCACCCTGAGGGGGACGGCGGTCGGGTCGCCTGAGTCGATCTCCAGATGCTGGTTGCGAGAGGCCGCGACGGCGGCGAAACGCCCGGTGCAGCTGCGGGCGACTTCCCTCAAGTCGACCGCCTCCCGGGCGGGCAGCGCCGGCTCGGCATCGACACGTGCCAACCACAAGAGGTCCTCCACTATCCGCCGGAGCCGCTGGCTCTCCCCGGCTACGCGGTCGAGCGTGGCTTCGTAGTCGCCGGCAGCCCGCGGCTGGCTCCGAGCGAGGCTCACCTCGGCCTCGATGACGCTGAGTGGCGTCCGCAGCTCGTGTGAGGCATCGGCGGTGAACTCGAGCTGCCGCTGGCGGGCGACCTCGATCGGGCGCGCCGAACGCAGCCCGATGACGAAGGCCACGAGGAAGAACGCAACGAACAGGAACGGCAGCGCTACCGCCTCGGACGTGATGAGCACCGCCTCGACGTGGCCGAGCTCGGACAGGCTCTCGCCTGCCAGCAGCCATCTCGTTCGTGTGCGGAGCCACTGCAGCCGGTACGTGGTCCCGGCGATTCCATAATTCAGCGAGGCGGCGTCGCCCGTCGCGGGCGGCCGCGTGGTCGCTTCGAGCAATGGGTCACCCGGAGCGGCTTGCGAGAGCTCCCCGCCCGGCGTGAACGCCCAGAGCGCAATGGGCTCCCCGTAGATGCCGAGACCGTAACGCGCCCCGCTCGTCTGGACCCCAGAGCTCGCGAACGCCTTCGTGGGGTTCGTGACGGCCAGTTGGAGGCGGGAAGCCAGCTGGCGATCGACTTGTCCCGTCAGATGGTCGGCGACGACGAAGTCGAGGAGAGCGACCACCGCCGCGTAGGTGATCGCGACGAGCAAGGTGGCAACGATGCCGACGCGGGCGGCACCGAGGAGGTCCCGCCGATTGAATCGGCCCCGGATGCTCCTGCTCACAGTGGGGGTGCCGTCACGATGCGGTAGCCGGTGCCACGGATCGTCTCGATCCGGAGCAGCGAGCTCGAGAGCTTGGAGCGTAGGTGGGCGACATGCACGTCAATGGTGTTCGACCCGACTGCATCGGCTTCATCCTGCCAGGCGTGGATTGCGATGGACGAACGGGGCACAACCGCCGGTGAGCGCTCGACGAGGAGCTCGAGGATCCGCAGCTCGGTTGGGGTGAGATCGACCGGCGAACCGGAGAGCCTGACCTCGAGCGTTGCCGGGTCGAGGACGAGGTCCCCGAGCTCCAAGGTGTCCGACCTGGCCTCCTTCGGGCGTCGCCGGAGGGCACGCAGGCGAGCGAGCAGCTCACCGAAGTCGAAGGGCTTCACGAGGTAGTCGTCCGCTCCCGCGTCGAGCCCTTCGATCCGGTCGGCCGTGCGGTCGCGGGCCGTGAGCAACAAGACGGGCAGGGAGACGTGTCGGCGACGAAGCTCCCGCACCAGCTCGATCCCTGTCATCTTCGGCATTCGCCAGTCGAGCACAGCCAGCTCGTATTCGTAGGTGTCCAGGAATGCGAGCGCCTCTTCGCCATCGGCCACGGCGTCGACGACGTACCCGGCCTCGGTGAGACCCCGCTCGATCACCGACCGTAGGCCGTCGTCGTCCTCGGCAACAAGAACCCTCACGGGTCGTTCTTAACCGATGAGCGGCCCGCGGGCAGGTCGGCGGCGGCCGCAGAGACCCGCTTCATGCTCGCTTCAGGTTCGAGGTTCATTATGCGTACCGAAGTGGAGGCACAGGTGTATCCGAACGGCGACAAGACAAGAAGAATCTGGCGGCGCGCGTCTACCGCAGGACGCAGAGCGGTCCCAAAGCGTTGGCGCAGGCGCTGTCCTCGCCACGTTCGGTGCGCTGCTAGTGGCCATCCCGGCGGCGGGCGGGGCCGGCTGGTGGTACCTGAACTACCGGCTCGGCCAGGTCCACCACGTCAAGATCGCCTCGGGCCTGCTGCACGTCTCCAAGCCGGGGGCTCCCTTCAACATCTTGTTGATCGGGTCCGACAGCCGGCAGTTCGAGAGCTCGAGTGGCCAGTCCAGTCACTTCGGGTCGTCCTCGGTGGTCACCGGGCAGCGGAGCGACGTCGTGATCGTCGCGCGGGTCGTCCCCGAGACCAGGCAGGTCTACCTCCTCTCGATCCCTCGTGACCTCTGGGTCGACATCCCGGGCAACGTGCCTTACATCTCGGGGCAGAACCGGATCAATGCCGCCTTCAACAGTGGCCCGAGCCTCCTGATCGAGACCTTGAAAAAGGACCTCGGAATCCCGATCGACCACTTCGCCGAGGTGACCTTCGCCGGCTTTTCAGGCATGGTGGACGCGGTCGGCGGCATCCGGATCGACTTCCCGGAGCCGGTGAAGGACACCTACACCGGGCTGTCGATCCGTCACACGGGCTGCCAACTCGTAAACGGGGGAATGGCCCTCGCCTACGTGAGGAGCCGTCATCTCCAGTACGAGCAGGACGGCACGTGGAATTACGACGGGATGAGCGACTGGAGCAGGATCCGCCGCCAGGACGTCTTCTTCCATGCCTTGCTCGACCGAGTGCGGAGCAAGGTGACGAACGTCATCGACATGAACGACCTCCTCGGGGCAGTGGTCCGGAACCTGACAGTCGATTCGACGCTCTCCAACAGCGATCTCATCGGCCTCGGGCTGCAGTTCCGCCACGCCTCCTCAGGGTCGATCCACACCGAAGTGCTCCCGACCGTCCCCGAGGTGCTCCCGAGCGGAGCCGACGTGCTCTTGCCGGCACAGAGCTACGACCAGGCGATGATCGCGAAGTTTCTTGCCATCGGGACTGCCAGTTCCGCCCGAAAAGACGTGAGAGAGCAGAACGGCGGCCGGTCCCTTGTGGGCACGCCCGGATCGTCGACGACCGCCACGTCACCAAGCTCGGTGACCTCGACGACTACACCGGCGGGCTCGTCGAGCGGCTCGTCCGGCGTCGTGTTCGACACTCAGCCCGAGCCGTGGAACGGCACGCCCTGCTGAGGTGTACTCCCAGCGTCTGAGCCGTGTCCAGGGCTCGGGCATCCCCCTTCGGGGCCGAAGAATCGGCCAGAGTGGAAGCGTGACCGATCCGCGGATACACGAGAGGCGCGTACTCGTCGCGCGGGAGAAGGGTCGGCATCGCCGACGGTGGTTGATCGCCGGGCTGGTCGGATTGCTGGTAGCCGCAGGTGGCTTCGCTGTCGTCCATTCCTCGGTCCTCGGTGCGCGCCACGTCGAGGTGACGGGATCGGCTCACACTCCCTATTCGACGATCGTGAAAGTGGCCGGGCTCCGCGGTGCGCCTCCTCTCATCGACCTCTCGCCGGCAGTCATCGCCGAGAGAGTCGAGGCCCTTCCATGGGTCGATACCGCCGTGGTGTCGGTGGCCTGGCCGTCGACGGTCCGTATCCGGCTCACCGAGCGCACACCTGTGGCGGTTCTGCCCGCCGGTCCAGCCGGATGGGCGGTGGCAGACCCGACGGGCCGAGTCCTCGAGGACCTGGCGGCGCGGCCGGCCGGTCTGCCCGAGATCGCGAGCTCGGGGGCGCTGCCCCCTCCGGGCAAGAGGCTCCCGGCCCACCTCGGAACTTTGGCCCGAGTCGCCGCAGCGATGCCGGAGTCGATGGTGCCAGAGATCGCTGATATTCGCTGGGATTCAGAGGGCATCGTGGCCGAGATGTCGCACAAGCTCGTTGCCGTCCTCGGCAGCGCCTCCATGCTCGAGGACAAGTTCGTCGCGCTGGCCACGGTGCTGGCACACGGGGGCCTGACCGGCATCGGGACCATCGACCTGCGGGTTCCCGCTGCACCCGTCTTGATTCGGCAGTCAGCCAGTCCTATCGTTGCCCGAAGCGTTGGCGGCTGAAATCGCTCTGGGATATGGCCACTGCCGGAGGGGGTGACGGCATACCCAGGGTCAGCCTGTAGGGCCGACGAGGACGTAGTTGCAGGTCGCCGAGTTTGCTGCGGGGAGAAAGCCATGGTCTACCGCCAGGTCAAGGCCGTGATCCGAGTGGCACGCTCGACCGTCCGGCCAGGACCCCAGTGGAGGACAGAGCGCGCATGAGCAGCCCGGGCCAGAGCTTCATCGCCGTAATCAAGGTCGTCGGCGTCGGAGGCGGTGGAGTCAACGCCGTAAACCGCATGATCGATGCAGGGCTGCAAGGCGTCGAATTCATCGCCGTCAACACCGATGCACAAGCGCTCCTCATGAGCGACGCCGACATCAAACTCGACATCGGCCGGTCTCTTACTCGTGGCCTCGGAGCCGGGAGCGACCCCGAGGTGGGCCGCCAGGCGGCCGAGGAGCACCTCGAGGAGATCGAAGAAGTCTTGAAGGGCGCCGACATGGTGTTCATCACGGCCGGCAAGGGCGGCGGCACGGGGACCGGCGCAGCGCCCGTCATCGCCGAGATGGCAAAGGGACTCGGCGCGCTCACCATCGGTGTCGTGACCCGGCCCTTTGCTTTCGAGGGACGCCGCCGGTCCAATCAAGCCGAGCAGGGCATCCAACGGTTGAGGGAGAAGGTCGACACTCTCATCGTCATCCCGAACGAGCGACTCCTCGCGATCGCCGACGAGCGGACCTCGATGGTCGACGCGTTCAAGATGGCGGACGAGGTGCTCTTGCAAGGAGTCTCAGGGATCACGGACCTCATCAACGTCCCGGGTCTGATCAACACGGACTTCGCGGACGTGAAGATGGTGATGAACAACGCCGGGTCGGCCATCATGGGCATCGGCACTGGGTCGGGGGAGGGCCGAGCGGTCAACGCCGCCAGGCATGCGATCACGAGCCCGCTGCTCAAGGCGTCCATCGAGGGAGCGAGGGGGATCCTCCTCAACATCGCCGGCGGCTCCGACCTCACCTTGTACGAGGTGAACGAGGCAGCTGCGATCATTCACGACGTCGCCCACCCCGATGCCAACATCATCTTCGGCAACGTCATCGACGAGTCGCTCGGCGACCTCGTGCGTGTGACCGTGATAGCCGCCGGGTTCGACCGCTTCGACGAGGCGCAGCCGGCTCCACGTCCCGGCCAGAGAGCCCAGCGACCGGGCGGGGCGCCGGCCGGTGCTCCCGGCCAGAGACCGGCAGCCGGCGCTCCTGGGGGCGCGCAGCACGGCCCGCTGCCTGCAACGCCCTCAGGTCCCCGGAGTGATCCCGAGATCCCGGGTACCGGCCGGACCGAGGCCGGTCAAGGCCGCCCGCTCCCTGACGTCTTCGGCCGCGGCGACGCCTCTTCGGACCGCGACGTGTTCGGCCCCGGAGACGACGATCTCGACGACTTCGACGACGACTTCGACGTCCCGTCCTTCCTCAAGTAGGCCGGTCCGGCTCCATGCGGGGCCCGGCGCAGCCGCAGGTGCGTGAAGACCGCCTGTCGTTCTCGTTCTCGATCGGCGATCTGCCGGGCGAGATCGTCGTCACGACGCGGAGTGCAGGCGACCTCCGCCCGGGGCGCGCGGGGCGGCGAGGCGCAGGGCAGCCCTGATCTCCGGCAGGCCGTGGGGTTGGACCCGGCAGGTCCACGGGGCCGGGGTCGTCGGCGCGGGGCGTCAGGGTCGATCTGGGGACGTCCTCGTGGGATCCAGCGCGGCCGACCGGCCCGCGATGTTCGCCGCAGATTGCGCGCTGCTCGGAGTCCTCAGCCCGGAGGGCGTCGTCGCCGCCGTCCACGCGGGATGGCAGGGGCTGTGCTCGGGGGTGATCGAGGAGGCGGCGGTGGCCATGAGAGCGCTCGGCGCGAGCAAGCTGCAGGCGGTCCGCGGCCCGTGCATCGGACCGGAGTGCTACGAGTTCGGCGCCGGCGATCTCGACGTTGTTGCGGGGATCTACGGTGCGGACGTGCGAGCTGAGACCGCCGTCGGTCGCCCGGCCCTCGACCTGGCGGCGGGAGTCCGCGTCGCTTGCGAGCGAGCCGGCGTCGAGATCGTTCACACGATCGACTCGTGCACCGCCTGTGCGCGGACGCCGAGCGGCGAGCCTTTGTGGTTCTCCCACCGTGCGCGCCGCGACACCGGCCGCCACGCCCTCGTGGTCACAGAGCGCCGATGAGCGATGCGTCCGGTGGTCCGCTCGGCGACTCCGGGGAGGGCCCAGCCGACTCCTTCGCGTTGATCGAGCGGGCTCGAAGGTTCGAGCCCGTGGTCGCGCAGCGCTTGGCGGAGGTCCGTGCCCGGATCGAGCGAGCAGGCGGTGATCCCGGGAAGGTCCAGATCGTCGGGGTGACGAAGACCTTCGGCCCCGAGTACGCGTTGGCAGGGCTGCTCGCCGGCATCGGCGATCTAGGCGAGAACTACGCGGAAGAGCTATCACACAAGGCCGCCGTGCTCGGAGAAATCGGCTCACCACCGGTCCGGTGGCACTTCATAGGAACGATCCAGCGCAACAAGATCCGGAGGATCGTCGGTGTCGTGAGCTGCTGGCAGAGCGTGTCGCGGGCGGCTGAGGCAGAGGCGATCGCAGCCCGCTCGGGTGAGCTGCGCCCAGGCGTGTTCGTCGAGGTCAACGTCGCGAACGACCCCGCCCGACCGGGTTGCCCGCCTTCTTCGGTGCCCGGGCTCGTAGGCATGATCACCGCTACCGGTCTCGAGGTGCGAGGGCTCATGGCGGTCGCACCTCTCGGAGAAGGCCCGGACACCGCCAGAACCGCTTTCGAGGAGGTGGCGCGGTTGCGCGCGGAAGCGGGTCTAGCCGAGCTCTCCATCGGCATGTCGGGGGATCTCGAAGCGGCGGTGGGAGCTGGTACAACAATGGTCAGGATCGGGACGGCCCTGTTCGGCTCCCGGAATCACCACGCGCGTCGCTGAGGGCTGCAAGAATGGCGCGTCCAGAGGAGGACTTCTGATGGCTTCTTTCATGCAGAAGGCACTGCAGTACCTCGGCCTCAAGGACATAGAGGACGAGGACTTCTACGACGATGACGAGATGATGGAGCCGGCCCCTGCCCAGGGCAGGACCACCTACCCCGAGCAGGGCGGTGACGCCCCGAGCGGGACTGGGCCGGTTGCCACCGTGAGACCGATGGTGAGAGACGACCGCAGCGGGGAACCGCTGCGCCAAGGAGGAATCGTGCGACCGCTCGTATCGCAGCGTCAGACGAAGCCCCAGGTGGTGGCCCCGCAGCGCTTCTCCGATGCCCAGGAGATCGGCGACCTCGTGAAGGCGAGCAATCCTGTGATCGTCAACCTGCAGTCAAGCGAGCGGGACCTCGCCCGGCGGATGATCGACTTCTGCTCCGGACTCACCTACGCGCTCTCGGGGAGCATGGAGAAAGTGGCCGAACAGGTTTTCCTGCTCACTCCCTCTAATGTCGAGGTATCGCAAGAAGAACGCCAACGATTGACCGAGCGCGGGCTGTTCCGGTCTTGAGCTGTGGCGGCGTCGCGCCGCTTGGGGTCGAGCGATGCTCATAGGGATCATCCGGCTCGTTTGCCTTCTGTTCCTCATCTCGCTCTGGGCTCGCATGATCCTGTCGTATGTCTCTGTCATGCCCGGCAGCGGGCTCGAGTCGTTCAATCGCGTGATGGTCGCCATCACCGACCCGGTGCTGTTGCCGGTCCGTCGCGTCATACCTCCCGCCCGGATTGGCGGTGGGGCGCTCGACCTCTCGCCGCTCGTCGTCTCGATCGCGGTGATCATCGTCATCAACCTGCTCTAGGCTGAGCACCCTGCAGGTTCGGCCTCGGCTGGTTTGCCGTTCTCTCGCCGCTGATGTCGTGGGGGCCTGGAAGCATCCGCGAATTCCGAGAGGGCCAAAGGTACGATCCGGTCATGGAGGCTCACTTCGCAAGTGTTGAGACAAGTCGAGTTCGGCTCCGAATTGCGGGGCTACAAGACTTCGGAAGTAGACGACTTCCTCGAGAAGGCCGCGGTCGGTCTCGACGAACTGCGCGAGGAGCTGACCGCGCTCCGCGAGCGGGTCGAGCGGGCGGAACGGGTGTCGAGCGAGCGGAGCGGCCTCGACGACGAGGAGAGCATCCGCCGGACGCTCATCCTCGCTCAGCGGACAGCCGATCTCGCGATCAAAGAAGCCCAAGAAGAGGCCGCCCAGTTGCTCGACGGCGCCCGCGTCGACGCCGAGACCATCGTGACCGACGCCCGCCAGTCCGCCGATCGGATCGGTGCGGAGGCCGATCGGAAGCTTCGCGACGAGGTCGGTCGGCTCAATGCGGAGCGCGAGCGGTTGCGTGGCGAGATAGACGCCCTCACCGGCCTGCTCGGCGCCGAGCGTGCGCGGCTCACGGAGTCGTTGTCCACGATGTTGCGTTTCATCGAGAAGAACCTCGCGACGTCCCCTGAGCTCGCGAGTTTCCTGCCGCCGCCGAGCGCCGCCGCGGCCGCGCCGCCGCCGGTCGCCGCACCTGACGTGGACGAGCTCGAGGCCGCCATCGCGGCTGACGCAGCGGCGGCTGCTCCGTCGGCGTCGGGACATCCTTCCGACCTCGATGACGAGTGGGAAGGCCAAGGGCGCGTGAGCCGCCCGAGCCTCATGGCTCTCCCGTCCCTCGACGAGTTCGGCGAGCCGGAACCTCACGACACCGAGCCGACGGCAACGTGGGACTTCGGCGATCACGCAGGCTCGCCCGCTTCGTGACGTAGCTCTGAGCCGGTGGCGGGCCGGCGGGCTAGGTGGTTGCTTTCTGCACGTGAATGACGACCAGCGCGCCGTTGGGCAGGCGCTCTGCGTCGACGAGATCCTCCTCGCGCTCTGTCGCTGTGAAGTTCACGCTCACCGCGAGGACCTGCTCCCCGACGAACTCCTTCCAAGCGTCGATTGCTTCGACGAGTGGCCTCAGAGCCGCGATGGCGAGATGGATCCGGTCCGAGACGTCGAGACCGGTGTCCCGCCGTGCCTGCTGCACCAGCCGGACGAGATCACGCGCGAGACCTTCGGCCTCGAGCTCCTCGTCGGTCTCGAGCTCGAGCGTGACGACGCCAGCGTCGCCCGGCAGGACGCGACTCGCTGTCTCGTCGATCGGCCGGAGCCGGAGCGTGTACTCGCCCTCGTTGAGGTGGACACCGGCTGCTTCGATCTCCCCGGCTGTGTTCCGGGCCCATTCCCCGACGCGGACGGCCTTGATGACCTTTTGGGTGTCGGCGCCGAGTCGCGGACCGAGGACGGCGGGCACGACTCCTAGTACCTCCTCGGCCTGGCCGGGCCCGATTGACTCGACGAGATCGATCTTCTTCACGTTCAGTTCGTCGGCGAGCAGGCCGCGGAAGTGCTCGAGTCGCGGGGCACCGGGCGCTGCGACGGTGAGACGGCGAAGCGGTAGCCGCGCCCGTCGCCCTGCCCCCTTGCGGATGGAGTGCCCGGCGGACGCCACGTCACGCACGAGGTCCATGGTCGCGACCAGATCCGGGTCGTCAGGCAGCTCCGCCGGATCGGGCCAGGACTGCAGGTGGACGCTGCGCTCGCCGGTGAGGTCCCGGTAGACGGTCTCGGTGAGGTAGGGGAGGAACGGTGCGGCGACTCGGCAGAGGATCTCGAGCACCGTGTGCAAGGTGTCGTAGGCGTCGAGCTTGTCCTCGTCGCGGAACGCTCCGTCGTCGGAGCTGGCGTCAGCTCCCGCCCGCCAGAAACGGTCCCGGCTCCTCCTCACGTACCAATTCGTCAGCACGTCGAGGAAGCTCTCGATCGCCCACGTCGCGCCGGCGAGGTCGTTGGCCTCCATCGACGCCGTGACCGCCTCGACGAGTTGGCGTGTCTTCGCGAGCACGTAGCGGTCGAGCTCGCCGCTCTGGTCGGTCCGCCAGCGCCCGCGGATCCCGTCGGCATTGGAATACAGCGACAGGAAGTACCAGCTGTTCCAGATCGGGTTCAGCACCAAGCGCACCGGCTCGGTGAGCGCCTTTGCCTCGATGATCACGTCGAGCCCGCGCAGCACCGGGGACGAGAGCAGGTACCAGCGCATCGAGTCCGCACCCTGCTTGGCGAAGACCTGCTCAGGGTCGGGGAAGTTCCGGAGGCGCTTTGACAGCTTGCGCCCGTCGTCTCCGAGGATCACGCCGTGGACGATGCAGCTCTTGAAAGGCGGGCGGTCGAACAGAGCCGTCGAGAGGACGTGAAGGGTGTAGAACCAGCCACGGGTCTGGCTGATGTACTCCACTATGAAGTCGGCCGGGAAGTGCTCCTCGAAGCGCTCCTTGTTCTCGAAGGGGTAGTGCCACTGCGCGTACGGCATCGAGCCCGAGTCGAACCAGCAGTCGAAGACGTCGGTGATCCGGCGCATGGTGGCATGGCCCGTCGGGTCGTCCGGGTTCGGACGCGTGAGCTCGTCGATGTAAGGGCGGTGGAGATCCACCGGGCGGACGCCGAAGTCCGCTTCGAGCTCGTCGAGCGAGCCGTATACGTCGACGCGCGGGTAGGCCGGGTCGTCGCTCTTCCACACCGGCAGCGGCGTCCCCCAGAAACGGTTGCGGGAGATGCTCCAGTCCCGCGCCCCCTCCAGCCACTTGCCGAAGGCGCCGTTCTTGATGTGATCCGGCATCCAGGCGATCTGCTGATTCAGCTCCACCATGCGGTCGCGGATCGCCGTGACTTCGACGAACCACGAGCTCACCGCCCGGTAGATCAGCGGGGTGTCGGTCCGCCAGCAGTGCGGGTAGCTGTGGGTGTACTCCTCGGAGCGCATCAACGCGCCCGACGAGGCGAGAGCGGCGACGATGAGAGGGTTCGCATCGAACACCTGCAGGCCGGCGTAGTCCGCCACCTCGGCTGTGAAGCACCCCTGGTCGTCGACGGGAGTGAGAACGGGGATACCCGCCGCCTCGCAGGCGGTCTGGTCGTCCTCGCCGAAGCCAGGCGCCATGTGCACCACCCCCGTTCCGTCTTCGGTCGTGACGAAGTCCCCGGCGAGGATCTGGAAGGCGTTGGGCGCGGCTGTGAAGTACGAGAAGAGCGGGCGGTAGCGGTGCCCGACGAGCTCGCTGCCCTTCACGACCCCGAGCACCACCGGCTCGTCACCGAGCTCGGCGGCGTAGGCCGCGAGGCGCTCTGCCCCGAGCAGGATCCGGTCCGTCCCGCCGTCATCGGTCGTGCGAGCCACCACGGCGTAGTCGAGGTCCGCGCCGACAGCCATCGCGAGGTTCGAGGGGAGGGTCCAAGGTGTCGTCGTCCAGACCGCGACGCGCAGGGGCCCTGCCAGCAACGGGTCCAGGTCTCCCCCCTCGTCGCCGGCGGGCTCGAGGTCGAACAGCACCGTCACCGCCGGGTCTGTCCGATCCCGGTAGGAGTCGTCGAGACGCGTCTCCATGTTCGAGAGCGGCGTCTCGCACTCCCAGCAGTACGGCAGCACCCGGTACCCCTCGTAGGTGAGGCCCTTCTCGTGGAGCTGCTTGAAGGCCCAGATGACGCTCTCCATGTAGGCGAGGTCCATGGTCTTGTAGGCGTGCTCGAAGTCGACCCAGCGCGCTTGGCGAGTCACGTACCGCTCCCAGGCGTCGGTCGTCCGCTGAACGAGGTCCCGGCAGTAGCTGTTGAACCGGTCGACCCCGTACTCCATGATCGCCTGGCGGCCAGAGAGCCCGAGCTCCTTCTCCGCCGGCATCTCGGCAGGCAGCCCGTGGCAGTCCCACCCGAACACGCGTTCCACCCGGTGGCCACGCATGGTCTGGTAGCGGGGGACGGCATCCTTCACGTATCCGGTCAGCAGGTGGCCGTAGTGAGGCAGACCGTTCGCGAACGGCGGGCCGTCATAGAAGACGAACTCGGTCTCGGGGCCGTGCTGGCTGACCGATGCCTCGAAGGTCCCGTCCTTCGCCCAGAAGGCGAGCGTCTCTTCTTCGAGCACGGCGTACTGCGGCTGCGCGCTGACAGCCGGATAGGGGCGGTAGCGATCGTCGTCTGGAGTGGCGGCGGTGCCGGCCGTGTCGGGCATCCCTCTAGGTTAGGTGGGCCCGACCTGCCGCCTCGACGCTCCCATGGCCGAGGTTGACCACGCCGCGCGTTATCGTCTAGCACCCTCCGTCGGAAAAGGGGAGAGTCCGGACCGATGGCCACGAGACAACAGACGAAGTCGAGCGCGTCGTCAACGAACCGGAAGGCGGTGACGGCCACAGTGCCGCCCACAAAGAAGCAGGCAAGCCCAACAGCCGATGACCCGAAGAAGACCGCCGCGAAGGTCTCTCCTTCCACGGCCAAGGTGACCGCGGCGGCGGCGAAGAAGACGGCGTCGACAGACACGCAGAAAAAGCCCGCCGCCAAGGCAACCGCCGCGGCGCCCTCGGCGAAGAAGGCTCCGCCAGCGCAGAAGGCCGCCAGGGCCGATACGACGAAGAGGGCTCCGGGCAAGCCGACGCTGGCGAGTGCGGCTCCGGCGAAGCAAGTGTCGTCACATGGCTCAGCAGCGAAGGCCGCGCCCGCCAAGGTGCCCGCCAAGGCCGCGCCCGCCAAGGCTGTGCAGGCCAAGGCCGCGCCCGCCAAGGCCGCGCCCGCCAAGGCCGCGCCCGCCAAGGCTGTGCAGGCCAAGGCCGCGCCCGCCAAGGCCGCGTCCGCGAAGCCGAGCGCCGCGAAGTCGGCGGCCACGAAGGCTCCAGCTTCGCCGAAGACCGCCGAGAAGGCGTCTGCGAAGACATCGTCGGCTGCGAAAGGGACCTCGGCGGCCAAGCCCGCCCGCGAGCCTGCTCGGGGCACGCTGAAGGCGGCTCCGGCAAAGGCACCGAGCAAGGCTGCGGCGAAGAGCACGGCCGCGACGCCGAGACACGCCGCGCAAGGCTCTTCGGGGACGAACGGCATCGCATTGTTGCCAAAGCGGCACAAGCCCGTCGAGCGACGTACCGAAGGGTACGCGGATGAGCGCTGGCTGACTCACCAGCGGCACCTGCTCGAGACGGAGCGAGCAACCTACGTGGAGCAGGCGCGGTCGTTGAAGGCCGAAGCCGAGTCGCTCGTCGAGGAGATGGAGCCGGGAGACATCCAGTTCGACGACGAGTCAGGCGAGGGCGGCACGGTGACAGTCGACCGGGAGCGCGACCTCGCTCTTTCGGCCCAGGCGCTCCAGACGGTGGACGAGATCGATCACGCTCGCGCCAAGATGGCGGGGAAGACCTACGGCATCTGCGAGAACTGCGGCCGGCTGATCCCCAAGCCCAGGTTGGAGGCGCTCCCGTTCGCCCGGCTGTGCATCGATTGCAAGAGCGGAGGACTCTCCCGACGTTGAGCGAACGAAGCGCCGTGCACGAGCGCCCGCGCCGGCTGGCGCTCCTCACAGCGGTGGCGCTCGTCGTGCTCGGCGTCGACCAGATCACGAAGTCGCTCGCAGTCAATCACCTTCGTACTCACGAGATTCACCTCCTCGGACCGCTTGCTCTGCGGCTCGAGTACAACTCCGGTGTCGCGTTCTCGATCGGCACGAGCCTCACCGGCCCGATCATCGTCGTAGCCGTCGTGCTCGTTCTCGCCGTGGCATGGTTCGCGACCCGCGTACCGACGACGCTCGGGGCCATCGGCGTCGGCCTGATCTTGGGAGGGGCAGTGGGGAACCTGGCCGATCGGGTGTTCCGCGGGCATCACGGGGCTGTTGTGGACTTCCTCTACACGAAGTACTGGCCGACCTTCAACGTCGCCGACGCGTCGATCGTGTGCGGCTGCGCGCTCGTGGCTTGGTCATTCCTCAGGTCCGCGTCGCCGAAGCGGACGGGTGACGGACCCGGCGCACGGGACGGCCACGACGGCCATGACGCGAGCACCAATGCCGGCTCACCTTCGGGCGTTCACGAGAGCGGGCTGAGCCCGGAATGAGATCCGGCGACGACGAGGGGCCCGAGGGCGCCATCGACGTCCCGAGCGCGCTCGGGGGTGTCCGCCTCGACCGGGCAGTCGCGCTCCTGGCTGACGTGACAAGGGCGGAAGCTGCACGGGTGGTCGACGCCGGCGGCGTCGCGCTCGGCGGCAAGACGGTGCGCGACCGAGCTCGCCGCCTGCGGGAGCACGACCGCCTCACGATCGACTTCGACCTGGTCATCACGGCTACCCCGCCGCCAGACCTCCCTCGCTCCGAGGCGCCGGTGCCTTTCGGCGTGCTCTACGAGGACTCGGAGATCATCGTGGTCGACAAGCCTCCCGGCGTCGTCGTCCATCCCGGAGCGGGCAACAGGCTGGGCACGCTGGCGGCGGGCCTGCTGATGAGCCATCCCGAGCTGGCCGATCTCGCGCCGGCAGGGGCTGGTAGCAGGGACCGGCCCGGCATCGTTCATCGCCTCGACAAGGACACGTCCGGCGTGCTCGTGGTCGCGAGGACTCCCGAGGCCTATCGCTCACTGACCCGCCAGCTCGCGCAGCGGACCATGGGGCGCACCTATCTCGCGATCGTTCTCGGACACGTCGAAGCCGCGCACGGGATCATCGACGCGCCGATCGCACGTTCCACCTCGGACCCGACACGAATGGCGGTATCGAGCTCGGGCAAGACCGCCCGGACGAACTACACGGTGCGCCAGCGCTTCAACGAGCCGCTCGCCGCTACGTACCTGGAGTTACGCCTCGAGACCGGCCGTACCCATCAGATCCGGGTCCATGTCGCCGCGATCGGCCACCCGGTACTCGGCGACAGGCGCTACGGAGGCTCGAGAGGAGCGATGCCGGTCCCGAGGCCGATGCTCCATGCCTGGCGTCTCAGCCTCGAGCACCCGGGTACGGCAGAGCGGCTCAGCTTTGACGCCGAGCTCCCTCAGGACTTCGTACGAGCGCTCGATCAGCTGACCTGAGAGTTCCCACCCAGCTCAGGCTGCGCTGTTGACGCCTTCCACCTCGGGCTGCTCAGCGAGGAACTGCAAAGCGGAGGCTTCGATGCGCCGGACACGCCGGACCCCGATGCCGAGCGCTCTGGCCGTGGCCTCGAGAGAGGCCGGCTGCGTGCCGTCGAGACCGAAGCGCAGGCGGACGACCGACTGCTCGAGATCTGGGAGACGCCCGATGGCATTCTCCAGCCGGCCGAGGCTTATGGAGTGGACGACGTCGTCGTCGAAGGGGATGTCATCCCCGGCCACCACGTCTCCGAGCGTCGCCGTGGCTTCGCTCGTTAGCGGCTGGTCCAGGCTGGCGACGACACGAGGCAAACGGGCCTGGTCGGGGTCTGCTTCGATCTCCGCCGCCAGCGCGTCCTCGGGCAGCCGGATGGCCCGGCCCTTCGACTGAACGGCGCGCTGGAGGGCCTGACGGATCCACCACGTCGCATACGTGGAGAAACGGAAGCCCTTCCGCCAATCGAACTTCTCCACCGCTCGCATCAACCCGAAAGTGCCTTCTTGCACGAGGTCGACCAGATCTACCCCGCGTCCCTGGTAGCGGCGTGCCCAGTGGACCACCAAGCGCAGGTTCGAGCCGATCATCTGCTCGCGAGCCTCTTGGTCGCCCTGCTCGATCCGCTTTGCCAGCTCCACCTGTGCGTCTGCACTCAGGAGCGGGTACTTGCCCAGGTCGTCGAGGAAAAGCCGCATGAGGTCAGGCGCGTTCCCGCCCCGATCGCCGCCGCCGATCGCCCGATCGGCTGCGCCCTCAGCAGAAGACGCGTATTCCATCGTCGAGTTGGCCGGAATCGTCCCAGCTCCCTTCATTCATTCTCACGACGTTTAACGCCGGCGTCGTCCCGGACATTCCTCGGAGGGTCAGAATCAGCTGACGATTGGTTAGCCTCCGCGTGCGTGCGTGGACCCAGCATGGTGCCGATCCCCCTCACGCCGCAACAGGTTGTTCTGATCCGGCACGGCGCAACGGCTTGGTCCGAGGGCGGACAGCACACCGGACGGACGGACTTGCCCCTGCTCGAAGAGGGTGAGGCCCAGGCCAGGGAGCTGAAGCGCAAGCTCTCTGCCCTTCTCGGTGCCCGCCCGCCAGGTCTTGTCCTCTCGAGCCCGCTGAAGCGCGCCTTCGACACGTGCCGGCTTGCCGGTTACGAGGAGGTCGCCCAGGTGGACGAAGACCTCGTCGAGTGGGACTACGGGCTCTACGAAGGTCTCACTACGCCTGAGATCCAGGCGATCCATAAAGGATGGGAGCTGTTCCGCGACGGGTGCCCGGGCGGAGAGACGCTTGGAGACGTGACTCGGAGGGCGTGCAAGGTCATCGGCCGGTTGCGCTCGAACGACTTGCTCACGGACCGGGCCGTGCTCGTGTTCGCGCACGGGCACGTCCTGAGGGTGCTGACAGCGGCCTGGGCCGGCTTCGGGCCCGAGGCCGGGCGCGGGCTGCCGTTCGGGACGGGCTGCCTCGGGATCCTCGGCTGGGCTCGCGACGACCCGGCGCTCGAGGCCTGGAACGTGTGAGCTTGCGCCGGCAACAGCCTCGACGCGTGGCCTCAGCCGGCCACGCAGCAGTTTACGAGAGCGGTCCGACAGGCTGGAGCACGGTCCCCGTCGCTCGGTCGACCATGTCTGCAAGCGTGAAGGAGTCGAGGTGATGGCGCATGTGCTCGCCGACCTCGGACCAGACGCTGAGTAGGACACACTGTCCCTCGTGGTCGCAAGCCCCGTTCTCGTGGGGCTGCCCGAAGTCGCCGACCATGATCGGCCCGTCGACCGCACTCACGATCTGCCCGAGCGTGATGTCGCTCGCCGGCCTGGCGAGCACATAACCGCCACCGACCCCTCGCTTGGAACGGACGAGGCCTGCGCCCTTCAGGGCGAGAAGGATCTGTTCGAGGTAGGGCTGCGGGAGGCCGGTGCGCTCGGCGATGTCACGCACCGAGGTCGGCGTCGCCTCCCCGGAGCGCAAGGCGAGCGAGAGCAACGCCCTGCTCGCGTAGTCACCGCGCGTCGAGACCTTCACGACGACAATCGTACGGCCGCGGAGGCACCTTCGGTGGCGGGGGTCCGTCAGCCGGCGTGCTCACTCCGTCGCGTCGGCGATGGCAGGTGCGGGATCGACCGCCCGGCTCTTCTCGGCTACCACATCTCCTGGCATGGCCAGGCTCGCCACGTCAGCCCCGGTGACGGCTCCCTCGTGCCCGATCTCGCCTGTGATCAGGCTGGAGGAGGAGAGGGCCATGATGCCACCGACTACGAGACCGAGCCCGATGACGGCGCCGGCTATCGCGATCGGATCCGTGCTGATCTGCTCGGAGAGCACGCAGGCACCGAGGATCACGCTCGTCACGGGGTTGGCGGCGGTGAGCGCCGGCAGTGACCATCGGATCGGCCCTGACTGATAGGCGCTCTGCACCAGCAAGGTGGCGAACAGCAGCGTCAGACCGAAGGCGTAGAGCTCCCAGTTCTCCATCAAGCCGACAGCTGCCGACACCAGGCCGGAGTGGATCGAGTGCTCGATCTGGCGGGCGATGCCTTTTATGAACGCCGCCGACAAGCCGTTGACGACTCCGGCCGCGACCGCCAGAAGTCCGGCTCTCAGCGGCCCACGCGATCGCAGAGCTGCGGCGATCGGGATCGCAGTCACGACGAAGAGCGCGCCGAGCGCGATGAACCACGAGACCGGGCTGGCGGTTCCGCGACCGGGCGTGGGCGCCGTCGCCAGGAGGAACGCGGTCAGGCCCACACACACGGCCCCTGCACTGATGCTCTCGCGCACACCTGGGCGGCGACGGTGGAGCCACATGGCGTTGATGGGGATGGCGAAGATCAGCCCGCAGACGAGAAGCGGCTGCACGGTGACAAGCGACCCTCTCCACAGTGCGGCGAGCTGCAACAGGGTCCCGAAGCCGTTCATCCCGATGCCCGCCAGCCACATCGGGCGCTGCACCAGCCGGACGACCAGACTCGGCCTCATGTTGTGCTCGAGCGGCTGGCCGGCAGCCGCATGCTGCTGTAATACCGCCCCCAGCGCGAATGCGAACGCGGCAAAAAGGCTGAGGAGGACGACGGTCACGGTCGGCCAGGCTATTCGGTGCGGCTGCCTGACTCCGGCCACCTCCGGCTACTGAGTGCGGACCGCCGTGCGATGGTGGCCGGATCGACGCCTCGGTCCTCGATAGATTGCGCCCCCGTGAGCATCGCCACAAAGCGTGGAGACGGAGGCACGACAGGCCTCCTGTACGGCGGCCGCGTGCGCAAGGACTCTCTCAGGATCGAGTGCAACGGGGCTGTAGACGAGGCGCAGGCGGTACTGGGCCTCGCCCGGGCGGCGATCGCCGCCGAAGGCGCAGCCGGACCTCCGCGATACGGGACGGTGGAGCTCGACGAGCTCCTCGTCGGGATCGAGCGCGACCTCTGGGTCCTCATGGCAGAGGTCGCCACGCCTCCGGCGAAGCGCCCGAAGCTCGTGGCGGGGATGTCGCTCGTGACAGCGCAGATGCTCGAGGGGATAGACCGCCATGTGGTCGCGCTCGAGGCGGCCGGCGTCATGCCGAGAGAGTTCGTCGTGCCCGGTCAGTCGCTCGGGAGTGCGACACTTGACGTCGCCCGTACCGTCGTCAGGCGTGCCGAGCGCCGAGCGGTGAGCCTCGGGTGCGCGAGCGACTCGTTCGTGGTGCCCTATCTGAACCGGCTCTCCGACCTCTGCTGGCTGCTCGCCCGAGCGGTGGAGGCAGAGCACCTGACCGCACGTCCGGGCGGCTCTCGCGAGCGCAAGAAGCCCGGTCAACCGAAAGCGAGATGAACCAAAGATGCTTCTCTCATTCGAGGCCAGAGCGAGGCCACCGGAATCGGTCCAGGCCGTAGGCAGATTGGTGGCGACGGAGCTCGTGCCGATGACGGCCGGTACCGAAGTGCCGGCCGAGGCTGCCGCGCTGCGGGGCTTCACAGGAAAGATCGGCGAGGCCCTTGTCGGGACTGCGGGCTCCGGCATGGAGATCCTCGTCGGAGCAGGGCCCCGCGATGCCTTCGGCTCGCTCGAGGCGCGGCGAGCCGCGGCCACCTTCGTCCGCTCCCTGGCAAAGGCGTCGACTGCGGCGATCGACCTTCGCGGCGTTGAGGTGGAGGGCCTCACTGCCGAGCGGCTCGCGCAAGCGGTCGTGGAGGGTTTGGGGGGAGCTGCGTACCGTTTCGACCGGTACAAGAGCCGCGAACCCGAGAGTTCCCCCGAGTCGGTCGCGCTCGTGGTCGACGAGGCCGACCTCGAGGACGCCCGCCGTGGCGTCGAGCGCGGGCGGGCAATCGTCGAGGCTGTCTGGTGGACCCGGGACGTGATCAATCGAGTCCCGGGCGACCTAACGCCACGAGCGCTGGCCGAAGAGGCCGCTCTCGTTGCCGAGCGGGGTTCGGTCACGATCGAGGTCTGGGACGAGGAGCGGATCGCCGCCGAGCGCCTCGGCGGGTTGCTCGGTGTGGCCAGGGGTTCGTCCGAGCCACCGCGGCTCGTCCGGATCACCTACGAGCCGGACGCAGCCGTGGCCCGCCCCGGCGCGGGTGGCAAGGTCCCCACCGTGACGCTCGTCGGGAAGGGGATCACGTTCGACTCGGGCGGGCTGTCGCTCAAGGCGCCGGACGGCATGATCGGTATGAAGGCTGACATGAGCGGTGCCGCCGCTGTGATTGCGACGGTAGGGGCGTGCAGGGCGCTCGGCGTCGGCGTCCGGGTCGTCGCGATCGCTCCAATCACCGAGAACATGCCGGGCGGGCGGGCGATCAAGCCGGGCGACGTGCTCACGATCCGCAACGGCAAGACGATCGAGGTTCTCAACACCGACGCGGAAGGAAGGCTCGTGCTCGCGGACGGTCTCTCCCTGGCGGCCGAGCTGGGGCCGGACGCGATCCTCGACATCGCCACACTGACGGGCGCATGCGTCGTCGCTCTCGGGACGAAGGTTGCCGGGTTGATGAGCAACGACTCGCACGTCGCCCGCTCGGTCGAGACGGCGTCCGGGCGCGCCGGCGAGCCCTTCTGGAGGCTCCCGCTCCACCGCGAGTACGCGAAGGACTTCGAATCCCAGGTGGCCGACATGAAGAACATGGGAAAGGCGCGCCAAGGCGGCGCTCTGATAGCCGGTCTCATCCTCGAGGAGTTCGTCTCTGACCGCCCATGGGCACACCTCGACATCGCTGGGCCGGCGGACTCCGACGAGGAGCGATACGACATCCGCAAGGGCGGGACGGGCTACGGGGTGCGCACCCTGCTTGAATTCGTGCGGGAGTTCCAGCCCGTCGGGGACGTGGGAGAGAACATGGCCGATCACGTGGGAGTGAGCTGATGGTCACCAAGGCGACGACCTCGTCGCGTACGACGACCCGGACGGCGACGAAGGCAGTTGCCAAACGCGGCGCGGTCAAGGCCGTGGCCTCGCCGGCGCCAACCAAGACGGCCGCCAAGGTGGCCGGCAAGGTGGCGCACCTCCACCCGGCGACGCTCGCGATCGACATCGGTGGCACAGGCCTCAAGGCCTCGGTGCTCGGGAGCGACGGGCGCCTCCTCGCCGACCGCGTCCGCGTCGCCACGAAGTACCCATGTCCGCCGCACGACATGGTGGACACGTTGGTCGCATTGGTGGCGCCGCTGCCGCCGGCCGATCGGGCATCTGCCGGCTTCCCAGGCGTGGTGCGAAAGGGGAAGGTGCTCACCGCACCCCACTTCGTCACCGAGTCGGGGCCAGGCTCGAAGGTGGTGCCGGAGCTGGTGGCGGCGTGGCGGGGTTTCGACCTTGCCGGGGCGCTCGCCGAGAGACTGGGCCATCCTGTCCGGGTGGCGAACGACGCCGACCT
This sequence comes from uncultured Acidimicrobiaceae bacterium, assembly GCA_963801185.1. Taxonomy (GTDB): domain Bacteria; phylum Actinomycetota; class Acidimicrobiia; order Acidimicrobiales; family Bog-793; genus Palsa-601. The sequence continues at coordinate 755,783 of CAWDDW010000001.1, read as the reverse complement.
TCAGGGCTGGGCCGTTGTGAGCGGCGAGGGGCTCGAGATGGTGGTGACGCTCGGGACGGGCGTCGGCACTGCGCTGTTCATGGACGGGAGGCTGGCGCCCCACCTGGAGCTCGCACATCATCCGTTCCGCAAGGACGAGACGTACAACGAGCAGATCGGTGACGCCGCGCTCCGGCGGATCGGGACGAAGAAGTGGCGAAAGCGCGTCCTCGAGGCGATCTCTGACCTCGACACCCTCGTCAACTACGACAGGCTGTACCTCGGTGGCGGCAACGCCCGCCACATGACCGGGCACATCGACGCCCGGGTCTCGATCGTCGACAACGTCGCAGGGATCCTCGGCGGCATCAAGCTCTGGGAGCATCCGCTGACGTACTGAGGTCGGCGGGCTAGCCGCCGGCGGCCCCGATGCCGGCGCAGTCCGCCCGCAGACCGGGCAGGATCAGATCGTTCGGGAGATGGGTTGCCTCGGCGAGGTTGGCCTGCAACGCCTGCCAGGTCCCGTCGTCGCCCGCCGCCAGCGCCGCGAGCGGCTCGCCGAGCTCCAGCTGGCGCGTCGCCCGCACGGTGAGCGCTTGGGCTTCGGGCCCGGAGGCGGCATCTGCCTGGCGCTGAAAGCGCTCGGCCTTCGTGACGTAGCCGCACGCCTGCCGGGCGAGGGAGGCGGCGTGGCTCGAGGCGCAACCGGACAGCGAGACACCGGCGAGAACGACTGCAAGAGCGGCAGGGAGCCCCCACGGCAGCCCCGCAAGCGACTGTCCGGACGTGCGGATCAGTCGCCGAGAGGAGCCAGCCAACCCGGAGCCGCTTCCAGTAAGAAACGCGTCACTCCCAACGCACGGTCGAACGTCTCGCACAGCAACTCCTCGCCGGCGAGGACCCTTGCGAGTGAGACCTCTAGGCGCGCAACGATCGTCAGCCGGCGAACAGGTGGGTCGGTAGCCGAACCGTAGGAGTCGGTCGCCGAGATCTCGAGCGGGACTTCGAGCCCGCCGATCTCCGACAGGTTGAGCGCCAGCCTCAGGAGATCGGGGCCGTTCGGGAGAGGTGGTATGCCCCAGTTGAACGTGAGCGGGAAGAACCAGCTGTCCGGTGGTTCGGCGTCGTCGGGCAGCGCGATGACCGCATCCTCGAACGAGAGCAGGCTCCTCGGCTCCACTTCGAGGGCCAGGTGGAGGTCGATCGGACCGCCGCAGCCCTCCTCAGGGTGGAGATCGACCTCCCAGAATTGCCGGAGGGAGTAGGTCTCCACGAAGTGGCGCTCGTCGTGCACATGGAACCCGTGGTCCACTGCATGGTCTTTGAGCTCGGCCACGTAGCCCGCGACGTCGATTACGGCCATGTCGGTGCGAGTGTACGCCGCCTCTCGCGAGTACCGTGCCAGCGTGCAGCCCGCGTCGTTGATGGAGGTCCTCCGCGAGGCGGCGGCGAGCGTCCGAGCTGTGCTCGACACCCTGCCCGACTGGGGGCCGGCGGGCACGAGGCCCGGCCAGTACCGGTCGGACATCGTGGCGGACGAGGCGGCGCTCCGGGTGTTCGCCTCGGCGGGGATAGCGGTCCTGAGCGAGGAATCAGGACGGACGGGGGCGCCGGGAGCGCCCGGCCGCGCAGGCGGGGCGGTGCAAACCACCGCAGGCGGCCTCGTGGCCGTCCTCGACCCGGTCGACGGCTCGACGAATGCCGCCCGTGGCATCCCGTGGTTCGCCACGAGCATCTGCGTGGTCGACGATGAAGGCCCCCTTGCAGCGCTCGTCGCCAACCAGGCGACGGGAACCTGCTACGAGGCCATCCGGGGCGAGGGGGCGACCCGGGACGGCCGGGTGATCGAGCCCCGGGGCGCGAAGACCCTCGGACGGGCCGTCGTGGGCCTCTCCGGCTACGCGCCTCGGCACCTCGGCTGGCGCCAGTACCGAGCGCTCGGCGCGGCGGCGCTCGACCTCTGCGCCGTTGCCGACGGCACCCTCGACGCATACATCGACTGCGGTCTCGACGGCCACGGCGTCTGGGACTACCTCGGAGGCATGCTCGTGTGCCAGGAGGCGGGCGCTCTCGTCGCCGACGCCGAGGGTCGCGACCTCGTAGTGCTCGACGACGAGCAGCGACGCGCCCCGGTGGCCGCTGCGACCCCCGAGCTGCTCGAGGCGGTGCTCGAGGCACGCAAGGCCGCTTTCGTCAAGTAGTACTGCCGCTCGGTCGCCGTTCCGGAGATGGAGGCGCCCGGACCGCTGTAGCCTCCAGAGCCGATGGCGGACCCAGCCGAGACCGAGCGTGACGAGCCGCTGAAGAGGCTGCTCGAGGTGCAACGGTGCGACCTCCTCGTCGACCAGCTGACCTATCGCCGACGCGAGCTCGACGAGCGCAAGGCTCTGGCAGAGATCGACGCCCGGGTCCGGACCCTCGAGACCCGCGGTGCGGTCGTGCGCACTGAGTGGGAGGAGCTTGGCGAGCGCCAGGCGGACATTGAGGCGCACGTCACCACTTACACCGACCGGATCACCACGATCGAGAACCGTCTGCGAGACGGAGGCGCGTATCGCGAGGTGCAGGCGATGAGCGAGGAGACGGACTCGCTCGCCAGGCACCGCCGTGAGCTCGAGGACAAAGAGCTCGAGGTCATGGAGCTGCTCGAGCCGGTCGAGCAGGAGCTCGAAGCTATAGAAGGCGAGCTGGCTGCGCTCGCCGGCGAGCGAGCGACCCGCGCAGCCGCACTGGCCGAGGCCGAGGCGGTCGTCGATTCCGAGCTGTCCAAAGTCCGGGCCACGCGCGACGAGCTCGCGGCGGGTCTCCCGAGCGACCTCGCGGCCACCTACGAGCGCCTCCGCCATCGTCTCGGAGGGATCGGGGCGGCGAAGCTCGTCGACGGCGCGTGTGGCGGTTGCCATCTGCACCTGCCGTCCGGCGAGCGTGAACGGCTGCTGCACGCCGTACCGGGCGAGGTCGTCTTCTGCGACCAGTGCGGGCGCATCCTTGTCGCCTGAGACGAACGCGGACGGAGCCCGATGCTGATCCTGCTGCGCCACGGCCAGAGCGTGTCCAACGCCGCAGGCCTGCTCGTCGGGAGGAGTGACCCGCCGCTCACAGAGCTCGGCGTGCGCCAAGCCGAGGCGGCCGCCCGGTACGTCGCCGCCGAGCACCCGAGGTCGCTCGTCGTCCTCTCGAGCCCGCTGCTCCGAGCGCGTTCGACCGCCGAGATAGTCGCTCGCGAGTGCGGCACGCATGCCGAGGTCGCGATCGAGGAGCGTCTCATAGAGCTCGACTACGGCGACTTCGACGGCTTGGCGATGTCCCAGGTACCGGCGGCGGACTGGGCGGCTTGGCGGGCAGACCCGTCGTGGCGCCCGCCCCTCGGAGAGACGCTCCTCGAGCTCCACGAACGCGTGGCGGCCTTTTGTGACGACCTTGTCGGCCGGGGCGCCGACGGTGACGTCATCGCGGTCAGTCACGTCTCTCCCATCAAGGCTGCGGTGAGCTGGGCCTTGCGGGCGGGACCCGAGCTCTCGTGGCGACTGTCGCTCAGCGTTGCAGCCCTCACCCGGATCTCGACATCGCCGCGGTCGCTCGTGTCGTTCGGCGAGACCGGTCACCTGGCGACTGTGCGCTGATCAGGTATCGGGGCGACCCCGCAGATGTGCGCGAGAATGTCGCCGGCGAGCCGGCCGGGTGGCCGCGGTGCACCTGGTCGTTACGACCAAGTGGCTGAGGAAGGTCGGGGCTCCACAGGGCAGGGTGCTGGCTAACGGCCAGTCGGGGCGACCCGCAGGACAGTGCCACAGAAAACAGACCGCCGATGGCGGTGCCTCGGCACCGCACAGGCAAGGGTGAAACGGTGCGGTAAGAGCGCACCAGCGCCCGGGGTGACCCGGGCGGCTCGGTAAACCCCACCAGGAGCAAGGTCAAACAGGGGACGGGCTGCCCGTCCGATGTCCCCAGGTAGGCCGCTTAGATGGATGGCCACCCCGCCGGGCAACCGGCGGACAGAACCCCGCCTACAGGCCGGCTCGCCACCCTCTGTAGTTTGACCAGGTGAATCGCCCAAGCGGTCTACCCTTCTGCTCCGAGGAGGCTAAGAAGGAGGATCTTGACTTCCAGCTCATGGGCAGTCGTCGGCCTCGACAACGGCGCCACCAGCAACAGCGCGACGTTGCTCGACGACTCGAGGCACTTCTTGGTGGACAGGCTGGTCGAGAGCCCAAGCCGCGTCCGAGAGGGCCCGGACGTGGCGGTCGAGGCGCTCGTCGAGGCCCTCGACCACGTGCTCGTTCTCACAGGCGTGGCGAAGGAGTCGGTGCGCGCCGTCGGCCTCGGGACGCCGGGCCCGGCAAGTGCGGATGGCGTGATCTCCTCGAAGGGCGCGACGAACTTCGGACAAGCGGCGTGGCACGGGTTCGACTTCCGCGGCGCGCTCGAGCGTCGCCTCGGCCTACCCGTCACCTACAACAACGACGGTAACGCCGCCGCGCTCTACTCTCATCACGCGCACTTCGGGCGCGAGGCGATGCTGCGCTCCTCGGTCTCGGTGATCGTCGGCACAGGCCTCGGGGGCGGAGTGATAGAGGCCGGGCGTGTCATCCGCGGAGCCGCCGGGATGGCAGGCGAGCTCGGCCACGTCCACATACCGATGCAAGGACTGCTCGCCGACGGACAGCCAGTTCCGGAATGCAACTGCGGGTTCATCGCCGATGCCGAGAGCGTCGCCTCGTTGACAGGGATAGAGAGAAACTTGCTGCCCTACTGGCTAACACGCTTCCCCGGCCACGAGCTCGCGAGCGTGAAGTCGATCAGCGAGGCGGCAAAGCTCGTTCGAGGCTACGGAGACTCCGAGGACCCGCTGGCTCTCGAGATCTTCAGCCAGCAGGCGATGGCGCTCGGGAGGCTGTTCACGATCGCGAGCAATTTCATCGACCCGAGCGCCTACTTCGTCGGCGGAGGCGTCGTCGAAGCCTCGCCGAGGTTCCGCGAGTGGTTCCTCGCACGCGTCCGTGAGCACACCTCCCTCCGCCAGGAGCAGCTCGAGGTGGCCCGGTTCGCGCTCATTCCCGATCTGGACATGGCGGGTGCCCGAGGGGCTGCGTTGGCGGCGTTCGACTCGCTCGACGCGCTCTGATCGACAACGGTAGCGGCGGACCTCCGGGGTCCGCCTCCATGGGCCTTTCGGCCCTATCTCTCGGAACCCGGTCGGCGTATCTCGGTTAGGTGAGGGGAAGCCATGGCCACACGGCCCGGACGGATCCCAAGGTGAACAGTTGCGGAGCGAGAGGGAGGTGAACGTGATGGTTGAGGATGCGTACGCGTCGTTGACCCGGCGGGCATACCAGGACTTCGAGTCGGGTGACTTGGACCTCCTTGGAGTTGTGATGGGACAGGACGTGGTGTGGCACGAGCCAGGACGCAGCAGCCTCGCCGGTGAGTACAAAGGTTTGGAGGCCGTGCTCGGGTTTCTTGGGCAGCTGAAGGCGCGTAGCGGCGGCACGTTCAGGGCCGAGATCCTGGACTTGTTCAGCGAACCAGAGCGGGTGGTGGTGCTGCAGCGGGAGACCGCCGTGAGGAGCGGTAAAGCCTTGGACGAGATCGCGGCGGTCGACTTCGAGATACACCACGGGAAGATCACCGAGGTCACGAGCTACCACGCCGACACGTACAAGTTCGACGAGTTCTGGGGAGACGGCGAGCAGGGGGATGAGTCAGGTCAGGACTACGAGATCGGCTGGGGCGACATCGAGTCGGAGTTGTACTGCTCGTCACGGGAGGCTTGTATCGGAGGCTTTTCCTTCCCCGGGACCTGAGAGCCCGAAGGGAGGAGCCGAACGCCGGCTCCACTCGGGCAGTCGTCTCCCGCCACTTAGACGCCGGGAGGCGCCCGACGCTTGCATGCGTGGTCAGCGGATCGGACACGATAGACCCCGTCTACGAGCTGGCTCGCCAGCACCACCCGCATCTCAGAAAGGGACACGCGCACCGTGGACTTCGAGCTGCCAGACCACCTGCCGCCTCTCCTCGCCGAACTGGACGACTTCATCGAGCGCGAGATAGATCCACTCGAAGCGGAGCACCCCGAGTTCTTCGACCACCGGAGGGAATGGGCCCGGACGGACTTCGACAACGGCGGCCTGCCCCGGCCCGAGTGGGAAGCCCAACTCGCCGAGATGCGGCGACGAGCGGACTCGGCAGGCTGGTACCGCTACGGGCTGCCCGCCTCGGTGGGCGGGCGTGACGGCACCAACCTCGACATGGCGGTGATCCGCGAGCATCTCGCGGCCAAGGGCCTCGGGCTCCACAACGACCTGCAGAACGAGTCGTCCGTGGTCGCCAACAATCCCATGGTCGTCATGATGGAGCGCTTCGGCACGGCCGAGCAGCGGGCCGAGTGGTCAGAAGCGATGGTCACAGGGGGACGCCGCTTGGCTTTCGGGTTGACCGAACCCGGCCACGGGTCGGATGCGACCTGGCTCGAGACGACGGCGCGGTTGGAGGGCGATGCCTGGGTCGTGAACGGGGCGAAGCGATTCAACAGCGGCATCCACCACGCCACTCACGACCTGGTCTTCGCCCGCACCTCGGGCGCTGCCGGCGATGCCTCCGGGATCACGGCGCTGCTCGTCCCGACGGACGTCCCCGGTCTCGAGGTGCCGTTCTACTGGTGGACCTTCAACATGCCGACGGACCATGCAGAGGTCACCCTCACGGACGTGGTGGTCCCGGCCGACGCCGTGCTGGGCGAGGTCGGACGCGGCCTCGAGGTCGCCAACACCTTCACCCACGAGAACCGCATTCGCCAAGCGGCGAGCGGCGTGGGCGCCGCCCAGTACTGCATCGACCGGGCCGTTGCCTACGCCAAGGAGCGCATCACCTTCGGCAAACCGCTGGCTGTGAACCAGGCCATCCAGTGGCCTCTCGTCGAGCTCGCCAGTGAGTGCGAGATGGTGCGCCTCCTCGTCTACTCGACTGCCTGGCATCTCGATCGCAACCACCACCTGGCGGTGTCGGACAAGGTGTCGATGGCCAACTACCGCGCCAACCGCCTGGTGTGCGAAGCGGCAGACCGGGCTATGCAGGTCTTCGGCGGGCTCGGGTACAGCCGTCACGAGCCGTTCGAGCACATCTACCGGCACCACCGCCGCTACCGGATCACCGAGGGCTCAGAGGAGATACAGATGCGTCGGGTCGCGCAGCGTCTGTTCGGGTTTGGCAGGTGAGTTACACCTCCGCTGTAGCCTGACTTCGTGGCTCGCAAGAAGGCGGTCGAGACGCTCCAGTTCGATTTCGGGTTAGAGGTCGACGACTCGACGGGAGTCGAGCAGGAGCCGGAGGCACCTCAAGCGCCGCGCCTTCGAGTGGAGACCCCGGCGTCGCCTAGCCCGGGTCGTGTGGCTCCCCTTCCCGGGCTCGACCGGAGGGTTCAGGGCCTGCAGCTGGCTCGGGAGGCGCTGGCTTCGGGGCGCCCGCCTGATCTCGCGACCGAGATCGGTTACGAAGGCACTGCCTTCCCCGAGAGCTCACCTGGTTCGGCGCCGGACTCGGCGCTCAGCGTGGCGGCGTTCTACGAGCGGCTCCGGATCGCGCTACGGGCGGAGTTCCCCGACGAGGTGTGGGTCACCGGTGAGATCCGGAAGGTCACCGTGTCGAAAGGGCACCGCTACATCGAGCTCGCAGACCATGAGCCAAGTGCCGCCTCCGACAACCGATCCGTCAGCGCCTTTGGTAGCCGGGCAGCCGGCGCGACGCTCGAGGTGGCGTGCTGGTCGCGAGAGTGGCCTACGATCGCGGCGGCGCTCGAAGCGGTCGGTGTGCAGCTGACCGCCGGGCTCGTCGTGCGGGTGCGCGGCCGGGTCTCGGTGTGGGAGGCCGGCGCACGCATACGCTTTTCGATGACGGACCTCGACGTAGAGGCCCTCGTCGGCGGGATCGCTGCCGCGCGGCGAAAGCTCTTGACCACGCTCCAGGCCGAAGGCTTGATCGACGCCAACCGGCGGCTCACGCTACCTCTCGTGCCACTGCGCGTCGGCCTCGTCACGAGTGCGGGATCAGAGGCGTATCGCGACTTCACCGGTCAGCTCCAGCGATCCGGCCTGGCCTTCAAGACGCGCTTCGAGACGAGCCTCGTGCAAGGAGTGGACGCGCCCGCACAGATCGCTGCCGCGATTCAACGGTTGCAGGAGGTCGAGCTCGATCTCATCGTCGTTGTGCGCGGTGGGGGAGCCAAAGGCGACCTCGCGGCGTTCGATCACGAGGTGGTCGCGAGGGCGATCGTCTCGTCGCGTTACCCGATATGGACGGGCATCGGGCACACCGGCGACCGCTCGGTCGCAGACGAGATCGCCCACAGGGCCCTCGTGACCCCGACGGCGTGCGGCGAGGCGGTCGTCGATGTAGTGGTCGCTTACCTCGACGCGCTCGGGGATCAGGTGACGAGGATCCTCAACACGGGTGTTCGGGCCATGGACGGCGCGACCCGGGAGCTCGCGAGCCGCCGCTCGGATCTGTCGAGAGCCGCACGCCACGAGCTCTCACGATCCGACGCTGCCCTTGCTCGAGCGCGTGCGCGCGCCGAACGTGGAGCGAAGCTGGGGGTCGAGCGATGTGCTTCATCGCTCTCCCGGAGATCGGGTGGCCTGGCGTCGCTCGCCGCTCACCACCTCTCTGTGTCAGAGCAGCGGCTCGCGCAACGGCGGGCGATGCTGGACGCGTTCGACCCGAAGCGCCAGCTCGAACGGGGGTGGTCGCTCACGAGGGGGCCCGACGGCTCCATCGTCCGGTCAGTCGCCGGGGTCGCACCGGGCGACGAGCTGCTGACAGTCGTGGCCGACGGGACGATCGTCTCCGCCGCCACGTCGATCGCCGAGCGTCTGACCGCTCGGCCCGGTGAACCCGCCATTGCGAAGGAGCGACATGGAAAGTGACGACGTAGCCGGGTCCGAGCGGGCCAAGCTGCCGGTCGGAGAGCTCGGCTACAGCGAGGCAGCCTCGGAGCTTGACGGGATCATCGCGGAGCTCGACCGCGGCGTCGTCGACGTAGACCTCCTCGAAGATCGGCTCTCGCGCGCCGTCGAGATCGTCGAGGAGCTGGACCGGCGGATCCGCGGAGCGCGCGAGCGGGTCGACGCCATCCTTCCCCGGCTCGAGAGCGTCGGTTCGAGCGAAGAGGCTCCCGAGCCCTGAGCCCTGTTCGCTGGCTCGGCGGGCCATCGCTCCCTCTGCCCCCGATAGGTAACTAGCGTCGCGGCCATGGCAGACAGGTTCGAACACATCGGCGTGATCGGATCCGGCCTGATGGGGTCCGGCATCGCGGAGGTCTGTGCGCGTGCAGGCTTGGACGTCACGGTCGTAGAGGTGGACGCGCCGGCAGCAGAAAAGGGGCGGGGCCGGATCGAGGGCTCGCTCGCGACGGCGGTGCGACGAGGAAAGCTCTCGCAGGAGGACTCCGAGGCTGCGCTCGCGCAGATCCGATACGAGACGAATCTCGGCGCGCTCGGTGACCGAGATCTCATCATCGAGGCGATCACCGAGGACGAGCGTGCCAAGATCGACACGTTCCGGTTGCTCGACAAGGTGGTCGACTCCGAGCGGGCCGTATTCGCGTCCAACACCTCCTCGATCCCGATCATGAAGCTGGCCACGGTCACGAGCCGCCCAGAGCAGGTCATAGGCCTGCACTTCTTCAACCCGGTGCCGGTGCTGCGCCTGGTCGAGCTCGTCACGTCGCTGATGACGAGCGACGAGACGATCGAGCGCGCCACCATGCTGGCAACCGAGACCCTCGACAAGAAGGTGATCCGTTCACAGGACCGCGCCGGCTTCATTGTCAACGCGCTGCTGATCCCGTACCTGCTCTCCTCGGTCCGGATGTTGGAATCCGGCTTTGCCACCCGCGACGACATCGACGCGGGGATGGTCGAAGGTTGCGCCCATCCGATGGGCCCCTTGGCGCTCTCAGACCTGATCGGGCTCGACACGATGAAGGCCGTTGCCGAGTCCCTGTACGAGGAGTTCAAGGAACCCCTCTACGCCCCGCCGCCGCTGCTCCTCAGGATGGTCGAGGCGGGTCTGCTCGGTCGGAAGTCAGGACGAGGTTTCTACGAGTACCCGGCCAAGGCACCGTCGCGCTGACGCCTCGGCAGAGCTCGTCGGAGGCGATCAGTCCGAGAACACGACCGGAAGTGAGGCGAGCCCGCGCAAGGTGATCCGAGGCTTCCACTCAGGAGACTCGTCTGCGAGCTCGATCGAGGGGAAACGATCGAGCACTCTCTCGAAAACGATCTGACCCTCGGCCCGGGCGAGGGCGGCCCCGAGGCAGAGATGGATCCCGCTCGCAAAGCTCATCGGCGGCCCCTCGTCGCGGCGCAGATCGAGTTGCTCGGGATCGCTGAAGTGTGAGGGATCGCGGTTGGCGGCACCGAGGACCGTGACGACCTCGGTGCCTCTCGGGACGGTGACGCCACAGATGTCGACGTCTTCGAAGGCCTGCCTTCCGTCGAACTGCACCGGGCTGTCCCACCGGAGCAGCTCTTCGACCGCCGAGCGGATGACGGTAGCCCGATCGCCGGTCGCCATGTCGGAACGGAGCTGCGCAAGCTGGTCGGGATTGGTCAACAGCGCGTACAGGCCGTTGCCGATGAGGTTCGTCGTCGTCTCGAAGCCCGCCCCGAAGAGCAGGATGACGGTCGAGATGAGCTCGCCCTCGGTGAGCCGGTCGCTCCCCTCTTGCACGGCGATCAGCTGGCTGAGGAGATCGTCTCGAGGGTGGGCGCGGCGTTCGGCCACGAGGCCGTCGAAGTACTGCTCGAGCTCGACTTGAGCGAGGAGGGCAGCCTCGAGCCTCGTTGTCGGGCACGATCGGCTCGAGCAGCGCCGTCGCCTGGCTGACCACCGTCCTGAAGCGGGGCCAGTCCTCCTCCGGGACGCCGATCATCGTGCTGATCACGTTGGCCGGGAGCGGGAACGCGAGTGCCGACATCACATCTGTCACTGCTCCCGAGGAGATTTGGTCGAGCAGGCCGTCGACGAGCGCCACGATCTCCGGACGGAGGTGCTCGACCGTGCGCGGCGTGAATGCCCTAGATACCAGGGAGCGGAGCCGCGTGTGATCGGGCGGGTTCATGAACAACAACGAGCGGCGGTCTGACAGGAGGTCCTCGATGCTCGGGAAGATCTCGAGGTGGCCGAAGCGGGCTTGGATGCGGTCCTCGCGGGTACCCTCCTCCTTTCCGAAGCGCGGGTCTCGCAGCACGAACTGGCATTCGTCGTAGCGCGTGCAGATGGTGAGGCCCATCCCGCTCACGTAGACCGGAGCCACCTCACGCAGGGCTCTGTAGCGCGAGTAGGGATCGCGGCGACCCTCGGGCGTCCCGATCACTTCCGCGAAGAGAGCGTCGATCGCCGGGTCAGCCACCGGCCACGGCGCTTGAGCCTCGCGGTCTGCGTCGTCGCCCAATGGGCGGCCGGGCATCTCCACTGCTGATGAAGTGTCAGCCATAACGTCCCGAGGCTACCGTTCAAACTCGTCCGGCGGATGTAGAGGACCCGATAGGCGCGAAGGTGCAAGGTTCGATGGAGCGAGTGGTCGTAGTCGGTGCAGGTCTCGCAGGGCTTCGTGCGTGCGAAGGGTTGCGAGCACGCAGCTTCGCTGGAGAGATCGTCCTCGTCGGTGACGAGTCCCACGCACCGTACGACCGCCCGCCTTTGTCGAAGCAGTTCCTCGCGGGTGACTGGGCGCTCGAGAAGGTGTGGCTCCGCCAGCAGCCGCAGCTCGACGCCCTCGGGCTCGAGCTGCGCCGGGGACCTGAGCACCGCGCCGAGTCTCTCGATGTCGAGGGACGCGCGGTGACCTTGGCGTCGGGGGAGCGCATCGCTTACGACGGCCTCGTGCTCGCGACCGGCGCCCGCGCAAGGACGCTGCCCGCCCTCGAGTCGCTGCCGGGCGCCTACCTCCTACGGACGATCGACGACGCGATCGCGCTCCGGTCGGCCATCGCCGACCCGGGTGCCCGCCTGCTCGTCGTAGGAGGTGGGTTCATCGGGATGGAGGTTGCTGCCACCGCGCGCAAGCTCGGCGCGCAGGTGACCGTCGTCGAGCCGCTCGAGTTCCCTCTCGCCCGCGTCCTCGGGCGCCTTCCGGGTCGGGCCTGCCTGCGGCTGCACGTGGACCACGGGGTCCGTGTCCTTCTCGGCGCAGCGCTCGAGTCGGTCTCTTCCGACGCCGGTGGGACGATCTCGGCAGTGCTAACCGATGGCACGGCACTGGAGGCAGATGCCGTGCTCGTCGGTGTCGGCGCCGTTCCGAACGTCGACTGGCTCGAGGGATGCGGCCTCGATGTCGGCCCGAGCGGCGTAGCGTGCGACGCCGCGCTGCAAGTTGCGCCCGGCATAGTTGCCTGCGGCGACCTCGCTCTCTGGCCCTTCGCCGCCGCTCGGCCCGTCCGCCTCGAGCACCGCACGAACGCGGCCGAGCAGGGCGACCATGCGGCGGCCACCCTGCTCGGGGCGACAGCCCCGTTCGAGACCGTTCCCTACGTCTGGTCGGATCAGTACGACATCAAGATCCAGCTGCTCGGCATCCCGCAGCCCGACGACGACTGCGTGGTGGTGGATGGTCGGGAGGAGGACGGGCGTTTCGTCGCCGTGTACGGGCGCGCGGGCGTGTTGAGCGCGGTCGTCGGTCTCTCGATGCCTCGCGTGCTGATGCGGCTCCGGTCCCTCCTCACGACCCGGACTCCGTTCGACGAGGCGCTCAGGTTCCTCACCTGAAGCGACTACGCGACGCGAGTCGAGAGCCGGCGACGCCTGAGCGTCGCCCGCCCGGTCTCACGCGCGAGCGCATCGAGCGCGCTGACGACGACGCCGGCCTCGTCCCGGAGGGCACCATCGCCACCAGGGACGCCGCGCGAATACGCGCTCGCCTCGAGGATCCCGGCCGCTTCCCGGAGGCCGAGGGTGGGAATGACCAGATCGAGGCGTCCGGCGTACTCCGCCAACGTCTCGGTGGGTTGCCTCGCGAGCCCCGCTCGAGCACCCAGCCGCTCCATGCGGAACGCCATCTGGCCTGCCCAGGTGGTGGGACGGCGCCGTCTCCGCCGCTCCCACGCCAGGTAGCCGTAGCCGGCGGCTCCCGCACCGCCGACCGATCCGATCGGTGCCCACGGGAGGTGCGCGACCTGCGTCCAGGCGTCGTGCAAGATCACCGAGCCGGCGTTCTCCGGCGCGAGCGGAACCTCGGCCGTGGGGTCGAAGTCCTGCCAGCCATAGCGAGGGAAGTACACCTGCACCCAGGCGTGCGCGTCCTTGGCCTGGATGTCGTACAGGTTGGAGAGGGGGTCGTACGACCCCGGGACATAGCCGACGGCCTCTCGCGCGGGGATGCCGAGGGTCCGCAGCATGACGGCGAGCGCCGTCGAGATCTGCTCGCAGTAACCCTTTCGGTTCCCGAAGAGGAACTCGTTCACGGCGTCTTGGCCGGGAGCGAGAGGCGGAATCTGAGTCGAGTACTCCGTGTTCGCGCCGATCCATGTCTCGAGGGCGATGACCTTCGCCTCGGTCGTCGTGGCACGGCTGCGCGCCACGATCCGGCGGGCGAGGGCTGCCACACGCGGGTAGGCGTACGGGAGCCTGAGCGCTGCCCGGATCTCGGGGAACAACATCAGGGGAGCCGTGAGCGGTTGGGTGTCATCCGCCAGCACGGCAGGGCTCACCTCGTCGTCGCCGGAGATCACGGTGTAGACGGTGCCGGGCGTCATCGCCACAGTCGAGCGGATCGATCCGTCGTTGCCGATGACGAGGGAGCGCGCGGGGAAGTAGACCTCTACGGGTTCCGATGTCGCGAACAACAGGTTGGGCAGCGGTTGTTCGACGTAGAAGGTCTGGACGTTGTCGGTGACGCGCTGGCCCGTGAGCGACCTGGGTGGAATCACGAAGGGCGACCCGGTGGTGAGGGTGCTGGCTCCAAGATCGCGTTTCGACTGGCTCCAGCTCTGACCGTTCCAGGTGTCGTAGGTCATGCCGAGGAAGTAGCCGGGCCGGTCGGCCCGAACGCGCATCACGACCTCGTTCCCGAGCGACCCACGGTCTGCGATGTCGAGCGGACCGTCGAACCCGACGTACCCACCCACCCCGATCCGGCCGCCTGGCTTGCCCGGCTGCGCCGGCTCTGTCGGGTGGATCCCGGTCCCGTTCACGAGCCCGGTCCCCGCGAGCGGCAGGTAGGAGGTCAGCGACGCCGGAAGCGTGATGCTCTGATTGGCGTGCGGCTGGGGGAGCACGACGAGAAGCGCGACCGCGAGGGCGATCACCACTGCGAGGGACGCCGCCAGCACGCCGACTGGAAGGGGGTCCTTGCCCCCGGTCATCGACCTCCACGAGCACGCCAGCCCGACAATTGTCGCCACGAGCCAGATGGCCACGAAGACTAGGAAGTCCTGCGAGACCGCCTGCGCGCCGGCGATCGTGACGAGGGCTGCTGCCGCTGCGAGGGAGAAGAGCAGGTCACGGCGGGCTGGAACGTCGAACGCGTGAATCACTTGGACCCACGTGAAAAGGCCCGCCAGAGGGACTTCGATCGACGCCAGTTCTCCGGTGTGGGCTGCGCTCAAGATCTGGGCTACGAATTCGGAGAACACGGCGATGACGGCGATCGCGAGGAGCAGCTTCAGCCACTGCCAGGGCCGGCGCCGGGTGGCGTAGGAGAAGACCATCCCGATCGTGACTGCCGCGCCAGCCGCGAGAGCGAGCGGCGGCGTCAGCTCGCCGACGACCTCGCAGGCGACGATCCCGGTCAGGACGGCCACAGTGGTCGCCACGCGGAACAGCGCGGAGTGGTCCGGCGGAGGTGGGGCGTTCGCCCGCCTCACGCGCTCGACCAACGACATCTCGGTCATCGGGCGGACGCAGACTCCCGAGGCGGCGGTCCCAGATCGCCCCACGGGTTGCGGCCCGCCGTCGCGAGACGCCGGCCAGCGGCGCGATCGTCGGCGACGGCTGCTGCGATCCGGTCACCTGCCTCGGTGGTCTCGAGCACTACCCGGCGGCGACGCTCGAGGAGCGCTGCGACCGTGCCGCGTACCGCAGAGGCCTCCAGTTCGGCCAGGTCGGCGTCGTCGGGGAGATCGGCGACGACACGGACGGGGCGGTCGGGCTGGATCTCGGACTCGCGAACCATGAGCGAGCCGGTGTGCGCTGTCGAGCGCCAGTGCACCTGCCGTGGGCTGTCGCCGATCCGGTAAGGGCGAGCACCGCGCAGGTCGCCGTGCTCCGAGAGCCGCGCACGCCCTCGCCCGCCTTCACCAAGCTCGCTGACGAGGAACGACGCTCGCGTCTCGCCCCGAGCCGGGGCGATCAGAATCCGGCGGGGAAGCTCGAGGCGCCGCCGCTCCGACCACCAGAGGAGCCCGAGAGGTGAAGCGCTCGCGACCCTGACCTCTATCGCCTCGAGGACTCCCCGCCGGTCAGGCTGGAGGTCCAGCTGTGCCGGGCGGCGCGCCTGCAGCAGCAGCGGAGGCCCATGTGGGCGGATGGGCGAGCAACGGCAGGATCTCGTGGCCGTGACGGTCAAATGAAGCGGTTGTCCCGTCGTCGCATCGCTCTGCACCGCCTCTACGCGAACGGCGACCCTGCGCACGGCCCAGCGTGGACCGAGCATGCCGACCAGGACGATCCCCCCGGCAAGTGCCGCGAGCGCCTGGACCCATCCCGATCCACTGGCATGGGCGACCGCCGCCCAGGCGGCGAACAGCACGATCGCTCCGCTGACAGTTCCGAAGAAACGCTCCGGCCGCGCCCGTCCCCAACGCCTCCCGCCTGGCGTGCGTCCGCCGGAGCGGCTCACGGGCGTGGCGCAGGGACGCTCTCGAGCAGTGCCCGCACGACCGCTGCGCCGGAGTCGATCAGGCCAGTCGGTGCGTCGACGACGAGCCTGTGCCCGAGAGCGGCAGGGGCGACGCGCTTCACGTCACCCGGTGTGACGAAGCCGCGTCCGCAGAGGGCGGCTTCGGCACGGGCCGCCGCGAGGACGGCGATAGTCGCGCGTGGGCTTGCCCCGAGCCGGACCTCGGCGAGCGATCTCGAGGCGCGGACGATGGCGACTGCGTACTCGGCGACGGAGTCGTGCACGAACAGCTCGGCGACCTCGGCCTGAGCCTCGGCAAGCGTCCGTGGGGAGGCGACCGGCTGGAGCCGGTCGAGGACGGGCTGTGCTCCTCGGTCGAGCGCCAGAGACGCCTCGGTCTTCGCGTCGGGATAGCCGAGGCGGGTCGCGAGGAGGAAGCGGTCCATCTGGCTCTCGACGAGCGGGTACGTGCCGGCTTGTTCCACCGGGTTCTGGGTCGCGAGCACGAGGTGCGGGACCGGCAACGGCCACGACTGCCCGTCGACAGTCACCTGACGCTCCTCCATCGTCTCGAGCAGGGCGGCTTGGCTCCGGGGAGGCGTCCTGTTCAGCTCGTCGAAGAGCACGACGTGGGCGAAGACCGGGCCCGGCCGGAACTCCCAGTCTCTCGTGGCCTCGTTGTAGACGCTCACACCGGTGATGTCCGAAGGAAGAAGGTCAGGGTGACCCTGGATGCGTGCGAGGGTCGTGCCGATCGAGGCTGCGATGGCCTTGGCGAGCATCGTCTTGCCGACACCGGGCACGTCCTCGATGAGAAGGTGGCCACCGGCGAGAACGGCGGTGGCGGCCAGGCGGCATGCCTCGTCGGTGCCGCGCACTACTGAGGCGAGATTCCTGACGATCGCCTGCCCGATCGCTGTGGCCTGCTCCGGTGGGGGTGGAACCGCCGAATGATGACCGGTCGGCCTGCTCTCGGTCGTCAGGGCTTTCTCGGTCGTCATGGGGGGAGAAGCTCCATTCGGCCCCATCGGGCATGAGAGTGGACATTGAGCGTATCGGCGCCTGAGCCGGGAACTTGAGCGCGGCTCCCTCGCAAGTCCCCACAAGTGCCCGACCGGTAATGCTGCCCCGCTCTCAGCGCGGGTCGGCGCCGAGGTCAGAAGTCCAGTGAGGAGAGCTCCGGCACAGTCCGCTCGGCTCGGGACCGGGCTTCGAGCCAGCGGTCGCGGTCGAGCCGCCGACGAGGTTCCACCGATATCCTCGGCGTGAGCAGGGCCGACGCGGTTGCGAGGTCAGGCCAGACACCGGTTGCCACCCCGGCAAGGAACGCAGCTCCCATCGCCGTCGCCTCCGTGACCGCTGACACGTCGATGCGCCGCCCTGTCGCATCGGCGAGCGCCTGCACGAACGTGGCGTTCTGGCTCATGCCGCCGTCCACCGCGAGCGCTCCCACGCTGAGGCAGGCGTCGAGCTCGGCCGCCTCGAGCAGGTCGGCCCCCCGGTGAGCAATGCCCTCGAGCACGGCCCGGACGAGGTGAGCGCGCGTTGATCCCCGGGTGATGCCGACGAAGGTACCCCGGGCGCCGAAGTCCCACACGGGTGTCCCGAGACCGAGCAGAGCAGGGACGAAGTAGACGCCCGCTGAGTCGTCCACGGAGGCGGCGAGGGCGTCGGTCTCGGCCGCCGTCGCTACGACGCCGAGGTCGTCGCGCAGCCACTCGACGCAGGTCCCCGCCGACAGCATCACGCCTTCTAGCCCCCAGGTCAGGTGGCCGTGGTCACTCCATGCGATGATCGGGAAGCAGCCCTGCGTACCCCGCTCGGCGAACTCCGGACGGTCTGAACCGACACAGCAGTCGAGCATGCCTCCCGTCCCGAAGGTTGCCTTCGCCTTTCCGGGGAGAAGGCAGCCCTGGCCGACGAGGGACGCCTGCTGGTCCCCGGCCACGCCGGCGATCGGAGGAGCGCCCTCGAGGGCGGAGGCGAGGCCGAGCACTCCCGTCGAGTCGACGATCCGCGGCAGCACCGACGGCGGGACGCGCAGCTTTTCACAGAGATCGGCGTCGAATGTCAGTCCGTCATGGGTGACGAGGCCGGTCACCCCGGCGTTGGTGTGGTCAGTGACGTGCAGCTCCCCCCCGGACAGGACCCAGGCCACCCAGGTGTCGACTGTGCCGAAGCACAGGTCGCGTGACCGATCCGGGTCGGCCAGGTCGAGAAGCATGGCGAGCTTGGTGGCGGACTGGTTCGGAGCAAGGCGGATCCCGTCGTTGCGGAGCATGAGGCACATGCCGACCGTCCGCAGGTCCTGCCACCCGATGCCCGGCCCCACCGGCTCGGACGAGGCCCGGTCCCAGAGGATCGTCGACGCCCGTTGGTTGGCGATGCCGACGGCGCTCACAGGACCACTTCGCTCGAGGGCAGCGCGCGCGACCCTGAGGACCGCAGTCGCCATCTTGGCGGCGTCGAACTCGACGAAACCCTGCGCCGGAGAGGACGGCAGGACCTCTTCGTACTCGACGTCACCGATCCCGGCGTCTTCGTGCACGACCGTCGCGCGAACTCCGCTCGTCCCGACGTCGACCACGAGGACCTGCTCTGTTGCCTGACCGGCGATCATGGCGACGACGGCGCTGCGGCCGTGAAGGGCGGGCTCCCGAAGGCCGAGGAGAGGCCGAGCTTGCCAGGATTGAGGATTCCCGCCGGATCGAGCGCCGCCTTCAGCGACTCGAGCACCCCGAAGCCCTCTCCGAGCGCTTCGGCGAGATAAGGGCCCCGGACGATGCCGATGCCGTGGTGGTGCGAGATGGATCCGTGGTGCTGGCGGGTGGCTGCCATCACAGCCGCCCACGAACGACGGTAGTAGTCCTCGGCCCACTCGTTGTCGGCAGGATCTTGCCCGCGGCCGGCGAAGGTGAAGTACAGGCACGCGCCGTCGAGGTAGGCATGCGACTCGTGCGCCGACGCCGCGAGGCAACCGTCGACGGCGGTGAGCGCGTCCACGGCGTCGCGATAAAGAGCCCTCAGGTGGGACCACGGCGCCGCCACCTCGATGGTGTCGACGACGATCCCGGCGCGTGTCACCGACGCCAGGGCAGACACGTCGTTGCGATGGGTGAGCCACTGATCGACGAGGCCATCGGGTAGCGGCGTGCCTCCTCGAGCTGCACATTCGGCCTGAAGTACGCCCATCGCGGCGTCGACGATTGGCGGGTGCCCCTCGTCGAGGGCGATCAGGACGTTGGCGTCGCCGATCTCGAAGGTGCGGGCAGACTCGGTCTGGTCGTACAGGCGAAGCACGGCGGGGGTCGCTCCCAACCGGAGCGTGTGCCGGAGAGCCTCGATCCCCTGGTCGAAGCTCGAGAAACTGAAGGCCGCCCTCACCTCGTGGGCCGCGACCGGGTGCGCCCGCAGTGCCACGGAAGTGATGACTCCAAGGATGCCTTCGCTACCGACGAAGAGCTGAGTCAGGTCCGGTCCCATCGCCGAGCGGGGACCGGCACCCGCCATCGCGCCCGTGCGCACCACCCGGCCGTCCGCGAGGACCACTTCGAGCCCGGCGACGATGTCTTCGATCTTGCCGTATCGCGTCGAGTACTGACCGGCGCCGCGGCAGGCCACCCAGCCGCCAACGGTCGCCAGGCTCATCGACTGCGGCAAGTGGCCGATCGTAAGGCCGTGCTGATCGTGCAGCTCGCTCTCGAAGCTCCGGGCCGAAGGTGCCGGCATCCACCGTGACGAGGAGCGACTCTTCGTCGACCGAGGAGATGCCGGCCAGCCCGCAGCAGTCGAGCGCGATCCCCCCGAAGAGCGGAACCGAGCCACCACAGACCCCGCTCCGCCCGGCAGCTGCGGTGATCGGGACCTTGGCTTCGTTGGCGAGCCGCAGGACGGCCGACACCTGCTCAACTGATGTCGGCGTCACGACCGCGGCCGGCCGCGCTGGGGCCCGCCCCTCGAGTGCCCAGCGTTGGGCGAGCGGCCACCAGTCCCTCGACGCCTCGGCGCGTACATCGTCAGCAGTGGCGACCGCAGCGCCGGTCGAGCGGAGCTGATCGACGAAGGCAGCACCCGGCTCTCCGCCTGTCACCGCGAAGACGTCGGTGAGCTCGCTCGCCGCCCGGCCCCATTCGATCGGAGGACTCTGCGACGTCACGAGGTGGCAGCCCGATGGAGCGCGCCGAGCTCACGCTCGGCGATCGTCGCGAATCGTGACATCTCCGCCGCACGGCGCGCCTCGTCCCAGCCGAGCTCCTCGCCGATCAGCTCGGCGACCGCAGGCGCGGCGCCGAGCGTCGCCCTGGCGTCCAGCAGCAGGGCGCGGGTGCGGCGAGCCAATACGTCCGCGAGGTCGATCGCCATCTCGTAGCGGACGGCGTACACGGCCTCGGCGCGAAGGTAGGGGAGCCCGTCGACGAGCGGGGCGGCGAGATCCGCGTTCTCGTTCAGCAAGCTGAGCACAGCCCGTGCCTCGCCGCCGTAGCGGACTCGGAGGTGGGCGACGACTGCGGGATCGACGGCGTTCGCTCCGCTCGATTCGACTCGGTCCAGCGAGTCGAGGCCGTCGGCGCCACGCAGGCGGAGTCTCTTCGTCGGCGACGGACGGATGCGGCCGAGATGATCGACGAGTGCGTCGACCGTGTCCTCTGCCATCTTGCGGTAAGTGGTCAGCTTGCCACCGGTGATCGTCACGAGGCCCCGATCCGAGATGATCACCTGATGGCGGCGGGAGAGATCGGCCGTCCGGGCGCTCGGAGGACGCTTGTGCCCCGGCACCTTCGCCAGCAGCGGGCGCAGCCCGGCCCAGGTGCCTGTGATGTCGCTCGGGGAGAGAGGGTCACTGACCGCCGCGTTGATGGCGCCCAGCACGTAGGCGACGTCGGCATCGTCCACCTGTGGATCATCGAGAGGGCCGTCGTAGTCCGTGTCGGTCGTCCCGAGGTAGGTGTGCTCGCCCCAGGGAACGATGAAGATCGACCGGCGGTCCTTCGGGACGGGAATGACAGCCGCCATGTCGCATGGGAGCTTTGCCCGGTCGACTGTCAGGTGGATGCCCTTTGCGGGACGGATGGTCCTCGGGTGAGTCCCGTCCTCGAGGAAGCGGATCTCGTCTGCCCACACGCCGGTCGCGTTCACCACGACTCGCGCCTTCACCTCGATCGGTGCTGGCTCGTCGGTCGGTTCGATCACGACTCCGCAGACGCGGTCACGCTCGTCCTTGGTCAGCGCCGTGACCGGGGCGTGGTTGACGGCGACGGCTCCGTGCGACAAGACCGCCGTTCGAGTGACCGCCAGCGTGAGCCGCGCGTCGTCGGCTCGTGCGTCGTAGTAGAGGAAGCCGGCCACCAAGCGGTCTCGGCGCAAGGTGGGCAGGTGCGAGGCGAGCTCGTCGGCCGTGATCTTCCTGTGGCGCTTGCCGATCTTCCAGCCGCCCGCCATGTCGTACATCCACAAAGCGACGGAGTACCCACGCACGACGGTCTGATCGACGACGCCCCCCTTGCCGAACAAAGGGATGAGGAACGGCAGCGGTTCGACGAGATGCGGCGCGTTCTGCAGCAGCCGGTGACGCTCCACCAGGTTCTCGTGTACGAGACCGAACTCCTTCTGCTGGAGGTACCGGAGCCCCCCATGGACCATCTTGGAGGACTTCGACGAGGTTCCCGAGGCGAAATCGTCTTTCTCGACAAGTGCTGCCCGCAGGCCACGGCTGGCTGCGTCGAGGAGAACGCCTGCGCCGGTGATGCCGCCGCCGATGACGAGGACGTCGAATTCCTCCGAGCGCAGGGTTTCCAGGGCCGCGGAACGGTCGAAGACGGTGAGAGGGCCGTTTGGCATCCCGGACAGCCTGCCACAGGGCTATCGGGGAGACCGCCGACGGTTCGCCGGCCCGATGGCGACCGCGGGCCGGAGGTCGCCGGCCGGTCCCCGCGGGCGGGGGATCATACTCCTCAGTTTGGGGGGGTGTTGACAAGCGCGCGATGGTCGTGGATAATCTTGTCTCCCCCGGATAGGCAGCCGGTGGTTCCGCCGACGGCGCGGCCCGGGGAGAACCCTGAAATCCGTGTGCGACTCGCCGTCGCGCACAGACCGAGAAAGTGACAAGCAATGAAAGCCACGTGGCGCAACCGAGCCGCATGCCGGGGCCTTGACCCCGACATCTTCTACCCAGCGTCTGACGAGGACGCTTGGGAGGCCAGGGCTGTGTGCGACACGTGCCCGGTGCGCCAGCCCTGCCTGGAGCACGCACTTGCTGTTCGCGAGCGCGAGGGCGTCTGGGGAGGCGCGACCGAGCGTGAGCGCCGCCGGATCCTCCGTCAGCGCCGCAAGTCGGCCTGATTCGCGGGCGCACACAGGCGCGCTCCGCTCCGCTGAGCGAGCCCGACGAGCCGGCCCGTCTCGAGAACCGCGAACCGCGGCAGTAGCCTGCCCGTCGTGGAATTCACGCTGTCTGACGAGCTGAGCGAGCTGCAGGCCACGGTCCGGCGCCTCGCGAAGGAAAAGGTGCAGCCCCGGGCCCGCGAAATCGACGAGACGGGCGCGTACCCGCAGGATCTCTTCGAGCTGTTCGCCGCCGTCGGGCTCCTCGGGCTTTGCGTCCCCGAGGAGTACGGGGGCTCGGGCGCCGGGATCATGGGCCTCACCATCGCGATAGAAGAGGTCGCCAAGTACTCGAACACCGCCGCGCTCATGCTCCTGCTGACGCGGCTCCCGACCGGACCGGTGATGATCGCCGGCTCCGAGGAGCAGAAGAAGCGCTACCTGCCCGGTATCGCAGACGGAACGCGGCGGGCCGGCTTCGGGCTGTCGGAGTCCGGAGCCGGGAGCGACGTCGTAGGCATGCGTACCAGGGCGACCGCTGACCCGGACACCGATGGAGGATGGATCCTGAATGGTGTGAAGTGCTGGATGTCGGGCGTCGCCCAGGCAGACTGGTACACGGTGTTCGCCAAGACGGGAGACCCGGCGAGCCGGCGCCACGACTCGATCACGGCGTTCATAGTCGATCGGGCGACGCCCGGCGTATCGGTCGGCACGCTCGACCGAAAGATGGGAGTCCGCGGCGTCGACACGGGCGAGCTCCTCCTCGAGGACGTGCGGGTCCCAGCCGAGAACGTCATCGGCGAGGTCGGCGGCTTCCGCCTGGCGATGCTCGGCCTCAACTCCATGCGCCCGATCGTCGCCCGCGCGGGATCGGGCTTGCCGAGGGGGCGCTCATGTACGCGACGGAGTACGTGAAGGAGCGCAAGGCCTTCGAGCACACGATCGCCGACTTCCAGGGAATCCAATGGGAGATCGCCAAGATGGCTGTCGAGATCGAGGCAGCCCGCCTCCTCACCTACAGGTCGGCGTGGCTCGCCGACCAGGGCAAGTTCACTCGCGAGTGGGTTCCCTACCTCTCGATGGCCAAGTACTACGCCACCGAGGTCGCCGTGAAGGCCTCGGGTCTGGCGGTCCAGCTGCTCGGAGCGGCCGGTTACATGAAGGACCATCCCACCGAGCTGTGGTACCGGGATGCCCGTCAGCTGACGATTGTCGAGGGCACCTCGCAGGTCCAGCTGGGGCTGATCGCTCGGGGGGTGCTCGAGCATCACCTGTGGTGGGACTGACCGAGCTGTGAGCGGGTGACGGACCCCTCGACCTCGGCGCTGTCAGAGATCGGCGGCTGGCCGGGTGTGCTCTCGCGCGTCTTCCGGGGCGAGGACCTGACGTCGGACGAGGCTTCGGTCGTGCTCGACTCCATCTTGGCCGGCGAGGCCGCACCAACCCAGATCGCGGCGTTCGCGGCGGCGCTCCGGACCAAAGGAGAGACAGCCGCCGAGATCACCGGTCTCGTGCGGGCGATGCGGGCACGGGGTGAGCGGATCGATCTCGGCCCCGGCCTCGTGGACACCTGTGGCACCGGCGGCGACCGGAGCGGCTCGATAAACGTGTCCTCCATGGCGGCGGTGATCGTGGCGGCGGCCGGGGCACGGGTCTGCAAGCACGGCGGCCGGGCGTCGAGCTCGATCTCGGGCTCGGCGGACGTCTTCGAAGCTCTCGGTGTAGCCGTCGATCTCGGGCCTACCGGAGTGGTCAGATGTATCGAGGAAGTCGGCATCGGCTTCTGCCTCGCTCCGCGTTTCCACCCGGCGATGCGCCATGCGGCCCCGGTGAGGCGCGAGCTCGGCGTCGCGACCTTCTTCAACTTCCTCGGACCGCTTGCGAACCCCGCCGGCGCGACGCGCCAGGTGATAGGCGTGGGCGACCCGGCAATGGCCTCGCGGATGCTCGCCGTGCTCGAGGCGAACGGCACGGAGCGGGCGATGGTCGTGTTCGGGCACGACGGGCTCGACGAGCTCTCGACGGTCACCACGTCGACCGTGCTCGAGACCCACTTGCGCGATGACGGTCGGGGCTACGGGCGCCTCGAGTACGAGGTGGACGGTTTCGAGCTTGGCCTGAAGCGGGCCGCGCCCGAGGACTTGCGAGGCGGCACTCCCGAGGAGAACGCCGCCACGTTCCTCTCCGTACTCCAAGGCGAGCGTGGGGCCCGCCGGGACTTCGTATTGCTCAATGCCGCAGCGGGTCTCGTGGTGGCGGGCATCACCCCCGACGTTGCCGCAGGCATCGAGCTCGCCGGGTCCTTGATAGACGACGGGGCGCCGGCGAGGACGCTCGAGGCCCTCGCGCGGGTGTCTTCGGAGGTACGGGCTCAGGGCGAGCAGGGATAGGGGTTCCAGAGCTCTGGGAGCGTCTGCGGAGTGTCTGAGACGATCTCACTCGGCGGCGAGGTCGTGGTCGGGACCGCTGCAGGACTAGTGGTCGTAGCGGCGAGGGTGGTGGTAGTGGTCGAGCTGGCTGTGGCTGGCGGGGACGTGGCGGCCTTGCCTTTCGTCGTGGGCGTGGAGCCTGTGGGCTGCGAGGCAGTCGGCTCGCCGAACGACATGAACTGCGCGACCGCCTGGCTTGCTTGAGGAACAGCTGGAGCGATCCCGAGGACGCCGTCGTAGGTACCCTCCGCCGTCGGGAGCACGAGGGTCCGCAGCTGGGCCGAGGCGAAGTGGCGGTAGTGCCACGCGAGGCCGAGCATGTCGTCAGAGGTGAACCCTCGGTCCACCGTGAGGTCCTTCACGACTGCGCCGAGCAGCGAGTTCATGTGGAAGATGTTGAGGGACTCGGAGCGGACGCGGTCGAGCACGGCGTGGAAGAAGGCTTGCTGGCGGCGGATGCGGCTCCAGTCGCTCATACCGTCGTAGACACCGCCTACGAATGTGCCGTTCCCGAGGGACCGCCCGATGTGGCCGTCGGGGTAGTAGTAGTAGTAACGGCTCCGGACGAGCTGTAGAGCTTCGATGCCGCCTACGAGCTGGCAACCGGTCCTTTTCACCCTGAGCCCGGTCTCGGCGTCCGTTGCCGGGTCCGGGAAGTCGAGGTAGATCCCCCCGAGTGCGTTGACGATGTCAGTGAAGCCGCAGAAGCTCGCCACTACCACGTGGTTGATCGGGATGTGGAAGTCGCTCTCGATGGTGGCGATGAGCTCGTTCGGCCCGCTGTTGAAGGCGGTGTTGATCTTCGACGATCCGCCTGTCCCGCTGATCGGCACCAATGTGTCTCGAGGGATCGAGAGCATCTCCACGCTGTCGGTGGAAGGCACCATCCTGACGACGATTATGGTGTCGCTCCGCTGCCCGGACTGTACCTGTGGGTTCCCCTCCTGGTTGTACGCGTTCTTGCCGATGCAGGTACGCGAGTCGGACCCGACGAGGAGGACGTCCTCGGGTTTGCCGGGTGCCGGGGGAGCTGTCAGCGCCGTGGTTCTGTTTCTTCGAGAAATGCTTGACCGAGTTCAGCTCGTGGCGGAGGTACCAGTAGCCCGATCCGACGCCGGCTGCCGCCAGCACGATCACGACGACGAGCCCGACCGCCACCCGGCGCGGCCACCGCCTCCGGCGCTTCGACGACGCATCCGGCGAGATCGGAAGGTCGTCCTCGTCAACCACGCGCACAGGCTACCGGCCGTCAGTCATGACATCCCGGCGGTCAACAGGGCTGCGGGTTCCAGGGCTCGGGGAAGACACCGGTGACAACTTCCGAGCTTGTCAGGTACGCGTTGTGCGGCGGTGCCCCGAGTGTGCTGGTGAAGGTGCCGACTTCTCCGGAGAGGAAGGCCGAGATTACCGTCTGGTCCAACGACTGCGCCGGGAGCAGCACGTCCTGCCCGTCTATCACCGACTCGGTCGTCGGGAGGAGGGAGGTGGACAGGTTGGACTCGCTAAGTGAGTGGTAGTCCCATCCGATTGCGATCATCTCGTTGCTCGAGAAAGACGAGTCGACCGCGAGCCCGCTCACCGCCGCGCTCGTGAACGAGCTCAGGCGGAAGACGTTTGGGACCACCGAGTGGACTCGTTCGAGAAGGGCGTGGAAGAAGGCCTGCTGGCGCTTGATACGCGAGAAGTCGCTCATCCCGTCGTAGTTCCAGCCGTGCGAGTAGTACCAGAGGTGGCGGCTGCGTACCAGCGCGAGCGCTTGGGCGCCGTTCACCAGCTGGCAGCCGGTCTGGGTCTCATAGAGGCCGCTGTAGCTGTCCTTCACCGGGTCGGGGAAGTTCATGTAGATGCCGCCCAACGCGTCCACCATGTCGGGGAACCCGCAGATATTCACCATCATCACGTGATTGATCGGGATGTGGAAGTTGTCCTGAATCGTCTCGACTAGCGGATTAGGCCCGTTGTTGAAGGCCGAATTGATCTTCGAAGAGCCCCCGGTACCGGCGATCGGGACCCATGTGTCCCGCGGGATGGAGAGCATCTCGACCCGGCCTCCCGAGAGCAGCCGAGCCACGATGATCGTGTCCGATCGCTGCCCTGTCACGGTGGTCTTGCTCCCGAAGGCAGCCGCTTGGGCCGCGCTCGTCTCGCAGCTCCGCGAGTCCGAGCCGATGAGGAGTATGTCCATCGGCTCCCCGGGCTTCAAGGGCGTGAGGGCGCTCACCGGCACACGCGTCATCCCGCCGAGCTTGATGTCGATGTAGACGTAGCTCCCAATGGCAAAGACGATGAGAAGCACCACGAGCGAGATCAGGCCGATGAGGGTTCGCTTTGGCCAGCGCCGCCCGCTCCGGGCGCCTCCGCCGCGGCCGGCCCGGCCCGACCCGCTGCCGAAGGACGGGAGCGGTGCCTGCTTGCGGCCGAAGAGCCGCCGGCGGCTCGTCGTGTACACGCTGCGGCGGCGGCCGGGGATGGCTGGTAGATCGTTGGACACGCGCAGGGAGGATAGTGACGGCCCCGGCCGAGTTAGCGTCATGCCCGCCCGAGCAGAGGGTCCCCACTATCAGCTCCGGAGTTGCATACAGTCTTGGCCATGCACCCGTGGGCCCCGACGCGGTGACTGCGCGCCGACCCGGAGAGCCGGAGTTCTCGAGGGCTGAGCTCTACGACTCGCTCACCGGTCTCCCGACACGCCAGATGTTCTTGTACCTGGCCTCGTTCGCGCTGGCCCGCCTCGCAGAACAGCCGGGGGAGGTGGCGATCGTCAAGGTGGACCTAGACCGCTTCCACACGGTGAACGACACCCTCGGCCACGATGTCGGCGACGAAGTGCTGCAGGAAGTGGCTTCACGGCTGGAGGCGGTGGTGGGCTCCGACGACGTCGTGGCCCGCTTCGCGGCCGACGAGTTCCTCGTCCTCATCGAAGGAGAAGGCTGCGACCACAGGGTCCGGTCGGTCACCGAGCGCTTCCTCCACTCGTTGCGCAAGCCGGTCATGACCTCGGTCTCGAGCGTATTCGTGACAGCGAGCTTCGGGTCGATCGGCGCCACCGACCCTCTTGCCGATCTCGGGGAGCTCGTGGTGAACGCCGGTGTAGCGGCGTCTGTTGCCAAACAGCGCGGTGGTGGTCGGCTCGAGCTTTACCGGGAGGCGTTGCGCCCCGGGCTGATCGCCCGAGACCACGCCGAGAGCGCTCTGCACCTGGCGCTCGAGCGAGACGAGTTCGAGGTCCACTACCAGCCGGTGCTGTCGCTCACAGACAGGCGACTCGTCGGCGTCGAAGCCCTTGTGCGCTGGCGACATCCCACTCACGGCCTCGTCCTTCCCTCCCACTTCATCCACACGGCCGAGGTGACCGGGCTCATCGTGCCGATCGGTGCTCACGTCCTGCGAGAAGCCTGCATGGCATACAGCCAGTGGGTCGCGGCAGCCGAGGCCGAGCAGCGGGCGCCGATCGCAGACGTGATGGAGGTGAACCTGTCGGCTCGCCAGCTCGCCGATCCTGGTGTCGTGACGATGGTGCACGACGTGATCGTCGAGAGCGGGATCGACCCGAACCGGTTGATGCTCGAGATCACCGAGAGCGCTCTCATGACCGAGCCGGAGGATGCTCTCGGGGTGCTCCGGCGCTTGAAGAACCTGGGTGTGCGGCTGGCGATCGACGACTTCGGCACTGGTTTCTCGTCGCTCAGCTACCTCCGGAAGTTCCCGCTCGACGCCCTCAAGATCGACAAGTCGTTCGTCGACGACCTGACGACGAGCCCGGAGGATGCGGTCATCGTGGCGAGCGTCGTCAACTTGGCTCACGCGCTGGGGCTCGAGGTCGTGGCAGAGGGCGTTGAGGACGAGAACCAGCTAGCGGCTCTCGAGGCGACTGCGTGTGATCTGTTCCAGGGTTTCTTGTTCTCTGCGGCGCTCGGTCCCTCCGAGTTCGCCGACATGGCCACGGCCACTTCGTGACTCGGCGGCCGGTACACGCCTCACGCAGGCTGGTCCGGCCCGACGATCCAGCGAAGCTTCAGCAAGCCCCGCAGCGACTCGAAGCTGCGACGCACGACGCCCGTACGTGCCGGCCGGACCTCGCGGACCTCCGTCGCCAGCTCGGCAATCTCGAGGCCCGAACGGTGCGCTCGGACCACGATCTCGACGTCGAACACCGAGCCTCCCATTTGCGAGGCCACCACCGCAGGCGTGATCGCCCGGCGATCGAGGGCCTTCATCCCGTGGGCGTCGCTCACGGGGACAGCGAGGAGAGAGCGCATGACCTTGGTGAAACCCAACGTGAGGAGCCGCCGCGGCAGCGGGCGCCGATCGGCTGACCCAGGGGCACGCTTGCTGGCGAGCACGATCTGAGCCTTCCCCTCGACGATGAGCGACCTGGCTTCCCTGAGGAACCCAACGTCGTAATAATCCACGTCGAAATTCACGACCGTCTCGCCGCGCGCCGCGAGGAATCCAGCCCTCAGGGCTGCTCCGTAGTCGGCGTCGAGGAGGCGGACGAGGCGAACCTCGTGATGCTCGTCCGCGAGCCGTTCTGCCACCTCGGCAGTATGGTCGGCTGAGCCGTTCTCGACGATGAGGATCTCGAAGCGCTCACCGGACTCGGCAAGGGCGCTCAGGAGCTGGCTGACCGTCTCTCCGATCAAGGCCTCCTCGTTGTGGGCGGGGAGCACGACCGAGAGATCCAGCTGGTCGTCGCTCGTGGCTCTGGGATCGCCCTCGGGATCGTCCTCATCGGGGTCGCCGTCGACGGCCTCCTCTGCCGGCGCCACGGGCGTGACCGGCGGTGTCGGCGAGGGTGGTCCCGATGGTGACGGCATGGCGGGGGACGGGCTGCGGGCCGTGGCCAGCGCGCCGAGCCCGACGACACCGACCAGAGCGCCGATCTTGCCGGCCCAGTCGGCTTTGGTCGTCCCGTAGGTCAGGGTGACGACATGTGACGCGGGCACGACCGCCATCAGGTTGGGCGAGACCTCGTAGGGTCCGGCCGCGCCCGAAGCCGTCCAGTTCGGGAAGTAGGGGACCTTCACGAGCACCGGTGTCCCGGTATGCGAGACATGAAAGGAGATCGACGACGTCCCGGACCGTATGGCGCTGATCCTCGTCGACTCGGCGGGAACAGCCCGCGCTGGCAGGACCAGCGTTCCGGGACGATCGCGCGGCCATGTAGCGGGTCCCGACCGGGCGAGGAGCGTAGGCCAGTACTGCTCGTTCTCGTACCACTGCAGGTTCACGTCGAGCCACGCCTCCTTACCGGTCGGCTCGACCACTGGCAGATGGGTGAGGGGAACTACGAGCGCGCTGTCCTTGATGAGGTAGAGCACGATGTGAGGGTCCTTCACGGGGAGTCTGTTGTAGGGCCCCGGGAAGCTCGGGGCGGTCCCGATCTTTACGAGGGACGGGTCGAGGTTGGCCATTGCCTCGACAGGAGGCGACATGGCGAGGAAGTAACGAACGCCCATCAGCTGGAGGTGGCGGACACCGTCCTCGAGATCGAATCCGGGATAGGTCAGTCCTGCGATCGGGTCAGGTGACTCGCCGTCCTGTGACACCTGGCTCACATCGAGGAAGTGGAACGGCGTCGTCGTCGAGGACTCGAAGTAGATCCCGTCGGTGGTCTCCATGCAGCCCTTGGTCCACATCGGCAGTGACATCATCTCCTCGGTCGAGCCGAACGGGTTCGTCGTCTCTGAGAGGTACTCGTACTGCAATCGACCGCAGCCGTACTTCTTGCCGGCCCGGTCGAGCAGCTTCACCATGTCCTGGAAGACCGGCCAACCCGAACGTGCCTGGACGCCGCTGTAGTTCCAGTCGATCCAGCCCGAGACCTGGGTATGGCCGGCGGGCGGCGTGAAGCCGAGGAATCCGTTTCCTTCGAGACCGCCGGCGAACACCGATCCGAAGATCGCGCCGACGGTGCCGAGAGTCATCGCCACCGAGGCCATTCCCGATGGCGCGACAAAACGGCCGGCAAGGCGGAACGCCTCACCGAGCGCGTAGGCGGCCAACAACGCCGCGTAGAGGAACCAGAACGGTAGCCATCGAGCGTTGTACACAAGGCCAGAGGGGAGCCAGTGGAAGGCGAAGACGGTGAGGCCGGCCGACAGCGCCAGCACGAAGGCCGGCCGGTTGCGGGCGATAAGGGAGACGATTGCCCCGAGGACTGCGGGGATGAGTATGAACCGGTAGCCGTCGGGCAGGAAGTTGCTGGTGAACCAGTTCGGCCATGGGCCGCCCACCGGGTTGTAGTTCATCGAGGACGAATATTGGAGATCGGCCGCGAACGGGACGAGCCACCACGCGGCGAGGAGCGCTCCGACGATGCCGATCGGAGCGATGACCTTGAACGCCTTCGGCAACGTGCGAGGTCGGAGTGTCGCGACCGACATCAGGAGGGCTGTGGCGCCGAACGCGAGCGCCGGAATGACGTGGCAGACACATGTGATCGCAAAGAGGAGCGCAGCGAGCCACCTAAGCCTTCCGGTGCGCAGCGCGTAAGCAACCGTACCGAGGAACAACAAGCCCGTGGTGATCGCGAGGCTGAACGAGAACTCGCCGGCCATCGTCGAGGCAATGTTGCCGCCGTCGATCGTGTAGCTCGTGTTGAACAGGAAGGGAAGCGTCGCCGCGGCCATCAGCACCGGTACTGGACGCCGGAACCCAGCCAGTCTGCCGAACGCGTACCCGGCGATGGGCAAGGTGACGGTACCTAGAACGGTCACGAGCTTGAACGCGACACCGTAGGGAAGGACTATCGACCCGATGGCCACGAGGAGCGCGGGAAGCGGAAAGTAGAAGACGTACAGCGGGAAGCCGTCGAACCACCATGGATCCCACCCCGTGAGCCGCCCTTGGGGCAGCAGATCGTGGATGAGGAAATAAGGCGCGGCGATGTGGCCACCGTTGTCCCCACCGACATCGATGCCCGAGCCGAAGAGCAGATCTGGCCTGAGTTCGCCGATCACGAAGGCCAGAGCACTCACCACGACGACGAGGCCAACTATGGATGCCGTCCGTGAGCCCGACCGTGTCGGCTCGCGCCTCTTGCGAGCTCGCCGGTGAAGGGCCCGGATCTCTGGCGGCGGAAGGATGTAGCCGTCCGGGTCGATCAGGGGAGCGAACGGGTGCTCGGCGTCGTCTGCTGGCGCACCGGTTTGGCCCGCCAGGTCGACTTCATGGGTGCCATCACCGCCAGGAGAGCCACTCGGGAGATCCGAGGTCTCGGGGTCAGCGGGCCCCGGGACACGTTGCACGACTGCGGAATCTACTTGGCGCTCGGGGCGGCGTTGCGGCGGGGCGCGAAGACAGGGCACTGGCCGTTGGCCGGGCTGGCGCACACGGCGTCGTCGAGAGGGACGCACGACCCGCCGAGCGGGCACGGTGGTAGATTCGTCTGCTCACGGGCCGTTGGCGCAGTTGGTAGCGCACCTGCATGACGCGCAGGGGGTCAGAGGTTCGAGTCCTCTACGGCCCACCCGAAACTCCGGATCATCGAAACTCCGCCCAGGTAGGACAGGCCGGGCGCAACGGCCCTGGAACGTGACGGTGTCGGGGTGTTCTGTGTATGTCCGTTGTATTTCCTGACAGCGTTGCGCTGACCTAGTGCCCCGTCAGCCAACGTTTGCCCTCTTCGGGGAGGGCTGTTGGCCGATCGGAGGTGCGAAAAACTACATCTTCCTTGCGAGGTACCAGGAGAAGTAGCCACGGTACTTCTCCTGAAGGTCGGGTCGCCGCCAGTCTTGGCCGTCGATGCGGTGCCTGCATGCGGCATGGCCGCAGTGGCAGTCCATCGACCCGGCGTAGTCGTCGAAGAGCGCGTAGTCAGTCGTGAGCTCCTCACCGGGCTCAATGTCGCGCATCGCGACCAACAAAACGTTTCCGCCAAGACCCACGTTCGGTTCACAGGAGTGGTTGATGAAGAGCATGACCGCCTCGTACTCGTCTTCGCTGGTCGCAACGAGGTGGAGGCCATCGGCAATCTGAACCTCAGAGTTCCTCAACGGCTCGGGCAGCCCCTTGAGAGCCTCGGTCGTGACGACATGGCCCCCTTTGACTGCGACGACCTCGCCCTCTTGGATCGCTTCGGTGGCCATAAGTCCGCGCCCAGCGATAGGGCTTTGCACACCCTTGACGGCCTTAGGCGTGATCCAAGAGGACACAGTCGCAGCCATGGGGTCATTCTGTCCCACCGAGTCGACAGCTACGGCGAACAGCTCAAACGTTGGCTGACGCGGCACTGGGTCAGCGCAACGGCCCTGGAATGGGTGCTGTGTGACGTGACAAACCATAGATATCCCGGTTCAAGGCGTACGCTGGTTGGATGCGCCTTCCGAGGCTCCCGCCGTCGTTGTCCCGCATCGAAGGGCGCCCCGCCTATCGCGTGTTCGCTGTCGTGGGGACTGCGATTTCCGCTGGCACTGTCGGAGCTGGGTTGATAAGCGCCTTCGCTCACATGTCAACCGATGCCTTGATCGCCTTCGCTGCCGGACTTACCGGGCTGCTCGCGATACCTGGCTTGGCCTACGCGCTGACGCGCCCACAACCTGTGGTCATCCTCCCTGAGCGCTGCCACTTTCAGGCAGCGTCAGACGCAGTTCCGCCCTCAGTCGGGCTGCTCTTGCGAGCGCTCGTGACGAACCACACAGGACAACCTCTCATCGTGTTCCAGGGTCGGTTGCGAAGGAGGCACCTCACGTCGATCAACGTGGACGTGAGCGAGTATGGAAATCTGAGTGGAGGACCGTTGTCGTACATACCCGATGGGGAAACGGCCGTGATCCATTGGTGGTTCAACATCCCGCTGCCGTCAGAACTCGTGGGGACGGGAACGTTCGATGACGTACTAGAGCTGCTCGACCAGGACAACCATGTTCATTCGGTAGCCGTGACGTTCACGGAGACTGTGCCGTTCGACCCAACGGCCCAGGAGGATGAGGACGACGAGGAGGGAGAACGCACCGGAGCGTAGGTCACGCCTCTACGTACAACCCACAATCCGGGTGCTGGCAAGTTCTAGAAGAACTCGCGGTAAGCGCGCATCAGGGCTACTGCCAGCCCGATCACAACGATCATCTTGCGGAAGCGATCATCGTCGCCTGCCGCTACGGCAGTACGTACCATTGTTGGTTACCTCCCTTCTTGCTAAGGGAAGTAAGGCTAGCGGTCGGAAATCACAACGCTGTCATTTGTCGTCAGCGTCCTCGTCACCCGGCTCGACTGTCTCGGCTGGGCTGAGCGGAGGCGAGCCGAGCAGGACGCGCAACGCGTCCTCCGGCTCCATGTCGATGTTGACCGGATCGTCCATGTCACGCATGTCCATCTCCTAACCCTAGGGAGATTCAGTGCCAGGTCCGACAGTGCGATGTCCATCTGACGGCGCAACTGGAGCGAGTAAGTACGATTCGTACTGTGCTCGGCTAATGGTGCATTGAATCATCTCTCTAAATTGCCTTGGTCTCACGCCCGCTTGATGCGCCATGAACTTGACTAGGTCGTCTCCCAAATCGTCCGTCGTTCTATCAATGTCCACGTAAGACACCAGGACATTATCGATCCACAGTTTAAACCGGTCGTGGTTCGTGCCGCCGCAATCCTTGAACTTGAACTTGGACTTCAATTTGCGACGAACGTCGCCTGGCTTCAGCGGCACGTCAACTCAGTATGTCGTCAAGTATCTGACAGCGCGCGACTAGACGCGGCGTAAGGCGGTCACCCTCGCTCAGAAGACCGTCCAAAAGGTCGCGAGCGTTCTCTGCCCATGTATGAAACGCAGCTTCAACGTCGGCTCCTAGACCAAAGGCGATACCTTCGATGTCCCCAAAAATCAGACGCCCGTCATCGTCGCGCTCCAGGATAAAGGTCGCGATTCGATGGCCGTCGTCGGGAATCATTGCAGCGAGTCGTTCTAGTAACGCAGAGGGAACGGACCAAGTGATCGACTCCGCTTGATAACTAACGTTGATTGTTACCAACTCCTCCACAGATGGCGAGACTTGGATCACCTGTGTAACAACGGATGGATAGATCGCGGCCCAGCCTGGAATGTGCGACTCTGTCGGCGTTGCGATCACGATGTCGTTCATTGTGGCGGCGCACCCTGGTGTGGCACTGGCGTAATAGGCCCTTGAGATGCTTCGAAGTTAGCCAAGTGATCATTGAGGAAGTCGCGCAACTGAAGGGCAGCCGCTGGAGCAAAGCGGATGCCAAGCGGGTGTTCAACACTCAGATAGAGTCTGTCTGGTATTGGTTGGTTAAACGGCTGCAACGGGGTAGTGATTTGTCCAACAAACACCGTGATATCCCAAGGTGTCTGACTTACGCCGACGATGTTGGCGTAAGTCACTGCCGCGATGTCGGAAGGCCAGGTGACCTCCGCGACCGTTTGCTTCGCTGGCCGTGCCGCGCCCGTTCGCTTCACCCGCGGTGCTGGTGGGTACTGGTTTGCCTTTGGCATGATCCCTCCAGAATAGGAGAATGCCATCAGTGTAAGTAACTCGGGCCCACCTGCACGTCTTGTAGGACAGCCTGCGCCCAGCAGCACGGCCCATGAGCACATTCATCCGTTCGCCATCGGTCATGCCACAAGTTGAGTAGCGAAAATCAAACTCTGCTAGGTACCGCGGCAGGTGCTCGCGGCTGACGTGGTGGTGCGTCCCGTCGAGTGACCTCTTGAGCTGAGCGAAGTAGCCCTCAAGGCGGTTGATGGTCACAGGGCCTCGCACGTACTCGCCTTCGGAGTGGTTGACCATCTGGTGGCTGGCGAACTCCTGCCCGAGTTGGCGATACCAGGAACCCTCGTCCGTGTAGAGCACGGAATCGTCCATGTCCACCTGCTCGGCGATGACCTTGCGGAGCGACTTGCCCGTCACCTCATTGACGACGCGGGAGCGAATCTCGCCAGTCTCGATGTTGACCAGGGACAGGATCGGAGTCTTGTCGGTCATGCCGTTGGAGCGCTTCACGCCGGGAACGACCTTGACCGGTGTCATCTTGCTCAAGTCCTTGTCGGCTGCGTGGCGGTTGATGGGATCGCCACCAAACCACGTCTCGTCGCTCGCGATCGTCCCGACCAGCAGCGAGGTCGGAGCGTTCTGCTTCATGGCCTCCCTGATCCGGTGGGTGACGAACCAGGCGGTCTTGGGAGTCAGTCCGTACAGCCGCTCGACCTCGCGAGCAGCCATGCCGTTCTTGCTGGCACACATCTGAGCGGTCACCAGCACCCAGGTACGGACCGGCACCTTGGAGCCGTGAAAGATCGTTCCCGTCAGGACGCTGAACTGCTTCCTGCAAGCACGGCACTTCCACACGCGGCGCTGAGACATGGTGCCCGTGCGAGTCTCGCGGCCCTTGCCAGCTCCGGCCTCATTGCGAGGCTTGAGGAAGGTGGCGCTGTCGATGCTGCCACAGTGCGGGCAAACGACGCCCTTGGCCCAGCGAAGGCCCTCAAGGTAGAGGTACGCAGCGTGCTCGTCGGGGATCTTCGCTGCCAGCTTCGGGAGGCTGAGGTTTGTCATGTATTCAGTATGCGCCGACCGTTATGGTTTGTCAAGTACAACAGCACCCTGGAATGGGGGCTGTGTGCGCTGACAAAATCAAGCCCTCGAAATCTGGGCCTCTACCTGCACTTCTGGCGCTATCGCTACACTGGGAGGGCCATGACCAACACCGAGGGCTACGACCCCGACGAGCGCGTCTCTCTGTTCCCTCTGGAGGCCGAGGACGTCCTGAAACGCCTACTGGGTGGCGAGGGCGCCGACGAGGTAGCAGAGGGGCCAGAGGACGAGGAAGAGCCAGAAATCTAGGCTCAACGGCATGTCCACGGACGACCGACGGCTGGGACCAGACATACCGAAGCCACCCAGCTTGTGGGTCAGCCTCTGGCGCGGCATCGTACTGGCGGCGGACCCAGTGAAAAGAGCTGGTGTCGCTGCTAACTGGCTGTTCGGACTCTCTGTCGCAGGGGCCATCGGCGCTCTGATCTACTTCGTTCGGAAGTATCACCTGGGCCATGATCTGCCCTGGCTGCTTTTCGGAGCCGCATGTCTGCTACTGATCTTGTTCGTTGTTGCGACTTGGAGGCTGCAATACGAGAAGGATCAACGGGAGCACGTCAATTTCGCGATCGCGCAGTTGGTTCCAGAGTTCATCCCGAACATCACTGACGCCTATGTGGGGGGAGCCTTTCGAGGACGGACCATCATCCTGGTGAAGGTGACGAACTTCGGACCACCGGCCGAGTTCTCGGCCGAGTTTGGCACCATGACTGGCGCTGCATTCAAGGACTTTCCGGGCGGTGACGTGTCCACGTACTCTCACCCGATTGCATGGGAGGACACCATCAACCGCGAGCAACACCTAGTTCGGAATGAGGAAGCTCGACTTTGTGTTGCCTTCTGCTTCCGCGAGCCGCTGAGCCTCTGGATGATGACACCCTACGCTCCACTCTGGCGTTCCGTAGACTGGACACCCGACGCCGTTTATGGAACGGCCAAACACAACCCCGGCCGAGCGCTCGTGCCGAACACCGCCAGCCAAAGGGTGGAGTTCGACATTACGGTCCACAACCGGACCGGAGACAAGCGCGAAACCAAGCACGCCGTTCTGCAATTCGCACTGGATGGCTCGGTCGCCTTTGAGCTACAGGACAAGGCCGGATGAGCGTCCTACGCAGTCACCCGCTTGTAGCTCAGCCGACCCTCCATCCGAGAGGCGAGGATCTTCATGCGCCCGTAGTCGCTGGCGTGGCACGTCGAGTAGCGGAAGTCGAACTCTCCGAGGTACCGCTGCAAGTGCTCCTCGCTGACGTGGTGGCGAGTCCCGTCGATGGACCGCTTGAGCTGGGC
Organism: uncultured Acidimicrobiaceae bacterium; assembly: GCA_963801185.1. Taxonomy (GTDB): domain Bacteria; phylum Actinomycetota; class Acidimicrobiia; order Acidimicrobiales; family Bog-793; genus Palsa-601. The sequence continues at coordinate 718,380 of CAWDDW010000001.1, read as the reverse complement.
GAAGTAGCCCTCGATCCTGTTCGTGGTGATCGTGCCACGGACGTACTCGCCGTGCGAGTGGTTGACCGTCTCGTGGGAGGCGAACTCGCGGCCGACCTGCTTGTACCAGGACCCTTCGTCGGTCATCAGATCGGATGCGCTCATGTTCACCTGGTCAGCGATGACCTTGCGGAGCGTGTGCCCGGTCACGTTGGGGACCACCTGCGAGCGGACCTCGCCAGTTGTGGACATTGACCAGCGAGAACACTGGCGTCTTGTCCGTGTGGGCGTTCCCTCTGGCACCAGGCACGACCCTGACGGGCGTGATTTTGTCCAGTTCACGCTGCGCCGCGTGGCGGTTCTCGGGGTCTCCGCCGATGTAGGTCTCGTCCGCGACGATGGTGCCCTGCATCGGGACTGCGAACCCGTCGCCAGCCATCGCTGCGCGGATGCGGTGGAGCATGAACCACGCGGTGCGGGGGCAGACACCGTACTTGCGCTCAATCTCCCTGGCAGCAGTTCCGTTCTTGCTGGCGCACATCTCGAAGATGACCATGGCCCAGATGCGGACGGGGACCTTGGTGCCCTGCATGATGGTCGCGGTGATCACGGAGAACTGGCGACCACACTCACGGCACTTCCACACGCGGCGCTGGGAGTAGCTACCGGTCCGTGTCTTACGGCTGAGTCCGTTGGCGCAACCGATCAGGTATACGTCGGCTCCGTCGCAGTGCGCGCACATCGGGGAGTCGCCCCAACGCAGGTTCTCAAAGTACCGGTAGGCGTCCGCCTCGGTAACGATTGCACTGGTCAAAGAGGCAAGCGTCGTCTTGGTGGTCATAGGTACATTATGCCAAAGGGGTGTATCACTCATGCCTGATGTAGCGCTGCATGGACCCTACGACGAGCACCGAGTGACCGTAGATAGCTGGACAGTTCCCTTCGTGACCGCTAGCCCTATGAATGGTGGCCGCGTTAACCTATCGCTTGACCAACGCTACGGCCTAGTACTAACTGTGGCCGAGTTGGATCGTTTCATGCCCTTTCTCGCGGACGCTATCGCGATCGCACTCGGCTATACCTGCCATCCTCGTAGCGGCTGGAAAGCACCAAAGCAACGGTACGAGATGGCGCGCCTTAACACGCTCTGCTTTGAGGAGCTGGAAACGTGATGCTAAGCGCAGACGGGGAGATTGTCCAGGTTGTTGTCGGCAATGGCGTCCGCTGCCGAGCGGATGGTTTCAACGGTGCAGGCCGGGTCTCCCTTGCGGCATGTGTCCTTCTTGACTTCGGCGTTCTCGCCAGTCGAAGGGCTGTGGGTCTGGAACTTCTCACCGTCATCAATTCGCTCTCGCACTTGCTTCACGGTCAGGTCCACTCCGGTGTTGAGTCCGACTTTGACGATGTGGCGGTGAGCATGCTCGGTCGTCACACAGACGATCCGGTTCGTGTTGTTGGTCATTGTTCGGTGTCCTTTCATAGTGGCCGGGTTCGGGACCGACCTCTACAACAGAACGCTACCGACGCGGTGTGTCGCGGTGGCGGATACTCCGACGCGACTGAGGGAGGACCCCGAACAAGTCCTCCCTCAGTCAACTGCTCGACATGTCAGCGCTCAGTAGAGCACACCGACCAGGCCGAAGGGTGGCAATTCATGGAGGTCCGATTTTGTCAGCGCACACAGCCCCCTGGAATGTGACGGTGTCGGGGCATTCTGAGGCTTTTCATTGCATCACGCCCGCCCGCCGCGACGCACGAGTCGGGACAGTTCGGCTTCAGCTAGTGGACGTGCCACACAAGCGACCATGGGCGGCGCATGAACATCCTCGCGAAGCAGATAGACGGTCGGCTCAGCTACAAGCGAACAGGTCATAGCGCTGTCCAGTTCGTGTGATCATGCGGGCCCACGGTCACGTCGAATCGGCCAGCTGCCCCTGACGGATGGTGCGGGCGCGCGCTCGAGTACCTGCCCGGGGAAACGTCGGGCCGCGACGCCGGGAGTGCAAGGCCACCTACGCCACGACCGCGCTCATGGGTGATCCGGCCGCCAACGAGCTGCACGGCGTGTACGAGGAGCTCGCTCACCAGTTCGAGGTCGAGCACGTGCCCGACGTCCGCGCGGTAGACGCGCACTATGGCCACGTCGTCGTCGACGAGGCCCAGGACCTCTCGCCCATGCAGTGGCGGGCGATCGCCCGCCGGTGCCCGACCAAGTCGTTCACCCTCGCAGGTGACGAGGCTCAGGCAGTCCGCGCCGGTGCGGCGGCGGCGTGGGACTGCATCCTCGAGGCGGTCGGAGTTGACGCCGGTTCGGTGACCCGCCACGAGCTCACGGTCAACTACCGCACCCCGTCCGAGATCATGGAGCTGGCGGCGCGGCTGCTCGAGCAGTTCGCCGCGCACCTGCACCCGGCCCGCTCCGCCGGGTCCGCCGGGGTGGCTCCCCGCCGCCTTCACACCGGTGGCCGGACGCTCGGGGCGACAGACATCGCCGACGCAGCCGCCGATGTCCAGCGCGAGGTCGGGGCCGACCTGGTCGCGGTCATCACGCCCGAGTGGCTGGTGGGCGAGAGCGAGGGAGGCGCTCTGCACCTCAACGCCGTCGAGGCGAAGGGATTGGAGTTCGACGGCGTCGTCGTCGTCGATCCCGAGGCCATCGTCCGCGAGTCGCCGGGGGCGACGGGCATGGCGCGCCTCTATGTAGCTCTCATCGCTCACGTGGACTCGTGAACGATCAGGGTTAAGCCTCGCCAAGCCGGGCGCGTCATCCTCACGGCCGACCGCGATACCGGCCTCGGCGAGGCGCTCGGTGTAGCGGATCGAGAGGCCGCCCTGAAGGCCACGGTCGTTGTGGTGCACGAGGTCGGCGAGGCCGTCGGCGTCCCGGGCGTAGATGGACATGTCGAGGGCGTCGAGGGCGAGGTCGGATCGCCACGAGGTCGAGACCTGCCAGCCGACGATCCGCCGGCTGAAGACGTCGATGACGAAGGCGACGTGGCAGAGCCCCGAGTGCGTCTTCACGGAGGTGATGTCCGCCACCGTCGTGCGCTTCCAAGCCCGGCCCCTCGTCACGCCCTCGAGGCCGAGAATTGCGAAGCGGACCCGACTCGTCTGACGTCGGCGGTCTGGAGAGATCTCAGCCGCAGGACGACTGATATGCGGGGATACTCGTGCAGCTCCCGGAGAGTGTGTTGAACGAGCCGCCAAGGATGGCACTGTAATTGTCTGAGCTGTCAGTGGAGTTGCCCTCACCACCGACCACGGATGTGAGCTCACCGGCCGCCGTGTTCTCGTAGCCACCGGCAACCGAGCTCCAGAATCCCGAGGCGATGTCCTCGTAGCCGGCACTGATCGTGGCGTAGTTCGCCTCGGCGGTGTTGCCATCACCCCCCGACACCACGCTCGCCTGGTCGAGAGCGGTGTTGTGAGCGCCCCCGCTGATCGCGGTGTAGCCGCCCTCGGCCTCATTGAAGCCTCCGCCGGTCACCGCCGAATAGTCGGCCGTGGCCTGGTTGGTAGAGCCTCCGGTGGCCGATGACCACGTGCCCAAGGCGGTGTTCGTGAAACCGCCGGTGACCGAGGCGTAAGAGCCGGAGGCTGTGTTGGCCTCGCCGCCGAGCGTTGCCGAGTCGGCTCCGGTCGCACTTCCGTCGAGCCCGCCAGCCGCGAGCGCGTTGTCGCCCGTGGCGACGTCGCCCGACCCACCGACCACGGCCGTCGAGCTTCCGTTCGAGAGGTTGTCGTAACCGCCCGCCGCCCAAGCGCCGTACGACCCTTCGGCGGTGTCCTCGTTGCCCCCGGACACCGACGCGGCCTCCGCCTCAGCCGTGTTGTTCTCGCCGCCGCTCACCGATGCGTAGGGCGCGGTGACGGCGTTGGCCTCGCCGGCCACGAGGCCGCCGTAGCTGCTAAAGCTCTGGCCGTCTCCGACGACCAGGTTGTGGGATCCGGTCTGGACTCCGGGGTCGTCGTTGTAACCGACGATGAGGTTGCCCAATCCGTTGGTGGTCGTCTCGGACCCGGATCCGTTGACGATCTGAACGTTCTCACCTGAGATCGTGAGTGTCTCCTTCCCGCTGACGGTGGCCCTCTTCACGCCGCGGAGCGTCGCTTGCAGCTTGGCTATCGACGTCGCGTCGGCGGTGTGCTCGGAGTTGAGAGTCGCGACCTGCCCCGAGAGGGTGGTCACCTGGGAGCTCAAGCTGGAGACGGTGGAGGTCAAGCTGCTCACCTTCGATGTGAGCGAGTTCAACTCCGACTGCGTCGCAAGGACGAGCTTTGTGTGGCCGGTGCCGCACTTCCCATTCGCCTTGTAGGTGACTGTTCCGGAGCTCGTCGCGCACAGCGTGGTTCCGGTGGACGCACTCGAGTTGTGGCTCATGGCCAGCGCAACCTTGGCTCCGCCCGCGATCACAAGCAGCACCACGCCACCCCCGACGACGTAGCGCGCGAGGCGCCCGAGTGCGCCGAGAGCCCGGCGCCAATCCGTGGTGGGAGCGGGCGGTGTGTCGATGCTTTCTGGTTCCGGCACGACGTCAGGCATGGCAACCTCGTTTCTTCAGGAACAAGCAATTCTTGCGCCAGATTAGAACGATCGCAGCGAGCCGACCGGGGTGAACTGATACGCGGGACGGCCGCGCTGGCGCTCGGCGAAGACGACTCAGCGTCCGTCCCAACTCGCTCGAGCAGTGCATTGCACTCACGCGACCTCATGTCGATCCGGGTGCAGTCGAATACCGTGGCTGGAGGCCGATTGGTGGCGGCCAACCTTCGAGTAGGCCGCCTGGAAACGATCGAGTCCCGCGACGTGGCCACCGGCGTGAGCCTTGAGCTGTGCGGCTGCCGGGACCTGGTCGCCCGGTACGAGCTCTGGTACGAGCGACTGGTCGGTGGGCGCAACCAAGACCGAGCCGGTGCCGATCACGAACGTGAACATGAGCAGTAGTCCTGGCGACATACGACCGGCGACCGTGAGCGCTGCAAGTGCAAAAGTGGCTACGACAAGGCACCGCTGAACCACCGTCGGCAACCGACGCCGGTCAAGGGTATCGGCCAACAGCACCGTTGATCGCCTCGAGGCCGGTCAACCACACCCGGCCATCGCTATCGAGCTGAGGCGGAACGGACAGGGCTTCCGCCGTACGTACACCGGCCCCCACGTTCGCCCACGATGCGACAGGGCTGGCGGGTGCTAGGTGAGTGGCGGCGGTTGCGGGTTGGGAGGCGAGGGAGCGGAGGCCGAGCGAACGGCCCTTAGCGGGCTTATGACGTGAGGTGCCCTTTGCAGGTACCGCCGTCCTTGCTGCTGTTTGTGCCGTCTGGGCACACTGTGTCGTTCCAAGTCACGCCTTTGAGGTCGGAGCCCTTGAGGTTGGCACCGGTGAGGGTGGCGCGGGTGAGGTCGGAGCGGGTGAGGTTTGCGCGCTTGAGGTTTGCGCCAAAGAGGTAGGCGCGCTTGAGGTTGGCGCGCTTGAGGGTGGCGTTCTTGAGGGTGGCGTCGGAGAGGACGGCGCCCGTGAGGTTGGCGTCGGCGCCCTCGGCGTGGGAGAGGTTGGCGGCGACGAGGCCGGCGTCGGAGAGGTTGGTGTGTTGGAGGTTGGCGCCGTAGAGGTTGGCGGAGCTCGAGGTCGTCGTGGGACTTGTTACAACCGGCCCAGTCCACGTGGGGCGCGGGAGGCGCTTTACAGTCCGAGTGCGCAGGGGCCGCCATCGCGGTGACCGTCGTCACGTTTGCGCCAATGCTGAGCGCGAGTGCTGCGACGATTCCGACGAGCACGGCGCGGGGGGCAGTCATCACCGTAAATGGTCTCACATAGTCCGGTCCGCCACACGGGCGTAAGGGGGACATGCCACAGCGAGGTCAACCTGGATGCGGCGACCGGCAAGCTGCTTCGGTACTGCCAGGCCACTGCCGATCGGCTTCGAGCTGCGTCACGCCGGTGAGCCGGTAGCCATTCCCCTCGGCTGCCTATCCCATTGACGCTCCGGTGCCTCGCCCCTAGCGTTTTACCGGAGAGAAGGAGAGGTCGATGAGAATCCCCGTCCTTTCGCGTGGCGCCGCGCTGAAGACCGTCTTGGTCTTGGTGATGATGATGGCGCTCGGGCTGTTCGGCGTGGTGAGCGCCACCCTGGCCAGCATGTCTCCCGCGAGTGCCGCCGCCGCCAGGCAGCCGCGCCTGGTCGCAATGCCGTATGCCACCAAGGTGCCGAGGGCCGTCTCGGTCCCCAAACGGGGCGAGTTCGACTGCAACGGCTTCAGTCCGGTCGAGACGCCGGCTCGTGCGGAGCTTTGCACGGACGTCCGCGGGTTTCTTGGCGTCGACAACGCCAACACGTGGGGTGGCCGCTTCTACGACAACGGCCAATACATCGGGCACGACGAGCCCGACATGACCTTCCTGTCGACCCAGCCGGGCTCGGGGAACAACGTCACCTGGAACGAGACGTTGCCCGTCGACCCGTCCGCCGCCCCGACCGTCGGCACCCCAGGCAAGGACGTGTCGCACTGGTTCGAGCTCTCGCCGGCTCCGTGGTTCTCCATGGCGATGTGCGATCCTTACTCCTACCCGCAGTTGCCGTGCATCCCCAACTCGAACAGCAACGCTCCTAGCTGTCCGACGGCGTTCAACTGCCCTAATAACTCGTATCCAGGTGCCGGTGCGGCAGTGATGGAGATGCAGCTCTACCCGCCGGGCAACCCACCCTTCGTCGACAACGAGAGTTGCAGCGACGCCGGCTGGTGCGCCGCCATGACGATCGACAGCCTGGAGTGCACGAACCTGTACGCGACGTGCCAGACCGCCTGCGAGGAGCCGATCAACTTCGCCTTCATCCAGACGAACGGCGTACCTACCGGTCCCGCCGGCCCCGGTGATTCCGACTTCGATACGTTCGTGCCGAACACCGACACGCTGATCATGAAGCCCGGAGACAAGATCAGCATCCACATGTACGACGCACCCGCGCCGGCAGTAAAGGGGGCACTTGGAGGCAACGACGCCTTCAAGGTCGTCATCGACGACCTGACGCAGGGTACATCGGGCTTCATGCAGGCATCCGCGGCGAACGGTTTTGAATACGTCGACATGAACTGCCAAGTCGGCCGGGGCAACTGGCAGCCGGAGTACAACACGGCCGCCGACGGCAACATCGTCCCCTGGGCGGCGCTTCAGACGAACATCAGCACCGAGTACGAGACCGGCCACTTCGAGGTTTGCAACAGCGTGAGCGGCAGTTACCCGCCGCCACCACCAGACCAGCAGCTCCCATCGCCGGCGTATTACGGAGCGCACTACAACCCGTTCGACCCCTACGACACCGGTAGGACATACAGCACATGCTCCGGGGGCGACGAGGGCACCACCGGGGCCGGAGAAGGCGACGAGACGACCGACGGTGTCTGCTATGCCGCCGACGACCCGCATACCGGCTGGGACCAGGGCGCGGGTACCGCCATGGGGCCGGCGATCGCCACTTGCCAGGATAACTTCACGCAGAACGGCGACCTCGACTTCGACGGAACGCCCTACCGCACCGAATGGCCGACGGGCGCGGCACGAACGAGCCTCTACCCGTCGAGTTTCGTCGAATCTTTACCCACCAGCGACGGCAAGCAGTATTCGCAGTGGTACTTCCAGACTGACATCGCGCTCAGCGAGGACACCTGCGAGGGCTCGACCATCCCTCCGGCGAAGACCGTCTCTGCCTCCGGTTGCACGGTGCCTCCAGCCGGCTCCGAGGTGGACCAGCCGGGACACAAGGCGTTCTACCCGTACTGGAACGAAGTGGACACGAACGGGACCTGCACGATCGAGTTCGGCAACGTGGGCTCGGGCGCTGGCGTGAATGACTTCGGCAAGGACGCGGAGTACGGAACTGACCAGTTCCCGACCCTCGGCTACCCGGAGTTCGAAGGCAGGATCTACGACAACACGTGCAAGGCTGCCCCGAGCCAGGGCTATTTCCTCGCCGGGAGCACTGGCCATCTGATCGCAGCCGGTGACGCGCCGACGCTGAGGAGCGTCCACGGCCTGCAAGGGAGGATCGTCGACATCTCAGCGACTCCCGACGGCCGGGGCTACTTCGCCGTCAGCAACACCGGGGCCGTGTACACCGAAGGCGACGCTGTCTTCCGGGGCGACCTGACGTCACTAATGAATCCCGTGAAAACGAGCGACGTGGTGGCCATCGCCGCGACGCCCGACGGTGGGGGCTACCTGATCGTCGGCGCAAACGGAGGTGTCTACGCCTTCGGGAACGCCAAGTTCCACGGCTCGTTGTCGAGGGAGGGCGTCCACGTGGACAACGTCGCTGGGATCGTGCCCACGGCGAACGGCCGCGGCTACCTGCTCTTCGGCGCAAACGGAGGTGTCTATGCCTTCGGGAACGCCAAGTACCACGGCTCCTTGCCGGGGAGGGGAGTGAAGGCCGACGACATCCGCGGGCTTCTTCCGGCGCCAGCAGGGACCGGGTACTTGTTGGTCGGAGCCGACGGGGGTGCGTTCGTGTTCGGCAAGGGTGTCCCCTTCCACGGTTCGTTGCCGAGCGAGGGCGTCCACGTGGACGACATCGTCGGCATCGCCCTCACCTCCGACAACGGGGGCTACTGGATGGCCGGCTCGAATGGCGCCGTCTACCCCTTCGGAGACGCGAGGTCGCTGAAGAGCGACTTCGTCTCGACCGACACGCCGATCATCGCCATCGCCGGAGTCACCACCGACCTAGTCAACCCGTAAGCGGCGTCAGCAGGCCGTGGTGGTTGTAGTTGACGTGGATGTCGTCGTCGTGCCGATTGAGGTGCTCGTGGTGGCAGTCGAGGACGGGCCGCCCGAGGTGCTTCCGGCGACGAAGATCAGGGCGACGACGGTGGCCATCCATCGCCAGGGTCGGGAGCACAGTCGGATCACGGCTCACTGGCTCCCGTCGCGGGTAACGAAGTAGTCGAGGCTTGCCGTACAGAGAGCATGGTCGTCCGGCGGGAGCGTGCAGGTCTCGATCCAGCTTCCGTTGTGAGAGTACGGCACGTAGGTCATGACCCCATTCGCCGTATTCGCCCCACCAGAGGGCTTGCCGACCCCTGCCACGCCGGGAGGATCCTCGAACGCGATAACGGTCGTGTCGAGCTGCGTTGCTTGTTGTCCGGCTGGCGCAGGACTGCACGACTGTTGGTACTGGCTCTGCAGCTGCTGTGCGGCCGATGTGAACAACGGGCAGGCTTGGTCAAGTTCGCACCGGACACATGCCGATGTCTCGTGGCCAGCGACCGCCTCTGCCAGCTGGGCGAACGGCGCGCCCGAACTGGTGTGCTCGGTCGCCGCGAAGACTTCGATGCCGCCCTGTCCGTCTGCTCCGTAGGTCGCCTGGCAATCCCAGCCTCTTGGCGCAACGAGCCGCATGATGTCCTGCGTGTCGGCGTATACGGCGACACGGCCGGCGAGACTGGTCGGCACGCGGAGGGAGAGAAAGCTAGGCAGTGCCACCGTCGCCTGCGTTGGGATGCCAAGAGAGGTCGGGCATGCAACGAGTGGGACCCGGCTGTCGACAGGCGCGGGTGTGCTGGTGTTCGTCGTGGGCGAGCCGGTTGTCGAGCTGGTCGTCGCGGGTGTCTGGGGCGTCCTGGTTGTCGTCTCAGTGGCGGCGGTAGCCGAGCACGCGCCGAGGAGCAGAAAGGCGTCGAGAGCGAGAGCGACGATCCAACGAAGTCTCGATCGAGTCGCCACGACACCGCGATCCACTACCCCGCTCCTTCCGCTCTCAGGATGCCACTTCAACCGCCCGGGAAGTTGTTCGGGCTCGGAGGACGCTCGACTGCAGGTCAGCTGATGCGACACACGAGAGTTGGTGCAGGCTCTCGTCCGGAATACCTGTCAAGGAGGTCTAGCGCAGCAGTATCGCAATCAAGTCACGGATTCGACCACCGAAGTCATTGCCTACCCGTGCAGAAGCCGTGGGGGATCCGCGGATGGAGCGGAGGTTCCTCTCCCGAGGCAAAGTGAGACCGCTAGGCGCGCCACTATGGCGCCGAGCACGACGACCAGAATGTGGGCCTGCTCGCCGCGAGTTCCGGCTTGAAGGAGCCCGTCCCTGAAGGTCCACCAAACGAGGACCGCCACGACGGGTGTCACGCCTATGAGTTCACGGACCGTCAGGGCTGCTCTCGTGGGAGCAAAGAGCGCTCGTGCCATGACGAACGCAACCCAAAGCCCGACGAGCGCACCGAGCACCGCCCACGTGTAACCCGAAACGAGGAGAGGGTGATACACACAAGAGCTGGGTGTCGACCCGCTCAGACAGGAGTGACCGCGTAGCGGTGGCTGCCAGAGCACCGTGACGTAGAGGTACCCCAGCCCAGCGAACGCGATCGGCAGGCTGCAGAAGAGAAGCGCCTTCTGCGACGACGTGTCGAACGAGCGCTGTCGTAAGCCACCCCAGACGAGTGCCGCGCACTCGCGTGCGATCGCCCGCGACGTGGATTGCTTGGCCTCGTCGCCTTCGAGCGTCGCCATGATCTCGTCGCCGTGCTCGGCGAGGTATCTACGCGGATAAACCCTGAGGCACACGCGGTAGGCACTCCGTGCCTTCACGAGACTGCCGGCCTCTTGGTCGACCGCTTGCCCGGCCCAGCGCTCCGCGCACGAGCTAGCTGCTTCACCGCTTCTGCTGTCGCAGCCCGCCGCTCTGCCTCCGCTACAACTGCGGCCACGCCTTGCTCGGTGATCTTGTAGTAGTGCCGTACTCGTCCCTCGACGATCTCCGTCTCACCCCGCGTGATCAGCTCCTGGGCGAGAAGCCTGTCCAAGGTGCTGTAAAGGGTTCCGGTCGTAAGACGCACCCGCCCATCGGTGAGGATCATGACTCGCTTTAAGATCCCGTAGCCGTGGGCGGGGCCATCGAGAAGGCCTGCCAGGATGCAGTACGAAGCCTCACGAAGCCTTGACACAGTAGAAGCATATGCTTAATTACGGCATATGTCGATAACACCCCCGCGGGCCGCTGCCTCGCCCGTCGTTGCGCTGCCCGCCCTTTCCGGTCCTGTCCCGGCCGCCTGGCCCGCGCCGCCGTGCGTGTCGCCTTTGGGGACTTCGGACATTAGCGGGGCGACTCGATCCGCGGCGCCCACGTCGGTCGAGGAATGAGACAGAAGGGGTGCCCTGCAGGGTCAGCGAATACTCGTGATCCGTCCTTCTCGACTGAGAGCGGACGTGCACCCATGGACGTGACCTCCGACGCGGCAACGTCGAGATCGTCGACCATCACGTCGAAGTGCATCTGCTGGGGATGTTCTGGATTGCCCCACTCTGGCGGAAGGTGGTCCGGCACGAGCTGGAACGCGATGCCAGACGTGGTCTCGTTCTCAGAGACCACCAACCAATCGTCACTTCGATAGGTCACCGGCAGTCCGAGGAGCTTGGAGTAGAACGCCGCGAGCAATTCGGGCTGCGGGCAGTCAACGACGACGTGGTGGAGCCGGCCAGGCATGACGTGAGGGCCCTCCTCTTGATCGGGCTGGTCCATCTGTTGAGCACGGGGGTTCGCCAATCTGTGGGTTCTCTACGCCTACAAAGAGGAGAACCCCGTGTCCTCAGAACCTACGTGTTTCTGCGACCCGTTCGCTGGCTTGGGTGACGCAAGGTTGGTGTCGTTGCGCAGCTCCGACGGCGGTCTCGTGCTGACGATCGAGACGACCCCATCGCTCGCAGCGTGTCCGCGCTGCGGGTCGGTCGCCGAGTCCAAGGGCAGGTCACGCGTCGAGCTCGTGGACCTTCCGTGCTTCGGGTGGCCGACGAGGACCATCTGGGTGACGACGGGGACGGAGCCAGGTTCGGGATCGTGCGGCCTCCAAGGTGTGCCACCAGAGAGAGGACGCAACCGGCCGGCTCCAGTCGCTCTCAAGCTCGAGCAGTCCCGCCCATGCCGAGGAAGCGCCACCCACCAGATTTCGTTCCAGCTGAGAGGCCCCCGCCGAGACGTTTCTCAGCGCTTGGCGGCGACGACGATCATGAATTGCTTGGTCGCCACCGCGGCAGGCCGCGAGGAGTCCTTGACCTCGGCCTCGAAGGAGAACGTGCCGGACGCGGTCGGACTCCCGGAGATCTTCCCGCTCTTGGCGTTCAGCATGAGACCACTCGGCAGGCGGCCCTTCACGATGGACCAGTGCAGCGCTCCGACCCCTCCGAGCGCATGCAACGAGGTCGAGTACGAGGTGCCCTTTGTTGCCTTCGGGAGCGCCGGGGTCACGATGACGACCTTCCCGACGAAGTCGTTGTTGCCGGCGGAGAGCCCCTGTGCCCGACCGCGCCGTCGAGGCCGTCCAGGCCGTCAGGGCCGGGCGTGCCCTTGGGGAGGCCGTCCGCGCTGGCGGCACCTCCGGCACCGCCCGATCCACCCTTCGGTGCGGGGCCGGGCGCAGCGTTGCCGCCCTTGACGGTGTTCTTCGAGAAGCTCAGCCCTGACAGCGAGAGGCCTTGCCCGAGAAGACGGCACCGCCGATCGCCGGTCCGCCGTCCCCTCCGGTCCCGCCGTTGCCGCCGGCACCCCCGTTGCCTCCCGGGCCCTCCTGTCCATCGGGTGTGCCGAATCCCCCGGCTCCCCCATCGCCCCGTAGCCGGCCGGTCCGCCGCTCCCGCCCGGGCCGCCACTCGGGCCGCCGGCGCCCCCGCTCGCAGAGTCGGACTTGAACCGCACGGACTTGAGTGTCATGGCGCCAGCCGAGTAGATGGCCCCCAACCAGCTGCGCACGAACCACAATAGGGCTTCCATCCGGCTCGCCGCCGAACGTGTCCCTATGGATGGCGAAGGACTTGGCGCGCCCGCCGTCGTGGCTGCCAAGCCCCATCGTGCTCGGCCGCGACCTAGCCGAGCGGCCCTCACAACTCGCGAGCTTCAGTGAACGCGCGCGATTGCCGATGAATATTTTGGATAGGAGGTGTCCGAATGATTTCTGTCGATCAACTGCGAGTCGAAAGCCTGTACGCGGACAGCACCCCAGATGCCGTCTTCCATACGCCGGAGCGTCCGGCTTGGCACGCGATGGCAGCGTGTCGCGGCGTTGGCGCGAACATCTTCTTCGAAGCGAGCAACTACTCGGCGGCTCGCGAGCTGTGCAAGGGGTGCCCCGTTGCTCGCGACTGTCGGGCAGCCGCCCGGTCCGAGATATTCGGCGTGTGGGCTGCGGAGTCCCCCCGGCAGCGTAGGAGCCGTCGTCGGGCGTCGATGCCGCTTTGACGCTGGCTGCCACGAAGGTCAAGGCGGGTAACAGATCCCTCGTCGTCCCTATGGTGGCGGTGGGTACTTGGAAGGCTCGACTTCAGGCGAGTATTCCCTCGCAGTCAAGGCCGGAGACCGCCGCGCAAGGAGCTCTGACCTCGAGGCAAGTGTTTCGGGTCATGAAGGAGCGCGACGCCGGGATCACCTGGACTGCGCGGTGGTCTTGGCGTCGGCGCTGACGCCGGTGGCTCGGACCTACCCGATGGCGAACCAGGCGACCTTCACCGGGCTTGAGTGAGCCGCCGTCAAGTTGATCGTGAACGACCCCGATGCCGGGACGGCGTTGGCCACGGCGATGGCACCGGCCTTGGTTTGAAGTGTCGCGAGGATTATGGAGGAGGCAGTGACATCGGCGGCGATGACCTTGACGCTCTTCTTTTTTGCAGCCACCGTCGCAAGTCCGCTTGTCGAGAAGGCGACTTTGCCGACGACATGAAGGGCATCCCCAGAGACGCTCGTGGCAGCCACGCCCGTTCCGCTGTCGCTCTCGCCGTACACACCTATCGCCCCGTTTGTCCCCTGGCCCTTCGCACCGGTGCCGCCTGCCTTGGTGGACTTGCCGTAGACACCAGGACCGCTTCCATCTGTAGATCCGAGGACGGCAGGGTGGATGCTGGCCGAGTTCGTAATCGTCCCGGAGACGCCGATGCCGTTGATGGACTGCCCGAGTACGCCGATCCCACCAGTAGTGCTGTTGTCCTGTCCTTGGACGCCATAGCTGTTGCTTCCGTCCGCCAGGACGCCCAAGACGGTGTTGTCCTGGTAAAAGATGCCGGTTCGTGCGGTGGCACCCGTGTTGTCCTTGCCGAGGAGGACATTCTGTCCCTCGGCAGCGCTTGCCGGTTGGGAAGAGATCACCGAATCCGCCACGAGACCGGCAAGCCCGACAGCCCCTCCGAGCAAGATCGCCCTTCGTGTCGTTGCCGAGCTCTCGGTGCCCCTCTCGTTCTCCGTCTGATCGCGCTCCATGGTCGCCCTCCCTTTCGGGGCCGGCGACCCATCTCTTGAGAGCCGAGCACCCGCTGGAGGTAACTACGTTAAGCGCACCTGTGATCTGGCGCTCAGGTGGTGACTAGCTCACGGTCGCTCGGGCTTCTCCGGTGAGAGAGAACGTCCCGCTGCCCGCGGAGACGAGGCTCGTGCTCTCGGGGAGTGTCGACGTTGACAGGCCGTCTGCTGAGGTCGATTGCCTGTAGGCCCCGTTTCGTTACGGGCGACCAAATCCTGCGGTCAAGTGGCGGTCAAATGCCCCGCGTCTCTCAGGATCCGCCTCGCTCTGGCCGATTCATACACGTGTGAGCGAGAATGTCCCTACGGACCTCGATTTCGATACCTTGCTCGAGCGCACGCGTCTGGCGGCGAGCCCGGAGGCTTGCGAGGTATTCTTGCCCGAGATTGCGCGGGCGCTCGACTCCGTGACGGCTCCTGGCGACCGAGCCCGGCTGCTCATCTGCAGGGCGCGAGTGCGATCGTTCCAGGCGCTCGACCGCCAAGCCTGTGACGACGCCTCTGAGGCGATGACTCTCTTCGAGATGGCAGGCGAGACTGAGCTTGCCATCGACGCAGCGAGCCTCGGTGCGGCACACGCCTCCCGGCTGGGCAATGTCTCGCTCGCTTCGGAACTAGCGACAAAGAGCATCTTGGGCCTGGACTCGGTCAACGATGACCGTCTCCGGATGGAGATCACCAACCGGCTCGGAATCTTCTGTTACTACTACCTGGACTACGACCGGGCAGTCGAGCAGTTCGAGTTCTCGCTTGCCGCTGCCGAGCGCATAGGCGACGGCGAGAGGGTCTGCCGCGAGCTGTTCAACATCGCCGACGCGCTGCTGCTTGCTTCCCAGCAGCAGCGAACGTCCCACGTGGGAATCGACACCGGCCGGCTGGAACGCGCCGAGGCGGTGGCACGAAGATTGCTCCGCGAGAAGTCGGCGGCGGCGAACCCTCGGCTCGGCAACTACCGGCTGCTCGCCGAGGTTCTTTGCGAATTGGGTCGCGTGGGAGATGCCTTGCAGGTGTTGGACCGGTTCGGGGCGGAGGCGAACGCCATCACGCCCGCAACTCAGTACGGGGACCTCGCATGGGTCGAGCCCCGATGTCTCCGCCTGGCCGGCCGGGTGGACGAAGCCCTTGCAGTTGCCCGGCGCGATCTGCGGATCCTCGAGACGAGCGACGACGAGCACGACTTGATGCTCACCCTCGAGGAGCTCGCTGCTTGCGAGGAGGCTGCCGGCGACCTCGAGAACGCACTGGTGCACACCCGAGAGGTCAAAGCGCACATGTGGGCGATACACCAGCGACAGACGACACAGCTCGTGCAACAGGTCTGGGCACGTGTGGACATGGAGCGGGATCACAGGAGTCTCCAAACCCAAGCGTCGGAAGCGACACGATCGGCGGAAGAGGACGCCCTCACGGGCATCGGGAATCGGCGCCTGCTCGAACGCTTCCTCCACGAGGAGGTGGCCCGAGAGACCGAGATGGCCTGCATCATCGCTGACGTCGATTCCTTCAAGGAGATCAACGACACGTTCGGCCACGACGTCGGCGACGCTGTCCTCCGGCAAATCGGACAGCTCTTCTCGAGCAAGACACGAACCGGGCAGCTTGCCATCCGCTACGGCGGGGACGAGTTCGTGATTGCGCTGCCGGGCGTCAGCCTCGAAGGCGCCTCTGGATTCGCGGAGCGCTTGCGGCTCGCGGTCTCCGGCCTTGACTGGAGGACAGTCGCGCCGGGCATCCACGTAACCATGAGCCTCGGAGTCGCCTCCGGTACGGCCGCAGACTGGGACGTCGCGCTCACCGCCGCGGACGGACGACTTCTCGCCGCCAAGCGGCTTGGCAGGAACGCGGTCGGCACGGCCTCTACGAACGCGTTCAACGCCTGACAGAGGCCGACCGCGCCGTCTTCAAGGCCAGTTTCGAGAATGCCTCGCTGACAACCTTTCCCTGGTCTTCTCCGCGCCGAAGACGTAGGAGACCAGAGTGGAGGTCATAGTCCGCTCGATCCCGCGTCCTGGTAGCAGGGCGAGCCGGTCCATCGAGCGTGGGTGACATCGGCTCCCGTGCCCTGATTGCCCGCCTCGAACTGCCACGTCGAACTTCCGCCTGTCCCGGTCCAGGTGTATGTGTTGTCTGTGAAGACAACACCTAACGGGCTTGTAGATAGGGGAGCGTTGGTCGTGAAATACGTGGACGACCCGTTGTAGATGTCGAACTGTGCGGCCGGGAACCCTGTCCCCGCGTCGTTCACCCCGATGACCCCGCAGAGATTGGCCGCTGTACAGCCCGTGACCCGGTCGCTTGCCATGTTGAAATGGTTGCCAGAGACGGCGACGTTGCGCGTGGCATAGAGGCAGTTGTCCCAGTAGTGGGCTGCTGGCCTGCCCGAAGTAGCACCCTCCTTTGAGCCGATCAGGTCGGCGTAGCCGCAGCCACCGGGCGCCGAAAGGTAGACAGTGTCGCCGGTCGTGCTGCCCGTGGCCGGTGTGCTCAGGGTGCAGTCGTTCGCCGAGGAGCACGAGGCGACCGTGTCGCCAGCGGGGATCTCGCCCTTGGAGTCGTAGGCGTACTCCCCGGCGCTCGGCGTCGTGACAGGCCCGGGGTTGCCGCAGTAGTTCGTCTGTCCGGAGGTCCCGTTCTGGAAGAAAGTTCTAAAGCCGCCGGCTGAAGTGATCGTTGCCGTCCCGTTCGTCACGACGTTCGAAGCGTCCTGCTGATCCCACTGCTGGTAGTAGGTCGAGCTCTGGTCGAGCAGCGGACCGTTGCACTGGCTCGGACCTCCGGAGAACCGGCTGTCGTCCTGGTAGATGTCGAGGGTGGTCCAGTCGTTCGAAACGACGTTGTCCTCGACGCGGAGAGAGCCGGAGTAGTTCGAGCCGGCCACGTTCGCGTTGCCGCCGGAGTCGACGACGAGGATGCCTCCCGCCGTGACGTTGCCGTAGTAGCCACCGAAGGGGCCGTTGCCGTTCGTGCACGAGGAGGGGCAGTAGCTCGAGGCCGGCCAGGACCCGTCCGACGCCCAGCCGTTCGAGACGACGGTGTTGTCGGAGATGTCCGCGTTGTAGCTCGCCTCGTAGTAGATTCCCCATGCCCAGTTCGACGAGACGTAGTTGTCCGAGATGTCCGCTCCGGCGTTGTCGAAGTCGAACCAGACGCCCTGGTTGTAGTTGTCGTGGACGTAGTTGCCGGAAAAGACCGTGTTGAGCGTCCAAAAGAACTTGCCTCCGCCCGAGCAGCCGCAACGGTTCGGATTGCTGAACGCATCCGGGTAGGTCCCGAGCCCGTTCTGGGTGATCTCGTTGTTGGATACCACCTCACCCGTGAGGATGGTCGCCGGGGTCCCGGTACCGCTCGTCGGGTTCGCCCCACCCGCGAGGTTGAACGCTCCCTGGGCATCGTGTGTCAGGCAGTCGTCCTCTATGACGGTGTTGCTCTGCCCGGCGATTGCATAGCCGCCACCGGAGTCCTGCCCGGCGGCCGGTGCAGATGAACTACCGACGTAGCCGTACTCGTTCGGCCCGACGGTGTCGTACTCGTAGGTGTTCCCGGCGTCGTAGGTGGCTCCGGACTCGTTGCCGAGGACAGAGGAGTCGTTCTCCGAGCTGGTGTAGTTCTCGACCGTCAGGTACTCCCACGTCTGATCGGCATTGAGCGTGCCGGACGAGCTGAGGCTGAGATAGGAACCGCCGAGCCCAGTTCCGCCTGTCGCTCCATCCACACCGTTGAGCACCGCCTTGCCGGCTCCGGATGTGTAGCCGCCGACGTAGGCGTCGTTCACGCCCGTATAGGCGATGTTCTCCTGATCGTGCGCACCGGGCTCGAAGTAGTAGACGGTATTGGGCGTGTTCCAGGTCACCGAGGATGTAGTCGTGCCCGTCGCGATGACGTCGCCGGCTGTATCAGTCGGGAAGTTCGTCCCGGATGATCCGAAAGTCGGCAGTCCCGCCGTGCCGGATGAGTACGGGCCGGCCGCTCCGTCGTAGTTGAAGGGAGAGTCGAGGATCGGCTGGCCGCAGAGAGCGGTACCCGAGGACGGCGGACCTCCTCCGCCGCTCGTGGTGGTCCTGTCGGATGGTGAAGAGGTCGTAGCCGTCGTGGTGCCGGCGCCGTTGGCGACAATGATGCCGATGCCGCCGCCAACAAGGGTCAGGATGAGCGCCCCGACTGTTGCTTTGCGCTGCCAGGGTGTCACTTGGTTTGCCGGAAGGAAGAGTTAGCCGAGGTCGGATTGCCCCGCTTGGTTCCGGTACGGAGCTTCACCCTCGTCTCCCGGACAGCACCCGGTGCGAGGGCTTCCTCGTTGTCATCGACGTAAGAGGCGACGATGTCCTTGTGGTGATCGACCAGTGATCGGAGGAGCCAGGACACTGCCTTCGACATGAGGACGTCGCGGTCAGCCGCTGCCTCTCCTATCACCTTCAAGGCGAGCTTCAGCAGCCGGCGGTCCGACGAGTGTCTGACGGGTCCAGTGAGAAGAACCAGAGATGCCCTTCGCTGATTGACGTTTCGACTCTTGGAGAGACGGACGATCAGCGCCCTCCACGCCGGCCAATCCGCCAGGATCTCTTCACAGCTGAAGACGTTCTGACAGAGAGAGTCGATTTCGGCCCACCCAACCAGCGTCTCCAACCAGCGCTCTATCTTCGCTGGCGACAGCTCGGTGCGGGCGTCCCGGCGCTCCCTGAGGAGCATGCAGCCCATCGTCTTCTCCTCGAAGGACACTCCAGCTATCAAGCTGTCGGCCGTCTCGAGAACGTCGGCACCCGACCATTGCTTGTGGTCGGACAGCCACTGCTTCACCAGTCGCCGTCTCTCGGGGACCGACACCCGATAGAAACGATGCCCTCCGCTCGTATACGAATCGCCTGGGTCGACCCGTGTCGGGAGGGTCGGGCCATGACCAGCGCGCAGCTCCAACTCCCTCAACAGCTCGGTGTGACCCCGGTTCCCGGTGACTGCTCCTTCCGGGTCCTCAGCCATCGCAGCATCTTCGCGCCGCCGTGCCGCCCGCCGAGCCCGAAGGCGACCTGGGTAACCGAGTTGCCGAAGAAGTTCGGCACCCAGATGTGGGTCCGCTCGGTTACCGAATGGTTGCGCGTCCTCGGCTTCTGAAAGGAAAGGGGTCAGGCGCGCTCAACCGTACGGTCTCGGCGGGCTTGCGCCGACCGAAAGACGCGGGAAAGACCGTGCCAAGGCGGAGGCCGACGGGTAGTCCACACGGTTGTGAAATCGGGATCGGCGTCGATCTCTCCTGATCCCTTGAGGCGGTGCCGAGCAGGCAAGAACGCCCGAGGCTCGGCGGGCAGCGTGAAGGGCTCGTCATCGCCGGCCTTGGTGATCGACACGACATCGCCGATCGAGGTGACGGTTCCGACGAACTCGTATCGGCCGAGAAGCCGGCCGCGCCAGCTGAGTCGCGTCATGTCGACGAGCACACGGCGCCCGGTTAGCTCATCCAGTGACTCGACCACCGCCCCTAAGTGTTTCACGATGAGGCCTCTGTCGACGGACGGTCCGCAGCGCCGTTCATCGTAGGCTGGGAGAGGACAAGACGGAGGCGGATATGGCGAATCAGCTCGAGGCGATCGAGCACATCGTGGTGTTGATGCTGGAGAACCGCTCGTTCGACCACATGCTCGGCTTCTTGTACGCGGACCGGGGCAATCTGTCTCTTTCCGGACAGCAGTTCGACGGTCTGACCGGACAAGAGGCCAACCCCGGCACGGATGGCAAGCCGGTGACGGTTTTCCAGATCACCTCTGCCACGCCCAACGCCTACCTCATGCCGGGTGCCGACCCGGGCGAGGGATATCTCGCCACCAACTCGCAGCTTTTCGGCACGACCACGGCGCCGTCGCCGCCGATCGCGACCAATGCCGGCTTCGTGACCGACTTCGCCTCGACGCTCGTGTGGGAGGCAACGAGCCCGGGCTGGAACGTGGTACCTGGCACGCTGCCAAGCGACATCATGGGCATGTACACGCCGGCGATGCTCCCCGTGCTCTCGGCGCTCGCCCAGGGCTTCGCGGTGTGCGACTCCTGGTTCGCGTCGGCTCCCACCGAGACGATGCCCAACCGGGCCTTTGCCTGCGCGGCCACAAGCCAGGGCCACCTGGACGACAAGACGAAGACGTTCACGAGCCAGTCCATCTTCGGTCTGCTCAGTGCGAACAACCTCGACTGGCGAATATACGGCTACAAGTCGGACCCGTTGACAAGGCTGAACTTCCCAGACACCACCAATGCTCCGGAGGCCCATTTCGGTCAGTTCACCGACTTCCAGGCCGCGGCCGCCGCCGGGACGCTTCCGCCGTACACCTTCCTCGAGCCTGAGTGGTCCTCTGCCGGGAACAGCCAGCACCCGAACTACGACGTCGCGGCTGGCGAGGCGCTGATCCAAGCTGCGTACGAAGCACTCCGCAACGGTCCGGCCTGGAACAGCACCCTCTTTGTGGTCACCTACGACGAGCATGGCGGCTGTTACGACCATGTGCCGACGCCATCGGGCGCCACGCCGCCCGACGCCTGTGCCGGGGAGTTCGGTTTTGACTTCCGCCGGTTCGGTGTGAGGGTCCCGGTTGTCCTCGTCTCGCCTTGGATTCCGGCCGGCACAGTGTTCCGGGCACCGGCCGCAGGGACGCCGCTTGACCACACCTCGGTGCTGGCGACCGTCGAGCGGCGTTTCGGCCTCCCCGCGCTCACCGCCAGGGACGGGGCGGCACCTGACGTCGGCGACGCCCTCAGCGGGTCGACCCCCCGTACAGACGACCCGCTGACCGGTGTCTCGCCACCGGCGGCCAGCTCGAAGGGGCCGGCGAGCCAGGCAAGCTTGGCAGCTCTGCCGCCGTCGCACCTTCAGAAGATCCACGCAGAGTTGGCAGCCGGACTGCCCGTTCCCGGACAGCGCCGCCCCACCAGTGAGGCGCTCGGAGCGCTGCGCACCACCGCCGACTACACCAACTTCATCAACCGGCGGGTGTCGGACTGGAAGGCCGCCAAGGCTGCAGCGAACGGGACCCGCTCGTCGACGTGAGCCTCTACAGCAGACCAGCGCGTGGGTCGAGGGCGCCGCTCGCCCGCTGGCCGATGTAGTTGAGGGCCATCACGGTGATGAAGAAGGCGATCATCGGTGCGAATGTTTCCTGGGGTGCCAAACTCAGGACCTGCTGGCCAGCTGCGATCATGCTGCCCCACGAGAGCAGGTTCGGCGGCCCGACCCCGAGATAGGCGAGCCCACCCTGGGCGAGGATGGCGACCGACGCCCCGATGGCGGCGAATGAGGCGATCGGGAGGGCGACGAGCGGGAGCACGTCCCTGAACAGGATCCGGCGCGGTTTGGCCCCGAGCGAGAGCGCGGTCGTGACCCAGTCTCGCTGGGAGATCGCTAGTGAGGCGGCCCGGGCTATGCGGGCGTAGGCCGGGATGGACAATACGTCGATGGCGATGATGACGTTCTCGAGGCTCGCACCGAGGAAGGCGACGAGGGTCAGAGCGAGGATCAGCCCGGGGAGGGTCAAGAGGACGTCGGTGATCCAGACGACGATGATGTCGACGATGCCGCGATAGAAGCCGGCGAGCACCCCGATCAGGCCGCCGATGCCGATACCTGCGATCACCGACGAGACGCCGACGATCATCGTGGCCCTCGCTCCGGTCACCACCTCGCTGAAGATGTCGTGGCCGATCGGGTCTGTGCCGAACAGGTGCTGCATGGTCGGCGCCTGGCTCGGCGGCCCCACGTTGGGCAGATTGGGGTTGGGAAGCGGAAGCAGGTTGCAGAAGATTGCCGCGAAGACCACGAGGCCCATCCAGGCGATCGCCAGCCAGAAGCCTGGTCCAAGCTTCTGCCTCGTGAACTGGGTCTCCATCGGGGCGGCCGGAAGCGACAAAGCATCCCGGTGCGCTGTCGAGAGCCCTGGATCGGCGAGAACTTCCTCGGCGGCGAGCCTGGCCTCGGCGGCGTCTGCCAGCGAGACCCTCATTCCTTCTTCGGCCCGACTCGTCACGGACGCATCGATCTCCCGCCGCAACCGGCGGCCGCGCCGGCTTGTAGTCGTCTCAGCCGATGAGTCGGGCACGGCGAATCCTTGGATCGAGCACGGTGTAGAAGGCGTCGGTGAGGAAGTTGACGGTCACGAAGCCGGAAGCGACAAGGACGACCAGGCCCTGAACCATCAGGTAGTCCCGCTTCAGAATCGAGTCGATGAACAGCGTACCTATACCTGGCAGGGCGAAGATGTTCTCCACGATGAGAGCACCCGCCAGTAGGCCGCCGATGCTGAGGCCGACGAGGCTCACCAAGGAGAAGCTCGACGGGCGCAACGCATGGTGCAAGAGGATGTACCAGCGCGAGAAACCCTTGGACCGCGCCATCAATATGAAGTCCGACTTGAGTGTCGTTATGAGGTCCCCTCGCAGCACGCGGGCGAAGAGAGCGAGCTGTCCGGCCGAGAGGACGACGGCCGGCATGATCAGCGATTGGGGCGTGGCCACGATGGCCGGCGAGTACCCGCCTCCGAGCGTGAACCACGTGGTCTCACCACTGGCGGCGAAGACGTGGAACTTGACTGCGAACACGTAGATCATGAGCGGGCCGATTATGAAGGCCGGGAGAGCCAGCAATGCCAGGGTCGAACGGCTGACCAGCTTGTCGAACCACCCGCCCGGCTTGAGCGAGCAGATCATCGCCGCCGGGACCGCGAGACCGAGTGAAATTACCTCGGCCATGATCATGAGCTCGAGCGTGAGCGGGAGGTGCTCGAAGATGGCGTTGGCCACGTTCTGACTGCTGATGTATGACTCCCCAAGGTTCCCCTGGAGCGCATGACCGAGCCAGATGAGGTAGCGGTCGTAGATCGGGTGGTTGAGGCCGTACTGGAGGATGACCTTCCTACGCGAGGCCGGATCACCGGCGCCGGGCCCGAGGATGGTGTTGACGGGACTACCGGGTAGCAGGTTCAGCAAGAAGAAGCTGAACAAGGTCACAGCGAACACCACGGACAGCATCCGTAGGAACCGCGACCCGATGTAGCTCAACATCGAGAGAGCTCAGCGATCGGTCAACTGCTCAGCCAGAGCTGATCGACCCAGACAACGGCGTCCGAGTCGAGGGTGTCCTGCTTCTGGCCGTTGGGTAACACCATGTCGCCGAGGCCGTGGCAAGTCGGCCCGGAGACCAGCGCGTTCGGTCCTCTGCCGAGCCAGATGTACGGCGCCTCCTCGGTGAACTGCTTCCAGACCTCGCCGTAGGCAGCCTTGCGGGCCGAGAAGCTGGGGTTCTCGCGACCTATCTGCAGTTCTGTGTCAGTGGTGGAGTCGGACAGTCGCGCGAAGTTGAGAGCGACGGATCCGTCGGGATGCGCGTTCTGGGACAGCCACCACGTGGCGTCGATGTCGGGGTCGATGTCGCCGAACTGTGTCCAACAGTTGGCCTGGTAGCTCCCGAGGACAGCGTTGTTGATGTACGTCGCCTGCTCGGTGTAGCTGAGGGTGACGTCGATTCCGGCCTTCGCCCATTGTGACTCGACGAGCTGCATCGCCTCCGGGTTAGTTCCCGAATCCGTGCAACCGAGGGTGAACTTCACCGGACCCGACGTGCCCGTCTCCTGGTGGTACTGGGCGACGAGTGCCTTTGCCTTGTTCAGATTCTGCGAGGTCGGATAACCGGACGGCACGTACCATTTCGACTTCGGGCCGTACGGTTCGGTGACGACAGACCCGAGACCGAGATCGATCTCGCTGTTGAGTTGTTGCTGGCTCGTCGCGTACTCGAGCGCCTGGCGCAGCTTCAAGTTGTTGAGCGGCGCTGCGTCCGTGTTCAACATGATGAAGACCGGCACGTCGAGGTACTGCAGGTAGTAGGAGTAGGTTGTCTGTGCTTCGAGCTGCTTGATCTGGCTTGCCTCGGCCGTGTAGAGGAACTGGAGCTGGTTCGACTCGAGCGACTCGTACTCCGTCGTCGGGTCGGTGTAGACGTGGAACACGATCTCGTTGACGTGGGCGACGTTGGGACGCCAGTAATGGGGGTTCTTCGTGACCGTCAGCGTCCCGCCTGGGGTCCATTGCTTGAAGATGAACGGTCCCGAGCCGATCGGCTGCGTGGTCGACGCCGTCTTCGAGTTGAGCTGGGCTGGCGCGGCGATGAAGCCTGCCTGCGAGGCGAGCACGGAGGGGAACGCGACCCACGGCTGGCTCATGGTGACCTTGACGGTCAAGTTGTTGGTGGCGACTGCAGTGGCCATCGGGAGCAACGCTTGGCCGACGAGGGCCGACTGCTTCCCGAGAGTCAGCTGCAGGGCGACGGCGGCCGCGTTCAGGGGCTGGCCGTTCGAGAACTTGATACCCGACCGGAGGCCGATCGTCCAGACCTCGTAGTTCGAGCTGTGCGTGAGCGTCTTTGCGAGGTAGGGGACCGCCACTCCGGCAGAGTTGTATGCACACAGCGGGTCGAAGAAGGTCTGAGCGACGAAGTAGCCGGCTGCGGCCCACTCGCTCGTCACGGGGTCCCACCCGTCGGTCTCGGCGTTCAGGCCGATATTCAGCGTGCCGCCGTTGTGCGGCGTGAGGGTAGTCGTCGGCCCAGTACTACTGGTGCTGCTGCCCCCGGTGCTACCGCTCGGGCTGGCGGACTTCGCACAGCCCGCAGCAAGCAGTGCCATTACAACCGCAGACACGAGCCAGGCGCGCTTGTTCATCTAGTCTCCCCCTCCTCAGGCGCCCCGCTAGAGGGCCTCGTCCCCTTTCCAGGGTTACGGATTGTTTACCACTTTGCTCGTCGGCCGTCTCGGCGGAGTGCCGGTCACCGGTCCTACGCTGATCGCTGTGAGCAGTACCGCCCGTCCCCCCATTCTGTCGCCGACGCTCGCCATGAACGAAGAAGTCAGCCGTCGGCTCGCGGCCGGGCTGGCAACGCTGCCGCTCGGTTTCGGCGAGGCAGGTCTACCTGTGCTCCCGGAATTGGCCGACCAGCTCGCCCGCTCAGCGGGGCACGCTCGGTATGGACCGGTCGCTGGAGTACCCGAGCTGCGCCGCGCGGCGGCCGGCTACTGGGAGCGGCGAGGGTTGCCGACCGATCCCGACCTCGTCATCGCCGGCCCAGGGAGCAAGCCCCTTCTGTTCGCTCTGCTGCATGCCGTCGGTGGTGCAGTCGCGGTGGCTTCACCGTGCTGGGTCAGCTACGGAGCCCAAGCGGCCCTCGTAGGTCGCTCCACTCATGTGATCCCAACACTGCCCGGCGAGGGCGGTGCGCCCGACCCGCGGTTGCTCGACGAGGCCGCACGACATGCACGCGCCGGAGGAGACCCGATCCGCGCGGTCATACTCACGCTCCCGGACAATCCGACCGGCACGCTGGCCAGCGCGTCGACCATCAGACGCCTGTGTGAGATCGCCGAGAGCCATGAGATCCTCGTGATCTCCGACGAGATCTACCGCGATCTCGTCCATGATCCTTCGAGGCCGTTCCTCAGTCCGGTGGAACTCGTCCCGGACGGTGTTGTCGTCACGAGCGGGCTGAGCAAGAGCCTTGCCCTCGGCGGCTGGCGGATAGGCGTTGCACGCCTGCCGGACTCCGCCCTCGGCCATCGCTTGCGCGACCACCTGCTGGCAGTTGCAAGTGAGGTCTGGTCGTCCCCCGCACAGCCGGTTCAGCTCGCTGCAGCGTGGGCTTTCGGTGAGCCTCCGGAGGTGCGCGAACGGATTTTTCTCAGCCGCCGGCTGCACGCTTCGGTGGTGAAGGCCGCTTCGCAGGTCCTCACCACTGCCGGTGTGCAGCACGCGGCTCCGCAGGCAGCCTTCTACCTTTACGCGGACTTCGAGGAGCACCGTAAGCGCCTCGCCAAATCCTGGTCGATCCGGACCGGCTCCGACGTCGCACGCGTCCTGCTCGGCGACCTCGGCGTCGCCACGTTGCCAGGCGCCGCCTTCGGCGAGGCGGACGAGGTACTCGCTCTCCGTATAGCTACGAGCCTGCTCTACGGGCAGGACGACGAGCACCGACTCGCCGCGTTGCACGACGAGGACCCGTCGTCACTGCCCTGGATCAGCGCTCAGCTCGATGTCCTCGCGTCGTCCCTGACAGACCTGCTCCACGCGGGCTGAACGCGTCCAGCCATTGCGACGACCGCTTCGACGACCGGGTCCTTCGTGCCCTTGACCATCTCGCCCGAGCCGATCGACGCTCCCGACTCGCTCCGGCTCGTCGGCGCGCTCGACGACTATCTCAACGCGCTGTATGACATCGACGACGCCTTCCTCGACCTCGCGGCTGATGAGCTCAGTGGCGATCGGGGCACGTTCCTCGTTGTCCGAGAAAACGGTGTCGCAGTGGGGTGCGGCGGCGTCCGGCGTATCTCTGCAGAGGCTGCCGAGGTCAGGCGGATGTTCGTCGTCCCCGCCGCTCGGGGGCGGGGTATCGCGTCTCTCATCCTTGAGGCACTAGAGGCCTGGGCCGCCCGGGCCGGGGCCACCAAGGTCGTCCTCGAGACCGGCGTGCGACAGGAGGCGGCCATGCGCCTTTACGAAGGCTTGGGTTACGTCGAGGTTCCCGGCCTCAGCCCCTACGCGGTGTCCGGGCAGACCCGTTGCTACGAGAAGGCACTCGCCTGAAGCCGGCCATAGGGCCACCGCTGAGCAACGCAACCTCGGCTCTCGGGCTTGCCAGACGAACCCCCGGCGACTATATTTGAGCACATGCTCAAAGTAATCGCTCAAGCAACCGGACCTGCGACGTGGTGAGGACGGGAAGCGCCAGCCGGCCGGTCGCGCGTTCGACGAAGACTCGCAAGTCGCTCGTCGACGCGACGGTCGAGGTCCTGCGGCATGAAGGCTTCTCGGCCGCGACGGCCAGGGCCATCGCGGCGCGCGCCGGCTGCAACCAGGGTCTCGTCTTCTATCACTTCGGGTCGATGAGCAACCTTCTCCTAGCAGGACTCGACGAGGTGAGTGCCCAACGCAGGAAGCGCTACGACGAAGCTCTGGCGGCGGTGAGCCGCCCGAGCGAGCTCGTCGAGCTCGCGGCCCGGGTCTTTCAGGAGGACCTCGACACAGGCGATGCGGCGCTGCTCGTGGAGATGATCGCCGGATCGGCTTCGACGCCCGGTCTCGGCGCCGAGGTGAAGGCACGCGTGGCGCCATGGACGGAATTCGCGACGCAGGCCCTCGAGAAGGTGATCGGCAACTCTCCGTTCGGCGGCGTTGTCGCACCCTCCGAGATCGCGCATGCCGTCGTGGCGCTGTACCTGGGACTGGAGCTCCTCTCACATCTCGACGGCGACCGCGTTCCGGCGCTCGCCCTGTTCGAGCGGGCGCGGCAGTTCGCTTCGATGGCCGACATGGTCTCTGGCTCGTGACCACCGGACGCGGTGACGACACCGGTCTCGACCTCGTCACCGGTGCTTTCAGCTACTCAGGCAGTGCCATCTCCCGGCGTCTCCTCGAGGCGGGTCGCACGGTGCGCACGCTCACAGGGCACCCGGAGAGGGGCCAGGACCTACCCGAGATCGAAGCACTCCCGCTCGACTTCGGCGACCCGCCAGGACTGACGGCGTCGCTGGCCGGGGTGACGACGTTGTTCAACACGTACTGGGTTCGTTTCGCCTATGACGGGATTGACCACGACCTGGCCGTTCGGAACTCGCGCACCTTGTTCGACGCGGCGCGACAAGCCGGCGTGGCGAAGATCGTCCACGTATCGATCCTCAACCCGTCGGTCGCCTCGCCCTACCCGTACTTCCGGGGCAAGGCGCTCGTCGAGAAGGCGCTCGCCGAGTCCGGCCTCCCGTACGCGATCCTGCGGCCGTCGGTGCTCTTCGATGAGCGCGGCGTGCTGCTGAACAACATCGCCTGGCTGCTTCGCAGGCTGCCTGTGTTCGGTGTCGGCGGCAGCGGCAAGTACAGGGTGCGCCCCACCCATGTCGACGATCTCGCCCGGCTGGCGTTGGACGCCGCCAGTTGGCCTGACGATCGCATCGTCGACGCCGTCGGCCCCGACCGACCCACGTTCCTCGAGCTGGTCCACCAGATCGGTGAGGCCGTGGGGAGCCGGGCACGCATCGTGCGCGTGCCCCCGCCGGCGTTGCTCGGCCTCTCGAAGGTGCTCGGCGCCGTTCTGCACGACGTGCTCCTCACGCCGGCCGAGTACCACTCCATGGCGGCGGGTCTCGCCGATTCGTCTGCGCCGGCGACGGGCTCGGTCTCACTCTCGGCCTTCCTCGCCGAGCACGGCAACAAGCTCGGCACCCGCTACGCGAACGAGCTCGACCTCCACTTCCGCTGATGGCTTCCAGTTTGCCGCGCTACCGTCGGACCATTGCTACGGCTGGCACCGGAGGATGGATGAGCACGATTCCCTATCAGCTCGGCCTTCATGAGGTCGGCGAAGGAGTCCACGCATACCTGCAGCCCGACGGTTCCTGGGGCTACAGCAACGCAGGGCTCGTGGTCGGGCAGGGGGAGTCGCTCCTTGTGGACACGCTCTTCGATGTGCGACTCACGAGGGCCATGCTCGACGCGATGCGGCCGGTTACCGACGACGCCCCGATATCGACGGTCGTCAACACTCATGCGAACGGCGACCACTGCTATGGCAACCAGCTGCTCGACGGAGCGCGGATCGTGAGCTCGGACGGCACCGCAGCGGAGATGGCGGAGCTGCCGGCGTCGGCGTTGCAGGCTCTGAAGGGCGTGGATCTAGGAGAGGTGGGTAACCGTTTCGTCGAGGAGGCCTTCGGAGCGTTCGACTTTGCAGGCGTTGAGATGGCCCCCCCGACCGAGACGTTCCGAGGTTCGCTCGCTCTGACCATCGGCGGTCGTGAGATCGAGTTGATCGAGGTCGGACCGGCGCACACCGGCGGTGACGTGATAGTTCACATACCAGATGCACGGACCGTCTTCACCGGCGACATCTTGTTCGTAGGTTCGACACCGATCATCTGGGCGGGGCCGCTCTCGAATTGGCTGCGGGCCTGTGAGCGGATCCGCGAGCTCGAACCGTCGGTTGTCGTTCCCGGTCACGGACCGGTGGGGACAGTCGATGCCCTGTCGCCCCTCGAGGACTACTTCAACTGGCTCCACGCCGAGGTGTCTACGAGAGCCGCTGCGGGCATGTCCGCCATCGACGCGGCGTCCGACATCGACCTCGGCCTCTACGCCGGGTGGCTGGACGCCGAGCGCGTCGTCATCAACGTCGACGCGCTCTACGCCGAGGTTGTCCCTGGCCACCGGCGACTTGACGTGATCACGATGATGAGGGAGCTAGGGAGTTACAGAGCACGTAATGGCGAAAGCCCCTAGCGCCACGCACTGTTGGAACGTTTATTCAGTCGGCTGACTGCCACAGGAGGTGCGGGCAGAGCGCGTCATCGGCGAGACTGATGGCGATGGAGCAACCTGAGAGCGGAGTGTCGGCCTCGGAGCCGTTCGTCGCGAACGACAGCCAGCCGCTCTACCTGCAGATCGCCGAAAGCCTCGAGAGCGAGATCCGGTCGGGAACGTACCCGGTCGGCCATCGCTTCCCGACCGAGCCAGTTCTGGCGACATCCTTCGGTGTCAGCCGGCTGACGTTGCGCCATGCCCTGACGGTCCTCGAGCACCGCGGTCTGATCGACCGCATCGTCGGGCGTCGGGGGGGGACGTTCGTGCGCGAGGCACCAGTCGAGAGGGACCTCACCACTTTCGCCGGCTTCACCGAGCAAATGCGCCGATCAGGCGTGGTCGCGAGCTCGAATGTCTGCGAGCGTGGCCGGCTCGCAGCTGATCCGGAGGTCGCCGAGGCGCTCGAGTTGGAGGACGGCGATCCTGTGGTGACGGTCGAGCGGGTGCGGCTGGCCAACGGGCGCCCTATCGCTCTCGAGCGCTCGTGGTTCCCCGAAGCCGAATTCCCCGGCCTGCTCGACCAACCGCTCGACGGTGCGCTCTACGACCTGCTGCGGGACCGGTACGGTCGGGGCCCGACACATGCTCGAGAGATGCTCGAGCCGGTGATGGCGGATCGCCGCACGGCACGGCTCCTCGGCGTCCTCGTCGGGACTCCCTTGCTGCTGGTCGAGCGGACCGCATACGACCGGCAGGGTCGCCCGGTCGAGTTCAGCCGGGATCTGTTTCTTGGAGAGCGCACTCGAGTGGTCGTGTGGAGCTTCGAGGTCCCCGGCGGCGAGCGCCCGGCCGGGAAGCCTTCCTGACGCGGATCGTGATCGCCTCCGGAGGGTCCGGAGGGAGTCCGGAGGGGTGCGGGACGCGAACGAGCCCGGGATTCCTATTCGAAACCCCGGGCCGTTCGACTGCCCCCATCCGTTGCATTGAGTATCGGCCTCGACTCGGCGACGCTTGAGCACTTTTCTCGATGGGTGCAGCCGGCAAATGAGGATCCGCCCGGCGCCGCTGCCAATCGGCTCCGGCGCTGCAGTCCACCGGGCCGAGCCTGCCGCCGATGAAACTCTGAGGCTCACGTCGCGCCGGCGTGACGTGAGCCTCAGAGTTTGCGCGTTCGACAGTTCGCGGCCGTCCCGTCGCCGCCCGGCGACTAGCGATTGCCCGGGAGCGCTGCCTCAACCCTCAGCCGGCGCCCGAACCCAGCCCGCTCACTTCGCCGCCATCGGAGAGCCCGGGAACGGCGGGGCTGAGTGAACCGACGGCGGTACGGCGTAGCGCAGCACGGTTCCCGCGTCGGTGAAGAGCGGGATCGGCTTGGTAGGGACGTCCCTCGCGTCGTAGCGCTTCCCGCCGTCGACGAAGCGGAAGAGGCCCGTGCCGTACACCCCCTCGTCGTCGAAACCCTTCACAGTCGCGTCCCACCAGATGACGGTGAAGTCGTCCGGTGACGTGTACGCCGGGCTCGGCGGGCCACCGGGAGGGCCGTAGGCCGCGAGCGGCGTGGTGGGCCCGCCGCCGGTGGGCGGGTAGCGGAACATCCCGCCCTCGAAGGTCACCGGCGTCAGGTGGGGCCCGGCGAGTTGCAGGCCCTCGTAGAGCTGCATGAGGGCCACGGCAACGAGCGTGCCCGTCTTCGGAGCCGGGGGCCTGGTCCCGTACCACCAGCGGTACAGCGTCCAACCGAGGCTGTAATAGATCGGCGTCAGCACGGGCAGGCTCGAGATCCCGAAGGCGTGCGCCCACTCGCTCTGGTCGTAGTACCGGCCGAGGGTCGAGGAGTCGGTGAACACGGTGCCGGTGATCACCCACTCGGGGAAGTAGTTCGCCGCCGCCGCCGCCTTCGTCAGGTAGATCGGCATTATCGGGTCGCCGGCGAAGATGACCGTTGTCACTCCGGCCGCCTTCAGGTGCGCAATGATCGTTGCCGCCTCCTGCGGGAGCGTCGACAGGTCGAGGAGGTAGGACTCTGAGACCTTCAGATGCAGCCCGGACTTCGCGAACTCCTTGTCCAGCCGGGCCGTGAGGGAGCCGAAGACGGGAGGGTTCGTGGTGTAGTTGACGGAGCCGAAGACTCGTTTCTCGTGGTGGTAGGCCGGATCTCCGGCATAGATCGCGTCTCGGTTCAGCAGCTGGTTGACCACGAACTGGAACGCTTCGGTGAGGAGGTTGTCCGGATCGGCAATCGTGTCCCAGAGGTAGGGGGCATCGGCCTGGAAGGTTGAGTAGGGGACCGAGATCCCGCACGAGACGCACAGCACGTGAAGCTGGGCGAGCTCGTTCTCGTACGCGTCGGTCTGGCCAGGACCACCGATTGAGGCGAATGCACCGATCTGCTTGGCCACCGTGATCGCGTCCGACCGGGCGGCAACCGCGTCGGTGCTGATCCCCGTGCCCTCGAAGGGGATCAGCTCGACCTTCCGGCCGTAGAGCTCGTACACCTTGTCGAACATCGACGCCATGCCATAGGCGGTCTTGTTCACCTCCGATTGGGGATCGGAGGCGTTCGGGAGGGCGGAGGTCAGGTCGCCAGGAGGGGCGATGTAGTAGACGACCTTGATGAGTTTCGACGTGACGCCGCTCCACGTGGCGCCGCCGTTGTTCCCCGTGAAGGCTGGCACGCACGGCGGGGCGTAGGCCGTCGGCATCGCCACCCTGCCGGTCGCCCGGTCACACCCGGTCTGCCAGCGGTAGCTCGACGCCTTGCCTTGCCTCTTCGCCATCTCGTAGGTAATCGGGAGCAGGCTGTTGTCCTGAGGTGCTGTTGCGTGGTGCCCACGCGACTTCGCCGCGACGGTGGTCGAGCGGTCGTGGACGGTCGCGATGGTGCCCGCCGCGACGATGGCGGCCACGAGCACGGTTGCAGGCCCGAAGCGCCTCGCCCTGCCGAGCTTCGGCCACGGTCTGGCAGGCGGCCCGGCCGGGCCGTGGCCGCTCTCGTCGCTCATGTCGAGTCGCTCCTCCTCGGCGCAGGGCTGGCGGGTGCGCCCACACCCGACCGGCTCGCTGCGACCGATCCACCCCCTAGAAACGCCACTCGCACCGCCTCCTCCTCAAGCACCCACTCCGGGTCGCCGTCAGCGAGAACCGACCCTCGGTCAAGAGCGATCAGGCGCCCGGCGAACGAGCGGATGAAGGCGATGTCGTGCTCGATCACGACGAAGGTCGCGCCGAGCTCGGCCCGCACCCTCGCCAGTACCGCGGCCAACTCCTCGACCTCTCGCTGGGCGATCCCCGATGACGGCTCGTCCAGGAGCACGAGGTGAGGAGCGTGGGCGACGACACCGGCGAGGTCCACCAACCGCCGGGAGCCTGTCGAGAGCTCGCTCATCAAGCGATTGGCGAAGGTCTCGAGGCTGAACGACTCGATCAGCTCGTCGACCCGCCGGCTCACCGCTGCCTCGGTCAACAAGACGTCAGGCAGGCGAAGGGCGTCACTGACGGGATCGGACCCTTCGATGAATCGTTCGAGAGCGACCGAGAGCGTCTCGCGTACGGTCAGGTCGCCGAAGAGCCGCGAGTCCTGGAAGGACCGGCCGAGGCCGAGCCTCGCCCGCGAGCTGGGCGAGCGGCGGCTCATGTCCGCGCCGCCGACGAGCACCCTGCCTTCGTCGGCACGGGTGTACCCGCAGACGACGTCGAACACGGTCGTCTTGCCGGCGCCGTTCGGACCGATGATTCCGAGAATCTCCCCGGGTTCGACACGGAAGCTCACCTCGTTGACGGCCAGGACCCCGCCGAACGAGACGGAGATGGACCGCAGCTCTAGTGCGGCAGTGGCTCCGCCCCCGGTCGCCGGCCCTTGAGGCGACCGGGGCACCGGCGCGGCGAGCCCGATTCGTCCGGCGGCACCGCGCAGGTACACCGACGTGAGGACGTCGGGCGCGGCCTCGAGCTCACCGGCGCTTCCAGAGAACACGATGACGCCCTTGTCCATCACGTACGCCCGGTCGGCCACCGACAACGCGATGTTCACCGACTGTTCCACGAGCACGATCGCCGTCCCCTGGCTTCGAATCGTGCGGAGAGCGTCGAGCAACTCGTCGACCACGATCGGAGCGAGGCCGATCGAGAGCTCGTCTACGAGCAGCAGTTTCGACTGGCCGAGGAAGACCATCGCGAGCCCCAGCATCTGCTGTTGCCCACCGGACAGATCGCCGGCTCGCATAGGCAGCCTTTCGGCAAGGGTCGGGAAGCGCTCGAGCACCTCGGTCAGGCGCCGCTCCGCGAGCTGCTCGTCCTTGCGGTCCTGCCATGCCGCCGCCCGCAGGTTCTCCTCGACGGTCAAGTTCGTGAAGACCCCTTCGCCACCGGGGACCTGTGAGATTCCGAGGCGGGCGATCTCTTGAGGCGGCATGTGGGTGATGTCCCGGCCGTCGAAGACGATGGCACCGCCGTCCGCCTCCACAACCCCGCCGATCGCCCGGAGGAGCGTCGACTTGCCGGCGCCGTTCGTCCCGAGAAGTGCCACCACCTCGCCCTCGGCGACGTCGAAGTCCAGCTCGTCGATAATTTGGACCGACCCGTAGCCGATGCGCGCCTCCCTTACGGCGAGCAGCGGGAGCCGGCCGGCGCGGCGGGCAGCGAGCATCTCTGCGCGGACTTTGATGGAGGTCCAGACGTTTCTCGCGTCGGCGTCGATCACCGAGCCCGCAGTTGCCACGATGAGGCCGCCGAGGACGAAGACCGGCACGAGGATGAGCATGCCGTACCGGAGGCCGATCTGGTCTCCGACCGCCCCGATGATGGGGATGACGACGAGGCCGGGCAGGATCCATAGCGCCCCGATGGAGAAGCCGAGTGAACGCGCCCGGGCCGGGATGGCGAGCGAGAGGGAGGCAAGGACGCCGGGTGCGACGACGGCAAGGCTGAGATCGATGCCGGCGTTCCCGATGAACGCGATCGGCACGTTCGGTGCGAGCGCGAACAGCGTGATGAAGCCGGCGGCGATGGTCGAGGAGACGGCGATCATGCGAAAGACGAGCCGCACCCCTCCCTTGGCAACCAGCTTCGTCCCGAGCCGCGCGCCGATCACGATCCCGATCAGATCGAAGACCTGCACCGGTGCGACGAACATGGCGCGCTCGGAACACCCCGAGATGGAAGACGCGCTGGTACTCGAGCGACGCCAGTGAGCTGAAGCCGGCGATGGCGGCCGCGAGGAAGGGCAGCGCGAGGAAGATGCGCCGGAGCGCCTGGATCTTCCAGACGAGCCGCCAGGCCTCTCCGACCGACACCGGTGGCTCGGGCGAGGGAGGAGCCACCGTCGAGTCGGGAGCTGCGGCTGCACGGCTCGCCTCGTCGAGCAGCTCGGCAACGGCGCTGCCGGAGGCGCCAGCATTCCCGGCGGGGTCCGCCAGGGTGTCGAGCTCGTACGCGCCCCGCTCGGGCTCACGCAACCGGAGCCCGACGATTGCGATCGCGACCGTTATCGCCGGGAATGCGAAGAACGCCACTCGCCAGTCGTGGGTCAGTACCGTCAGGCCCGCGCCGACGAGGACCCCGAAGATCGCCCCCAGCGAGAGGCCGAAACGGTGAACGGAGTACACCCGCTGGCGTTGGGCGACTGGGTAGTAGTCGGCGATCAGCGAGTTGTGCGTCGGGAAGACGACGGACTGGCCCATCGTCATCGCCGAGAACATGAGCCCACCGACGATCGCCGTGGCGGCGACGCCGAGGCCGATCGAGAATCCGGACCAGATGACTGCGCCGCCGAGCGCGATCCAGACCCGGTTGAAGCGGTCGGCCGCCATGGCGACCGGGAGGGTGGCGAGAAGCGCGGCGGCGCTCGCGATCGCCACGATCCCGAGGATGCCGGCATCGGAGAGGTGGAACGCATCCCGCACGTTCGGGATGAGGACGCTGAAGGCGCTCTGGTTGGCCTGGTCCATGAACTGCAGCCCTGCCAGCACGACGAGCGGGAGGAGCGGCACCCCTCCGGTGATGGCGGCCCGGAAGCCGCGGCTGTTGCCAGGCACGGGAGCTCCGCCGAGTCCGGTCATGAGGTCGCTGCCCGATGGCCGCGCTTAGCCGCCCATGTGCCGAGGCGGTCTCTGGCGGCGAACAGAGGGCCCGACAGGCCTTCTGGATAGGCAAGGAGCACGACGAGCACGCCGAACGCGGACGGGAAGAGCTGCCAGCTCGGCGGCAAGAAGACGGAGGAGCCCTCGATGAGAGCCGCGCCGATGATCGCCCCCGATGCGGCGCCGAGCCCGCCGACCGCCGTTGCGGTGAACACCGCCAGGCTGATGGGAACGACGAACGGGCTCTCGAGGTAGGCGCCGTTGACTAGGAGGAGCAGGCAGCCCGCCACACCCGCGAGGAACCCCGAGATGGCAAAGGCCTCGAGCTTGGCGCGCACGACGCTGATCCCGAACGCCGAGGCGGCCGCCTCGTTGCTCCGCAGTGCCCGCAACACGCGGCCCGTGCGGCTCCGCCGGAGCCCGCGCACCGCTGCGAGAGCGAGCACGAGGACGGCGAGCGAGAGCTCGAGGATCGATCCCTCCGAGTAGATCGTGACTGCCCCGAACAGCCGGACCGGCGGAGCTTCGCCTGCGGGATCCACGAGAACTCGGCGCGGTCGAGCAGGTATCCCGAGACGGCGAGAGCGAACGCGAGCGTCGTGACGGCGACGAAGATCCCGCCGAAGCGAAGTGCCGGGATCCCCACGACGACCGCCGCCACCGCGGCGGCGGCCCCGGCGAGGAGAAGCGCCAAGCTCAAGTCGAGGTGCCAGTCGAGAACCGCCACCGCCCCCATGACCGCCCCCACTGCGGCAAAGGACATCTGACCGAGCGAGACGAGTCCTGCCCAGCCCGTGAGGACCACGATCGACAGGCCGACGAGCCCGAGAGCGAACAGATCGGCGACTTCGAGGGAGTTCGCCAGTCCGATCCAGAGCGGCAACGTCGCGAGCCCGGCAACCAGGCATAGCGCCCCGCCACCGGTCGTCAAGCGCACCGACGGCAGCCGGCTGATCTCTGGCGGGAGGTCGCGCACGGGGGCCGCGAGGGTCCAGCCGGTGCCGAAGTGAGCCCTGCCGGCTCGAGGCGCGAGATAGCGAGCCAGCATCGCGCACAGCACGACGGCCGCGATCACGGCGAAGACGATCGTCGGGTCGGCCGGACGGTTCCAGTTGACGCCCGTCTCGAGGATCCCCATGGCAACGGCTCCGAGCGCGATCAGCGGGAGGCTCTCGAAACCACCGAGCGCCAGGGCCGCGAGCGAGGTCACGAGCGCCTCCAGGCTGAAGGTCGTGTCGAGCGGCAGGCCCAAGATGGCCGCCTGCAGGAAGACGGCAAGGTAAGACAGCAGTGCCGCCACGACCCACGTCAATGACTGGAGCTTGTTGACCGGGATCCCGAGCATGGCGGCCCGGTCACGCCGGTCGGCAGTCGCCCGGGTCGCCACGCCGGCGTCCGAGACGCGGAGCCACACCGAGACGGCTACGAGGCCCGCGACGGCCGCGATCGCTCCGACGATGTCGTCGGCGTGGAACACCTCGGGAGCGATCGTCAGGGTCATGTGCCACGGGAAGTTCACCGATGCCGTGCCGAGGACCGAGTTGCCCCAGATCCTCGGGATGAGCAGCTCGAGGACGATCAGGGCCTGTGACAGGCCGATCGTCGCGACCGTGAAGATCAGGCGCGGCGACCGGGAGAACCGCCGGATGACGATGACCTCGACGCCGATCGTGATCACGATCGTGGCCACGATCCCGGTCGCGAGACCGAGGAAGTAGTTGACGCCGGACAGGCCGATGAGCCCGTAGGCGAGGACGGCCGGGGCGGCTCCGAGGTCGGCCATCGCGAAGTTCACGACTTGGTTCAGGCGATAGACGAGCCCGAGCGCGACCGCCATGAGGGCGCCGAGCAGCCCGACGATGGCGCCTTCCAGCCAGACCCCGAGCGGCATCGGGAACAGCCAGAGCTGGGCGATGAACACGAGCACGATCGGCGCCAGCCGCCGCCCGCCGTCGGCGGAGATCTCGGCGAGATCCTTGAGCCTCCGCCGCGACGATCGTGCCTGGGCGGGCTCGATCGCGATGGAGGCCACGGCGCCGTAGGTTACGCGCGCGTCACCTCGTGAGCAACGAACGCCGGCAGCATCGAGGGCCGGGTCTGACGGAGTTCAGTCGTCGAGAGCGGGGCGGCGGGCGGCTTTTCGTTGGGACTGGTGGCGTTTCTCTTCGAGTCGTGCCTCCACGGCTCCTTTTGACGGCCTCGTCGACCGGCGCGGGCGCTTCGTCCGTGCGGCGCTGTCGACACGCGCCATGAGCCTGCGGGCTGCTTCGGCTCGATTGGCGAGCTGCGAGCGCTCGCTCGCGGCGACGACCCGCACTTCGGCCCCGAGGCGCTCCCTGACGCGCTCGACGGTGCCGGCCGGCCCTTCGACCTCCGCCAGGGAGCAAGTCAGCTCCACTCGAGTGTCGGTCTTGTTGACGTGCTGTCCGCCTGGGCCGCTCGAGCGCGAGAAGCGCCATGAGAGCGCCCGTTGCGGGATACGTATGCCCGATTTGGTGACGGCTCGCCGGGTGCCGGGTCGCTCATCGTCTCGCCGTTCAGCTCGGCAGTGTGGCCTCGATCGCCTCGACGACCTCGGCAGCCTCCGGGTCGACGAGCGGGCGGAAGCGGTGTACGTCGCCGCCCGGGCCGACGAGGAACTTCTCGAAGTTCCACTGGATGTCGCCGGCGGCGCCTTCGGCGTCGGTCACGGCGGTCAGCTGCTCGTAGAGCGGGTGCCGGCCCTCGCCGTTGACCTCGATCTTCTCGGTCATCGGGAAGGTCACGCCGTACGTCGTCGAGCAGAAGCTCTTGATCTCGTCGGGCGAGCCGGGCTCCTGCTCGCCGAACTGGTTGCAGGGGACACCGAGCACGCTGAAGCCTCGGCCTTCGTACTGCTTCTGCAGGCGCTCGAGGCCCTCGTACTGGGGCGTCAGCCCGCACTTCGATGCGACGTTGACGATGAGCACGCTCCTGTCCGCGAACTGATGGAGATCGAGCGGTTCGCCGTCGAGCGTGTTGATGGGCGTGTCGTAGAGGGCCATGCCCGCGATCGTATCGGCCGAGGCCGTGGGCTACGCGTCGCCGAGCGGGCGGTCGCGCGGCATCTCGCGCATGGTGGTCAGCGCGTGCACCGCCAGCTCGCCATCCTGAAAGAAACGCGTAGCCACGAACGCCGTCCGCCCTCTTCTCCGCTCGAGGGTGCTCTCGATCACAAAGCGCGGGCCGACGATCGGGTCGAAGTAGTCGATCCGCATGTTCGTCGTGGCGAGCCATGTCCGCCGTGCGCCCGGTTGACGCAGCTGGCCGGCGCGCACGGTGAACAAGGCGATCATGTCCACATAGGTGGGAGTGAAGCCGCCGAACAGCTGGCCCCGCGGGTTGCGGACGTGCATCGGCAACTCGACTTCGATCCGGAGGTACCCCTCGCGCTCTTCGAGGACCTCCCAGTCGTAGGCCTGCAGGAAGTCGCCCGCGGGATGCCCCTTCCCGATCAGCCGCCCGGGCGCCCGCCCGTCCCAGGCGCGTGACGCCGGCCCGTCGGCGGGCGAGGCGGGATCGTCAGGCATCAGAGCGCGGCGATCGCGGGGATCACCTCGGTGCCGAGTATCTCGAGGGGATAGATCGTCGACACGTCGGCGACCCGACCGTGAGCCACTGAGAAACCGAGCTCAGCCAAGTGCCCGAGCGCGTCCAGTATCTGCTGGGCGTTCTCGCCGTTCGGGCCGACGTCGAATTGGAACAGGGCGGTCTTCTCGATCTCGTCGTAGTCGCGTCCGACGTCGGCGCAGTGTTGGCGTAGCACTTCCAGTTTGTGTGCGAGGTCGGGACCGGGGAAGAGATTGCAGGCATCTGCGTAAGTGGCGACGAGCCTGAGGGTCTTTCGCTCGCCCGATCCCCCTATGAGGATGCGCGGGCGCGGCTTCGAGAGCGGCGGCGGCGAGTTGAGGGTCCGCCCGAGCTTGTAGTGCCTGCCGTCGAAGGCGGCGTCGTCCCCGTCGAACATCTGGCGGCAGATCTGCAAGACTTCCTCGAGGCGCTCGAAACGCTCGGCGGTCGGGGGGAAGGGCAGCCCGAGGCCTCGTGCCTCCTCCTCGTTCCATGCCGCACCGATTCCGAGCATCGCCCTGCCGCCCGAGAGCACGTCGAGCGTCGTCACCTCTTTGGCAAGCAGCCCCGGCGGCCGGTAGACGCATCCCGTGACGAGCGTGAGAAGGCTGATGGTCGAGGTCTTGGCCGCCAGATAACCGAGTGTGGTGTACGCCTCGAGCATCTCGTGCTCGGGCGGTCCGACGTTGCCGATCTGCCAGACATGGTCCATGACCGACAGGCGGTCGAATCCGGCTTCCTCGGCAGCCGTCGCGATGCGACCGAGGTCGCGGGCGAGGTATGAGGGTCCGTCGGGATAGGTGAAATTGGGAAGATGGAGTCCTAGGCGCACGCCGCTGTTCTACCGGCTCAGGCGAAGATCACGGTGCAGACTGCACCGAACGCCAAGCAGTAGAGGGCAAAGGGCCAGAGCTTCCTCGTCTCGAAGTAGCGGAGGAGGAAGCGGACCGAGACGAGCGCGGCGGCGGCTGCGAACAGCGCACCGACGACGGCTTGGCCGCGGACGCCGTCACCGAGGGGCCCCGTGAGATCGGAGAGCTTGACGAGGCCGGCGCCGAGGATGATAGGCGTCGCCAGAAGAAACGCGAATCTTGCCGAATCCTCGTAATTCAACCCCCTCACGAGCCCTGCCACCATCGTGATGCCCGACCGGCTGATGCCTGCGACGAGGGCCGAGATC
This sequence comes from uncultured Acidimicrobiaceae bacterium, assembly GCA_963801185.1. Lineage (GTDB taxonomy): Bacteria > Actinomycetota > Acidimicrobiia > Acidimicrobiales > Bog-793 > Palsa-601. Next base: position 677,976 of record CAWDDW010000001.1, on the reverse strand, counting down.
TGGGCGACGCCGATGACCCCCGCCTCCTTGTAGTCGAGCGTGTCGAGCTCCCGCTTGGACTTGACGGCGTGCTTCTCCCGGTTCTCGACCCCTCGCCGAACGCCTTCGCCGAACAGGAGGATGAGTCCGTTCACCATGAGGAAGACAGAGGCGGCCAACGGCCGGGTGAACAGCACGCGAAGCGGGTGCTCCAAGAGGAGCCCCGTGAGCCCGGCAGGGATCGTGGCGACGACCAGCAGCCATCCGAGACGCGCGTCGGGGTTGTCGATCGTGCGGGTCCTGACCGAATGGAGCAGCGCCCCGATGATGCGGACCCAGTCCTTGCGGAAGTTGAAGGCGAGCGCGAGCGCTGTGCCGACGTGCAGGCCGACCACGAAAGCGAGCCAGTACGACTCGGGATCGCTCTCGACCGCCCAGACGTTGCTCCAGCCGAAGAGCCTCGGGAGGATCACGGTGTGGCCGAGGCTCGAGACCGGGAAGAGCTCGCTCACACCCTGTATGAGGCCGAGGATGATCGCCTGCCAGTAGGAGATCCCGGGGTGGACGTGGTGGTGCATCGGCGGGGCAGCCTACTGGTGCCGGTGTCCTTTCTTGGGGAGGGTGGCCGTCAGATCTTGGCCCAGGCCTCCTCGAGCACCTGACGGAGGATGGACTCGATCTCGTCGAAGTGCTGCTGGTCGCAGATGAGAGGCGGTGAGAGTTGGATCACCGGATCGCCGCGGTCGTCCGCACGGCAGATGAGCCCCGCCTCGAAGAGGGCGGGCGACATGAAGCCCCGCAGCAAGTGCTCCGCCTCCTCGTGGCTGAAGGTCTGTTTGGTCGCCTTGTCGCGGACGAGCTCGATCCCGTAGAAGTAGCCGGCGCCCCGGATGTCGCCCACGATCGGCAGCTCGGTCAGTTTGTCGAGAGTCGCCCGGAACGCGGGCTCGTTCGTGCGTACGTGTTCGAGGAGATCCTCGCGCTCGAAGATGTCGAGGTTCGCGAGCGCGACGGCGGCTGAGACCGGGTGGCCTCCGAAGGTGATGCCGTGGGCGAAGCTCGCCTCGTGCTCCAAGAAGGGCTCCATCAGCTCCTCCTTCGCGATCATGGCCCCGATCGGCGAGTAGCCGCTCGTCATGCCCTTGGCACAGGTGATGATGTCGGGGACATAGCCGTACCTGTTGCACGCGAACATCTCCCCGAGGCGGCCGAAGGCGCAGATGACCTCGTCTGAGACCATGAGGACGCCGTACCGGTTGCAGATGTCGCGGACCTGCTCGAGGTAGCCCTCCGGCGGTGGGAAGCAACCGCCTGAGTTCTGCACCGGCTCGACGAACACGGCGGCGACGGTGTCGGGTCCCTCGAACTCGATGACCTGCTCGATCGAGTCGGCGCAGCGCAGCGTGCACGTGTCGAGGTGCGAGCAGTCGATGCAGCGGTAGCGGTTCGTGTTCATCGCCTTTCGCGCTCCGGGGACGAGGGGCTCGAAGGGCTTGCGAGCAGACGGGATACCCGTGATCGAGAGTGCCCCGAGAGTCGTGCCGTGGTACGCGATGTTCCGGCTGATCACCTTGTAGCGCGAGGGTTGGCCGATTGCCTGGAAGTACTGCCTGGCGAGCTTCCAGGCCGTCTCGACGGCCTCGCTCCCGCCGGTCGTGAAGAAGACGCGGTTGAGGTCACCGGGCGCGTAGTCCGCCAGGCGATCGGCCAGCTCGATGCTCGCCGGGTGGGCGTAGGACCAGAGGGGGAAGTAGGCGAGCTTCTCTGCCTGGGCACGTGCCGCCTCGGCCAGCTCCTTGCGGCCGTGCCCCACCTGCACGACGAAGAGGCCGGACAGGCCGTCGAGGTAGCGGTTGCCCTTGGTGTCGTAGACGTAGGCGCCTTCGCCTCGCTCGATCACCGGGATCTCGTGGTGCTCGTTGTACGCACCCATCCGGCTGAAGTGGAGCCAGAGGTGGTCCCGTGCGTCCTGATTCATCTTGCGGTGGCTGTGGCTATGGCCTGTCGGTTGAGTCATCTCGTCCTTTGTCATCGGGTCCCCCACGCATAGGTCTGTTTCACGAGGCGCAGGTAGACGAAGATCTCCGTCTCCCTCACGCCCTCGATGGTGCGGATCGACTCGTCGATCAACCGGAGGAGGTGCTCGTCGTCCTCGCAGATGAGCTCGACGAGCAGGTCGAACGAGCCGGCACAGAGAACGACGTACTCGAGCTCGGCCAGCCTCGAGAGCCGGTCGGCGACTCCCCTCAGATCGCCTTCGGCCTTGATCCCCACCATGGCTTGCCTGGAGAAACCCACGGTCATCGGATCGGTCACTGCGACGATCTGCATCACGCCTTCGTCGAGCAGGCGCTTCACCCGCTGCCGGACGGCAGCTTCCGAGAGTCCGACGTCAAGGGCGAGCGCGGCGTACGAGCGCCTTCCGTCCTGCTGGAGCGCCTCGACGAGCTGGCGTGACACGTCGTCGAGCGGTGTCCCAGCTGCCCGGGCACGCCGAGCGAGGCCCTCCCCGCTGCCGGCCACTGCCGGGGAAGCGGGTGTCGAGCTGTCGCGGATTGCCATGGCTCGAGCGCTCCCTTTCTTCGCGGTGCCCGCGTCCCACACTGAAAGACGCGCCGCCACGGGCCAAAGTGCTGCTCATTGTCACATTGGCCCGCTACATTGTCAATGGAATCCGTCGTCAGTAAGCTCATAGACAACCGATTCCGAGGAATCACACCGATCTTTAAAAGGAGTCTCCTGTGGCTGATCTACCTCAGCGCCGCGCGCTCGTGACTGACATCCCAGGACCCCGTTCGATAGAGCTGATGGCGCGCCGACGAGCGGCCGTGCCGAACGGCGTCGGCGGGACCATGCCGGTCTTCGCGGCGCGGGCGTCCGGCGGCATTGTGCTCGACGTGGACGGGAACTCCTTCATCGATCTCGGGGCGGGCATCGCCGTGCTCAACGTAGGGTCGAGCGCGCCGCTCGTGTCAGCGGCCATCGCCGAGCAGGCGGCCGCCTTCACCCACACCTGCTTCCAGGTGACGCCGTACGAGTCCTACGTGGCCCTGGCCGAGAAGTTGAACGATCTCGTGCCCGGCGACGTCGAGCGGCGCTCGTACTTCGTGAACTCCGGCGTCGAGGCCGTGGAGAACGCGGTGAAGGTTGCTCGTATCGCCACGGGCCGTCAGGCGGTCGTAGCCTTCGACCACGCCTTCCACGGCCGGACCCTCATGGGGATGACGTTGACCGCGAAGGCGTCTCCCTACAAGAAGGGCTTCGGGCCGCTCGCGCCCGAGGTGTACCGGCTGCCCTACTCCTATCCCTACCGATGCTCGGCAGGAGCGTCCTACGACGAGTGCGGCCAGGCTTGCGCCGAAGCCGCGATCACGATGATGGACCGCCAGATCGGCGGCGACCGGATCGCCGCGCTCGTCATCGAGCCGGTGCTCGGCGAGGGGGGCGTGATCGTGCCGGGGGCCGGGTACCTCGAGGCGTTGTCCGCCTACTGCTCGGCTAACGGCATCGTGTTCGTGGCAGACGAGGTACAGGCCGGTTTCGCCCGCACCGGTCGCTGGTTCTCGTGCGAGCACTCCGGGATCGTGCCGGACATCGTCACGACTGCCAAGGGTCTCGGGGGCGGGCTGCCGATCGGTGGCGTGACAGGGCGCGCCAACTTGATGGACTCGGTGCACGCCGGTGGACTCGGTTCGACCTTCGGCGGCAACCCCTTGTCCTGTGCTGCGGCGCTCGCCTCCATCGAGGAGGTGGAGACCCGTGGGCTGCTGGCAAGGGCCGAGCACATCGGCGAGATCTTCAGCGCGAGGCTCCGTCCGTTGCTCGAGGACTGTGCTTCAGTCGGTGATGTGCGGGTGATCGGCGCGATGGGGGCCGTCGAGTTCGTCTCCGACCGTGGTGCGAAGACACCCGATCCCTCTGCTGCGACCCGCGTGCTTGCGCGGTGCCACGAGGAGGGCGTGATCGCGCTGAAGGCGGGGACCTACGACAACGTCGTGCGGATACTGCCACCTCTCGTCATCGGCGACGAGCTCCTCGTCGAGGGGCTCGAGATCATGGAGAAGGCGATCCGGTCGCTGTAGCGACTTCGCTCTGGTGTGAGCTCAGTCCCCGGTCAACCTGCCGAGCGCGCTCGCCAAACGCGACGGCTTCCCTGAGCGCGACTCGATCGCGTCGGCCACCTGCATCACCCGCAGCCCGGCGTTGACCCCGAGCCAGCGCAAAGGCTCCGGCTCCCAGGCCGGGCTCTCGTGGCCCACCCACGGCAACGAGACAAGGTCGGTCGAGCGCTCGAGTATCAGGTCGGCCAAGGTTCGCCCGGCCAGGTTCGTACAGCCGACGCCATCGCCGACGTAGCCGCCGGCCGACGCGACCCCCGCCCGCCGATCGATCCGCACAGACGGGAACCAGTCCCGGTGCACTCCGATTGGTCCGCCCCAACGATGTGTGATCCGGACGGGCCCGAGCTGAGGGAACAGGTCGGTGATTGCCAACTCGATCGAGGCGTGAACCCGCGCGTTGCGGTCGAAGTCGTCTCTGATCTCCGAGTTGAAGTGGTAAGGAGCCCCCCTCCCCCCGAACGCCAACCGCCCATCTGCGGTCACCTGCCCATAGATGATCAGATGGCGGCCGTCGCTGAAGGTCGCCCCGCCCGCGAGAGCCGAGCCGAGCGACGCCACGCGCTCGTCGCCCAGTCGCTCGGTCGCCACCATAAGGGAGTAGATCGGCACGACGTCGCGCTCGTGACCTGCGATGCGGGGCGTATATCCCTCGGTGGCCAGAACCACGACGCCCGCCCGGACCCGCCCGGCGCGGGCAACGACCAGAGGTGACGGACCGGGGATGATGTCGAGCACCTCGGTCTGCTCGTACACCTCCACCCGCCGGCGCTCCACCACCGATGCGAGGCCCCGCACGAGGCGTGCCGGATGAATCGCGGCGCAGTGAGGATTGAAGAGAGCGCCCCGCACGCCCGAACCCCGGAACATGTCCGACGCCTCCACGCCCTCGCACCAACGGAGATCCTCCTCGCCTATGCCGAGCCCTCGAGCGTCGGCCAGCTCCTCTTGGAGCGAGGCCAGCTGTGCCGCCGATCGGGCGGCGGTTACGGTGCCGGCCTTGCGGAAGTGGCAGTCGATGCTCTCCGTGGCGGCGACCCGCCCGACCTCGTCGACCGTGTCGTTCATGGCCTTGCGCATCGCATGCATCGGCTCCGTGCCGTAACCCCGGGCTAGGCGGCCGTGAGAGGCGGCGAAGAGAGCCGAGCACCAGCCACCGTTCCTCCCGGAGGCCCCGTAGCCGACCACTTCCCGTTCGATGACCACGATCCGGGACGACGGGGACAGCTGCGAGAGGTAGTAAGCGGTCCACAGCCCGGTGTACCCGCCGCCCACGATGGCGACGTCGACCTCCTGGTCACCGGGGAGGGCGGGGCGGGGCACCACAGGCTCGCCCAGCGAGTCCATCCAGAACGAGACGCCCCGATACTCCCGCCGTGGCGCAGGACGACTTGTCATGATCGGCCAGCCTACCGGCATGCTCCGTCGAAAGCCGGATAACTTTCAACCGATTCCGCCGCTCAAAGGCCGCGACACGACGGAATCGCTTGTGAGGGACCATCGGATCTGGGAGGATCGGAGCAGTCCAAATCGAGCGGAGGTCATCGTGTCATCCGATAACGGTTCCAGCGGCGCGGGCACAAAGCAGTTGCAGAACTTCATCGGCGGCAAGCTCGTCGATGCCGCCAGCGGCAAGACGTCTGCGCTTGTCGATCCGAGCACAGGCGAGGTCTACGCCGAAGCGCCTCACTCGGATGCCGGCGACGTCGACCAGGCGATGCAGATCGCCCAGACGGCGTTCGAGAGCTGGCGGGAGACAACGCCGTCCGAGCGCAGCCTCGCGCTCTTCCGCTTCGCTGACGCAGTGGAGGCGAGAGCGGGCGAGCTCGTGGACGCCGAGTGCCGCAACACGGGCAAGCCGCGGGCGCTCACGATGTCGGAGGAGATCCCGCCGATGGTGGACCAGATCCGTTTCTTCGCCTCGGCGTGCCGCGTGCTCGAGGGCCGGTCGGCGGGCGAGTACATGGCCGGCCACACGTCGTTCATACGGCGCGAGCCCGTAGGTGTCTGCGGCCAGGTGACTCCTTGGAACTACCCCATGATGATGGCCGTCTGGAAGTTCGCTCCCGCCATAGCGGCGGGGAACTCCGTCGTGCTGAAACCGGCGCACTGGACGCCACACTCGACCGTCCTCATGGCCGAGATCGCCGCCGAATTCCTGCCGCCGGGCGTGTTCAACGTCGTGTGCGGCGAGGCAGACACCGGCCGGGCCCTCGTCTCGCACCCCATCCCGCAGATGGTCTCCATCACCGGCAGCGTGCGCGCCGGCCGAGAAGTTGCCATCGCGGCGGCACAGGACCTGAAGAGGGTGCACCTTGAGTTGGGGGGCAAGGCGCCCGTCGTCGTGTTCGACGACGCGGACCTTGAGAAGGCGGCGCAGGGAATCGCGATGGCCGGCTACTTCAACGCCGGCCAGGACTGCACTGCTGCGACGCGCGTGCTCGTCGGCCCGAGGGCTCACGACGACTTCGTCTCGGCTCTCGTCGCCCAAGCTGGCAACCAGAAGGTCGGGGGACTCGACGTCGAGGACGCCGACTTCGGCCCGCTCAACAACGTCAACCAGCTCGCGAACGTGAGCGGCTTCGTCGACCGGCTGCCGGATCATGCCGAGCTGCTGACAGGAGGTCACCGGATCGGCGATCGCGGCTACTTCTACGAGCCGACCGTCGTCGATGCTCTCCGCCAGGACGACGAGATCATCCAAGAGGAGGTGTTCGGCCCGGTCATCACCGTTCAGCGCTTCTCGGATGAGGACGAGGCAGTCGCATGGGCGAACGGCGTCGAGTACGCGCTGGCTTCGTCTGTCTGGACGACCGATCACGGTCGTGCGATGCGCATGGCGCGGCGCCTTGACTTCGGTTGCGTCTGGATCAACACCCACATCCCGCTCGTTGCGGAGATGCCGCATGGTGGCTTCAAGCACTCGGGGTACGGGAAGGACCTGTCAATGTACGGATTCGAGGATTACACCCGGATCAAGCACGTGATGAGCGCGATCGACTGATGTCACCCGACCCGGAGGTCACACTCGTCCCGCACTGGATCGCCGGGAAGCCGTTCCTCGGTGACGCCGTAGGCGCAGATCAGCGCACCGGCGACATCGTCAATCCCGCGACGGGGCGCCTCACTGGCGAGGTGATGTTCGCGTCGGCCGGCGTGGTGGACCAAGCCGTGAGTGCCGCCGAGGAGGCGTGGCAGGCATGGCGTCACGTCTCGATCGCCGAGCGGACACGCCTTATGTTCAGCTTCCGGGAGCTTCTCGTAGCATCGAGCGACGAGCTCGCGTCCATCATCACGGCCGAGCACGGAAAGACGCATGCCGATGCGCTCGGCGAGGTCGCGAGGGGGATCGACGTCGTCGAGTTCGCCTGCAGCGTGGGGGACCTCCTTCGGGGCGGGTACTCGGAGAACGTCTCTTCCAACGTGGACACGTACTCGCTGCGCCAGCCGCTCGGTGTCGTGGCGGGCATCACGCCTTTCAACTTCCCGGCCATGGTGCCCATGTGGATGTTCCCCGTCGCGCTGGCCTGCGGCAACGCGTTCGTCCTGAAGCCATCGGAGAAGGATCCGTCGGCCTCCGTCTTCATCGCAGGATTGCTGGCGGACGCCGGTCTGCCTGATGGCGTGTTCTCGGTCGTCCACGGCGACAAGGAGGCGGTCGACGCGTTGCTCGCCCACCCGACCGTGCGCGCCGTGAGTTTCGTGGGCTCGACGCCGGTCGCGCGCTACATCTACGAGACCGCCACGAGGGCCGGCAAACGAGTGCAGGCGCTCGGCGGTGCGAAGAACCACATGGTCGTGCTGCCGGACGCGGACCTCGTGTTGGCGGCCGACGCCGCGGTATCGGCCGGTTACGGGTCCGCCGGCGAGCGGTGCATGGCCGTCTCAGTGGTGGTTGCCGTCGACCCGGTCGCCGATGACCTGGTAGGCGCGATCGCCGAGCGGATCTCGTCGATCACGGTCGGGCCGGGAGACGATCCCGACTCGGAGATGGGGCCGCTCGTCACCGAGGCCCACCGGGACCGTGTCGCCTCCTACGTCGAGGGCGCCGCCGCGACGGGCGCCGAGGTGGTAGTCGACGGCCGTGACCACGACAGGGTGGCGTCAGGGGAGGGCTGGTACCTCGGCCCGACGCTGCTCGATCACGTCGCGCCCGAGATGCCGTGTTACACCGACGAGATCTTCGGCCCTGTGCTCTCGGTCGTGCGAGCAGCTTCGTACGCAGACGCTGTCGCACTCGTCAACGCCAATCCGTACGGGAACGGCGTGGCGATCTTCACGAACGACGGTGGCGCTGCGAGGCGTTTCCAGCACGAAGTCGAGGCCGGCATGATCGGCATCAACGTGCCGATCCCGGTGCCGGTGGCGTACTACCCCTTCGGGGGTTGGAAGGCTTCGCTCTTCGGCGACCTCCATGCCTACGGCCGCGACGGGATCGCCTTTTACACCAAGGGCAAGGTCGTCACCTCGCGCTGGCCCGATCCTTCCTCGAGGAGCGCGGGCGGCGGCGTCCAGCTCGGTTTCCCGAGCACTGGGACGAGGTAGCCGGGAGGCGGACGGAGTGGTCGCCCGCTAGGACTGGATATTCACGGGGTAGGTCTTCATCGGCACCTCTTCCACCCACGTGTTGCCCGGATCGAGGGCCATGATGTTGCCGTTCGCGAAGTGCAGCTGCATCACGTCGCCGTAGGCCGGTGTGGTCCAGATCCCCTTTTCCACCTTGCCGTTGCGGAGGACATACGCCACGCCGGTGCCCTTGGTGAAGGACTCGACGCCGAGGACGCTGCCGCTCTCGGCGTAGGGCTCCGGATATATCCTGACGATCTGGATGACGACGTTGGTCGCGTGAAGCTGGGTCCCGGAGGAGTCGTCGTCTGCTTGCCCACCCTGGTAGCGCTCCCACGCCTTTGCCTTCGCGTTCCAGGTCCACGACACGTTCTGTCCTTCGGAGTAGCCGACGATCGTGACTCCGGAAGCGGGCTGCGCGGCCGTCGACGGGCGCGGCCGGTAACGGAACTGCGGCTGGGGCGGCGTGTGATTGGAGGGGTCGAGGGCCCAGAGAGCCTTGGTGCTCGTGTAGTAATTCTCCGGCGGGGAGCGGTCCGACGTCCGGTAGTACACGTTCGCCATCGGGTAGAAACTGCCGTCCGCGTTGTACAGCCACTTGATTCCCGCAGCGATCTGCTCCCATGCGGTGATCCCTCCGCTATAGGCCAGGATCGGATGGCCGTAAGACGCCAGGACGTGCCAGTCGTCCCAGCGCACCGACCGCACCGGGCCGAGAACAGGGGCGTCATGACACTGGAAGACGGCGAGGTACCGGGTGATCCCGCCTTCGGCCATCTCCTCGTAGACGATGTCGGCGTCGAGCAACCCGGTCTGCGGACGGGCAGCCGGGTCGTTCCCGATCTTGATGCCTATCGCCGGTCGCCGGGGCACCTTGCCCTTGCGGGCGCGCTGGCCTGTGAGAGGACAGAGGTGGCGGGCGAGCTTCGGGTGCGGGAGCGTCGAGGTGGTCGTGGTGCCGGGGTGCTTGGGGTGGTGCTTCCGCGGCGTGGCGGACGCGCCGAAGACAAGCGTTGCGATGAGGACGAGGACTAGCAGGATCACGACGCCTGCACTGGCGCCGGACGCGACACGCTGGCGAGGGCTGAGACGCGAGATCCGGTCGCGGATCCGCTGGCCGAAGCCGGTGCGGTTGCGGTTGTGCGATCTGTCCGATGGGCTCAAGGCTGACTCACTTGCGTATCGGGGTCGGTGAGGCAGGGTAGTCAACCCGGTCAGCGAGGTGGGGGATGCCTGGGAGCACGAGGCCCCCATGCAAGCCGGACGCGATCCCCTGTGCAAATCGCGAGAATGGGGGAGTGAACTCACCACCTGGAGGACTTGTCGACGGGCAGCGCCGGCCCCGCGTCCTCCGCCTCGCGAGGGCGGTCGACTGGTACGTGGCGGACGCGGACCGCTTCGAATTGGTGGGCACGGGCGACGTCAGCATGAGCGACGTGACGGCCGTGCGAGCCGACCTGGCGAAGGCCTCGTCTGCTCACGCCGCCTTTGTCTGCGTCGCCCGGCCCCGGGAGATCGAGGATGTCCTCGGGAGGAAGAGCCGCTGGGTGGGTGCGTGGGGCTTGCGGCGGATCACCTGGTCACAGAGCATCGGAAAGCCGATCGCGCCGAAGCTTGCAGCGGTGGCGAGGGGAGCGCGCCTCGCGGTCCTTCCTGATCAGGGGCTCGTTTGGGTCGATGGCGAGCGGCTGTTCAAGCCCGGCGAGACCGTGCCGTTGCCGTGGACGGATCCGCCCGTGAGCTTGCCGGTGGTCCGGCCGCGCACCGTTCTGGCTGCCCTGAGGGCTGCCGTCGGGCCGCAGGGTCCACGCCGGGCAAACCTTGCGCGCTAGGAGGCCGAGAAATTGACGAGACAGGTTGGCGCGGTGTGGATCGAGCGTTACTCCGGCGACCCAGGCGTTGCCGGGAGAGGCCCGCGTGTCGCAGTAAAGGACTTGATCGACGTGAAGGGCTCGGTTACGACGGCCGGCTGCCGCGCGGTGGCGGCGCGAGCAGTGCCGGCCGAGGCTGACGCCTCGTGCATAACGAGCGTGCGCAACGCTGGTGGCCGCCTGGCCGGGAAGGTAAATCTCCACGAGCTGGCGTTCGGCGTGACCGGCGTCAATCCGTGGTTCGGCACCCCGGAGAACCCGGCGGATCCGGGCCGGATCCCGGGCGGCTCCTCGTCGGGTTCGGCCGTGGCCGTGGCGATCGGGGAGGCTGACGCCGCCCTCGGCTCCGATACGGGGGGCTCGATCCGGATCCCGGCTGCTTGCTGTGGCGTGGTGGGGTTGAAGACGACGCACGGCCGTGTGCCCCTGGACGGGGTGTGGCCGCTCGCTCCGAGCTTCGACACAATCGGCCCGATCGCCACCAGTGTCGCCGGAGTGGTCGGGGCGATGAGGTTGGTGGAGCCTGGTTTCGAGCCGGATGGCGATCCGGAGGGCCGGGTCGGTCGGCTGATCCTCGGCAGCGAGGTCGCCATTGACCCGGTCATAGACGAGGCCGTGGACGCTGCGCTTCGCGTGGCTGAGCTCGAGGTTGCGCCGATCGAGATAGCGGGTTGGCACGACGCTTGGCGAGATCAGCAGGTCCTCTTGTGCGTCGAGGCTCTTCGCAGCGACGGCTGGCTCGTGGACGAGACGGGCGGCGAAGGGATCGGGGCGGACACGCTCGAACGCCTCCGGAGCTCGGACTACGAGCCGACGGTCGTGGCAGCGGCAAGCGCCAGGGCCCGCTCGTGGGTGCCGACCCTCCTAAAGCTCGTCGAGGCGATGGGAGTGCTCGCGTTGCCTGCCCTGCCGATCCGCCCGCCTGAGATCGGCCAACCGGTGAGAGGGTTCAACTTGCTCTGCGCGCCCGTCAACCTGGCGGGGCTTCCTGCCATCTCGCTGCCGGTTCCAGCTCGCGGCCGGCCACCGGCAGGGCTTCAGCTGGTCGCGGCGCACGGTCGCGAAGAGCTCCTGGTGAGCCTTGCAGCGCGCCTCGAGACAGCCGTGTCCTGACTCGATCAGCCGGCGAGGAGGACGCCGAGGGCGAGCGCGGCCACAGAGGCGATTGCCGTGACCGCGCCGCCGACTGCGAGCCCGACGATCGACTTCGACCTCTGGTGGAACCACGCGGCCACTCCGGCCACCAGCACGACGGCCACCTTCACGGCGAGCACCGCCTTCCAGGCGCCTCCGGCGTTGTTCACGTGATCCGCCGTCACGTTCCACACGCCGGTGATCAGCAGCACCGCGTAGGCAGGCCACTGGATCCGGCCGAAGGCTCGGGCGATTTTCTTCGTAGCACCCTCACCGAGCTGGCGAACCGTCGGCAGCAGGCCTGCCACTGTGAGCTGGCCCCCCACCCATACGGTGGCCGCGAGGACGTGGAGCGTCAGGCGGACAGCGGTGAGTGCGTTGGCGAGCTGCGGCGCGTTCACGCGCAGCAGTCTCGCATGGCGCGACGAGGTTCCCGCTCAAGGAGCGAGAGGAAGCGCACTCCGTGGCACGAAGTTGCCGTGGAAGCCGATCGGGACCCGGGCAGGCAGGTGAACTGTCGCGAGAGGCGGGGCCGTGAGGTCGGTCGCGTCGAGCACCACTAGATCGCTCGGGCGCTTCGCAGCGGCATCGGCGACGATGGAGATCAGGTAGCCGTCACCCTCTTCGGCCTCGGGCGAGGCCGGAACGAAGACACCCTCTCCCGCGATCGCTCCGCTGCCGAAGTCGTGAACCTCGACCGCCCCGGTCAAGAGGTCCACCTTGGCCAGTGCCATCGCGTCAGCGGAGCCGATGGACCCATCGGCCATGCGCGGCGCCGCGAACCACCCGAACCGGTGCTCGCGGGAGAAGCGACGCTCATCCGGTCTCGGGAACTCCACCGCCAGGTCGGCCACGACGTCTGTGATGACTTTCCGGCTCGAAGGGTTGATCGTCCATCGTTCGAGGCGCGCCGGCCCGCCGCCGACGCCGTAGATGTCCTCGTCGAACATCGTCTGATAGCGGCAGACGTCGAGGATCACGTCGTCACCGGAGTCGAACGCGTTGAGGACGTGGAAGACGTAGCACGGCTCGACGTCGCACCAGATGACGTCGGAGTCAGTGCCCCGCCGAGGCATGACGCCGACCCGTGCCCCGTTGTCCGGCGCCCAGGCGGCAGGGAAGGGACGCGTGCCGAGGAGGTCCAAGTCGTAGACGACCGGCAGGTCCATGAAGATCGCCCGTGTAGCGGTGATGGCGAAGTCGTGGATCATCGTCGGCTTCGGGATCGTGATGTCCGCCGAGTGCACGAGCGCCCCGCTCGCGTCGGCGACGTGGTAGCGCAGGTACGGCGCCTCCAGCACCTCATACCCGAAGAAACACATCTCTCCTGTCACCGGATCCGTGTGCGGGTGCGCCGTCATGGAAGAGCTCAAGCGGCCGCCGAACCCGTAGCGCCCGACCGTGTCGAGATTGCAGTCGACTTCGGTAGGGAGGTTCACCTCGACGAGGGCGAGCAGCTTGCCGGCGTGAGCGACGATGTTCGTGTTGGCGACGCTGCCCGTCATCTGACCGAGGAGGGTGTCGGGGACCTGTCCGGCGATGGGCGCCTCCCCGAGCTTCGTGGCGGTTTGATCAGTTCGCACCCAGCGGTTCCGGTAGGAGCGTGCCTTGCCCCCCGACAAGTCGATGCCGTGCAGCATGCCTTCGCCAGTGAACCAGTGGTAGTTGGCCGGATCGACTCCGATGGGGTTGGGGCCGTTCCGGAGATACAGACCGTCGAGCGCCTTCGGCAGCTCGCCTTCCACCAGAAGGTCGAACTCTGTCACTTCGGTGTCGACCGGCGCGAACGCGCCCGAGAGGTAGCGGTTGAGCAGCATGAGTTACTTGTAACGTGTAAATCTTGACATGTCAAGTGTTGCGGTTGCTCGTGCCCGCGTGTGACCATGTCGCCCGTGAGCCTTCGGCACGGGATCCTCGGACTGCTCTGCGGGCGCCAGATGTCCGGGTACGACCTGACGCGGGAGTTCGACCGCACGCTCGCCAACGTCTGGTCGGCGAGTCACTCGCAGATCTATCCCGAGCTTGCCCGCCTGGCAGCCGGCGGGTTGATCGAGCAGGTCGGGTCAGGCCCTCGCGGGCGCAAGGTCTACGCCGCTACCGAGGCCGGGCGGCAAGAGGTCCTGGCGTGGCTGCGGAAGGACGATCCGGGGCGGGAGTTGCGGGTAGAGGCGATGTTGCAGGGTTTCTTCTGGTGGTTGCTCCCACAAGACGAGGCGTTGGCCCTGCTCGAGCGGGAGCGCAGCTTCCACGTGGGCGAGCTGGCACGCTACGAGATTTACGCCGAGGCCGCCGAGGCCATGAACTGGTGGACCAATCCCGAGCTCCGATCCCAGCGGATCATGCTCGAGGCCGGCATCCGGTACGAGCGGAGCATTGTCGAGTGGGCTGACTGGGTCCGTGAGGAGTTGTCGAGGAGGACGAGGTGAGCTTCGAGCTCGACGAGGACACCGCGCTCGTGGCCCAGTCGCCGGGTCGGTATGTCGGGACCGTCACAGGGCGGTGGATGGTGGGCGCGGGACCGAACGGCGGGTACCTGGCGGCTGTCATCTTGCGCGCCGTGCTCGAGGAGTCCGCCTTGCCCGATCCAGTGACGATGACGGTTCACTACCTCGCGCGACCACTTGTCGGGCCGTGTGAGGTGAACGTGACGACGTTGCGGGTGGGGAGGGGTCACTCCTCGTATCGGGCCGAGATCGTGCAGCAGGACGAGGTCCGCTGTGCCTCCCTCGTGACCACGGGCCGGCTCCGCGATCCGGGGCCGGCAGACTTTCAGCCGACGGCTCCGGTCGTGCCCGAGCCCGGCGAGAGCATCGCCGTAAGGCGCATCGGCGAGTCGCCGACGTTGTGGGAGCGCTTGGAGACCCGGGCTGCAAAAGGTGACGATCTATTCTTCCTCCGCACCGAGGCCGGTGAGGCCGTGACGGGCGGATGGACCCGGTTGGCCGACGGGCGCGAGACCGACGCGTTGGCTGTGGCGCTGTTCCTCGACTGCTGGCCGCCCGCGGTCTTCAACCGCACGATGCAGGCGGATCCGATCGGGGCTCCGACGATCGAGTACACCGTGCACTGGCGCAACAGGCCGTCGTCGCAGTGGTGCTACGGGCGCTTCGAGTCGAAGACGCTCGCGGGAGGGTACGTGGACGAGCACGGCGAGCTGTGGGACACGTCCGGCAGGCTCGTGGCGGAGAGTCGCCAGCTCGCCCGCTATCTCGGCGGGCGAGGGGGGCCTCCTGCGGCTGGGTGAGGCGGACCCGGGCTAGCCTCACGCCTGCGATGGCATCGACCGCGCTGCTCACCGATCGTTACGAGCTCACCATGCTGGACGCGGCCATCAGGTCAGGCGTTGCCGACCGTGAGGCGGTCTTCGAGGTTTTCGCCCGCTCACTCCCACCGGGCCGCCGTTACGGGGTCTTCGCGGGCCTCGCGCGCCTTGTCGACAGCATCGAGCACTTCCGCTTCGGGCCGGACGAGATCGACTTCCTCGAGCGCGAAGAGATCGTCGACGAGCGGACGCTCGAGTGGTTGGAGGAGTACCGTTTCTCCGGGTCGATCGACGCGTACGCAGAGGGCGAGTGCTACTTCCCCGGCAGTCCGGTCGTCACGATCGAAGCCACCTTCGGCGAGGCTGTGCTCCTCGAGACCCTGGCGCTCTCGATATGCAACTTCGACTCCGCCGTTGCCGGCGCGGCCTCCCGCATGGTCGGCGCGGCTTCGGGCCGTCCGATCATCGAGATGGGTGCCCGCCGCACGAGCGAGCTGGCGGCCGTCGCAGCCGCACGAGCTGCCTACCTCGCCGGCTTCGCGTCGACCTCCAACCTCGAGGCAGGCCGGACCTACGGAATCCCGACGACCGGAACCGCAGCTCACGCCTTCGTGCTCGCTCACGACGACGAGCGGGCGGCGTTCGCGGCCCAGCTCGACGCCATGGGTGTGGGCACGACGATCCTCGTCGACACGTACAACACCTCGAAGGCAATCAAGACCGCCGTCGAGCTCGCCCGTGAGCGCGGTGCCCCCGGCCCGGGTGCGATACGGCTCGACTCCGGCGACCTCGTCGCCGAAGCCCGCGCCGCCCGCTCGCTCCTCGACGACCTCGGCGCCCATGACACCGGCATCGTCATCACCTCCGATCTCGACGAGTACTCGATCGAGGTGCTCGCCGCCGCCCCGGCCGACGCCTACGGGGTCGGCACGCGGGTGGTCACCGGCTCAGGCGCGCCGACTGCCTCCTTTGTCTACAAGCTCGTCGCCATCGCGACAGGTGAGGACCCGGCCGAGCTCCGAGCCGTCGAGAAACTCTCCCCCCTCAAACACTCGCTCGGCGCCCGCAAACGGGCGTCGCGCTGGATCGACGAAGAGGGCGTCGCCCGCGTCGAGTACGTGCTGCCGGCGGGGTCCGACGAAGAGGACGCCGGGATGCCGGAGGGATGGCAGGCACGAGCGCTCCAGCACCGCGTCATGGCCGAGGGTCGCGTGGAGCGGCTGCCGTCGCTCCTCGACTCCCGCGAGCACCATCGCTGGTCGGTCCGCGAGCTCGGTCTCGAGGCGTTCAACCTGAAACCGGGGGAACCCCTTATCCCCACGCGATACGGAGGCGCGGGCTCGTCGGACGCGGAGCGCTCCTCGGGATTCGAGGACGCGCGGCTGGTGTCGCACTTCGACCAAGACGGCTCTTCCGGCCCCGTCGCCCTCCTCGTGATCGACGTGCAGCGTGACTTCTGCGAAGGTGGCTCGCTCGCCGTGAACGGCGGGAACGAGGTCGCAGAACGGATCGCGGCGCTCCTCGCGAGCGCACGTTCGACGTACGCGGCTGTCATCGCCACGAGGGACTGGCACGTCAATCCCGGGCGCCACTTCGCCCAGCCGGGAGAGGCGCCCGACCTCATCACGTCCTGGCCCGTTCATTGCGTCGCGGGCAGCGCCGGCGCCGAGATCCACCCCTTGCTGTCGGGTGAGGGCTTTGACGCCGTCTTCGACAAGGGAGCCGAGCACGCGGCGTACTCCGGGTTCGAAGGGCGCGACGACAAGGGCGCGATGCTCGGTTCGTTCCTGGCCGAGAGGGGTATCCAGAGGGTCGACGTCTGCGGTCTCGCGACCGACCACTGCGTGCGGGCGACGGTGCTCGATGGGTGCCAGCTGGGTTTCTCCGTCCGGGTGCTGCTGCCGCTCACCGCGGGAGTGGCGGCCGAGACCACCGAGGAGGCGCTCGCTGCCATGGCGGAGGCGGGTGCCGAGCTGGCCGGCGACGAGCTCGCCGGCTCGGTGATGTCCGTGCCGCTCGAGCGCGCCGCATCCGAAGACAGGTGAGCACGCCTGATCGCGGGCCCCTCGCCGGGGTCCTCGTCGCCGACTTCTCGCGTGTCGTGGCAGGGCCGTACGCCGCGATGCTGCTCGGCGACCTCGGGGCCGACGTAGTGAAGGTCGAGCGACCCGGCGCAGGGGACGACACGAGGGGTTACGGGCCGCCTTTCGTGGGAGGGGGCGAGACGGGTGAGACGAGCTCGTACTACCTCTCGATCAACCGCAACAAGCGAGCGGTCGCCTGGGACCTCGCCGGCCCCGAGGGACGGCGCAAGGCACGTGCTCTGGCGGAGCGAGCCGATGTCGTGATCGAGAACTTCAAGCCGGGCGGAGCCGGAAAGCTCGGCCTCGACTACGCCGAGATCACCTCGGCCAATCCCGGCGTCGTGTGGTGCTCGATCTCCGGTTTCGGGTCGTCGGGCGAAGGCGCCGCACTGCCCGGCTACGACTTCTTGGTCCAAGGCGTCGGCGGGTTCATGTCGATCACCGGCGACGGCGGCGAGAGCGGGCAGCCCCGCAAGGTCGGGGTAGCGGTGATCGACGTGCTCACGGCTCTTTTCGCCTCGAACGCCGTCCTCGCGGCGCTCGTCGAGCGGTCGGCGAGCGGAATGGGCCAGCGGATCGAGGTCGACCTGCTCTCGTGCTCGCTCGCCTCCCTCATCAACCAGGCCTCGACTTATCTCACCACCGGCTCGATACCCGGCGCCATGGCGAACCGGCATCCGAGCATCGCTCCTTACGAGACGCTGGCGGCGGCCGACCGGCAGTTCGTGGTGGCCGTCGGCAACGACGGCCAGTTCGCCGCGCTGGCGGGCGTGGTGGGGAAAGGGTGGATGGCGTCAGACGAGCGTTACTCGAGGAACGCGGCGCGAGTCGAGAATCGTCACGAGATGATCGCCGAGCTCGAGGAGGCGCTATCGGCCCGGCCGGCAGCCGAGTGGGTCGAGCTGTTGCTGGCTGCGGGGATACCGAGCGGCCTCGTGAACAATCTCGCCGAGGCATTCGCGTTGGCCGAGAAAGTGGGGCTCTCCCCGGTCGTGCAGCTGACGAGGGAGTCGAGTGGACCGTGGCCGGCCTCCCGGCCCGATCCTGCCGCTCAGGTGGCGAGCCCCATGCGCCTCAGCCGGACGCCGGTGTCGTACCGGCTCCCACCGCCTCGTCTGGGCGAGCACTCGGCTGAGGTCGAGGCGGTGCTGGGGCTCGATAGCGACCAGACCGACCGCTGAGGTCGCTTCCGTCAAGCCACGCCGGCGCGTGGCGTTCGGCCCACGAGCGGGAGATGCGCCCCGTGAACATCGAACGCAGCTGCTCGGGCCGGGACAGCGCCATGGAGACGTGGCCGAGCACGAGGACCGTGAGGACGAGGTAGATCGTGTCGTGCACGAGCGTGGCTCCCGACGCCCAGTCGTTCGGGAACGGGGGCGACCACCGCATGACGATCCCGGTGGCGATCATGACGATCATGCCGCCCCCGAAGATCGCGGAGGAGAGTTTCTGCCCGCCGTTGAACTTGCCGCTCAGGGCGGTCGCGCGGGACTCGCGCCGGAAGTAGGCGAAGTCGGCTCGCTTCCATCTGTCCATCCGCTGCAGGTCCTTTGCGAGGCGCGCCCGCCAGGGTCCGGCGAGGCCGAGGACGAGCGGTGCGACGAGGGCGAGCCCGGTTATCACGTGGATGTTGACGACCGTCGCCCGGTGCCCGACCTTCAACATGAGAGAAGGGATGTAGAGGATCGTGCCGGTGACGATGAGAGTGAGAAGGAGGAGCGCGGTAGTCCAGTGAACGATGCGCTCGTTCAAGTCGAAACGTGAGACCTCCTTCGACTCGCCCCTCGCAGCGCTCACTGCGTGCCGCCGATCCAGGCGTTGACAGGGTACCCCCCATCCTCCCAGTAGCCCGGCACGATCTCGTTCGTGACCTCGATCCGGTCGAGCCATTTGATCGACTTGTAGCCGTACATGGGAGCGACGTAGAGGCGAACCGGGCCACCGTGCTCGGCCGTGACGTCGTCACCGATCATCCGGTCGGCGACGAGCACGTCGGGAAGTCGCGCCTGCGAGAGCGTGAGGCTCTCGGTGTACTCGCCGTCCCCGGAGAAGAAGCGCAGCGCGGTCGCGCTCTTACGCACCCCTGCAGCCTCTAGGACGTCGGAGAGCTTGACGCCCTGCCAGTGGACATCGGGCACCCGCCAGCCGGTCACGCACTGGAAGTAGTGAACGAGGCTCGTTCGCGGCAGCGTCGTCCGCAGGTCGTCGAGCGAGAGCGAGAGAGGGTGGTCGACCATGCCGTTGACCGTGAGTTTGTAGGTCTTCGGATCGATCGTCGGGATGGTCCCGGTGACGGTGTAGATGCGGAAGTTGTCCGCGCCCGGCACGAGGGCGCCGAGGCCTCCGATGGAGTTCGAGACCTTGGTGAGGGCCCCGCCGATCGCCCCGTCGAGCTTGGCCCCGACGGCGATGCCGAGAGCTCCCGCTCCGACCAGCCCGAGGACGGTGCGGCGCCCGACGTGGGTCACCTTCTCCCGGCGGGCGCGCGACTGCTCGGAGATCGCCCCGTCGATGTCGAACGCCGGTTCCGGCGCGCTTTGTCTCTCGGTGTTGCTCGTGGTCATCCGATTCCGTCTCTTTCCTGGCCCCGGCTGCGCACACGTGCAGTCCCATCGTCGCGCATCCGCGTTACGTCTGGACTTCGCCCCGCACTCGGTCCTCGTAGCCGGGAATCGGCACGCGGTAGATGCAGCCGTCGCAATTCATCCGAGCCTCGCCTGCGAGGGCTTCCTCGAAGCGCTCGAGGACCAGCTGGGCGATCCGCCCATCGGGCCCGATCTCCTCGCCGACGGCGAGGCCGAGAGCCGGGTGAGCTCGAGCCCCACTCGCCCGCCTCGTCACCGATCCGGTTGACGAGCACGCCGGTGAAGAGGAAGTACGGGACCACAGCGATGCGGGTTGCCCCGAGGCTCCGCGCGATCGAGCGCTTCGGCGACCGAAGGGCGAGCAAGCGAGACGAACGCCGGCTGGACCTCGTCGAGTGCCTCGTCGCCGGCTATGCAGCGGTGGTCTGCCAGAAGGCGGGCAGCCTTGTAGAGATCGGCGTTGGCATCGGGGTCGGTCGAGCCTCGGCCTACGAGGACCACAGCCGTCTTGTCCTCGTCAACCGAGCGGTGAGGGAGTCTCTGGACCGCTTTGCGTGCTCTTTCCTCGACTGCTTCGAGGACGAGAGGGTGGACGCCCAGGTCGCGGGCATAAGAGAACGTGACGTCCGGGTGGCGGGCGCGACCCCGGGCCAACGCGGCTGGTCCGTCGTCTTTCATGTGCCCGGCGCCGAGCAGGACGAGGGGCACCGCCACCACGCCGCGCGCCCCGTCTGTGACGAGTCGTCGATCGCGCTGTCGAGCGTCGGCGTCGCGAACTCGATCAGCCCGCTCGCGAGCTGCAGGTGGGGCGCGGCGAGCTGCAGGACGTCGGCGAATTGCCAGAACTGGGTCACGCCGGCCTCCGAACGGCTGCCGTGACCGATGAGCAGGAGGGCCGGTTGGTCGCTCATCGCTTCACCTCTCATCGCATCCTTGCGAGCGCGTTGACGACGGCGGCCGCGACCGCCGACCCGCCGCGCTCGCCGATGTTCGAGATCGAAGCGATGTTGGAGGCGCTCTGGCGGAGGCGCTCTTTCGACTCGGCAGCCCCGACGAAACCGACCGGCACGCCTACCACGAGCACCGGGCGCACCTCGCCTTTCTCGATCAGGGAGACGAGCTGCTCGAGGGCCGTCGGGGCGCAGCCGATGGCGAAGATCGCACCGTCGGGATGAGCCTTGGCCGCCAGTTGGATGGCACGGGCACTGAGGGTGAGGGAGGGGTCGGGCTGTGCAGCGGGGTCACGCCGTTCGCGCTCTGAGCGGGCCTGGTCGAGGAAGCACTCGGCGCCCCGTATCCCTGCACGCACCATCTCGACGTCGGTGATGACAGGTGCTCCTTCTGCGAGCGCTCGCGCCGCTGCGGCCGCGCCGGTCTCGTCGACGACCATCGTCTCGGCGAACGCGAGATCTGCGGTCGCGTGTATGACCCGGCCTACGACTTGCCTCGTGAGCGGCGGCAGTCCTCTGAGGTCGATCCGCTCCGCGAGGCGGCGGAAGCTCTCCTCTTCGATGGGATGGAGCTCCGAGGGCGGTGTCGACCGGCTCATCCTGCGGACTCCACGAGGCAGCCCCGAGACACGGCGGCCCCAACCGGCTCCCGCTCGACGAGGGCGCCACGGGGGCAGATCTCTATGCACTCTCCACAAGAAGAGCACCGAGCGCCGACGACCATGGGCCGCCGAGGTGCAGGTAGGAGAGCGCGTTCGGGGCACGTGGGTATGCACGCGCCACATGCCGTGCAGCTCGCCAGCACGACAATCGGAGTCATCCGGGCTCGTCGCGCCGATACCCGCGCGGCGTCACCATCCGGCCTCCGATGACACGTGTGGTCGACGACCCGATGATCACGCACGTCGTCATCCCTACCAGCTCCGGGTCGAGCTCGGCGAGCGTGGTGAGTGTCACCTGCTCACCCGGTCTTCCGGCATCGGTGACGATGCCGACAGGCACAGAGGCGGGTCGCCGCTCGAGGAGCAGAGCGCGCACCGCTTGGAGCTGCCAGTCTCGTTGTTTGGACCGCGGGTTGTACAGCACAACCACTAGGTCGGCGTCCCGTGCTGCCTCGACCCTCGACCGGATCAGCTCCCACGGCGTCAGCAGGTCCGAGAGCGACAGCATCAGGTGGTCATGACCTAACGGGGCGCCGAGGCGCGCGGCGGCAGCGAGGGCGGCCGTGATGCCGGGGATCACCTCGAGCGCGAAGCCGGGCGCGTCGCCCGCCTCTTCGAAGACGAGAGAGGCCATCGCGTAGACGCCGCTGTCGCCTGAGCAGACGACCGCCACCGAATGGCCGGCGCGAGCTCGCTGGACGGCTAGGCGGGCCCGGACGACTTCGTCGCCGATGGGGGAGCCATAGACGTCCTGCGAAGGCCCGAGCGCGTCGGCGCACTGCTCGAGATAAGCGTGAAAGCCGACCACCGTGTCGGCGTTGCGCAGGGCTGTGCTCGCATGCGGGGCGCGCAGCCCCGGGCCACCGGGCCCGAGCCCGACGAGCGTGATACGGCCCGGCGAGTGAGAGCGACGCGCGATCGCGACGGTGGCGTGGGCGGACGTGCGCTTGGCGACTACGAGCAAGGCACCGGGGCCGGCCGCGAGGAGACTCCGGCCTCGGCGACGCTTGGGGTACCGACGGCATCGTCGACGGCAAGGCTCGGCGTCGGCACCTCGACCGACGCCAGCACATCGGGCGGGTAGTCGGAGATCGGCAGGCCGAGTGCCTCGACAGCCGGGTGCGCGCTGCGCCGATCGATCGTGGCGACCTCCGCGACCGCCGCTCGGTCGAGGCCTGCCTCGGCGAGAGCGGCGCCCACGAGATGGTCGACCTCTTCTGGTGGCGCGTCGCTCAAGGTCCCTACGCCGATGACGAGTGACGGAGGGCAGAGGACGACGGTCAGCTCGCGGGCGGCGACCAGCTCGTCGGTCACGATGATCCTCGGTCCGGCGCCGTGCTGGCCGTGCGAGCCGCGGGCGCCGTGCTCGGGTGCGCGGGTGCTCGACGTCAGGACCTCGGGGAGCACCCACTCGAGCCGCTTTTCGAGGACGGGCCGGGTGCCGTTCAACATCGCAGCGGTCAGACCGGCGACGTCTCCGCTCGCGACGAGGCCGGGCAGCTGGTCGAGCGCCACTTGGGACGTAGAGTCGGTCGCCGTCGTGACGACCGGTTCGGCTCCGAGCATCGCCGCGATCTCGAGTGCGAGCGTGTTCGCCGATCGAGCGTGCCCACCGAGCACGGCGACGACGTGCCGGCCCGCATCGTCGAGACAGACGACCGCTGGGTCACCGGCCTTCTCCGACAGCAGCGGGGCGATGATGCGGACCGCCGCGCCGACCGCCGCGACGATGACGAAGGCATCGACCCCGTTCCAGCGCTCCCGGATGGTCGCCGCCAGCTCGCCATGATGTCTCTCGTACGGCAGCCGGTGCGTGATCGCCCTCCCGGCCTCCGTCACCGAGACGGCAAGGACCCTCATCTGCCGCCCGATCGGGGGCGGCGGCCCCAGCAGATGAAGACCGGGTCGAGGGAGGCGAGGCGCCAAGTCCCGTCGGGCAGCGTCATGCCCCGGCTGACCGAGAGCTGGGTGAGGCATCCGAGGCGCGTGGCGGCAGTGACCGCCCGATCGACGGACGCGTACGTCGCCACGACCCGTCCCCCCTCTCGCAGGCGCCCGAGCACCTCGTCGAGGACCCCGAGACCCCCGCCTCCGACGAAGACCCTGTCGGGGTCGGGGAGCCCTGCCAAGCACCCGGGGGCCTCGTCGTTGACTACCTCGATCGCCGTGCCGTGGCGTCTCGCGTTGCGGCCGATCCGCTCTGCTTCTTCTGCGGACCGCTCGATGGCGATCACGCGCAGTCGAGGCGACAGCGAGGCCGCTTCGATCGCGAGGCTTCCCGCGCCCGCACCAACGTCCCAGAGCACACCGGTCGGGGGCAGCTCGAGGCGCGCGAGGCATGCCGCCCGCACCTCGGCCTTCGTGATCATGCCGTCTCGGTGCTCGAAGTCGGACTCGGGTCTGCCGAAGGCTCTGACGCGATCGGCCACGGTGCCGCCGGCCGACAGCGCCGGCTCGTGCGCGACGCCGGTCCCGTTCCACAAGAGCACGACGCTGAGCGGGGAGAAACTCCCCCCGGCCAACCACTCGAGGTCCCCTCTCTCGACCCGCTCGTCGGGTTGCCCGAGATTGGAGGCGACCGCGACGTGCTCGACCTCGTGCCCGGCGGCGAGGAGGGCTTCCCCGAGCAGCTGTGGCAGGACGTCCGGCCCGGTCAGCACGGCCGCTTTCTGTGTGCCGAGCAACGCCGAGACTGCTGCGACGAGCGGCCGGCCGTGCGCGGAGACGACGGTGGCGTCGTCCCACGGCAGGCCGAGGTGGCCGAAAGCGACAGCGACTGAGGACGCGCTCGGGCGGATCAGCACCGCGTCGTGCCCGAGACGCTCTGCGAGAGCGCGACCGATGCCGAACAGGCCAGGATCGCCGCTCGCAACCACCGTGACGCTCTTACCCGCCCGTTCGGCCTCCTCGATGGCGGCGATGATCCCGGTCATGTCACCGGCGATCGGGAGGACCGAAGCGCCCTCTTGCACCAGTCCGCGCACCTCCTCCGACAACCTCGGAGCAACCGCGACGACGTCCGCCCTCCTGATGAGCTGCATGCGCTCCTCGAGCCCTGCTGCCCAACCCTCGACGGGCACCCCGATCACCGTGACCGTCACCGTGACCGCCTCACGCGTCGGCCCGGGCGAGGAGCTGCTCGCCCTCGAAGTCGGACATCCACACAGAGATGGCGATCTTGTCCTTGGTGTGGATGCGGCAGGCCTCCCGAGCCCGCTCTGTGAGGAGCTGCAACGGGCGGAGGTCGCCACTGGCCACGCACACCTCCGCGAAGTGGCGTGCGGTCGCGGTCTCGGTCGCGGCGGCCGCGACAGCAGGTGAAGAGCCCGCTTCCCGGGCGAGCACGGCCAGCAGCTCGGTGTCGACGTCTGTGCGGTGGAAGTGGGTCATCATGACGCCGCTCGCGAGCTTCGTCAGCTTGCCCGCCATGGCCACGAGGTGGCAGCCCCCCATACCGGCTGCAGCGATCCGCCGCAGGGCGATGCCTGTGAAGTCGCCGACCTCGACGAAGCAGACCGGGTCGAGCTCGGGGAGCAGAGACATCGCGAGGCTCTCAGAGCGGTGGCCTGTCGCGAGCACGATGTGGGTCTCGCCCTGGGCAGCTGCTACGTCGATCTGCTGGACCACCGACGCACGGTAGGCCGCGGTCGAGAAGGGCCGGACGATGCCTGTCGTACCGAGGATCGAGATCCCCCCGACGATGCCGAGCCTGTCGTTGGTCGTCTCGGCGGCCATCTCCAAGCCACCCGGCACGGAGAAGGTCACGACGACGGCCCGATCGGTGACCTCCGCCAGTGCCTGCAGGATCATTCGGCGGGGCACGGGGTTGATGGCGGGCGCGCCCACAGGCAGCCCGAGCCCTGGCTTGGTGATCGTCCCGATACCGGTGCCAGCCCTGAGCTCGGTCTCCCCGGCCCCCTCAGGTGCCCAGGCGACGGAGGCGGTCATGTGGGCCCCGTCGGTGCAATCGGGGTCGTCGCCGGCGTCCTTCACGACCGTCGCGATCGGAGCGACCGGCCCCTCGGGCATCACGACTGAGAACGCGACCCGCTTCCCGCTCGGGAGGGCGACCTCGACCTCGTCTGGCAGCTTGCCTGACACGAGACAGGCTGCGGCGGCCTTCGCGGCCGCGGAAGCACAGGTCCCGGTCGTCCAACCGGTGCGCAGGCTGCGGCGCCGGGCTGCGACCTCCTCGCTCAGCTCCGGCTCGAACGTGCTCACCGCAGGCCGGCGCCGCGCCGTCCCGCCGGGCGCCCGGCTGTCGAGCCCGAGCGGGACCGCTTGCGGAAGGCGTGGGCGTACGAGGGCGAGTAGAGGTGGCTCCTCGCAGCGTCCCGCTCGCCCGTCGGGCGTAGAGACTCGCCGACCAGCACGAGGACGGTCCGGGTCGCACCGGTCGAGGTGATCGCTGCCGCCAGGTCGCCGACGGTGGTCCGGAGCACCTGCTCGTCGGGCCACGTCGCCCGGACGACGACAGCCGCCGGTGTGCCCTCGGAGTAGGCGCTTTCGGGACCGAGCAGTTCGGCTTGGAAGCTCGGCCGGCCGGGCTCCGGCCAAGAACACCGCCGTCGTGGCCCCGATCGCAGCGAATGCTGCCAGCGTCTCGCGCTCTGGCATGGATGCTTTCGTACGACCGGGGAGCCGCGTGATCACGACGCTCTGGGAGAGCTTCGGGATGGTGAGTTCGCGCGCCACGGCCGCCGCCGCGCCTGCGAGGGAGCTCACGCCCGGCACGATCTCGAAGTCCCGCTCGTTCGCTGCGCACCAGTCGATCTGCTCCTGGATCGCGCCGTAGATGGCGGGATCGCCCGAGTGCAGCCGGACGATGCGGGCGCCGGGGTCGGCGTCGTAGATGCCGAGCACGTCCTCGAGGGTCATCACGGCCGAATCGTGAACAACGGCAGTGCTGCGGGCATGCTCGAGCAGGGCCTCCGGCACGAGCGAGGAAGCCCAGATCACGACGTCTGCTCGCCGGAGCCGGTCGGCCCCGCGCAAGGTGATGAGGTCGGCCGCGCCCGGGCCTGCCCCGACGAAGCTGATCATCCCTCCCGCCACCGTCATCCCTCCCGCTCCCGCCGCACCGGCGGGACGATCACGGTGGCGAGGTAGGTGGCGGGCTGGTCCAAGACCTCCCTCAGGGGCTTCATCTGCTCGCCCGGCAAGCCGAGGAGCTCGCCGAAGACGGCGCCCTCGGCCCTGCCCGCCTTTTCGACCGACCGGGCGATCTCGGGCAGGTGACGACCGCCCTTGTAGACGACCACGGCAGCGTCCTCGTCGTCGAGGGCCGCTTGGACGTCGCCAGCGCCGTCGAGGGCCGTGACGAGAGCGAGCCGCTCGGTCCCGTCGAGCACGACGACACCGGCTCGGGAGGCCAACTCCTGGAAGGCCATTATGCCTGGCACCGTCTCGATCTCGAGATCGAGCGCGGCGCCGTCGTAGCGCCTCCACCAAGGCCGAGAAGGTCGAGTAGATGTTCGGATCACCGAGAGTGACGAACGCGACGTGATCCCCGGCATCGAGGACGGGGAGCAGCTGCTCGGCGGCGGCCTCATGCGATGCCTGCCGCGAGGCGCCCATGTCGAAGACCAACCGCTCGATCTGGACTTCGGGGGCCGCCTGGCGGACGATCGCCTCCGCCCGGCCGACGGCATCTTCGGCTGTCGTCGGCGCGAACACCCGGTCGGCCTCACGCAGGACCCGCAGAGCCCGGGTGGTGAGCAGCTCCGGGTCGCCGGGGCCGACGCCGACGCCGGTCAGGCGCCCGGTTTCGGGGAGGATCAGGGTCAGGCACGGGGACCACCCTACGACCAGGTGCGAAGGGAGGCCGTAACGGCGGACCGGACGAAACGCTCCGCGACCGCCACATCCGACCCGAGATGCAGGTGGAGGTAGGTCGCGAGCATCGTCGGGCTCGCGAATCCCTCGAGTCGGGTGCCCTGACGGCCCGACAGCTCGAGGGCGTCACCAGCGGGTTCGCAAGCGGAGTAGTGGAACTCGTGCCCTCGGAGGCTGGCTCCCTCGGGGGCCACCGGGTTGCCCACGAGCACGGCGGCGCGGCGGTACCCGAGCGTCAGCCGTGGTGTCATCTCCCCGCGGGCGGGGACCACGCCGGCGAGCGAGTGCGGCCCGAGCGACCCTGCGAGCCACAGCAGGCCTCCGCACTCCGCCCAGATCGGCATGCCACCGGCGGCCCGATGTCGCACGTGTTCGAGGAGCGGGCGATTGGCCGCCAGCTGCTCGGCAAAGACCTCTGGGAAGCCCCCGCCGGCATAGAGAGCGGCTGCGCCCTCAGGGAGGCGATCGTCACGGACCGGGTTGACGGTGACGATCTCGGCGCCGGCCTCTTCGAGGCGCTCGAGGTTGTCCGGGTACACGAAACTGAACGCTGCCCCACCCGCCACGGCCACCCGGACTGGCCGGGCGGTTTGAGGGGAGGCCGAGCGAAGCGGCTCGTAGCTCATCGGTGCGGCCGATCGCGCGAGACGCAGCAGAGCCTCGAGGTCCACCGACCGTCCGATGGCCGCCGCCAGCACGGCAAGAGACCGCTCGACCTCTTGAGGGTGCTCGACGACGGGGATGAGGCCGAGATGGCGGTCGCGCCACTCGAAGGAGTCGTCCCGGCGCAAGCAGCCGACGACCTCAGTGCCGACAGGCTCGAGCGCCCGGCGGAGCCCGGCTTCGTGGGCCTCCGAGCCCACCCTGTTCAAGATCACTGCGCTGATCCGGACATCTCGGCGTAGTGACGAATAGCCGTGGACGAGAGCAGCTATCGACTGGCTCATAGCCGAGGCGTCGACCACGAGCACGACCGGCGCGCCGAGCTCGCGCGCTGTCGCCGCGGTGCTCGATGTCGCGAGCTCCCCTCCGGGCACCTCCTCGGACGCGCCGTCGAACAAGCCCATCACGCCCTCGACGACGAGTAAGTCTGCGCCCTCGGCCGCTCGGCCGGCGAGCGGGACGATCGCGTCCTCACCACAGATCCAGGCGTCGAGGTTCCTCGAGGCGCGCCCGGCCGCGAGCCGGTGGTACCCCGTGTCGATGAAGTCCGGCCCCACTTTTGCAGCGCCGACGTTCATGCCCCGGATGCGAAGGGCGGCCATGATGCCGGTCGCAACTGTCGTCTTGCCCACCCCGGACTGCGTGCCCGCTATGACGAGGCGGGGACCGAGCGTGCTCAGTATTCGATTCCCTTGCGCGGCTTTGATGCCGTTCTCGTATGCGTGCTTCACCTTGCGCATCTCGGTGACGGTGTCGGCGATCTCGATGATGGCGTCGGGCGCGTCACGGCCGGTCAGCACGACGTTCGTCCTCGGCGATCTGGCCTTCAGGCCTTCCACGACTTCTTCCACGGGCACCCAGCCGTACTTCATGGCGTAGGTCACCTCGTCGAGGATGAGGAGGTCGTAGTCACCCGAGGCGAGCTTCTCGCGTGCCACCTCCCAGGCATGGCGGCCCTTGGCAGCCGTCTCGTCGAGGTCCGTCGACTCCCACGTGAAGCCGTCACCGAGGGTGTGCCACTCGATGCCGAGGTGATCCGCCAGCTTGCGTTCGCCGGTCTTCCACTTGCCGCTC
The DNA here is from genome assembly GCA_963801185.1 of uncultured Acidimicrobiaceae bacterium. Classification (GTDB taxonomy): domain Bacteria; phylum Actinomycetota; class Acidimicrobiia; order Acidimicrobiales; family Bog-793; genus Palsa-601. The sequence continues at coordinate 649,193 of CAWDDW010000001.1, read as the reverse complement.
TTCACGAATTGGACGACTCCCACGGTCCAGCCCCGGGCCCAGCCCCGGCCCATCACCCCGAAGGCGGCAGAGGACTTGCCCTTGCCGTGACCGGTGTTGACGAGGATGAGCGAGTCTCGGGGCACGCCCGAACGGTATCGAATGGCGGGGCGCTCCGATACCGTCGCCGTCATGCGCTTCCGTCAACTCGGCAACTCCGGCCTCGCGGTGTCGATCATCGGTCTCGGTGCCAACAACTTCGGCTGGCGCCTCGACCTCGACAAGTCCCGTCCAGTTATCGAGGCGGCTCTCGAGGCCGGCATCAATTTCATCGACACGTCCGACAGCTACGACACTGGCAGCTCCGAGCAGATACTGGGTGAGGCCCTCAAGGGGCGGCGCGACGAGGTGGTGATAGCCACCAAGTTCGGCTCGGCAATGGGAGGCACGAACGGCCCGGACTGGGGAGCGCGGGCATCCCGGCGGTACGTGGTGAAGGCCGTCGAGGCGTCGCTCCGCCGGCTGCAGACCGATTGGATCGACCTGTACCAGCTGCATCGCCCCGATGGCGTGACTCCCTTGGAGGAGACGCTGGCGGCCCTCGACGACCTCGTCCATCAGGGCAAGATCCGCTACGCCGGCTCCTCGAACCTGTCGGCCTGGCAGGTCACCGAGAGCGACTGGATTGCAAAGACACGCGGCCTGGCCCGCTTCATCTCTGCCCAGAACCACTACTCGCTCCTCGAGCGGACGATCGAGCTCGACCTCGTCCCGGCCTGTCTCGCACACGACGTCTCGGTGATCCCGTACTTCCCGCTCGCGAACGGCCTGTTGACTGGGAAGTGGAAGCGCGGAGACGCCGCTCCCGAGGGCACCCGGCTCGCCGGCCGGAACGCTCCTAGCGACCAGACCTTCGACGTCATCGAGGGGCTGGCGTCGGTCGCAGACAGCGCCGGGATCACGCTCACCGAGCTCGCCCTGGCCGGGCTTGGCGCCCAGCCAGCTGTCGGCAGCGTGATCGCTGGAGCCACTTCGGCAGAACAGGTGCGGTCGAACGCGGCCGCAGGCGACGTCGAGCTGCACGACTGAAGTGCTTGCCGAGATCGACCGGGTGGCGACGGCGTTGCGCTAGGTGCTTGAGCCGGGCGCGGAGTAGCTGGCCTGACAGGATTGCGATGATGGGCGAAGAGGATCCGGGGACGGCCGTGACGGGAGAGGGCGGCGCGACCTCGGCATGGCCCATGTGGGTCCTCGCCTTCGTGATCATGATCGACCAGGTCGACCAGAACATCCTGCGCGGCGCGGCAACGCCGATCCAGCACGCCTTCCACCTGAGCGACTTCGACCTCGGTGCGCTGCTCGCTTGCTACACGGTCGCAAACGGGGTCGTGAGCGTCCCGGCCGGGTACCTCGCAGATCGTTGGGTCCGCCGAAAAGGCATCGCCCGGACGCTCGTCGCCTGGTCGGGCATCACCGCCCTGACAGCGGCGGCGTGGAACTTCGGGGCATTGCTGGCGGTTCGCACAGCGCTCGGTTTCGGCCAGGCGCTGAGCGAGCCTTCTTCGTCGAGCCTGTTGTCGGATCTCTATCCGCAGCGCAGGCGCGGCCACGCCTTTGCCGCCCAACAGTGCTTGTCGTTCGTCGGCTTCGGGTTGGGACTCGGCCTCGGTGGAGCGGTCGCGGCGTGGGCGGGGTGGCGGGCTGCGTTTCTTCTGGTTGGGGGGCCGGGAGTCCTCATTGCCTTCGCCGTCTGGCGCCTCCACGAGCCGGCTCGGGGCGAGGCGGACTTCGGCCCTCTCGCACTTCCCGAGCACGCCCGGGCGAGGTTCACCCTGGCGAGCATGGTGAGGGACCTCGGGGAGGACTACCGGACGATTTCTCAGATCAAGACCTTGCAGTTCGCGCTCGTCGGCGTGTCGGCGCTCCTCTTCACGGTCACCGCGGTCGCCTCGGCCCTCCCGCAGTTCTACGAGCACCAGCTCGGCCGGACGACGACGGAGGCGGCGTTGTTCACCGGCATGCTCATCGTCGTCGCGGGCATTCCCGGTGTTCTCATCGGAGGGCGCGTTGGCGATCGTCTGGCTCTGAAGATCCGCGGTGGCCGCATGGCCGTGCCGGCTGTCTGCCTGCTCACCGGTGAGAGCATCTTCGCTCTCTCCTTGGCGCACATGCCGTTCGCGGCTGTCTATGTCCTCGAGATCATCGGGACCTTCGTCGTCACCCTCGCCGTGCCCCCTCTGAAAGCGGGCATCTCCGACGCGCTGCCCGCGCAGAGCAGAGGTGCAGGGTTCGCCCTGTTCAACATCGTCTCAGTGATCGCCGGCCAGGCGGCGGCCTCGGTCGTCGTGTTCTCGATCGCCGGCGTCCTCGGCAACGACTACCGCTCTGCGCTGCTCGCGGTGAGCCCCGGCGTCGCGGCGGGAGCGGTCGTGCTGTTCCACGCCCGGAAGTACCTCGACCGCGACGTCGCCCACATCGCCGACGTCGTCACTCACATGCCACCGCGACAGCAGGCAGAAGAGTCGGGCACGAACGCCTAGTCGCGTGAGCTGACCGGGCGAGCGTCGCGGTACCGCGGACGTGTCTCGACGTCGCCGAAAGAGCGCCCGATGGGCTTGTCGAGGTCGTAGACCTCGGTGCACAACGTCCCGTAGCCCGAGCTCATGTCGTTCCTATCTCGCCCTCCTCGAGCACGCCCGGATTGAGGATCGCACCAGGATCGAGCGCCCGCCTCACGCGCCTCGATGGCTCGAGGGTTCCGGGCGGGCGGGCGGCTGCGAGCCAGCGGGTCTTCGCGACGCCGATCCCGTGCTCGGCCGAGATCGATCCGTTGAGGTCGAGTACCGAGCGCACGACGGCATCCTCTGCGGCGAAGTCATCAGGCGATGGCCCGACGACGTTCACGTGCACGTTCCCGTCCGCCACGTGCCCCCATACGACGAGTCGGGCCCCCGGGCTGGCGGTCTCGACGAGGCCGGGAAGGGCTTCGAACAGCTCGGGCAGGCGTGAAGGCATGACGGAGACGTCGAGCTTGTGCGGGATGCCGAGCGTCGAGACCGCCTCGGTGTGCCGCTCGCGGTATGCCCAGAGCCGCTCTCGCGCGGCGTCGTCCACGCCCACCGCCACCGCGAGGACGCGTTCGTCGTCGAGTGCCTCTGCGAGCTCGTCGGTCGGGTCCGTCGAAGAGGCCGCTTCAACCGTCAACCAGGCCGTCGCTCCCTCAGCGACCCCGATGGGTTCAGGAAGCCCGGAATGGGCACAGACGAGCTGCATCCCATCGGTCAGGGTCAGCTCCGCCGCTTCGAGGCAGGAAAGAGACCGCAACGGGCCAGTGACGAGATCGATGGCTGACCTGATGTCGGCCATCGCGACGAGCGCCGCGAGCCGGTGGAGAGCAAGCGGCTCCAACCGCACCAGCACTCGAGTGATGACGGCCAGTGTGCCCTCGCTGCCCGACAACAACCCCGCTAGATCCCATCCGACGTTGTCCTTCGCGAGGCCTTTCCAGTGCGACACCACCGTGCCGTCTGCCAGGACTGCTTCGAGCCCCGCGGTCCGTGCCCTCATGGCGCCGTAGCGGAAGACCTGAAGGCCACCGGCATTCGTGGCGACCATGCCGCCGAGCGTCGCCGAGTCCCGGGCGGCGAGGTCGATGCCGAGGTGAAGGCCAACCGAGCGGGCAGCCGCCTGGGCGGCGCCGAGGGTCGTGCCACTACCTGCTCCGAGGAGCCGGGCCGCAGGATCGGACACGTCGATCGCGTCCAACCTCCGCAGGCTGAGGACGAGTTGCGGGCGACCGCCGCCGGCGGCATCGGTGCGGGAGCGGGCCCGCGGCACCGAACCGCCCACCAACCCCGTGTTGCCTCCCTGCGGGATAACCGCTGCACCGTGCCGACCGGCGACGACGAGGACGGCAGCGACTTCAGCCGTGCTCGCAGGCCTCAGAACCGCCACGGCGTCCCCGGAGAACCGACCAGTCCAGTCCGTCGTGAACGATCCGACGATCTCGGGATCCGAGACGCAGTTCGGAGCACCGACAATCGCCTCCAGCTCCGAGAGCAAGCCGGCCGCTCGCCCGTCGGACTGACTCATTTCGATGAGTCGGGTAACTCGATGGTTCCCTCTCCGATGAGACGTACGCTGCCCGACACGATGACGGCCTCGCCTTGGACCCGGCCGTAGAGCCGGCTCGGTGAGCCCATCTCGATGCCCTGGTCGATGACGATCGACGGGAGGCCGAGCTCTCGGTTCGCCAACACCGCCAGCGGACCGGCAGCCGAGCCAGTGGCGGCGTCCTCCCCGCTCGCCACCTGTGGCGTGAAACAGCGGGCGCGCCAGCCGCCGGCACCGAGATGGGCGGCGACGTAGCACGTGACGACGCCGTTGCCGAGCCGCTCGAGCTCCCGTGCGAGCGCCTCGAGGTCGGGGGCCGGCCGAGCAAGCACCTCGGGGTCGCGCACCGGCAGGATCAGTGTGGGCAGACCGGTCGAGATCACCTCGGCGGGGAGCGTCGGGTGCCGATCGTCCGGGCCGAGGCCGAGAGCTGCCAGAACCGGCTCGGGGTCAGGGGTCCCGAGGTGCTCGGGCGGATTTTGAGTGAGGTCGACCGTTGCGTGCGACCCGTCGGGCGCCATCTCCACCACGAGCTCCTGGATGCCTGCGCCCGTTTGCTGCGCGAGCCGGGCAGACGGGCGCCGTTTGGCGCTCGCCACGGCGGCGGCGGTCCCGAGCGAGGGATGGCCCGCGAAGGGGATCTCACCTGCCACCGTGAAGATCCGGTGCCGGTAGTCGGCCGGGCCCTCGGTCGGGGTCTGCACGAAACTCGTCTCCGACAGCCTCATTCGGGCAGCGAACGCTGCCATCGTCGAGGTTCCGATCGAATCGGCGTCGTGAACCACCGCGTGAAGGTTGCCCTGCAACGGGGCCTCGGCAAAGACCTCTAACCACGTGATCGGGAATCGTGCAGTGGTGGAATTGGCAGCAGACGAGTTCGACGGCATACCCGCACGGTACCCCCACCGCAAGAAACGCGAGACTTCTCACATGTCAATCCCCGCACCCACGAGAGCCGGCCTGCTCATCGCTCTGGCGCTCGTCCTCGGCGCGACGTCGCTCGGCGGCGCGAGCCGAGCGGCGGGAACCTCCCGGGTCACCCAGCCGGTACCGCCGGTCTCCACCGGCGACTTCCACATCGAGCCCTCGGGCGTGGTGCCCGCTGACGGCGACGGGCTGATCCCGAACGAGGTCACGCCGACTGGGAGCGCGCCCGGACCCGTCTCGCATTGCGATCACACGATCGACTCGGCCACCGGTGCCTCCGCCGCAACGGTCAACTCGCTGATCGCGGCCAAGGAGAATTCGATCACGAGCCGCTACGTGCTCTGCCTCGCCGGCACCTTCACGGCCCCGATCCACGTGTGGTCCAAGTGGTCGGAGGCGCTGCTCGTGATCGAGGCGGAGCCCGGGAAGAGCGCAGCTCTCGCGCTCGGCGAGGTGAAGGGGTCTCAAGTCAACCCGAACGACCATGACGGCGGGGACACCGGCGGGGTCGACATCACCGACTCGCGCGGCGTCGAGGTCGAAGGCCTCAAGATCTCCGGCTACTGGGCCGACGGTCCTGACTACGCACCGACGGGCATCCTCGTGACGGTCCGCCAGAGCAGACAAACGAATCAGTCCAAGACCCCTCACGAGTCGGCTTGCTTCGTCAAGAGCCCGGATCACGTGTGCAGCGACATCTACTTGATCGACGACACGATCTCCGGGATCGTCAACCGGGCCGACGAAATGTCCGATGTCGAGAAGGACTGCAACGACGGTGACGTCGGGGCGTTCGGGATCGCAGTGCTCTCCTACGGGAACGACGAAGCTCACGCTCTGCAGCACGTCGTCATCGAAGGCGACACCGTCGATCACACCCGGACGGGCCAGAGCGAGACCGTCACGGTGAACGGCGACGTGAAGGACTTCCTCGAAGGCGACGACACGGTCTATGACACAGACAACATCGGCATGGACGCGATCGGTTGGGAGGAGGGCACCGACCAGGCCCGAGATGGCCTGATCGCCTCCAACACCGTCGCCAACGTCGACACGTACGGCAATCACTCCTACGGAAGGTGGTCAGGCGGGACGTGCCTCAACCTGCCGGAGAACGCGGCCGGCATCTACGACGACGGCGCCTCGTACATCTGGATCGATGACAACACCGTCGACAACACCGATCAGGGCATCGACGCGGACGTCGAGACGCCTGGGAAGTTCACCGATCACATCCTCGTCACGAACAACACCGTGGCGGACGATCCCGGGACGAGCCTCGGGAGCCCGAGCACGGGCTCGAACCCGCCCGGCGTGCCCGGGCCGTCGACGGACGGCGGTCACGCCTACGAGGCGTTCTACGTCGACTCCTACGGGGCAGGCTCGATGATCGAGGATGTCTACGCGCACGGGAACACGTTCTCGAACGAGAGCCAGTACTACGGCGCGTCGAAGGCACAGGACGCACCGGTCGTCGACATAGCGGGTCGCTACGAGCACATCATGGTCTGGGACAACACGATCCTCGGCTATGGCGCCACGGACAAGCTGAACCCTCTGTTCGAGATCGACAACCAGCCCTTCGGCTCGGCGCCAGACGTCTTCGACTGCAGCGACTACGGAAAGTTGTCGACCGAGAGCTCGGGCAACGGCAACTTCGCGGACCCCACCAGCTCATATCTCACGTTGTCCAGCTGGCAGGCCCACAACGGTCACGGGTACGACGCCGACAGCGCGGTCGGAGTGACGAGCTGTCCCGCCGCACGCTCCTAACCGTCCTCGGGTCCTTCCGGAGTGCCCGGTTCGCCGGCGCCCTCGGAGGGGTGGCCGCGGCCCTTGTCGCGGCGCTTCCTCGTGCGCAAGATGATGTCGCGGGGCCTGCGCACCGTCGGCTCGCGATGCTGACGGCGGCTCCCGTGCGGCGGAGCGACTCGCGGAGGGCGCTTGTCGAGTGAACGGTCGACGTACAACGTCTTAGCGTCCGGGTCCTTCACCGGTTCAGGCGCCGGCCCGACGGCGGCTGCGAGCATCCCGAGGTTCGGCAGCTTGAGCGGGCCGTCGTCGGTCATCAGCTCGACGTAGGTGAGACCCATGCCTCGCACCTCGGCATCGAAGATCCCGCCGAAGGCACCCGAGCGGATCCGGATCCTCTGGCCGACGCTGAACGGGCGCGCCACCATCAAGACGATCCCCGCGAAGACGTTCCCGAGGCTCTGCTGGGCGGCGAGGCCGAGGATGACGCCCGTGATGCCGGCGGCTGCCAGCAGCTGGGTCGGGTTCACCCCGAGAAGGCCGATCGTGATGATGATCACGAAGATCAGACCGACGATCGTGAGGATGAGACGGAGCGCGGCGCCCGCAGTCGGACCTCCGCCGACGTGGACAAGGCGTCCGACCTGGGTGGCGACGCGCCGCACGGCGATGGATCCGAAGATCAGGAAGACTCCCGCCATGGAGCCGGCCCAGACGTGCGAGGGGAGCTTGTGGGTGAGCGAGTTGGGCGCGGCGCCCGACCCGATCCGCTCGACGACGAGAGCCGCGATGGCGATGAGCGTCGAGAGGGCTGCCAGCCCGAAACGTGGCTTCGGCGGCAACGGCACAGTCGTAAACGTCGAGAGCGGTCTCATGGAGCGCTGGCGGTGCGCCGTCCGAAGGTCTCTCCACAGCGGCCGAGCCATTCCTCTGTTGTACTCCGGCGGAGTGTGATGAGCGGCCGCGACGCCGGCCGGGGCACGCGGCCGAAGATCTCTTGGCACCGGGGCGGTGCCGAGCTGGCGCCGTTCGCGACCCTCTCGGCGTTCTCGGCGGCCGCGGCGCACGGCGCCGAGCTCATCGAGGTCGATCTCCGCCGCACGGGCGACGGCGTGCTCGTCTGTGTGCACGATCCAGAACTGCCGGGACTCGGCCGGATCGACGAGATCTCCTGGGCGTCGGTCGGCGACCGGGAGGTGGTCGCGGGGCGGGTGTTCGAGTTGCTGGCGTTGCTCGACGCTCTCGACGAGCACGATCCGGAGCGCCGCAGCCAGATCCACCTGGACATGAAGGAGGCCGGCTACGAGGACGAGGCGGTTGCCACAGTACTGAGCCGCTCCCGGCGCCTCGTCGTGACCTCGGGACTCGACGCGGTGATCTCTGCGGTGAGGCGCTCGCATCCGACAGTGCCGGCTCTGCTGACGATCGGCAGCGAGTGGCGAAAGCTCGGGACGGTCGGCCGTTTGACGCTCTGGAGGGGCGAGCTTGCCCCGTTTGCCCGGATCGAACGGTGCGGGGCGACAGGCGTGGCGGCGCACCACCTGTTGGCGACCCCGCTTCTGCGGCGATGGTGCACTATGCGGGGCATGAGCCTGCTCGTCTGGACCGTCGATGGCGACGGAGCCCTGAAGAGGTGGCTTGCCCGCGCCGATGTCGACGTCGTCACGACCAATCGGCCGGTCACCGCCCTCTCGATCCGCCGAGGGCTCGAGGCCCGGTGAGGGCTCGAGGCCCGCTGATCGTCGGCCTCGAGGTCGGCAAGCGCCGGGCGTTCGCGTCTGCGCTCGAGTGGCCCGGGTGGTGCCGGTCCGGCCGTGACGAGGAGGCGGCGCTCGAAGCGCTCGTCTCCTACGAGCCCCGGTACTTGGCCGTAGTCCACTCGTCGGGAGTGGCATTCGACCCCGATCTCGCGCGGCTCGAGATCACCGAGCAGGTCGAGGGGAACGCCACCACGGACTTCGGCGCGCCTGCGGGGATCTTCGCGTGGGACGCCGGACCGATAGGGGCGGGGGAGTGGGAGAGGACCGTCGCTGTCATGCGAGCCGCGTGGGAGTACCTCGATTCCGTGGTAGCCGGTGCGCCGGCGGAACTTCGCAAGGGCCCGCGAGGGGGCGGGCGCGACCGCGATGCGGTCGCAGCCCACGTGCTGGCGGCCGAAGTGGAGTATCGGCGCAAGCTCGGGCTCGAGCGATTCAAGGCGGAGCTCGCGTCGGCCGACGAGATCCGCGCCCGGCGCGACGAGATCGCCGAGGTCTTCCTCGCCGGAGGCGACGGTCGGGCGCGCACGGAAAGAGGATGGCCGCTCCGGTATGCGGCACGCCGCGGCGTGTGGCACGTCGTCGATCACGCCTGGGAGATCGAGGACCGGTCCGGCTAGTCGTCGTCGGCCCGGCGACTCGGCGCGACTCGGCGCGGCTCACCCTCCTGCTTGGCGAAGTGCGGTGGCCAGGGCGCATCACCTAGACCACCCGCCTCGTCCCTGTGCGCGAGCTCGATCAGCGAGTCGAGCGAGTAGGCGTGGTCGTCGATCGCCGCCCCGGGGTCGCCCCGCTCGCGGAAACGGGCCGGGACGGTGGCGATGGTGAGATCGGACGGCTCGACATCGGCCACTTCGTCCCACTCGATCGGGCACGAGACGCGGCCTTCGGGATTCGCGCGGACGCTGTAGGCGGACGCGACCGTGCGGTCCCTCGCGTTCTGGTTGTAGTCGATGAACACGGCGTCGCCGCGCTCCTCCTTCCACCACTTGGAAGTCGCTACTCCTGGGAGGCGCCGCTCGATCTCCCTCGCCAACGCGAGAGCGGCCCTGCGCACCTCTGTGAAGTCCCAGCGCGCTTCGATGCGCACGTTGATGTGGATTCCCCGGGAGCCGGACGTCTTCGGGAAGCCGACGAGGCCGTGCTCGTCGAGCAGCGCCCGGACCTCGAGGGCCACTCGGCGTATGACGTCAAAGCCCAGCCCCGGCTGCGGATCGAGGTCCACCCGCAACTCGTCGGGGTGGTCGACGTCGGACCGCCTCACCGGCCAAGGGTTGAGGTCGAGGCAACCGAGATTCGCAGCCCACACGAGATGGGCCACGTCTGTCGGGCAGGCTTCCTCGGCGCTGCGCCCGCTCGGGAACGTTACGGTCACGGTCTCGAGCCAGTCGGGTCGGCTCGGCGGGACGCGCTTTTGGTAGAAGAATTCACCGTCCGCTCCGTTCGGGAAGCGCTTCAGCACCGTCGGTCGCTCGAACACGCCGACGAGGGCACCTCGGCCGACCGCGACGTAGTACCGGGCGAGATCCATTTTCGTCTCTCCGCGCGTCGAGAAGAAGACCTTGCTCGGGTTGGTCACGTCGACGACCTTCCCGTCGACCTCGATCTGCGCCGGCGGTTCCTTGCCTGCCATCCCCCCATCGTCGCCGATCCGGGGCCTCATCGGTACGATCCGGGTCTGATGGCAAGCAGCTGGACTCTCGACAGGGCGCGCGCCCTCGATGAGAGTGACCCGCTTGTCGGTGCGAGGCGGCGTTTCTTGCTGCCTGAGGGAGTCGTCTACCTCGACGGGAACTCGCTCGGTGCGCTCAGCGAAGGAGTTGCCGAGCACCTCCGCCAGATCGTCGAGGCTGAGTGGGGCAACCGGTTGATCGCCGGTTGGAACGGGTGCGGTTGGATGGAGGCGCCTGAGCGGATCGGCGACATGATCGCGCCTGTAATCGGAGCGCTGCCGGGCGAGGTGATTGTGGCGGACACGACCACGATCGCACTGGCAAAGCTCCTAGGGGCCGCCTTGGTCGCCCGACCCTCTCGCAAGGTGATCCTGTCGAGCACCGACAACTTCCCGAGCGACCTGTTCTCTGCCGGAGGAATCGCCCGACTCTTCGGAGCCGAGTTACGCGTGGTCGAGCGGTCGGGGCTCGCCGAGGCGCTCGACGAGGACGTAGCGGTGTGCTGCCTCACCCACGTCGACTTCCGCACGGGCGAGATGCACGACCTGCCCGCGCTGACCTCGGCGGCACACGAGGCCGGGGCCCTCTCGCTGTGGGACCTGTGCCATTCGGCCGGAGCCGTCGTGGTTGGTTGCGAGGACCACGGCGTCGATCTCGCCGTCGGGTGCACGTACAAGTACCTGAACGGCGGCCCCGGGTCCCAGAGCTTCATGTACGTGCGGCGCGGCCTCCACGCCGAGCTCGAGAACCCGCTGCCCGGTTGGCTCGGCCACGCGGCGCCTTTCGACTTCGACACGAGCTGGCGGCCGGCATCGGGCATCCGCCGGTTCCTGACGTCGTCACCCCCGATCGTCGGCATGGGGGCACTCGAAGCCGCCCTCGAGGCGTTCGACGGCGTGACGATCGAACAGGTGCGTGCCAAGTCGGTCTCGCTCAGCCAGCTCTTCCTCGAGGCGGTCGAGGAGCGTGCACCGGCTTCGCTGGCGGTGGCGTCCCCTCGTGAGCCGGGCCGTCGTGGGTCGCAGATCTCGCTGCGCCACGTGCAGGCAGGCTTGATTGTCGAGGACGCAATCGCACGCGGCGTGATCGGCGATTTCCGGGCACCGGATCTGTGCCGTTTCGGCTTTGCTCCGCTGTACCTCTCGCACGAGGACGTGTTCCGCGCAGCCGAGGTGGTAGCCGCCGTGGCCGGCTCGGTTCCTTAGCTCCTTGACTTTTGAGACAATCAGACTAAGCATGTCTCATCGACTCATGGCGTCCGAACAGGGGAGGCTCTCGACGCCGCCACCACCGCCGGGCCTGACGAGCTCCCCTTCGCACGTCGGGCCCGGCGAGCGAGCGGTACGCGGCTGCGGGCTCGGGCTCGGGCCAGCCGGCGGTCGCCTACCCCTCGGCTCCGTAGGCCGCCACAGCAGCCTTGACGCCTCCTCGTAGACCGAAGAGGCGGTGAGCCAGCAGCAGGTACATCACGATGGCGAGGTTGATCACGAGCGTGAGCATCTTCAGGGTCGAGACGGACCCGGTGAGCTCGTAGATCTCGAATGGCACGAGGCAACCGGTCTCCACGATCGTGAGGTACTCGGCCCAGCGCCTCGCGCGCCACAGGCCTACCGCTTCGAAGATGAGAACCAAGGTGTACAAGCACACCGCCACCCCGATGAGGTAGATCGTCGATGTCGAGAGCTTGAACAGGTGGTTCAAGTCGTAGACGATCCCAGAGTGGGTGCTTCCCGACGGGCCGCCCACCCCGCCTTGGAGCGCGTTCAGGATCTTGATGTAGTCGTGATGCAGCAAGGTCTTGTGCTGGGCGAACAAGAAGATTGCAGCGATGATCGCCCCAAGGACAAGGATGTGGACCGCCCGGTCGAGGACGATGAGCCTCAGCACGTAGCGGTCCCGGAGCCGGCGTCCGCGGACCGGGAGCTTGATATCCGCCACCGACGGCGGGTGGTCCGCGGTCGGCGCGACTGGCGGATCCAGAGGGACCCACGCCTCACAGCGGAGGCAGCGATGCCACCGGATGCCGTCAGCCTCGCGTGCGAACGGGGCGTCTTCGCTGCGCACCTCGGCGGCACCTGTCCCGACGAGCTCGTGGCCGTGCAGCCCGCATGCGATGAGGTCCCAGTCGACGCGGGCGCGCAACCGCTTGCGCGGCTCGGTCCCGGGGACCGGCAGCAGCAGCGTCGGAGGCTCGAGAGATGCCCGCGGGTGGGAGGGCGCAGAGGTGGCGGGGCTCTGTTCCGCCTCCGCGCGATAGCCAGGTGGCTCTGGGACAGGGCTCAAGTAGTCAGGCTCCCCCCGCCCAGGGCCCGTTGCCGGTGACGCGCTCGACGGCGATGTGCAGTACGTAGCCGGCTGGGGGATCGGGCATCGGCGGGAACTTCACCCCCGGACCGAGATAGCGGTACGCGAGCTCCTGCAGGACTTCCGGCGCGCCGCCCTCGGTCACTCGGGCCCTGCCGTGGACGACCGCGTACTCGGCGAGGCCCATGTCGTCGGTTGCGCCGGTCTCGAGCGAGAGGACGACGCGCGGGTCGCGGGTGACGTTTCTCACCTTCTGCCAGGCTCCGAGGTGCGCTGTCACGAGCTCGTCACCGTCGACTCCGGCCCAGACGATCGTGACCTGCGGGCTGCCGTCGCGGTTGAGGGTGACGAGGTGGCCGGAGAGCGGCGCCAGAAGAGCAGCTCGCAGCGACGGCGGGAGTGGGATCGGCGTCACGGTCAGCCTGCTATCCGGTGCTCGGGCACAACTCGAACCGTAATCGGCACCTGACCAACTTGCCGGAAACGGTGCGACTCCGCCCGTCCAGTCCGCGCAATGCTCACGCCGCTCGACGTGGCGAGAGCGCCAGGCGAGTGGGAGAGTGGACGACGTGACCGACGACTCCCGCCCAAGACGCCTCCAGGGTCGCCGTCTCCTCGTCGTCGGCGCAGGCACCCAGCCCGGGCGACCCGCATCTCACGACGCCGACGCCGACGCAGGCCCGGACCCTGACGAGGACCAACCCCTCGGCAACGGCCGGGCGATCAGTGTCCTGGCGGCTCGGGAGGGGGCGGCCGTCGCATGCCTCGATCGGGACGTCGCCTCGGCCGAGGAGACCGCCGGCCTCGTCGAGGCCGAGGGCGGGCACTCGCTCGTGATCGGTGGCGACGTGACCGACCCGACCGCCTGTGCGCTCGGCGTGGAGTCAGCACTGGATGGTCTCGGAGGCCTGGACGCCCTGGTTCTAAACGTCGGGATCGGCCGGGGCGCTCGCCTTGCCGGTACCACGGTCGACGATTGGGACGCGACCTTCTCCGTCAACGTGCGCTCGCACTTTCTCATCTGCCAGGCGGCGCTGCCGCACCTGCCGGAAGGTTCCTCGATCGTCTTCATATCGTCGGTTGCCGGCCTGAAGCCGGGCAGCAGGATCCCCGCCTACGACTCCTCCAAGGCGGCGCTCGCCGGGCTGTGCCGCCACGTGGCCGCGGAGGGAGCGCGCAAGGGTGTCCGGGCGAACGTCGTCGCGCCAGGGCTCATAGACACGCCGCTCGGCCGGTGGGCCTCGGCGGGCCGGCCGAGCCGCGAGCGAACGCCGGTGCCGCTCGGGCGTCAAGGCACGGCAGGCGAAGTGGCAGAGGTCGTCGTGTTCCTGCTCTCGGACGCGGCCAGCTATGTGACGGGTCAGATCATCGCCGTCGACGGCGGGCTCAGCACGCTGCTCTGACCTCGCAGCGCCGGTCAGCGCGCCACAGGGATCGACTGCGGGAACCGCCACACGTCGTCGGGGTCGTAGCGCGCCTTCACCTCTTCGAGTCTCTGCAGGTTCTCGCCGTAGTAGGCCTTGGCCCAACCCTGGAGGGCCGGGTCGATGTAGTTCTGGTAGGCCTGGCCCGAGACGTAGGGCCTCATCGATCCCCAAGCCTGTTGCAACCACGTGCGGTTCGCCGCGACGACGCTCGTCGGCGCACCCTCGTTCCAGCTGGCGCTGTACTGGATCGTGAACAGGCCGTCGCGGTGAACAAAGGCCGTCGCCGTCGCTCCGACCCGGTTGATGGCACCCCCGGCAGCGTCGAGGGCCATACCGCCGCCCGAGAGGACCGGTGAGGCCTGGCGCGCCTCGACGGCCGCCATCATCGCCTTGATCCCTGTCGTGGGAAGCGGCTTCGTGACGATGTCGGACTTGGCGGCAAAGGGCGCCCGTGTGAGCGTCCCCGCCGGGTTCTCGGTCGGCAAGTGGCACTCCTCGACCGTCTTGCCGTCACATCCCGCCTCGATGAGCATCGTGTCGAGATAGCTCGCCGAGCCGATGAAGTTGGTGAACGGGCCCGCCGGGATCGCCGAGAGGAGGGGTTGCAACTCGGCCTCGAGCGCCGATTGCGAGCCTACGTACACTCCGGTCACGCGGGCGACGGGCGCCTCCCCTGAAGGTGTGTCCTGGCTGGCGATGAGGAGGCAGTTGGACCACACCTCGTCGGGGGCGTGCGGCGCCCATGCCTGCCAGGCCGCCACGGCCTGCGCAGCAGATGACCACGACCACACGAGGGTGAAGATCGCGAGGTCTCCGATCGGATGCCCCAAGAAACGAAACCCGGTCACCACCCCGAAGTTCCCCCCTCCACCGCCCTTCAACGCCCAGAAGAGGTCCGGGTGGGTCGATGCGTCGCAGGTCACGAGAGCGCCCGAGGCAAGCACGACGTCTGCCGACTGGAGGTTGTCGCACGTGAGCCCGAACTTCCGGTCGATCACGCCAAGCCCGCCTCCCAGTGTCAGCCCCGCGATGCCGACGGTCGGGCAGGAACCGCCCGGGACGGCGAGACCGTGGGGGGCACAGGCGCCGTAGAGGTCGACGAGGCGTGCCCCTGAACCGACCGCCACCTGGTCGCCGCTGACCGAGACGTGAGAGAGCCGAGTGACGTCGAGCACGAATCCTCGGCCGGTCGACCAGCCCCCGTAGCAGTGGCCTCCGGAGCGGACCGAGAGCTGTACGCCGTGGTCGCGCCCGAAGGCGACCGCCTTGGCGACGTCGCCCGGCGACCCGACGTACGCGATCGCCTGTGGGCGGGTGCCGTCGAAGACGGGGTTGTACGACTGCACGTCGGACGGGTACCCACTCGAGCCCGGGAGAACGAGGCTCCCGCTCATCGACCTCGAAAGAGATGCCCAATCGGCGGCCGTGGGAGGTGCAAGGGTAGTGCTCGGAGCTGACGTCTTGCCACTAGTCGAGGTCGTAGCTGGGGTGGACGTCGGTGAGGTCGACGATGCCGGCCGGGAGGTCCCTGGTCCCTTGCTTCCCGAGGCGTTGCCGGCACATCCCCCGAGCGCTCCGCCGGCGATCGCTGCTCCGCCGATCTTCAAGAAGTCCCGCCGTCGCACGGGTGGACCCTAGTTGGCACCCTCTGCCGCCGGCAGTCGTGTGACGAGCCCCGTATGCCGCTACGGTGGCAGACGGGCGCCGCTCCGGGCGGCGATCCCCGCAGTCAGAACTGCACAAGGGGGAATGTGATGGGTGCTCGTCGCGTTCTAGTGGGTCGTCGGATCGTGCCGCTGGCAGCTGCGAGCGCTCTGCTCGCAAGTGCAATGCTGATGCCCGGCGCCGGTGCCGCAGGCTCGGCCACGGTCACCGGGTCGAAAACGATCGTCGTCGGTCACGGCTCCGAGCGAGCGCGGATCACGCGGGACTCTTACGGGGTGCCGACCGTCACCTCGTCGACGATGAGCGGTGTGTGGTTCGGCGCAGGCTACGCCCAGGCTCAGGATCGCATGGCGCAGCTCGAGCTCGTCCGCCGCGACGTGGAGGGCACGCTCTCAGCACTCGCTGGATCGGGCGAGCTCTCCCAGGACGAGTACATCCGGAACTTCTTCTACACCCCGGCAGAGCTGGAAAAGCAGTACAAGTCGTTGCCGGCGACCTCGCAGAAGGCGCTCCAGTCCTACTCCGACGGGATCAACGCGTACGAGTCGCTCGCCTTCGAGCCCGCCAACCAGAAGTCGCTCGTGCCGTATGAGTTCTTCGTGTTGGGCGGGCTGACCGGGTCGAAGGGTCCGTATCGACCGGCGCCGTGGAAGCCGACAGACACGGTCGCCGTCGGCGACTACCTGGCGCGCGACTTCGGCGGCGGCGGAGGGAGCGAGCTGTCCAACCTCGCCTACCTGCGATACCTGCGCGACTACTTCTCCCGCAAGCACGACTCACACTCCGTGGCGGACGCGCTGGCGGTGTTTAACGACACGAGATGGATCAACGACCCCACGGCACCGACCACCGTGCCGCCGGTCCCGGGAGCCACGACGACGCGATCAATGCGCAAGACCTACGTCGCCACCGAGCGCAGCCTGGCAGCCTTCGCCACGATCACGAACAAGGACATCCTCGGTGCTGCTGCCGTCCTTCGCGCCGACCGCGAAAGCAACCTCGAGACCGGCATCCGCTTGAAGGTGCCCTCACACGGAGGGTCGAACGCCTTCGTGGTGACGCCGAGCAAGTCGAAGGACCATCACGCGCTCTTGTGGGGCGCTCCCCAGGAGGGCTTTGGCACGCCGAGCATCGATGGCGAGGAGTACCTGCACGGGCCTGGCTATGACGCCGGCGGCATGGACATCACCGGAGAGCCCTACATTCTCATCGGTCGTAACGCCAACATCGCCTGGACGACCACCAGTGAGGAGCTCGTCGACCAGCGGGTCTACTCAGAGAAGGTCCGTCTGAGTGCCAACCCGCCGACTTACTGGTACGACGGCAAGTGGACGCCGCTGCAAGTCATCCACGAGTCCATATCCGTCTTCGGCCAAAAGCCCACGAAGTACACGGTCTACCGCACGATCGACGGACCGATCTTCTACACCGACGCCAAGCACGGTGTCGCCTTCGCGATGCGCTTCGCGTCGTGGGGGCATGAGACGGGATCCCTGCTCGGTTTCTCGCAGCTCGGCGGCGACAACAACCTGAAGCAGTTCACCGCCTCGATGAAGCTCGTGACGACGCTCCACAACTTCTTGTATGCCGATCGGCTCGGCAACATCGCCTACTTCGGCGACGGCCTCGTTCCGATCGAGCCCTCCTACTCCAAGGTTGACCCTCGTCTGCCGGCAGTTGGAGACGGGACCGAGCAGTGGCTGGGCTACGTACCGTGGATCGAGATGCCGCGGAGCATCAACCCGGCGCAGGGCTACCTCGACAACTGGAACACCAAGCCCTCCGAGAGCCAGTACTACCAGCAGAACGGAGGGGACGAGTACTGGGGCACCATCTTCCGTTCCTCGCTCATCTCGACGATGCTGGCCAAGAACAACTCGATCACGGTCGGGTACCTTGAGTCGATAGAGCACTCGATCGGTCAGATCGACAACGGCGACAACACGCGGCCGGCTGCGCCGTATTTCATCCCGTTCCTCGAGACCGCGTATAAGGCGCTCTTGGCGGCGCACAACCCGCTGGTTAGCACCTCAACGCATCCCGACCTTGAGATCGCGATGAAGTACCTCGGGACATGGAACGACACGACGACGCTCGGCAATCCGGCGATGTCCATCTTCATGAACACCCTCGAGGCCCTCGAGCGCAACGTCTGCGAGGGCGGGGTGAGCTCCCACCACGAGCAGTACGTCGGTGCAGTCGACATGGATGAAGCGTCGATCGGCCTCGGCACCTTCGGCGGCCTTGGCAACGACTGCACCTACAACTTCCTCTATCACGTGCTCGCGCACACTCCGGGAATGGTCCCGTGTGGGGTCCTCTGCTACCACAGCAGCTACTTCGCCGGCCGGGAGAACGAGGTCCTGGTCGAGAGCGTCAACGACGCGATCTCGATCCTGTCGGGAACCGGCACCCAGCTAGGCCAGGACGTGCCTGGGTTCGGGACGACCGACGTGGCCAAGTGGGGTTACAAGCCGGCGCAGGACGAGAACTGGGACAGCCTCGACCCGGCCGCGGTCGGGTACACGACGCACTGCGGCACGAGCGCGACCCAGAACCGCAGCACGTTCATGATGGCGGTCGACGTCGGTCCGAAGACGCTGACAGGCGCGGACGTTCTGCCACCGGGCCAGAGCGGCTTCCTCGGCGACAACGGGAAGCCGAGCCCGCACCTGTGCGATCAGCTGAAGCTGTTCGACACCTTCCACTACAAGGTGATGCCCTCGAGCTGACCGATCCGGATCAGTCGACCAACTCCGCTGTCGCGCCGCGGAAGGCTTCGATCAGCGCGCTCAGCTGCGCGTCGGTGGTCGCCGGGCACGTGAGTGCCATGTTGTGGAACGGCGTGAGGAGCACGTCCCGATTGGCGAGGTAGAGGTGCATGTACTCGTCAAGGTCCTCGTCCTCGGCATCGGCTGACTCGGCGCCGTTCCGGGGTGCCGGCGAGCAGAAGCGGAACTCGGCTCGTGCCCCCAACCTGGTCACACTCCAGGCAAGGCCGGTAGCCACGAGGTTCTCGTTCACCGCTGCCACGTACCGCTCGGTCAGGCTCGTCATGTGCGCGAAGGCCTCCTCGGTCAGCACGTCGGCAAGCGTTGCCCGCACCGCTGCAGTCGAGAGCGCATTGCCGGCGAGGGTGCCGCCGATGCCTCCGACGTCGATCAGGTCGGCCTCCCCGTCACCGGCGATGCGCTCGGCAACCGAGGCCGACAGCCCGTAGGCACCAGCCGGGATCCCGCCGGCGATTGCCTTGCCGAGCGTGAGGAGGTCCGGCTCGAGCCCCCAGGCTCCCGTTGCCCCGGAAGGACCCGCCGAGAACGTGTGCGTCTCGTCGATCAGAAGGAGGGTCCCGGCATCGCGGGTCAGCTGCCGGAGAGCATCGTGGAACCCGGGTTCGGGCAGGACGATACCGATGTTCGTCAATGCCGGCTCCGCCAGCACGACCGCCACGTCGCCTTTCGCGAGCTCGCGCTCCAGTGCATCGACGTCGTTGAACTCGACCACCCTGGTCGTGACAGCGGGGTCGACCGGCGGTCCGATGTTTCCCTCCCGTGCGCGGACCACTCCGCCGTCGAGCGTCGCGAAGGTCTCGTCGACGCTCCCGTGGTAGCAGAAGTTGAAGACGAGGATCTTCGGCCGCCTGGTGACCTGGCGGGCGATCCGGATGGCCCAGCGATTGGCATCGGTGGCCGTCAGCGTGAAGCTCCAGAGCGGCAGGCCAAAGCGCCGCGCGAGCTCTCTGCCGGCAGCGGCGGCGTCTTCGGAGGGAAGCATGGCCGTGATGCCGCCCGCCTCGAAGGCCCGACGGCGAAGCGCCGCCAGCATGGGGGCGGGTGAGTGGCCGGCCATCGCCCCTGTGTCACCGAGGCAGAAGTCCGCATACGTGATCCCGTCGATGTCGGTCACCGACGCTCCCTGCGCCCCGGCAAGCTGCAGAGGGAAGCCACCGGCCCACTTGGACATCCAGGTCATCGGGACACCACAGAGGAGATTGCCCCCTTTGGCGGCCGCCGACAGCGAGAGTCGGTGGCGGTCGGTGTAGAGGTGGGTCTCTCGCTCGATGAGCGTCGCGAGCCGTTGGCGGTCGATCATGCCCCATTCCCTAGCATGAAGGCATGCCCCTCGAAGGAGAGTACGAGCCGAGCCCGGCAGAATGGGTGAGGAACCAGGTCGCCGAGTACGAGAGCTCTGGAGGCGAGCGAGCCAACACCCTCCTCGACACCGGCCTGCCGGTCGTCATCGTGACCACCCGCGGCAACAAGAGCGGGAGCATCCGCAAGATGGCCCTCATGAGGGTCGAGCACGACGGCGAGTATGCGCTCGTGGCCTCGAAGGGCGGTGCCCCCACTCACCCCGTCTGGTACTACAACCTGATTGCGAACCCGACGGCCGTGACGATCCAGGACGGCCCCGAGCCGTTCGACGTCGTCGTCCGCGAGCTGAGCGGCGACGAGAGGGCGACGTGGTGGGAGCGTGCGGTCGCCGCCTACCCGCCCTATGCGGACTACCAGGTCAAGACCGACCGCACCATCCCGGTACTGCTCGCCACGCCGCGCGCCTGAGCATCAGGAAGCGGGCACGCTCGGTCGCTGTCGGAAGAATCGGTTGGCGGCGACCACGCACCAGACGGCCTCGACGACCCCGAACGGCCAAGCATTGCTCAAGAAGCCGTAGCTGCTGGACAACGCGCAGCCGAGCGCGAATGCAAGGACGAACCGCGTATCGCGGCGTTCCAGGGCGTACATGATCATCATGAAGCTCAAGACGACGACGCCGTAGACGGTGAGCATGTCTAAAGGCTACGGAGCGTGGGCGGGCGTCCCGCCACCGTGACCTGGCCGAGCTGTCGCCGAGGACGATCCAATCTGCCGATAGGCTCGGTTCAGCTCAGTGCGAGCAACTGCATTCCCGTCCGGACGGGGAGGATTGGTGGTTCCTATGGGAACCGGCGCGTTCAAGTCAACAGCTAGCGGTGTGCCCGAGCCCCCTGTTGCCCAAGTACTCCCGATGGACCGTCCACCCTTCCTCCCGCCGAACACGGACCGGCTGGCGGAAATTGACCTGATCCTCGAGAAGCGTCATGTCGACGAAAAGGAGTCAGCAGAACGGCGCACACGGCTCATGTCAGACAAGGCAGAGTTCGCTGCTGAGTTCGACAGGATCTGCTCGGAACGAGTGCGCCCGACGATGGAGTCGATCCTCGAACGGATCCGGCAGAACGGGGGCGGCGGCTACGTCGAGGAACGTTCCGAAGACTTGAGCCGTCTGTGTTCGCACAGGATCACGTTGTGGATCTCTCTCAGCGGCGAGATCGTCGGGATGCCGCGCCAGAATCGGCAGCCCTACCTCCAGCTCGACGCGGACGTCGAGAGCCGGGTGGTGATGGTGTCCGAAGGAGACATGTGGCAAGGAAAGGGTGGTGAGCGCAACGGCCTGAGCGCGCAATGGCCGCTGCGAGAGATCACCGCCGTCCGCGTGACAGAAGAGGTAGTGGAGATCCTCCGCCGGTCCGCCCAGGTGGGTCCGGAGAGCGTCAAAGCGACCTCATTGCGGTAGCGGTACGGTTCTGACGGGAACCGAGCGCTCATAGAAGGAGCAGCCCGTGCAACAGTCCCCATCGTCAATTTCGCCAGCGGCTCCGCCACCACCACCGGGTTCGCCCGTCCGCTCGTCGGCCGGGGCCGTAGCGGCGGACACGTTGGTAGAGATCGACGAGATCGTCCAGAAGTGCCGGACGGACCACGAGAGAGCAGTCGAGAAGGCTGCTCAGCTGATCGCGGACCGACTTCAGTTCTCGGCCGATTTCACGACCGTGTGTGATCAGATCGTTCGTCCTGCCATGCAAGGGATCCTCGAGCGACTCCGGCAGAACGGTGGCGGAGGCATCGTCGAGGACCGAGCGGAGGACAAGAGTCACCATTGGGGTCACCGGCTCACGCTGTGGATGTCTCTCGTCGACGAGATCACCGGTGCACCGCGGCGGACTTCCACCCTTACCTGCAGCTGGATGCCGACATCGACAAGCGCTCGGTGTGGGTGTCGGAGGGAGACATGTGGCAAGGCCGAGGGGGCAACAGCAGCGGCCCGACCGATGAATGGCAGTTGTCGGAGATCACGGCCGCCCGGGTGGCCGAGGAAGTTCTGGCGATCCTTCGCCGATCCGTCCAAGAGGGCGCCGGAGATCTTGATGCTCCCGAGGCAGCCCGTTAGCTCAGGCGCCTTATGTCAGCAGGTTGGCGACCCGCGATACGCTCGGCTCGATGCTGGCCCGCTCACGTCGCCCTGGACCACAGTTGTGACCGCACGGAGCCTGTTTCTCAACGCCCCAGTTCACCGCTCGGTAGCCACCGGCGAGGTGATCTACACCGAGGGCGACGTTGACGAGCACATGTTCGGCATCGTCAAGGGGGCAGTCGAGCTGCGCAAAGGGGACGTGACCGTCGCATCTCTAGGGCCCGAGGACGTCTTCGGGGAGCGGGCTCTGATCGATCGGCAACCGCGGAATCTCACGGCGGTGGCGACAGTGGACACGACGCTTGCGGAGATCGACCGCAGTCTGTTTCTCTTCCTCGTGGAGAAGACGCCGATGTTCGCGCTCGACATCATGGGCGCTCTGGCCAGCCGCCTCCGGGCTTATGACGACTGGGTCACGGGCGAGTCCGAGTTGGCCTGACTCACTCCGCTTCTTTCGCAACACTCCTGTGGACCGGCAGCTGCGAGGCGTCAGACCGTCAGAGTGATCGTCGTGTTCCCGGATTGAGCCGAGAGCTGTGCCGGGGTGTAGGGCAGTGGGACCCACTTCTGTTTGGAGTACAGCTTGGTCATGTTCGAGTACCACTTCGAGCGTGGGTTGGTGGCCTGGCTGTAGGTGAGGATGCCCTGGGACACCGGGCCCGACTTGGTGAGCCTCTGTCGTCATCACCAGCGACGACCCGTCGTAGACCTCGCCGTAGCCGACAGGCGCGAGCGGGCTCGGTGATCCGGTGTTGGAATAGATCGCGTTGAAACAACCGGTGTCGCA
This sequence comes from uncultured Acidimicrobiaceae bacterium, assembly GCA_963801185.1. GTDB lineage: Bacteria > Actinomycetota > Acidimicrobiia > Acidimicrobiales > Bog-793 > Palsa-601. The sequence goes on along the minus strand of CAWDDW010000001.1, from coordinate 626,575 downwards.
TCCCGGGATCGGGATGACGGAGCCGTTCCGCACGACGTCCTGAACCTGTCCGTACGAGGCGTCGAGCGCCACGTCATGGGCTTGCAGTCCCTGGACGGCATCGGCGAGCGCCTTCAGAATGTCGGGGTTTGCCGTGTTCAGCTTGGAGGGCGTCGTGAGCGGGTGGGCGGGATTGAACTTGTCGGCCCAGAAGCCTGTCGAGCTGACGTCTTGGTACCACTGGGAGAACAGCCATCCGCCGGAGGCGTCGAGCAGCCCCGTCCCGTTGTAGTGAGCGAGAGCGTCACAGGCATGGCTGAGGTTGACCAGCTTGTTGTCGCTCGCTCTCACTTTCGGCGTCTTGCGGCACGCCGCGACGAGGGAGGGAAGCACGAGCTCTGCCAGGTACGAGCGGTCGCCCTGCCACATGGCCTGCAGAGTCGGGATCGTGAATCCCTTCGGCCCGAGGCCGTCGGTCCCCTTCACGCGCTCGGCGATCATCAGGTCCCCGAGCCGGGTGCGCAGGCCCTGCTCCACGTCGACGGCGCCGATGATCGGCGAGTATGCGCGGAACGGCTTGCTCGGATCCGCCAGCCAGTACGAGTCGTTCGAGTTCTCGACGAAGTCGGTCGTGATGAGATGAGGCAGCTGCGACCCGTTGAGGATGCCTGGCACCGGCGTCCCCTTGTTCGTGCCCCACGCGCAGCTGGTAGTGGAGCCATCGAGCGTCACGATGCCGGCGACGTCGTAGACCTCTGTCGGCACGCCCGGTGGAAGGCAGGCCTTGATGAGCCTCGTCGTGACGTTCGGCACGTTCCCGACGTCGGCATAGAGGGCATTTCCGTGGTCGTCACTGGCGATGGTGTTGAAAGTCGGGATGGCGAGGTATTGCTCCTCGACGGTGAGGAGGTCCTTGACCGATGTCGCCCGACCCATCTCGAAATACTGATTGGCCGCGCGGTACTCGTCGGTGAAGTTCACGTCGTCGAGCACGTACGCGGTCGTCGACGTCCAGGCGTAGGTGGCGGGCGGGAGGTTGACAACGGTGCCCCAGCGGGTCGTGTAGAAGGTGTGAGTCGCCGAACCATGTCCCGTGTTCACCCGGACCGTCTCTTTGCCCATAGGCACGGCCTTCCCGTTCACCATGTAGCTCATCGGGTGATGAGCCTCGAGTTTCAGCTGGTAGAGCGTGAAACGGGAGTCCGTCGACACCGTGTGGGTCCAAGCGAGGTTCTGGTTGAAGCCGATCCCGATGAGCGGGAAGCCTTCGAGCGTGCCGCCCTCGGCGTCGTACTTCCCGGGCACGGTCAGCTGCACCATCCAGAAGCGCTCGGTGCCCTGCCATGGGAAGTGCGGGTTGGCGAGCACCATGCCGTCATGTGCGCGAGTGTCCGTCGAGCCGACGCCGATGCCGTTCGACCCGTTCGAGGAAGACCCGTCCTCACGGAGCTTGGCGAGGGCGCCGGCGTCGAGGTGGGTTGCCGCCTGAGAGGCGAGCTTCGGCGAACCGGCCGCCGGGGGCTCGGTCGCGGCCTCGTAGGAGATGAACTGGGCGCTCGATGCCTCGGTCGCGATCTGAACGCCGCGGAGGAACATGTCCTCGAGGGAGATCGGCTTCACCCACGCCTTGTTCTTACAGGTCGGGTCGTTCAGCTGTCCTGACTTGAGGTAGGCGTTGTACCCGGCGACGAATCCGCCGTAGATCGCCTTCACCTGTGGGAGGGGTCCGATCGGCGGGGGAGCGGCGGTCTCGCTCTTGAACAAGCTCGAGTCCCTCACGGACTGCCAGAAGAAGTCGGAGGCGAGATTTGTGCTTGTTGTCCCGGCCGAGTAGTTGACTGCAAGCTTGTTGGGCCCGAAGTACTTCGATCGGTCGCCGTTGAGTGTCACGAAGTCCTGAGCGAGAGTGCAGAAGTTGTCCTGCGAGAACGCCCAGGCCTCGCCGTAGCCGAGAGAGCGGAAGTTGGTGGCTGTGATGTGCGGGATACCTGCGCTGTCCCGCACGATGGTGACCTGGTTTGCGGCGAGGTGGATCACCTTCGCGTGACCGGATGCTGCGGAACGGGTCGGAAGGGCGCCAGCGGCCGAGGTGCCGATCAAGCCCACCACTAGTGACGCTGTGACGAGCGTCCCGGTCAGTACCGACCTTCGTGCCATGAGCCCTCCTCGAGCGCTACCCTGGCCCGCACGCAAATGACAAGCGGGGTATCAGGCTCGGCGGCCTACCTCCAGGGGTCTAACCGACCCTAGTGGGGTCGCAGTCGAACACAGCCGCCAGGCACTTCAGGAGCTGCCGCCACTCCGCCGGAGCCGAGGGCGGCAAGGCCATGCGGATGCTCAAGGCCTCGACCAACTCCACAGCGTCGCCGCGCAGGCAGGGCGCGTCGTTCGGGGAAGCGCAGTCGCGCACGACGATCGAGTCGCCGATCTCGACCGAGAAACACACGTCGGGATCGCTCGCCACTACCCCGAACACTCCCGTCAGCGTGTTCCCGAAGCCCACTGCCAACGAGGGGCCGAGCGCGGCCGCGTATCGCAGGCCTGACGAGACCTCGTCAGGCTCGACCGGTGCGGCCAGCCCGAGCACGAGCGCGATGTCGCGCTCGTGCACCCAGCAGTCCCACAATGCGTGCTGGATGACGAGCCGGATCGGCACGTGGCCGGGAGGCGCCTCGGCGGGGAGAGACCACTGTTCGTCGTCGATGGTGCCGACCAGGTCGAGGAGTGAGTCGTTCGACGACTCGAGTTGCTCCACGAGCTCACCCGCCGTGAGCGCGCGCATGGCGTCGACCATTGACGCCGGAGTCGTCACCGGGTCGAAGCCCGCCAGCATGCGGGTCGGCCGGCCGGAAAGACCGGCCTGAACCGATGCACGCCAGAACGCGTTGACTCCGACGATGTGTGCGACGACGTCCTTCACGCTCCAACCTTCGCACCGGCTCGGGACCGCCCAGTCCTCGTCGCTCAAGCCGGCGACTGTCGCTTGCAATCGCCTCCGCTGCCTTGCCATAGGCGCGAGCTGATCACTCGGAGCTCCATCGATCGAGAGGATCGGCGGGCCCTCGTAACGGGGCGACACCTGCATCGCGGCGAATGTATCCGATAGCGACCCGAGCCGAGAGGGCGAGGACTCCCATAGGGTGACCGCACGGCAAGAAGGAAACGACACGATGGCGAGCTGGCCTTTCTCCGACGACGATCTCCGAGCCATGTACGCGGGAGGCCGAGCTGACGCGACCGCCCGCCGTTTCGCGCGCGCGTGGGCGACTGTGTTCGGACTGGGTCTGATGCCGAAGCGCTGGGTGACCCTCGAGGTTGCCGGACGTCGCTCGGGACAGCTCACTCGTTTCCCGCTGGGCATGGCCGACTGGGCTGGCGACTGGTACCTCGTGCCGATGCTCGGCGAGCAGTGCAATTGGGTCCAGAACGTACGCGCGGCCGGCGGGCTGGCAACTCTCCGGCGCCGGCGTGCCGTCGCGTGCCGGCTCGTCGAGGTGCCCGTGAGCGAGCGCCCCGTGATCATCAAGCGCTATCTCGAAAAAGTGCCGGGCGCACGCCCGCACATCCCCGTCGACCGGCACGCCCCCGTGGCGGACTTCGAGGCCGTCTCGTCGCGCTACCCCGTCTTTCGGGTCGTCCCCGTGCCACCGCCGAGGCGCAGCGCATCCGCAGGTGACGCATAAGTACCGAGGGATCGATCCCGTCGCCCTCTGCGACGGAGGCATCAAGGGACTTCGGGCAAACAGGCGTCGTAGGCTCCGCACATGGTGCAGCCCGACGACGTCCTTGCACGTCTTCCTGAGGGGTACCGGTCGCTCTTCGGCAGGGTGGTCGCGACGTGTCGCCAGGATGAGAGGGTTCGGGCAATGTGGCTCGGCGGATCACTCGCCCGTGGCGACGCGGATCAGTCGAGCGATCTCGACGTGCTCATCGCCGTCGCGGATGACGCCTTCGACGAGTTCGCGGCCGGATGGAGAGCGTGGCTCGATTCGATCACGCCGACGGTGATTGCCCGGTCTCTGCCGCTCCTCCCAGGCTCCCTCTATTCGGTGACTCCGGCGATGGAACGGCTCGACATCATCAGCGAGCGGGTAAGTGCGTTGGCGAGGACACCGCATCGAGTTCGGTTGCTCGTCTTGGACAAGGACGAGTGCAACTCGTTGCTCCCCGAGTTGCCGGCAGCGCCGGGTCCCTCCGCACTCTCGATCGCGTCACTGGTCGAGGAGTTCTTTCGGGATTACGCCATGTTCCACACCGTCGTCGACCGTGACGACTGGTTGCTCGGAATCGAGGCGATCAACGTCATTCGCAGCCTGTTGTACCGGCTGTTCCTTGAATCGAATGCGCCCATCCCGGTCACTGGAGTGAAGCGTTGGAGCGAGAGACTGACTCCCGAACAGCGAGCCGTCCTCGAGTCGCTCCCGGCCGCCCGCCCTAGAGAGGACGAGGTGGTCCCCGCTCACGAAGCCGTCTCGGTAGCTTTCGTCCTAAATGCCAAGTCGATCTGCCGTCGCGTCGGCGTCGAGTGGCCGACCGAGCTCGACCGATGTGTCCGCGATCACTTGGCCTCTCGTGGGCTGCCGCATCTGACCGAGGTGGCTGCGGAGTGAGATCGGCCTCGCTCAGCTTGCGGGTCAGCGATGTACGCGGACCATCTGGAGGTCGGCGCGTCGTGACGTTCGCCTCTACCCCGCGGCAGGCGAGGGCACGACACTTCAGCTCATGGGAGCTGCCGCAGTAGCCGATCAGCGCAGCGGCGGCGTCGGCAGGCGGCCGAGGTCGGTGCGCGCAAAGCCGTGGCTGGCCGTCGCCCTAGGCGGCGCCGTGCTCGCGGCGTGCAGCAGTTCGAGCCCTGCAGAGAACCATCCCTCGACTACGGAGGCCGTCGCCGCGACGTACCCCTACACGATCCCGGTCGACACGTCGTCACCGTGGCCAGAAATGCGCCACGACGCGCTCAACAGCGGCGAGAGCCCGATCGCCGCGCGCTACTACGGCGACAAGCCCTGGTCATACGCAACTGGCAACAGCATCTTCTCGACACCGGTCATAGGTGGAGACGGGACCGTATACGTCGGATCAGCCGACGACTATTTCTACGCCGTCTCGCGCTCGGGCAAGCTCGAGTGGCGCTTCAAGACCGGGAACGTCATCGACTCCGCCGCCTCGGTCGGGCGCGGCGGCACGGCCGGGTCCAGCGTTGTCACGTTCGGTTCGGGCGACGGCTACCTTTACCAACTGCGAACCGCGCCGACGAACCTCTCGCCCGACCGGCGAGTCCTGTGGCGTTACAAGGCCCCTAGATCCCAATCGGCCGGCCAGCAGGTCTCGTGGTGGGAGGGCAACGTCGAGCTCACCCACGACGGAACGCTGCTCGCGGGCAACACGGGCGGAGCGGCGTTCGCCCTGCACCCGAACGGCACTCTCGCATGGGAGCACCGGACGGGCAACGCGGTCTGGACCGAGGCCGCCGTCGGTCCCGACGGAACAAGCTACTGGGGCTCGCTCGCCGGTTCGATCTTCGCTCTCGGTGCCAACGGCCATCTCCAGTGGTCAGTCGCGACGCTCGGCTTCGTCGTAGCTTCACCCGCGCTCGCCAGCAACGGAACGCTCTACGGCGCGTCTTTCGACGGGAAGGTGTACGCGATCGACAGCAAGACGGGCAAAGTCGAATGGACCTTCCAAACGGCGGACAACATCTATGGCTCGCCGGCTCTCGTGAAGGACTCCGCCGGACGGACCACTGCGGTCGTCGTCGCTTCGACCGACGGGTCGGTGTACGCCATCAACCCGAGCGGTCATCTCCTCTGGCGCTACGACACCGGTGACGTGATCCGGTCCTCGCCGGCCATCGGCGGCGCTCCGGCAGGTGAGAGCGCGGGCCACATCGTCTACGTGGGCTCTGACGACGGGCGCCTTTACGCGCTCGACGCCGCCACAGGGCAACGGCGGTGGTCCTTTGACACGACCTCGTCCGAGCCTGCGCTCCGGGATCGGAACGATCTCAACAGCTCCCCCGCGCTGGGTGTCTCCGGCGTCTACATCGGAAGCGAGGACGGCTCGCTCTGGTACGTGCCGTACGACTACTGCCTGCACCGGAGGGATCCGCGCTGCGACGTAAGCCCTGGTGCCACCTTCGCCCCCAATGTCACTGCCACCTACCTAGTGACGCCGGGCGGCTCCACCGAGACAGCGACGACGCTCACGGTGGCGCCCGAGTCGGTGATGCCGTTCCGTCTCGTCGTCCGGCGAAATGGCGTCACTGTCGATGCCGCGTTCGAGGCAGGCGACCCTCCATCGGTGACCATCAGCCCACCCGTGCCGTTCTCGATGTCTCTTTCAGGCGACGGGCACTTCGTGTTCGTCGACCCGCTTGGTTTCCTCGCCCCGAATACCAGGTACACAGTGACGATCGCCGGGACCTACCAGGTCGCGTCGACGCCGCTCGGTGACGGCTCGACCGGCAACGTCCGAACGACCTTCAGGCTCTCGACTCCGCCGAGCTCGACGAGAGCCTTGCCGCTCAGGATCAGCCCGCAGCACGTGAGCGCGCTGAATCTGACTCGGCTCGCGATCCCGCTTCCTTCGTTCCTAACGAGCGTCAACGCGATCGGCTTCGACAGCTACGACTGGATCGTCTCCACGCTCTCGGTCTCGCCGCCCGACGCTGACGGCGACGGACACCTGCTCATGTTCGTCGTCGGTGCCATGGGTCGAGCTGGTGGTCCCCTCGTGGCGGATCCCTCGACGGCCTTCGCTTTCCCGCTCGAGGGCAGCTACCACGACGGCCTCGTGTCCGTCTCGGCCTCGAACGTGACCCTTCCCTTCAGCTTCGGGCCGGTCCCGATGCAAGAGCTGATGTTCCGGATGCAGCTCGGAAGCGACCTCGTGGCCGCGCCAGGATCGAGCTTGTACGGGGTGCTGCACTGTGCCGACGTCCCCTATTACGGCACCTTGCTCGAGACGGTCACCAACCTGTGCAACAACTCCGGTGACCTTGTGGCGAGCGGTACGTTCCTTGTCTCGGGCTACCAATCGTCCGGCGGCGCGAGCTCGGCCCCGAAAGGGCTGAGCGTCTCCTCGCTCGACCTCAGGCGTCCCGGCAGGGGAACGCCAGGCTCGGTCGTCGCGACGTTCGCCCTGGCGTCCGGGACCCACTACCCGGCGGGGGCGCACGTCCTCTCGATCGTTCTCACCAACGCTGCGACGGGCGCGCTCGTGCCGCTCGCCTACAAGGCTGCGACCACGACGACGGCGGGATCGGGGGGAGACGTCGAGAGCACGACGCTGCAGATCCCAGCCGGAGTGGCGCTTCCGGCCGAGGTGCGCGTCACCGTGGTCGCCGATGCCTTCCCTCTCGCGGCGCGAAACTTCTGACCAGTTCAGCATCTCGACGTCCTCCGGGAATCGCCATCACTGGGCGGCCGGCACTCGGGCGTCATCTAGGGACTTTCGGCCCTACCGATCGACGGCCGCTGCGCTAGATTGAGCTAACTCGCCGATGACGGGTCCGAACGGGGTCGTCGCGGCCAGTAAGCGGTCAATAATCGGTCACCGTAGCGAGGCGGTTTCAGTGTGGGTTCCCGGAGAAAGGGGTCTGGAATGAAGTCGTTGCACAGAACCGAGGGTGGGCATTCCACTTCGCGAGTCCACGGCGTGCCGTCGGGCCTCCGCCGGGTGACTTGGGTGAGCCTGGCGGCGGCGGTTGGCCTGGTGGCTGCGGGATGTGGAACATCGACAAGCTCAACGACAACGTCGATGGTCGCGCACGGCTCGAACACGATTCCGGCGGGGCTCAGCATCAGCTCGTTCAACGTTGACATCGCGTCGACGATGAGCAAGTTCAAGCCGCTTACCGAGTACGCCACCAAGGGTGCCGACACCTTGCAGGTGGGGGTGATCCTGCCCGACACCACGTCGTCGACGCGGTACGTCGACTTCGACCAGCCTTACCTGAACGATGCCTTTGCCGACGCCGGGTACACCCAGGCGCAGTACCGGATCGACAACGCCCAGGGAAGCGACGCGACCGAGCTGGACGATGCCACCGCCGACATCAACCTGGGCGCCAAGGTCCTGGTCATGGACCCGCTCGACGGCCCGACCGGGGTAGCGATCGCGCAGCTGGCCGAGTCCAAGGGCGTCACCATGATCAGCTACGACCGCGCCACCTTCCAAGGCACGAAGACCTACTACGTCAGCTTCAACAACGAGCTGGTGGGTGAGCTGATCGGCAGGGGCTTCGAGTCCTGCCTCACATCTTGGAACATCTCCAAGCCCAAGGTCTTCGTCCTGAACGGCGGCGAGGACACCGACCCCAACGCCATCTCCTTTGCTGAGGGATACAACAAGGTTGTCTGGGGCCAAGCGACCAAGTCGGTCAACGCGGGCGCGACCAACGCCGCCGGCGACTCCCTCGTAGGCGAGAACTTCGCTCCTGGGTGGGACAACACCAAGGGCGGCACGATCTTCCAGCAGGAGTACACCGCTCACCCGGAGATCAACGCCACCATCGAGGCAAATGACGGGCTTTCCAACGCGGTCATCACCGACCTCGTGGCGGACGGGGTCAAGCCCTACAAGGTCCCGACCACCGGCCAGGACGCCACTGCCCAGGGCATGGCCTGGATCCTCGAGGGCTACCAGTGCGGCTCGGTGTACAAGGCGGTCTACAAGGAGGCCCAGGACACGGTCGCCCTGGCCACCATCCTGTTGGCCGGCGACAAGCCGCCTTCGGCTCTGCTGAACGCCACCACCGTCGACCCGGCCGACTCGAGCATCACCGAGCCGGCGTCCCTGCTGACCCCGGAGTGGGTGGACCAGACCAACATGGAGCAGACAGTGGTGAAGGACGGCTTCGACACTGCCTCGGAGATCTGCACCATCTCAGGAGCGACCCTTTGCACCAAATACGGGATCTCGTGATCAGCTGGATCATCTGACCAGGACGAGGAGTTCTCACTTGAAGCGCGTCCTCGACGACGCTGGTGGGGACGTGTGCTTTGGGCGCACCGGAGCGGTGGGAGGCTGGACATCGGCAGGGTCACTGAGGGGCTGAAGGGTCCGTATCTACGTGACTGAGACGAACGAGGGCGTCACAGGTGCGGAGAACCGCGGCGGGGATGGGGCTGAACCCCTGCTCAAGCTGCGGGGTATCGACAAGCACTTCGGGCCGGTGCAGGCGCTCTACGGGGTGGATCTGGACCTCACAGCGGGTTGGGTGACCGGCCTCTGCGGGGACAACGGTGCCGGGAAGTCGGTGCTCACCCGCTGCATCGCCGGGGTGCACCAGCCGGACCACGGCCAGATCTACTTCGAGGGGCGGCCCGTCCACATTCGGAGCGCCCGGGACGCCGCCACCCTTGGGATCGAGACCGTCTACCAGGATTTGGCGTTGGCCGACAACCTGGACATCGTCCAGAACATGTTCCTCGGCCGAGAGCGGCTGCGCCACGGCCTGCTCGACGAGGACTCGATGGAGCGCGCCGCGGCCGAGACCCTGAGCACCTTGCGGGTGACCACGGTGCGCTCGGTCCGCCAGCCGGTGGGCTCGCTCTCGGGAGGTCAGCGGCAGTCCGTGGCAGTGGCCAAGGCGGTGATGTGGAACTCCAAGGTGGTGCTGCTGGACGAGCCCACCGCCGCCCTCGGGGTGGTGCAGACCCGGACAGTGCTGGACCTGGTCCGGCGGCTCCGGGAACACGGGCTGGCGGTGATGGTGGTCTCCCACAACCTGAACGACGTCTTCGAGGTGGCGGACCGGATCGCTGTACTCCACCTGGGGCGGATGGTCGTCGAGGGGCCGGCCGCGAGCTTCGACCGGCAGAGCGTGGTCGAGTACATGACGACCGGTGGCGCTGGCGGGCGGCCATTCGAACCGGCTGGAACCACCATCGGGGAGGACTGAGCCATGGCCCGGATCGAGGACTCCCGCTGACCGAGGTCCCCGGCGACTCGGCTGATCGGACGGTGGTCGACCTCACCGCCGCCCCCGACGTCGCCGCGGTCCAGGTCCCGCCCGAGGTACTCGCCCAGTCGCTTCGCGAGTACCTGCGGGGTTGGTGGCTCCGGGTCAGCAGCGGCAACAGCGGTGTCCTGCCCGTGGTCCTGGCCATCGTGTTGGTCGCCGTAGTCTTCGAGATCGTCACGCCCGAGCACGCCTTCCTGCGGCCGAGCAACCTCGTCTACATCTTCGGTTTGAGCACGGTGTACATGGTGCTGGCGATGGCTGAGATCGTGGTCCTGCTCCTGGGGGAGATCGACCTCTCGGTCGGCGCGGTCGCGCTTCTCGGCGGGGTGATCGCCTTCAAGCTGGTCCAGCTGCCCGGTCCGGGCTGGCCGTGGTGGGCAGCGATCCTCGCTGCGGTCGTTTGCTGCGGTGTCATCGGCGCCCTACAGGGGACACTCATCGCACGGCTCAAGATCCCATCTTTCATCGTGAGCCTGGGCGGGTTCCTTCTCTACTCGGGCGTCCTCGTCATCGTCCTCGGCGGCGCCGACGGCTTCGTAACCGTCAGCTCGTCAGTGCCCAACCAGCGCGTCATCTACTACCTGGTTCAGGGAGTGATCGACCCTGTGGCCGGCTGGGTGGCCCTGGCGGTGGTGGTCGGGGCCGTCGGCACGGCACTCTGGTTGCGCGGGGCGGCGAGGCGGCACCAGGGCCTGGAGGCTCCCCCGGTCGGACTGACCGCCATCAGGATCGCACTAGTGGCGCTCGTCGGTGTAGCCGTGGTGGTGATCTGTAGCGTCAACCGTAACACCAGCGTGGTCCCAGTGGAGGGGGTCCCCTGGGTAATCCCGATCGTCCTCGTCGTGCTCGGCGCCTGGACTCTCTTGCTGGGACGGACCCGCTTCGGCCGCTACGTTTACGCCATCGGTGGCAACCCCGAAGCGGCGAGGCGAGCAGGGGTCAGTCTGGCTGCCATCCGCACCTGGGCTTTCGCCCTTTGCTCGGCGACCGCCGGCCTCGGCGGCATCCTGCTCGGTTCCTTCTTCTTCGGTCAGTACAGCACCAACACCGCAGACCCCGGTTCGCTCGTCCTCTATACGGTCGCCGCCGCCGTCATCGGCGGGACCAGCCTCTTCGGCGGCAGGGGCAAAGCAATCCACGGCGTTCTCGGCGGGCTCCTCATCGGCGCTATCGCGTACGGCGTGTCCCTTCTCGAATTGGGGGAATTGGCAACGCCGCTCGAATACATCGTGCCGGGCGGCGTGCTCCTGGCCGCGGTGCTGGTTGACGTGCTCTCGCGGCGCGGGGCCAGGACCGGGAGCGTGTCCCGTGTCTGACCACGCGTGGGTGGGCTGCGCCATGGCCCGGATCGAGGACTCCCGATGACCGCGCACCCGGGGGAGGCCCCGACCGGGACGGTGGTCGACCTCACCGCCGCCCCCGAGGTGGCCGCGGTCGAGGTCCCGCCCGAGCTTCCTCGCCGAGTCGTTGGGCGAGTACCTGCGCGGCTGGTGGCTCCGGGTCCTCAGCGGTAACAGCGGTGTCCTGCCAGTGGTCCTGGCCATCGTGGTGGTCGCCATCAGCTTCCAGATCGCCAACCCGAAGTACCTCTCGCCGCAGAACCTTGTCAACCTCTTCGAGCAGAGCACCGTGTACATGGTGCTTGCAATGGCTGAGATCTTCGCCCTGCTCCTTGGGGAGATCGACCTCTCCGTGGGGCTGGTCATGGTGCTGTCCGCCGTCGTGACCGCCGAGCTCGTGCAGCCGAGCCCGGGTTGGCCGTGGTGGGCCGCGATCATGGTGGCGCTCCTCTTCTCCTCTGCGGTCGGCGCCATCCAGGGGACGCTCGTGGCCCGGCTGAAGATGCCGTCGTTCATCGTCACCCTCGGCGGCCTGCTGATCTTGGAGGGGGTGGCGATCCTCATCCTCCGTGGCTCGCTCGTCGGCATCGAAAACTCCCGGTTCACCAACGAGGTTGTCCTCTACGACATCTTCTATGGGAGGTTCGACCCGGTGGTCGGCTGGGTCGTGCTGGCCGTGCTGGTGGGAACCGGTGGCACGGTGCTCTGGCGCCGGGATGCCCGCAGGCGGCGCGAGCGCCTGGCGGCTCCGCCAGCCAGCCTTACCGCGCTCAAGATCGTCCTCATGGCGGTGGCGGGGATAGCGGTCGTCGCCATCTGCAACGTCAACCGTGCCCACTTCGGGACGATCGACGGGGTTCCCTACATCATTCCGATCGTCCTCGTCGTGCTCGGCGCCTGGACGCTCCTGCTGCAGCGGACCCGCTTCGGCCGCTACGTCTACGCGATCGGCGGCAATCCCGAAGCGGCGCGGCGAGCCGGGGTCAGCCTGCCCGCCGTCCGCACCTGGGGCTTCGTCCTCGCCAGCCTGACCTCTGGGATTGCCGGCGTGCTGTTCGCCTCGTGGCAGGTCTCGCTGACCACCAACATCATCAAGACCGCCAACAGCTACGTGCTGCTGGCGGTGGCCGCGGCGGTCATCGGCGGGACCAGCCTCTTCGGCGGCCGGGGCAGGACCATCCACGGCGTACTCGGTGGCCTCGTCATCGGCGGAATCTACAACGGCCTCTACCTGCTGGGGGTGTTGACCCAGTGGATCGACGTCGTGGTTGCGGGCGTACTGCTCGCGGCGGCAACCATCGATGTCCTGTCCCGCCGGGGCGCGCCGCGCCAGGCCTGACCTCTGCGGAAGCCGCAAACGGCACGTGTTCGCGCAGGGGGCTCACCAGGACCGCTAGGACGAGGTCGGAGCGCCAGAAGACACCGAGGTGTCCGAGACGGGACAGTCAGCTCAGCGACAGCTCGCGCTGGACGGGCCGCTCAGGCCGCGGCGGTAAGGCGTACGTTGTCGAGGAGAAGGCCTGCGCGCCCCGCCGAGTCGCACGATGCGAACTCGATCCGGCTCGTGCAGGTCTCCTCCGGCGTGAATGTGAGTCTGGCCCGTTGGAACCGGGCGCCGGTCGGAAGCGAGCAGCGGAGCCGCGCCCCCACGCCCGGGACGCTTGCTGTCACCGAGCTGCGAAGTCCGCCGAGGGCTCGATCGGGGTGCGCCCCGGCGATGTCGAACTCGAGCACGTACGGCACGCCCTTCAAGAGCGTGAACTCGGTGGCCGTCCTGATTCGCCCCGGGATCGCGTTGCCATGCGCTGCGCCGTCGAGCGCGACCACCATCCCATGTCGCCGGAGCAGGCTGCCGCGACCGATGTCACCGGCGGACTCGCGGTCTCCGTACGACGTGATGCCGAGCACCGATATTCCGCCCAGCTTCTCCCACTTGCGCAGCCGCTCGCCAGGCAGCTCGCGATCGAAGTCGTCGGCGAACTCCGCCGGCCGCGCCGAGCCGTACGATGAGTGCGTCGTCGCACCCTTCTCGTTTGCTGAAACGGGCGCGCTTCGACGCGGCAGTCGGGGTGTCCCGATCAGAGCGATAGCCCCCGTGGCCACGCTGCCGGCCAGGAACTGGCGACGGGAGACAATTGGCCAGGCGGGCTTCTCCATCTCAATCAGGGTACCAAGATCTCCCGGCGGCCATCGGAAAGGTGACGGTCGTGTGCGCGTAGCCCGCCCCGCTATCGGGCGGTTGGATGTTGGTCGGATCGTTCAGTAGCATCGCGGTGAATCGCTCGAAGGGAGTGGACATGGCGCAAACAATCGCCCTCACGCTCAATGGCATCAAAGCCGAGGGTCCCGGCGGTTCGATCGAGGTCCTCTCGTGGAGTTGGGGACTGGCGCAACCGGCAACCGTGAGTGGTCCGCCAGGACCCGATTACCAAGTGTTCACGTTCAGCAGTGAGATCGGAGTCCACTCTCCGCAGCTCATCGGATCGATGGTGAACCACAAGACCCTCTCCGGCGGCTCGTTCACCGTTTCGACCGTCAAGGACGAGAAGAAGGAAGGAGTGAGCTTCGCCTTCAACGGCGAGGTCTTAGTCGAGTCCTACGAAGTCGGGGGCAACACCGCGGCGCCGCTGCAAGAGGAGTTCACGCTCAACTTCACCAAGCTGACGATGTCATCGGGCGGCGACAAGGTCTCCCTGACGAACAGCCAATTCAACAACACTTGATCGCTTCGGCTTACGGCTGTCGCGCAGGTAGCAGGTAACCCTGTTCGACCAGGCGAAGCACGAGTGGTACCGCGCTGCGAGCAACCTCGGCAGGGTCGACGCCGACGCTTGTCGCAACCTCGGCGAGAATGTCGCCGAGCGTTCTCGTACCGTCACACGAAGTAACAATTCGGGCGGCTTCGCTGTCGATCATGCCCGAACGACGAAGCCCATGAGAGAGCCTGATCTCGAGCCCGCGGATGGTCCAGCCATCCGGCCCGGGCGAGCTTCGCCGATGGAGCGCGATGTCGGGCGCTGCGATGAGCCGGCTGGCGAGCAACGTCGCTTCTGCCCCGTTCGCCCGGACCCAGTCCTCGAGCTCGAAGCCGTGAGCGATCGCGTCGCCGCAAATGAGGTCGGTCTCGTCTCTCAGGTCGTCGATCCGGAGCCAGTTGACAGTGCCGCTGTGCCGGCGCATCGTGATCAGTCCAAAGCCGACGGCCTCGATGCCGACCCGTGAGTAGTAGTCCATCCATTCGGTGTACTGGGCTGCAATACCGGCCGCTGACGCGCCGCCGTGCTCGATCCACTTGACGGCGTACTGCTCGATCTCGTCCACGCCGCGCTGTATGACCCATGCGTCACAGCCGAGGCCCTCGAACCACGAGCCGAGGCGCTGCCGCCAGTCGTCCCCACGAAAATAGGCCCAATTGGCGAGCAGCTGACACCAACCACCTTCGGCGAGATGATCCGGCGCATGCCGCACGAGGCTCCGGCAGAGGTCGTCGCCCTCCATGGAGCTGTCCCGATAGATGAGCGCGTCGCTCGGCGAGATCACGAACGGCGGATTCGAGACGATCAGGTCGAACTGCTCTCCCGCCACAGGGTCGAACCGGTCGCCGAGTCGAACGTCGACGTTGGTGACGTCGTTCAGGGCGAGATTGAACTCGGTGAAGTTCACGGCTCGAGCGCTGCGGTCGGTCGCGACGACCTCGTCGGAGTGCAGCGAAGCGTGCATCGCCTGGACGCCGGTGCCGGTGCCGAGGTCGAGGCTGCGGTGGGACGGCCGCCGGATCGTCATCCCGGAGAGCCCGATCGAGGCGATGCCCACGCCGACGACGTGCTCCGCCAACAGGGCGCCGTTGTGCCCCACATCGCTGGCCAAGATCGCGCCCCGCGGGTCACCGTCGAATGCCCGGAGCGTGACAGCGCCGCTGACGTCGCTGCCTTTGAGCTCGAGCAGGCCGCCATCGACGCACTGCGCGACAGTGAGCGGCGCCAGCACTGCCTCGGCGGCCGTCGTCGGGACCGGACCGTGGGCTAGGAACAGACGGAGCATGACGTCGAGGGGCGACCCACCGGACGTGCGCCTGACGATGGCGGCGCGAGTCCCATCGGTGACGTGTATCGATCCGAGCTCTCCGAGCACCGCGCGGATCTCTGGTGCCGAATAGCCGGTCCGGTTGAGGGCTTCCCGGATACCGCTGACGAACTCGGGCTCGACGGACAGCGGACGGGCGTTGACCACCTCGCCATCATCGCAGACCGGCGGCGCTGCGGGCTCGGTTGCGAGCGGTCCGGATGTGTTCCCGAGCGCGCCGCGGGCTAGGCCCCGATCAAGGACGAAGGAGGGGGCGGGGTGGCTCCGATCTGGAGCTGTTTTGCGGCGCCCGACAGCAAGCGGTGAAGCGCGAACCGCTCTGAACAGCTAGAACGTCGATTTTTCCACAACGAAGTGGAGGTGGCGGGAGTCGAACCCGCGTCCTCCGGTATCTCAATGGGACTTCTCCGAGCGCAGCCGACGATTTGTCTCAGAGCCCGCCTCGCCACCGGCATCGGGCGGGCTCCCAGCTGACTTAGATGTCCCTCAGCGGCGCATCAGCGACGCCGCTCAGGTAAGCCTCACTAGATGACGTCCGGAACCGACCCGTGAGGCTGGGGCCGGGCAGACGTTGCCGTTATTTAGGCGGCAAGCGCAAGCTGTGGCTTGGCGTTTGTGTTTGGTTTCCGGCTCTTTAACGTGGCTCCGGAGACCACGGCTCGCTTCTCCCACTTCGACGACCGGAGTCGAAGCCTGTCACCCCCTAGGTGGTTGAACTTCAGTAACCACTCTACTGATCAACCGAAGGTGGTCGTTCCCGACGAGAGCACGATCGCCTTGAGCCCGCTCGAGCTTCCACACTCGGTGAGAAGTTCGCTGATCGATTGTTTCACGTTGGCCGTTGAGCCGCCCTTCTTCCCGGCGAAGGAGCCAGTCGCAGATCCGGTGTCTCCTTTACCCGGATATGCGATGGTGATCGGAGTGGAGCTTCCCGTCGAAAGAGCCGCCGGAGAACTTGAAGTTGGTGGGCTTTGCAGTGCCGCCCTTCGTCTTGAACTTGGCGACGCCCTTCAGGGCGGGCAATGTCCCGCTCGCAGCGACGCTCGTACAGCTGTTGTCCGTCTCGGTCCCGGTCGCGCTGATCGTCCCACCCGTCACAGTCACCTTGTCCTGGGTGAAGGGCTTCTTGCCGCCGCACTTCGTGAGCTTGCCGGTGAGGGTGACGGTGGAGGACTTGCCGGTGCCTGTCGTGGTGAAAGCGGGGCTCAATGCGATCGAGCCACTCATGTCACAGACCATCTTGCCTGTGAAGGTGACTTTGATGGCCTTGCGCGGTTGCTGCCCGTGCATCGGCGCCCGTCCGGCGGCACCGGCCGTACCGGCGGCCGAAGCAGAGGACAAGACGGCTGCGGGTAGCGCGAGCGCTGCGACAGCGGCGAGGAGTTTGCGGTTCACTGGTTGTTCCCCCTGTTCAAAGGCGTTACCTGTACCTCACGCAGGGTGCAGATCCCACGCAGTGTTGATTCTGGCGCCTTGTTACCCGGGAGTCAATACCCTGGCCGGCATCGATCGCTACCTCGACTCGTACTGCTTGATGGTCCGCTGAGCCTCGCGGGTGGCATCTCGCTCCGCGATGGCGTGCCGCTTGTCGTAGAGCCTTCGCCCCCTCGCGAGTGCGATCTCCACCTTCACCCGACCGTCCTTGAAGTAGATGGAGAGAGGGATCAAGGTGAGGGCCTTCTGGGCCACTATTCCCGAGAGCTCGTCGAGCTGGCCACGGTGAAGCAAGAGCTTCCGGGGTCGATTCGGTTCGAAACGCCCATACCCCGTCGCGTACTCGTACGGCGCCAGGTGAGCTCCCACCAGCCAAGCCTCCCCGCCTTCGATGCGGGCGTAGGCGTCCTGCAGCGAAGCCTGCCCGAGCCGTAGGGATTTGACCTCGGCGCCTTGCAGTGCGATGCCGCACTCGTAGGTCTCGAGGATGTCGTAGTCGTGCCGGGCTCGCCGGTTCTGTGCGACGCGCTTGATGCCGCGTTCAGCATCCTCCCTCGCCCTTGCGCTGGCAGATCGCTTCTTCGGCACGGCTGTCAACGGTACTGGCAGCACAAGGCGTCCCAGCACGAGTTGCTACGGTCGTGACGATGGATGAGCCCGGCTCCCTCCACGCGACGTCGGAGCTGCGCGTCGCTCGCCGGCACCTCGACGAGATGGCTTCTCACTGCCTGCGGTGCTACCCGCAGGAGGGTTGCGGACTCCTCGTCGGTGAGCCGTCGTCGGGAACTGTCCTTGAGGTGCACCCGACCGCCAACGTCGCCGGCTCATCTCAGGTCTACACGGTGGATCCGAGGGCGTATCTCCGGATCGACCGAGCGGCCGAGGAGGCTGGACTGAGCGTGATCGGGGTCTTCCACTCACACACCCACACCGACCCCTGGCCGTCTCCGACCGACGTTCGCCAGGCGCCCGACCCGGGTTGGCACTACGTGCTCGTCTCGCTTCGGCACGAACTGCCGTCCACCCGCTCGTACCGGATCAACGACGGGAACATCCTCGAAGAGCCCGTCGTTGTCACCGGTAACTAGAATCTGACCAAACCAGTCAACAATCGGAGGCGCCGTGTCAGTCGAAGTCCGCCTTCCCACCGTCTTGCGCCCAGCAGCCGGCGGGCAGTCCGTCGTGAGCGTCGAGGGCGCGACCATCGGCGAAGTGCTGAGCGGCCTCCAGGCGGCCTTCCCGGGGATCGAGGGGCAGTTGCTGACAGAGGACGGCTCACTGCACCGCTTCGTCAACGTGTACGTGAACGACGACGACGTGCGCTACCTGGACAGGCTCGATACGAAGGTGGCAGACGGCGACGTTGTCTCCATCCTGCCGGCGGTCGCAGGCGGTGCGGGCGAGGCCTCATCCGGCGGCGCGAACTGAACGATGGCGGTCTACTCGAGCATCCTCGACCTCATCGGCAACACGCCGCTCGTGGACGTCTCGGCACTAAGCCCGAATCCCGCCGCCCGGATCTTCGTCAAGCTCGAGGGACAGAATCCCGGTGGCTCGGTGAAAGATCGCCCGGCCCTGTCGATGATCGAGGAGGCCGAGAAGTCCGGCGTGATCTCGCCCGGCGCCACATTGATCGAGCCGTCGTCGGGGAACACCGGCATCGGGCTCGCGATGGTATGCAGGGTGAAGGGTTACCACCTGAAGGTTGTGCTGCCCTCGAACGTCTCGGTGGAGCGACGACAGCTGCTCGAGGTCTGGGGCGCGGAGATCATCGAGTCTCCTGGAGCCGAGGGCTCGAACGGGGCGGTACGCCTGGCAAGGGCCATCGCGGCCGAGCACCCCGAGTGGGTCTTCTTGTACCAGTACGCCAATCCCGACAACCCCAAGGCCCATTACGAGGGCACCGGGCCGGAGATCTACCGGGACTGCCCTGAGATCACCCACTTCGTGGCAGGCCTTGGCACGAGCGGGACGCTCATCGGTGTAGGCACATACTTGAGAGAGCGCAAGCCCCAGGTCCAGATCTGGGCCGTCGAGCCTCCGTCGGGCGAGATCGTCGACGGCCTGCGCAACCTCGACGACGGGTACATCCCGCCGATCTTCACCGACGGGGGAGGAGAGGATCTCCTCGACCGGAAGACGATCGTTGGGCCTCGCGACTCGATCGAGTGGACGCGAAAGCTGGCGGATGTCGGTATATTCGCCGGCCTCTCGACTGGTGCAGCTATGGCGGGAGCGGTCAAGTGCGCTGCATCGATCGACTCCGGTGTGATCGTCTTCATCTCCGCCGACGGCGGATGGAAGTACCTGTCGACGAACGCCTGGGTGGGCGACATCGACGCCGTCGTCGAGCGCGCCAAGTCGATGATCTACTTCTAGGCATGGTGGACTCAGCCGCCGCCAACGAGCGCCCGATAGGCATCTTCGACAGTGGCTTCGGTGGGCTGACCGTCGCCCGATCGCTCATCGACCTGCTCCCGGCCGAGCACCTCGTGTACGTCGGCGACACCGGTCGCTATCCGTACGGCCCGAGGCCTGCCGAACAAGTCCGGTCATTTGCCGCCGGGATCGCCGAGTACCTGATCACCGAGGTCGGCTGCAAGCTTGTCGTCGTAGCCTGCAACACGGCAGCGTCGGTGGCCCTCGACGAGATCTCGGAGCGCTACGACGTGCCCGTCGTCGGCGTGCTCGAGCCTGGCATGCGGGCGGCCGCGCAGGCGACGCGCAACGGCCGGGTGGGGATAATCGGGACCGTTGGCACGATCGCATCGGGCGCCTATCAGCGACTGGCCGCCTCGACGGCGCCCGAGACCGAGGTCGTCTGTGCCGCCTGCCCCGGTTTCGTCGAGTTCGTGGAGAGAGGCGAGACGGCGAGCGACCAGGTGCACGTTCTTGCCGAGCGCCTGCTCGCTCCGCTCAAGGAGGCTCGAGTGGACACGCTGTTGCTCGGGTGCACTCACTATCCGTTTCTTGCGAGGACGATCGCGGACGTCATGGGCCGCGACGTGGTGCTCGTCTCGTCGGCCGACGAGACAGCTTTCGACACAGCTGCACTCATCGAGCGTGAGGGCATCGGGCGCCGACAAGGGGCCGGCGCTTGCCACCGCTGGCTGTCGTCGGGCGACGTCGACTGGTTCGTCGAGATGGGGCGTCGCCTGCTAGGGCCGGAGCTCGACTCCGCAGAGTCGCTGAGCCTGTCCTGAGTCCGAGAGCGAGCGCGAGCGCCAGCTTCGCCAGCGGTCACCAACGTCATCGTGAGCGTGGATAGCCTGCACCAATGACCACGAGCACCCCATCGCGCCGGGACGGGCGAGCCGTCGACGAGCTCAGGCCCGTCTCCTTCGAGCGCGACTACACGGAATTCGCCGCCGGCTCCATCCTCGTCACCATGGGCCGCACCGTCGTGCTCTGCACCGCCTCGATCGACGAGGACATCCCGCGATGGATGCGAGGTTCCGGAAAGGGCTGGGTCACCGCCGAGTACTCGCTGCTCCCGGGTTCGTCGCGAGAGCGTGTGAGCCGCGAGGCGGCCAGAGGTCGCCAGTCCGGCCGGACACATGAGATCCAGCGCCTCATCGGGCGATCGCTGCGCGGCGTCTGTGATCTCGTGGCCCTCGGCGAGCGCCAGATCGTCCTCGACTGTGACGTCCTCCAAGCTGACGGCGGGACGAGGACCGCTTCGATCTCGGGCGCGTACCTCGCGCTCCACGATGCCTGCAGCCGGCTGCTCGCACAGGGCTCCATCACAGCGCACCCGCTCACCGACTCCTGTGCGGCGATCTCGGTCGGGGTGGTCGGTGCCGTCCCCTATCTCGATCTCGACTACTCCGAGGACTCGACAGCGGAGGTCGACATGAACGTCGTCATGACCGGCGCGGGCCGCTTCATAGAGGTGCAAGGGACGGCCGAGGGCATGGCTTTCACGAGAGGCGAGCTCGACGAGATGCTGCGCCTCGCCGAGCTCGGGATCGGGCAGCTGCACGCCCTGCAAGGCGAGATGGTGTCGGTGCCGCCGGATCCCCGACGGGTTCCGTGAGCGAGCTCACGCTCGTCCTCGCCACTGCAAATCCCGACAAGGCAGAGGAGGTCCGTGCGATCCTCACCGGCGAGCTGGGTCCCCGCCTGGTGTTGCTGGCCCGCCCGAGCGAAGTCGCCGAGGTGGAGGAGATCGGCTCGACCCTCGAGGAAAACGCCCGGCTGAAGGCGGCCGCACTCGTCGGGTCGACCGGTCTTCCGGCTATAGCCGACGACACCGGGCTCGAGGTCGCGGCGCTCGGTGGAGCACCTGGTGTCTTCTCGGCCCGCTACGCCGGCGAGCACGCCACCTATGCCGCCAACGTCGAGAAACTACTGGCGGAGCTAGCAGGGCGCCCCGACAGGCGGGCGTGCTTTTCGACAGTCGCACTGGCGTTGTTCCCAGACGGCACAGAGATCGCGGCTGAGGGCGTCGTCGACGGCGAGATCTCCTTAGAACCAAAGGGCGATGGTGGGTTCGGCTACGACCCGGTCTTCGTCCCGTCCGAAGGTGACGGCCGGACCTTCGCCGAGATGTCTCCCGCGGAGAAACACGCCCTCTCACATAGAGGCCGCGCCTTCCGCCTCCTCGCCGCGCGGCTCGCCGAGACGCGATAGCGGTCCCGTGAGCCCCGAGCTCACCAGCCGCGCAGGTCGATTGGCCAGACGTCGATGATCTCGGCGTCTCGCGGCGCGCCGGCGCCCGGCGGCGAGGCCGGGAACGCCTCTACTAGGTGCAAGCGCTCGTGATACGCGAGCGTCGGGTCGAGGTGCGCCGGTTGCACGAGCACCATCGTGCCGACGGGGGCGTCGGGCGCGAACGTGACGTGCTCGTCCGAGCAGAACCACACCTCTGCTCCCGCGATGGAGGGATTGCCGTGGTCCATGCCGAGCGCCTTCAAGCCGCAATCGGCGACGGCATATCCATCCGAACGTGAGATCACGGTTGCCGCGACGAAGACCGCTTGGCGGAAGGGCAAGCCGAGCCGCGCGTAGGCCGTGTCCATGAGCACGTACGTCCCCGCTTCTATTTCGGTGGCCCAGGTGTTGATCGCGTACGTCCCTGTGCCTCCGGCGGAGATGATCTCCCCGCCGACCTGATCGTGTGCACCGAGCAGCAGCTCCATCGATCTCTGGCAGCCGACCGCGCGCTCGTCGGCTGCCTCGATCCCGACCACGTGGCCTTCGTAGCCCATCACGCCCCTCACCTCGAGGCCGTGCTTCCTCGCGAGATCCGCCAGCCGAGTCGCGTCGGCAGGTGTGCATCCGCACCTCGGCAAGCCGACGTTCACGTCGATCAGGACTTCTCTCACACCGCCTACCGCGGCGGCGGCGATCGTCTCATCGGAGTCGACGGCGACCGTGACCCGGTGCCCGTGCGCTACGAGGGTCCCGAGGCGCCGTGCGTCGAGCACTTCGTTCGCGAGGAGGAGGTCCTCGCCGAGCCCGGAGGCGGCCATCCCTTCGCACTCGCGGATCGTGGCGCAGGTGAAGCCGCGGTGTCCCGCGTCACGCTGCTGTCTGGCGAGCTCAGTGCACTTGTGAGCCTTCACATGAGGCCGGAGTCGGGAGCCGGGCAAGGCGTGCGCCATGGCCGAGACGTTGAAATCGAGGGCCTGTCGGTCGACGACCAGTGCCGGGGTCGTCAGTTCGCCTAGGTACATCTCGCCAACCTAGGGGGGCTAGGTTGCTTCTACAAGGCTGCGAGTCTCGGGAGGATGCCGTGCCAGTCGATCGGAGGTCGGGCGCGGCGGCAGTGGAAGACGTCACCCTCGGCATCGACATCGGGACGAGCGCCCTCAAGGCGATCGTCGCGGCAGCTGACGGGACGGTCGTCGCGCGGCGCCGGATCCCCATTCGGCTGGGCCTCCCGACATCCGAGCGGATGGAGCACGACGCCCGCCGGGCGTGGCGCCTCGCTCCCCGCCGGGTCCTCACCGATCTCCGTCGCCTCGGCGTGCGCGAGCCCCGGGGGATCTGCGTCGCGGGGATGGTTCCCTCGCTCGCTGCGGTCGACGGCCGCGGCATCCCCATCTCGCCAGGACTGCTCTACGGGGACACCCGTGGAGCCCTTCCCCCCGAGGTGAGGGTCCTCCCGGTCGGCCGGGCGCCCGAGATGCTCCGCCAGCTTGTGTCCTCCGACCCGGGGGCTGCCGGGTACTGGCCGGTCCAGGCCGTGGCCAACCGCTCGCTCGGGGGTCCGGGCGCGATCGACGTGACCACCGCGATCGCGATGTCACCGTTGTTCGACGGCGCCGGATGGGACGTCTCGATCTGCGCCACGGCGGGCTGCCTTCCCGATGCGCTCCCCGAGGTCGCCGGGTTGGCCGAGCCGATCGGCAAGGTGGGGGAGTCCGTCCTCGCCTCCGGGATTGTCGACACCCTCGCCGAGCAGATCGTCGCTGGAGCCGTAGAAGTCGGTGACGTGCTCGTCATCTGCGGCACGACGCTCGTGATCTGGGTCGTGTCCGACGAGTGGCACGAAGTTCCCGGGTTGTGGACCGTTCCTCATACGACCCCGGGGCGGACGCTCATCGGCGGCGCCAGCAACGCAGGCGGGCTCTTCCTCGATTGGGCCACGAAGTTCACCGGCTCGGCGCCGGGAAGGACCAATGCCGCGAGCATCCCGGTCTGGGCGCCCTACCCGCGAGGAGAGCGGACTCCGTTCCATGACACCGCGCGCCGTGCTTCGCTCATCGGCCTCGAGCTTTCACACGACCGGCCCCAGGTGCGGCGGGCGGCGTTCGAAGCGGCTGGGTTCGTCGTGCGCCAGCACATCGACCTCGCCGGGGTGACGCCGCGGCGGGTGGTGGCGACCGGGGGCGGCACCACCCGACCGGAGTGGTTGCAGGCGCTGGCGGACTGCACCGGGCTGCCGGTGGACGTGTCGCTCGTCCCCGAGTGCGGCGCTCTCGGTGCGGCCTACATCGCACGCATGGCGGCTGGGCTCGAATCGAGCCTCGACGGCGCGACCGACTGGGCACGCGTGGGGCACAGGGTGGAGCCGGACGAGGACTGGGTCGGCCACGCTGCCCGCCGGTACGACATGTTTCAACGGCTCGTGGCGGGCCAGCCCGTTCAGACCGAGTTGGCCTGACGGTCCTCAGCCCGTCTCGCCGAGCACGTCTCCGATCGTGCCGAGGGGAGGCGCTCCGAGTCCGAGGAGAGCGTCATGGAACCGGCGGTGCGAGTAGCGGTTCCCCCACTCCGCCATGGCCTCGTCCCGGAGGGTCAATATCTCCAGCTTGCCCCACGTGTAGCGGCCGTAGGTGGGGTCATATGCACCCCGGCCCGCCTCGGCGCGAGCAGCTTGGCCCTTCAAGAAGGCGTCCGTCTCGAACCGCCGCGTTGCCTCCTCGACCGACAGCGTCCCGCGATGCAGCCCGAGAGCGCACGCGAGCCGGGTCACGCGGACGAGAGCTTCGAGGAAGACTCCGATGGCGTACCGCGGGTCATCGGCACGGAAGCCCTCCTCGACGAGCAGCTCCTCGCAGTAGTGCGCCCAGCCCTCGCAGAAGGCTGCGGACGCGAGCGACCGCCTGACGTGGGAGCGCTCGATCCGCATGATCATGCGCTGATGGGCGAAGTGGCCCGGAGTGACCTCATGGGCCGTGATGGCCGGCAGCGTCGTCGCGCTGAAGACGGCTCGCCACTCGCTCTTTTCTTCTTCGCTCCATGATGCGTCGGGAGGATTGACGTAATACCAGGCCGGCACGTCATTCTCGTACGCGCCACCACCCGACATCATCGCCATGGCCCATCGGCGTGACTCCGGGGCCGGTCCTACGAGGCAGACGCCTCCGGGGTCGGAGAGCAGGTTCTTGCTCAGGGTGAATTCGGTGATCTCGCCGATCAGATGCCGAGCGGCTTCGTAGATCCCTTCGTCGTCGGGATGATCTGCCAGGAGCTCGGGAACGAGCGCGGCCGGCCCGGCTCCCGGTCGGTACCGATCGCACTCGGCTGCCAGGCGCTCGAGGAGGCGGTCGCGCTCCCGATCGGCTCGCAGTTCGAGGCGTCCCAGGTCGACCGGCATCCCCTCTGGGTCACCGAGCATGCGACTCAGGACCTGCTCGCCAAGGGCACAGTCGGTCGGGCCGTTCGCAGCCGCGTCCTCGAGCCGTTCGACGAGGCGCTTGTGAGCTGCGAGCGCTTGGTCGTCTACGACTCTGGCGGCGAGTCCCCGCGTGCCACCGACGAGCGCTGTCGCGACCGGGGCCGGGACACGATCGAGGGACTCGAGCGACGCGTCGATCGCGTCGGGCCATTTCGCGAGGTGCGCGGCGCGCGCCCGGGCTCGCTCGCCCTCGGGAGCGTATTCGCGGTCGTAACAAGAGAGGTCCAGGTTGTCGATGTGGGGGAGCGGGTTCCATCGGTGGAGCTCGCCGATCCGGGCCGCGGTGCGCAGTCCTGCTTCAGCGGCCCGCAGATGTGCATCGTCGTGCGGGTCGGGATCCGGGGCGGACTCGCCCGGCGCGTCTAGACGCTCGATGCCTGAAGCGACCCCCGAGGGCGAGAGGTCGATCACTTCGCCGTCGTAGTCGTGCACGCCGGCGTACTCGCGGATCTCGGGGATCGAGAGGTCCCAGATGGCTCGCAGTCTCGGCCCGATCTGGTCTCGGATCGAAGGTCCTTCGTTGGTCACGCTGAGCACGGTACCTTAGGGCCATGGCCTCTCGTTTCCGCTGCAATGCCTGTGGCAACCTCACACGCTTTGACGTGGTGGCAACTCGCCGGACCAAGTCCTTCCATCACTTCAGCATCGGGGGCGATCTCCTCATCGAAGATGAGGAGATGCTCAGCGAGCAGGTCGAGCAGGTGACGTGTCGCTGGTGCGGCAACTCCAAGGCGATCGAGGAGCTTCCTGATCCGGGCTCCGAGGCCGCGACCGGAGCCGGAGCTGAGCCCGAGACGGCAGTCACGACGGCAACCCGGGGCTGAGGCATCGCGACGCCGCGTCGGAGGGACTCAGCCGACTCGGCGCTCGAAGCGAAGCTGTGGGACGAGCCCGGCCTGATGGAGCAGCTTGATCGCTCTTGCCTCCATCACGTCGACGATCACGGCTTGATCCTCGGCCGGACCGAGAAGAAACGACACGACGCAGTCGTCACACGCGCTCGTAGCCTCGAGGGAGCATTCGTCACAGCTGATCGAGATCGGATTGGTGGGCATCTGTCTCCGGTCCTCCTTGTCCGCCGCAACGCTCGCGACTTGAACCCATCGTGACAGGAGGGTGTATCACCGAGCCTCCCGGGACTCGGCGAGCTCCCGTGTGAAAAGGTGAGCCGGTGGCCCATCTCCTCGTGACGAACGACTTCCCGCCCAAGCACGGCGGGATCCAGTCGTATCTCTACGAGCTCTGGCGGCGCCTGCCTCCGGGAATGGCCACGGTGTACACGACCTCTTATCCGGGAGCTGCAGCGTTCGACTCGGCACAGGAGTTCCGGGTCGTCCGCAGCCACCGCACGGTGCTATTGCCGACGACTGGTCTCGTCTCGAGCATCGACCGTCTCGCAAGCGAGACCGGGAGCGGTCTCGTGGTGCTCGACCCGGCGTTGCCTCTCGGGCTGGTCGGAGCTCGGCTGGCCCGGCCGTACGGCGTCGTGGTCCACGGCGCCGAGATCACTGTGCCCGGCCGCCTCCCCGGGACCCGTGAGCTGCTCGATCACGTCCTGTCATCGGCCACCTGGATCGTGGCGGCAGGCGGCTACTCGGCGACCGAGGCGCGCCGTGCCACAAGCAGTCGCCTCCCGCCTGTGACCGAGGTGCCACCCGGGGTCGACGTCGACCGCTTCAGGCCCCTCTCGGACGAGGAGCGCCGGGCGGCGAGACGGCGTCTCGGGCTCCCAGTCGACGCGCTGATCGTCGTCAGCATCAGCCGCCTCGTCCCACGCAAGGGGATGGACGTGCTCATCCGGGCGGTGGCCCGTCTGCGGCGCTGCCGGCCCGACCTCGTCCTCGCGATAGGAGGAAGTGGTCGGGACGAGCGGCGTTTGCGTGCGGTTGCGAGCGTCGCCGGTGTCCCCGTCCACTGGTTGGGTCAGGTGCGCGACGAGAACCTGCCGCTCGCCTACGGTGCCGCCGACGTCTACGCGATGTGCTGCCGGGACCGGTGGCTGGGCCTCGAGCAAGAGGGTTTCGGGATCGTGTTCCTCGAGGCTGCTGCGTGCGGCATCCCCCAAGTGGCGGGAGCGAGCGGCGGGTCCGCAGAAGCGGTGGTCGACGGCGAGACCGGAGTCGTCGTCGGAGACCCGGGGAACGAACGCGCGGTGGCCGCCGCCCTCGAGCCGTTGTTGGACGACCCCTCGCTCCGCCAGCGCCTCGGTGAGGCGGCGCGCGACCGTGCAGTGGCTCACTTCGCCTACGACAAGCTGGCTCTTCGCCTCGAACGGGCACTTCTCGAGGCAGGTGGATGACCCGTGGGCCCTCTGGCACGATGTTGGGCCGGGGAGTTGTTCGCCGCCAATGATCCGACAGTGAGTCCCTCCGCCGGGTACTGTCCGATCGACTGAAAGGGTGTGCCCCGATGACCGGGCGCACGCGAGATGGTGGCCTCGATGTGCATCGGGGCGCCGTGCACAATCGAAGCCGCCGGATGGAAGATCGGAAGGAGGATAGGTGGCGGAGCACGCGACGGAACGGATGCTGGTGGACGCCACCCCGGAACGGTGCTTTGCCGTCGTGGCGGACATCGAGTCGTACCCCGACTGGGTGGCCGACTTGAAGCGCGTCGACGTGCTCGAGCGTGACGAGGACGGACGGCCCACCGTCGCTGCGTTTCGGGCAGCGGCGTTCGGGCGCTCGACGAGCTACACCCTTGTCTACGACTATTCGAAGGCACCTGAAGAGTTCGCCTGGGTCCAGCGAGACGGCGACCTCACCAATCGCTTGGATGGCTACTACCGCTTCCGTCCTGCGCCCGATGGACGTACCGAGATCACGTATCAGCTGGTCGCCGAGGCTCCGTGTCCCGCTCCCCGGGTTCATCAAGCGCCGTGCCGAGGGCAACATTCTCCACGCCGCCATCCGCGACCTGAAGGCACGCGTCGAGTCTCGCGCGTGATAGGCGTCGGGTTTGATGTCGGCGGGACGAAGATCCTCGGCGTAGTCATCGACCAGGACGGGACAATCCTCGCGGAAGAAAGGAGAGCTACCGTCGATCACGGCGGCGACATGCTCGACAATCTGGCCGAGCTCTACCTGCAGCTGGCAGACGAGGTCGTTGATGTCGGCAGCGAGGCTGGCGCTCCGCCCGTCGGCGTCGGAGTTCCCGGCCTCGTAGACCGCGGCGGCACCCTCGTGTTCGCACCCAACTTGCCCGGCGCCAGCGGGACCGACGTCCGATCCGGCCTCGCTGATCTCCTGAGCGGCGATCGACCCATCATCCATGTCGACAACGACGCAACCTGCGCCACGGCGGGCGAGTCGGCTTTCGGGGCGGGGCGGGGTCGCACCGACGTCCTCTGTGTCACGCTCGGTACCGGAATCGGCGGCGGGGTCGTCACGAAGGGAAGGCTGCTCAGCGGCGCCAGCAACTTCGCAGGTGAGGTCGGGCACATGCTGGTCGACCCGCACGGGCCACCGTGCGGTTGCGGGCGCCGCGGCTGCTGGGAACGGTACGCCTCGGGCTCGGGTCTCGGTCGGATCGCCCGAGACGCCGCGCTCGCAGGAAGGGCGTCCCACATCATCACGCTCGCCGGTGGTGACTACGACGCGGTCCGGGGCGAACACGTCATGCTCGCGCTGAGCGAGGGCGACGGCGAGGCGTCGGAGATAGTCGAGGAATTCGCCTGGTGGGTGGCCCTCGGCCTCGCCAACCTGGCAAACATCCTCGATCCCCAGGTGATCGTCATCGGAGGCGGCCTCGTAACCGCAGGCGAGTCGTTGCTGGAGCCGATACGCCGGACGTTCCATTCCCAGCTCGAGGGGGCCGAGGTGCGGCCGATGATCGAGATACTGCCCGGATCGCTCGGCGATCGAGGCGGAGCAATCGGGGCCGCCGTCATCGGTCTCGAGGCGGCTGGCGCGTCTGTCCTGGCCAGACCTGACACGAGCGGGTGACCAGCGTGAGCCGAAGGTCGTGACCGGTGAAGATCGGAGTGACGTTGCCCACTCTCTCCTCGGACGCCGGAGGAGTGCTGGACGCCGCTCGTGAGGCCGAGCGAGCCGGTCTGCACGGGGTCTTCTGTTTCGATCACCTGTGGCCTCTCGGGCATCCTGAACGGCCGGCACTGTCCCTCTACCCGATGCTCGGCGCCGTCGGCGCCTCCACCGCCCGGATCAGGGTCTGCACGTTCGTCGCCCGGATCGGGCTCCTGCCTGACCAGGTCGTCGCTGCATCCATCGAGAGCCTGCACGCGTCGTTCGGCGATCGCCTGATCGCCGGCCTCGGTACCGGCGACGAGGCGAGCGCTCCCGAACACGCGAGAAACGGGCTCCCCTACCTCGGGACCGCCGCCCGCCTCCGCAGTCTTGCCTGGGCTCTCCAGCGCCTTTCGGAGGCGGACATCGAGTGCTGGGTAGGGGCCGGGAACGACGCTACGAATCAGGTGGCGCGCGATGCCGGCGCCTCTCTCAACTTCTGGGGGGCCAGTCCCGCGCGCGTCGCCCGTGAGGTGGCTCGTTCGACGACACCGGTCACCTGGGGCGGGCCGCTCCCGGCGAGCAGCGACGCGGCTGCCGACGCATTGCGGGCGCTCGGTGGCGCCGGCGCGAGCTGGGTCGTGTGGGGATGGCCTCGCTCGATCGATCTCGTGACCGAGGCCGCAGCAAAGGCCGGGGTCGAGCTGGCGCCGCCGCCTGCGACGTTCGGAGGGCTAGCGACCGCCGAGTAACCTCGGGCGATGGAGCTTCGCCGAGTTACCGGATTGCCGCCGTACGTCTTCGCCGAGATCAACGAGCTGAAGCTGGCAGCGCGGAGAGCAGGCGAGGACGTCATCGACCTCGGTTTTGGCAACCCCGACATCCCGTCGCCGTCGGTGGCGGTGGACAAGCTGGCAGAGGCTGCACACAACCCCCGCAATCATCGCTACTCGTCGAGCCGCGGTATCCCCAAGCTGCGCCAGGCGATCGCGGACCTCTACCTCCGGCGCTTCGGTGTCGAGCTCGACCCCGAGCGGGAGGTCGTGAGCACCATCGGCGCGAAGGAGGGCCTCTCGCACCTCATGTGGGTCCTGGTCGGTCCGGGGGACACCGCCCTCGTGCCTTCGCCCTCGTATCCCATCCACATCTACGCCCCGCTGTTCGCGGGCGCAGACGTCCGAATGGTCCGGCTCGAGCAGCTCGGAGCAGACGAGGCGCAGGCCGGGGAGACCCTGCTCGGCAACCTGCAGGAAGCGTGGGAGTCGGCGTGGCCCAAGCCGAGGGTGGCGATCCTGTCGTTCCCGCACAACCCGACGACGGCCTGCATCGACTTCGAGACGATGACGCGGCTGGTCGAGTGGGCGCGGGAGCACCAGGTGATCCTCGTGCACGACTTCGCCTACTCCGACACTGCCTTCGACGGGTACAAGCCGCCATCCATTCTCCAGGTCCCCGGCGCGACGGACGTAGCGCTCGAGCTGTACACGCTGACGAAGTCCTTCTCCATGGCCGGCTGGCGGGTCGCCTTCCTCGTCGGGAACGCCGAGCTCGTGCAGGCTCTCACCAAGCTGAAGAGCTATCTCGACTACGGGACCTTCCAACCGATACAGATCGCCGCCATCGTCGCCATGAACGAGGCGCCTGACTACCCCAAGCTCGTCAACGAGATCTACCAGGCCCGCCGGGATGCCCTGTGCGATGGGCTCTCGCGGATCGGCTGGGAGGTGCCGAGACCGAAGGGGACCATGTTCGTGTGGGCTCGCATCCCCGACGCGTACCGCGAGATGGGATCGCTCGAGTTCGCCAAGTTCCTCGTGGCAGAGGGCAAGGTGGCGACGTCACCAGGCGTCGGCTTCGGCCCGGGCGGCGACGGCTATGTGCGGTTCGCCCTGATCGAGAACGAGCAACGGATCGCCCAGGGGATCCGGTCGCTCCGGAAGGCTCTGCCGAAGCTCTGACAGGTCAGGAGACGATGAGCGCTCCGAGCCCGAGATGGGGCGTCGCTCCCTCTGACTTGTAGCCCGACGACAACGTGCCGTCCTTGGCGAGCCAGGTCCCGTCCGACTGCTCGACGGCGAAGATGGGAAAGGCGTGCTGGTCATGCCCCGCCGCGACGGCGATCGACTTCGCGCTGCTCATCTCGTGGAGCCAACCCGCCGCCCCGTACCTGGCGTAGGCCTGACCGCTCGTCGTGAGGTACGCGACGAGCGGCGACGAGGTCTCGCCGACAGTGGCGACGGCGACCGCGGCAACCGATCCGGTGCCGCTCGGCCCTATCTCGCTGAAGGGGCCTGCGAGCCCGACACGGACGAAGGCGCGCCCGCTGACTCCCACGTAGCCTTCGACAGCCCGGGCCCCTTTTGCGCCGTCATCTGCGAGCGCCAGGGTCCGTACACCGGCGGCAATCCGGACGAAACTGCCCGATCCGCTCTTCTCGTACGCGCGCGACGAGTGAGTTACATAGCCCATGAGGACGTCCGACGATGGCGAGTCCGAGCCGAGGGCGATGGAGGCGGCGCCCGTCGCCTCGAGCACCGGCCTTGCGGAGAAGCCCCCGGCGTCCACGTAGAAGTCGCCGCCTGAGGTCAGCCAGCCGACGGTCGGTTGACCGGAGTGGCCTTCCCCCGAGGCAGCTGCGACCTGGGTGGCGCCGGAGGCGAGATGCCACCAAGGAGCGCCCGGGAGGTCGAGGCGTGCCTCGACCGTCCCGGTGGTTGTGAGGACGACCAGGATCGGCGCAGGCTCTGAGCCGCCGCCGCCGATCACATCGGCTTGTGCCACATCGCTCGCGACGTTCGTGAAGCCGCCACGGAGATCGTCCACCTTGATGGAGAGCCTGCCAGCGGCGTCGAGCTCGGAGACGACCGGTTCCTGCAGGGCCCAGTTCGGGTTGTGGAGCCAGTCGACGACGGTCCCGAAGCCCCCGTTCACGACCCAGTTGCTCACCGTCAGCTTGTACCAGCCGTTGGTGGGGGAGTTGAGGTTCTCGGTGATCACCCTGACCGTGCCATCGCCGTGCAGGTTGACCGCAGAGGACGTCACGACCTCGGTGTGGCCGAACTGGTCGCCGTCGTTCAGCTCCAGCACGTCGCCAGGTTGTGGTGCGATGCCGGGTGTGCCGTTCTTCACCACGTCGAGCTTGGGTCCGTGCGGGTTGTACTCGGCGTAGTTGTCGACCACCTGGTCGCCGTTGGCCGGGTACGGCTGCACGCCCCAGGCGAGGTACATCCAGCGCATCGACAGCTCGACGCACTCCCACTCGAACTCGCCCCAGGCGCCGGGGAAGAAGTTGATCGTGTGATCGACCCCGCCCTCATTCGGCCCGGGTCCGCACGCCATTAGGCCGTCCCAGGACGCGCCGAGCGGGTGAGATCCTGGGTAGTCACCGTTCTTCGCGCCGTCGCACTGCCCGTGCCACCATGGTGGCCGCGGGATCTGACCGTTGGCGAGCACGTGCGGGGAGTAGGAGGCGCCCTGGTTGGTACGCGCTGCCGAGGCGCCGGACGCGCCCACGTTCACCGCCACAACGCCGAGGCCGAGCGTGGCAATCAGGCCGGCTGCCGCGGTCCGAAATGCTCCTGTTTGCATGGCCGGTCGGCTCCCCCAGGTGAGTGGGGCTCGGCGCCCGCTCGCGTCATGGCGACCGAGCAACGCTACTTGGACGGGAATTGGCAGTCAACGACCCATCTGTACCGACGATAGGACGAATCATCAAGACGGCTGATGACGGCGTGTGAAATGGCCGTTGTGCAACATCAATGTGAAGCTTTCGTGTCTGCCGTTCCGGCACTGCCGTGCCGCAAGTAGCCTCAGGCTGTGTTCTACGGCCTGATCAAGGCGATCATGACTCCGGTGCTCCGCGGGTTGTTCCGCGTGCGTGTCACCGGGCTCGAGAACGTGCCCGAGTCCGGGGCTGTCATCATCGCCTCCAACCATCAGGCGTTCTGCGACTCCCTGTTCATTCCGATGGTCGTGAAGCGGCGAGTCACCTTCGTCGCCAAGGCCGAGTACTTCCACTCGTGGAAGACGCGTTGGTTCTTCCGCGCCATCGGCCAGATCCCGATGAACCGGGAGGGTGGCGATGCTGCCAAGCGATCCCTCGGCGAAGCGCTCGCGCTCCTGCAAGCCGGCGGCTGCCTCGGCATCTACCCGGAGGGAACGCGTCCGCCTGACGAGCGTCTCCACCGGGGACGGACCGGGGTCGCCCGGTTGGCGATCGCCGCGAACTGTCCGATCGTGCCGATCGGGATCAAGGGAACGCGCGAGGTCCAGCCGATCGGTGCCCGGATGTTGCGCCCGTTCAAGACGGTCGAGCTGAGTTTCGGCGAGCCGCTCGACTTCACGACGCGGTACGGGGATCGCCTCGAGGACCCTCTAGTGCTGCGTCAAGCCACCGACGAGCTGATGTGGGAGATCCGCCAGCTCTCGGGTCAGGAGTACGTCGACCGCTACGCCTCCCGCCGGGCGCAGGCTGCCGCTGAGGAGGAAGCCCGGCGGGCTGCCGTCACCAGCGAGGGCTCACGTATGCCGGCCTCGATCGTGCCGATCGAACAGACTGTGCTCGCCGACTCGGCCTGACTTCGCGGACTCGCCCTCATCCGGGCCGTCAGGCCCAGTTGCGGCTGCGCTGCAACGCGTCGAGCCAGTGCCTGTGGTCGCCGTCAGCGGCGGCGAGCGACATGACCGGCTCGAAACGTGCATCCTCACTCACGAGCCCTGTGACCTCTTCGGTCGTCCACAAGCCCTCGGCAATCCCCGCCAGGAAGGCCGCACCGAGCGCCGTGACCTCGGTGGTGGCCGGGCGGACGACAGGTACGCGGCACTGGTCCGCCTGCAGTTGGAGCAGCAGATCCATGGCGGCAGCGCCACCGTCGGCCCGAAGCACCGAGACATCGCAGCCCGCGCTTGCCGCCATCGCATCGACGACGTCCCGGGTCTGGTAAGCCATCGCCTCGACCGTTGCCCGGGCGAGGTGTGCTCTTCCCGTCCCCCGCGTGAGACCGACGATCGTCCCCCGGGCATGCGGATCCCACCACGGGCTCCCGAGTCCCGTGAAGGCCGGGACGACGAAGACGCCCTCGCTGCTGGGCACGCTCGATGCGAGCGGACCGACCTCGGCCGCCTCGTCGATGATGCCGAGCCCGTCCCGTAGCCACTGGATGGTGGCGCCGGAGGAGAAGACCGCCCCTTCCAGCGCGTACTCGAGGCGCGATCCTTTGCCGAGTTGCCAGGCGACAGTGGTGAGCAGACCCTCGGTCACCGGAGGGAGGTTCGGGCCGAGGTTCATGAGGACGAAACTCCCCGTCCCATAAGTCACCTTCGTCTGCCCCGGCTCGACACAGTGCTGCCCGAACAACGCCGCCTGTTGGTCGCCGGCGATGCCCGCGAGGGTGACTCCGGCAAGGCGACCGCCTGCGACGTCGCCTGTTACGGGCGCGATCCTCCCCGACGAGGGGACAAGCTCGCCGAGCATGTGCTCGTCGACTCCGAAGAGGTCGCACAGCTCGGCTGACCAAGCCCCGGTGGTGAGGTCGAAGCAAAGCGTTCTCGAGGCGTTGCTCGGATCGGTGGCGTGACGGCCGGTCAGCTTCCAGCAGATCCAGTCGTCCACCGTGCCGAGGGCCAGGTCAGGAGAGCGGGGGAGCCCGCCGTGGCGGAACATCCAGTCCCACTTCGTCGCCGAGAAGTAGCTGTCGAGGACGAGCCCGGTGCGGTCGCGTACGAGATCGAGGTGGCCCGCTTCCTCGAGCTCGTGGCAGCGGTCGGCGGTGCGGCGGTCTTGCCAGACGATTGCGCGGTGCAGTGGCCGGCCCGTTCGCCGGTCCCAGGCCACAGCGGTCTCGCGTTGGTTGGTGATGCCGATCGCCGCGATCTTCTCGTTGCGTCGGTCCAGCTCAGCGGAGAGATCGACGACCGTCTGCTCGACGAGGTCGAAGATCTCGGATGCATCGTGTTCCACCCATCCCGGTCTCGGGAAGTACTGCGTGAGCTCCCGGTAGGTGATGCTGACGACGTTGGCCGCCTCGTCGACAGCGAGTGCCCTCACGCCGGTCGTACCGGCGTCGATCGCGACCACCACAGCCATCCCGGCACGGTAGCTCGCCGCGCAAACCTTCGCGAGCACCCTCTGACCTGGTGCGATCGAGCCGCCTATCCATTGACAGCGCCGTAGTTACGGTGCTGTAATTATCCTCCTATCTGGTGGCTGCTCGCGCGGCTACCGCAATATCTTGTGGTTTGATCAATCTCCGGGGTCAGGATGACCCTGGCCCGGAAAGGGAGGGGACGAGCAGCATGGCCGTAGCAGGAGAGCGTCTCGGCATCGGGATCCGACGGTACTTCACAGAGGAAGGCCGTCACCCCTACGACCAGGTGGCGTGGGAGCGCCGCGAGTCCCGGATCTCGGACTACCGGACCGGGGCGGTGGCCTTCGAACAGCTCGACGTCGAGGTTCCGGCCTCGTGGTCGATGAACGCGACGAACATCCTCGCCCAGAAGTACTTCCGCGGGACCCTCGGCACGCCCGAGCGCGAGTCGTCGCTCCGCCAGGTGATCGACCGCGTGGTCGACAGCATCACCGCGTGGGGCCTGAAGGACGGCTACTTCTTGGACGCCGCTGAGGCAAGCGCCTTCAACGACGAGCTGAAGCACCTCATCGTCGAGCAGAAGGCCGCCTTCAACTCCCCGGTGTGGTTCAACATTGGCGTGAAGGGCGTGCCTCAGCAAGCCTCCGCCTGCTTCATCCTCGCTGTCGAGGACTCGATGAGCGCAATCCTCAACTGGTACGTGGAGGAGGGCACGATCTTCAAGGGCGGCTCGGGATCGGGCGTGAACCTGTCCCGCATCCGTTCCTCGAAGGAGCTCCTGCAGGGCGGAGGGACTGCCTCCGGTCCGGTCAGCTTCATGCGGGGTGCTGACGCGTCCGCCGGGACGATCAAGTCGGGCGGGAAGACCCGGCGCGCGGCGAAGATGGTGATCCTCGACGCAGACCATCCCGACATCAAGGAATTCGTGTGGTGCAAGGCCAAGGAGGAGCGCAAGGCGCGGGTGCTCGCGCAGGCCGGCTTCGACATGGATCTGGACGGGGCGGACAGTCACTCCACCCAGTACCAGAACGCCAACAACTCCGTCCGTGTCACCGACGAGTTCATGGAGGCCGTGCTCGCCGACGCGGACTGGGCCCTCACCGGCCGGACGACGGGCGAGACCATCGAGACTGTGAAGGCGCGCGATCTCTTCCGGCAGATCTCGGAGGCCGCATGGGAGTGCGCTGATCCCGGTCTCCAGTACGACACGACGATCAACAAGTGGCACACCGCACCGAACACCGGTCGTATCACGGCGAGCAACCCGTGCTTCACGGGCGACATGCGGGTACACACCGACAAGGGATTCGTGCCCTTCGCTCAGCTGGTTTCCCGTGTCAACGCCGGCGAGCAGTTCGCGGTGTACACGCACGACGCCACCAACCCCGATCAGCCCCAAGAAGTGGCACTGCTGTCGAGCCCCGAGGCCGTGATGATCACTGGCTTCAACGATGTCGTGAAGCTTCGATTCGACAACGGCATGGAGGTGCGTTGCACCCCTGCCCACAAGATCTTCACGACGAATCGGGGCTACGTGGCAGCCTCGGACCTGGCGGAGGACGACCAGGTGAAGGTGCTCGACGTGCCGGCTCACGCCATTGAGGCTGACCTTGGCCTCCCGGTCCCGACCGATCCTGCGTCGTATCGCGAGCCGTTCGGCCGCAGCGAGCTGCTTCGCTTCCCGGAGGAGTGGAGCGACGAGTTCGGCCACTACCTCGGCTGGCTGATCGGCGATGGCTCCACCTCGGGCTCGACGACGAGCACGATCTACGGGTCGGCGGAGGATCGCGATGAGGTGCTCCCGAGGCACGCGGAGTTCCTCGAGTGGGTGAACGGAGGCCGCCCGATCAAGCTGTCAGAGCAGCAGAACGGCACGGCACAGCTGCGGCTCGGGCGAGCGGCGTTCAAGCGGTTCCTCGAGTCGCTTGGAGTGCGCTCGGTGAAGGGTGCCGAGAAGGCCGTCCCGTGGGCAGTCGAGCAGGCTCCGGAATTTGCCGTGGCGGCCTTCCTCCGCGGGCTCTTCGACGCGGACGGCTGCGTCCGGGTCGACCGGAAGAAGGGCTCGTACGTCGGCCTGGGATCGATCTCCCCCGAACTGCTGCGGGGAGTTCAGCGACTGCTGACCACGTTCGGGATCTCGAGCCGGATCTACCAGACGAAGACGTCCGACGCCGCTTCGTACGACCTGCGGATCACCTCTCGGTCGATCCGTCGATTTGCTGCTGGGATCGGATTCAGCCTGTCGCGCAAGGCTGAGCTGCTCGCTGAGCTCGTCTCGAACACGGAGCACGGGTTCTACGAGGTCGACCGCACCGTACGGCTGATCGAGCGGGTCGAGGACGGGCGCGAGCTCACGTACAACCTCTCCGAGCCCCGCAATCACTCCTATGTCGTGAACGGCGTAGTCGTGCGCAACTGCTCGGAGTACGTCCACCTCGACAACTCGTCCTGCAACTTGGCTAGCCTGAATCTGCTGAAATTCAGTGATGAAGGTGGCACTTTCGACGTCGAGGGATTCCGCGCAGCGGTGGAGGTCGTCTTCACGGCTCAGGAAATCCTTGTCGGAAATGCTGACTACCCGACTGACAAGATCGGCGAGAACACGCGGCGCTTCAGGGAGCTTGGCCTCGGTTACGCCAACCTTGGCGCGCTGTTGATGTCAGAGGGCATCCCGTACGACTCCGACGAGGGCCGTACGTGGGCTGCCGCGATCACAGCGCTGATGACGGGTGCTGCATATCAGACGTCCGCTCGGACCGCTGCTCGTATGGGTCCCTTCGCGGGCTTCCACGAGAACGCCGAGCCGATGATCGAGGTGCTCAAGATGCACCGGGCCGCGGTCGCCGAGATCGACGAAGAGGTAGTGCCGACCGAGCTTTTGTCGGCGGCGCAGGAGGCATGGGACTCTGCGGTCGAGCTCGCCGAGCAGCACGGCGTGCGCAACTCGCAATCGACAGTTTTGGCGCCGACTGGGACAATATCTTTTCTCATGGATTGTGACACAACTGGGATCGAACCAGACCTCGGGCTCGTCAAGACGAAGAAGCTCGTGGGCGGCGGCACCATGTCCATCGTGAACCAGACCGTCCCGCGTGCTCTCCGGCACCTCGGCTACACCGATGAGGAGATCTCCGACATCGTCGGCCATATCGACGAGCACAAGACGATCGTCGGTGCTCCACGTCTGCGTGCCGAGCATCTGCCGGTCTTCGCCTGCTCGATGGGCGACAACGTGATCCACTACTCGGGCCACGTGAGGATGATGGCGGCCGCCCAACCGTTCATATCCGGGGCCATCAGCAAAACCGTGAATATGCCCGAGGAAGTCACCGTCGAAGAGGTCGAGCAGCTCCACATCGACGCCTGGCGGATGCGGTTGAAGGCGATCGCCATCTACCGGGACAACTGCAAGGTTGCCCAGCCGTTGTCGACGACGAAGAAGGAGGTTGCCTCGATGTCCCCGTCAGCTGACGACGCTGCGGTCCTTGACGAGCTGCAGGCGCAGTCTTACGCCGCCCGGGAGGCGGACCTGACGGCCCGCATTGCCGAGCTCGAAGGAGCCCTCCAAGCGTCGCACGTGACCGCTCCGGCGGCTACCACGCGGACCCGGCTGCCCCGGCGCCGCCGGTCGAACACGTTCGCCTTCCGCGTCGCTGACTGCGAGGGTTACGTCACCGTCGGCGAGTACGAGGACGGCCGGCCCGGAGAAGTGTTCATGAAGGTCTCCAAGCAGGGCTCGACCCTGTCGGGAGTCATGGACGCGTTCTCGATCGCCGTGAGCCTCGGGCTGCAGCACGGGGTCCCTCTGGCGACGTTCGTGCGCAAGTACACCAACATGCGCTTCGAGCCGGCCGGGATCACCGACGACGCCGATCTCCGGCTGGCCTCGAGCCTGGTGGACTACATCTTCCGCCGCCTCGCGATCGACTACTTGACCTATGACGAGCGGCTGGAGCTGGGCGTGCTGTCGACAGGTGAGCGCACCCAGCCGACACTCCCCGGTCTCGAGGACGTGGACGGCGGCAGGGCCATAGCCGAGGAGAAGGAGCGCTTCGGCGCCGGCGGCGACGCAAGCGGGACGTCACGGGCGGCCGGGTTGGCTCATCCGGCCCAGCCGACCGAGGCTCGCATGGAGTCACGCGACGCACCGTTCTGCTACGCCTGCGGCAACGTCATGCAACGGGCCGGGTCGTGCTACGCCTGCCCGAGCTGCGGGGCCACGAGCGGCTGCAGCTAGCGCCCGGCCCGAGGCAGGCGACCTGGCACTCGACCCTCAGAGCTTCGCGAACGTGGGCAAAGCGGCATCCTTCGCCGACAGCATCGATCGGTCGTCTGGATCGACCGCCAACGGCCACGAGATCGCCAGCTCCGGGTCGAGGGCGTACGCGCCCACTCCCGGCATGTCGGGGTGCCATTCCGCATCGAAGCCATAGACGTACTCACACCCACCCTCACTCACCGACTGGAAGCCATTGAGCACGCCACGAGGTACCAGCACCTGGACGCCGGGCACCAGGTGAACGGTCTCGACCACGCCGAAGCTCGAGGATCCCGGTCGCGCGTCGACGTACGCACCGAGGGCCTCGCCGACGGCGATGCCGACGAGCTTGCTCATGTCCTCACCGTGCAGACCGCGGATGGCACCCTGCCTGGTGTAGGTGACGTTGATCTGTGAGCAGGTGGCGAGGCCAGAACCGGCGAGCGCCGCATAGGTGCTCTCCCGGAAGAACTCGCGCACGGTTCCACGCTCGTCCGACACCTGCTTGGACGTGATGATGGTGAGCCCGCCGATTGCGCTCGCGCGGGGTTGGAATTCGGTCAGCGGCACGCAGACAAACTACGTGACCGCACGGCGCCCCTCGTCAGGCTCGGCAACTATTGCCGACATGAATCCGACGCTGCCGACCGACGAATGGATCCGGGGCCTCCCGAAGGCCGAGGTCCACCTTCACCTCGAGGGCTGCCTACCCCACGACATGGTGCGGCGGGCGGCCGAGCGGGCGGGGGCGCCAAGGCCGTCGGTTGCAGGCGAAGAGGCAGCCAAGATCACATCGCTCTCGCAGCTGCTGGCGTACCTCGACTGGTCGTGTGCCCTGATCGACCGAGCAGATCAGCTCGAGCAGGTCGCGTACGACATCACGACCCGGGCCGTGCAGTCCGGGGCCCGCCACGTCGACGTCATCGTCAACCCGACGCATTGGCCGCACTGGCAAGCGCGCCTCGGGGACATGCTCGATGCTCTCGACGGCGGTTTCCGAGCCGGCCAGCACGACAACGGCACGACCTCTGCTCTCTGCGTCAGCCTGAATCGCAACCAGAGCCGGTCGGAAGCCCTCGAAGTCGTCGACACCCTTCTTCAAGCTGCGCCACCCGAGGGTGGCAGCCCTCTCGATAGACGGGAACGAGTCAGACGGCAGGGAGTCGAACAACTCGCGTTTTGCTCCGGCGTTCGAGCGCGCCCGTGCGGGCGGCCTCCGGCGGTGCGCCCACGCGGGCGAGTCGAGCGGCGCAAAAGGCGTGCGGGAGGCCATCGAGCTGCTCGGCGCCGAGCGGATCGATCACGGTATCCGCTGCCTCGAGGATCCGAGAGTCACCGCGCTCGTTGCGACGCGAGGCGTTCCCCTCGATGTCTGTCCCACCTCGAACGTCGTCCTCGGAGTCGTCGGCGAGCTCGCGAGCCATCCGATAAAGGAGTTGAGAGCTCGTGGCGTGCGCTGCTCGCTCAATACCGACGACCCGCTCCTCTACGACATCGACCTCGCCGGAGAGTACGCGCGCGTCGCCGGGGCCTTCGGATGGGGCAACGACGAGCTCGGGCAGATGGCGAGGGTGGGAGTGGAGTCGTGTTTCTCTGATGAAGACAGGAGATTCGCGCTGCTGAAGCGGCTCGACGACTACCTCGGTCGGTAAGATCCGCCAGCTGCTCGGTTTCGGCCGGCGCGTGGCGCGGGATGTGGACCGAACCAAGAGGAGTCGCCGTGACACTCATC
This sequence comes from uncultured Acidimicrobiaceae bacterium, assembly GCA_963801185.1. Classification (GTDB taxonomy): domain Bacteria; phylum Actinomycetota; class Acidimicrobiia; order Acidimicrobiales; family Bog-793; genus Palsa-601. The sequence continues at coordinate 585,603 of CAWDDW010000001.1, read as the reverse complement.
GCCACCGATGAGGTGATAGCCGACCTGCCGACAGCGGACAAGGCCTTCCATGTCGAGCAACACGGCATCGACTTCATCCCAGAGACCGAGCGTTGGGCGCGACCCCGGGACATCGCCAGCATGTGGGCCGGAGCAAGCCTCAACGTGGAGTACTTCGTGTACGGGGCGATCCTGCTCGGTTTTGGCTTCTCCTTCTGGCAGGCGATCAGCCTCATCGTCATCGGGAACCTCTCTTGGCTCCTCGTCGGCATCTGCAGCCTGCAAGGCCCACAGGCCGGCACAACCGTCTTTGCCATCAACCGGGCGAGCTACGGGCCGCACGGCTCGCGGCTCATCGCTCTCTTCAACTGGCTCACGCTGCTCGGCTTCGAGACCGAGGGGCTCATCCTGATCGTCTGGGCCGGCCTCGTGCTGTCTTCGAAAGCCGGCTTTGACCCGGGAACCCCGGCCAAGGTTGCGTTCATCCTGGTCGCCGTCGCCGTTCAGATCGTGCTCCCGTATCTCGGGCACGCCACGATGGTGAAGGTCCTCCGGGTGCTCGTCGTCCCGTTCGGCGTCATCTTCGGCGTGCTGCTCGCCTACGGTCTGGTTCACGGCAACACCCACGTCAAGAGCGCTTCGTGGGACAACTGGCAGCTGTACATGGCCGGGCTGGCGTTCACGATCACGCTCTCCGGCCTCGGCTGGACGGAGTGCGGCAACGACTACAGCCGCTACTTGCTGCCTGACGCCCCCAAGCACAAGACCATCGGATGGATCTTCATTGCGACGGCGCTTCCCCAGATGCTCATCATGGTCATCGGAGCCCTCGCCTTCACGTTCGTCGGCTCCGATCGGATCTGGAACGGATCGAACCCGTTCCAGGCCCTCCTCGGCCAGCACGCGATCCCGCCGGTCATCGTGGTCGTCTTCCTCATGCTCGCCATCGTCCAGCTCTTCGGGATCAACTCGCTCGACTCGTACTCCTCGGGCGTGACCCTCCAGGCCGTCGGGCTGCACCTCGAGCGATACCAGGCCGTCGTCCTCGACAGCGTGATCTGCCTCGGGATCACCTTCTATGCCGTGTTCAACTCGTCGTTCTCGGCATACCTGAAGGACTTCGTGGACCTCGTCATCGTGTGGATAGCCCCGTGGTGCGCCATCTACCTGGTCGACTGGGCGATCAGGAGATTCCGCTACGTGCCCGCCCAGCTCCAGAGGACGGATCACACGAGCATCTACTGGGCCAACGGTGGCGTGAACTGGGCGGCGATCGTCGCACAGGCGATCGGCATGCTTGCGGCCGTCTCTGCGCTCTCCCCGGCACCGCCCCTCACCTTCCCAGCCTTCATGAACCCGATCACGGTCCACTCCGGTGGCGCAGACTTCAGCGTCTTCATGGGCTTGGGCGTCGGGGGGATCCTCTACTTCGTCCTGGCCGGCCCCCTTGTCCGGCGGCAGCGGTCGGTGCAGGACGAGATGCTCCGAGCGATGCCGGGACGCTAGGGCGCGTCCGGCGAGTACTCGCACCGCGGCAGCAGGCGGGCGAAGAACAGGGCGATGCCAGCGAGGAGCAATGGCACGGCGGCGGCCAGCAAAGGGAGCGGCAGCACGGGCGACCAGTCGGGGTGTGTCACCGAGAGCAGGTCGTACGGACCGTTGGTGGAGACCGTGTACCGCCGCAGCATGCACCAGTACAGGACACCTTCGAGCAGGAAGGTCCACCCGACTACCGCCGCCGCGACGCGCCCGAGCTGCCGGCTCATCCTCGGCCCGGACGGGGGCGATCCCGAGGCCGCCCTTGCCTCTCGTTCTCCAGACGTTCCCGATCGACCCGATCCGAACGCCGCCATCGCCGCCATCAGCACGATCATGACGGCGAACGGCATCGTGTAGCGACCCTGCCAGTTGATGCCGTCCGGGCGGATACGCGGTGCCGCCAAGGCGACCGGGATGAGGGCGGTGGCTAGCAACGAGAACCCGAGGGCGACCCGCTGGCGTGCCGTGGCGCGCACGAAACCGGCGATTATCAGCACGCTCAGGACGACGAAGGCGAGCACGAAACCACCGACGGGGATCCTCGAGTCCTTCGTTATGGCACCCACCATCTGCTCGGCGAACAAGCCGTTGCGACCGAGCACGAGCTGGATCTCGCGCCAGTCCGATACGTGCTGGTAGGTGTTGAGCGACAGCGGCCACGGTTGGATGGCGAGCGCGTCGGCTCCGATGATCCACGCGATCGCCAGCGCCGAGCAGACGGCTACCACGCCGAGCCAGAGCCGGACAGATGTCAGGCGGAGCCACCGTCTCCAACGGGCCGAGGGGACGAGGATGAGCGCCACCACGCCGAGGCAGGCCAGCCACAGCGGCGAGAGGCCGCGCACGAGGACGAGGGCCGACGCGCTGGCGCCGGCCGAGGAGACGAGGAGCCGGGGCGGCGCCGCGTCGAGGTCGGGTGTCCGCTCGCTGAAGCGGGCGAGGCCGATGATCGAGATTGCAACGAGGAGCCCGAGCGATGCTTCGAGCCCGTTCGGCTGCACGGTCGAGTCCATGAAGATCGCGACGGGGGTGAGGGCGCAGCACAACCCCACCAGCACTCCGGCGCCCATGCGGAACCGGCGGACGAGGAAGACGGCGAACCCGAGCACCGCCGAGTTCCAAAGCGCCGAGATCACGCGGATCCAGCGCATGGTCGCCTCGGAGACCGATAGCAGTGACGGCCATCCGATCAGCAGGTAGTAGAAGGGCGGGTAGCGGCCGACGTGTGTCCGGGCCGGCACGATCTTCGCGCTCGCGACGACCTTCTTCGCGCACCCGGCAGGGATCTGGGGCCGCTGCCGGTAGCAGTCGAAGTTGCCGATCGCCCGGGCGAACGTCTGCGGGACGAGCACGGTCATCGTCGCCGAGTTCATGCCCTGCGAATGGGTCCCGAGCCATTCTCCCCGCCACACGGCGACGGCTTTCACGATGTGATGCGGCTCGTCTGGGGACGACAGCAACGGTGCCGAGAACGACCACAGGATGGTGAGGGTGAATAGCGCGAGCGACGCCATGACTCCCGCCATCGCCGCCCGCCCGCCACCGGTCTCCGGCACCACCTTGACCTCACCGTTCATGTCGAAGGCGGACCCCAGTCCTCCCTGAGCGAGCCATCCGGCTCATGGTGGAAGACCGGGATCGAGCCGAGGGCCTTTACCTTGTCGGCATCTGGCCCGAGCACTTCCCGCCAGGCACTTCCCTCGGTGAGGAGGGCTCCGAACACGACCGGCTCGCCGCCGACTGCCCGCACGAGGTTCAGTGCGGCACGACTCGACCCGCCGGTCGAGATGACGTCGTCGACGATCCCGACACGCTTGCCTGAGATGGCATGGACCCTGGCGCGGTCGAACAAGAGTCGCTGCTTGGCAGCTGTCGTGATCGACTTGACCGGCTCGGAGATCGCATCGGCCAGATGGATCTTCGGCGTCTTGTGGAGGATGGCGTAGTCGTCCAGCCCGAGCGCCCGGCTGACCTCGATGGCGAGCGGGATGCCCATCGTGGCGACGGAGGCCACGATCTCGACGTCGTAGGGCGCCATGAGCGCTGCCAGCTCGGCACCGGCTCGCTCGGAGAACGCCAGACCATGGTCCACGCAGATCAGCAATGCGATCGAGAGGTCCTTTGCCACCTCCACGAGTGGAAGCTCGATCTCCTGGGAGCCGACCACCGTGCGGTACTTGCGCGGTTCGGTCCCACCGGTCGCAGTGCGCTCACTGCCGTCGCCGCTCATGGAGTGGACTTTGGCTGGTACCGCACGACGAGCGCAAGCGGAGCAGAGTGGTCGTACGACCTGTATGGCCGAATGTGTGGGAACGACGTCATTGACGCCATGTGGCCGGTGATGCACGCTGGCAGTGATGAGGCAGCGCCACGTGGTCATCGTGCTGTTCCCGGGCTTGCAGTCGCTCGACGCCGTCGGACCGTTCGAGGTCTTCGCGAGCGCGACGCGGATTGCGCGCCATCTGGGCCGGGCGGCCGGCTATCGCGTGGAGCTCGCCTCGAGGTCCGGTGGACCGGTGCTCGCCGAGAGCCGCATCGGCCTGTGCACCGTTCCGCTGGCAGAGGTCACGAGGCCGATCGACACCTTGGTGCTCCCCGGTGGTGACGGCGCGCAGGTCGCTTCGGCCGACGACGAGCTGATGTCCTGGATAACGGCCACGGCCCCAAGCTGCCGTCGCGTGGTCACGGTGTGCACCGGCGCGTTCGTGGCCGCCGAGGCCGGGCTGCTCGACGGCCGCCGGGTGACGACCCACTGGGCGCGTGCGGAACAGCTGGCGGCCGCCTTCCCGGCGCTCGTGGTCGACTCCGATCCGATCTACATCCGGGACGGCAAGTACTGGACGAGCGCGGGCGTCACCGCCGGTATCGACCTCGCTCTCGCCCTCGTACAGGAGGATCTCGGCGTCGAGGTGGCTCAGATGGTTGCGCGGTGGTTGGTCATGTATCTTCATCGTCCGGGCGGCCAGACGCAGTTCGCCTCGCCGGTGTGGGTCCGGCGTGCTGAGCGCTCCACCGTGAGAGCCGTGCAAACACTGGTGGAGGCGGCACCGAGTGGCGATCACCGCCTGCCTGCGCTGGCAGCCGCCTGCGCGATGAGCGTGCGCCACTTCGCCCGTGTGTTCACTGCCGAGGTGGGCGAGACACCCGGGCGGTTCGTCGAGCGCGTCCGCCTCGAGGCGGCGCGGCGCGAGCTCAAGACCACGAACGACACCCTGGACGTGATCGCCAACCGCTGCGGCTTCGGCACCGCCGAGACGTTCAGGCGGGTCTTCCAGCGGCGGCTCAACGTCACGCCAAATGCCTACAGACGGCGCTTTCGCGTCGTGGCTTACGAAAGGACGCCCGCATGACCGAGACCGTCGAGGTCGCCATCCCCCTGTTCCCGAGCTTCACTGCCCTTGACGGCATCGGGCCGTACGAAGTGCTTCAACGGATCCCGTCGATTGACGTGACCTTCGTCGGCCACGAGCGGGGCGAGGTGCGAAGCGACAACGGGATGCTCGGCATCGTGGTGGATGCCACCTTCGAGGATCTTCCCGAGCCCGACGTCGTCGTGTTCCCGGGTGGTGTGGGAATCCGGCCCCTCGAAGCTGACGAGCGTGTGCTCGAGTGGTTGCGCCACGCACATGCCACGACACGGTTCACCACATCGGTGTGCACGGGGTCGCTCGTGTTGGCGGCGGCCGGCCTTCTCGAGGGACTGACCGCCACCACGCACTGGGCGTGTTACGCGGAACTCGAAGCGTTCGGTGCCGTTGCCCTCCCGGAGCGGGTCGTCGAACACCTCGACGAGAGAATCATCACAGCTGCGGGGGTGTCGAGCGGTATCGACATGGCCCTGCGCCTCGTCGAGCTGCTCGTCGACCGCACGGCCGCCGAAGCATCACAGCTGATGATCGAGTACGACCCGCAGCCGCCGGTCGACTCCGGATCGCTCGCCAAGTCCAGCGCGGAAGTCGTGGCACGCGCCGCGGAGTACGCCCGATCCCGCCGGTAGCGTGGTGGGTCAGCTCGACGCCACGAGCTCGGTGAGAACGCGGCGAGCTTCACCGTCGTGCGGTCGGCTTTCGTGTGCAGCTCCGTGGTGGGGTCGAGCGGGAGCGCAAGCCGGTAATAGGCCTCTTGGATCCGCAGGTCCTCCTCCACGACCTTCACCTCGAAGGCGACTGCCTCTTGGAGCCGGCCGGAGTCGCCCTCGAGGTCGTTGCGCCAGATCGTGGAGAAGATCCGGCAGCGGTCGTCCGACTCGGGCTGGAGGAAGAAAGCGATCGTGTTCGTCCCTCCGGCGTCGAGGTAGTCGATGCGCAGCGTCAGGTGAAACGGCGCCACGAACCGATAGGTCAGCCTCCGGTTCTGGACGAGCGGGCGCTCGCCACTCGCCACGCCGGGATCCTCCCGGTTGGAGAAGAGGTGCTCGTACGTCGCCGTGAACGCAAGCTCACCCGGCTCACGAGTGACCTCGATCCGGCCGACTTCCCGGGCTTCTCCGGCGCCGAAGGTCCCCGCGTGGACGAAGGGGAAGTGAGCCGTGTCGAGGAAGTTGTCCGCCAGCAACCCGGCGCTGGCCCGGGCGGCGAAGACGGGCAGCTCGCCGGCGACGAAAGTCGGGTCGCCGGCCTCGGGCACGTCGGGGAGCCGTACGGCCGGGAACGGCTCCTCGGGGGCAACGAAGACCAGGCCGAGGCGCTCGTCGACGGCCGCGACGGGGGAGAGGGCAGCTCGCGAGGGGATGACGGCATCCGGCCCGAGGGCGGGTATCTCGTTGCAGCGGCCGTTCGGGTCGAAACGCCACCCGTGGTAGGCACATCTCACCCCGCCACCCTCCGCACAGCCGAGCGAGAGCGGCGCTCCGCGGTGAGGACAGCGATCGGCGAAGGCTCGGATGCGGCCGCCGGAGCGAAAGAGCACCAGCGGCTCGCCGAGGAGAAGGGCTCGGACGGGCTGCTCGCCGATCTCGCTCGATCTCGCCACCGGGTGCCAGCAGTGCCGCAGCGCCGGGTGAGTGTTCGTGAGAAGTACTGAGTCGGTCAACGCGAGCTCCCCTTCGGCCAGGCGGCCCGCCAGCTGCCTCATGTCAGAGATCACCGTAACCCCCGGCACGCTCAGCCGTTCGAGGGGCACGAGGCCGCCTCCCGCATACGCGATCGTCTGCATGCCGGCGGCGAGAGACGCCTGCACGCCCGCCGGGCTGTCTTCCACCACCGCGCACCGCTCGGGCGGCGCGCCGAGGCTGAGGGCCGCGTGCAGGAAGAGGTCGGGAGCCGGCTTGCCCCTCGCCACCTCGGTGGCGGAGAAGATGCGGCCCTCGAAGCGCTCCCAGAGGCCTGTGAGCCCAAGGGTGAAGCGGATCTTCTTGAGTGTCCCACTCGAGGCGACCGCGGTCCGGATTCCCGCCGCCTCGAGCACGTCGAGTGCCGCCTTGATCCCGTCGACCGGCTTCAGCTCGCGCTCGAAGGCCTCCAGGTAGCGCGGCTCCATGTCCTGTAGCCAGGAGGATGGCAGCGTGATCCCGAGGTGCGCCTCGATCTGGGCGACGTAGTCGGCATCGCTGATGCCTAAGAAGCGCTCGGCGATCTCCGCCGGCGTGATCTCCCAACCCAGATCTCCGAGGATCCCGACCTCAACCTGGACGGCGAGGCGCTCAGAGTCGACGAGCACTCCGTCGCAGTCGAAGATGACCAGCTCAGTTGCGTGGTTCTCGGTCAGTCAAGGACCCTCACGCTCAGGATCGGTGGCAGGTGGTCGGCGAAGAGCCGCCAGTGCTCGCCGCCGTCGGCGGAGGAGTACACCTGCCCGGTACGGGTGCCGAACACGAGCTGGAACGGAGCGCTCCCGCCGATGGTGAAGGCGTCCCTCAACACCGTCAGGTGCGCGTGTGCTGGCGGGAGGCCATCGCCGAGCGCCTCCCAGGTCTTGCCTGCGTCGGCGGTGCGGTAGACACGGCAACTCCCGCCAGGCGAACAGCGGTACTCGTCGGACTCGAGCGGGAAGACGAAGGCGGTCCCGGGCTCGTCTGGATGCGCGACGATCGGGAAGCCGAAGTCGGAGGGCAAACCTCCGAGCTCGCCGGGCCGGCCGAGGTCCTCCCAGCTGTCGCCGGCGTCGGTCGACCGGTAGACGCCCCAGTGGTTCTGCAGCCAGAGAACGTCGGGGCCTTCGGCGTCGATAGCGATCTTGTGGACACACTGGCCGAACTCGACGTCGGGTTCGGGAAGATGCCGAGCACCGATCCCGACGTTTCTCGGTGACCAGTTTGCCCCACCGTCGTCCGAGCGGTAGACGCCACCGGCCGAGATGCCGACGATGATCCGGTCCGGGCGTTGCGGGTGGGTGAGCACCGTGTGCAGGCCGAGCCCGCCGCCTCCGGGCTCCCACCTTTCCCGGTGTGGATGGGACCAGAGAGGTTCGACGAGCTCGAAGGAGTCGCCGAGGTCAGCGGAGCGGAACAGAGCAGCCGGCTCGACCCCGGCCAGCACGACAGGGTTGTCGGAGTCCTCGTTGCGCTGGTCCAGGTGGAGTTGCCAGATCTGGGCGACGGAGGCGTCTGCGCCCTCCGGGAACGCGATCGGGCGGCCCGTCGGCTCGGTCCAGGTCGTGCCGCTGTCAACGCTCACGTGCACCATCGGGCCGTATCGCGCGTCGACGGTGGCGGCGAGGTAGCGCGGACCGATCTGCAGAAACGCCGGCACGTGCTGGCCCTTGAACCACGGCCCGTCCGGGACGCCGTCACTCACGATGAACAGGCCCTTCACGGTGCCAACCGCAACTGCGAGATGGTCTGTCGCCCGGGCTCGGAAGCCAATCGGCAGGCGGGGGCGCGTGGTCATGGCCTGAGTATTGCTGAACTTCCGGCGCCGTTCACGTCTTGTCGCGCCCGAGCGCCTCCGGCACGTGGCGTGAGAGGCGCCCGCCTGCCCGGCTCACCTTGCTCGGTAGCTCCCGACCGACGAGGCCCCGAGTCATCTCTGCGGCCTCGAGCAGCCGGTCGAGATCGATCCCCGACTCCACACCTACGTCGTCGAGGAGGGCCACGAAGTCTTCGGTCGCCAGGTTGCCGCCGGCGCCGTCGGCGAACGGTGAGCCACCCAACCCTCCGATCGAGGTGTCGAATCTGGTCACGCCGAGCCCGAGCGCTGCGTACGCGTTGACAAGGGCCGTGCCACGGGTCTCGTGGAGGTGCAGGCCCGGGGAGAGGCCCGGGAGCTGCTGAGAAAGCTGCTCTAGCGCCTCGTCGATGATCCTCGGGGTCGCCATGCCGGTCGTGTCGGCGAGCGTGATAGCCGTCGACCCGGCCTCGATGAGGCGACCAGCAAGGCCGGCCACCTCCCGCGGCGGGATGTCGCCCTCGTACGGGGAACCGAACGCGCACGAGATGACGGCATCGACGGGGACGTGTTGGGCGGTGGCGACGCGCGCGATGCGGCCGATCTCGCCGACCGACTCCTCGATCGTCCTGTGGACGTTGCGCTCGTTGTAAACGGCGCTCGCCGCGACCGTGACGGTGATCTCGTCCACGGCCGTCTCGAGCGCCGCTTCGGCGCCTCTGAGGTTCGCGACAAGTGCCGTGAACACCGCGCCGCTGTCTCTCGGCAGCCGCTCGATGACCTCCCGCGCACCTGCCATCGCCGGCACCGCCTTCTCCGAGACGAAGCTTCCGGCCTCGACGTTCTTGCAGCCGGCCGTGATGAGCGCGAGCACGAGCTCGGCGCGCCTTTCGGGGGCGATGAGGCGCTCGCCCTGCAGCCCGTCTCGCGGTCCGACTTCACGGATGGAGACGGAAGAGGGAAGCAGTGGAAGACGAGGTCGGGAGTCGCCGGTGGCCACCACGGTTCGCAGGTTAGTGGGGTGCTGACGCGCGCGGCTGGGTAGCGTGCAGGGCGTGATCGACGGCATCGACATCGTCCTGTCAGGCACCGTCGTGCGAGGGGACAACCGTGGCGGGCCCGAGCTCGGCTTCCCGACTGCCAACGTCGAACTCGAGGCGGACAATCCCGACTTGCCGCCGGACGGTATCTACGCCGGCTGGTTCTGGTTGGAGGCCAGTCCGGGGCAGCCGCACCTTGCCGCGATCTCGATCGGCAGCCGGCCCACGTACTACGGGGAGCACGGTGTTCGCCTGGTCGAGGCCTACTTGCTCGACTTCGAGGGCGACCTCTACGGGCAACGGGTGAAGGTGGGCGTGGGGATGAAGGTGCGCGGGCAGGAGCGTTTCTCCGGGAGTGAGGAGCTGATCGCGGAAATGCGCCGCGACGTCGACGCGGTGAGGCGAGTGGCCGAGCGCGCCCCGTGATGTGACATGCTAGAAGGGTTCGCGGCGCTCAGGCAGGCGAGGCCTTGATGGCTCGGCCAGCACGGAGTCCGGGCATGGTGGCCGTAGCTCAGTTGGTAGAGCGTCGGGTTGTGGTCCCGAATGTCGGGGGTTCGAGTCCCCTCGGTCACCCCATTCGGTGCCATTTGGCGTGAGCCGGCAGTCTGGACCGGCTAGTGTCTCGTGCCGAACGATGCGCCTCTAGCTCAATTTGGCAGAGCAACGGACTCTTAATCCGCAGGTTCCGGGTTCGAGTCCCGGGGGGCGCACCAGCACACTGCGAAGGATTCGATTGTTGCGAATATTGCGATTGAGGCCAATTCCTCGTATCCATTAGTGGATGACAGTCGTAAGGCTCAACGACCTGATGGTCCTGGATTCGGAGACGGCAGCGAGCGCCGCTGACGCCACCGAGGCTCTATCGGCGCACCTTCGGCGCCATCCAACACCCTCTGGGCGGGTCGTCCTCTGCGTCGAGGATGCCCCTGAGGTGAGAGTGGCCGTGCCTGCGGCGGCTCTCAAGTTGTTCATCGACGTTCTGGACGAGCTCTCAAAGGGCAACGCCGTGACCGTTGCTCCGGTCCACGCCGAGCTCACGACCCAGCGAGCGGCGGATCTGCTCAACGTCTCGCGCCCGTATCTGATCGGTCTGCTCGAGTCGGGTCAGCTTGAGTTTCGCAAGGTTGGGTCGCACCGGAGGGTCCGCTTGATCGACGTGTTAGAGCATCAGAGGAAAGATGAGAATCGCCGGCGCCAGGTGCAGCGCGGACTGACCAGAGAAGCAGAGGACGCTGGGCTTTACGGCGACGACTGATCGTGGCCTTCGTTGTGGTCTACCACGCGTGCGTGCTGCACGATCCAGCCATTCGCGACCTCCTCGTCCGTTTGGCAGCGTCAGACGCTTGCCATCGCGAGCGCCAGACCCCGCTGGGGTGGCCCTCCCTCTGCGGCGCGGCGCCGCGCGACGAGGTTCTGGTCGTGGGGAGACCCTGAGTTGCGAATGAACCGAGAGTTACGCGGCTGGCCTTGTGACCCGGACCTTGTCTCAGAGGCGTTCTATGGGCGGTTTCAGGCCTTCGGCTTGGCGCTTACCCGCGAGGACACCGGAGAGGTGCCTTTGGAGTTCGTCGCCACCACGACGCAGTAATACGTCGTGCCTGACTTCAGCTTGGAGACTTTCGCTGACTTCGCCGTGCCGCTTGCGGTCGCGCTGGCCTTACCGCTGTCGGTCACGGTCTTTTTCGTCGAGCAGTAGACCTCGTACGACGAGAGGTTGGTGCCGCCGTCCGACGACGGTGGCGACCAGGACACCGTGATCGACTCCTTGCCCGCCGTGGCCTTGACGTTCCGCGGGGCGGACGGCGCGCTCGGCTGGAGCTCGAAGGCGCCGGCGTCGCAGTCCTTGCCGGCGATGCCCGGCCTCGGATCGCCCCGTTCGTCGGTCGTGATCGTGCACGAGGTGGTCGGGACCTCCTCGAACGCTGAGCTTGCAGTGCCTATCGCGAGCGTCTCTGGTCCCTTTGAGCCGTTCGCCGCCAGCGCGGTCGCTAGCCCGATCGAGGAGCTGCCCGTCTTGCTGTGTGAGCCGAGATTGCAGGACTTGTCGGACTCCACGTTGTACCCGGCGTCGGTCACGGTTGCCCCAGCCTCGATCGTGCACCCGTCTTTGTTCAAAATGGACGTCGAGATGGTGAACGTCCCAGCTTCTTCGATGCCGGCACCGCTCGGCGCGGTGTTGCCCGACAGGGTGTCGTCTGCGAGGGTCGAGGTGCCGCCGTTGTAGAACGCGCCCCCGAGGTCGTCGCGCTGTCGTCGAACCACGTGTCGTTGTTGAGCGTGACGATCGTGCCGGAGTTCGAAAAGCCACCGCCGAACTCAGCCTTGTCCATGGTGAAGGTGCTGCCCGTAACCGTCACACCAGCGATCGCGTAGATGCCCCCACCGTCGTCCGTGGCGGAGTCCGACGAGAACGTGTCGTCCGTCACGGTCATGTGGTAGTACTCGTTGTAGAGGCCACCGCCGTCGCCGGTAGCGGTATCGTTCGACAAGGTGGCGCTCTTGAGCAAGGTGCCGTTGTAATTGGCCACGGCCCCGCCGTCCGTCGCTGAGTCGTCCGACAGGGTGCCTCCCTCCACACCGGAGCTACCGCCATTGAAGACACCTCCACCCTGGTAGGCGCTGTCATGGGTGAAGGTGCTGCCAGTCGAGATGAGCTGGTCCCCCTCTGCGGTATAGACGCCACCGCCGTACTCCGTCGCTGTGTCCTTGGTGAACGTGTCGTCGGTGAAGGTCGCGTCCCCGTTGTTATCGACCCCTCCGCCGTTGTAGCCGTCGTCGTCCGAGAGGACGTCGTTCGTGAGGGTCACGGCGTCGCCGTTGCAAACTCCGCCGCCGTTCGAGCTCGATCCGTCAGTGACCGTCAGTCCGCTCACCGTGACGACGCCGTCGGTGATCGTGATGTCGCAGCCATCGCCCGAGCCGCTCAACGTCGTCGAGGACGCGCCGGCGCCAGCGATGGTCAGCGAAGGGTTCGTCGTGTCGTCGATGACAACGAGCTCGTCATAGGCCGTGCTCGAGGCGGAGACGTCGATCGTGACGTCATCGCCGGTGTCGGCCTCGGCCGCAGTGACCGCATCGCCGATCGTCCCGCACGCGTGGGCCGAGGACGCGCAACCGCTCGTCGCAGTGCCGCTCTTGCTGACGTACAACGTGACCGTCGTGGTGGCGTTGGCGGGTGGGGTCGCTCCGAACAGCAGCGCGCCGCCGGCGAGGGCAGCGACTACGAGAGCAGTGAATGTACGGCCTCGGACGATGGATGGGAGCTGCGCGGCAGGCATCGCGACCTCTCGATACATCGACAAATGAGACGGGAGACGGGAGACGGGAGACGGGAGACGGGAGACGGGAGACGGGAGACGGCATCACACGGTAGCAGCCAGGCGCGCGGCAGCGCCACGCAGAGCTGGTGCCACCCGCAGGGCCTCGAAGCACACCTCCCAGCAGAGGGACGGTCCTCTGCTGCCACGGAGAACACCTTGATAGCTGGAGCGAGCCTTGGGGGCACGTCTGTCATTCTGGCCGACGACCGCTGGATGACCCTCGTCGCTCATCTGGCCGCTGCTCGTGGCCGAGAGCATCCGAGGCCTCTGTGGCGGCACCGAAGGCACTGACGTCGTCGAACTGCAAGGCTCTCCCTGCAGCGAGGGACTGCGCTCGCCCTACGAGAGGAGCACCTATGAGAACTCCGAAGACTGCGGTCCTGGTCGTGACCGCTGTGATTGCAGGAGCAACGGTCGCCACCGGGCTCACGGCCGCAGTCACAGCCGGGGCCAGCAGCGCGAACACCACCTACTACGGCTGCGTGTCGACGAAGGGGGAGCTCTCGAAAGTCGGGACCAAGGCGCCGACGTGTCCGAGCGGGTCGAAACGGATCTCCTGGAACTCCGTCGGTCCTCAGGGCCAGGCGGGTCCGAGAGGTCCCGAAGGCCCTGCCGGGGCAACGGTGAATTACTGCACATCGCCTCCGGGGCCGCGCTTGAACTTCAGCGTGTGCGATCTGTCCAGCGCTTCTTGGCCCTACGTCGATCTTGCTGGCTCCTTGCTGATCACTGCCAACCTGACCAGCGGCTACCTGTACCACGCCAATCTCACCGACGCGAATCTGACCAACGCCGACGCGGTCAGCGCCGACCTCGCCTACGCCGACCTGACGAGCGCCAACTTGACCACGATCATCCTGCACGACGGCGACGTCGCCTACGCCGACCTGAGTCACGCCAACATGACCGACACTGACCTTTTGGATGGCGACGCGACGCATGCCAACCTGGCCGATGCCAACTTGACCGATGCCAACTTGAAGGGAGCGACCTTTAGTTCCGTCAACCTGACCGGCGTCAAGTGGTCGGACACGATCTGTCCCGACGACACCAACAGCAACAACGACGGAGATACGTGCATCGGTCACCTGACCGCCTCCTGAGCAAGTTCGTCACCGACCGGCAGACCGTCTCCGAGGCACCCAGGGGCGACCTCATCGATACCGGGACCGCCGAGACAGCCCCGAGGGGTTTGTGCTGGCCACGCAGGCGGTCATGTCCGCCCTCAGCATCGTGGCTAAGTGGTTGCAGTTCGGTTGCAGGGCGCCAGTTGGACTCAGAGTTGGCACTTACCGGGTCGATAACTCTCTTGTGGATGTAGCGGGGGACTTGACGGATATGAATAGGGACGCGATTGCGGTCGATGCACGCCACGACTGCCTGATCGACATCGACATAGGCTGGCTGCTCTGCTGCGACGCCGTAGAGCTCCCGCGACGCTCGTACGAGGAAGCGGTCGTGTCTGCCCAGGGCGAGTATCGCTCGCAGCAAGCGAGTGCCTCGGCCGTGCGTAGTCAGGCGCTGGTGCAGGCGTGGACCACCTACAAACAACAGGTCGCCAACGCGCCCGTCAGCCGACGCGACGTCGTCGACTCGCAGCCCAACAGCCGGGGCGCAGTCATTGCCCAAGCCCTTGCGACGTACAAGAGGTCTGAGGCCGAGATCCGACAGGCCTACGAGGCGAGCATGACCTCTGCCCGAGATCACTACGTCCGAGCCCTGCAGGACGCTCTGTCGGCTTCCGAGGCGGCCGTCGCACAAGCCTTCGCGACATACCGCGAGACGATCCGCAGCGCCCGGTTGCACTTCGAGCCAGCTCAGGGCGGTGGCGCGGACACGACTGCCCAACGGGAAGTCACTCGGTCGGAAGAGGTTCGCGTGCTTCACAGCCGGCCGGTATCGACGACCCTTGAAGCCTCAGGGTTTGCGGACAAGGCCCACAGGATCGCCGAGAGTTTCTTGTCCAGTCTGAACGCATCGGATTCTCAGTCCCAAGAACTGCTCCTCGCGTAAGAGAGCGCGTCATCCTGCTGTTGATCGGTCAGTTCTCGCTGAGCGAGAGGCGAATTGCGACGACCTCTTGGTCAGCGCCCCGACCGAACCTGGCCCTCACGCCGTCGACGACCTTGGTGGCCTTGAACTGCCAGCCATATTTGGCCGACAGGGCCTGTTCGGCGGCGGCTACAGCCTCCCTTGAGGTCGCCACCTCGCCTGTGCCCGTGTACACGGCGGCTCCGGGCTTGACGCGGCCTCTCATGTCGCACGCTTGCACTTGTACCGATGCGTTGCGGAGCAGCCGACGCGTCTTCCATGCGGTGTCCCCGGTGGTGAACACGTAGTTGCCACCAGCGCCCGTGATCCACACCGGGCATGAAACTGGTGAGCCGTCCCTTCGGAAAGTCGTCAGCGAGATGTACCTCGCACGGTCGAGGTCTTCCACTTCTAACCGCTCGTGCCAGTCACTCGGCCGACGGCATCAGTCGACCGTTCGCCCTCGGGAGGGCGCGCAGACGCCCTCCCGTTCGATTGGGAATGAGGGCGGTCTCGTCTGTCAATCCCGCCCCAGGACTTCCAGAGCGGTCTCGACAGAGGACGCCCAATCGAGCGCGCGGCCGCGCTTGGCGGCGGACTCGACGGTCTCTTCGTCGAGTTGCTGCCGGCACGTTGCGAGTGCGGCGTCGTATCTAGCTTGCTCCGATTTGGCCCGCGCCTTGCGGGCTCCGTTGTCGAGGTTGTCGGCCGCGGCCAAGAGACCGACGGCATCCTCACAACGACCGAGTTCGGCGAAGAGCCCAGCGCAGGCCTCCAATAGGCTGACATTCGCCTTGCCGAGGTCGCGGGCGATGGTCAGGGCCTCTGTGAAGCGGGCGCGAGCCTCGGCGTGGTCGCCGCGCCGCGAGGCGACGTCGCCGAGGCCGCCGACGTACTCACCCTCGAGGACGCGGTCGCCGTTTTCGCGGGCGATGGCCAGCGCCTCCTCGAAGCGCGCTTGGGCCGCGGCGTAGTCCCCGAGAGCGGAGGCGTCAGCGCCGAGGCCCGCTATCCACATGCCCTCTGAAGGGCGGTCACCGATCTCGCGGGCGATCGTCAGCGCCTCCTCGAAGCGCGCTCTGGCCTCGACGTACTCCCCGCTCTTCGAGGCGAGGGTGCCGAGTCCTCCGATCCACAAGCCCTCGGCGCCGCGGTCCCCGACCTCGCGGGCGATAGTCAGAGCCTCCTCATATCGGGCACCCGCCTCGGTGTAGTCCCCCAGGGCTGAGGCGTTGGCAGCGATGTCTCCGATCCACATGCCCTCTCCGCGGCGGTCCCCGAGCTCGCGGGCAATGCCGAGGGCTTCCTCGAAGCGGGCCCGGGCCCCTGAGTAGTCCCCCAGGCTGGCGGCGACGTTGCCGAGGCCACCGATCCACCAGCCCTCGAAGCGCCGGTCACCGACCTCGCGGGCAATGCCCAACGCGTCCTCGAAGCGAGCCCGGGCCTCGGTGTAGTTCCCCAGGTTGAATTCGACAAAACCGAGGTCCCCGACCCAGGTGCCCTCGAAGCGGCGGTCCCCGACGTCGCGGGCAATGCCGAGGGCCACCTCGTAGCGGGCACCGGCCTCGGGGTAGTCCCCGAGGAACGAGGCGACGATGCCGAGGTCGCCGACACAGTGGCCTTCGAACCGGCGGTCACCGACCTCGCGGGCGATGCTGAGGGCGTGCTCGTAGCTGGCGCGGGCCTCGATGTGGTCCCCGAGTCTCGTGGAGACCCTTCCGAGGTCCCGGTAGCACCGTCCCTCCAGCCGGGGGTCACCAACCTCGCGGGCGACGCCGAGAGCAGTCTCGAGGCGGACACGGGCCTCGGGGTAGTCCCCGAGGTTGAACGCGACCGTGCCGAGGCCGTGCGCGCACTGGGCCTCGAGGGCTCGGTCGCCGCTGCCTCGAGCCAGGTAGCGGAGCAATTCGCGACGGGCGAGTCGCCAATGACCGCGCAGGTCCCAGAACGACGACAGGTCGGCAGCGAGCTGGCCGTGGCCGATCGGCTCGTCGCAGCTCGCGAGGTGGTCGAGAGCGGCGAGCAGGTTGGGGTGGTCGGCCTCCAGGCGATCGAGGGCTTTCACGCTCTCACCCTGCCCTGCGCAGTCGTGGGCCAGCTGGGCGAAGTAAGTGGCGTGGCGCTCGGCGAGGACCGTCTGCTCGCCGGCCTCCTCCACCCGCTCGGCGGCGTACGTCCGGATCGTCTCGAGCAGCCGGTAGCGCCCCTCGCCGGCGCGCTCCTCGCCAAGGGCGACGAGGGACTTGTCGACGAGGGAGTCGAGTGTGTCCAGCACCTCGACGCCCTCGAGCGCGTCGCCGGCACCGACTCCTTCGGCCGCTTCCAACGTGAAGCCACCGGCGAACACAGACAGCCGGCGGAAGAGCGACCGCTCGGTGTCGCTCAACAGATCGTGGGACCAGGCGATCGTGCCCCGCAGGCTGGCCTGACGGTCGGCGGCACCACGGACGCCCTTGGACAGGAGGTCAAGACTGTGCCCGAGGCGCTCGATTAGTAGGGGGAGCGGGAGGGTCCGCACGCGGGCAGCCGCCAGCTCGAGGGCAAGTGGGATGCCCTCGAGGAGCCGGCAGATCGCCTCGACGGCTGACGCGTTTCCGGCGCTCAGGGTGAATCCGACCGTTGCCTCGGCAGCGCGCTCGCAGAACAGAGCGACCGCGTCGGTGGTGGCGAGAACCTCGAGTGGCACGGCGCCGGCAGCGGGCAGAGTGAGCGGCCCGAGCGCCCAGACGCTCTCGCCTGTCACACGGAGGGGCTCGCGACTCGTCGATAGGATCCGGAGCTCAGGACATCCTCTCAAGAGCTCGGCGGCAAGGGCGGCGGCGGCAGCGATGAGATGCTCACAGTTGTCGAGCACCACGAGCGCCTTCCGGTTGCGCAGGTGCGAGACGATCGTCTCGGTAGCCGTTCGGCCAGGCTCATCGCGAAGCCCGACTGCCGCGAGGAGCGCGGCGGGGACGAGGGCGGGGTTCGACACGGAGGCCAGCTCGGTCACCCACACCCCGTCGGGGTACTGCTGCAGCTCGTCTGCCGCGATTTGATAGGCGAGCCTCGTCTTTCCCGTCCCGCCCGGGCCGGTGATGCTGAGCAGCCTCGTGGAGGCCAGCAGTTTCGCCCCAAGTGCAAGCTCCTCGCCCCGACCGAGGAACGAGGACAGCTGGACGGGCAGGTTGTGGCTGACGCGCTCGAAGCGAGCGAAGTGGTGGGAACTCTGGGATCAAATCAGGGTGGCAGAGCTGGAAGAGCTCGACGGGGCCACCGAGGTCCTTCAGGCGGTGGTGACCGAGGCCTTGCCAGGCAACTCCAGCCAGCACGCCGGCAGCATCGCGCGTCGCCTGAGAGGACACCACCTGACCGCCGTGAGCAGAGGAGCTGATCCGAGCTGCCTGGTGCACAGCCAATCCGACGTAACTGTCGCCGCCGAGTCGCCCGAGGCCGGTGTGCAGGCCCATGCGGACGCGAACTGCCCCGCTTTCGGGCCATTCATGGCAGCCAAGAGCGGTCTGAGCATCGAGCGTCATGGCTACAGCGTCGGCGGCACGCGCGAAGACAACGAAGAAAGCGTCGCCCTCGGTCGAGATCTCGACTCCGTCGTGGGCGGCGATGGCGTCGCGAAGGATCCGGTGGTGCTCGCCCAGCAGCCGGTCGTAGATGTCGTCGCCGAGATGCTGCAGCAGGCGCGTCGAACCTTCGATGTCGGTGAACAGAAAGGTCACCGTCCCGGTCGGCAGCTCACCCATGGTCACCACCCGCGTGCACCGGCTGAAAGGCTAACAGCGGCCTTGTTGCGTCGAGGAAGACGGCCTAGGCCCGTGCTCCCGGCAGACGCAGAACTCGTTCCCGGCGGGATCGGTCATGACCTGCCACCAACTCCCGGTCAGGCCGTCCACGGGTTCGCCGACCAGCTGGGCACCGAGGCCGGCCAGTCGCTCGATCTCGGTCTCGGGCTCTGTCGCCCACAGGTCGAGATGCAACCGGTTCTTCACGGTCTTCGGCTCGGGCACTCGCTGGAAGTAGACGACAGGTTGATCGGGAGCGGCCGGGACGAGGTCGAGGTAGGTGCCGTCCGGACCGAGTTGCCCGATCTCGTACCCGAGAGCTTCGGCCCAGAACCGAGCGAGCTCGGCGGGATCGGCACAGTCGATCCCGATCTCCACGCGGACGCTCATCTCTCGTGTCCCCCTCGATTCTGCTCGGTTCCCGGACGAAGTCTCCCAAGTACGACCAGACCAAGGCAACGTCGGCGCAGTCGTCCCAGCGCGAAGCACCTCACACTGGTGAGCAGCACCGCCAGGCCCGAACGAGCGGGCACAATGGTAGGACCCGCCCCCGTGGCCGAGTGGATGAGGCAACGGACTTCTAATCCGTTTTACGCAGGTTCGAATCCTGCCGGGGGTGCTGCCGGGGGTGCTGCCGGGGGTGTTGTGGTGCCGGGGGTGCTATGCCGGGGGTGCCACTGCCGGGGGTGCCCTTCGGGGCCTCTTGGAGAACCGAGCCCTCTTCGAGACGGGACCCAAGTGGGCATTCGCGGTGGACACCTCCGAGGCCGGCTACGTCGGATATGTCGACTGCGATCTCGCCAACCCACAGGTACCGCGAGGTGAAGCGGACATCTCGTACTGCGCGCGCATCCCGATTACCGCGGCGAGGTGTCGTCAGCCGGGCGGTGCGCTTCGTCGTTCAGTTCCTCTCCGATCACACTGGAGCGCGTCAGGCACATCTCGTCGTCGACGAGGAGAACCTCGCTTCGCTTCGCGTCGCTCGTGCTGTGGGCGCGGCGGCGACCGAGCGGTGGGTCAACGATCGCGGGCGCACGATCGTCCGGCACGTGCTGGGCCTGGGAAGCCCGCCGCACCCTTAGCTGGCGGGCTCATAGCTCGAGGTCAGCCACCATCGCAGCCGTCACGAGGTGGGTCGTCAGATCCGAGCCAGTGCCGACGACGTACTCGCTCACTCCCGCTTGGAACGTGAGCTGGTACCGCCGGCCCGCGGTCTGGTTGTGCGTCCCGGCGCTGGCGCGCAACCGTTCGATGACGACGTTGGCAGCCGCCGTGTCAGCCCCGAGCAGCAAGACCGCGAACTCGTCCGCGCCGACCCTTCCGACGAGATCCGACCCGCGCACGGTTGCTCCGAGCAGGTGCGCCGTATCGACGAGAGCGCGATCACCTTCCTCGAAGCCGAACTCTGCATTGATGCCACTCGTGCCGTTGACGTCCAGTCGGAGTACTGCCGACGACTGGCCCCGCGACTCGGCCAGCTCGAGCAGCCGATTCCCGAGCCGCACGAACGTGCGCGCGTTCAGGGCTCCGGTCAAGGTGTCGATCGCGCTGTGGGGGAGGGAGGAGAGCTCAGCCTCCACCAGCTTGGCGAGCTCCAAGAGAGCGTTGACCTCCTCCTCGGAGTATGAGCGTGGCTCGACGTCGAACACAGAGAGTGCACCCACGTGCTCACCCCGCGGTCCGCGCACGGGGACTCCCGCATATGCGACAACCCCCGGGGATCCGAGCACGAGCCCCAACCGATCGAAACGCTCGTCCTCGCGCGCATCGCGGACCACGACAGGAACGCCCGAGGCGACGACATGGGAGCAGAACCAGTACTCCCGGTGGGGGGGGGTGAGCTTGATACCGGCAGCAGCGGCACCGCACACCGACTTGAAGAACACCCGGGTCTCGTCGACGAGGCTGAGCAGGCCGATAGGGCTCGCCGTCAACCGTGCGGCGAGCTGCACTACGCGGTCGAACCGGCGCTCAGGCGGCGTGTCGAGCAACCCGAGGTCCCTTACGGCGATGAGGCGGCCGGTCTCGTCGGCGGCAAAAGGCGCTGGCTTCACGCCATGAGCCTACGTGGTCGCCGATTAACGTCTGGTAACTCCAGCGAATTCATAGCCAGGAGCGACTCCCAACAGGCAGGATGGACAGATGGACGTACTCGTCGTTGCCGGGCGTGCCGAAGCTCCGGACTACCTGCTGGCCCGCGCGAACCGGATCGTCGAAGTAGAGGGCTCGGAAGTGCCCCCGTCGGTGCTCGCGGACCTCCGAGCCCGGCTTCCTCGACGCGTGCTCGTCATCGGGGAGCCCGGTGCGGCCCCCGCCGTCGCAGCGAAGCTGCACCTCGCGGGGCTCTTGGTCCGGCTGCACACCGACGACGACCCGGGCGAGAGCCCTGGCCTCAGCGGGGTGGAAGTCCTTCCTTTGACTGACAAGGGCGCACCGATGGAGGTGGCCGGATCGCTGCTCGAGCTCGTGGGGAACACGCCCATGCTGCGCCTCGACCGTATCGGCCGGGACCTGCCGTGCCCTCTCATCGCGAAGCTCGAGCTGTTCAATCCCGGTGGGAGCGTGAAGGACAGGCCGGCAGTCGCGATGATCGACGCTGCCGAGCGCGCCGGTCTGCTCAAGCCTGGCGGGACCATCGTGGAGGGAACGTCGGGGAACACAGGCGTCGGGCTTGCGATCGTCGCCGCCAGGCGCCACTACAAGTGCATCTTCGTCATGCCCGACAAGATGGCGCAGGAGAAGATCGCCCTGTTGCGCGCCTACGGCGCCCAGGTGATCGTGTGCCCGTCGGCGGTGCCACCTGATCACCCGGACTCGTACTACTCGGTCACGGCCCGTCTCGCCGGCGAGATACCGGGTGCATTCCACCCTGACCAGTACCACAACGAGGACAACCCGGCCTCTCACGTGGCAACGACCGGTCCCGAGATCTGGCGGCAGACGGCGGGCCGTGTCACGCACTTCGTTGCCGGCATAGGCACCGGCGGCACCATCTCGGGAATCGGCCGCTATCTGAAGCAGCAGAATCCTGCCATCCAGGTCATCGGGGCGGACCCGGAGGGGTCCGTTTACTCCGGCGGATCGGGCCGGCCCTACCTCGTAGAAGGTATAGGCGAGGACTTCTGGCCCACGACATACGACCCCGAAGTGGTCGACCGGGTGATCATGGTGAGCGATGCCGACTCATTCCAGACGGCACGCCGGATCGGGATCGAGGAGGGGCTGCTCGTCGGCGGCTCGACTGGCACTGCTGTCTGGGCCGCGCTCCAACTCCAGCCTGAGCTCCGGCCAGGCGACGTCGTCGTGACGCTCGTGCCCGACTCCGGCCGGGGGTACCTCTCCAAGCTGTACAGCGACGAGTGGATGGCGGATCACGGCTTCTTGCGGGCTCGCGGCCGGACGATCGGCGACCTGCTCGAGCGCAAGGGCAGCGCCTTGCCCGAGCTCATCCACGTCCATCCCGACGAGACGGCTCGCCAGGCCATCTCGGTCATGGCCGAGTTCGGGATCAGCCAGCTCGCGGTCGTGCAGGCAGAGCCTCCGTTGGTCGAAGCCGAGGTCGTGGGCGCCGTCCACGAGCGTGATCTCATGCATCGGGCGTTCGCTGATCCGGCCACTCTCGACCGGCCCGTGCGCGACGTGATGGGGCCACCCCTCCCGACCGTCGGAAGTGGCGAGAGTATCGATGTCGTGGTTCGCAGCCTGGAAGACGCTACGGCTGTCGTCGTGATCGACCACGGCCACCCTGTGGGGGTCGTGACGAGGACGGACGCCTTGGCGTTTGTCGCGTCCCTCGCCGGTACCGACGCGAGCGACGCGGGAGGGCAGTCATGAGCGAAGCGGTACGCGGGCCCGGTTTTGAGACTCTGGCCATTCATGCAGGCCAGGACCCTGACGCCCGGACCGGGGCAGTTGTGCCGCCGATCCACTTGGCCTCCACCTACGCTCAGGATGGCGTCGCGAGCCACCGGGGCTTCGACTACAGCCGATCGGGAAACCCGACCCGGGCCACGCTCGAGACGGCGCTTGCGGCGCTCGAAGGCGCTCCGTTCGGGTTCGCCTTCGCGAGCGGCATGGCAGCTGAGGACGCTGTCCTGCGGTGTCTGCGCCCGGGCGATCACGTCGTGATCCCGAACGATGCCTACGGCGGTACGTACCGGCTGATCGCTCAAGTCCACAGCGAGTGGGGGATCGAGTTCTCGCCGGTCGACCTAGGCGATCTCGACCGAGTCGCCGCCGCGTTCCGGGAGCGGACGAGGATCGTCTGGATCGAGACGCCGAGCAATCCCCTCCTTCGGATCGCGGACGTCGCCGCCATCTCGGAGATCAGCCATACCCACGGCGCTCTGTGTGTCGTCGACAACACGTTCGCGACGCCGTATCTGCAGCAACCCCTCGATCTCGGCGCCGACGTCGTCGTCCATTCGACGACCAAGTACCTCGGTGGCCACTCGGACGTGGTCGGGGGGTTCGTCGCCACGATCGACGACGAGATCGCCGAGCGCGTGGCCTTCCTTCAGAATGCGACTGGAGCGGTACCTAGCCCGTTCGACTGCTATCTCGTGCTGCGCGGGCTGAAGACCCTGGCGGTTCGCATGGACCGCCAATGCGCCAATGCCGCGGTGATAGCGCAATTCCTCGAGGGACACTCTGCCGTCGCGGCTGTGATGTACCCCGGACTTGAGTCTCACCCCGGTCATGACATGGCGAAACGCCAGATGCGCGACTACGGCGCCATGGTCTCTTTCGCCTTGCGCGGAGGAGAGCCAGCGGCCCTCGACGTAGCAGCCTCGACGGGCGTGTTCACACTGGCCGAGTCCCTCGGCGCGGTGGAGTCGCTGATAGAGCACCCCGCACGAATGACACACCTCTCGGTCGCGGGATCACCGCTGTCTGTCGACCCTGCCGTCCTGCGGCTGTCGGTTGGACTCGAGACGGTGGAAGATCTCGTCGACGACCTCGAGCACGCCCTCGGAGTGACCGGGCGAGCGGTGCGCTCGACCCGTTAAAGGCCTGGCCTCAGCGGGCCTGCCAAGCGTCGGGCACTTGGAGCAGTCGTGCGACATCGGGGGGCAACTCGCCGGACAGCACGTGCGCCAGCGTCACCTCGTCGAGCACGTAGCGCAATGCAGCCCGGACGGCCACCCAGACGTCTTGCAGGTGCTCCGCCGCGCCCTGGTACGACGTGTGCTCTGGGCGCTCGTTGCGAACCTCCGCGAGAGGCCCCTCGAGGCGCCTGAACACCTCGCCCAAGGTGATCTCCCCAGCGGGGCGTGCCAAACGGTATCCACCCTCGTTTCCGCGCTGGCTGCTCACGACCCCGACGCGGCGGCAGTCGTTCAGGATGGCGCGGAGGAACCGGACGGGCAGCTCCTGTTCATTCGCGATCTCCTCGGCGGTCAGCGCTTCGCCGTCGCTCGCCGCGAGCGCGCATAGGGCACGGCATGCGTAATCGACCTTCGCAGAGATGTGCACAGCATCATTGTCGCACCTCGCGCGTCTGATGAGCGCGAACTCCGGCCTCGGGCAGCTTGTCGGCCCTCAGTCTTCTACGAGCAGATGCGAGTCGACCATCTCGAGATAGTTCGCCCACGCAGACCGGACGGCTTCCCGATGCGCCTCCAGCTCGCCCTCGACAGCAGCGCGGTAGTCGGACCGGGAGTTGTTGACGGTGCGAAGGTAGTCCTCCCGCGCAATCGCCATGCTCTCGTTGTACTGCTTGCGAATCTGGGCGGCGGTCTCGTTGTAGGTGGCTCGAGCCTGGGCGACGATGTCCCGGCGCATCGTGGACGGAGCATTGGCGACTGCTTCCTTGTAAACCGCCCACGCCTCGTCGATCGCCTTGCCGTGCGCCTCCTCCGATGCGGCTTGCGCGGCTTCGTAACTGGTTCGCGGTGCCTCGAGAGACTTCTCGTAGGAGTCCCAGGCTCGCTCAACGGCTTCCCGGTAGACCTCCCAGGCGTCGTCGATTATGCCCAGGTACTGGTTGCGCGCTTCTAGGTCTGCCGCCCTCGTGTCAGCATCCTTAGACATGCGCTCCCCTTCCTCGCCTCAGTACAAACGCTACCTTGGCGGCGCCGTCCAGCGGCAACGCGGACAATTCAACCGTTCGTGGGTCTCGGACACAAGCGCGCCAAGACCACCGAGCGGGGTTGACTCTCACTTACCGCGCGATCGTATCGCCGCGGAGAGCCCTCGGTGCTGATCCATCACCGAATTAGTCGCTGGTCACGTCAACGCGCGGCGACTGGCGGCAAGTGCGTCACGTGCGGTGGTAGCCGAGCGCACCGAGAGATCGAGCATCCGGCGCCGTGCGCGCTCGATGGAGGCGAGATAAGGCGAGGGTTCCCGGCGCGACGCCCGTTCCCGGGAGAAACGCCGTTCTCGGGCCCACGAGCAGTGCAGCTCTTCCTCGGCCCGCGTGCACGCGACGTACAAGAGCCGCCTCTCCTCGGCGATAGCTGCCGCGTCCCTCGCATGGGCGATCGGCACCAGGCCGTCCTCGAGGCCGGTCACGAACACCACCGGCCACTCGAGACCTTTGGCGCGATGGAAGGTGATCAGCTCGACCGCATCGGACGATCGTCCGTTGTCGCCCGAACGCATCGTCGTCTCGATGAACGCCCGGAAACCGGCACCGCTTGCCACGGCGTCGGTTCGCAGGTAGTCATCGACGAGGTTAGCGAGTTCGGCCAAGTCCTCGATCTCAGTTGGTGAGGCCGGTAGCTCGTCCTCGCGCGCCCCGTGGCTCTCCAGCTCTCGAGCCGCTGATCTCAGGTCCTCTGCGACCGCCGCCAGAGCGGGAGCCGTCGATGCCTTTTGCAGGTCGGACAGTGCGGCGGCCACGTGGGGCCGGCGCAGGAAGCCGGCATCTCCGACGACCCGGCACGGCACTCCGGCCAGCTCGAAGGCGTTGCGGAAACCGAGCAGTTGGGCGTTGGTCCTGGCCAGCACGGCCATCTGTGACCAGATCCGGCCGGGACGGTGGGCGAGCCTGGCAAGATCGACAACGCCCTTCGCCTCGTCGATGTCGGTCTCGTATGCCGCGACGGTGGGGACTGGACCTTCTGGGGCGGGGCCACCCGCCGGCGGTGCCTCGCTCCTGTCGAGCACCGCGGCTGCAATGCTCAGCACCTCGCCCGTCGAGCGGTAGTTCGTTCGAAGGCGAAGGACGGTGGCTCCGGGGAAGTGCTCGGCGAAGTTGAGGATCGCCTCGGGATCCGAGCCGTTCCAGCCGTAGATAGCCTGGTCCGGATCCCCGACGACGCAGAGGTCGTCGTTGCCTGCGCACCACGCCTTCAGCAGTGTCAGCTGGGCGGCATTCACATCCTGGTACTCGTCCACGAAGACGTGGCGGAACCGCCAGTGGGCGGAGGCCGCGGACTCTGCGTCCGAGGCCAGCTCGGAGGCACAGACCGTCAGAAGGTCTTCGAAGTCGAGTACTCGCCGCCGCTTCCGCTCGAACTCGTAGGACTCGTACAGCCGGGCGACGTCCGAGAGCGCCAAAGGCGGCTCCCGGCCCGCGAGCGATGCCAGACGTTCGTACTCCGACGGTGTGACGAGCCGCGACTTCGCCCATTCGATCTCCGAGGCCACCTCATGGATGGGGACCTCGTGAGAGCTCGCGCCCACGGTGCGGGTTGATCTCGCTCGAGGACCCGGTCCTCGAGTTGAGAACGACGTGGTCCTTGGCAGCTCCGACATGACGGCATGCAGCAGTCGGGCCTTCGACGACAACACGACCGGTGGTGCCTGGCGGCGCTCCGCGGCGAGACGCCGCAATTCTGCCAGCGCAATCGCGTGAAAGGTTCCGGCAGCTACCCCTTCAGGAAGGCCGAGCGCGACAAGCCTGCCTCTCAACTCGGCAGCCGCCTTCCTGGTGAACGTCAGCGCGAGAACGTGCGAGCCGAGAGCCGAACCATCGAGCACCCGCCACGCGATCCGTCTCGTGAGCACCCTCGTCTTGCCCGATCCGGCGCCCGCCAGCACCGACAGCGGGCGGGCCACCGTCGTGATCGCCTCGACTTGTTGAGTGTCGCAACCGACAAGGAGAGCGTCCGCGCGACCGGGGCCAGAGGTGAGGGCGCCGCGCATAGGGCCTTGGCCCGCGGGGAGGTTGACCACGCTCCGACGGTACCTCGCCGGTGTATCACTAGGCTCCGCCGCTGTCAGTTGCAAGGGCGGCGGGTATGGTGCTCGCCGTGCTGACGTCGTTCGACGGCGGCCGACTCTTCGGCCAGGTTCATGGGTCCGGCCCGCCCCGCGTGCTGGCGCTCCACGGGTGGCGGCGGGATCACCGCGACTTCGACCAGGTTCTCGGGGGAGAGCCCCCGAGGGGGACGGCCACCAACCAGGCCCTGGTACACCCGACGGTCGTCGCTCCGGCTCGCAGCTCGTCGGACGCGGCGCTCCCCGTCGAGCCCGTGCCGGCGATCGCCCTCGACCTACCGGGATTCGGTGCCTCGCCGGAGCCAGGCGAGGTGTGGGGCTCTGACGAGTACGCCAGGGCGGTCGGCGCGGTGTTGGACGCCATGGCGGCACCTGTTGTCGTCGTCGGGCACTCGTTCGGAGGTCGCGTGGCGGTGCACTTTGCCGCTGAGCATCCTGACAAGGTCCTCGGGCTGGTACTCAGCGGTGCGCCACTGTTCCCGGCGACGCAGGCCGCCGGCATCGCGGTCCGGACTCGGCGGCCACCGGCCCGATACCGGGTGGCCCGCACGCTCGCCAAGAGCGGGGTCATCGGGGCAGAGCGGCTCGAGCAGATGAAGCAGCGCTATGGGTCGGCCGACTATCGGGCCGCGACCGGTGTCATGCGGGACATACTCGTGAAGGTGA
The DNA here is from genome assembly GCA_963801185.1 of uncultured Acidimicrobiaceae bacterium. GTDB lineage: Bacteria > Actinomycetota > Acidimicrobiia > Acidimicrobiales > Bog-793 > Palsa-601. The sequence continues at coordinate 558,256 of CAWDDW010000001.1, read as the reverse complement.
TCGCGGAGGAGCGCGAGGAGGCGTACACGCCGAGCCTTAAGGCCATCATGTGCCCGGTTGAGCTGGTGTGGGGCGAGCTCGACACCGCCGCCCCACCCGCCGTGGCGCGAAGGATCGCCTCGACCTTGGGCGCACCTTCGACGGTGTCGGTTCATCCGGGGATCGGCCACCTCACTCCTCTGCTGATCCCTGGTCACCTCCGCCGCGCGATCGACCGGCTCCTCGCACCGGCCGGCGGATGACCCCAAGGTGAATAGATGAAGGTCCTCGACTCGATCGTCCTCGTCCTCACTGTGGTCGGAGCGGCAGTCGGGACGGTCCGCTGGCTGCGAGTCGCCCAACGGGAGCACTACTTGACGGGGTCCGGGTTGCGTTTCTCCTGGAGATGGTGGAGCAGTTCACCGGAGAACCTCGCACTCGGCATCGCCGGCATCGCGGCGGCCGCCATCTCTGCAGTGGTTCCGCCAGCCGGGGTTGTGTCAGGGATCGTCGCTGTGGCCGCGCCGGTCCGTCTCGGCCTCCGGGGGCGCACGGGCCGCCTCACTTGGACGCGGAGGCTCACGACGACGGCGGTCGTGACGTGGTCACTCGAAGCGCTCGCGATAGCTGCCGGAGCGATCGGGGCCGGCATACGAGGGGCGATCGTCTCGGCGGCGCTCGTGGCCATTGCCGCCCCCATCCTTGTCGACGCGGCTCTAGTCGTGACAAGACCGCTCGAGGAGCTGGCCGCGGCAGGGTTCGTCGAGAAGGCGAAGGATCGCCTCCAGCGTGTGCACCCACTCGTCATCGGAGTCACGGGCTCGTACGGCAAGACGACCGTGAAGGGGTACCTCGCCCACCTGATAGGACCGCACCGGACGACCCTTGCGAGCCCGAAGAGCTTCAACAACCGCGGCGGGCTCTCCCGGACGGTGAACGAGTTCCTCGGGCCGGCGACGGAAGTGTTCATCGCCGAGATGGGCACCTACGGACCTGGCGAGATCGCGGCGCTCTGCTCGTGGCTCCGCCCACAGATATCGGTGATCACGGCCATCGGTCCGGCGCACCTCGAGCGATTCCGCAGCCTCGATCGAACGCTTGCAGCCAAAGCCGAGATCGCCGAGACGGCGAGCGTCGTGGTGCTGAACGCCGACGACGCTCGGCTCGCCGCCCTCGCGCCCGTCTTGCAGGCAGCGGGCAAGAAAGTGATCGAGGCTTCAGGCTCGAACGACGTGGCCGATGTGGCGGTGCTCCGGGTCGGTGAGGGGCTCGAGCCCCGGCTGGACGGGCGCCGAGTGGGCGTGGCAGCCGTGGTACCGGATGACCAGCCCGCCGCGCCGAGCAACGCTGCTTGTGCCGTTGCCGTGGCAATCGAGCTCGGCATACCGCCAGAGGAGGTCCTGGCCGGCCTCGCGAACCTCCCGATCCCGCCCAACCGGCTGCAACGGTACGTCACCGAGACCGGCTACGTGGTCTTCGACGACACCTTCAATTCGAACCCGACGGGGGCGCGCATCGGGCTGTCGAAGCTGCGGCAGGAGGTAAAAAGCTCACCTTCGGGCAGGCGCGTAGTCGTCACTCCGGGAATGGTGGAGCTGGGGGAGACCCAGTACTCGGAGAACGCGGATCTCGGCGAGGCTGCCGCCCGGATTGCCGACCAGCTCCTCGTCGTGGCCCGCACGAACCGGTCTGCGCTCACTGAAGGGGCGGCTCGCGTCGCAGAGGGCGCGCAGGTGATCACCGTTGATCGTCTCGATCAGGCCCTCGAATGGGTGCGGGCGAATCTCGGGCCCGGTGACGCGGTGCTTTACGAGAACGATCTGCCTGACCACTTCCCGTGAGTCCGCGCTTGCTCGCCGATCCCCTTGCGGCTTGACCAGGAGTCGAGGCGTCTCCCGATCACGCAAACGTTGTCCGCTGCGGCACTAGAGTGACGCCCGCCATGAGCCGTCTGTCACTTCGTGGCCTTTCGTTCGATGATCGGGGGGCACTCGGGATCACCGGCGCCATCAGCCTCCGGGCCGGCGGTGCTCCTGCGCGTGTCGGCGTCATCTTCGGAGGGCCTTCGCCGGAACATGATGTATCGATCCTCACGGGCCTGCAGGCGGCAAGAGGATTGCGCTCGGCTCCGAATGTCGGTCAAATCCACTCGCTGTACTGGACCAAGACGGGGGAGTGGTTCGAGACTCAGAACGGCCTGGAAGGTAGTGAGTACCTGAACGGGCCACCGAACGGGTCGACGCCGCTGCACCTCGGCGTCGGGGCCGGCGGCGGTTTCGTGGCGCGGAGGAGCGGGCGGTTCGGGAACAAAGAAGAGCCTCTGGAGCTGGACGCGGTCATCATTTGCTGCCACGGTGGACCGGGGGAGGACGGCACCTTGCAGGGAGTGCTCGATCTCTGCGGGATCCCCTATACGGGCCCGACCATGGCGGGAGCGCTCATCGGGATGGACAAGCTTGCATTCTCGGCTCTGATGGCGTCGGCATGGCTTCAAATGCTGCCCCGGGTGCCGCTCTTCGATGGCGCGCAAGCCCCGAGCTTCCCCGGTCCGTACATCGTCAAGCCCCGGTTCGGCGGCTCTTCGATCGGGATCGACGTCGTGGCGGACTGGGAATCTGCGCGCGCGAGGCTCCGGGTCAATCCACACCTGAAGCGCGGCGCCGTGCTCGAGCAGTACCTGCCCGAGCTCTTCGACCTGCAAATCGCCGTGCGGATGTGGCCCGAGATCCAGCTCTCGGCAGTTGAGAAGCCTCTCCGGACGCGAGCCGGTGGCGAGATCCTGGGCTATGCCGACAAGTACGTCGGCTCGGAGGGCATGTCGGGTGCACCACGCGAGCTGCCTGCCCGCATCAGCCCGGAGCTCGAGAGGGAGATCCGAACTCTGGCGCCGGAGGTCGCGACGCTGTGCAGCGTGCGTGGCGTCGCGCGCGTCGACTTTCTCTCCGACGGCGAGGGCCTGTACGTGAACGAGATCAACACGATCCCAGGTTCACTTGGCCGGCACCTGTGGATCGACCCGCCCCTGCCTTTCCCAGCTCTGCTGCTGGAGCTTCTGGGCGAGGCCATCGCTCGGCCCGCGGCTTCGTTCTCCACCGCCGGAGCGGACGGCTCGGTGCTCCGCGTCGCCGGCTCCATCGGGGGAAAGCTCGCCTAGGGCTTCCGAGGACTCGAACCGATCGTGCCGTTTCCGCGCAAGCTCCTCACTCCAGGCGAAGAGATCGTCGTCGAGGCCCATCCGAACTGGTCAGTCCTCGTCCGGCCGGCCTTCATCACGCTTGTAATCGTCGGCGGCTGGACGGCAATCACCATATTGTGGGGCTCCGAACCGGTCATCGTCGGGTACCTGTTTGCAGCGGTGGCTGCTGGCGCGGTGCTCTGGTTCGCCGGTCAGCTCGTCGCCTGGCGCGCGCGCCTGCTCGTTATCACCACCTCCCGGGTGATCTACCGGTGGGGCATCGTTCGCCGGACCGGCCGTGAGATCCCCCTTGATCGCGTTCAGGACGTCACCTACCACCAGAGCTTGGTCGAGCGCCTCGCGGGAGCCGGGAGCCTCACGATCGAGTCTGCAGGTGCGAGCGGTCAGGAGCCGTTCCCGGACGTCCGGCATCCGGCCCAGATCCAGTCGCTCATCAATCAGCTCATCACGGGCGATCGCGGTGGCTGGAGGCGAGCAGCGGGCCCGGCTCAGCCGATGCCGACGTCAGCCCCATTGGCACCCTCAACTGCGCCGCCGCAGCCGTCCTCACAGCCACCTTTCGGGGGCTGGGCAGGCCCACCGCCCGAACCAGCTGAGCCGCCGACATCGCCGCTGCCGTCCGTACCCTTCCCGCAGGCCTCAGCACCCGTGGCGCCAGCTGCGCCGGCCTCTAACCCGGTGGGAGACCCCGTCGGCGGAGCGCTCGGCGACCAGCTGAGGGACCTCGAGCGCTTGCACCAGGCGGGCGTCATCACAGACGACGAGTTTGATCGCAAGCGTAAGCAGGTGCTCGGGCTCGATTGAGAAGGTCAGCCGTCGCCGTGGGCTCAGCGCAGGTGCGCCCCCGGACCCGCCCGGACGATCCAGAACCTTCGGTTCCCGAGTCTCCTGGCGAGCACGCCTGGCCGGCTGAGAGCGACTGCGCAACCGCCGAAGCCGGCGCCTGTCATTCGCGCGCCGAGGACGCCGTCGAGGCCTTGTAGCCAGCTGACGAGGTCATCGAGCTCCCGTATCGAGACCTCGTAGTCCATCGCGAGGCTCCGGTGGCTGTCGTTCATCAGCTCGCCCGCCTTTTGGACGTCGCGATGCTCGAGCGAGCCTGCGAAGGCGCGGACCCGGGCGTTCTCGCTCACGACGTGGCGAGCGCGACGCCGAACGGTCGGATCACGAATGACGTCGACCTCCCACGGGGCGCTCGAGCGCAACGGGCCGATCTCCCGCTCGGCCGTCAGGCATTGCTCCAGGCGCTCGGCGTAGGCGCTCGAGGCGACACTGCGGGACACTCCGCAGTGGACGACGACGATCTCGACGTCACCGGGGACCGCGACGTTCCGGATCTCCAAGGTATTGCAGTCGAGCATCATCGCGTGCCCCTCCCGGGCGGAGGCGATCGCAAGCTGGTCGAGGATCCCGGTCTTGACGTTGCATGCGACGTGCTCGGCTCGTTGTCCGAGACGGGCAAGAGCGGCCGTGCCTCCCTCGTATCCGAGTGCGAGCGCTGTGGCCAGCTCCAGCGATGCACTCGACGAGAGCCCTGCAGCGATGGGCAGGTCGGACACGATGTTGCCCTTTCCGCCCCACGGTGGCCGAGTGGTCGCCACGACGCCCGCCACGTAGCGCGACCACTCCGGGAACAGCATCGCTATCTCGAAGGGGTCTTCGGGTATCGAGATGGGGACGCGAGCGGACTCGGGCTCGACCGAGGAGCTGAACTCGACGATCACCGAGGTACGCTCCGCCAGATATGTGATCTCCGTGCCGAGCTCGACTGCGATCGGCATGGCGAGCCCGCCGGTGTAATCGGTGTGATCTCCGATCAGGTTGACACGACCCGGCGCGAATGCCACGACCGGTTCCAAGGGACCCGGGTACTCCTCGCTCATGTCACCAGCCTGACATCGGAGCAGGGCTCGACTTCGAAGGGGGCAGTCGCACTGCCGAAGCGGAATTCAGACGACAGCCTTGCCTCCACCATTTGAATATTCTCGCACGCGACGATCCATGTTCCGACGGTGGGGTTGCACGCCTTCTCGTGGCGGGGAAGCATGCGTGCATGCCACATGCGACTGTGAACGGGATCGAGATCTATTACGAGACCTACGGGGACGCCTCCGATCCACCCGTGCTGCTCATCGCGGGCCTCGGGATGCAGCTGGTCGGGTGGAGCAGCGAGTGGTTCGAGCGGTTCGTCGCCGAGGGTTACTACGTCATCGCGTACGACAATCGGGACGTGGGTTTGTCCACGCATCTCACCGATGCTGGTGTCCCCGACCTGATGGCCCTGCTCGGTGGCGGTGACGCGAATCTCGCGTACCTCCTGAGCGACCTGGCGAGCGACGCGGAAGCGCTGCTCGGTGCAATCGGCGTCCCCGCCTGTCACGTCGTCGGCATCTCGATGGGCGGGATGATCGCCCAACAGCTCGTCATCGATCACGGGCATCGTGTTCTCAGCCTCTGCTCGATCATGTCCTCTACCGGCGCGCCAGGAGTCGGCCAACCTAACAACGAGGCCGCTCTCTCGCTCCTGCGGCCCGCGCCCCGAACGCGTGAAGAGGCCATGGACCAAGCCGTCGAGATATGGAGGATCCTCGGGTCGCCGGAGTTCCCGATCGACGAGGAGCGCGAGCGGAAGCTCGCGGGCTTGGCGTGGGATCGAGCCGAAGAGCCCTCCGGCGTCGCTCGCCAGCTCGGCGCGATCCTCGGCTCGCCCGATCGCACCCCTGCCCTCGCCTCGGTCAAGGCGCCGACTGTCGTCATCCACGGAGACCGTGATCCGCTCGTCGACGTGAGCGGAGGCAAAGCCACCGCCGCGGCCATTCCCGGTGCCCGGCTGGTCATCGTGGAGGGGATGGGTCACCACCCCGCACCCGAAGTGTGGGACCTGATAGTGGGCGAGATCGTCGTGAACACCCAGGCGGCCGCGAGTACGTCGCGCCAGTGAGCGAGACGGCCGAGGTGAGCCGAGGCCCGCGAAGGAGCGGGCCGCTCGGGTCAGTGAAGGTGATCGAACTGGCGGGCATCGGGCCCTGTCCGTTCGCGGGGATGGTCCTTGCCGATCTCGGGGCAGACGTCGTGCGGATAGAGCGGAGCTCTGTCGTGCCCGACTCGTTGCCCGACGGTGTCGCGTGGGACGTACTCCAGCGTGGCAAGCGGTCCGTCGGGGTCGACCTGAAGGATCCTCGCGGCGTCGGCCTCCTCCTCGAGCTCGTGGACCGCGCCGACGTCTTGATCGAGGGCTTCAGGCCGGGAGTGACCGAGCGACTCGGGCTCGGGCCAGAGCAGTGCCTGGCTCGCAACCGGCGGCTCGTCTACGGACGCATGACCGGCTGGGGTCAGGAAGGCCCGCTCGCTGACTACGCCGGCCACGACATCGACTACATCTCGATAGCCGGGGTGCTCGACAGCCTCGGGCGAGCCGGCGAGGCTCCCATTCCGCCTTGCAACCTCGTCGGTGACTTCGGCGGCGGCGGCATGCTGCTCGCGCTCGGGGTGGCCGCTGCGCTGTTCCGCGTGGCGCAAACCGGCGAGGGACAGGTTGTCGACGCCGCCATGGTCGACGGCGCCGCCCTCCTGTTCTCGATGATGTGGTCCTTCCGCGCGATTGGGGTGTGGCGGGAGGAGCGGGGCACCAACCTGCTCGACACGGGCGCTCCTTACTACGACGTGTATGAGTGCGCGGACAAGGGCTATATCGCGGTCGGGGCGCTGGAGCCGCAATTCTACGAAGCGCTCTGCCGGGTGATGGGGTTGTCCCCGGCGGAGCTACCACCGCAAATGGACCGAACACAGTGGCCTAAGTTGAAGGAGAGGTACGCGTCGGTCTTTCGTCAGAAGTCTCGAGACGAGTGGGTCGCGTTGGCCGAGGCAGAGGGCGGCGATGCGTGCCTGGCGCCGGTGCTCTCGATGGCGGAGGCGGCCGATCATCCGCACAACGTTGCGCGACGGACGTTCACCTCTGTCGGCGGGGTGACTCAGCCCTCACCCGCGCCTCGTTTCTCGGCGACGCCCGGGGCTATCGCGTCGCCACCCTGTCGACCCGGTGAGGGCGGCGCCGACGCGCTGGCGGAGTGGGGAATCGGGGACACGACCGTTCAAGAGCTCATCGCTTCGGGAGCGGTCCGCGCGTTGTGACGCCCGGTCGTCCGGGGATGGGGCGCCCTCGCGGCGGTAGCCTTCTAGAGTGCAAGGGGTGCCCAGGGGGTCTGTCGCGCCGTCAGAACGGTCGTATTGGATCACGACGCTCGGTTGCCCGAAGAACGACGTCGACTCCGCGAAGCTTGCCGGTCGCCTGACGGCGTCGGGCTACGGCGAGGCGTCGGGTCCCGAGGAAGCCGACCTGATCGTCGTCAACACTTGCGCGTTCATCCAGCCAGCACGCGAGGAGTCGATCGACACGATCCTCACTTTGAGCGAGGCCCGCCGACCCGGCGCCCGCCTGGCGGTCACAGGGTGCCTGGCTGAACGCAGCGGAGACGAGCTTGCCGAGGCGATGCCTGAGATCGACATCGTGGCGGGCTTCGGGATGGAGCTCACAGGGAACGGGCGTCCCTCTCGAGTGGCTTTCCGGCCGCGCTCTGACGTGCCCTCGTTCGATCTACTCGAGTTGCCGCGGCCGCCTGCTGAGGCGCCGTGGGGTTACGTGAAGGTCGCTGAGGGATGTGACCGGCGGTGCGGCTTCTGCGCGATTCCGTCGTTCCGTGGCCGGCAGCGCTCTCGCCAGCTCGCCTCGATCCTCGCCGAGGTGGAGACCTTGGACGTCTCCGAGGTCGTCCTCGTCGCTCAGGACCTGGCCTCTTATGGCCGTGATCGATCTTCGGAGGGGCCTGCCCGCACCGACGGCATCCTGGAGCTCGTGTCGGCGGTTGCGAAGCGCGTGCCGTGGGTGCGCCTGCTCTACCTCTACCCGTCGTCTCTCAACGACCCACTCATCGAGGCGATCTTGTCGACCGAGGTGCCTTACTTCGATCTCTCCTTACAGCACGTGTCGGCGCCGCTCGTGCGCAGGATGAGGCGTTGGGGGAGCCGGGAACGCTTCCTCGAGCGCATCGAGCGCATCCGTGGCCTCCAGCCGGAAGCCGTGCTTCGATCGTCCTTCATCCTCGGCTACCCGGGCGAGACCGAGGAAGACCATGATGCGTTGCTGGGCTTCTTGGATGAGGCACAGCTCGACTGGGCTGGCTTCTTCACCTTCTCGCTCGAGGCCGGAACTTACGCAGAAGGACTCGACGCGTCCCTTTCCGTGCCATCGAGCCTCGCTCTCGAGCGTCTTGCCGAGTGCTCGGAGATGCAAGACGCGATCACGGCTCGCCGGCGCCGAGCGCTCGTGGGGACCGAGATGACCGTCCTCGTCGAAGAGGGCGGGGTCGGCCGGTCATACCGCGAGGCGCCGGAGATCGACGGCGTCGTGCGTCTTGAGAGCCTCCCGAATGATCCTGCGAACGAGCGGGCACCGTTCGTCCGGGCCCGCGCTGTGGGTTCGCAAGGACCTGACCTCATCGCCGAGGTGATACACGGATGAGCGCACCGTCGCGTCATTCGACGACAGAATCGGTGGAAGCGAAGTCGTTCGGGCCCTCGGCGCTGCTCACCCCGGCGAACGCTGTCACCATGGCCCGCTTGCTCGCGTCGCCGGTGCTCGTCTGCCTCGTCGTGGCAACCGGACCGTCGACCTGGCTTCTCGCGTCCCTCTGGTTCGTCTGCGCCGCCAGCGACGGTGTCGACGGGTGGATAGCGCGCAAGATGGGCACCACTCGTTCGGGAGCCTTCCTCGATCCGCTCGCGGACAAGTTCCTCGTTCTCGGGGTCCTCGCGGCCTTGGCCGGTATAGGCGAATTCTCCTGGCTCCCGGTTGCGCTCGTCGCCATGAGGGAGATCGCGATGAGCGTCTTCCGTTCGCTCGCAGGCCGGCGTGGCGTCTCGATCCCAGCCCGGCAATTGGCGAAGATGAAGACACTCATGCAGGACGTCGTCGTCGGCCTCGCGTTGCTCCCGCCCGTCGGGCTGCATCACGTCGGCCTCGTCCGCGACCTGCTTTGGGTCGCAGTGGCGCTCACGATCTACACGGGCCTCGAATACGCGCGCGACGGGCGAAAGCTGATGGCCGGCGTCGCTCCGCCGATCACTCCGTCCTCCCCCGAGCCCGGTTCCTCCCTCAGTGCGGGCTGAAGTCCTGGCGGTCGGAACCGAGCTGCTCCTCGGCCAGATCGTCGACACGAATTCCAGCTGGATCGGCGAGCAGCTCGCCGGCTCGGGGATCGACTGTCACTTCCAGACCAAGGTCGGCGACAACCTCGAGCGCATCGTGCTCGCGCTGAGAACCGCCCTTGCCCGCTCGGACGCCGTTGTAGTCTGCGGTGGGCTCGGGCCTACACAGGACGACATCACGCGCGAGGCGATCGCGGCCGTGATGAACGTGGAGCTTGTGCTCGATGAGTCGGTTCTCGATCGGGTCCGAGCGATGTTCGTCTCGCGAGGCCGCCAGATGGCCGCCAACAACGCCCGGCAAGCCGAGGTGCCCGCCGGGGCCTCTGTGATCGAGCAGCGGATCGGTACCGCGCCCGGCCTCGTCTGCCCGGTCGGGCAGAAGGTGGTCTACGCCGTGCCCGGTGTGCCCTATGAGATGCACGAGATGATGGAGCGGGCGGTACTGCCGGACCTCCGCCTCCGTGCGGGCGACCTGGCTGTAATCGCCAGCCGGACGCTGCGGACTTGGGGGCTCGCTGAGTCGACGCTGGCAGAGTCCTCGAGCCGCGCATCGACGCGCTGGCGGGAGGAGGGGCGACTGTGCCGACGATTGCGTTTCTCGCGAGCGGGATCGAAGGGATAAAGGTCCGCCTCACCGTGAAAGCGTCATCGTACGAGGAAGCCGCCGAGGTGCTGTCCAGCGAGGAGGCGCTCGTGCGCGACGTCCTCGGTGAAGCGGTCTTCGGGGTCGACGACGAGACGATGGAGGCGGCCGTTGGGAAGCTGCTCGTGGCTCGCGGATGGAAGCTCGGCGTGGCGGAGTCGTTGACTGGAGGACTGATGGCATCGAGAGTGGTCTCGGTGCCTGGCGCCTCGGAGTGGTTCGCCGGTGGCGTGGTGGCCTACGCGACGGCGGTGAAGGAGTCGGTGCTGGGCGTGCCGCCGGGGCCTGTCGTCTCCTCGGAGGCCGCAGCCGCCATGGCCGAGGGCGCACGCAACGTGCTGAAGGCAGACGTGACTCTCTCGACAACGGGAGTGGCGGGACCGAGCGAGCAGGAAGGCCATCGCCCGGGCACCGTCTTCATCGGGATCTGCCTTCCGGGCACCCCCGCCGAGGGCGTCGAGCTTCGGCTGCCGGGGGACCGCGAGCGAGTGCGCCAGATGACCGTGATCTCGGCTCTCAACCTCCTCCGGTCGAGGCTGCGCGCCGGCTGACTCGCAGGCCGTCAGCCTCGCGGCTCGCGGCGCAGCGTCCACAAGGGCGGGCCGTTCGGCACAGGACGGAGCTCGTGCACCACCTCGTAGCCAAAACGACCGTAGTACGGGACGTTGTCGGGATTCTGGGTCTCGAGATAGGCGGGCAAGCCCTCCGCGTCGGCACGTTCGAGGACCGTCTCCTGCAGCTTCGTACCCACCCCGCTGCGCTGGGCCGAGGGATCGGCCACGAGCAGGTTCAGGTACCACAAGGGCTCCCGCGGATGGACCTTGTCGATGGCCAGGAGGTATTTCGTCCCCTCGACGAGAGACCTCGGCACCGGCCACATCGCCCAGAAGGCGCCTGCGCTCTGGTGTAGCTGGGCGGAGATGGGAAGCGGGTATCCACCGGGCTTGAGCCAGGCGGCCACGCCGATCAGGCGACCGTCGGGTTGCCGGGCACCGTCGACCTCGGCGCGCTCGCCGAGCGACGCGAGCGTGGACCGGATGAAGATGCCGAGACCTCTCGCCCGGAGGAGAGGCCGCTTAGTCAAATGGACAAAGAAAGGGTCGAACTGGAACGCCCTCGTCGCGACCGCGGCGGCGTCGTTCAGCTCCATCGAATCGGTCATGTCGAGTCGGCTGATTTCGAAGGGAATGCGGGTCATGCGGAGAGCAATCCTATGTACAGGCGGAACGTGTCGTCATCGAAAGCGACCAGTCTTGCCAGCTCCACTGTCGTGTGAGTGCCGCGGATCGTCTCGACGGCGATGCGCGCCGCACGGTCTGGAGGAAAGCCGTAGACGCCGGTCGATATGGCGGGGAACGCGATTGACCGGGCTCCCACATCTGCTGCGAGCTCCAGGCAGCGCCTGTAGCAGGACGCAAGGAGCTCGGGCTCGCCCTGAGAACCGCCGTGCCAGACCGGGCCGACAGCGTGAGCGATCCAGCGCGCCTTCAGACCGTAGCCTTCGGTCAGCTTGGCGTCGCCCGTCTCGCACCCGCCGAGCCTGCGGCACGCCTCCTGCAGAGCCGCGGCACCGGCAGCTCGGTGGATTGCGCCGTCGACGCCGCCGCCACCTGCGAGTCGGGTGTTCGCGGCGTTCACCACGACGTCGACTTCCTCGGTCGTGATGTCACCGTGGACGGCGACGATCTCAGCGACACGGCGCTCCGGCGGCTCGGGCACCGACGCATTCTGCCGGGCTATCCACCACCGAACGTACGTTTGGAACTACACTCCTGTGACATCGGAGCAAGGCAGTGATACACCCTCCGCGTATGGTCCGGGAGACAGATCGCCCCGCCCGGCGGGAAAGGCCGGAGCAGGCTGAGAGACACGCAGAAAAAGGAGACGGCGATGGAGCGTGACAAGGCACTGGACGTGGCCCTCGGCCAGATAGAGAAGCAGTTCGGCAAGGGATCGATCATGCGGATGGGGGAGCATGCCGGAGTCGGTGTCGAGGCGATCTCGACCGGCGCCATGGCGCTCGACATCGCGCTCGGGATCGGAGGCCTGCCACGAGGACGGGTCGTCGAGATCTTCGGCCCCGAGTCCTCCGGCAAGTCCACGCTCGCCATGCATGTCGTGGCCGAGGCGCAACGCAACGGCGGGATCTGCGCCTACATCGACGCAGAGCACGCGATGGATCCGGTCTACGCGAAGGCGATCGGGGTCGACATCGACGAGATGCTCATCTCCCAGCCCGATACCGGCGAACAGGGACTCGAGATTGCCGACATGCTGATCCGCTCGGGTGCGATCGACGTGATCGTCATCGACTCGGTGGCAGCCCTGACGCCACGTGCGGAGATCGAAGGGGAGATGGGCGACTCACACGTGGGCTTGCAGGCCCGACTGATGTCCCAGGCCTTGCGGAAGTTGGCGGGGACTTTGTCGAAGTCACGGACGATCGCTGTGTTCATCAACCAGCTGCGGGAGAAGATCGGTGTCGTCTACGGCTCACCCGAAGTGACCCCAGGTGGACGGGCACTCAAGTTCTATTCCTCCATTCGCCTCGAGATCCGGCGGGTCGAGTCGATCAAGGATGGCGCTGAGATCGTCGGCAACCGGACACGGGTGAAGGTCGTGAAGAACAAGTGCGCCCCGCCTTTCCGGTCTGCCGAGTTCGACATCGTCTATGGGAAGGGCATCAGCCGCGAGGGCTCCGTTCTCGACGTGGCTGTCGATGTCGGCATCGTCAAGAAGTCGGGAGCTTGGTACACCTACGAGGGTGAACAGCTCGGCCAAGGTCGTGAGAACGCCAAGCAGTTCCTGCGCTCGACCCCAGAGATGATGATCGAGCTCGATCAGCGAGTGCGAGAGATGACGGCGATGAACGTCGAAGTCGCCCCAGCCGATGAGCTCGTCGACATCCCACTCGTCGACATCCCACTCGGAGAAGCCATCGGGGACGACGAGCCGATTTCTCTCGGCTGACCGATCGGTTGCGGCACCGTCAGCTATTCGCTGGCGCCGGAATCTCAGCCGGCGCCAGCGATGTGGTCGGTCCGGGGCCGAGCTCGTGCGAAGAGTTCAGTTGGGGATCGACGTGTGCTTGAACTCGTTGAGTTCCGGCATGTCGGACATGAGGCCTATGACGCGCTCGATGGTCCGGCGACCAGTCACCGCATCGTCGCCAGGGCGGGTCATCAGCCGTACGAAGGCGGCTTGGTCGCCGACGATGAAGGTCGGGACGCCCCAAACGTCGTGGGTACCGACTCCGGCGTCGTGCTCCTTGTGGAAGGTCTCGAGCGGCCAGCCCGTCTCGATCTCGGCGAAGACGTAGTCGGCGTCGACACCCTTGTCCTCGAGGACTCGCTTGATGGCAGCGGCATCTCGGAGGTCACCGCCGTCGTCGTGGCGCAGCGCGAACAAGGCACGGTGGACCTGGAGGAAGCGCGCGGGCAGCTCGTCCCGCACGACGATGCCCGCTTGCATGGCGAGGATGCCTGAGTCCTTCGAAGGATCGTCCCAGACAGAGGTCTCGCCGTCCTCGAGGTGGCCTTGACTCAGTGAGAATGCGAGGAACGTGACGTCGAACTGTGCGCCGGACTCGAGCGCGACAAGGAGGTGCTCGTGAGCGTTGCGGGCGAAGGGGCACCGATAGTCCCAGGTGACGGTGAAAGGCGGCAGGGCACGCGGCTCGCCGCCGGTGGCAGTGCCACCGCTGGGTTCGGCATTGGAGAATTCGTTCACAATGAGGTCAACGCCGAGAGGTGGTGAGCGATTCCCTCCGCCGGCTCGTACGCGGGCGCGCCCGACCGCTACCGTCGGGGGCGATGGGCGTAGACGGGCTGGGAGACCACGGGACGTCGCCGGTCGTACCGGTGGGGAGTCCTCCCGTGCGCCGGGTGGAGCGTGCAGACGTGAAGGCCGTCGGGGCCTGCCTGGCGCGGGCGTTCGACGACGACCCGGTATCCGAGTACCTCTTCCCGGCCGGGCGCACGCATATGCGGCGTCTCCAGCGGTACTTCGAGTGGCAGCTCGTACACGTGTTCCTCCCGAAAGGAGAGGCTTGGACCACCCCCGAGCTCACTGGGGCGTCACTCTGGATGCCGCCGCGGCGCCAGGTTCCGGCCGTCTCGGAGGCGCTCGGTCAGCTCGTGACCGTGATCCGGATCCTCGGACGCCAGACCGGGCGGGCGCTTCGCCTGCTCGAGCAGCTGGAAGCAGTGCACCCGAAAATCATGCACTTCTATCTCGGGACGATCGGGACGGAACCTGACCGGCAAAGGTCCGGCATCGGCTCAGCACTGATGAGCGTCGTGCTCGACCGGCTTGACGAGGAGGGCATTCCGGCTTACCTCGAGTCCTCGAAGGAGGAGAACCTCGCCTTCTATCACCGGCATGGCTTCCAACTCACCGGCGAGATCGGGAAGGGTAAGGGTGCGGAGCCGCGAATCTGGCTCATGTGGCGAGAACCTCGGCTGAAGGACATGTCTTCCCTCGGCCTCGGGCGGCGGGAGGCCAGCCCGGATACGGCAGCCGCAGCAGCCGACGAGCGATCGCAGCACCCGGCGGTCGGAACGGACCAACCCGTTCGCAACGACGAACCGCCGCCCGGGGGAGCAGCCGAGCAGGCCTGAGAGTCCATCAGCCCGTGGCCGGCGCTCGGGGGCGCTGATCAGCTGGCACGGCGGTCAGGCCCGGTGGTGTCCGCTCCGCGTCGAAGACGATGGATGTCAGCGTGTCGAGCACTGCCCTCGTCGGAGCCGAGGGCAGGCTGCGCGCTCGCTGGGCCACCCCGACGAGCCGAGGAGGGACTCTCTCACCTTCACGACGGCCCAACGCTCGCGCAGGTACCACGGCACCGCGGTGGCCGGAAGGATCGCAGGGCCGTAGCCCTCGAACACGAGCGAGGCGATGAGCCGGGTCCCATCCACCTCCGCCCTTGCCTGGGCTTCATCCCGAGGGGCCGGAGCGCGTCGTCGAGCTCGTCCCGGAACGCCGTGCCGCGATACGGGAGGAGCAGCGGCACGGCGGCCAGGTCAGCGAAGCTGATCTCGTCGAAGGACGCCAGTGGGTGAGAGATGTCCGCCACGAGGACCAGCTCTTCCTCGAACAACGGGATCAAGGTGAGGTCCCCTGCGACAGGAGGAAGATTGAGCACGGCGAGGTCCACCTGCCCTGAGCCGAGCTGGGCCTCGAGGGCAGTCGTGGTGGACTCGACGAAGACGAGTGTGAGCCGGGGAAAGCGAGCTGGGATGATGTCGAGCAGCTGGGGGACGAGCCAGCGCGCCGTCGTACCGATGATCCCGATTCGCACGGTGCCGGCCACGTCGTGATTGAGTGCCATCACGTCGGACATGAGGGCGTCGAGCTCGGCACGTGCGCGCCGCGCTCTCGAGACGACCAGACGGCCGACTTCGGTCAGCTCGCCGGTGGCACGGTCGACGAGCTCGGTGTTGAGCTCAGTCTCGAGGTTCTTCACGTGAGCGGACACGTTGGACTGGACTGTCGACAGCGCATCGGCGGCAGCGGAGAAGGAACCGTGATCCGCAATCGCGACGAGAGCGCTCAGCTGGCGGAGATCCATCGCAAGAAACGATAGCAAGTATCAGCTATATAAGTTTGACCGATAGCGGAGGGAAACGTCAGACTGGAGAGCAGTCAGACCACGAGCATCGCCGAGACCCCCCTTCCGGCTCTTGTGTGTCTCCAAGAAGGGGCCGGCATCCCCCCCGCCGGTCCCTTCTTCGCGATCAGGCAGGCTCGCGCCGGCTCGTGCCCGAGAGGTCTACGTCGTGACCTGCATCTCATGGGAGTCGTGAGACTGGCCTAAGTTCATGGACGTGCCCGAGCCTGCCGCGATATTCGATCTCGACCGGACGCTTTTGCGCGGAGCGAGCGGTCCGGTCATCAACGAGGCATTGAGAGAGCTGGGCCTCCGTAACTCGCCTCTCCCCGGCGAGACCCTGTTCTACAAGGTTTACGACCGATTCGGTGAGAACCCGCTCGGGATGGCGCTCGCCCGCTCGGCCGCCTTTGCCGTGAAGGGCTGGCCTGTCGACCGGTTCCGGGCCGCCGGCCGCGTGGCGGCAGACCTGCTGGCGGACAGCGTCGCCGGATATGCCCGCGGTCTGCTCGCCGAGCACCGCAAGGCGGGCCACATCCTGGTGCTCGCCACCACGACTCCCTACGACCTCGTGAAGCCGCTCGCCGATCGCTTGGGGATCGACGAAGTGATCGCTACCCGCTACGCCTGGACCGACGGCGTCTACACGGGGCGGCTCGAGGGAGGCTTCGTGTGGGGCGTCGGGAAGCTGTCAGCGGTGCGCAAGTGGGCAGAGTGGCGAGACGTGGACCTGGCGGAGAGTTTCGCCTACTCCGACAGCTCATACGATCTCCCCCTCCTCAACGCAGTCGGGTACCCGAGGGCGGTGAACCCGGACATGGGGCTGCACGCGGCGGCCGTCCTCCGGCGCTGGCCGATCCTTCACCTCGACGTGCCGCCGGGTGTGCCGACGCTCGTCGGGCTCGAGGCGTTCGACTTGGGGAAGGTCGTGATTAGACCCGAGCTGTTCCCCTATGCGCGCTTCGACGTTCGGGGAGTCGATCTCGTGCCCGATACCGGCCCGTTCATCCTCGTCTCCAACCACCGCAGCTACTTCGACGTCGCGGCGCTCGCCGTTCTCATCGTGCGCAAGGGGCGGCCCGTGCGGTTCCTTGGGAAAAAGGAGCCTCTTCGACGCGCCGATCGTCGGCCAGCTCGCGCGTGCCCTCGGCGGGATCCCGGTCGAGCGTGCAGGCGCCGCTGCGGACTCGCTCGTGGCAGCAGAGCGTGTGCTCGAGGCCGGCGAGGGCCTGGCGGTGCTCCCACAGGGCACCATTCCCCGGGGCAAGGCGTTCTTCGACCCGGTGCTCAGGGGTAAGACCGGCGCCGCGCGCCTTGCGGCGCGCACCGGCGCGCAGGTCGTGCCGGTCGCGCTCTGGAACACCGAAGCGATATGGCCGCGTTCTGCGCGGCTCCCGAAGATCACGAACGTCCTCAACCCGCCGCTCGTCACGGTACGGGTTGGCCCAGTCATCCACGATCTCGGGCTCGGTCCGGCGGATGCCGTCGCAGACACCGAACGCATCATGGAAGCCATCTCTGCTCTCCTCCCACCAGAGGCCCACGAGCGCCGGGAGCCGAGCGAGGAGGAGCTGGCCAGCACTTATCCGAAGGGGAAGATCGGAGAGGAGCGGGCGGTCGGGGTGTCCCCGAGAGCCGAGCCGTCCCGCGAGAGGCCGGGCAAACCCTCTGGCGGCGCTCGGAAGCGCTCCGCAAGCTCGAAGCGGCCCTCGACCGCCAAGAAGGCGGCCACGGGCACGGACAGCTCCTGATCGCTCATGTGCGGCATCTCCGGTTTCATCGGTCCCCGGGATCACGAGCTGCTGGTCTCGATGTCCGAGCGGCTCATCCATCGCGGGCCTGACGACGAAGGGATGTACGAGACCGACGCGGCGAGCCTCGGTCACAGGCGGCTGTCGATCATCGACCCCGATCTCGGCCACCAGCCTCTCTCGAACGTGTCGGGAGATCGGCACCTCGTCTACAACGGCGAGGTCTACAACTTCCGGGAGCTGCGGGCCGAGCTTGAGGCTGCCGGGCACCGCTTCCACACCCGCTGCGACGCCGAGGTCGTCCTCGTCGCGTACGAGGAGTGGGGCGCGGCCTGTGTCGAACGGTTCAACGGGATGTGGGCCTTCGCGATCTTGGACGAGCGTGCGCGTGGAGCTAGTCCTCGCGCGGGACCACTTGGGCATCAAGCCCCTGTACTTCGCCGAGGCCGGTGGGCGCTTCCTCTTCGCTTCTGAGGTGAAGGCATTGCTCGCCGCTCGTGACCTGGTGCCAGAGGTGGACGAGGAGAGGCTTGCAAGCTACCTCCTCCTCGGCTTGCACGATCATGACGAGCGGACGTTCTTCGGGGGGATCCGCCAAGTGGCGCCGGCGACCGTCGTCACGGTCTCGCTCGAGCCCACCGAACGATACGCGCGCCGCCAGCACCGCTACTGGGAGCCCCGGCTGTCGCGTGGCGAGCCTGCTGACCCCGACCGCTTCGGTCGGATGTTCGAGAAGGCGATCCAGCGACGGCTGGTAGCCGACGTCACCGTCGGGACCTGCCTGTCCGGCGGGCTCGACTCCTCCTCCATCGTGTGCGTTATGAGCAAGCTACTCGCTGAGCACGCGCCGGACTCGTGGTCGATGGGCGAGCAGCTGCGGACCTTCTCGGCCGTTTTCGACGGCGACCCGATCGACGAGCAGGAGTACATCCGACCCGTGCTCGAGGCGTCCGGTGCCGCCAGCGATTTCGTCAGGCCCCAGTCGGGCGAGCTCTTCGAGGACCTTCCCCTCGTGGTATGGCACCAGGACGAGCCGATGGTGTCCTCCGGCCCGTACGCCCAGTACAGGGTGATGCAGCTCGCTCAAGGCAAGGCGAAGGTGCTCTTGGACGGCCAGGGTGGCGACGAGCTGCTCGCGGGTTACGTGCCCTACCAGTACGTCTACCTACGCCAGCTGGCCGGCGAGAGGAAGCTCGAGCTCCTCGCCCGCGAGGCGAGAGCTGCAAGAGACGTGCTCGCTCCGATAGTCCGCAGCCGGCTGGCCGACCGCCGGCGCACCGTGGACCCCGCCCTGTACTGCCGCCCGCTGCTCGGTGATCCCAGTCGGTCCGAGGCGGCCCGCGCGGCCGACCACCGTGCCCAGGACAAGTTGAAAGAGCGGCTCGCCCAGGACCTGACGGAGTACTCCCTGCCGTCGCTTCTTCGCTACGAGGACCGCAACTCGATGGCATGGTCGATCGAGTCGAGGCCGCCGTTTCTCGACCAAGAGCTCGTCGAGCTCGTGCTCGGCCTTCCCGAGGACGCCATCATCCGCGACGGTTGGAGCAGGTGGATCTTCCGCGAGTCGATGCGGGGGGTGCTCCCGGACAAGGTGCGGCTCCGCCGGAAGAAGATCGGCTTCACCACGCCCGAGATGCGCTGGCTCCGAAAGGAGCGGGCGGTGGTGCAGGGCATCCTGCGCTCGCCGTCGTTCTGCTCCAGGTCCTACTGGGACGGGCCCTCCATCGCCCGGGCCTTCCGGGCGGCGTGCGAGGGCGACCTCGAGGAGTCTCCGTTCTTCTGGCGGGTGCTGAACGCCGAAGCCTGGCTCCGGGTCTTCCACGGTCCTGTGCCGCTCTCGCCCGACGGGAGCCGGCCGCGACGCTCTCTGCAAGCCGCCGGCGACGCGGAAGCCGCTGCGCTTTGCGGCGGTGAGGCGCCCTCGTGGACGAGGGTGCAGGCCAACACTGGGCGTCACGTCTTCTGCTGTGGACCGGACGGGCGCCAGGTCTACGGGCGAGCGCCGGTCCGCACCCCGAAGATCGGGCCCGGAGACGACCTCGATCGCATCGTCGAGGACTCTGTCGTCTCGGTCGGCGGAGGCCGCCTCGGGCTCCAGCAAGGCGACATCGTCGCGATCTCGGAGAAGGCCGTCGCCGTCGCCCAAGGGCGCTCGTTCCCGGTCTCGGAGATACGGGCGGGGTTGCTCGCGCGCGGCCTCAGCTCGTTCGTCTCTCGTTCGCCGGCCGGGATCGGGCTCGGCATCCCCGAGACGATGCAGCTCGCGATCGACGAGGCAGGGCGCCGCCGGATCCTCGCAGCAGCGGTGGGAGGGGCCCTCGGGCGTATCGTCGGGCGGCGCGGCGACTTCTATCGGATCGCCGGCGGCCGTGTCGCTGCCATCGACGGGCCGACTGTCGGCACGCTGCCACCGTCGGACACGCATGCCAAGCTCCCGCCCGAGGACCCCGACGGGGTGAGCGAGCGGCTCGCGAAGCGCCTCGCCGACGAAGCGGGCGGCCCGGTGGGCGTAGCGATCGTGGACGCGAACGACCGGGGGGTGAGTGTTCTCGGCGCCAGCCGCGGCGTCGACCGCAAGCTGGTTGCCTGGCTGTTCGGGGACAACCCGCTCGGCCAAGGCACTGAGCAGACTCCGGTCTGCTTGATCCGCCAAGTCGGCCGTATCCGCGTGGACCGGCCGAGAGGCTGATCGCGAAGGCCCTCAGACGGCGGCCACGGGAATGACCACGCGTACTTCGTCACCAGGGCGAACGGTCCCGGGTCGGAGCACGGACGCATACCATCTGGCCCGCCCCGGATGGTGGGCGTGGCTGATGCGCGTGAATTTCCCGTCGGCGAACCAACGCGCCTGCTTGGCACAGGGCACGGCCGGAGAGGTGAGCTCGCAGACGACGTCGCCGATCTCCATGAGGACGCCCGTGCGCGCACGCTTCCAGTCGATGCCGCGGATCGTGAGGTTCTCTCCCGTGCTGCCGCTGTCGATCGGATGCCCCTCGAGCTGCAAGGAGTGGATGACCTCGAGCGACCAGATGCACAACGCCTGCCACGCGTGCCCGTGATGCTTGCGCTCCTCCTGCTTGTCGCCCACCACGCCGCGCCACGACACCCCCGACTCTCCCGCCGGCAGTTTGGGCACTCCTCCCCGTGACACGTTGACGTGGATCAAACGGCCGGTCGAGCCTGCCAATGGTCTCGGGGCCATCGTCGCCGACACCCGCGCGGCTGCCTGGGTGAAATGGACCGCCGGGTGCAGGTCGTCGTCCTCAGCGAGGCGTGTGAGCTTCGCGTGTAGGGAGTCGGCGCTCCCGAAGCCGGGGATCGCCTCCACGTCTCCGAGGTCCTCGAACATCAGCTTCACCCGCTGCCCGATAGACGATCTCAGCCACTGCTGATCGCTCGCGCTCCTGTAGTCCTCTCTTGCATAGCCGCACTCGCCGCACCGCGTGTTCATCGCCGAATCGTACTGTCGACACGGCTGGGACAGATCTCTGCAGCGCGACGGCCCTACTTGAGCAGGCGCGACA
The DNA here is from genome assembly GCA_963801185.1 of uncultured Acidimicrobiaceae bacterium. Lineage (GTDB taxonomy): Bacteria > Actinomycetota > Acidimicrobiia > Acidimicrobiales > Bog-793 > Palsa-601. The sequence goes on along the minus strand of CAWDDW010000001.1, from coordinate 537,351 downwards.
GGCGGCGGTCGGCGAGCGGCTTGCCGCCTGTCTGACAGGTCGGGCAGTACTGGAGCGAGCGCGTCGAGAAGGCGACCTCGCGCACCGTATCGCCACAGACTTCGCACGCCTGGCCCGTCCGGCCGTGCACGCGCATGCCGGTGCGCTTGCCGTCTTTGAGCTCGTCCATGTCGAGGTCCGCCGCTCTCGCGATCGCCTCGGACAAGACGGTGATGAGGCCGGCATAGAGCCTGTCGAGCTCATCGCCCGAGAGCTTCGCCGCCGACTTGAAGGGCGACAGCCTGGCGGCATGAAGTGCTTCGTCGGAGTAAGCGTTCCCCACGCCGGCGATGAGCGACTGGCGCGACAGTGCGTGCTTCAAGTCTCCCTTCTGACCGGCCAAGAGGGCCGCCAACCGCTCGCGGGTGAAGGTGCCCGACAACGGCTCGGGCCCGAGAGTGGCGATGCCGTCGATGTGCTCGAGAGAGTGCACGACCCAGATGGCCAGGCGCTTTTCCGTCGCCATCTCGGTGACATCGAAGCCGCAACCGCCTTCGAACCTCGCACGAAGTGCGAGTGGGCCGCGCCCCGGTCTCGGGACCGTCGCCGTCATCTTGTCCCGCCACTTCACCCAGCCACTGCGGGCCAGGTTGAGGACGACGAAGTCCCCGTCGATCTCGGTGCACACGTACTTGCCGCGCCGCTCCACCCCTTTCACAAAGCGTCCTTCGAGTGAACGAAGAGGAGGGTCGAATGTCTTGAGGGCGGAGATCGAAGCCAGCTCGAGACGCTCGACGAGTTTGCCCCGGGTGTGCTCGTCGAGGCGCCGGCAGAGGATCTCGACCTCGGGGAGCTCGGGCACGCCAGTGACGCTAGCGAGGCCGCCGCGAGTGCACTTGCTCTCCGGTCTAGTGGAGCGTCGAGATGCCGCCGTCCACCGGGATGACGGCTCCGGTGAGGTACGAGCCGGCGCGCGACGATAGGAAGATCGCCGTGCCGGCCATGTCGTCGGGACGGCCGATGCGCCTGAGCGGGGCGCTGGCGGCGATCTGCTCGCCGAAAGCGGCAAGCGTCGCCGCCATCATCTTCGACTCGAATGGCCCGGGCGCTATGGCGTTCACCGTCACCTTCGGCGCGAGTCTCTTCGCCAGATGGCGGGTCAGCTGGTGAACGGCCGCCTTCGAGGCGGAGTAGGAGTAGGTCTCCATAGTCGGCACGTGGAGGGCGTCGATCGAGCCGATGTTGATGATCCTCGCCGGCTCCTCGGCAGTCCCGGTCGCCTGCAGCAAGGGCGTGAGAAACTTCGTTAGGTGGAAGACGGCCTTCACGTTCAAAGCGAGGACGCGCTCGAACGAGGCCTCGTCGTGCTCCTCGAGCGGCACGCCCCAGGTCGCCCCGGCATTGTTCACGAGGATGTCGAGCCGCTCTTCACGCTCGGCGATCTCAAAGGCGAGCCTTTGGCACTCCTCCTCGGCGGACAGGTCGGCAGGGATGGCGACGCAGGTCCCGCGCGCTGACAGCTCGGAAGCCACCGCGTCGCAGACGTCTTTCTTGCGGGAAGAGATGTAGACCCTCGCCCCCGCGTCGACGAAGCCGGCGGCGATCATCTTGCCGATCCCCCTGGAGCCGCCCGTTACCACGGCCGTCTTGCCTGCAATCGAGAAGAGGTCGCTCATGGCGCATCTGTCTAGTCGAGCGAAGTCGCTCGCTCCAGCTGTACTTTGCTGTAGTGGCCCCTGACGAACGGCTAGACCCTCGTGACCCAACCCCGCTCTGGGCGCAGCTGGCGGCGGTCTTGCGCCGGCGTCTCGGAGGCGGGGAGTACGTGGGCCGTTTCCCAACCGAGATGGAGCTGACCACCGAGTTCGACGTGAGCCGTGCGACTGTGCGCGAGGCGATCCGCAGGCTGAAGGACGAGGGTCTGCTGGACGCGAGGCGCGGGAGCGGGACCTTTGTCATCCGGCGCCAGCTCGACCAGGTCCTCATCGGGTCGCCGAGCCTCGCACGGGAGATCGTCGCCGCCGGCCTCGAGGAAGAGAGCAAGGTGCTGATCTTCCGCGAAGGGCCGGCCGACGACGCGGCTGCCGCCGCGCTCGGGGTGGCCGAGGGCTCGACGGTCCTATGGCTGGAGCGAATCCGCACGGCTGACAGCCGCCCCCTTGCTCTCGACCGATCGGCTCTCGCGTTGCCCGAGGAGGCCCGGGCTTCGTTGCTGGCGGCCGATCTCGGCCGGGGGTCGCTCTACGACGCCCTGGCGGCATGCTGTGGAATCCAGGTAACCGGCGCGACCGAGCAAGTCCGTGCAGTGACGTGCTCGCCGTCCGAGCGCGACCTGCTCGGCCTAAAGGACGCGGAGGGCGTCTTCGAGGTGGAGCGCGTCGCCTACGCAGGGTCGACGCCCGTCGAATGGCGACGCTCGCGCCTGAGGGGCGATGCGTACGTGCTATCGGCGAGCTGGGGCGTGGTGCCAGAACGCCTCTAGAAGATGATCGCAGCTAACGATTCTCGTCGTAATCGCGGTCGTGGTCGTCCCAGTCAGTGGCGCCGTCCACGCCCGGCTCCCCGTTCACCGTAGCCCGGCGGCTGACAGGGTCGGCCGACTCGGGCAGAGCCCAAGCCCGCCTCCACGGAGAGACCTCGGGGCCCCTGAAGGGCGGCGACTCGCCACGCGAGGCCCGCAGCCGAGCGCTCCACCAATCGGTCTCGGCCTCGTCGGCGAGCAAGGCGACGGCGGCCTCGATGCGAGCCGACATGCGTCGCGCGTCCTCCCCGTCGCGCGGCCACAGGGGAGCGCCGAATCGCACCTCTGTCTGGCCTGGCCGGAGGCGCACCTTCGTACCGCGCCCGCCCTTCGGGAGGATGGCGCGAGTCCCCCGGACGTAGACGGGCACCACTGGCACGGCGCATCTCTTCGCCAGATAGGCGGCTCCGCCCTTGAACTCCTGACCCCAGCCGTGAGGAGACCGGCCTCCCTCGGGAAAGATCACGAGCGACCAGCCCTCGTCGATCAGGCAGGCCGCCGCGTCGGCCGAGCGGCGGTTGACCTTGTTCCGTTCCATCGGGATCGCACCGAGCCCGAACGCCGACGCTGCGGCCTTCCAGTGACGGTCGAAGAAGTAGTCGGCGGCGGCGGCGACAACGGTGTGATGGCGCCTCGATGCCGGTAGCGAGGTGAGCAGGACGGCGGTGTCGAGATGGCTCGAGTGGTTCGACGTGACGATGACCGGTCCCTCGATACGCTCGAGAGGGTCACGGCCGAGCACCTTCGGGCGGGCTACCGCCCACACGATCGGCAAGGTGAGGTCGTCGAGGACGATCGCCCGTGCGAGGCGGACCGGGTACCGGCGAGCCCAGTCGGTCTCGTACTCGACCCCGGTCTTCTTCGCGAGCGGGAGCGGATCGGCGCCGGCGGGGCGCATCGGGGCGCGCCACAGGAAGTTCCTCGTGCTCGTGCCGCCGGTCCGACCGGGCATCAGACCACGTCCGCGATCATCACCGGGGGAGTGTGCAAATGGGTGATGGTGGGGTCCCTCCCGACGACGTCCTCTGCCATCTCGAGGGCGTCCGACAGCGTGCTCGCCGGGGAGAAACCGAGCCGTCGCACGGCTGCCCGATCGCCGCCCACGACGATGACCTTGCCGACGTGGTCGAGCGCGTGTGCGCACCAGTACCACATGTAGAAGGGATGGACACCGTGGTAGGCGTAGCTCGTCCGGTAGAGGTGGATGTACCACGGGTCGGTCGCGAACGCAGCCTCGTACTTCGACTCGATCTCGAGCAGGTCGGTCGTCTCGGCGAGGACCTGCTCGAAGAAGTCGATGTAGCTCGGGTGGTGGACGGGGTTGAAGGCCCAGGGCGTCGGGTGGGACATGATCACGACCCCACCCTCCCGAACGAGCGGTTGGCCCTGGTAGAGGTTGAAGAAGTACCCGAGCCCGAGGCACGCCACGAGGATCGGGTTCATTATGGAGTTCACGTTGTAGGGACAGATGTACGGCAGTCCGAGCGTGAGGATGTCGGTCTGGCCCTCGACGCGGACGAGTTGCTGGCGGTGCACGTGCTCGAGCGTGCGGTCGTGCACGGCCCCGACCTCGCCCGCCTGCACCGAGGTCATCTGGTGCGGTGACCGGATCGACTGGAAGATCCGGCGCGCCAGCTCTGGGGGTGTCCGCTCCAATGCCTTCGAGGTGGCAAGGAAGCCGGCCCGGTCCCTCAGGTTCCACTCCCACTCCCGCCTCTGCAAGAAACGGAACTGCTCTGGGAACGTGTCCGTGTTCAAGGTCGTCTCGATCTGGAAGACCTTGACGCCGGAGTCCGCGATCAGCTTGCCCATGCGCCAGTTCGAGGCGTGCAGCTCGGAGTGGTGGCGGTCCATGAACGATCGGCTGTTCTGCATCGTTCGCACGTTGTGATGGTGACGGAGGCTCTTGTACGAGGCGAGACCTGTCGCGACCGACTTGTGGCCGCCGTCCATCGCGACGAGGTTGATGTTGACGTAGACGAGGAGATCCGACTCGACTGCGCGCTTGTTGAGCTCCACGTCCTCGCCCTGGTCGGTCTGACCGAGGTGGATCAGATTGGAGGGATCCTCCGCATCGTGCTGGGTTAGCAGCCCATGTGGTGCGAAAGCGTTGAAGATCCGCTCGCCGAGAGCGTGCCGGAGCTCGTCGTCGGTCATGCGGCGATGGAGGGCGAGGGCGACGATGAGCACGACGTCGTCGACGCCGGCCTCCGCCGCGAGGCCGAGCACCGCCTCGATCACGCGTTGGCGGATGTCCGGTGCCTGCATCGGTGGCAGCGGCAGCGATATGTCGTCGAACGCGATCGTCAGCTTCATGCCGGAATGGAGGAGGCTCCGTAGCGGCGCGGCGTCGCCGAGCGGGTGCTCGAGCGCGTCTTCGATGGCGGTGTCGGGATCCTTGAGGGCTGGGAGCGGCTCGGGGCCGTAGATGACGCGGCTCCCGACCGGCAGGCGCTCCTGGCGGAATCCCTCGCCGTGCCAGAACAACGTCGGCGGGGTCGATCGATCGACCTCGAGGACGAATCCGGGTCGCGGGCTCACGGTGTCTCCTTGTCGGTTGCTTCGGCGCTCGGCTGGCGTCCGGGACGTGGCCGCCGCCTCATGTCGAACACGATCTTCACCGCACCTCGTGCGCCGGCTCGAGCGGCGTGGGCGATCGCCTCCTCGTAGCGCTCGAGGGGATAGCGCGCCGAGACGAGGCGTTCGAGGCCGCGGTCGTGAACGAGGTCGGCCGCGAGGTCGAAGGTCCGTCGCGGACCGGCGGGAGTCTGCTCGGTGCCGTACGCGTACGCGCCCCGCAGCCGCACCTCCCGCTGCCACAGCGGAGCGAGGTCGACCCTTATCGGGCCCGGCATGCCGACGAGCACGATCTCACCTCCCGGGCGGACGATCGAAAGTCGGCTGCTCGAGGGACTCGGCGCTGCCGACGCAGTCGAACACGGCGTCCACGCCTCCGGTCACCCGCTGGACACTGCCGGCGTCGCTCGCGAGCGCCAAGGAGCCGGTCAGCCTGCGCGCCGCCCGCACGACCTCGTCGGGCTCGACCACGTGGTCGGCCCCTAGCTGCCTGGCGAGGTTCCGCTGGTCCGGGTGCTTCGCGACCGCCACCAGCGCCCCGGGGAGGGCGTACGCGCGGAGAGCTGCGATCGTGCACAAGCCGAGGGTGCCGGCCCCGAGCACTACTACCCGCTGCCCGCTCGCGACGACTGCGCTCGAGCAGGCGGCGTGTACCGCGCAGGCCGTGGGCTCGATCATCACGGCAGCCTCGTCGGAGAGATGCTCGGGCACGACATGCAGCTGGCTCTCGTGGGCCACGAGGCCGCCCGACCAGCCGCCGCCGGTGTCGGTGCAGTAGCCGGTCTGGAGCCCGGCAGCCAGCTCGCCGAAGGCGATCCGCTCGCAACGACCCCTGTCGCCGCTCGCACAGGCTTGGCACGGCGGAGCAAGACCCCGTGCCTCGCAGCCGAGGACAGGCTCGACCACCACCCGCTGACCGTCGAACCTGCCACCGGTGACGTCTCCTACGACCTCATGGCCGGGAACGAACGGGAAAGAGACCAGGTGCTCGAAGTAGCGCGAGCTGCGACCGTCGAGAGTGGCGAGGTCGGACCCGCAGATGCCGGCGAGGCGGGGCTGCACCCTGACCCATCCGTTGCCCGGGAGCTCCGGTGGGTCGATCTCGAGGAGCTTGAGCGGGCCTACACCGACACCGTGACCCGATCCGGCGATCGCCGAGGCCACGCGCGATGCCGCGAAACGCGCCAGGCGGCGCTCGAACACGAGAGCCTTCACTGGACGCTGCTCCGAATTCCGGGACGGAGGGTCGCCACGGCAAGGGTCCGTCTCGGTGCGCCGCTAGTGCGCGCCCATTGCTCGATCGGCCAGCCCCGACGCCGGGCGATCGCCGCGAGCTTCGTCTCGGGGTTCACCGCCACGGGCAGACCTGCCGCCTCGAGCATCGGCAGGTCGCTCGAGGAGTCTGCATAGGCGACGATCTCGCCTTTGGTCAGGCCGTAACGTGCCGCATACTCCTCGACCAGGAGTGCCCGGGCCTCACCGGTGGGTGGCGCCGAGACCATCTCGCCCGTGAAACGACCGTCTTTCTCGCCGAGGCGGGCAGCCACGATCTCGTCGAACAGCGGGCGGAGCGGCTCGACGACGAAGTCGAGAGCGCCGGTGATCAGAAGAGTGTGATGACCGAGCGCGCGATGTTGGCGGACGCGGGCGAGACCGTCGGGGAAGGCCCTCAGAGCCAGCAGATCGCTCCACAGCTCGACGCCGTCGATGCGGAGCCTGTCTACAGGCGCCCCGTCGTATCGGCGATAGAAGGAGCGCAGGAAGTCACCTCGGTCGCGGCGGTCGAGCGCGAGGAGCCTCGGTCCCTCGGCGAGCAACTCGGCCACTACCCTGGCTCGGTCTCTCGCCTCGACGTGCCGAGTCGCCAGCCACGCGTACGTCTCGACCACGTTGGAGGCGATGAGGGTGTTCTCGAGGTCGAACACCGCCAGCCTCGGCTCGGCAGAGAGGATGGCCTTTTTCGAGCGCTCTTCCCGCGTCGCGAGCGTCCGCTTCCCGGGTTGTGTCCGGACCCGGGCGTGCTCGACCACCGACGGCAGGTGCACGTCGAGCACGTAGTGGTGCCAGTCGATGACCGCCGGGTCGAAGCAGAAGTGCTCCTGGTCGCCGGCGTCGAGGCGCTCGAACAACCCGAGCGTGCGATCGACCCGGAATCGGGCCTCGGTCTCGGCGTACGCGCCGTACAGCTCGACGTAGTCGAGCGCTCGCTCGGCTTGGATCCTCCGTTCTTCGAGGTCGGCCACGACCTCGGCGCGCTCGCCTCGCACCGGTAACTGGTTCATCGCCTTCTCGGCGCTCGACAGGACCTTGACTGCACGCCGGAGCTGGCCTTGGACCTTGCCCCGGCCCGGGAACCCCCACTTGGGCACGACGATCGGTTGACCTCGGTGGTCGTAAAGGGGGTGCTCGGTGAACCACGCCTGCGTGAGGTTGACGAGAAGCCCGTAGCGCAAGGGGTTCCGCGCTCCCGAGGCGATCTGGAAGACCGTCGGCCCCTCTTCGTCGGGACCCCGTGCCGCCACGGCGATGATCGTCGCCACAACGAAGTCGACCGGCACGACATCGACGGTGCCTTCCGGTACGCCCGGGAACTGGCTCAGGAGTCCCCGCGCGTAAGAGATGATCACAGGCTCAGCCATCCGGAAGCCACGGATCCAGCCTGGTCGGGGTTCTGTCAGCGATGACTCGACGATCGAAGGTCGCACGAAGGTGACCGGGACGTCCCCGCGGGTCTCGAGCAGCGCTCGCTCGCCGAGGGACTTCGTGAATGCGTACGCGTCCGGCCAGCCGAGCGCCCGTGCACGGCTGCGGCCGAGGTCGACCAGCTGGTCAGCGACCCATTGGTCCCTGAAGCGCTCCGTCCGGTCTGCGAGGAGCGCGGTTCCGGCAGCTCCGAGCTCGGCGCGTGCACGCTGGCGGAATTCCCCGAGGCGGTCGGGATGACGGCTCTCGGCGTCTGTGTCGGATCGGGCTCTCCGCGAGGCTGCGACCTCGGCCTTCCACTCGGGCATCGAGAGCCATCTGCTCTTCGTGATCAGCTCCTCGAAGGCGTCTCCCTTGTGCCCGCTGTTCACGTACGCAGTCGAGACGGCGATCAGGTGGGGGAGCGGTCGGCCGCTGCCCTCGTTGCCGGCACGGATGGCCTCGGCGACCCGTGTCGGTCCCAGCAGGTTCACTTCGACGGCACCGTCGAGGGGGGCGTCGAAGCTCACGGTGGCAGCGGAGTGGATGACGATGTCACAGCTGGCGAAAAGCGCCATGTCCCCGTCGTCGAGCCCGAGCCCGTCTCTCGAGACATCTCCGGCGATCGCCGTCAAGCGGCGCTCGATCTCTCCGTCGAACCTCTCTCCGAGCTTCTCGGCGGAGGCGGTCGAAACAGTCGTTGCGGACTATCTCTCTTCGGGTGCGTTCGCTCGCCGACTGGCGCTGACCGGGGCGGACGAGCACGACGACCTCACAACCGGGGACGGACCTGAGCAGCCGTTCGACGATCGCCGTGCCGAGGAACCCGGTCGCTCCAGTGACGGCAATTCGCTTGCCGGCGAGCGATTCGGCGATCACGGGCACGTGTCTAGCACCAGGGTGCGCGGGGGCACTCGGAGCGCCGTGCTCAGCGTCGGAGCCAACTCGTGAGTCGGGACTCCTTTTCAGGATCAGCGCTCACGGCTGCCTTCACAGGAGCTGGCCGACGCTTGCGCGGCGGTGTGTAGCGCTTGGACGGAGGCGGCGGCTTGCGGTCCCCAGGGGCAAGCGCGGCCTTGCCCGCGGGGCTGGTTGTGCCTGCCGCCCCGCCCCGACGTCCGGTGCCGCCGGCGCTTCCACCAGCTTTCTTGGTGGCGGCCGCCGCCCGGGCCGACGGGGTCCGCTTCATCGACCGGAACACGAGCCAGATTCCGATGCCGAGGTAGACGAGCCCGATGATGCCGCCGCCAGAGGCGTTCATCCCGAGCCCGCCGAGCATGATCGTGAACCCGACGAGGGCGCGTCGCTTCGAGAGGACGCCACCGGCGATCGCGAGCGCGAGCACGACGTTGATGAGGAGCAGCTCGGGAGCCTCGTGGCGATAGTTGAGGGTGTCCAGATGAGCTTGAGCGATCGAGATCTTGGGCTTCTTGTTCGTCGGGTGGACGACGTACTTTCGGTACTCGAAGTAGACGACGACGCCGAGGACGACCTGGAAGATGCTGAGGAACGCAGCGATCAACCTCTCGCGACGGTCGATGTAGTTGACGGCTTTCGCGTCTGCGGCCGTCCCCGTCGCCGGCTGCGCCTTCTGCCGCGTGCCATTCGGCCGGAGGACCGTCTTCAGGGCGTCGAGGAAGCCGGGAGGGTTGAAGCGCGCGGCCTCGGGCTCGAGGTCACCGCCGTCGAGGCCGTCGCCACCGACGTCTTCACCAGCGCTGTCGGTCAGCGAGGGAGCCTCGTACTTAGGACTGGCCGCGTCCTCAGCGTCCGGGGAGCCCCGCGTGTCAGAAGGCATCTCGGACAGGCTACCTGCGGGAAGTGCGCGACCCGAAGTCCTGAGGTCCGTGGGCGCTTGCTCAGGACGATCCCGGTTGCGGTGGCTGCGCGAACACTCTGAGGGTGATCAGCCAGAGGTGGAGAACAGCCTGGCCCTGGCGCAGTACACCCTTGCGGGTCACGACAGGTCGATAGGGGGCGAGAGCGTGTAGAGCAGAAGTGAAGTCGGCGCCTGTCAGGCTCAAGAGCAGCAGCTCTGCCGGGCGCCGCGTCCTGAGGGACCCCTTGTCCGATGCCGTCAGAACCGGAAAGCCGTTCGCGAAGCCTCCCGATAGCGAGTCGAAGCCGGCATGGTAAATGCCGATCGGCTCGATGAGAGTCGCGCTCTGGTCGATCGGGTACCACATCATCAGCTGCTCGCCCTTGTAGGTGGCGTTGCCAACGAACGACGGCAGCTCAGTCGTGACCTGATACCAGTCGATCAGCAAGGTGGCGTTGCCGCCGAGAGCGCTCGCGTAGGAGACCGGCGCGTCCACGTTCACGACCCCCGGTATGCGTGCGTGCGGGGGGCTCGGGGCGACCGTGAGGACGAGGAGGGAGCCTGCCACGGCGACAACGGTGGTCATCGTGGCGAGGCGGAGCCCGAGCGGGATGGCGGCGTGCGAACCACCCCGGCTCACGAGGCGAATGACGACGGCGGCGGCGACGGGGAGCGCTGCGAGCCCTGCGCCGGCCGGCCACCACCCAAAGGCTGGGACGTTCGGGTCAGCCTCGTACGCGAGCGGGATCGCAAGGAGAAGGGCCGCCGGGAGGAAGCCTGCGAGGGGGCGGTGAGAGAGAGGCTTTGTGAGCTCTGCGATGGTGAGAGCAAGAGCGATCGAGATCACGCCCCACAAGGTGGCGGAGAAGTAGTGCATCTCGAGGGTCTGGACGTGGTTGAAGAACTGCAGGTAGGAAAAGACGGCGAACTGGGCCGCACAGGCGAGGCCGACGAACAGCTGGGGGGTAGGGATCGAAGAGAGCCTTTTTGAAAAGGTGACGAAGAACGCTGCGATGAGAGAAGGCGGGACGAGCAGGTAGGCGAGGTAAGGAGCCCACCGCCAGCTAGACGAGTGCCACTGGGATGTCTGGGAGGGCTCGTTCAAGTACTCGGCTGCCTTGATGGTAGGGATGATGAAGTCGAACTGGCCGAGCACTAGGCCAGAGGCGACCATCAACAACAACGTGACCAGAAGGCCGACTCCTGTGAGAAAAGCGGCGTCACGAAGAAGGTGCCGCCGGTCCCGCCACAGGCACAGGGCCATATAGACGACAAGGGCGGTGATCGCTAACACTGCCCCCATCCCATGTGACCAGACCGCCAAGGTGAAAAGAAGGCCCGCCAGCCCGAGCCACGCCGGGCGGAAGCGCTCGCGGCCGGGCATCGCGAGGCATGCGACCGCTCCGGCGATGTAAGACACCGCCGCTGAGTCGGGGTAGTCGGTTCCCCAGGCGGTGATGACCACAGGCGAGCTGAGAAGGGCGATTATCGCCACAGCACCGGCCGGGATGCCATAAAGGCGCCGGCAGAGCACATACGCCGGCACGATGGCCACAAGAGCCAGCAGGTAGCGCATCGCGAAAAAGCCGCCGAGGGCACCAAAGGCGAGGTAGCAAAGGCGGGCAAGGACGAGGAACCCTGCCTGGGCACCCTCTCTCAGACGGGCCGTCGGTGCGAAAGCGGCCGTGTAGCGGGTGAACATGTCACGCGGGTCGACGATGTAGATCGTGTGCATGCTCGGGTCCGGCAGCCAGACCGGCGCCATCGCCCTCATGCGCAGCACGAAAAAGGCGACGAGCGGTGACGCCACGACGGCGCCGCCCTCGGCCGCGAGCGGCCATCGGCGAGAGCCGGTTCGAGACCCGGCCGTGCCCGCTGTCGCGGCCGGCTTAGGGGTGGCGAGCACGGAGCGACGCTATCGAGCCTGGTCGTGCCCCGGCGAGCGTTCCCCGACGCGGAGTTAGTACGCTCCACCGGTGCTCAACGGGAAGCAGATCACGGTGGTGCTTCCGGCTTTCAACGCCGGAGAGACTCTGAAGCGCACGGTAGGGGAGCTCGACCGCGCGGTCGTCGACGAAGTGCTGCTCGTCGACGACGCGAGCACCGACAGAACGATCGAGGAAGCAGACCGCCTCGGCCTCCGGTCTATCCGACATGACAAGAACCGGGGCTACGGCGGGAATCAGAAGACCTGCTATCGGGAGGCACTGGAGCTCGGGGCCGACATCGTCGTCATGGTTCATCCGGACTATCAGTACTCGCCGCTTCTCGTGCCGGCGATGGCGGCCATGATCGCCTACGGAGAGTATGAATTCGTTCTCGGATCTCGCATCTTGGCCCAGAGTGCTGTGGCTCGCGGTATGCCCCGCTACAAGTTCGTTGCGAACAGGGCACTCACTCTCTTCGAGAACGCGGTTCTGCGACAGAAGCTGTCCGAGTATCACACTGGCCTGCGCGCGTTCAGCGGCGCGCTGCTGAAAGCCCTGCCGTTCAACCGCAACTCTGACGATTTCGTGTTCGACAACCAGATCATCGCTCAGGCGATCGTCTATGGGGCGCGCATCGGTGAGCTCTCCTGTCCGACTCGCTACGAGGCGCAGTCGTCCTCGATCAACTTCAGGCGGAGCGTCCGCTACGGAATGGGTGTGCTGAGGACCACCGCCCAGTACCGGTTGCACGTGAGTGGTGGGAGGCGCTACCCGTTTCTCGAGGTCGAGCCCAGGGCATCCGTTTCCGGATGAACCAGCAGGCCTCGGCTGCGGCTGCGGGCCGGTGTGGCCGGTTGTAGTCTGAGTTACCGCCGCTGTGGCCTCGAGAGCATCAGGTACGAGGCTCCAGGAGAACGGTTAGAAGATTCGGGGCGTTTGGCTCAGGTGGTTAGAGCGCAGCCTTCACACGGCTGAGGTCACAGGTTCGAGTCCTGTAACGCCCACCCTGTAACGCCGGGAGAGAGGGACCAAGGGCCGCGAGAGGGGCCAAAGACCGGGGACAGGCCGCCGGGGGCGGCGCCCCGGAGGCGGCCGCGGCACCGGGAAGGGCCAGGCCAGGCGGCAAAGACCGGGGACACGGCCCGGAGGGCCAGGGACCGGCCGGGCCGGCAACCAGGGCGAGGGCGCTGAGGGCAGCGCCCCGAAGGCCGGCCGGACGGGGCGGAGGGGATGCGCAGTGCGGCCCAGGGGTGCGCTGGGATACGCACGGCTGGTGGTCAGACTGCGATTAATCCCTCCTAGCCTCCCATGCTTGTCCACGAGCGTCCCAGGTCCACCCATTCACTGAAGCCAGACGGGTGATCCGATCAGCACTCAGGTTCCTGGTCTTGTAGGCCCGTCGCTGGACAGCGACCCACTGGCCCAGTCGGAACCCATTCTCGACGTGCGCCCGTGCTACGCGGGCATCACCCACCCGCTCAACGTACGTGGCGAGGTACGAGAACCCTTCCTCCCAGGCTTGAGAGAGCAGGTCCCACTTCCAACCTGGCACCGTCTCCAGCTGTTGAACGCGTTCGACGCTGAGCGTGCCCTTCTTGAAGTCAGTTCGTAGCTTGTTGACCCAGGAGCCAAGGCGGAAGCCCGCCTCCACGTGCTTCGCCGGGACGAGGGCGTGACCCTCCCGCTCGACGAACTGGATCAGATGCTCGAACGCGATCTCCCAACGGTCGGACCTCCGGTCCCAGGTCCAACCCGCGACCGCGTCCAAACGTTGTGAGCGCTCCGGTAGGAGTCGTCCGGACTTCCGCCACGTGCGCTGGACGGTGACCCATTGGCCCAGCTTGAACCCGTCTTCGGTCACGTAATCGTTCGCCGGGTTGGCGTGGCCATTCGCGTCGACGAAGGAGAGCAGGTGAGCAAAGCCTTCCTCCCAGGCCGCAGCCAATGCGTCCCAGGTCCAGCCTGGTACCGACTCCAGCCGGCTGATTCGGTCCTGGTCCCAGCGGCCGTTACGGTAACTGTTGCGCTGCACAGCGACCCATTGACCGAGCCGGATGCCGTTTTCTACATGAAATTGCGGTATTCGGGCATGTCCTTTACGGGTTACAAAAGCCTGCAAGGCAGTGAATCCTCGCTCCCACGCATCCTCCTGGACGGCCCAGCTCCAGCCCGGCAACGCCTCTAGCCGTTGCGCTCGCTCGGATTGCAGTTTGCCTGCTTGGTGAGCAGCACGCTGGGACTGCACCCATTGCCCAAGATCGACGCCGTCGGACACGAGTCCCTTTGGCGCCGCGGCTGATCCACTTCTCGCCGCGTGGCGTTCAAGAGCGGCAAAACACTTGTCCCACCGGGCTGAACGCACGTCCCATGTCCAGCCGGACTCCGATGCAAGCTCGCGAGCCGCGCTCGTCGCTCAGCTGACCGGTGCGGTAGGCGCTCCGCTGGCTATTCACCCAGGTGCCGAGTCCGAACTCCTCCTCTATGTGACTTTGGGGAACGAGTGCGTGGCCTTCCCGCTCTACGAAGCCGCGCAGGCAGTCAAGGCCGCGCTGCCAGTCGGCGCCGTAGGCGTCCCAGACCCACCCGGGCAGTTCTTCGAGCCTGCGAACGCGGTCCGGGGCGAGCTGCCCGGCGGACTGTTTGCTCCGTTGCTTCGTGACCCACCGACCAAGCGCGAGACCGTTGTCAACGTGGTGTGACGGGACCCGAGCGTGGCATTCTCGCTCGACGAAGACCTCCAGGACTCCGAACCACTGCTCCCAGGTGGCCGTGGCGCACTCCACGAGCTGCACTCGAAACGCCCGGGCGAACTCCTCGCCCACCGAAACGGGCAGATCGACGCGGATTCTCTCTGGCAGACCGAACGGCGCTGTATGCGAGCGACCCAGTTCACGGCGAATCTCGTCGAGAGCCTCGCCGAGTGTCTCATCGTGCGCCCGGAGCGCCCGCACCACATCCCATACCGCACGGAAGGCCCCGGAGCTGAGGGCAACCTCCGGGTCGACGTGGGTCTCGACGAACACCGGCAGGACGATGGTACCTGCCACCTTGTCCTCCGATCGGCGGATCGCACGGCCGACAGCCTGAGCGACGTCGATCACGGATCGGCGAGGGTCGATAAAGGCAACGCCGTCGATCGCCGGCACGTCGACGCCCTCCCCCAGACAACGAGCGTTGGCCAGCAGCCCGCGGGCGCCTGGTCCGACGTCTCGCAGTCTGCGCAGCAACGTCTCGCGCCGGCCGGCCGGCATGGCGCCCGAGACGTGCTCGGCCCACACGCTGCCCGTCGGTCGCTCGTCCTCGGGCATCCAGGCGATCGTGTCTGGGAGCCGCTCGGCGAACATCCGGGCGGCGGACACCCGGGTGTGGAAGCTAACCAGCCTGCGGAGGTCGTACTCGCTCATCGCTTTCGCCAAGCCGATCTGAGCGGCCAGGCTCCGGGCGTCGGTCACTCCGAGTCCCTCGGCCCGCACCATGGCGCCGCGCTCGGCCTGGGCAGCGCACATGGCGTCGTCGACCCCGACGATCACTACCTGGTAGTCGGAGAGCAGCCCCCGCTCGATCGCCTCACCGAAGCTCAGGCGATGAAACACGGGGCCGAAGCGCTCCTCGTCGTCCATGGAGGCGACCTCGAGCTCGGCACCTTCGGCCGCTCGCTTCACTTTGGCGGTGAAGTAGCGGGGCGTTGCTGTCATGAACAGACGGCGTCTTGCATGGATCGCTTGCGAGTCGACGATCGTGGCGAACGACGAGTCGGCCGGCCCGGCACAGCGGTGGGCCTCGTCGGCGATGGCGAGGTCGAAGGCTGGCGCCCCGAGCCCGAACGCCTCTGCGAGGCGAGGGGACGACTGATAGGTGGCGAAGACGACGCAGGATCCGCCGGCCCCGAGCGCCGCGGCGATCGCAGCCGGGTCGGTCGTCGTCGGAAAGCCCAGCTCCGAGGTGTGCTCGACGAAGTCGTCGGCCTCGACGCTCGGGTCTGAGCAGACGGCGAGCCAGTTGAACGACGACGTCGCGTTGGAGGTCCATTCGCGGAGAGTCTGGGCGAGTAGCGACAGCGACGGGACGAGGACGAGTGCCCGTTCGCAGCTCAGCTCCTCGGAGACCCACAGACCTATCAGCGTCTTGCCGGTCCCACAGGCCATGATGAGTTGGCCGCGGTCGTGATGTTCGAACCCGTCGCACACCGCCCTGATCGCCTCCCGGCAATGCGGCAGGGGTCGCTTTGCGGGGAGTCGGCGAGCGCGAAGCTCATCGAGGTCGTCCGGCCAAAGAACCGGAGACCGCTCAAGCTGAGCAAGACCGATGAACCCGGCCGGGATCGCCTGCCCGTCCATCGTCTTGGCGGCCCTGGTGCCGATCAAGTCGGTCGTGGCGATGAGCAGACGAAACGAGAACGCCGGTCGGGCGGACTCGCTCAGGAACGTGTCGACGTCGGCCTTCGTGACGGCGTATCGAGGGTCGTACGCCTTGGCCTGGATCGCCCAAAGCTCGCCGGTGACCGCCGCCGCCACGAGGTCGATACCGGCGTCAGCACCCCAGCGGCCGGGCCACTCGTCCCACAGCCACACGTCGCGAAGGCGTCCCGCGTACACCGGATCGGCACGGAGGAACCACTTGCACAGCTGCTCGAAGCGCCGCCCGCGTGCGTACTTCTCGTCTGGCAGCTGTGCGAGCAGTGCCCTGAGGTCCCCCATTAGATGCGTGCTATAGCGTGTAGCGCTATCGCGAGCAAGCGGCCACCTTGGCTGCATGGCTTCGCCTGGTGCACCGGTGAACGGTGCGGCGATCGATCAGGCCTTCGGCCGCGTCGTGCGAAGCCTCCGAAAGCAGGTCGGGCTGTCGCAGGAATCGCTCGGTCTGGCTTCGGGCAACGGGCGGACGTTCGTGAGCCAGCTCGAACGCGGCCAGCGTGGCGCGTCCCTCAAGACCCTGTTCCGCCTGGCCTTCGTCCTCGACGTCTCCCCAGCCGAGATCGTGCGGCGGGTCGAGCTGGAACTCTCCGGGTAAGTGGTGCGGTGCCTGCCTACTCCGGCGGACTGTCGACGCTGACCAACTGAGCCAGCGCCCCCCACGTCGACACGTGCGGCGTCCACTTCCCCCGCCGGACGTCCGACGCGTACGCCTTGCTCATTTCGGTCGCCCTCGACGATCTCCGACAGCTTGACAGTCGACGGCACCTGACAAGGGCAGGGCCAATCTCAGCCATCACCAAGCGAGATCCAGGGAGCACCGTCCGCTCGTGCTGGTAGCGCAAACGATTGCTCGAAGCCGTGGGGGCCTTCGGTCCGTTCTGTCAAGGTGGTGAACTGGTGACCGACCAGGTCCGACAAGGTGATGATGGCGGGGTAGTTGGTTACGACTCCCGACGCGCAGTCCGGAACGCACGAGTCGTAGCCCCACGTCCCATGGCCCAGGGCTTCTTCCCATGTCCACACGGGCCAAGTGATGCTTTCCACGATGTTGCCGGAGTCTCCGGAGAACCCGATCATCGGCGGCTTGATCCCGGTCCAAGTGGGCTCGCTCCCCCCATCGGCGGCGAGAGTGATCGTCGGAAGCAGTGCCGAGGTTGTCGTCGTGGTAGTCGCCGGGCTGCTCGTGGTCGTCGCTGGTCGCGAGGTCGTTGAGCGGGGAACGGTTGAGGAGGGCGCCGTCGTAGTGCTCGTCGTCGATGAGCGCACAGCACCGGTGGTGCTGGTAGAGGTCGATCGCCCGGCTTCGTAAGCACCGATGGCCACGCCCGCGAGCACCAGAACGGCGACGGTAGCGCCGAGGACTCTGCGCAAGGTGCGTCGACTCACCACCAGGGCCGGTTCCGAGCCGCGATCATGCGGCGGTGGCGAGTCGGTCATGGATGCCCTCTCCTGTCCGCCAGGGTACCCGCGAGCTACGACGCAAGCCCGGCGCCAGGTCAACGCCCACCAACTCACCGAGCGCTGCCAACGTCGATACGTATGAGCCGTAAGGGTCAGTGAGTGCGCCCGGCCGCGAGGAAGCTAAGTACAGCTGTCGCAAGGCCGACGAGTGCGACAAGCAGCCCGAGAATGCGCTCCACGGATGTGCCGCTCGCTCGTTCGATCCGCGGCGTTGATGGTTCAGTAGACATAGACACAGGCGACGTGCCCGAGCGGTCAGTCGCAGTTTCACTCAACGCCCGCCCAACCTGATCACCGAACACACCCACCGCCATGGCGAGCAGCACGATGATGACGATACGCAGGACGTGCTGAGCGGCGCCATGGACAACCTCGGCTGCCACGAAGGTGTAGAGAACTCCTGCGATGCCACCGAGGAATACCGGTGTGCTCGCCGCGCCGACTACGTGGTGTCCGGTCAGGCGACCAAGCTGAGCAAGGCCCGGACCGAGTCCTAACAGACCGAAGAAAGCTGCCGTCAAGTACCATCCCAACCGCCACCCGGATGATGGATGCACGAAGCTCGGACCGGCCGCGATAACTACGCCCATCGCGACGTATGAGGCGGCTCGGGCAAGCACAGCCTTTGGGTGCTCCTCGTCTTGAGACTTCCTTTCGCTGCGTCGTGCAGCAGGCGCCGCGTCGCCATTTGGGCACCGCTCCCTGTCATGGCCCGAGCGTATTCGCCCTACGCGACTCCGGCGGCGAGCCCTGCCAATCGGGCCAGCGCCCCCCACGTAGACACGTGCGGCGTCCGCTTCCCCCGCCGGACGTCCGACGCCGACGCCTTGCTCATCCCGGTCGCTTCGACGATCTCCGACAGCTTGACAGTCGCCAGACTCGGCAGGATCTCCAGGCGGAACAGGTCCGGGTCGTACACAGCGCCCGGGTTGGCTCTCTCCCATTCAGCGAGTGCTCGCTTGCGGGCGGCGATGGCAGCGCCCCTCCGCCCCCGGACCTCGGGAGCCTGCGCAGGGTCAGTGGCGATGCATCTCTCACAGCGGACGTGGCGAGGGTTCGTGACTGCTCCGCCACAGGCCGGGCAACTCCACAACGGGAGCGCTGCTGGCTCGGAGGCCGGGCGCTGGCGAGGAGTGCTCCGGGTGGCACGCCTGCTGGCTTCGACCTTCCGGGCCTTCACGACGGCTTGTGCGGCCTTGGTGCGGGACGACGTGAGGGGCGTGGATGCCTGGTACTTCCCGTCCATGGCCCGGCCGAGCATGTGGGCCACCCTCTCGGCCCATGGTGCGAGTGAGCGTGCCCATACCCCCATCGTCTCGGCAAGCTCATGGGTAAGGGGTGCAAGCAGGCGTACACCCCCATCTGATGCCTCGGTGAACTCAGCCTTGCGGAAGGTCCGACGCTCCACCATGTCGAGCACGAAGCCCTCGACCTCGGGCCTTACGGGCTCCATAAGGTCGAGCGCCATGCTCGCCCTCGCCCGGGCGTCGGCATGCACGATGCCTAGGCCTGGGTCGAGCCCGACCGCCTGGCAGGCAAGGATGGCCTCTGCTTCGAGTAGGGCGAAGCAGTAGTTGAGGAGGGCATTGACGGGCCTCTCGGCCTTCCGGTTCGACGCGGAGGAAGCGAGCACCGAACGCCTCCCCTCATACCGTGACCAATGGGGCGGGATGCGACGACGGTCCTTCGCGGCGAAGGTAGGGGCGCACTCGGCCCGGCCCGTCCAGGATCCGAAGTAGAGCGCAGCGGCGGAGGCTTCGAGCTGGCGGGCCTCCTCGACGGTCTCCGCCCCACGCAGCGCATCAGCGAGGTCGAGGATCGTGCAAGCGGTGTCGTGGTCCTCGAAGCGGCTGGCAAGGAGCCGCGCCTGACCGGCGAGCTTGGCGCCGAGCAGCTCCCGGGCGATGTCGATGCCATAGGTCCGCTCCGGGCCGAGTGCCTGAGTCCGTCGTATCCGGGCGTCGTCGGTCATCCGAGGCGTCGAGGCCAGTCGGGCGGCCCCGTCAGGTGCGAGCACGACGACCCCGATGCCGAGGCGACTGCACCAGTGCAGCGCGTCGATGCTGACCGTGCCGGTCGAGGCGAGCAGGACGACGCGAACGAGACCGTGCGTCGCCTTGTCGAAGCGCCTCTCTCTCCGCTGCTCACCCATTCCGTCGGCGACGACGAGGGCGCCTCGCTCGACGGTGATGCGCGCACCCATGCCGTCGGCGACGCAGACTCCGGTCGAGTCGGGGCGGAGATAGGTGGCGGCGATGGCGGCGATGCCGTCCGAGACGTCCTCGGGGGACAGGCTCCGCGGTCGGGGTGCGGGCGTGAGTAGCGTTGCCGTTTGCATTGGGAGCGATGCCTCCTGGTGCAAGTCCCCGGTGGTGTTAGCGCACCGCCGGGGACACCTTATGTGTCAGGGACCAACCTACCGCTGGTTGGGGCCACAACGTCGGCTGCCGAGCGTCTCTCATAGCGGTACGAACGCCAGTTCGCTACGCTCCCGCCATGCCCGACCTGTCGCCCGAAGAAGCTGAGAACCTTCGCCGGTCGATCGCCATGCTGCCTCCGCAGGCTCCAAGCGGCCTCAGCCGGGAGCGAGCGCTTGCGATCCTCGGGCAACTGGTGACGGCGCTGCGGGAGCTGCGAAGGCGCTGATATGCCTTGGGAGGACCCATCTCTCTCACCCTCCATGCCCAGGCCCCTCTCCGCAGGCTTAGGCAAGCGTTAGGGCCTCTGACCTGCGGCGCGTCGAGAATTGAAGCGCCCTCTCCATATGATAAGAGAGACCTAGCAACGGTAAGGCAGCCTGCCGAAGGCCCGAGAGGGGCAACCCTGCTGCTTGACAGCGAGCGGACTTTGTTACCCAGCTGAGACCAGCTCGTCGATGGCCTCCTCCGTAAGCTGCTCCCACTCCTCTTGTGAGAGCACCGTCACGACCCTAGAAGCGGTGACGGGGGTGCCCGTGTCCGGGCACTCCCACTCCACTTGCTTCAGGATGCGGGCGAGCGACTTGCCTGGATGAATGACGACGGCGTCGGGATGGCCACAGCTGAGCAGGACGATGCCGAAGGTGTGCTCTCTCGTACGTGCTGAAGCTGGGACGCGCACGACGGCCCGGCAGCGGCGGCAGCGGGTGTTCGTCGTCGCCTCGGTCTCGAAGCTGAGATTGCAGCGCTTACAGGTAATGGTGGTCACGGGACCGATCATCGCTCCAGTGCTTAGCGATCGGGCAGCTTCGATCGGACGATGCGAGCTAGCTATTAGCCTCTACGGCGACTGCGCCGCTCGGCGGCGGATCACCTTGAGTGCGACGAGCTTTCCCGTTTTCTCGTCAAGCGCATGCCAGAATGACCAGCCGTCGGTGCTCGGACTCCAGCTGCTCGACTCTTCAGGCTGCTTCACTGCGATCCTCATGGCGCTGCCTGCTCCGGAAAGCGAGCCATAGATGGCTCCGGAGTAGCGGACTCGTCCGTCAGGAAGGATCTCGGCGGTGTGGTGCTGCCCCAGGTAGGTAGCCTCGATCGTGGTAGGCGCCAGCCTGCCGCTGTCGAGGAGGGCTTTCAACGAGATCGTCCCCTCAGCTTCCTGAACATGCTTCGCGGCAACGGGTGGCGTTGACGCAAGCGGTTTGCTGGAGACGGCAGCAGGGAGCGGACCTGGGAGCAGCTCAACCGGAAAGTCAAACACCGCACGTACCCTGGCAAGGCTCTCGCGGACCTCCGGCAGCTTCAGATCCTCGGCACGGTGGCGAACGGCAGAGACAATCTCCTTCGCAGGCTCGCCGGGTCTGAACAGTTGGGTAAGCGCACTGTGAACCTTTCGATCGATGAAGAAGCCCTTCCACAGCTCCTCGATGCGCATCTCGCGCATGTTGTCCTTGCTCAGAAGCTCAAGCACCGAGTTGGCACTGTCCAGGTCCTCATCGATCCGGACTGTCCGAAAGAGCTTCTGCTCGATCGGCACCGGTGCATGAGCGTTGTAGACGCGCCACTCAGCTCCGTTCGTGAGCACGACCCACTCCACGCCAGCGGCCGTGGCGTAAGCGATGAACTGATTCGCCCACTTCGGTTCGGCGAGATTGCCCAGAGATCCTTGGCTTCGAGGAACAAGCGCGGCGTTCGCAGAAGCAAGAGCGCGTAGCGACTGGGTTGTCGTTGGAGAGTCGCCTGTACTCGTGGTGCACCTCGTCGGGGTTCGACGTGTCCCAGCCGAGTGCCTTCAGCACCGGTTCTATCAGTGCTGCCTTCGTGTTCTCCTCACCCAGCTGAGTGTGATGACTCCGAAAGTCGTCGATCCGTGCAGCACACTCCTTCAACGTGCCAAGCAGAGCGTCCACCAGCACCTCCCCTTCGCCGACCTGGAGGGAAAGTAACAGAGATGGGACTGGCCGGAGCCCGAGTGCGAGCGAAGGCGAGTCTTCATCCGCGTCGGCGGTAGGCGTTGGAGCGAAGCGCAAGAGCAACAACCGTGACGCGCCTCTGGTCTCGATCGATCACGTACAGCATTCGGTACTGCTGGCCGATGCGGGTCGACCACTTGCCCTCGTAGTCGAGCCGAAGGGCCTTGCCGAGCCGGTAAGGATTGGAGGCAAGCGTCTCGCATCGCTCAAGGGCGGCGAACGCGATCCCACGCGGAACCCGCTCAAGGTCACGTTTCACCCCTCCGCTGAGCTGAACGTGCCATCGCTCCGACGCGGACGTCACTTGCCACGGCGGCGAGCGAGCTCTGCTCGCACCTCGTCGATCGAGAAGGTCGGGGCGCCGTCTGGGATCGCTCCGCGTTCCCTATCCAGCCGTTGGACAAGTGCTGGGTCAGCGAGAACTTCCAACGTCTCGCGCAAATCAGGCACCTTGTCATAGAGCCAATCCGAGGCCGCGCCCTCGGTCATTCCGAGCAGGACTGCCGCTCCCGCCAGTGTGTGTGGTTGCCCGGCCTCGTCGAGCATCTGCTCCAGCTGCTCGACGGTCATAGAGCTGCGTTGTTTGGCAGGCATGGAGCTGCGTTGTTTCTGACGCGTCGGCCGGTGCCGAAGCAACAGACGCCGGATACGTTCGACAAGGTCCAACAGAGCCTCGCCCAGATGGCCGAACTCGCCGACCCCCGGCCTGTTTCTCTGCTGCACGTTCTCAAGGCTAACGACACCAGGGCACCTTGTTGAGATGACGCGGGTACGCCACGTTCAGCACGCAGTCGGAAAGGCGGACGAAGCGCCTCACGCAGGAGCATCGTCGCTCTGATCGTTGTCCTGGCTTCCGGCTTCCAACTCCACCAGCCGCCGTCTCGTCGTCTCGACACAACCTGGGTCGATATCGCAGCCGAGGAAGCGCCTGCCTTCCATGACTGCAGCTACCACAGTCGTGCCCGAGCCGATGAACGGATCGACGACTAGCTCGCCCGGCTCGGAGACCTGGCGCACCCAGTGGCGCACCGGGTCGAGCGCTTGCTGCCACGGATGGAGCGGTCGCTCCTCCGGTCCACCGCGGCCTGCGCCGAAGACAAGGTCATTCAGCCAGCTGCGCGGGCGGTAGGGACCGGCCGAGTAGAGCAGCACGGACCGGTGCTGGCCGAAGACCATGCGGGTACGCACTCTCGTGTGCCGACCAGTCAGCACGACCGCTCCGTGCCACATGTATGTGAGCCCACCTCGGGCGAGCAAGTCCATCTCCCGGTCGAGCTGTAGGTGTCCCGCATAGACGACCGCCAGGCGGCTCGGCTTCAGAACGCGAAGAGCGAAGGCTCCGAACGGCTCGAAGATGGGAACGCCGTCGGCGTCGTAGGGCGGGTCGGTCACGATGGCGTCGACGGACTGGTCAGCGAGGTCGGCGAGCACCTCTCGGAAGTCACCGGTCCGAAGCTCCCACGCCTCACCGGTGTGCTCAGCCGGACCAGTAGCCGCTTCAGCACGTAGGCGGGCCAGGTTGGCGATGCGGGCTCGTTCCTCGGCACGAGGGAGACCGATCAATCCCGAGGCGTCGTCGTCGAGTGCGCGGAGGGCGTGAGAAGCCCGCCTGGCGTCTTTCTCGGACTGGACGAAGATGGTCGGAGCCGGCCGTGTCTGACGTGCCGGCTGCTGGCGGCCGAGCGAGTCCGCCCGAGCTTCGACGTGGGGAATTTCCCCACGTCCCTCAAGCTCGCCCCTGACGGCGCCGACGGTCTTGTGATCGACGCCGGCCATGAGCCCGAGCCGGCGATCCGAGACGCTCGGGAGCCGCCGCAGTGCCTCGGCTACGAGGTCCCGCCGCTGGGGCGCCGAGAGCTTGCGCCGCTGAACGTTGACGGCAACCACAAAAGAGACCCGCTCGGTGTCGTCCGCGAAGCGACGGATCTCTCTCGGCGGGTCCGCCACCTTGACGCCCTCGGCCCGGAGTTCAGCCACCGCTCGCATCCGGTTGTGGCCCTCGATCAGCTCGCTCGTCTCGGCGTCGTAGACGACCGGCACCAAGACGCCGACCTCTGCGATCGAGGACTTCAGCCCGGCGTACTCGTCGGCGCCGAGCGGCGGGAGCAGCTGCCAGCGCTCGGTCACGTTGCGTCCTTTGCGGGCGGCAGGCCGAGCACCTCGCGTAGGTCGACCGGCTCGCCAGGGATGAGGACGGCGACTCGCCGTGGCGTGGCCGCCCGGGGCGGGAGACCGATCCCAGCGTACGTGCGGGTGCGACACCCTCGGTCGAGCATGGCAATGGGCAGACCTGCCAGCTGTGCGTCGCCGATCTCGCGGAGACAGCCCATCCCAACGACAGCGTCCCGAGTGCCGAAGACGACGAGCCCGGAGAGAGAGGCGAGCACCCGAGGCCACGCAGTCCGCCACTCCGCAGCGGTCGAGTACCGTCCCGCCGGGTTGTAGACATCCGCCTCCGGCAAGAGAGAGTGCAGAGAAGCGATGCAGTCACGCTCGCGGGCTGAGCCGTAGGTGACGATCGGGTGGGCGGCGTAGACCCGTGGGCGGGTCATGATGCGACCGCCTGGCGGCGTGCCGAATTCGTTCGCTCTCTCTGGCGCTGCTTGCGGGCTGTGGCCCGGCATCGCGGCGAGCAGTAGGTGGACCCCGCACCTGTCACCGGGCGCCCGTCGACCGGACACGGCGGGGTCTCAGCGCCAACTCGGAGGCTACGAAGCGCTCTGCGGATCGTTGCCTCCCGAACAGGCTTGCGGTCTTTCAACCGCTGGGCTTGCTTGCGATCGATGCCCGCCAACCGAGCGAAGGCCCGCGGGCCGATCTCGGCCGCTCGCCGCGCGAGGTAGTCCGCAGCCCTTCCCTCGTCGTACACCGCCCGAACTCCGGAGGTGTCGGCATCAGGGCTGACGATCTCGGCCTCGATGACTCCGCCGGCCTTCCCGACCCGCCGGATCAGCTCGGGAACGAGCACGACCTCGGACTGGTCGTCGATCGGTCTTGGCCGAAGCCAGCGGTGCGCCTTCCCGCCGAGGTTGTCGAGCACGTCGACATCGACGCAGGCGGGTCGGCCGGCTGCCCCTCGCCAGTCGAGCGCCTCGTACTCGGCGAGGTCGGTCCCCGGGTCGAGTGCGACCGGCGCCGTGTCCCTCTCCCGCCTTGTGTGGCCCTCCAGGAACAGCCCGAAGGGCCGCACATCGATGCGCCGGCGGATGGCGGCGAGGGTCTCCGGAGTGGCCGCCTGCACCCTGCTGATCGACGGGAACGGTGGCTCGCCCGCTCTCTCCCAGGGCCAGAGCGGCACCACGAGCGGGATCCCCCGAGACCGGGCAATATCACGGCGGAGACCAACGGCGGCGACCTCGCGGGTCCACCGCCGGTTCCCGTCCTCGTCGTGTCCGGCCATTCTCGGTGGGTCGACGACCGACCCGCCGAGAGCGTGCTCCGTCGCCTCGACCACTTCGAGGAGGTCCCCGGCGTCGTCGAGCGTTGCGAGGTCGTATCGCTTGACGCCGATGACGAGGCCGAAGAGCGGGCGCCGGTCAGTGCTCACGCCGCACCGTCCAGAAAGGCGTGCCGGTGCCGAACGGGTCCAGCTCATCGAAACGGGCGAGGACTCGGTCGAGGTCGGTCCATTGATCGGGCGAGCAGGAAAGGAGCAGGCCGTCGGTGTCTCTGCTCGCCACGGTGATTTCGTGCATGGCGAGGTCGTGCTCGGCGACGCCGAGAACGAGCCGCGAGGCTGCGGTGACCGTGGCTGCGATCGGTGGGAAGGTCCATTCGGCCGGCTGTTCGGCGATCCTCGCCCGTCGCCCGATCCCTCTATGAAGCTGATCGAGCCTGACGGGGTTGCCGTAGACGAGTGCGTTGACCACGACCCGGAGGTGGGCAGCGAGGCGTTTGTCATCCCGCGCCTTTGCCTCATCGCGCAGACGCACGAGTGCGACGGCCGGGTCCTCGTCGATGGAGAGCACGAGGCCGTCGTAGAGCGGGTATTGCTTGCGCAGGCCGGGCTGGCGACCCACAGGGACGAGGCGCGTCGCCGAGACGATCTGCGGGACACGACCAGAGCGAAGCGCTGCGTTCACAACGTCCGGCCACGTGAACGGAAGGGAGACGGGACAGCGCACCGGTCGCACCCCGGAGTGACCCTGCGGGTAGTCCTCATCGGGCGCTTCGACGGGCCAGGGCTCGCCGTCACAGACGACCTCGCAGATCGTGAAGCCGAAACGCTCCCACGTGCGCCTGTCGAACAGGCGAGAAACGTCGCCCGCGGCAGCCTCCGCGCACAGCGCCCGCAGCTCCGTCGTCACGTCCCGGCGGCTGAGAGATGCCGCGGTCATCACAGGCCACCAGCCGAGCAGGGCGGCGAAGGCGGCGTAGGCCGCATGGACGTCAATGTCGGCGGCCGGGAAGAGACCTTGTCCCGCCAGCTCGGCCGTGAGCCATCCTCCACGGTGAGCCGCTATCCAGCACCTCAGCTCCAGATCGGTCGGGACCTGGAACTTGACCAACGGAGGAAGCACGCGTGCGCGCCGTGGGATGTCCGCCGCGAGCCCGGCCGGGGAGACGAGACCTCCGAGGTCCACCCGGCCGTACCCTCGGGCACGGTCCCTTGAGGTCGTGAGCCACTTGGCCGCCTCCTCGTCGAGGGCGAGGGCGAGCGAGCGCACCGCCTCCACGAGGTTCGCCATCGTCTCGGCGCCATCGACGTCGAGCGTGACCGCAGCCGGGAAGTCGAGGCGATCGAGACCGAAGGCTTCGAAATGGTCTCCCAGCTCTCCGGAGTCGACCCCGTCGAAGACGTGGCCGCCGGTGACCACGTCGAGCGGACGGCCTCGGTAGGGCGTGCCGTCAGGGTTGCGCTTGCCCGCCAACGCGCCGCCCTGGCCACGATCGAACTGAGCGACATAACCGTGAGCGCCGACCGTTTTGACCAGTAACGCCGGCCGGTGGGGCGAAACCGGGTCCAGGCGCCCCAATCGATCCTGGCGCTGGTCGATCTTCCACCAGGTCGGCAGGTAGAGCTTGAAGCCCCGTCGCCAGAAGTCGCTGCGCTTCGTGGCCCGAGTCGGTGCCCACGCTTCGGCGACGAGGCCAAGCGTCCGCCCGAGGTCAGCCGTCACGAGCCATCCGGCACTCGTGTAGACCCGCTTCGTGAACAGTCCCGTCCGGTAGTCGAAGAACTCCCGCAGAGTCAGGCACTCCCAGCGTCGAGGCCCGGCCGGAGTCTCGACGGCACGCCCCTCGCACCAGACCTGAAGCAGCTTGGAGACGTCCGGCCGGCCGTCGGGGACTACGAGTCCTGCAGCGAGGACGCTCCGCCCGGTGATCGAGAGATATGCGCCGAGACCGAATTGCTCCTCGGGGGCGTAGCGCTCGGCCGCTGCCACGAAGACGATGCCCGACCGGTCGCCGAGACGTTCGAAGGGTCGTGGCCGGACCGGCTTTGCCGACACGCCTTCGCGCCCGGGCCAGTCCTGCAAGTTGAGGATCGAGGGAGGCGTCGTCATCGCGACTCGCCCTCCGGTGCTCGAAAGGACCCGAGAGCGCCGTCGAAGAGGAGCGCTATCGGCTCAGCAGGGACCGGGCCGATCCGGTTCTTCACGATCCACAGCTCGACGGGAGAGAGGTGCCATGAGCTGAGGGCTGGGGTCGTGTCCTCGGCACCGTCCTTCACCGGCTCAGGGCGCTTGAGGATCATCGCCAGGTCGGCGTCGAACTCGATGTTGCCCGTCTCCTTGAAAGATTCGAGCGACGGCCGCTCCTTGTAGCTCGCCCGGTTGAGCGAGCTGATGGCGAGCAGCGAGATCCCGCTCTCGCGCACGAGCGCGGAGAGCGCGGCCGAGACCTTGCCGATCGCCACCCGAATGTCGTCCTTGCCGTTTGGACCGCCGGCCGAGAGCTTCTGCAGGTAATCGACGCACGCAAAGGGAGCAGAACCCTGGAGTTGGGAGACCTCGTCGATCACCTTGGCGAGCGCCTTGACCGACCCGCCTGGCGACGGTGGGTCGCCCTCGACGTAGACGAGATGAAGCGGCATCCGGTCCACGGCCTCGAACGCCGCCGCGATGACGCCCGGGTCGCCGTCGAGCAACGCCGAGACTGGACGGCGGACCTCGGCGGCGAGCAGGCGAGCAAGCAGCTCGTCGGGTCGCTGCTCGGCACTCAGGTACACGGCCGGGGTGTCATCTCGCGCCGCCCTGAGCGTGAGCTGGAGTCCGAAGGCGGTCTTGCCGACGCCCGGGATCCCGCCACAGATGGCGAGACCCGGTCGAAAGCCGCCACCGAGGACGTCGTCGAGCGGTCCGAGCCCGGTCGAGACGGGCGTGGTCGGCCCCCGGTCGCTAAGTCGCTGGAGCAGCTGCAGCGCCCGGTCGTGCGCGTTGACGAGGGTCACGCGACTCGCTCCTCGTTCGGAGGGAGCGCATCGGCAACTTCGAGCAACAGTGCCTGGAGAGCACGGGACGCTGCCGCGTCCGCAACCGCGAAGGCAGCGCCAGCATCGGCGAAGACCCCTGCGTGGGCGCCGAGTACCCGGATCCGGTACGTGAGCGGGTCCATTCCCTCGGGCCGCAGGTCGAGGTCGAGAGACCGGAGCGCTTCGTGCACTCTCGCGTGGTGGTTGTGCGGCGGCACCGAGCAGAGCCAGAGCCGCAAGGCGGAGTCGTAGTAGGGCTCGCTAGCGGAGGGTCGCCGCGTCGGGTGGTGCCCCTGTCCGGGCACGCAGAGCACGCAGGCATGGCGGGCGCCGCTCATCGGCGTCTCCTGGGAGACGGGCGCTTGCGCCCCGAGTCGATCCAGGACTCGCGTTCTTCGCCCCGTTCGATCTCGGAGAGGAGCTGCGCCGCTTGTGGGTCGCTGAAAAACCTGACCCGCCCGCGAAAGCCAGGAGGGTCAAGGATCGTGACGGGTCGCCAGCTCGCAACCCGGCGTTCGAAGGCGTCGGGCGAGATCCGGTTCTCGGACAGCTGGCCGACGAGCCCGAGATAGCGAGCCACTCGGCGGACGTCGCTGCGACTGACCGTGACGGCGGCAAGAACGGTGGGTCCAGTGCCGAGCTGAGCGAAGAAGGAGACGGTGGGCAGCACGTCGCCTGGCGCCTCATGGCCTGCCGCCTGGCGAGCTGTCAGCTCTGGGTGGCGACCAGCACGCTTGCGGTAGATGGCGGCGTTGGCGGCCTGCCTGCCTTGCGTGCGCGGCAGCGTATTGCCTCGGGTTAGAACACCCCGGCGCGCCTGAGCGATTAGCGAGTCGGGCGGTTGCCGCCGAGGGAAGGCCAGTCGGTCGGCTTGACCGCGAAGATCGCGAGGAAGCGGGTCAGGCTTATGTCGCTTGGCCACCGCTCGCGCCTTCGGTCAGGCGTCGAGCGGTAGAGTTCAGCTCGACGACGGGCGTGGAATCCAGGTCGTCTCTAGCGCCCCGGGGGAGCAACCCCGGGGCGCGGTTGTATCGGGAAGCGGCGACGTCGATGACTCCCGCCCTGCTTGCTAGGTCCTGCCGAAGGTTTCGGGCGACGTAATCCGGCCAAGTCTGAACGAACCAGTCCTCAAGCACCTCGTGCCTGCGCAAGCCGGTGCGCTCCGCCTCGGCGCGGATGGCGTCGTCGATGACAACCGGTACGGCGACCTTCGGGTTCAGCACGACATGAGCATGTCGAGGTGTGCTGCGAGGTCGTGTGACTTTCTGGCCGAAGGTTTCGGTAGGGTGAGAAAGTGCCTGCAGCGACCGACGTCGACCAGGATCTTTGCAACGAGGTCGAGCGGCGATTCGGTATCAAGACGTCGCCGGGCGTGGTGCGTGAGCTTCGAGATCCCGGCGTTCTCGTCGTAATCGGAGGCGGACGCGGCAGTGGCGGGCGCCACAGAATCGCCCACTACGCAGAGGACTCAGCCCTCGTGGTGGCGATGGTGGAACGAGCCAAGGACGAGCCGAACTACCTGCGCAAGCTCCACCGAGCAGTTCTCATCGCCTGGGGACGCGGGGCACCGATTGGCACAGATGGGCTTCGATGGGCATTCCGAGAGCACTACCGGGTCGAACGGCGCACAGCGGAGCGCCTTGCGGCACGCCAGCAGGTGAAGCAAAAGGACCCAGCCGTGCCAGACCTCAACGATGTGGCGTTCCAGCAGGCGCTCGCCGAGGCGATGCTGGGCCGAAGCCTCAGACTCGACTCTCTAGCCACGATGGAAGTTGTTTCCGGGCCGACTTTCCACGAGGCCGCTGGGCGAAGCGGTCAGCCCGACTTCTTGCCATTGCCAGCCGACGGACGGTCGCTCGGTCTCGTGTCGCAGCGTCCTGATGGTTCGTTCAGGATGGAGGCTCTAGGAGAAGCTGCGTGGGAAGCGCTCAGTCTGGCCCCCAAGGAGATGCTTGCCCGCACCGCTCCTCGGCAAGAACTCGACGCAGCCCGGGCGTGCGTCCGGCCCAGTTTCTTGTCGGCCGGATTCCCTGACTGCTCGGATCTTCTGGTGGCGACGGAGGTGCCGACGCACTGTCTCAACTACCGAAAGAACTTCGGAGAGCAGTGGTGGGAGGCGGGCAGACGCCGCCGGACATAGCGACTGGTCTCAAGCGCCTTGACGCTGAACTCGCACGTCTTGACGGATGGTGCGGACCTGAGGCTTGAGGACCCGGAGAAGGAGGGCTTGAGGACCCGGAGAAGGGGGCCTTGGGGAGGCAGAGAAGGGGGGCTTGAGGACCCGGAGAAGGGGGGGCTTGAGGACCCGGAGAAGGGGCGGCTTGAGGACCCGGAGAAGGGGGGCTTGAGGACCCGGAGAAGGGGGGGCTTGGGGAGGCAGAGAAGGGGCGGCTTGAGGACCCGGAGAAGGGGGGCTTGAGGACCCGGAGAAGGGGGGGCTTGGGGAGGCAGAGAAGGGGGGCTTGGGGACCCGGAGAAGGGGGGGCTTGAGGAGGCAGAGAAGGGGGGGCTTGAGGAGGCAGAGAAGGGGGGCTTGAGGAGGCAGAGAAGGGGGGCTTGGGGAGGCAGAGAAGGGGGGCTTGGGGACCCGGAGAAGGGGGGGCTTGAGGAGGCAGAGAAGGGGGGCCTTAGGAAGGCAGACTGTGGGATGCGGCGATTGCGAGCGAATGCCCTGTTCAGAGGGCGTAGAATGCAGCTGGGGCCTTCGGTATACTTAGTTGCAATCCTCCCCGCCGTTCACCTCGGTGAACTGGCGGGGCTTTTCTTTTGGGGTGACCATTGACACTGGCCGTTGAGCGCGTCTGGACGTTTATCGACAGCCAGAATCTCTACAGGGACACTCGACGAGCGTTTTACACCGAATCTGATCCGTCGTCGTACGGCCAGATTGACCCCATCAAGCTCGCCACGGTGCTCGTTGAGCGGGGAGCCGCTTCGCCGGGCAAGACTCGGATAGTCGACGAATGTCGGATCTACACGGGCATTCCGTCGGCGGATCGGGAGCCGAAGTCCAATGCGGCGTACCTCCGTCAGCGAGCAGCTTGGGAGGCTTCCGGTGCAAAGGTATTTGATCGGCCGCTGCGTTATCCGAAATCGTGGCCGAAGCAGCGTGCCGAGGAGAAAGGCGTCGATGTGGCTCTCGCCGTTGACCTCGTGTTCAACGGAGCCAGGAGGAACTACGACGTCGGAATCGTCGTTTCAACCGACACCGATCTCGTACCGGCACTTGAGGCAGTGTGTCAGCTCAAGAGGGCTTGGGGTGCGCCCCGAGTTGAGGTTGCATGCTGGCAGGTCCTGCGGAAGAGACTTCGCGTGCCGAGTGAGCCGATCTGGGGGCACTATTTGGAAGAGGCCGATTATCAGCTTGTGCGTGACACGAGAAGCTACGTACAGCCCTGACGATTGCTCGTTGCGGGCAGGTGGAACAACAGCCAGCCCCTAAGCCCTCCGCCCCGTCCGGCCGGCCTTCGGGGCGCTGCCCTCAGCGCCCTCGCCCTGGTTGCCGGCCCGGCCGGTCCCTGGCCCTCCGGGCCGTGTCCCCGGTCTTTGCCGCCTGGCCTGGCCCTTCCCGGTGCCGCGGCCGCCTCCGGGGCGCCGCCCCCGGCGGCCTGTCCCCGGTCTTTGGCCCCTCTCGCGGCCCTTGGTCCCTCTCTCCCCACCCTGTAACGCCGGGAAAGAGGGGGACGGGCGGTCGAAACGGCCATGTGCGCGGACACCCGACCCGTAGTCCTGGTGGATGCGTTGTGGGTGGTGGGGAAGAGTGCTCATGGAGTGACAACGGCCCTGGGATGGCTCAGCGGCACGCGCACAGCGCCCACGTTCGCCCACGTTGCGACGGAGCGGCGGGTGGTAGGTGAGTGGCGAGCTGGGCACACACGGGCGCGACGGCGCTAGGCATGTCAACGCCTCGAGGCCATCAGGGCTGCCCAGTCCCGGCGGTGGGAGACACCGGAGACCGAGGGCAGTTCAGGCGTCTCTGGTCATCATCCGCCAGGCGCCAATGGCGGTCCAGAACGCCAGCCAGCCCACGATCACCAGGGACGCCACCAGCGTCGACTCCGGTATCAGCAGATTCCGGCTCAGCGGGCCGCCACCTCCCGGGCCGCCGCCGCCGCCCAACGGCGTCGGCAGGTTGCCTGGCTCGAGATGGATCATGGCGACGCCCACGATGGCCCGTTCGACGTTGAGCATGTAGGCGATGACATGCCGGCTGAAGAGCGGCGTCAGGATCAGTTCCAGCACGACGAGGAGTATCACTGGGACCGTCCGCTGTCCCATCAACGAGCCGAGGCCGAGGCCGATGATTAACCCGATGGTCGCTTCGAGCGCGATCCACAGACCGACGTCGACCATCAGGGAGGTCGACGGGACGAGGAAGGTCGTGCTGTAGTCGGCGTAATCCTGATTGGCCATGGTGACGGCGAACGCCCGGATCTGCGCCTGCGGGTAGGTGGTGGGCACGGTGACCACGCCATGCGGTGTCTTGATGGTGGCACCTGGCGGGGGACCGCTGGTCTGACCGTTGCCGCACGGGATGCTCGGCGGGACGTTCGGCCCGTTGTAGTTGAAGTTGCAGAGGACCTCATCGGCATGGGCGGCAGCCCAGTTGTCCAGGGCGGGGCGCGAGAGCCCCGGCGGCACGTTGATCCCGTCGTAGTTGAGCTGCGTCGGGGCGGCGAACACGCACACAGCGCAGACGATCGTGTACCCGACAGCCACCATTGCGATCACGATGGCCAGCCCGGCGGGGATCCGGGCGAGATAGAGGGCCAGGCGGGAGCGACCGGTGATCGCGAGGTGGCGGAACATTCCCTCGGTGAGGTCGACCGACCCGGCCGTACAGCCGACGACGGCCGCCACGATGAACCCGAAGACGTACATGAAGCCGAGCACCAGGGTGGTGAAGATGGTGTAGCCGCCTGCCGGCCCGTAGGACTTAGGGTCCACGGCGTGGGAGATGAGGCGCACGCTGAGGAAGACGACCGGTATGCCGATGTTGACGGCGATCAGAGCGATCATGAGGCCCCGCCGCTTGCGCAGTTCTATGAAACGCGTGGTGACCATGCCCCATGTCGGGATCCATGAGCCCCGGTGATCCCTCCGCTCCTCTGCCCGCACCGGGGTGGGAGCCGGACCCGGTCCTGATGCGCCGAGATCGGAGGTTGTCGTCATTCTGGGCCTCCCAATCGGCTGGTCACACAGAGGAACCAATCCTCGAGCGAAGCCTGGATGTGCTGGAGCCTGTACGCCGAGATCCCACTCTCCCGCTTATCAATCGGTTCGGAATCGAATCGCTCGTCGCAGCAGCTAAGCGATCGCATCGGATCGCTCCGTCCCGGCACTCACAGCCCAGGGAACGGGTCTTCGAGAGACCTGATCACGTGGGTGCCACCGGCGCTCGCTAGCTCGTCGGTCGAGTAGTGGCCGCTCGCCACCCCCACCGGTACTGCTCCAGCGGCGTTAGTCGCCTCCATGTCGTGAGGAGTATCGCCCACGACGTAGACCTGGGCGGGCGTGAGCTGGTGGTGCAGCCTCGTGGCCTTGCCAATAGCCAACCTCGTCAGCTCGGCTCGATCAGGCGAGTCCGAACCGTAGGCGCCGAAGATGAAGAACCGGTTCAGGTTGGCAGGGATGAGCTTGGTACGCGCCGCCCCTTCCATGGCACCGGAGACGAGGCCAAGCGACACCCCGGCCTCCCCGAGGAGTTCCAGGGTCTGCTCGGCGCCCGGGAGTACCCGGTACTGCTCCGAGGTCCAGATGTCCTCGGCCAGGTGCAGTAGGTACTGGACGTAGAGCCTGCAGAGCTCATCCTCGCTGGGGTCGCGGCCGAGGATGCCGCGGAACGTCTCCCGGGCCACCTGCGGATCGGTCTCGCCTGCCGAGCTGTGCTCGCCGATGTCGGCGGGTATGCCGTAGAGCTTCTCGAAGGCTGCCGTCCAGCTCCGCGCCCCGGACCCACCGGTATGAACGAGGGTCTCGTCGATGTCGAACAGCACGACAACCGGCTTGGTCACATCAGCGATGCTAGTTAGCGGATGTGCGTGAGACCCCGATCATGGCAGGTTCCGGGACCGGCGCGTACAAAGGGATCAGTGGCGGCTTCCAGGTAACCATCACCATCAATGAGGTCGATTCGTGGCCAAAGTGCCGCCCGAGCACGGGCCAGACGCTGGTCACGAGACCGTTCTTCTTAGCGGCTCAGGGGCGGTCTCCTTCAGTTAGGCCACCCGCCTGACCCGCCGCCACGGGCCACATCGGCGCCCGCCGCCCCGTGGCGGATTCCTCAGGCCGAAGCTCGGTGACGTCGTCGGCGACACCCCTCTTCAACCGTCCCTATCGGCCACCGGCACCTTTAGCGCCCACGTGATCGCCGACGCTGTAGTTCGTTGTCGATGTCGGCCTCGGTCACCGGGTGGCGCAGAAACACGTCCCACGCGTGCAGGAGCAGTGCGACGCCCCACCCGCCGATGACCCATGCCGGCCAGAAGTAGCCAGCACCGGTGACCGCCCATGCGGCGACCAGGAAGCCGTTGATTACGACGTAAGCGACCATGTGAGAGATGAACTCGCGCCGAGCTTGCAGGCGCAGCCGTGCCGCCTCGCGCTCGTCGACGACCTCACTCGCAGAGCCGTGTGTGGTCTGGAGGGACATCACACACCTCCTCGTCCTCTCTCTGATGGTGCATCGGTGGCCGAATGGCAACCAGGGGCGAAGGGCTCTTTTGCGGTCGTAAGTCGGGGACCGGGCTGCGCACAAGGCGCCGTCTCGCGCCTGTTCGTCGTCGTTGGGCTAGGGAACGCCATCGCCGTGGCCAATGGCGTTCCCTACGCCGACGGCGATGCCTTCAACACGGCACCCTGCAGGCTTCTAGAGCACCCTAGTATCGTCCGAGTGCGAGGACGGCCGGAGCGTCGCAAGGCGTTAGCCGACCACCTCTGTCAAGGTGCCTGACGTCGACCCGAGGTAGTTCTCGTCACCGGAGTACACGGCCACGATGAGCTGCGAGCCACTTGAGCCGTAGGTCGTCTTACAGGTTGCCTCGTGGCTCTTAGCGTTCACGGAGACAGCTCCGCACCCAGTGATTGTCGTACCTCCATCCGTGAAGTCGACCGTGCCGCCGTCGGGGACCGGATTCAGCACGGCGCTGTAAGTGACAGGTTTGCCGGCTGCAACCGGGTTCGGGGAGGCTTTGAGCGTCGTCTCCGTCGAAGCAGGGTTGATGACCTCTGTCAGGACGCCCGACACCGAACCGAAGTCAGCCGCATCTCCCGAGTAGATGGCGGCGATCGCGTACGACCCTGCGGCAAAGCCGCTCACCTTGCAGGTCGCTTCGCCGCTCTTCGTATCCACTGCCACCGCCCCGCAGGCGGCGATCGTCGCGCCCCCGTCCGTGAAGTCGACGGTCCCGCCACTCACATCCGGCTTCAGCTTCGCGGTGAAGGTGACGGCCTTGCTGGGAGTGCTCGGATTGGCAGACGCGGTAAGTGCGGTGGTCGTCGCAAGCTCTACAACCTCGGTCAAGGTGTCGGAGGTCGAGCCCTGGTAACCGGCGTCCCCGCTGTATCCGGCAACGATCGTATGTGAGCCGGCATAGGGGTAGCTCTGCTCGCACGTCGCGACGCCAGTGGTTGTGTCGACAGGCACCGCCTTGCAGCTGGGGATCACCTTGCCGTCAGCGCTGAAGCTTGCCGTGCCGCCGTCGGGGATTGGTGACACCTCGGCGGAGTACGTCACCGCTTCGCCGTTCGCGGTCGGGTTGGCCGAGGCCCCGAGCGTCGTTGCCGTCGCCACCGGATTTGAGTAGGCGAAGAGCCACCCAGCCACGTTTGCGACGAACACGATCCCGTCGGCGATAGTTGTCGACGCGTCGATTGGATGCCCGGTGCTGGCTGAGAACACCAGCGAACCGTCGCTGAGTTGGAATCCGTACTCGTTGCCGGCCAGATCCCCCACGAACACGACCTGGTCGCCGGGTGCCCCGGAGATTGACGGCGACGCGTACGTCGGGGCCGCCATCGCTGTGGACTGCCACACCAAGGCGCCGGTGACCGCATTGATGGCGAACAGATACGTGTCGTAGGTGACGAGCACGTCGCCGTCGGCGACAGCGGTAGTGGACACCGAGTTGAACGCCGCTCCTCCGGCCGCCGCTTGCAGGTCGAACGACCACAGTTCTTCTCCGGTGATCAGGTCAAGGGCGTACTCAACCCTGTTCTTCCCGTTGATGTAGACGACGCCGTCCGCGATCCCGTTGACGCCAGGCGCCGCGATGCCCGGCCCGGCGCCCACGTCTCGGTCGTTGCCGATGTGGGTGACGAAGCTCCACACGTCAGCGCCGGTCTCGGCGTCGAGCGCGTAGACCGCGTCATCCGGGTTGCTGCTGCCGAAGACGAGAAGCCAGCGCCCGGTGGAGTCCTGGGCCAGTGCCGGCGGCGACCAGCTACCCACCTGGTCGAATGTGCCCGTGTAGTCCCATCCGTTGAAGGCCCACTTCTCCTGGCAGGAGCCGGCGGTGTTGCCCACTCCGGTGATCGCCCACTCGTGGCCCGCGTTGAGATGCTCGTTGGGAGTGTTGTCGCCCGCGTCCCCGAAGAACACGATCGGCCCCGTGCCGTCGATGTTCGCGACCACCGGCGAGTCCATGATGCGGCCCGGAACTGTCTCGGGCGAGAACGTCGGCAATGTGAACGAACATTGCTCCGCCCCCGTGGTCGCGTCAAGAGCCGTCAGCTCGCCCGAAAGTGTGACGACGTACACGGTGCCGTCGTAGACCGTGGGCGACCCATACGCCAACTGGTCGAGCCTCACCTCCCACAGCAACTGTCCGGTGGCGACATTGACGGCCTCGACGTCGGCCTGCCCCGTCACCTCATACAGCACGGTCACGCCGAGCGCTGAGTCGTAGACGACGATCGGGGACGCGATCAATGCGCCTCGACCGTCACCCCCGATCTTGCTTGCCCACGCCTCGGACAGGCTTGTAGCCGTCGACGCACCGACCGAGGTGTCCGGCGACACTCCGGTGTGAGAAAGATTGCCCTGAAACATCGGCCAGTCATCATCGCCACTCGTGAGGACGCCCAGCTTTCCGGTGCTGATCCTCGCGGCGGCGTTGGCCGCCGGTGTCGCTGTAAGCGCCAGTCCCAGCGTCCCGATCACGAGCACCGCCACGGTCCTCATCATGAGACGAGTTCCACCTGTTCGAGTTCCGGGCAGGGGCTCGTCCGCGAACCGCTCACACCGCCATCGACTCAACAACCACCCGCTGATCCCGCTCGTCGTGCCGCGGCTCACCCGTTCGCCCTTCTCATCGGTGTCGTCCCCAGTCGACGTCCCCCGCCGAGGAGAATACCGATCGGTCGATACCTCGTCCAGATCGCACGGTGACGAGACGTTCGCCGCGGCAGCCCTGCTGGTCTCGAGCGCGGCTGATCCCGAGCAACCCGCCCGCGGTGAGCGGCTACTCGACTTCGGCTTCGTCGGTCTCGGCCCGCTCGGGCCTTGGCTCGAGGACCTCGCGGGTCGCTCGCCCGAAAGCCCGCAGGGCGGCCCGGACGAGGCCGAGAAGCGTCGGGCTCTCGGCTGGGGGGATCTCTATTGATACCCGTGCGACTCCTGGCTCCTCTGGTTCGACGTTGGCACCGGCTTCGGCCAGGGTCTCGAGGATCTCCCTGTTGTCCCAGAGGATGTGGCCGACGAAGGTGGTGATCCCGTTGCTACGGGCGTGATCGGCAAGCATCTTGAGGAGGAGGGTGCCGAGACCCCGATGCTGGTAATCGTCGAGCACCGTAACGGCCACCTCGGCGTGGGTGGGATCGGTGGGGTCCCGGATGTAGCGGGCGACGCCGATACCCGGCTCGCCGGGCTCGTCGATCGAGAACGCGGCCCAGGCGAAGTGATCGTGATAGTCGAGGTTGGTGAGGTACTCAAGATCGGCGTCCGAGAGCCGTGAACGTGGCGTGAAAAACCGGAGGCGCCGGGCCTCGGCTGAGAGGTGCTCGTAGCCGAGCGCCAGCTCCTGGCGGTCGCTGTGCAAGAGCGGCCGCACGAGCACGCGGGTGTGGTCGGCCAGCTCGTGGATCGAGCCAGTCGAGGAAGGATCAGAGGTCGGGAGTGACTCGAACATCATGCCCTCCGCACTGTCGAAACGGGTGCTGGCGTCTGCTCAGTTGCTGTAGAGGTCATCGATGACGGGGCCGTAGGCCTTCTCCACGACCGCGCGCCTCACCTTGAGTGTCGGCGTCAGCTCGCCGTTCACGACCGTCAGGTCGTGGGGCAGGACGGCGAACTTGCGGATCGACTCTGCCCTCGAGACGGATTTGTTGGCCTCGTCGATCGCTGCCTGAACCTCCGACAACAACGCCGGGTGATCCCAGGCTTGGGAGATCGCGGTCCCATCGAGCGCAGCCTGGGTCGCCCAGGTCTCGAAAGCTTCCTCGTCGATGGTGATGAGCGCTGCGACGAACGGTCGGGCATCGCCGACCACCACCGCCTGACTGATCAGGGGATGCGCGCGGATCCGGTCCTCGAGAGGCGCTGGGGCCACGTTCTTCCCGGCGGCGGTCACTATCAGCTCCTTCTTCCGTCCGGTGATGCGCAGGTAGCCGTCCTCGTCGAGGTCACCGATGTCGCCGGTCCTGTACCAGCCCTCCTCATCGAAGGTGTCCGACGTGGCTTGCTCGTTGTGCCAGTATCCCTGGAAGATCTGGGGTCCCTTGGCAAGGATCTCGCCGTCAGCGGCGATGCGGATGCTCGTGCCCATGAGCGCCTGACCCACGGTTCCCGGCTTCCATGCCCCGAGACGGTTGACCGTCAGGGTCGGACTGGTCTCGGTGAGCCCATAACCCTCGAACACCTTGACGCCCACCCCGTTGAAGAAGTGGGTTAGCCGCTCGCCCAGCGGGCCTCCGCCACTGAAGGCGAACCGCATCCTGCCACCGAACGCTGCCTCGACCTTCTTGTAGACGAGCTGATCGAACAGCGCGTGCTCCGCCGAGGTGAGCGGGTGAGGCACATGGTCTCCTTGGTGCTGCGACCAATGCACGGCGACATCGGCGGCCTTGTCGAAGACCGCCCCGTGGCCCTCGGCATCCGCCTTCTGCTTGGCGCCGTTGTACACCTTCTCGAAGATGCGGGGCACGGCCGCGATCATCGTGGGCTGCACCATGGCGAACTCTTCGAGGAGGGCGCTCATGTCGCTGGCGAAGGCACCCTTGGTTCCCCACTCGACGCCGACGAGGGTGATGATCTTGGCGAGCACGTGGGCAAGCGGCAGGAACACCAGGCTGACCTCGTCGGTCTCGAGCATCGACCCGATCGCGTCGATGGTCTGCCACACGTTGGCGCGGAGGTTCCCGTGGGTGAGGACGCAGCCCTTCGGCCGGCCGGTCGTACCCGAGGTGTAGATGATCGTGGCGACGTTGGCGGCCCCGATGGCGTGGATGCGCTCGTCGAGGGTGAAGTCGGACACTGCGACACCGCGGCGGGCAAATTCGTCCAACGCCCCGTCGTCTATGACGAGGATCTCGGGACTCGCGCCCACGAGGGTCGCGGTCCTCTCCCACAACTCCCGCATCGTGGGCGTCTCGACCACGAGCATCCGGACGTCGGCGTCCTCGACGATCCACTGCATCTGCTCAGCCGACGACGTCTCATAGATCGGTACCGTGACAGCCCCGCTCGCGAGGATGGCGTAGTCGACCAGCAGCCACTCGAGCCTCGTCCGGGCCATGAGCGCAATTCGGTCGCCGGGCTCGATCCCACTCGCGACAATGCCCTTGGCGATGGCCCGGCAGCGCTCGTAGAACTGCCCTGCGGTCACATCGACGAAGTGGTCGCCGTCCCGGTACGCGGCCATCACCTTGTCCGGTTCCTTCTTGGCATGCTGGATCACCGGTTCGAGCAGATTGGTGTCCGGGGGAAGCGGATCCATCGGGGGGCCAGAAGTCTCGCGCATCGCAATCACCTCTCTCACCGGGGTCATCTGACCTCGGATCAGCGCACCTTCGACACTCTTCCAACAGGGTGCAGGCGTGTGCCGCCGCGATACAAGAGGCGAAAGTCACTTGGACCAGACTCTTCGAGAGGCGAGGAGGGCAGGCCGAGGATCGGTGAGTAGCCTTGCGGCGATCGCGGCGGTCGTGAAAGCTCGTTCTGCCTTCGAACGCGCGAAGGAGCCGATGATCATGCCGGAACCGAGGACGCAGGAGTGGCTCGACCAGGTCGCCGAGGACGTCCTCGACCCGGCCCAGCGCATTGTCGATTCGCATCATCACCTGTGGCCAGCTGGTGGGGCGATGCCGTACGGTCTAGCTGAGCTCTCGTCGGATACGGGCAGTGGCCATGCGATCGACCGCACGGTCTTCGTCGAATGCCGGGCCGCATATCGCACCAGCGGTCCGGCATACCTGGCGCCGGCAGGTGAGACGGAGTTCGTAGCAGGCGAGGCCCTGGCTGACCCGAATCGGTTGATCGGCGGGATCGTCGCGTACGCCGACCTCGCCGACTCAGAGAACCTCGACGAGGTGCTCGACGCGCACGAGGCTCTCGGTCGGGGGTTGTTCCGGGGCATCCGTCATTCCGGCGCCCGTGACCCGCACCCCGAGGCGCTCACCATTCGAGGCCGGGCACCTGAGGGTCTTTACGCCGATCCGGCCTTTCGAGCCGGCATGGTTCGTCTAGGCGAGCGATCTCTCACCTACGACACATGGCACTACCACCATCAGAATCGCGACTTCGCCGCACTCGCGCGGGCGGTTCCCGACACGCTCATGGTTCTCGACCACTTCGGAACGCCACTTGGCGTCGGGGTCTACGCCGACCGTCGGGAGGAGATCTTCGAGGCCTGGCGGGCAGACATCGTCGAGATCGCGAGGTGCGAGAACGTCGTCGCCAAGTTGGGCGGGCTAGCGATGCCGGACAACGGATTCGGTTGGCACCAGGCCGAGAGGCCTCCGACGTCCGACGAGTTCGTGGCCGAGCAGCAGCGGTATTACCTGCATGCGATCGAGTGCTTCGGGCCGGAGCGCTGCATGTTCGAGTCGAACTTCCCAGTCGACCGGATGTCGCTTTCGTACCGTGTGCTCTGGAACGCCCTCAAGAAGATCGCAGCACCGTTCTCCAGCCACGACCGCGACGCCATGTTCTTCGGCACGGCGACGAGGGTCTACCGGCTCGAGACGTAGCAGCGTAGAGTGTCGAAGTGGCGGGAGGCTTCAAGCTTGTGAGTCGGGCCCTTCAGCGTTCGCGAGGAAAAGGTGACGAAATGGCGCGATGGTTACTCTCCGTTCACCGCCGCCAGGCAGCAGGGGCGGCAGTTGCGGCGATCATGTGCGTGACGGCGTCGATCGGAGCAGCGAGCGCGGCGGGCGCGACCGTGCGGCCGAGCGGCCGGTCGCAACCGGCCGTGACCTCGATCGGCCTCGATGAGCCGGTAGCGATCGCGGTCGTTGGTGGACACCTCTGGATCGTCAACGCCGGGAACGACTCGGTGACCGAGATGACCACGGCGGGCAAAGTGCTCCGGACGATCTCCGGCGCTTCGTACGGGTTCAACGGTCCGGATGCCGTCGCGGGCGACGGTACGGATGTGTTCGTCGTGAATCAGGCCGGATCGGTGACCGAACTGAGCGCGACTAACGGCTCCTTGGTACAGATCGTTCAAGGGGCGAGCTACGGCTTCGACGGACCGAGCGCGATATTGGTGCACGGCGGCGACGTCTGGGTGGTCAACAGCGCCGGCAACAGTGTCACCGAGTTCAGCGATTCGACGGGATCGCTCGTGCAGGTGCTGTCCAATGAGAGCGACAGCCGTTACGGCTTCGACGACCCCGATGCCATTGCGCTGGCCGGGCTCAACATATGGGTCACCAACGACACCGGCGGCTCCACCACTGACGCGCTCGCGGGCGCGGCGACGGAATTCCAAGCGAGCACTGGCGTGTTCCTCCGGTACGTGAATGCGGCGAGTGACGGCTTGGAGAGCCCGGCCGGAGTGGCCTTCGACGGAACCCACCTTTGGATCTCGGACAGCGCATTGAGTCAGGTCACCGAGATCACGACGGCCGGGAAACTCGTCCAGGTGATTACGAACTCCAGCAACAATGCCAACTACGGGTTCTGGCACCCGACTGTCGTCGTCGCCCATGATCGCGAGGTGTACGTGGTCACCCCGCCCGGCTCCAGCCCGATGGTGACGCAGATCGACTCCGTCACGACTGACGGCAACTGGTACGAGTGCAATACCAACGTCCCCGATCCCGACTTCGTCAACCCTACGGGCCTCGTCGTCTACAACGACTTTGTCTGGGTTGTCAGCCCAGGTGACAGCACGCTCACGGAGCTGTCCCTCGCCGATGGCGGCGCGGCCGTCAACTGGTATACCTAGTCGCTTCGCCGATCCGTGACTCGGACGAACAGGCTCAGGCGTCACACACCACCGCAGGACCTGGCATCTCGAGGGAATTGACAGCGGCCAGGTTGCGGCGTGTACAGCTCTCGAGCCAGGAGAGCGCACTCGGGGAGAGCCGGTCGCACACCCAATCCCAGTGGAGCGACACGGTGTCGCCGGGTCGCATGTCGACGGCCAGGCCAACCCCCTCGACGCTGCACCGCACCGCCTCGACGCGTTCTTGGCCGAGGACGAGCTTCGAGCCGTCGAACGACAGTGCGCGGCTGCGGACCGAGGCGACGTCACCGGTCACCGCCTCGATGCGACCCCAACGGATACGGCATCGGTCGAGGACCTCGAGGGGCGGGCCTTCCATGCCGGCGCGCAGCAGGCCGAGCCAGGGATAGACGGCAAAGACGTGGAAACCGTGCTGGGGGACGCCACCCGCCGGCACCGCCGACACGAGCGGGTCGAGACGGCGGCCAGCTCGCGCCGCGAACCGTTCGCCGAGGGACCTGATCAGAGCCGACGGGGGTACTCGGTCGACGAGCTCGTTGCCGACCCAGTAGGCCTCGACGACGCGCCTGTCGAGGGGGTTGGCGATGCCGTTGCAAGCGGCGATCAGCTGTAGATACGGCCACGCTCCTTCGAAGCGGGCCGCCAGATGTCCGAGCTCGACGAGGTCCGTGCCGTCCGAAGCCGCTTGGAGGAGGGCGGACGGGTCCGACGGGCCGCAGTAGCCGAGCGAGTTCGGGGGATACGCGTAGCGGGCGAAGAGGACCGGTCCGGGAGTGAGGGGCGCTCGAGGCCTCCGGTCGCGCGCAGGTCTGTCGGTGGCAACATCCCCTCTACCGCCGGTGAGGCGTCCACCGCTCATCTGCTGGCGACCTCGCCTTGGCGTGCCGGCGGATGACGGAGGCTCATTCGGATCACAACGCCGGCACCGACCACGATGAGGACTAGGCCGAGGGCTTGCGGTGCCAGCGAAGCGGTCCCCGCCGCGGCCTGTAGCAGCGCTGTCAGCAGCGCGCTCGCGACGAGGATGGACGTCACGTCGAGCGCACGGGCTCTTGCCAGTGCGGTCATCCACGTGCCGACGTAAGCGCCGAGAAGGAGACCTGTCAGGAGAGCCCAACCGATCTGGCGGGCATCGAGGGCGACGAGGGAGTGAAGCGCTCCGGTGGAGGCAAGGTAGGCGATGAGGGCGAGGGCCCCGACCCCCATGCGCACCAGTGCGATGGCCGCAGGGGCGATGTCACGCAACAACAGCTTGGCGACGACGACCTCGACCGCCCACAGCACCGTCGCTGCGAGGACGAGCAGCTCGCCGCGGTCTGCGACCAGGCTTCCGACACCACCCGCGATCGAGACCTGACCGACGATCAGGAGGCCGATGGCGGCGATGTTCCACCAGGTGACTCGCTCTCGGAGGAACGGCAGGGCCATCACCGCGACCCAGATGACGAGTGTGTCTCGCCAGAAGGCCGCAGGTGTGGCGCTCGTTTGCGCCAGACCGTTGAAGAAGAGGACGAACGCGATCCCGCCGCCGACCACACCGACATAAGCCAGTCCGGCTAGGCGGGCGACGCCCCATGTGCGCCCGCCTTGGCGTGTCGCTCCGGCCGGGCGTGCCCCTTCGGTCACGGCGACGAATCTCGACCCCGGTGAGGACGGCTGTCGAGTTCGGACGCGCCAGGCGACCAGGGCGCACGTGGCTAGCACCAACGTGGCCACAAGGTTCTTGGCAGTGGTGTAGACGGAGGGCGAGGCTACGGCATGCACGCCGTAGCTGTTCACGAACACCGAGAGCCCGCTTATGACGGCGGTCATCCCGGCGACCGCTACGCCGGGCAGGCCACCGTTGCTCCGGCGCATCACGCCGGCACCTCCCGCTCGGTCGCCCCGGCTGACGCGCTTGGCGCTGCCAGCCGCAACTCGGCGGCAACGGCCTCGGCTTCAGCGGAGTCGACTCGATCTATGGCGTACCCGCTGTGGACGGTCAGC
This sequence comes from uncultured Acidimicrobiaceae bacterium, assembly GCA_963801185.1. GTDB lineage: Bacteria > Actinomycetota > Acidimicrobiia > Acidimicrobiales > Bog-793 > Palsa-601. The sequence continues at coordinate 492,770 of CAWDDW010000001.1, read as the reverse complement.
CATTGCCCTGGCAAGGGTGCAGGGCCGTCGAGGGCGAGCAACGACACGCGGTGAACAGCCCCGTCGAGGTCCGCGACCTCGACGGCTCCAGGCCCGGCGGGGCCGAGCACCTGGTGGAGCCTGCTCATACACATACCCTGACCTCCCTGATCAGATCGACCACCTGGTGGACGGCCCGTGGGACCGCTCGCTCTACCGCCGGACTGAGGCCGCTCCCGCTCCCGAAGTCCTCTCCCTCGATACCCACGATGACCACTCGCGAAGGCGCTCGGTCGATCGCGCGGGCGAGACGCCATACCCCGGGCAGCCCGATCCCGTGCGTGCTGGTCGCTCCGGCTCTGCGGTCGGAAGCGTCCCGCTCGGCGCCGGCCGGCTCCAGGTCGACCACGCAGATGTTTCCCGGCGCTGTCCCTGAGTGCACGGCGTCGATCACGACGGCGAGGTCGGCGCCATCCCAGTGCCCGAGGAGATCGAGCGGGTCGACCAGCGGGCCGACGTTGCGGGCAGTGCCGATCTCCTCGACGGCTCGAGCCGCCACCAACGGGCCAACACCGTCGTCACGGCGGTACTCGTTCCCGATCCCGGCCACGACGATTCGGCTGGTCATGAAGAGACCACCGAGATGTCGAGGAAGTGGGCGGCACAGGAGATGCAGGGGTCGTGGTTGCGCACGGCCTGCTCGCAGCGCCACTGGAGTTCGTCGTTTCCGAGATCGAGCGACTCCTCGACCACGCGGCGCAGATCGGCCTCGATGGTCAGCTGATTCTGGGAGGTGGGCGGGACGATGCGCGCCGTGCGGATCATGCCCTCGCCGTCGAGCTCATAGCGCTGGAGCAGCATGCCCCTCGGTGCTTCTGTCGCGCCCGCGCCCGAGCCGGCCCGCGGGGTGACCTCAGCGGCAGGAGGATCGGGCGGTTCGTACGCCTCGACGAGCGACAGCGCCTCGTCACAGGCGAACACCAGCTCCACTGCTCGCACGACGATGCTGCGGAACGGGTTCGTGCAGATCTCGCCCAAACCGGCGCTTGATGCCGCCTGGGTCGCTAGCAGCGGGAGCGTGCCCGAGTTGAGCGCGTACCGGGCGAGCGGCCCGGTGAGGTACTCGTCGCGCCCACCGAGGCGCGCGTGGAGGGCGGTCGAGCGGGCGACGTGCTCTTCTACCACCAGGTCGGCGAACTCGCCAGGGCTCAGGTCAAGGCCATCGGACGACGCCGGCCGGCCGCGCTCGATTGCGTAGCGACCCTCGTCGTGTAGCGCCACGAAGCGGTATTCACCCGAGACGTCAGGAAAGTCGAACCCCGCGACCCATTCGACTGTCGCCAGAGCGCCGTCGCGGGCCCTGCGGAGCGGGTCGGCCAACGCCGCAACAGCCTCTCGATCGGGAGCGCTGTAGAAGCCGCCGACCCGGACGTTGACCGGGTGGATCGCTCGGCCACCGACCGTCTCCATGACGAGGTTCCCCGTCCGCTTGAGATCGAGCCCGCGCTGCACGGCGGCAGGGTCTCGCTCGGCGAGCTGCACAGCGTCCTGGCAGCCGAGGAAGTCCGGCGCGTGCAGAAGGTAGACGTGGAGGGCATGGCTCTGGATCCACTCCCCGCAGTAGAGCAGCCGCCTGAGCGAAGAGATCCGCTCGCCGACGGTTACCCCGCATGCCTCCTCCATCGCTGCGCACGCGCTCATCTGGTACGCCACCGGGCAGATCCCGCAGATCCGCGCTGTCAGGTCGGGAGCCTCGCTGAAGTGACGGCCCACGAGCATTGCCTCGAAATAGCGAGGCGGTTCGAAGATCTCGAGAGCGACGTCGGTCACCCGACCGTCGTCGACGACCACCCGCAGCGAGCCCTCGCCTTCGACGCGGGCAAGGCCCTCGACTCCGATAGTGCGTGTCGAACGCGAACCGTGGCTCATCGGGGCTCACCACCAGCCGACGCGCCCGCCTTGAGAGCAAAGGCGATCGGAACGGGGGCACCCTGGGCGATCGACTCCTCGCGGAACGAGGGTGCGTTGGCGTTGAAGGTGCGAAAGAGGCGGGCTACCTCGGGCGGAGAGAGGCCGTTTCTCAGGAATTGGGCGGCAAGTGAGGCCGTGTTGGCAGTGTCGGTCGGGCCGTAACAGCCGAAGCACGCGCGGCCGACGGATGGGCACAACCCGCCGCACCCCGAGCGGGTGACCGGCCCCATGCAGGGGGCTCCTTCGGCGACGAGCAGGCACACCGTTCCCCGACCTTTGCACTCCTGGCAGACCGAGTAGCCGGGGACGACCGGCCTCCGGCCGGCGAGCGAGGCGATGAGGACCTCCAACAGCTGGTGGCGGTCGATCGGGCAACCGTGGAGCTCGTAGTCCACAACCACGTGAGACGAGATCGGGGTGGAGGTGTCGAGCGAGGAGATGTACTCGGGGTGGGCGTAAACGATCCCGGCGTACTCACCCGAAGCGGCGAAGTTGCGCAGTCCCTGGATTCCACCGGCGGTGGCGCATGCACCGATCGTGATCAGTTGGTGCGAGTTGGCCCGGATGTCCTCGATCCGCCGCAGGTCGGCCGCGGTCGTTATCGAGCCCTCGACGAGCGACACGTCGTAGGGGCCTCTGGTGGTGGCCCGGGACATCTCGGTGAAGTGGGCGATGCGGACAGCGCCAGCGAGCGCAAGGAGCTCGTCCTCGCAGTCGAGCAGGCTCAGCTGGCAGCCATCGCACGACGCGAACTTGAAGACAGCGAGCGATGGCCGGTCGTCGTGGCCGGCACTCCTGTCGGCGAGCCGGTCATCGGCGGTGGAACCGTCTGTGCTCGTGCTCATCGCTCACGCTCTCCCATCAGATGAGACACGACTCCGGCATAGGGCACTATCGGCCCGTCCCGGCACAGCAGGAAGGGGCCGAGCTGGCAGTGGCCGCACCAGGCCACCGCGCATTGCATGTTGCGCTCGAGGGATACACGGATGCGGGCGGGATCGACGCCTCGGTCGACGAGCGCCCTTGCCGTGAACCGCATCATGATCTCGGGCCCGCACACCAAGGCGGTCGCCCCGGCGGGGTCGAAGAAGACCTCGTTCAGTCGCGCTGTCACGAGCCCGACATGGCCCCTCCACCCCGGTGACGAGACGTCGACGGTGACGCTGACCCGCGCTCCCGACTTGGCCCACTCCTCGAGGTCGTCTCCAAAGATGATCTGTCGAGGTTCGCGGGCGCCGACGATCACGAACACGCGCCCGCCGCCGCTGTTTTCGCGGTGCACGAGCTCGTCGACCGCCGTGCGCAGCGGAGCGAGCCCGATCCCGCCCGCAACGACCACGACGTCGCTGTCTACGCCCGTGACACCGTCGTCCACCCCCCAGTCCGTCCCGAACGGCCCGCGGACCCCTACGACGTCACCGATGTGGGCCCTGCACAGGGCGTGGCTCACCGCTCCGACGTCGCGCACGGTGTGTCGGAGAAGGTTGTCATCGCGCCCGACGCCGCTCACCGAGATGGCTGCCTCGCCAACCCCGAACGCGGTGAGCATGTTGAACTGCCCGTTGCGGATTGCCATCCGCTCGCCGGCCACCGGGGCGAGCGAGATGGTCGTCACGTCGCCCGTTTCGGCGCGCCGGCTGGCGACCCGATAGGGGACCGGTGTCACCGCGCTTGTCGGCCGGCCTGCGCTCAACTGGGTCCCGCTGCCTAGCGCGAGCTCAGCGGGCACCGTCTGCTCCGTAGAGGTCAAGGAGGCGAACCCGGGTCGCCTGGAGACGGTCGAGGAGGACCTCGGCCACCCTCGTCACCAACTGGTGGCCGAGAGCATGGTCGGCCTCGGCCTTTGCCCGGAGGCATGCGGCATCGACGGCGATGACCCCCACGGCGTCGATCGCCCTCACGTCGAAGTGCCAGCGGTAGGGCGGGAAGAGCCAGCTCCATCCGACGACTCCGCCCGGCCCGACGGTCTCGATGACGATACGTCCGCGACCTGGCGAGTAGACCTCGATTGCCACTCGCCCACGACGCAGGAGGAACAAGGTGTCCGCAGGCTCGCCCTCGGTCAGCAGGAGCTCACCTGGGCGGAAGGCCTTGTTGAGGGCGCATCCTGCCACCTGCTCGACCGCGTCACCGGGCAGGCCGGCGAGTAGCGGATGGGTCGACACGAGCTCGGCCACTGTGGTTTTCACGAAGCCTGCCTTTCGGGGGTCTTTCTCACGCGCAGCGCGCCGTCGCTGGCCCGGATGGCTGCCGCTTCCTCGGTCAGGTCGATGCCCACCGGGCACCACGCGATGCAGCGGCCGCACCCGACGCAGCCCGACGTATCGAACTGGTCCCACCATGTCGCGAGCTTGTGGGTCATCCACTGGCGGTACCGGGACGACGTCGAGGGGCGCACCGGCCCTCCGTGGAGGTACGAGTGGTCGAGATCGAAGCAGGACGCCCACTTCCTCTCGCGACGGATCTCGCCGGACAGGTCGCTCGTGTCGTGGACGTCACTGCAGAAACACGTCGGGCAGACAAGGGTGCAGTTCCCACATGAGAGGCAGCGCTCGGCCACGTTGGCCCACCGTGGGTGCGCGAGGTTGCGGAGCAGGAGCGCCGGAAGGCCCTCGGTCTCGAGCCGGCGCCCGATCGCAGCTGCAGCCGAGGCCACCATCTGGCCTCTGGCTTCTATCTCGGCCGCGGTCGCACGGGTGGCCGCGATGCCAGACAGGACCTCGGCCCCGCGCTTGCTGCCCACCCGGACGACGTAACGGTGCCGGTCGCCGTCTTCGATCTCGCTCAGGGCCAGATCAAAACCCTCCTCGGCCCCCGGGCCCGTCCCCATGGAGGTGCAGAAGCACGTTGCGGCCGGTGCACCGCAGTCGGCGGCCACAACGAAAGCCCCGTCGCGTCGCGCCGCATAACGCGGGTCCGGGACCGAGCACTCCCTGAGCACACGATCGAGCACCTTGAGTGCGGCGAGCTCGCAGGGGCGGGCGCCGATGATGGCCATCGGCGCCGGCGGGGCAGCGGGAGCGGTGAAGGTCACCTCGTCTCCGTCGACGGTGGCTCGCCACAGCTCCTGGGTCGGCGGGAAGAGCTCGGCCTTCCAGGAGCCCGGGCCGACAGCCCACCCGAACAGGGCGCCGTCCTCGCCGCGCTCGAGGCGGTACTGTCCCGGCGCCTGCTGGTCGTGGTAGCCGGCGGGCAGGTCGGCAACGCCGGAGACCGGCCCGGGCACAATCGCCCCGCCGCGTACCACTGGGCCTCGCGTGTCGTAGCCGAGATCGGCCAAGGTCGTAATCAGAGCATCCAGGCCGTCGACGTCGATCGCGACGATGTCACCGATGTCCATGGACGCACAATAAGACGGGATAACCGGGAGCGACAGGGCCAGAAGTCCCGCCGTTCCGGCACCTTGCTATATATCACTAGCTGATATATCATGAGACGAGTGCCACGCCAGCGCATGCTCCAGAAACCAGACCCGGCCGTACTCGTCCTCTCCTCACTTGCGGGAGGACCCAAGCACGGCTACGCCTTGATGAAGGACGTCGAGGGGTTCGCCGGGGTGACTCTCGGGCCTGGCACCGTCTTCGGTTGCTTGGCGCGGCTCGAAGAGCGTGGGTACATCGAAGCCCTTGCGCCGGACGACCGCCGCCGCCCGTACCGGCTGACGGGGCTGGGGCTCGCAGCGCTGACCGAGCAACTCGAGGAACTGCAGCGCATCACCTCGACCGCGAGCGAGCGGCTCTCGCGGCTGGCGGGTGCCAAGTGAGCACTTCTCGCGAGAGGGACGACGGAACACAAGCGGACGGGCAGCCCCCGCTCGCCATCCGGGCGGCGATGGCGTTGTACCCGCGATGGTGGAGGGAGCGCTACGAGGCCGAGCAGAAGGCCTTCATGCAGGACTTGCGCGGGGAGGGGCGATCGCTTGGCCGAGCGACTGCGAACCTGGCCGCCGGCGCCGTTTCAGCGCGACTGCGCCCGACCGGAATGCCCCGCACTGTCTCTGCCTACCGGGACCGCGCCCGCGCCTCGATTGCCTGGGCGATGGTGGCTGCCTGGGCGCTGCTCCGCCCGCTCGAAGCATTGCAGGGCACGTGGAACTTCGACGTTGCGGCGACGGGGCCGCCCGCTCGACCGAACGATCTCGCGCGGCTGGCAATCGACGTGTCGAGGTCTGCCGGGTGGGGCGCCGCCGCACTTATCGTCCTTCTCTTTGCCAGCTACCTGAGCCTCTTGCTTGCCTCCTCCAACGCGGCCGGGGCATCGGCGTCCTCCGACGGCCACCGGTCTCCTCGCTGGCGGCTACTCGCCTCCACCCCGCTGATCCTCGGTCCGGCGGCTCTCGTGTGCTCGAAAGTGCACAGCAGCTTCGGCCCTTATCAAGTGCTGCGGCTCGTCCGCCTCGCTCCCGGAGCGAGCATCACCGAGGGTGTCTTGAGGCCGCCCCACCACCCGCTGCTGTACTCAGGTCTCGGTGCGGCCACGACGATTCTCACGGTGGCGTTTCTTGTTCTGAGCCCTTTCGCAGTGGCTATTGCCTTCCGCCGGGTGGACTTGAGCATCAGGGACCTGCGATTCAGCGTGGTGGCGACTCGCGTGGTCGCGCTAGGTGCGGTGCTCGCCGCTGTTGCGACCATCGCCTGGAGCTACGCCATCACGAACCAGACACCACTTCCGGTCGAGCCGAGATCTCACGGTCAGATCCTCGGTGAGGCAGGAAAGACCATCGCCTACTCAGGCGCCCAATCGCCTTACTCCTCGTCCTGGCTGCTCATCGTGCTTGGCGCAGTCGCGGGTGCAGTCGTCTGCGTGCTCGCCGCCCGTTCGGCTGCCCGCTCGTTGCTCGATGCGAAGCGACTGTCCGGGTCACCCGACCCGACTCTCGCGTCCAACTGAGCCAGATTCAGGTGGGGGACCACGGCAATCTGGTCGGGTCTGCGAGGGCGGCGTGCGGGTACGGTGTCTCCATGATCGAGGTCGACGCGGCCGATGCTGCAGAGCTGCATCGACTCCGGCGCGCTGCTGCTCGACGTGCGCGAGCCCGAGGAGTGGGAAGCCGGTCACGTGCCCGGCGCCTCTTTCGTCCCGCTGGGCTCGTTACCCCTACGACTCGGAGAGCTTCCGACCGATCGCCGGATCGTCGTCATGTGCCGCGTCGGCGGCCGCTCCGCTGTCGCGACGGAGGCATTGGTGCTGGCAGGGCTTGATGCGGTCAACCTCGCTGGTGGCATCGTGGCCTGGGCAGCCGAGGAGCGTCCGGTCGTCACGAGCGACGGGTGCCCAGGCACCGTGATCTGATCGGTTGCCGCGAGGTCCGGCATCACGCTCTGGTCTGGCCCTTTCTGCGACACTGGAAGCTGGGTGCGATCAGATCTGGCAGGGAGGCTCGCATGAAGGTCCGACCGCTGGTCGCCGAGGCTCTCGGGACTGCTCTGCTGGTCTTCTTCGCGGTCGGGGTGGCAACGCTCAGCTTCGGTTACCACCTGGCCGAAGGGAGTCTGTCCGCCGGCGTCGTCGCGACGGCCCTGGCGTTCGGTCTCGTGCTGCTTGTGCTCGTTTACGCGATCGGGCCGATCTCCGGTTGCCATGTCAATCCTGCCGTCACGATCGGCTTCCTCGTGGCGCGTCGCATCACGCTCAACGATGCCATCGGGTACTGGATCGCCCAGGTGATCGGCGGCATCGTCGGAGCTGCCGGCCTGTACGGCGTGTTCCACCTCACCTCTACCTACAGCTCCGGCGTGGGCCTCGGCACCGACGGTTGGGGCAGCGCGTCGATGATCGGAGTGAACGCAGTAGGCGCCTTCATCACCGAGGTGGTGCTGACATTCCTCTTCGTCTTCGTGATCCTGGCGGTGACCCGGCGTGCGAGCAACGCGCTCGTCGCGGGCTTGGTCATCGGGCTCTCCCTTACGCTCGTGCACCTCATCGGGATCCCGATCGACGGGACTTCGGTGAACCCGGCCCGCAGCATTGGCCCCGCTCTGTTCGTCGGCGGGACCGCGCTCAAGCAGGTGTGGCTGTTCATACTCGCCCCCCTCGTCGGCGGAGGCTTGTCGGCGGTCGTCTACCAGTACTTCTATCCGACCGGAGAAGAGGAGGCGTCGGTCGAGCCGGCGCCGGAGGAGCAGTCCGCCTGACCAGAGGTTCGGGGACTGAGGCCGGAGCGGTGCGGCCAGCCGCTTGGTCGGCAGCGTCAGCCGCGTGCCTGTGCCGCGCTCAGCTCGCGTAGCCGGGCGAGAGTCTCGCGGGCACGGGCACGCACGACCTCCTCCACGACCGGAGCGAGCAAGATCGCGCTCATGCCCTCCGCGCGCGATACGAGATCGTCAGGCGTACCGCCGTCGCCCGCTCGACCTCCCGCAGCTCGAAGGTGATCGAACGGTTGTCACCTCCCGTCGAGGCCCACGTCACACGCCTGTCTTCGATGAGCTCCACTATCTCTATGCGTGCGCTCACCGTCTTCGGGCCGAGCCGGAGCACGGCATCAAAGCGCGCGCCGACGCCGGAGACCTGCCGTCCGATCGGCGACAACTTTTCCAGTCCCTCGATGACTGTGACAGCGTGCTGGGGCTCTGAGACGAGGGAGAAGACGTCGGGCACGCTCGCCGGGACTCTCGTAGTGGCACGAATGGTCGTCATCTCCGGCATGGTCCCCGAGTATGCCCCTGCGGGAGACGCGCCGTCGGGCCTATTCAGAAGACCCAGACTTCCTCGCCGATCGGGTCGAGGTTCTCCGCCCAGATCCAGTCGATGGCTTCGTTGCTCACGCGTACGCAGCCGTGCGATACCGGCTCGGGCGGCACGTAGCTGTCGCCGTGGATCGCGAAGCCGCCGGTGAAGAAACGCGGCCTCCACAACTCACCGAGTGGATCCACGTCCAGCCCGTTGATAGCAGCGAACGTGTGGAACACGCCGACGGGCGTGTCAGCCACAGCCGTGACGCCTTCGGAGACATAGGTGTAGCCGCCCCCCGTCGAGGTGTTGAGCGTCCACTTGAGCTTGCCGTCGTCGACGAACATGAGCAGGTCGTCCCCGAGGTCAACTTCTATCAAGCTGCCGGCTGCCGCGCGGGGGACCGGCCTCACCTTGCGGAGGAGCGCACCGTAGGTTTGGGAGCCGACGACCCCGTCCCTCCCGATGCCAGCCGCCTTTTGAAGCGCGTAGACCGCCTGTTGCGTGCTGTCACCGAAGACGCCGTTGGCGGGTCCGAGCCAGTAGCCGAGCGCGATGAGGCGATATTGGAGCGCGAGAACGGCCTTTCCCGTGCTGCCGAGCTTCGAGGTATTGGCTCGGCGGGATCCTGATCGTGGTCGTGGTGGTAGTCGTTGGAGGCAGCGTGGACGTGGTGGTCGTGCTCGACGTGCTCGACGTCGACGACGAAGTGGTGGCAGACGTCGGCGGGGTGATCGTCGTAGTGGTCGTCTTCTCCGCTGCCCGAGGTGCCGCGCAACCAGAAAGACAGACGGCGGCGACGAGCAGGACGGCGACGACCGCTCGCTCGGCTGGCCGCTTGATCAGGTCAGCGCCTCGGTCGCGTAGCCTCACTAGGCGAGACCATAGGGGCCGTGGACCGTCGCTTGGGGTCGCGGCGTGCGTGAATGCCGCCGCCCCCGGCAGGCGTGCCCCCGTGCTCCCTCGCTCTCGACCGGCCTGCAGTGGTTTGCGTGCGGAACAGGTACAGATAGCGGTACCGTCGCCCTGATGACAGACGCAAACGCAGTCGAGGAATCGGGCGCCTTCGCTGAGAGCGGCGGTGTGGTGGTCCAGCTCGACTCGGCGGCAAGTACCGAATTGCTGGTCACGCCCGAGCCCGTTCCCGAGTCCGCTCTCGTAGTGGTAGCCCATCCTGACGACGTCGACTTCGGTGCGGCCGGAACGGTCGCCACCTGGACCGCGCTCGGATGCCGGGTGACCTACTGCATCGTCACCGACGGCTCTGCCGGATCGGCCGACCCTACGGTCGAACTGTCCGACCTGGTCTCGACGCGCCAGCGCGAGCAGCGCGAGGCGGGGAGGGTCGTGGGCGTGGAAGAGGTCGTGTTTCTCGGGTATCCGGACGGCAAGCTCGAACCGACCCTCGACGTCCGGCGCGACATCAGCCGCGTCATCCGCCAGACCAGACCCGAGCGGATACTCACCCAGTCCCCCGAGCGCAACTTCGATCGGATCCGGGCGAGCCACCCTGACCACCTTGCGGCCGGTGAGGCAACGCTGCGAGCCGTCTATCCCGATGCGCGCAATCCGTTCGCCCACCCAGAGCTACTCGAAGCGGGCCTCGCGCCGTTCGAGGTCGGCGAGGTGTGGCTCATGGCCTCGCCGCAGGCCGATCGAGCGGTCGACATCACTGACACCTTCGATCGCAAGATCGCCGCGTTGCGGTCACACGTGAGCCAGCTCGGCGACCCCGACGGTGTGGCGTCGTTCGTGCGGCAGTGGACGTCGGCGACGGCGCAACACTTCGGGTTGGGCGCCGGCCGGCTGGCAGAGGCCTTCCAGGTGGTGAACACGCGCTGAACGCGTGCTCGAGGTGCCGGCCACCTCTCCGCGCGACCGGCACCGCTGAGGCGTATGCTTGAAGGCACGGGACCCGCATCTGGGTCTGCATGCCGAGCGAGAGGAGGTCGATCCGGGATGACTGTGAACCACGAAGTCTCGACCGGTCACGACCCTGCGCTCGGTGGTCACCTGCCGGTTGCCTGAGCCGACTCTTTGAGCCAGCTCGCACCAGTCCGCCGGGCGCTCCCTAGATGAGGAGAACCCGCAGTGACAGCAATGGTCGGTCGTATCGACCCTGATCGTCGTCCCTTGACCGCTTGGGGCTGGGACGAATCCTTCCGAGAAGCTCTTCGATTCTCGAGCCATGCCGGGCGACGAGCCCGGGCGCATCGTGCGAGCAGACCGGCGGGCATGCGCAGTCGCGCTCGAGCGTGGAGAAGTCCACGTGCCCCTGGCCCGCCATCTACTAAGCTCGGGCTCGTCGCAACCGACGACCGGAGACTGGGTCGTCGTGCGGGAGGGCGAGATCGCGGAGGTGCTGGATCGCCGAACAGCCGTCGTCCGCGCGTCCGCCGACCCCGGCAAGGGAGCGCAGGTGCTCGCCGCCAACGTCGAGTTCGTGCTCGTTGCCGAGCCGCTCGGGGAGCGGTGGCGACCGCGGCGCCTGGAACGTCTCCTCGTCGTCGCGTGGCAGTCGGGCGCCGTACCGATCGTCGTGCTCACCAAGCCCGACCGGTGCGACGACGTGGAGGCCGCGCTCAGCCTCGCGATGACAGTCGCGCCCGGCGTCACGGTCTACGCGGTGAGCCCGCTCTTCGGCGACGGGACAGAGGAGTTGGCGAGAGAGCTCGCTCCGGGCACGACTGCCGTCATCATCGGCAGGTCCGGCGCCGGGAAGTCGACGCTTGCGAACGCTCTCTCGACCGGGCGAGGCGGTCTCGCCGTTGGCGAAGTTCGCAACGACGACAAGGGACGCCACACGACCGTGACCCGCGAGCTCGTGATCTTGGCGAACGGCGCCCTCTTGATCGACACGCCGGGCTTGCGCGCGATCGGTCTCGTCGATTCGGTAGAGGCCATCAGCGACGCGTTCAGCGACGTGGAGTCGCTCGCGCCTGGCTGCCGGTTCGGCGACTGCGCGCACGAGACCGAGCCGGGATGTGCGGTTCAAGGCGCGATCGCTGCGGGCGAGCTCGAAGCTGGGCGGCTCGTCAGCTATCGGCGACTCCAGCGCGAACAGGCACGTTTCGAGGCGCGCGAGGACCCGAGAGTGCGGGCGGCGAGGGCGGCAGAGATGCGGCGTTTCACGAGGGAGATCCGCCGGCTGCCGAAGCGCTGAGTCAGTTCGCCGGGGTTGGAGTCGTCGTGGGGGCACGGCGCCGCACGAGCCGTCGCCTGAGCCACAAGACCGCGCCGGCGAGAGACGCGAGCAGCAGGATCGGGAACGCCCAGCCGATCGCGAGCGCGAGTCCCCGCAGCCCGACGACCAGGTTGTGGCCAGCGAGATTGAAAGCGCGCGTCACCGCGTCCGGGCGCGCTTTCGACACCGGCTTGGAGTGGCTGAGGAACGGCTGGATCTCGACCGACAAGGTGGCGTAAGTGGCCTTGTCGAGGAGCGAGCTCTCGTCCCCGGTGAGCTGCTCGATCTGGCCTTCGACACTGAAGAGCTCGTTCTGTACCTGGAGGATGTCCGGGATGCTGCCCGTCCGCGCCATGAGCGCTCTGAGGGCGTCCTGCTCGCTCTCGAGGTTGGTGATCCGTGCCTGGAGGTTGATGCTTTGCCCAGTGACGTCCTTGCCGGTGAGGGTCTCGGACCGGACGTGACCCAGCGCGGCCACCTGCTTGCCGAGCGCCGCGAATTGATTGGTGGGTACGCGCACTACGAGCGAGGCACCCGTGGCCATTGCCGAGGAGCTGGCGGTGCTGCTCTCGACTGGTTGGGGCTGAGGGGGGGTCACGGTCGGGCTCACACCTGTCGTGGAGGACTGTACGAAGCCTCCGAGAGCCAGCGCGATCGATGCGACGCGGTCGAACGTCTTCACGACGTTGGGCCTGCGCACGCCGAGAGTTACGTCTCCGGTGCGGACGATCAGTGGAGCAAGCGTCACAGCGGTCTCGCCGACAGTGGCCGAGGCCGCCGGTGCTCCGGCCGTGGGTGCTCCTTTGGCGCTGCTCCGTGCGGCCTTCTGCCCGAGACCCTGAGCGAGGGCGCCCTCTCCTCGGGCAAGCGTCGTCGGCGCGGAAGAAGAAGCGGCCGACGAGCAACCTGCCAGGGCGAGTGCTCCCCCGATGACAAGGCCGATGCAGAGCTTCGCACGCTGACGTCGCATCGCTTTCCTCCCTCTGGTCGCGCCCGCTTACTACAGGGCTCGAAGGTTCGACGCCGCCGCCGGCCGGAGAGTTCCATCACTTCGCCCCTAGGCTGTTGAATCGCTCATCGGGGAATGGACAGTGACGACGGCGGGCCCGGCGGGGAAGCTCAAGAAGCTCGCCGCAGGTGCACGCCGCGGTGACCGATCGGCGCTCGAACGCCTGCTCGCGCTCGACTACGAGCGACTGCACGCCGTGTGTTGGCGCGTGCTCCGTGACGACGACTCGGCACTCGACGCAACTCAAGAGGCGGTCATCTCCATCGCTTCGCACATCCGGGACTTCGACGGCCGCAGCCGATACTCGACCTGGTCCTATCGGATCGCTGCCAATGCGGCACTCGACGAGATCCGCCGCAGCCGGCGCCGGCCCATCGTCGGGTTGTTCGACGAAGGGCCGTCGGGGGCCGGTGAACGGGAGGCGGGTGGCGGCGGCCGTGGGGGCCGGAGGGGATTAGGCGCGGGTTCCGGGAGCTTCGAGGCTCAGGTCTCCGATGCGGTGAGCCTGCGCGAGGCGTTGGAGCGCCTTCCCGAGGACCAGCGCGTCGCGTTGCGCCTGCGTCACGACCTGGATCTCGACTACGCCGAGATCGCAGCAGTCCTGCGGGTGCCGATCGGTACGATCCGCTCCAGGATCGCGAGGGGCCGCAGCGCACTCCTGAAAGCCCTCGGTGATGGCGAAGATGACGATCTCGCTACGGGTGGCCGAGAACGGAACCGGCCGGAATCGACAGGCGTCGAACGTGAGGAGACATGAGCAACGACCTCTTCAACGCCGAGTTGCCAGGTGGACATGGGACAGCTGGGACGCTGTCGGCCTTCGTCGACGGCCAGCTAGAGGAGTCACAGGCCGCCCAGGTCCGGGCACATCTCAAGTCGTGTGCTGAGTGCTCAGCGCTCGCTCGGCGCCTGAGCACCCTCGCGTCTGTGTTGGGGGAGCTGGCGCCGCCGCCCGACGACGGCAAAGCGGCTGTGCCCGACGGGCGCCGGGAGGTCGCGCTCGGGGCCGCGCTCGCCGCGTACGACGCCGCAGGCGCGCGCTCGGCGGCTCTCTCGAGGGAACGGCGGCAGGTGCGGAGCGCCACGGTGGCCGCTGCCGCCGTGGCTCTCGTCGGTGTCCTCCTCGGCGGGATGTTCGCGCTCGCATTCGACAGAGGCTCGAGCAGTAGCAGCGCTCCCACGCGCACGGCACCGAGCGCCGGTCGCGGGGCGGCAACCGGATCTTTGAAGGAGGCGCTGAGCGGCCCCGCCGCCGAAGCCCGCATCGTCCTCGCCGCTGCGCCCCGGACAGGGTCGGCAGCGTGCGGGTCGAGAGCTCATGTCCTACCTGAGGCTGGCACGCGGCGATGCGTCGGCGTCGGCGCGTCACTCGGATCGGTCTCCCGGGCCGATGTGCAGTCTTACTCGCTCGAGGCTTCGCGGACGGATGGCCTCGAGTCGGCCAGCGTCGAGCTAAGGCAGCGCCTGGTGCTGGACCACGGGGCGGTGGCGATCGTGCGTGGCGAGATAGTCGGCGAGGTGACCAAGACGGGCGCCTCCGGCTCGGGGAGACTGTTGATCACCGGTGTGACCCCGAGCGGGGCGGCGCTGTTGCACGACCTGCTCGGCCCGCCTGACTAGGAGCGGGGTTCGGCCGCGGCCTCTGCGAAGACGCGGTCGATCACCTTGCGGAGCACCTCGGGGTCCTGGGCACCGGCGACGCCGTAGCGTCCTCCGAACACGAAGAACGGGACGCCGGTAACACCGAGCTCGACGCCTGCCTGCTCGTCGTGACGGACGTGTGTGGCGTAAGCGTCCGAATCGAGCACCGCCTCCACCCGCTCGCGGTCGAGCCCCGCGCCGACGGCGATCTCCGACAGCTCGCTCTTCTCGCCGATCGCTCTTCCCTCGCAGAAGTACGCAGAGAACAGCGCCTCCTCGAGGTCGTCCTGGCGGCTGAGCTCGCGGGCGAGATGGAGCAGTCGATGCGCGTCGAACGTGTTCGCCCGCTTCGTCATGTCGAGGTGGTAGTCGAGACCCACCTCGGCTGCGAGGTTCGTGAGGTTCGCCTGACCGGCCAGGGCCTGTTCGCCGGAGATCCCGTACTTCTTGACGATCAGCTCCGTCATGGGCCGGTCGTCAGACGAGGGGGCGGTCGGGTCGAGCTCGTAGCTGTGCCAGTAGAGCTCGACCTCGTCGCGTCGGGGGTGACCCGACAGAGCGATCTCCAGTCGGCGCTTGCCGAGGTAGCACCACGGACAGACCACGTCGGACCACACGTCGATACGCATGCCTGCAACAACACTCGAGGCTTCGCCTGCAATCCCGCCACGGTAGGTTCCGGGGCCGTGGGTCGGCCGCCTTCGAGGCCGGCGCGGTGTCTGCTGCGGCCGGGAGGCAGGTATGTCTCAGCGGGCGCTTTATGAAAGGGTGATGGCCATGATCGGGATCCTCGGGGGCACGGGCCCTGCCGGCAAGGCGCTCGCCACCCGGTTGGCTTCGTTGGGAATCGACGTGCGGATCGGTTCGAGGCGGCCGGAGAGAGCCGCGGAGATCGTCGCGGCACTCGGCGAGAAGTGGCCGGGCCGCTCGCTCACCCTCGCCGGCGTCGGGAATGAGCAAGCATGCGAGGCGAAGCTCGTCGTGGTGGCGACGCCCTGGGACGGTGCCGCACCGACTGTCGGCGCCCTTGCGGACCGGCTCGCAGGGAAGGTGGTGATCTCGATGGCTAACGCACTCATGAAGGTGGGAGACGAGCTGCAAGCTCTCGTCCCGCCCCGGGGGTCGGTCACCGTCGCCGTCCAGCAAGCAGCGCCGGCAGCGTTCGTGGCGGGAGCTTTCCATCATGTCCCCGCCAGCGGTCTGGCGAATCTTGACGAGGCCCTCGATGCGGACGTGCTCGTCTGCTCGGACCATGAACGCGCGACCGCTGCCACCATCGAACTCGTGGACGCGATACCCGGCCTACGGGGCGTCGACGCCGGCTCGCTGTCGGCGGCCGCTGCCATCGAGGCCTTCACCGCCGTGCTCATCGGGATCAACATCAAGCACCGCGCCCACTCGAGCATCCGCCTGACTGGCCTCCACGGCGGCTGATATGGCGATGCGCATCTATTGCACCGCGAGGGGAGAGGTCGTCCCCTTCCAGCCGGGGCCGATAGTGACGATGTACACGTGCGGCATCACGCCGTACGACGCCGCCCATCTCGGGCATGCCGAGGTGTACGTGGCATACGACGTGGTGCAACGGCGCCTGCGGGACCTCGGTCACCGCATCCAGTGCGTTCGCAACATCACCGACGTCGACGACGACATCTTGAGAAAGGCTCGAGAGCTCGGCGTGCACTACCTCGATCTCGCCGCCGGCGAGATCGCGCGCTTCGACCACGACATGCGAGCGCTCAACGTCCTTCCAGTCCACTCGACACCGCGGGCGACCTCGGCGATCCCCGACATCCTCGGGTTCATCGGCATGGTGCTCGACTCCGGTCATGCCTACAGGGCGGGTGGGGCGGTGTACTTCGACGTGTCCACGTTCGATCGTTTCGGGCAGGTGAGCCATCTCGAGCGCGGCCGTATGCTGGAGCTCGCCGCTGAGCACGGGGGCAATCCTGACGACCCCTTCAAGCACGACCCGCTCGACTTCGTGCTCTGGCAGCCCTCCGCCGACGGCGAGCCGGCGTGGGACTCGCTCTGGGGGAAGGGCCGACCGGGCTGGCACATCGAGTGCTCCGCGCTGGCGCTTCGCGAGCTCGGCACCACGATCGACCTCCATGGGGGAGGGACCGATCTCATCTTCCCCCACCACGAGTGTGAGACGGCGCAGTCCGAAGCCGCCACCGGTGAGCCGTTCGTCCGCCACTGGATGCACGTCGGGATGGTGCGGCTCGGGGGAGAGAAGATGTCGAAGTCGCTCGGGAACCTCGTCTTCGTCCACACGCTTCTCGACACTGTCGACCCTGCCGCCATACGGCTCGCGCTGTTGTCGCAGCACTACCGCGCCTCGTGGGAGTTCGACGGGGTGCTCCTCAAGATCGCCGCCGCCCGCCTCGATCGGTGGCGCTCGGCGGGCGAGGGAGAGGGAGCCCTCGACGAGGTCCGTGCCCGGCTCGACGACGACCTCGATACACCAGGTGCTCTGGCGGCGATCGACGAGGCGGCGCTTGCCGGCACAGGCGTCTCCCGGGCGGCGGCCCTGCTCGGCGTAGCGCTCTAGTCGCTCCAGCGAAGCTCGCCCTCGGCGAGCACCCCTCGCCGACCTGGGTACTCTTGTCCGATGGCCGCAGAGATCAATCTCATCCTCCCTGACGGAACGATGCGACAGGTCTCGGCTGGGACGACGGGCGCTGAATTCGCGGCGGAGATCGGCCGCCGCCTCGCGGTGGCGGCGGTGGCCGTAGAGGTCGACGGTGAGCTCTGGGACCTCGGGCGCCCGCTCCACGACGGCGCCAAGGTCCGGATCGTGACGAGGGATACAGACGAGGGGCGCGGGGTGCTACGCCATTCGACGGCTCACGTCATGGCCCAAGCCGTCACCCAGCTCTGGCCCGGCGCCCGCTTTGCCATCGGCCCGGCGATAGCCGATGGCTTCTACTACGACTTCGAGCTGCCTGGAGGCGAGCACTTCAGCGACTCGGATCTCGAGCGGATCGAGTCGAAGATGCGCGAGATCGTCGCCGAGGCCCAGCCTTTCGTCCGCGAGGAGCACTCCTTCGAAGAGGGTTTGGAGCTCTTCAGCGACCAGCCCTACAAGCGGGAGATCATCGAAGGCGTGGCCTCCCTCGCCTTGGCTCCGGCGGGCGGAACCGAGAGAGCCGAGGCCGAGCTCGCCGGTGAGGTCGAGGCCGGGGCGGCAGCGGTTACCGCGTACCGCAACACCGAGAATTTCGTCGACCTCTGTCGTGGCCCGCATGTGCCGGCAACCGACCGCCTCGGCAGCTTCAAGCTCATGCGGGTGGCCGGCGCCTACTGGCGGGGCGACGAGAAGCGCCAGCAGCTGCAGCGCATCTACGGGACCGCATGGGAGTCGGACAAGGCCCTCGCCGAGCACCTGCATCGCCTCGAAGAGGCCGAGCAGCGCGACCACCGCAAGCTCGGGCTCGAACTCGACCTCTTTTCGTTCCCGTCCGAAATCGGCTCAGGGCTGGCCGTCTTCCACCCGAAGGGCGGAATCGTCCGCAAGGCGATGGAGGACTACGCCCGGGCGCGCCACGAAGCGTCCGGTTACGAGTTCGTCTACTCGCCTCACATCTCCAAGTCCGAGCTCTTCGAGACGTCAGGCCACCTGCAGTGGTTCGCCGAGGGCATGTTCCCGCCGATGGAGCTCGACGAGGGCCATCGGTACTACCTGAAGCCCATGAACTGCCCCTTCCACATCCTGATCTTCAAGAGCCGGCAGCGTAGCTACCGGGAGCTTCCAATCAGAATGTTCGAGTTCGGATCGGTGTACCGCTACGAGAAGTCCGGGGTGGTGCACGGCCTCACCCGGGTGAGAGGGATGACCCAGGACGACGCCCACATCTTCTTGACCCGCGACCAGATGGAGGCAGAGGTCGCCTCGCTCCTCGACTTCGTCCTCGACCTCCTGCGGGCGTACGGGCTCGACGACTTCTTCCTGGAACTGTCCACGAGGCCGCCGGGCAAGGCGGTCGGGTCCGACGAGGAGTGGCTCGAAGCTACCGAGACCCTCCGGCGGGTCGCGCTCTCGATGGACCTCGACTTCGTGCTCGACGAAGGGGGAGGGGCCTTTTACGGCCCGAAGATCTCCGTCCAGGCTCGTGACGCGATCGGTCGCACCTGGCAGCTCTCCACCATCCAGCTCGACTTCCAGATGCCGCAGCGCTTCGACATGGAATACGTCGGTGCGGACAACGCCCGCCACCGGCCGGTCATGATCCATCGGGCGTTGTTCGGGTCCGTCGAGCGCTTCTTCGCCGTCCTGCTCGAGCACTACGCAGGGGCGTTCCCCACCTGGCTGGCACCGGTTCAGGTTCGGGTCCTGCCCGTGCGGGACGATCACGGGCCGTATGCCGAGGAGGTTCTGGTCTGCCTCGCCGAGGCAGGGGTGAGAGTCGACATCGAGCAGGCAAGCGAGCCCCTCGGCGCAAGGATCCGGCGGGCCAAGCTAGACAAGCTCCCGTACATCCTGGTGGTCGGCGACGACGACGTGACCGCTCGCACCGTCGGGGTCAACGCGCGGGGCAGCGAGCGCCCCGAGCGAGGAGTCGCGCTCGGGGAGTTCGTCGGCCGGCTCCGTGACGAGGCATCGCCTCCGCTCCCTCGCCCCCTCGCACGCGGCGCCAAGGCGACGCAGGCGCCGTGACCCTCGACCACCTGTGGGCGGGCTGGCGCATGGCTTACGTGTCGTCGGTCGACACAGAAGGGCCACAGCACGCCGTCGTCGGGGCGCTCCCCGACGACGCCTGCGTCTTCTCCGCGGTCCTCGAAGCCGACGCTTCTGACGAGGACAAGCTCGTGGTCTTCCAGGGCGACCACGTAGTGACGATGTTGAACGCATTTCCCTACGCCTGCGGTCATCTCATGGTCATGCCGAGGCGCCACGCACGTGACCTCGAGGAGCTGAGCGATCCCGAGGCGACCGAGCTCTGGAGGTCGGTGCACCGTGCCGTCGCGACACTCAAGGCCGCCTATCAGCCCGACGGTTGCAATCTCGGGGTGAACCTGGGCCGCGCAGGCGGCGCCGGCATTCCGGGCCATCTCCATGTGCACGCCGTCCCGAGATGGATCGGGGACACGAACTTCATGACAGCCACAGCGTCCGCCAGGGTCCTGCCAGAGGCACTCGGCGACTCCTGGAAGCGCGTCCGGGACGCCTGGCGATGAGTCAGAGCTTCGGGCGCCGGGACGAGGCGCAGCCCGGTCTGCTGGGTGAGTTCCTCACCGAGGAGACGCTCACGGCGCCCGCTCCGATCCCGGCTCGCCGCCCGAATCCTCCGAAGCTCTGGGGCAGCATCGAACTGGAGGGGGACGAGGTGGCCGTCCGGCTCTCGGGCTGGCGCAGCGTCTGGGCGATGAAGCGCCGCCTCGCGGTGCCACTGTCGGAGGTCGTCAGCGTCGAGCACGATCCCGCCGCTCGACTGCACATCCAGGCCAAGTTGAGGCACCGTTCCGGGCAAACCGGCGTGTTCCGCGTCGGGCCCTATCACTCGCTCCAGGGCTGGTCGTTCTGGTCGATCGGGCTCGGGAGGAACGCCGTCGTCATCGAGTCATCGGGCCCCCGCTACCGCTTCCTCGTCGTCGAGGTGGAGGACCCCGCGTCGACCGTCGACGAGATCCGGCGGGCGGCTGGACTCGCCCCTCGGCCCCCCGGAGCCTCTCGATCGGAGCAACCCTCGACATGATCGCCTCTCCTAGCTTCGAAGAGCGCGTAAACGCCGTCGAGGATGAATCGGCGCGCCTGAGCTCGGTCATAGCCGACGTGCTCGACGCACAAGTGCCCTCGTGTCCCGAGTGGAGCGCTCGCGAGCTCGCTCAGCACGTGGCGGGCGTGTTCACCTTCTGGGCCCACCAGCTCGCTTCCGCCGACCCGACGGAGCGCCGCGACCCGCCAGGTTATGAATCGATCGCGGCCTCGGACCCGGTCGCATGGTTGGACGCCGCGACCGGGGTGCTCGTGGAGTCGCTCTCCGAGCTCGGACCCGACGAACCCTGCTGGAACTGGTCGGGCACCGACCTCGACTCAGGATGGGTCGCTCGGCGCACGGCGCTCGAGATCGCGATACACCGGTACGACGGGGAGCTTGCAGCACGCACGACGACTGCGATCGCCACCGCGCTCGCAGTCGACGGCATCGACGAACGCCTCGAGGTCCACCTCCGCGCGGACGTGCCCGAGTGCCCGGAGGTGTCGCTCGGCGGGCCGATCTGCCTGTCCTGCTCGGACGTGGACGCCGCATGGGTGGTCGAAGTCGGCGGCGGGAGGCTTCGTACGCGGCGCAAGCCAGGACCGGCCGCCGCCGTGCTGCGGGGGAGCGCGTCGGATCTGTTCCTCTTCAGCTGGAACCGAATCGGGACCGAGGCCTTGGAGCTGACCGGTGAGCGCTCGGTCGCCGAGGCCTGGGCGTCGCTCCCGGTCTGATAGAGCAACGGCGAGTCCGTCCTCGGTCAGGCGCGCTCGGCCTCGAGTTGTTTCACGAGCCGCTCGGCGATCTGCGATGGCACCACCTCATAGCGTTCGTGCGTCTGGGTAAAGCGCCCGCGGCCTCCCGTGACGCTCCTCAGATCGGTTGCGTATCGCGTGAGCTCGGAGGTCGGGACGAGAGCCACGACGACCTGCTCGTCTCCCTCGCCGGCGTCGGTCCCGAGCACTCGGCCGCGGCGGGAGTTGAGGTCGCCGAGCACGTCACCTTGGTATGCGGAGGGCACCGTCACCTCGAGGCGCGACACCGGCTCGAGCAGCACCGGGCCGGCAGCCTGGATGGCCTCGCGGAACCCGAGTGACGCCGCCATCTTGAAGCTCATCTCGGACGAGTCGACGGAGTGGTACTTGCCGTCGAAACAGGTCACCCTTACGTCGACCACCGGGAAGCCGAAGACGCCCCCGCCTGACATGGCCTCCTGGAGGCCCTTCTCGACGGCCGGGATGAACTGGCGAGGAATCGCGCCGCCGACTATGGCATCCACGAACTCGAAGCCGGCGCCCCTTTCGAGCGGTTCGATCCGTAAGTTGCACACGCCGAATTGGCCGTGGCCTCCGGTCTGCTTCTTGTACTTCCCCTCCGCTTCGGCTTGAGACGTGATCGTCTCGCGATAGGGGACCTTCACCGGCTCGATCTCGACGTCGACGCCGTACTTGCGGTGCAGGCGCTCGCACGCGATCTGAAGGTGGGTGTCGCCCATCCCCGAAAGCACCGTCTGGTGCGTCTCGTCCTCCCGCCGGACCGCAAGCGCGCCGTCTTCTTCTTGCAGGCGGTGCAGCCCGGTCATGAGCTTGTCCTCATCGCCCTTGGCCCTCGGTTTCACGGCTATCGACAAGAGCGGAGTTGGCGTGGAAGGGCCCTCGGCAACGACCGGCATGTTCTTTGGCGCGAGCGTGTCGCCCGTTTGCACGTCGGCGAGTTTGGGCACGGCGACGATGTCACCGGCCTGGGCCTCAGTGACAGGGATCGACTCTTTGCCCCGCAGCATCTGGAGTGAGTGCAGCTTCTCGTCAGCGCGGGTTCTCGAGTTGACGAGGACCGAGTCGGACCTGATCGTGCCCGAGAGGACGTGAAGCAACGAGATGCGCCCGACGTAGGGGTCGGCGATCGTCTTGAACACCCGGGCGAGCGGTGGCCCGGCCGGGTCGAGTGGGACCTCGGTCGCCGAGTCGCCTGCATGCACCGTGGCAGGTGGCCGGTCGAGCGGGCTCGGGCCGATCTCGCAGATGAACGCCGCCAGGCGGTCGATTGCCACCTGCTTGGTCGCCGAGCCGCAGATGACCGGGAAGACACTCCGGGAGGCCACGCCATGGGCCAAGGTGGCCTCGAGCTCTTCGGCCGACGGGACGTCTCCTTCGAGGTAGCGCTCCATGAGGTCGTCGTCGGCGACGACGATGCCCTCGACGAGTGCCTCGTGGACGCGGTGCTCGATCTCTTCCATCTCGTCGGGGATGGAGCCTGTCACCGCCTTGCCTGTGTCGTAGGTGATGGCGGTGTCGGTGAGGAGGTCGGCGACGCCGTGGAAGGAGGTCTCGTGCCCGATCGGGAGCTCGAGGGGAGCGATGCCCGCTCCGAAGAGATTGCGGAGCTGCTCGAGCGTCCGCTCGAAGTCAGAGCGTTCCCGGTCGAGCTTGTTGACGAAGATCATACGCGGGAGGTTGCGGCGTTCAGCGATCCGCCACGCGACCTCTGTCTGCACCTCGACACCCTCGACCGCCGAGACCACGACGATCGCGAGGTCGGCGACCGAGAGGGCGGCTTCGACCTCGTTCACGAAGTCCGCGTAGCCCGGCGTGTCGATGATGTTGATGCGCATGTCGCCGAAGTTGACCGGTGCCAGCGCGAGCGAGATCGAGATGCTGTGCTTGTGCTCTTCGGGCTCGAAGTCGCAGACAGTGGTGCCGTCCTCGGTGCGGCCCGGGCGGGTTATGGCTCCGGCAGAGAACAGGAGGGCCTCGGCGAGGCTGGTCTTGCCGGAGCCGCCATGGCCCACGAGCGCGACGTTACGGATCTTGGCGGACGGCACGTTCCCCACCCAGCTGACCTCCCTCTCGCGCCCGGGTCCCCACAGGGGAGCGCCGGGCCGTTAGGTCGGCGAGCCTACCCACGACGGCACGGCTCAGCGAGTGCTCAGCGGAGGATTTCGGTCACCAGCTGGTAATCTTGTCAGAAGACGAGTGCGTTAGGAGCACCATGATCGACGGCCGACGGGGTCGTAAGAGGAGCCGCAGCGTAGAAGCCGATGACGGCGTCGAGGGCACTGCCTCGCCTGCTGCCGGCGTGGAAACGCCTCCCGGCCCCGAAGAGTCCCCCCACGGCAGGATCGGGCGCATAGCGCTCGGTCGGCGTCTGGCTGGCATAGGTGTGACGGCCGACCAGGTCACCGTCGTCGGCATGATGCTCGCCGCGTTGACAGGAGCCGTCATCGCGATGGGCCACCTGTGGACCGGCGTCGCGCTGGTCACCGCCGGCGGCCTCATGGACACTCTGGACGGCGCCGTCGCGAAAGCGGCAGGCTCGTCGTCGCGGCGCGGCGCATTCCTCGACTCGGTCTCTGACCGGGTCGCCGACGGGTTCATCTTCGGAGGCGTCGCGTGGTACCTCGCAGCTCGGCACTCGCCCGAGCTGGCTTTGATCCCCTTTGCCATCCTCGCCGTCGGCAACGTGATCTCCTACGAGCGCGCGAAGGCGGAATCCTTCGGCTGGGACGCCAAGGGCGGACTCATGGAGCGTGCCGAGCGCCTCATCTTCCTCGGCGGCGCGCTTGCCTTCAACGTAGTATTCGTGCCGCTCCTGTGGGCCCTTTTGGCGCTGTGTGTGTTCACGGCGGGGCAGCGTTTCTCAAAGATCTGGCGGCAAGCGACTGCCGAGCTCCACGGTGAGCCGCTACCGGCGAAGACTCCGCTGCGAGCAGGCGCGGGCGGCGCAACGCTCTCCTCCTGGCGACAGGGCCGGGTGGAGTCCCGGTGGCGCGCGTGGCGTGAGGCTCGGGTATCGGGCACAGCCACCCGGACACGGCCTGTCGCCCCGCGGAACCCTCGTTCGAGGCGCCGTGCGGGAGAGCCCCTCTCGACTCGCCTCCGCTCGGTGCTCGCCTCGGAGCGCTCCGGCAGCGACAGGAGCTCCCCGCACTTCTCGTTCGGGCACCCGGACCTCTGCACGCTTGACACAGCGACGCCAAGAGGGTGCAGCCGCGGCGCTCCGCCGGCGCCTCGGCAGCGGCCGCTGACGCCAAGCGACCCTGAGCTGACTGCCTGAGCGGGGGCCGTGCCCGAGGAGTCGAAGGGCCACGCGTCCTACCTTGCCTATCGTTCGCTCGCGGCCTTGATACAGGCGTTCCCGCGCCCTGTCGCCTCGATGCTCGCCACCGCCGCCGGGCTGAGCATGGCGGAGCTGTGGCGCAGCCGCCGGCCCGTCGTCAAAGCCAACATGCGACGCGTACTCGGGCCGCAAGCTACCGAGCGTGAGCCTCGATCTCGCGGTCGTCGAGGCCTTCGATTCGTACGCGCACTACTACGTGGAGAGCGCCCGGCTCGTGGGCATGAAGCCGCGGGAGGTGCTGAGGAGGTTCTCGATCGAGGGTTTCGAGCCGGTGCAGAAGGCACTCGACGAACGGCGAGGCGCCATAATCGCGCTTCCTCATCTCGGGTCCTGGGAGATCGGAGGGCGGTGGCTCACCCTGAAGGGCTATCCGATGACGACGGTTGCAGAGCCCCTCCAGCCTCCCGAGCTGTTCGAGTTCTTCAAGGAGCAGCGATCGGCGCTCGGGTTGAACATCGTGGCCCTCGGGCCTGATGCCACCGGTCATCTGATGCAGACCCTTCGTGACGGGCGGCTCGTCGGCCTCGTCGCAGATCGGGACCTGGTCGGCAACGGCGTCGAGGTGGAATTCTTCGGCGAGTGCACGACCCTTCCGGGAGGGCCGGCGGTGCTGGCACTGCGCACCGACGCCCCGCTGTTCCCAGCCGCGGTCTACCAGCGACCGGGCGGGAAGTACCACGGGAGGATCCTGCCGGCACTCGAGTGCCGGCGCCAGGGGCGGCTCCGCGAGGACGTCGAGGTCATCACGAGGGAGCTCGCCCACGAGTTCGAGGGTCTGATCAGGGCAGCGCCGACCCAGTGGCACATGTTCCAGCCCAACTGGCCCTCCGACCGGGCGAAGTACGGCTGACCGGTGGGTCAGGCGGGGTCGCCAGACCGGTGCATGGCTCTTTCACGGTGAGATCTCCCACTCCGCGACGGCGCCGGTGCCGGTCGGGACCTGCCGGCGCGTGACGCTCGAGTACCGCTTCGAGAGCTGATCCTCGACCTCGTCGACGACGGGGCCGGCGTCGGCCCACTCCCTGTGCCCGGTCAGCTGGCTGTCGATGACCTGGACGTCGAACACGTCGTTCGGTCCGAAGAACCAGAGGCGCCATCGCTCGCCGAGCGGTCGGTGCGCCTCGAACCTGAGTCGGGCCATCGTCACGCCAAGGTGGTGGAACAATGCGTCCGCCTCGCCGGGCTTGCTCATATGGCCCAACGGTAGACGCGAGGCGCATGCCTGAGCAGCAGAGGCAGGCGAGCCTGGCCCGGTAGCGTGGACCGATGCGGGTGGCGCTGGTCTGTGGATACGACTGGGCGGTCCCCGGCGGGGCCCAGGGCCAGGTGGCGGCGCTCTCGGGCGCGCTCGCGAGGCGTGGCGAGACGGTGGCGGTCGTGACCCCCCAAACCGCACCCGGCCGGGGTCCGCAAATCGAGGGAGTGCGGTTGTACCGGGCCGGGCACGGCATCTCGATACCCGCGAACGGCTCCGTCGCACCGGTCGCGCCGACACCGGCGGCCGCGATGGCTGCCGTGAGGGCGCTACGCGACTTCGCGCCCGACGTCGTCCACGTGCACGAACCGCTCGTGCCCGGGCCGCCCCTCGCCGCCGTGCTGGCGGGGCCGCGCCCGATCGTCGCCACCTTCCACCGCGCCGACTCGGACCTGCTGTACCGGGTCGAGGGCCGACTCTTCGGAGCGATCGCGGGGCGCCGCCTCGCGGTGGCGACGGGTGTCTCGGCCGAGGCGATCGAGACCTCGCGGGTTGTGCTCGGGAGCCACCTCCCGAGAGTGGTCGAGGTGGGCAACGGGGTCGAGGTCGAGCGTTTCGAGCGCGCTCGGGCCGACCGCGAGGCGCACTCCGCCGGCCTTGGCCCCTACAAGAACGGCGAGGCCCCGGTCGTCGCCTTCGTCGGGCGTCTCGAGCGGCGGAAGGGCGTCTCGGTACTGCTCGACGCGATGGGCTCGCTCGGCGTCGAGGCTCAGCTCGTGGTCGGCGGTGACGGCCCGGAGGCATTCTCGCTCCGCAAGGCCGTCGAGGCAGACCCGCGGGTCCGCTTCCTCGGCAGGGTCGACGACGGCGAGGTGGCGTCGGTGATGGCAGCCGCCGACGTGTTCGTCGCTCCGGCCACCGGAGGGGAGTCCTTCGGTGTGGTGCTCCTCGAGGCGATGGCCGCCGGGACCGCCGTGGTCGCATCTGACATCCCCGGCTACACGCTCGCTGCCGCCGGCGCCGCCCGGCTGTTCCGGTCAGGCAATGCAAGAGACCTCGCTCGTGTGATCGGCGAAGTGCTCGGGGATCACCGGGCACGAGCGGAGCTGGTCGCGAGCGGGCTCGTACGAGCTCAGGCCTGCTCTATCGACAAGATCGCGGAGTGCTATCTCGAGGTCTACGAGTCCGTCGTCGTGCATAAGCACTGAGCCCTTCATCGGGTCGGCCTCGCCCGCGCCGTACACTCGCGTCCGTGCCACCGGCCTCTTCAGCTTCGCAACGGCCGAGGGGCCGCCGGGACCGGGAGGGTCGCTCCAGTGACTCCGAAGAGCGAATGCGGCGATCGCGCGTGGCTCAGCAGGCCGCAGTGCAGGCATCGCGGCAGGTGCTCGACCAAGTCGCCTTGCGACGCGACGACGCATGGAGGCGTGCGGCTGCTGACAACCGGCGCCGGGCGCTCACGGTCGTGGTCGTGCCGCTCGTGGTGGGCCTCGTCGTTGCTCTGGTCGGCATCGTCGTGTTGCCGCTGCTCGTCGTGGGGCTGCTGCTCATCGTCGGATGGGCTGTGATCGCCGCTTTGTCGTGGCGCGCCGCAGTCGCGGGAACCGGGGCACGAATGGGAGGCATGACGCCGGGTGAAGCCGTCGCCTCGGGCGTCCTCTCACCGCTTGCAGCCGAGCGGTACCGCGACGTCGTCGAGTCCTTGTGCGCTGCGCTCGGGCTCTCCGTGCCTCAGCTGGCCGTCCTCGTCGACGTCGCACCGAACGCCATCGTGTCCGGTGCACGGGCCGGCGACGTGCGCCTCATGTTGACCACAGGGCTTCTTTCTACAGTCGATCGCATAGAGGCTCGAGGGCGTCCTCGCGCACGAGCTGGCACACGTGAAGCGGCTCGACACGCTGCCGGGGGGGCTCTCTGTGGCGCTCCTGCACGGCGGCCGCTCGGGGCTGCCCGGAGCCCGCCGCCTCGCCTCGTGGCTGGAAGGGCCCAACCGGGAGCTAGAGGCGGACCTCGCGGCGGTGCGGGTCACCCGCTACCCGCCGGGGCTGATCAACGCGCTCGCGGGAATCGAGCAAGCGCCCTCGTCGGTCCCTTCGGCTTCGGTCGCGACCCGACTTCTCGAGGACACCGGGACACAGTGGCTCGCCCCTGTCGACGAGGCTCGCGGGAAGGCGGCCCCACGCGCCGAGGAGGGCGTCTTCGGGATCACCGAGCGCCTCGAGGTCTTGCGGGAGCTCTAAAGCCGGCGAGTGCTCCCGCCGCACATCGGGGCGTGGCAGCGAATGCGCGGAGCCGAGTTCGAATGGCCAATCAGGCAGACCCAGGTAGACCACTAAACTGACATTTGTGACCACTCACGAGCAGGACAAGGCTGACAGGGCGACATCGAAGCAATTCACCGGCACGGCACGGGTGAAGCGTGGGCTCGCGGAGATGCTGCGAGGCGGCGTGATAATGGACGTCGTCGACGCCGAACAGGCGAAGATCGCCGAGGACGCCGGCGCAGTCGCCGTGATGGCCCTCGAGCGCGTGCCGGCGGACATCCGACGTGACGGGGGCGTGGCCCGGATGAGCGATCCGGCGCTGATCGAGGCGATCCAGGCTGCGGTCACCGTCCCGGTCATGGCAAAGGCGCGCATAGGGCACTTCGCAGAGGCACAGGTCCTCGAAGCGTTGGAAGTCGACTACATCGACGAGTCGGAGGTGCTGACGCCCGCCGACGAGGAGCACCACATCGACAAGTGGGCCTTCCAGATCCCCTTTGTCTGCGGTGCGACGAATCTCGGCGAGGCGCTCCGCCGCATCAGCGAGGGCGCCGCGATGATCCGCTCGAAGGGCGAGGCGGGGACAGGGAACGTAGTCGAAGCCGTGCGGCACTTGCGGTCGATCCTCGGGGACATCGGGAAGATCACGACGGCCGACTCCGCCGAGCGGTATGGGTGGGCGAAGCAGTTGCAGGCTCCGATCGACCTCGTCGAGGAGGTGGCGGCAACCGGCCGGCTCCCGGTCCCGCTGTTCTGTGCCGGTGGGCTCGCGACGCCAGCCGACGCCGCCCTCGTCATGCAGCTCGGCGCGCAGGCCGTGTTCGTCGGCTCGGGGATCTTCAAGAGCGACGACCCGGCGCGAAGGGCGCGTGCCATCGTCGAGGCGACGGCTCACTTCGAGGACGCGGCGATCGTCGCCAAGGTCTCAAAGGGCCTCGGACAAGCTATGGCCGGCCAGGAGATCTCCTCCCTCGAGGTGAAGCTGGCCGACCGAGGCTGGTGAGCATGACCGTCCGCTCCGGGCGCCGTTTCGGCCCACGGCGAATCGGTGTCCTCGCACTGCAGGGCGATGTCCGGGAGCATCTTGCAGTCCTCGACTCCCTCGGTGCCCGGCCCCGGACTGTCCGGTCGCCCGGCGACGCCCGCGGGCTCGAGGCCCTCGTTCTGCCAGGCGGCGAGTCGACGACGATGTCGCTTCTCCTCGGCTCGTCGGGCCTCGACGCAGAGCTGAAGAAGATGATCGCCGACGGCCTCCCGATGCTTGGCACGTGCGCGGGGATGATCCTTCTTGCGGCCGAGGTGCTCGACGGGCGGCCCGACCAGTTGTCGTTCGGCGCCATCGACATATCCGTCCGGCGTAACGGTTTCGGGCGCCAAGTGCGCTCGTTCGAGACGGATCTCGACGTGAAGGGCCTCGACGAGCCGATGCATGCGGTGTTCATCCGGGCTCCGCTCGTGGAGCGCGCCGGAGAGGACGTGGAGGTCCTTGCCGAGGTCGACCTCCCGGGCGGCTACGGTGCGCGACGTCCGGTCGTGTGTGCCGAGGGCAACGTGATCGTGTCGTCGTTCCATCCCGAGCTCGCGGGAGATGCCCGGTTGCACGAGAAGTTGCTGAGCAAAGTCGAAGGAGACTGAAGCCATGTCGGGCCATTCGAAGTGGGCCACCACAAAGCACCGCAAGGGCGCCAAGGACAAGGCCCGAGCCAAGGTGTTCGCCAAGCTGATCCGTCAAGTCGAAGTCGCCGCCCGTGAGGGCGGCGGGGACGTCAACGCGAACGCCACGCTGCGCGCGATGTTCACAAAGGCGCGAGACGCCTCGGTGCCTCTCGACACGATCGAGCGCGCGATCAAGCGGGGCACGGGCGAGCTCGAGGGCGTCCGTTACGAGCCCATCGCGTACGAGGGCTACGCGCCGAGCGGTGTCGCCCTCATCGTCGAGTGCTTGACCGACAACCGGAACCGGACCGGCGCTGACATCCGCTCCATCTTCTTCGAGAAACGGCGGCTCGATGGCAGAGCCGGGCGCCGTCTCCTGGCAGTTCGAGCGCAAGGGAGTGGTGATGCTGCCGAAGACCGTCGGCGAGGACGACCTGATGGCAGTGGCCGTCGAAGCCGGGGCAGAGGATCTCCAAGACGAAGGTGACGAGTGGATGCTTACGAGCGCTCCCGGGGACCTCCCGGGACTTCGTCAAGCGCTCGAGGCTGCCTCGATGGGCATCGACGTTGCCGATGTGGAGATGGTCCCGAGCGCTCGGGTCGCCGTCGAGGACGAGGGCACCGCCAAGCGAGTGCTGAAGCTCATCGAGCTGCTGGACGACCATGACGACGTGCAGGCGGTCTGGGCGAACTTCGACATCCCCGACCACATCCTCGACGCCGTCGAGGTCTGATCAGCGGACCGCCTGCCGGTGACCGAGCATCCGCGCCAGGCGCCGGGGCCCGGGTTACTATCGAACGGATGTTTGTCCTCGGCATCGACCCAGGGCTGTCTCGGTGCGGCTACGGCTGCGTCTCGAGGACCGGCGACGGTTACGCCGCGGTCGCCGCCGGGGTGCTCACCACCACGCCGGACGAGGCAATCCCGATCCGCCTCGCCCGGCTGCGCCACGACCTGCGAGAGCTGATCGAGGAGCTCAGGCCTGGCGTCGTCGTCGTCGAGCGGATCTTCTTCCGGTCGAACGCCCGGACGGCCATGGCTGTCGGGCAGGCGAGCGGTATCGCGTTGCTGACCGCAGTCGAGAGCGGGTGCCAGGTGGCCGAGTACACGGCGGCAGAAGTGAAGCTCGCCGTGACCGGGTACGGGAACGCCACGAAAGAACAGGTGCAGCAGATGGTCACCCGACTGGCGAAGTTGGAGCAGGTGCCGAAGCCGGCCGATGCTGCTGACGCCCTGGCGCTCGCCATCTGCCACCTCGGAGCCTCCCCGTGGGCACAGGAGCGGGCGGTGATCGCATGATCGGATACCTGCGTGGGCTCGTCATCGAGCGACGGAGTGTCGGCGACAACGCCGTGGAGCTCGTGATCGACGTCGGAGGCGTGGGCTACCGGGTGCTCGTGCCGCCCCAGCTGGCTGCGAGCGTCGTGCCAGGCGACGGCGAAGTCGGCCTCGCCGTCCACACCCACGTGCGCGAGGGCGCCATCACGCTGTACGGGTTCACCACCTCCGACCAGCGCCAGAACTTCGAGCTGCTGCTCGGGGCGCACGGCGTCGGCCCGTCGCTCGCGCTCGCAATCGTCTCGGTGCACCCTCCAGAACGGCTCGCCGAGATCGTGAGCACCGACGACGTGGACGCCCTGACGCTCGTGCCCGGGATCGGGAAGAAGACTGCCACCCGGCTCCTCGTCGAGCTGAAGGCCAGATATGACTACCTCGACGTGGGTGCAGGCGCCACCGTGCTTCTCAGCCGTAACGGCCCGCCCTCGGTCACCGCCGACGTGTCGCAGGCGCTCTCGCAGCTCGGCTACGGCCCAGACGAGGTCCGAGCGGCCCTGCGAGCGCTCCCGAGCGAAGGGACGGCCGAAGAGCTGTTGCGGCAGGCTCTCTTGGAACTGGCCCCGCGAAGATGAGCCCGCGACGCGAGATCCTGGCCGAGCAGACCGGCGGACCGGCTCTGCTCGAGCCCGGAGACTCCGACACCCGCCCAGTCGCGGCCGCCGCCCACGACGGGGAACTCGCTCTCGAGGCCAACCTCCGTCCCCGGCGTCTCGAGGAGTTCGTCGGCCAACAAGAGCTCCGTGAACGACTGAGCATCGTCCTCGAGGCGGCCAGGCGCCGAGGGCAGTCTGTCGACCACCTGCTCTTCGCCGGGCCCCCCGGGCTCGGCAAGACGACCCTTGCGGGGATCGTCGCGGCGGAGATGCGAGCGAACCTGCGGATCACCTCCGGGCCCGCACTCATTCGCAGCGGCGATGTGGCGGCCATCCTGACGGGACTCGAGGTGGGTGACGTCCTTTTCATCGACGAGATCCATCGCCTCGGCCGTGCCGTCGAGGAGGTCCTCTACCCGGCCATGGAGGACTTCCAGCTCGACATCGTGATCGGCAAGGGTCCGACGGCCCGCTCGCTCCGGCTCGAGCTGCCGCGTTTCACTCTCGTAGGTGCGACGACGAGGACCGGGCTCGTCACGGGTCCGCTGAGGGATCGCTTCGGCTTCGTGGCACGGCTCGACCATTACAGCCCGGCTGAACTGGAGAAGATCGTGGTGCGCTCGGCGCAGCTTCTCGGCGTCGAGTTGCTGCCCGAGGGCGCGTCGGAGATCGCGGGTCGTTCGCGGGGCACCCCTCGCCTGGCAATCAGGTTGCTCCGGCGGGTCCGGGACTTCGTCGAGGTGAAGGGCACCGGTGTGATCACGCACGAAGCGGCCCGCGCCGGCCTCGACCAGTTCGGCGTGGACGAGCTCGGCCTCGACCGCCTCGACCGGACAATTCTCGAGACGCTATGCATTCGTTTCTCTGGCCGGCCGGTCGGCCTCTCCACTCTTGCAGTGAGCGTGGGGGAGGAGCCGGAGACTGTCGAGGACGTCTACGAGCCCTTCCTCTTGAAGTCGGGACTCGTCATGCGCACGCCGCGGGGCCGAATTGCGGCGCCGGCGGCCTACGAGCACCTTGGCCTGCCGGTTCCCGAGGACGGAACAGGTCCACAAGCCGAACGTGGCCTCCTGTCGCCCACGTTGTTCGACGACGAGAGGGCCAGCTGAGCCGGAGGATCGGCTGAGCGCCCCTCCCGGGTCTGGCGCCGGCCCCGGTTACGCGCCACGGGGTGCCTACGTGCATCGCGTTCGGCCTGCTCCGGCGACACCTTCGCCAACAGCTACAGTGTCGTCGCTTCGTTCTCGACCAGCAGGGAGCGCATGTCCCCCCATCTTCCACTCACGAGTTTGATGCTGCACAGCCTCCTGCTCGCGGCCAAGTCGTCGTCGTCGACGTCGAAGACGACGAGCAACGCGTCGAGCACGATCATCTTCATCCTGATAATCGGGGCGATCGGCTACTTCCTCCTGATCCGCCCGCAGCGCCGGCGCGCGCGGGCGCAGCACCAGACGCAAAGTTCCATCGAGGTCGGCGACGAGATCATGCTGACCTCGGGCATCATCGGCCGGGTCACGGGGATCGAGGGGGACCGTGCGCACGTCGAGATCGCGCCCGGCATCGAGATCGAGGTGGTCCGAGCAGCGATCGCCCGGCAAGTGCCCACCCCCGTGCCCGACGGTGACTTCCCGGTCGAGCACGACGACGCTCACGACTCGCACCCCGCCGACGACAAGGTGAGCGGTGAAGACGAGCCTGCAGACGCCTCGCCGCACGCGGGCGAGACCCCGCACGTGGACGAGACGCCCCCCTGGACTTGGCCGTCCGACGGAGACCACAAGGGCGGGTCATGAAGCGGGGACACGTCTGGAGCGTCGCTTTGACGTGCCTCGTGTGCCTGGGCTCGTTCGCCGGCGTCGTCGCCTCGAACTGGAGACCACTGCTCGGGCTCGATCTCCGAGGAGGTCTCTCGGTGGTCTACTGCCCGGCGGCCAAGAAGTCGGTCACCGTCTGTGCCACCGGCAAGGGCGTGTCGAAGGCCAAGTTGAACACCGTCGTCAACATCCTCTCGAACCGCGCGAACGCCTACGGCGTGAGCCAGCCGAACATCAACGTCCAGGGCAGTGACGTCGTCGTCCAGCTGCCCGGTGTGAAGAACGCCAGCCAGGTGGAACAGCAGATGGGCAACACAGCCCAGCTCTACTTCCGCCCGGTGCTGTGTTACGTCGGCCCGTACGCCGGGCCGGCGTCGACGACGACCACGACCTCGACGACCACTACCTCGACGACGGTGAAGGGCTCGAGCACCACGAGCAGCTCGACGACGTCGTCGACTGCGGCCCCGACGACCACCACAGCGAACTCGAAGAAGTTGAAGAAGTCCAAACCTGCGCCGTACGTGACGCCGCCGGCGTGCCCCTCGACCTTCGCGCCGACTTCGACGAACAACCCGGGTGTGTACTCCTTGCTCGCCAACTACCAGACGACCCCCCTTGCTCTGGACATCCCCCACAAGATCGTCCTGTTGCCCGTACAGGGCTCGACCGAGCGGATGGAGGCTCGGTCCCTCGCAAGCGAGCGGCGAGGTCATCGGCAGCGCGACGCCGACCTACCAGGCGGCGTCCGGATGGATCATCGGTTTCACGCTGACGAAGAGCGGGTGCCCGATCTGGGACAAGTTGGCGAACGCCAACTATCACAAGCTCGTCGCCGACGACCTCGGCGGGACGGTCATCTCGGCGCCGAGCATCGACGCTACCGGAGCACAGTTCGGCTGTTCGGGACAGATCACCGGCAGCTTCACCCAGCAGCAGGCGAACACCCTCGCGATCAACCTGAACTACGGAGCCCTTCCGGTGTCCCTCGTCAAGGTGACGTCCGAGGTGGTCTCACCTTCACTCGGCGCAACATCGCTCCATGCCGGGCTGCTCGCCGGCCTGCTCGGGCTGTTGCTCGTGATGATCTACACGATCTTCTACTACCGGGCGCTCGGAATCGTCGTCGTGCTCGGTCTTGTCACGACGGCTGCCCTCATCTACGCGATCATCAGCGCGCTCGGTCACTCTTCGTTCCAGTTGACCCTTGATCTCTCGGGGATCACCGGCCTCATCGTCTCGGTCGGCATCACCGTCGACTCCTACGTCGTGTACTTCGAGCGATTAAAGGACGAAGTGCGAGCAGGACGCTCGATCCGGGCGTCCGTCGACCGAGGCTTCAAGAGCGCCTACCGCACGATCCTGTCGGCCGACGCGGTGTCGTTCATCGGCGCCCTCGTCCTGTGGTGGCTGTCGGTCGGCGCGGTCCGGGGCTTCGCCTTCATGCTCGGGCTCTCGACCATCATCGACGTCTTCACGGCGTACTTCTTCACCCGTCCGCTCGTGATACTCCTCGGCCGCAACCGGGTCTTCACAGAGGCGCGTGGCCTCGGGGTCGCTCGTGGGCTGGCGGCGACGACGACCTCGGAGGCAGGCGCGTGAGCACCGTGACGGCGACGCTCGACGAGCCGGCGCGGAGTCGGAGCGTCTCCGCCGCGTTCCGACGCCTCTACTACGGCCAGACGAAGTTCGACTTCGTCCGGCGCAAGCGGACCTGGTTCCTCATCTCGGGGCTCGTGATCCTTGCCGGAGTCGTCTCGCTCGCGACCCAGGGCCTCAACTTCGACATCGAGTTCGTCGGCGGCACATCGTGGCAGATTCCTGCCAACGGTGTCAGCGTCAACCAGGCTCGTGGCGCCCTTTCGAGTTACGGTCTGGGCGGCTCCACCATCACGATGCTCGGTTCCGGGTCTCATCAGACGATCCAGGTCGAGGCGAAGCTGGCCGGCACCCCTGCCATCGGGACGCAGCAGTACACGAAGACCGTCGGGGAGATCAGCGCCGCGCTCGCGAAGCTGACCCACCACAGGACGAGCGCGGTGACGGTCCAGGAAGTCGGCCCGACGTGGGGGAGCCAGATCACGCACAAGGCGATCGTCGCCCTGATCGTCTTCTTCGTGATGATCGCGGCGTACATCTCCACCTTCTTCGAGTGGAAGATGGCGCTCGCCGCCATCATCGCCGTGATCCACGACATCCTCGTCACAATCGGGATTTACTCGCTGACGCACTTCCTCGTGACACCGGACACCGTGGTGGCGTTCCTCACGATCCTCGGCTATTCGCTCTACGACACCATCGTCGTGTTCGACAGGGTCCGAGATAACACCAAAGGCCTCGGCGCGAGCGGCAAGCTCTCCTTCACCGACGTGGTCAATCTCTCGATGAACCAGACCCTCGCCCGGTCCATCAACACCTCGCTCGTCGCGATCATGCCGATCCTCGCAGTGCTCGTCCTCGGCGCTGACATCCTCGGTGCGACGACGCTGCAGTACTTCGGCCTGGCGCTGTTGATCGGCCTCGCGAGCGGTGCCTACTCCTCCATCTTCATCGCGTCGCCTCTCGTGGCAATCCTGAAGGAACACGAGCCTCGCTACCGCCAGATCCGCGAGAAGCTCGAGTCCCGCGGCTCTCTCACCCAGCTGCTCACGCCCGCCGCCGTGGCCGCCGGCGTTCTCGATGACCGCGGCCAAGCCGCATCCGGCGTCTCGAGGAGGCGGAGGGGTGGAGGAGGCGGCGCGGCTCCGCAATACAGGGGCCCCATACGCCCGTCGGCTGGCGGGGCACGACCGGTCGCACAGCCGGAGGAAGAAGACTTCTACGAGCCCGATGAGTTCGACGATGAGGGCGGCGCCGTGCCCGAGCCGGCCGGCCCGGCGAAAAAGCAGGCGAGCGGCAGTCGCCCCGCAGCGAGCAGGGGCGGAGGTCGTCCGGGTGCGCCGAAGGGCTCGGGCACTCAGCAGCGCCAAGCGCCCCGCCCTCGCAAGCGCCGCCGCCGTTAGCCCGCCGTGATCGACATCCGACTCGCCCGCCAGCAGCCGGAGGCGATGCGGGCCGCGCTGGCGCGAAAGGGTGCCGGAGAGCTGTTCGACGAGCTGCTCCGGGTCGACGATTCTTGGCGGGCGCAAGCGAGCGCCGTCGACGCGCTGCGCGCCCGCACGAAGCTGAAAGGGCGCCCGACACCCGAGCAGCTCGCCGAGCTGCACGGCGTGAAGGAGTCGCTCAAGTCCGCAGAGGCGGAGCTCGACGTGATCGAGCGCCGGCGTGGCGAGCTGCTCGACCAGGTCCCCAATCCGCCTGATGCCGACGTGCCCGACGGGCTGACGGACGAGGATGCCGTCGAGATCCGCCGGGTCGGAGACGAGCCGGTGTTCGGTCCCGGGATGCGTGACCATGTCGAGCTAGGTGGCTTCGACCTCGAGCGTGGCGCTCAACTCTCCGGATCGAGGTTCGCGTACCGTCGCGGGGCCACCGCCCTTCTCGAGCTGGCGATGTATCGCTACGCGCTCGACTTCCTGGTCGGTGAGGGCTTCGAGCCGGTGCTCCCCCCGGTACTCGTGCGCGAGGAGGCGATGTACGGCACCGGGTTCCTGCCGAACGACGAGGTGAACCTCTACCGCGTGGAGCGCGACGACCTCTACCTCACAGGCACCTCCGAGGTCGCGCTGGCCGGGATGCACGCGGGCGAGATCCTCGAGGCCACCGAGCTGCCCCTTCGCTACGCGGGCTACTCCACCTGCTTTCGCCGCGAGGCGGGGGCTGCCGGGCGGGACACGAGGGGGATCTTCCGCGTCCATCAGTTCGACAAGGTCGAGATGTTCGTCTACACGAGCCCCGAGGGCTCGAAGGGAGAACACGAGAGGATCCTTGCCATCGAGGAGGCTCTCGTGAGCAAGCTCGGGCTCGCGTACCGCGTCGTCTGCACTGCGGCGGGCGACCTCGGCCCGTCTGCCTCGAAGAAGTACGACATCGAGGCGTACATCCCGAGCCAAGGCCGTTACCGGGAGATCACCTCGTGCTCGAACACGACCGACTACCAGGCACGCCGGCTCAACATCAGATTCCGCGACGAGGAGCGCCAGCTGCAGGTGTGCCACACGTTGAACGGCACCGCTATGACGGCCCGGTGGCTGATCGCCCTGATGGAGACCTATCAAGAGCCGAACGGCGAAGTGACCGTCCCGGGGGTCCTGCACCCTTACGGTGCACCGGTGCGGCTCCCTGCCGCGGCGGAGCCTGGCTCGTCCCGGGGCTCCTGATCGCGCCGGCCAACGCCATCGTCACCCTCGTCGCCCTCGCCTGAAATGGCGCCCAGGTGGTCTATCGGGCCGTGCCCCCGGCCGAGCTGCCACGAGGACGCGAGCGAGATCGCCCGGTGCACGTATGTCTTGGCACGCATCGCCGACGTCAACGGGTCGAAGCCGAGAGCCAGATTGGCGGCGATCGCAGCCGAGTAGCTGCATCCGGTGCCATGGACATTCCGCGTGTCCACCCACGGGGCCGACAGATGCGAGATCGCGCGGCCGTCGAAGACGACGTCGACGGCTTCGGCTGCAGGGCGGTGCCCGCCCTTCACGACGACCAGCGAGGCCCCCAGCTTGAAGAGCTCCTCGGCCGCTGCCTCCATCGAGGCGATGTCACTGACCGGCCACCCGAGGAGCAGCGAGGCCTCCGGAAGGTTGGGCGTGATGACGGTCGCAGCCGAAGCCAGCTCGCGGTAGGTCTCGGCGGTCCCGGTGCCCTCGAACAACGGGTCGCCCGATGACGCCACGAGGACCGGGTCGACCACGAGCGGGGGGAGGTGACCGGACCGGGCTTTCGAAGCCACCATAGACACGATGCCGGGGCTGGCAAGCATTCCGGTCTTGGCGGCACGAGGGCCGAGGTCGCCGACGACCGCGTCGATCTGGCCCTCCACGAGGTCCACGTCCATCACCCTGACCGCTCGCACGCCAACGGTGTTCTGGGCCGTGACCGCCGTGACCGCGAGCGTGCCGAAGACGCCGTGGGCCGCGAATGTTCGCAGGTCGGCAGCAATGCCGGCGCCTCCGCCCGAGTCCGTGCCGGCGATTGTCAGCGCTACGGGCGGTGTCGGGCGCGCCCCGCCGATCGGCCGATCAGTCGACATGGGCGGCGCGGGCGCCTGCAGGTCCGAGTGCCGCGAGGTCCTCGAACGAGCTCGAGGCCTGGGCGTGCCATCTGCGGGGGATCCTCCCCGCTTCGAACCCGCTCGCGCCGGCCTGCACCGCCAGCGCGAAGGCGGCTGCCATGAGCACGGGGTCCTGGCTGCGGGTGATCGCCGAAGCGACCATGACGCCCGAGCAGCCGAGCTCCATCGCGAGCGCGGCATCCGACGGCGCTCCGATGCCGGCGTCGAGGATCACGGGGACAGCGGCGGACTCGGTGATCATGGCGAGGTTGTGCGGGTTCCGCACGCCTAGTCCCGAGCCGATCGGAGCGCCGAGCGGCATGACCGCCGCGCACCCTGCCTGCTCGAGGCGGCGGGCGAGGATCGGGTCGTCGTTGGTGTAGGGGAGGACGACGAAACCCTCCTCGACGAGCTGCTCAGCCGCCGAGAGGAGCTCGACCGGGTCTGGCAGGAGGGTGATCTCGTCGCCTATGACCTTGAGCTTCACCCAGTCGGTGCCGAGGGCGTCGCGCGCGAGCTTTGCCGTGAGGACAGCCTCTGTCGCGGTGAAGCATCCGGCGGTGTTCGGGAGCACGCGCACCGCGCAGCGCGCGAGGACGTCGAGGATCGAGCCCCTCGCCTGCGGGTCGACCCGCCGCATGGCCACTGTGACGAGCTTCGTGCCCGAGGCGCGCACTGTCTTCTCGAGCAGCTCCATGCTCGGGATGCCCCCGCTCCCGAGAATCAGCCGCGAAGCGATCTTCTCACCGGCGATCTCCAGAGTCTCTGACACGCGCTCAGCCGCCCTGCGCAGCGGTCAGGACCTCCACGACGTCGCCGGGCTCGATCGCGCAAACAGGCCACTTGGACCGGGCGACGACGAGTCCGTTCACCGCCACGGCAATCCCGGTCCGCGAGGGCGAAAGCATGGTGACCACGTCATCGACCGTACTGCCTCGTGGCAACTCGCGATGCTCGCCGTTCACCACAGCGTCGATCACGACGGCTCCCATCCCTCGGAGAAACGCCGCGGGTCGACAGCAGGCCACCTCTCCCACCTGCTGTCGCCACCA
The DNA here is from genome assembly GCA_963801185.1 of uncultured Acidimicrobiaceae bacterium. GTDB lineage: Bacteria > Actinomycetota > Acidimicrobiia > Acidimicrobiales > Bog-793 > Palsa-601. Next base: position 453,437 of record CAWDDW010000001.1, on the reverse strand, counting down.
GCCGAGACGAGCTCCGCGATCAGCTCTGCGGTGACGGGGGCGAGAAGGATTCCGTGACGGTAGTGACCGGTCGCGACCGCCAGGCCGGCGACGATGCTCGGGCCGATCAAGGGCGCGTTGTCCGGGGAACCAGGGCGCAGCGCCGCTGTCACCTCGGTGATCTCGGCCTCCGAGAGGAGCGGCAGCACCGCCTGGGCGTCGCGGAGGAGCGAGTACACCGCACCGGCGGTCACCCTCGTGTCCGGGCCGAGCTCCTCGGCCGTCGCCCCGCAGACCATTTCACCGTTCGCGCGCGGTACCAGGTAGACCGAGTTCCCGCGCACGACGGCCCGGATGGTCCGTGACGGGTGGGGGAGCGAGGTCGGCAGCCTGAGGCGGAGGATCTGGCCTTTCACGGGTCGCACGGGCGGCACCGCAGCCTCAGGGAGGCCACGGACGAGGCCGGCCTGCCAACCCGTTGCGAGGACCCCTCGGCTCGCTCCGAGCTCGTCGCCCGCCTCGGTCCGCACGCCTGCGAAGGCGGCTTTCGACAACAGGATCTCGGCAACATCACCTGCGTGCAGGGTGACTCCGGCGCCCTCGCAGGCAGAGAGCAGGGCTTGTGTGACCATCCTCGGGTCGACCTGGTGGTCGAAGGGGACGTCGAGGCCTCCGCGGATCGACGGGGCGAGAGTCGGCTCCATCTGCCGGCACTTGCTGGCCGATATCGGCGTGCTGCACAGCTCGAGCATCGCCTGGAACCGGTGGAGCTCGTCGAGCGCCGCCTTGTCGCTCGGGTCGAAGGCGATGGCGAGAGTCCCAGTCGAGTCGTAGCCGACATGTAGGCCGCTTGCCTCCTCGAGGTCGCGGGCGAAGGCCGGCCAGGCGGCGGCCGAGAGGAGGTTCAGCTCGAGGAGCGGCTCTTCCCCGTAGTGAGCCTCGGTCACCGGGGCGATCATCCCCGCTGCCGCCCTCGTCGCGCCCGAGCCGGGGGAGGGGTCGAGGACAGTGACCGTTGCGCCGGTCGCCGCCAGCCTCCAGGCAACCGAAAGTCCGATTATCCCGCCACCGAGGACCAGCACGTCAGGCACGGCCCTAGCCTACGAGGAGCCGGCCTCGGGTCCCTCGAGCACGCGCACCTGCCCGAGAGCATTCGGTCGCCTGAGCCGACCGTGTATCCTTGCTGGACCGAAGGGCCAAGGGCGTCCCGGGCGATACCGAGCAGCTGAGGACACGAGGACGCCATGGCAGTCACAAGCGGGAGCGCAGGTCTCTACGACCCCGCCTTCGAGCACGACGCATGCGGGGTCGCGTTCGTCGCGGACATGCACGGCGGGCCGAGCCACCGGGTCGTGGAGCTCGGAATCACCGCCCTCGAGAACCTGGCCCACCGAGGGGCTTTCGGCTCCGACCCCGAGACCGGCGACGGCGCCGGGATCCTCGTCCAGATGCCGCACCGCCTCTTCGCAGACCTCGCTGCGGCCGAAGGGATCTCGCTTCCTCGAGCCGGGCAGTACGGCTCCGGGCTGGCCTTCCTCTCCGCTGACCCCGCCAAGGCCGAGGCTTCCCAGAGCCGCTTCGCCGCTCTTGCTGCAGAAGAGGGCTTGAACGTCCTCGGGTGGCGAGCGGTGGCCGTCGACCTCTCCCAGGCGGGGCGCTCGGCCCGCGAGGTCGCGCCGAGCATAAAGCAGGTCTTCGTGGCCGCCGCCGGTGACCGGGCCGCGGCGCCCGAAGGGGACCCTTCTATGCCCTCTCGGCTCGAGCGGATGTGCTTCATCCTCCGCAAGCGGGCGGAGCACGAGATCGAGGAGTGCTACTTCCCGTCGCTCTCCTCGCGGACCTTCGTGTACAAGGGCATGCTCGCGACGCATCAGCTGCGGCGCTTTTACGCCGATCTCGCCGACGAGCGATTGGAGAGCGCGATCGCGCTCGTCCACTCGCGTTTCTCGACCAATACGTTCCCCTCGTGGCCCCTTGCCCATCCGTACCGGCTGGTGGCTCACAACGGCGAGATCAACACGGTGCGCGGCAACCGCAACTGGATGCGGGCGCGGGAGTCGCTGCTTGCAAGCGACGCCTTCCCCGGCGAGATCTCGCGCCTGTTCCCTGTCTGCACGCCCGGTGCGAGCGACTCCGCTTCCTTCGACGAGGTTCTCAAGCTCCTCCATCTCGCCGGCAGGTCCCTACCCCATGCCGTCTTGATGATGATCCCCGAGGCGTGGGAGAACCACCGGGAGATGGATCCCGAGCGGAGGGCGTTCTACGAGTACCACTCGCGCCTGATCGAGCCATGGGACGGACCAGCTGCAGTCGCGTTCACCGACGGACGCCTCGTCGGGGCCGTGCTCGACCGGAACGGCTTGCGGCCTGCGCGCTATTGGGTCACCGACGACGGCCTCGTCGTGATGGCGTCCGAGGTGGGCGTCCTCGACGTCCCGCCGAGCAAGGTCGTAAAGCGCGGCCGCCTCAAGCCGGGGCGCATGTTCCTCGTCGACACGGTCGCGGGTCGCATCGTCGACGACGAGGAGGTGAAAGCTGCACTCGCGGCCGAGCACCCCTATCGCGACTGGCTCGGAAAGGGGCTCGTGCACCTCGAGGACCTGCCTTTCCGGGTGATGCTGACGCCCCAGCACGCCTCTGTGGTCCGCCACCAGCGGCTGTTCGGGATGACGAGCGAGGAGCTGCGCTTGATCGTCGCCCCGATGGCGCGTACGGGGGCAGAGCCGGTCGGCTCGATGGGCTCGGACACGCCCATAGCCGTGCTCTCGGAGCGCCCACGCCTCGCATTCGACTACTTCGCCCAGCTCTTCGCCCAGGTGACCAACCCTCCTCTCGACGCCATCCGGGAGGAGCTCGTGACGTCGCTCCACGCGTCGGTCGGCCCGGAGCGCAACCTGCTCGTGCCCGAGCCGGACTCGTGCCGCCAGATCGTGTTGCCCTACCCGGTGCTCGACAACGAGACGCTCGCGAAGCTCCTCTACGTGAACGAGGGAGGTGAGACTCCCGGCTACAAGGCGTTCGCGGTCGACGGGCTCTTCCCCGTCGCCGACGGAGGCGCCGGGCTCGAAGCCGCTCTCGAGAAGGTCTGCGCCCGGGTCTCGGAGGCGATAGCGCTCGGGGCGAATGTGATCGTGCTCTCGGACCGCCACGCGGGCGAAGGGCTGGCGCCGATCCCGTCGCTGGTCCTGACAGCCGCCGTCCACAACCACCTCGTCCGCCAGCGCGAGCGCACGCGCGTCGGCCTCGTCGTCGAGTCCGGCGACGCGAGAGAGGTTCACCACCTCGCCCTCCTCATCGGCTACGGCGCAGCCGCCGTGAACCCGTACCTCGCCTTCGACTCGATCGCCGAGATGGTGCGCCGCGGCGAGATCGAAGGCCTCACCGAGCGCCAAGCCATCCGCAACTACGTGAAGGCGGCCTCGAAGGGGATCCTGAAGGTGATGTCGAAGATGGGCATCTCGACAGTCGCGTCCTACACCGGGGCGCAGGTCTTCGAGGCGGTGGGCCTAGACCGCGGCTTCGTCGAGCGTCACTTCACCGGTACGCCGAGTCGCCTCGGGGGCATCGGGCCAGACGAGATCGCCGCCGAGGTGGCCCGCCGCCACGAGACGGCCTTCGGAGCCGCACCGCCTCTGCCGGGCCAGCTCAAGATCGAGACCGGCGGTGAGTACCAGTGGCGCCGCGACGGCGAGTACCACCTTTTCAACCCGAAGACGGTCTTCAAGCTTCAGCACGCGACGAGGTCCAAGCGCTACGACATCTTCAAGCAGTACACAGCGCTCGTCGACGACCAGTCCGAGCAGCTCGCCACGATCCGTGGGTTGCTCGGCTTCGCGAAGGGCGGCGAGAGTCAAAGGCCCCCTGTGCCGCTCGAGGAGGTGGAGCCGGTTGCCAAGATAGTGAGGCGCTTCGCGACTGGTGCCATGAGCTACGGCTCCATCTCGGCCGAGGCACACGAGACGCTCGCCATCGCCATGAACCGCCTGGGCGGTAAGTCGAACACCGGCGAGGGTGGAGAGGACCCCGATCGCTTCGTGCCGGACGAGAACGGCGACTCGCGCCGCTCGGCGGTGAAACAGGTGGCGTCCGGACGCTTCGGGGTGACGAGCGAGTACCTCGTAAACGCCGACGACCTCCAGATCAAGATCGCCCAGGGAGCAAAGCCCGGCGAAGGAGGCCAGCTCCCGGGCCAGAAGGTCTACCCGTGGATTGCGAAGACCCGGCATTCCACCCCGGGAGTCGGCCTGATCTCCCCGCCGCCGCACCACGACATCTACTCGATCGAGGACATCGCGCAGCTCATCTACGACCTGAAGAACGCCAATCCCGCTGCCCGCATCCACGTGAAGCTCGTGTCCGAGGTCGGCGTCGGCACTGTCGCGGCGGGCGTGGCGAAGGCGCACGCTGACGTCGTCCTCATCTCCGGGCACGACGGCGGGACCGGCGCCGCCCCGCTCACCTCGCTTAAGCACGCCGGGATCCCGTGGGAGATCGGCCTCGCCGAGACCCAGCAGACGCTGCTGCGCAACGGCCTGCGAGACAGGATCGTCGTCCAGGTCGACGGCCAGATCAAGACGGGTCGCGACGTCGTGGTCGCTGCGCTGCTCGGGGCGGAGGAGTTCGGCTTCGCCACAGCGCCGCTCGTAGTCTCCGGCTGCATCATGATGCGCGTCTGCCATCTCGACACCTGCCCTGTCGGGATCGCCACGCAGAACCCAGAAGCTCCGCCGGCGCTTCAGCGGCACGCCGGAGTTCATCGAGACGTTCTTCGAGTACGTCGCAGAAGAGGTTCGCGAGCTGCTGGCGGAGCTCGGCTTCCGCTCGCTCGAGGAGGCAGTGGGCCACGTCGAGTGCCTCGAGGTCACCCGAGCCGTCGACCACTACTGGAAAGCGGGCAAGCTCGACCTCGCACCGATCCTCCGGCCCGGGGAGCCCGGTCAGACGCTTCACCAGACGGTGCCCCAGGACCACGGGCTGGCGTTCGCGCTCGACAACGAGCTCGATCGCGAGGAGTGCCGACGCGCTCTCGCACTGCAAGCCAGTCGAGATCGACCTACCCATAAGAAACGTCCACCGCTCCGTCGGCACGATGCTCGGCCACGAGCTCACTCTGCGCCATGGCGGCGGAGGGCTCCCCGATGGGACCATCCACGTCCGGCTCTCGGGCTCGGCGGGCCAGAGCCTCGGCGCCTTCGTGCCGCGCGGGATCACGCTCGAGCTGGTTGGTGATGCGAACGACTACCTCGGCAAGGGCCTCTCCGGCGGTCGCCTCGTGGTGCGGCCGCACGAGTCGGCGCCGTCACCGGCCGAGGAGCAGGTCATCGCCGGCAACGTCGTCCTCTACGGGGCAACGAGCGGCGAGGCTTTCATCCGCGGCCAGGTGGGCGAGCGCTGCTGTGTCCGGAACTCAGGCGCGGTCGCCGTCGTCGAAGGGCTCGGCGATCACGGCTGCGAGTACATGACAGGCGGGACCGTCCTCGTCCTCGGCCGCACGGGTCGGAACTTCGCGGCCGGGATGTCGGGGGGCGTCGCCTACGTGCACGACCCTGACCACCTGCTCGAACGCCGCTGCAATCTCAAGATGGTCGCCCTCGAGCATCTCGACGAGGAGGACTGCCGCACGGTCTCGGAGCTGTTGAGGCGCCACCAGGAGCTGACCGGCTCCGCCGTCGCCGCCAGGCTGCTCGAAAGGGAGACCGGCTCGCTCGGCGAGATGGTGAAGGTGATGCCGAAGGACTACAGGCGGGTACTCGAGGCTACTCGCCGGGCCATCGAGAACGGCGAGGTCGTCGAAGAAGCGATCATGGCGGCCTCCCATGGGTGACCCGAGGGGATTCCTCCGTTACGAGCGGAGTGGTCCGACCCGTCGGCCGATCGAGGTGCGGGTGCACGACTGGCGGGAGGTGTACGAGCCCTTCCCGCCGAGCGCGCTCGAGACCCAGGCCGCCCGCTGCATGGACTGCGGGATCCCCTTCTGTCATGAGGGCTGCCCGCTCGGGAATCTCATCCCGGAGTGGAACGACCTCGTCATGCGCGGTCGCATGGACGACGCGGTCGAGCGCTTGCATGCGACGAACAACTTCCCCGAGTTCACCGGGCGGCTCTGCCCTGCGCCCTGTGAGGGATCGTGCGTGCTCGGCATCAATGCCGAGCCGGTGCTCATCAAGCAGGTGGAGGTCGAGATCGCCGAGCACGCCAGGCGGTCGGGTGGCCTGGCGCCGCGTCCGCCCGAGATCGCGACCGGGCGATCGGTGGCGATCGTCGGCTCGGGGCCGGCGGGACTTGCTGCGGCCCAGCAGCTCACCCGTGCCGGGCATCACGTCGTCGTGTTCGAGCGCGCCGAGAAGATAGGTGGGTTGCTGCGCTACGGGATACCAGAGTTCAAGATGGAGAAGTCGGTCCTCGATCAACGACTTGCGCAAATGGCGACAGAAGGGACCGAGTTCCGGGCGAGGGTCTCGGTCGGCTCCCCGGCGCCGGGCGATCCCGACGGCACTTCGCCGCCGTGTGAGGTACCGGGAGCCGCCGCGGGCGACGCCACGGTGATCTCGGCCAAGACATTGCTCGACCAGTTCGACGCGCTCGTCGTCGCAGGCGGGTCGACCCTTCCCCGGGACCTCCCGGTTCCCGGGCGCGAGCTGGCCGGGATCCATTTCGCGATGGACTACCTGAAGCCGGGGAACCTCGTCTGCGAGGGGCAGCTCGGGGCTTCGCCTATCTCTGCGGCAGGCAAGGACGTCGTCATCATCGGCGGCGGTGACACCGGCGCCGACTGCCTCGGCACCGTGCACCGCCAAGGCGCGCGTTCGGTCTGTCAGCTCGAGATCATGGAGGCACCCCCCGAGACGCGTGCTCCGGGCAATCCCTGGCCGGTGTGGCCGGTCATCTTCCGGACATCGGCCGCCCACGAGGAAGGTGGCTCCAGGCTCTTTGCGGTCGCGACGAGCGCCTTCAGCGGCGACGAGTCAGGCCGCGTCCGCTCGCTCACACTGCAGGACGTGCGCCAGGAGATAGTGGACGGGCGGCCGACGTTCACGCCTGTCGCCGGCACCGAGGCGGAGTTGGCGGCGGATCTAGTGTTGCTGGCGCTCGGTTTTGCCGGTCCTGAGCGGCACGGCATCGTCGCCGAGCTCGGGCTGGAGCTCGACGCGCGGGGCAACGTGGCGGTCGGCCGGGGCTTCGGGACGAGCGTGGAGCGGGTCTTCGCCTGCGGTGACATGGCTCGCGGCCAGAGCCTCATCGTCTGGGCGATCGCAGAGGGCAGGTCGGCCGCAGCAGAGGTGGACCGCCACTTGATGGGCCGGACAGAGGCTCGGAGAGCCCATCGGGGCCGGTCAGCTCGCTCTCTCGTAGCGCTCAGGCGCCCTCGGACTCGGTCACGGCGAGCGGCGCCGGGGTCGGACGGATCCCGCCGTGGTCCGTGATCCATGTGCGCAGCGCAGAGGCGGCCATCGGGGTCGCGATGTGGAAGCCCTGGACGGCATCGCAGCCGAGCGTCGTGATCACACGCAAGACCTCGGCGGAGTCGACGCCCTCGGCGATCACCGAGAGGTGGAGGCTGTGGCCGAGCTCGACCACCGCCCGGACGATCGCTTGAGCGATCTCGTCCTCGAACACGGGCTTCACGAACGACTTGTCTACCTTCACCGACGTCACCGGGAGACGCTGGAGGTACGCGAGCGAGGAGTAGCCCGTGCCGAAGTCGTCGAGGGCAAAGCGCACGCCCCGACTGGTCAGCTCCTCGAGACTGCGCAATGCGCCCTCCGGGTCGAGCATGACAGCGCTCTCGGTGATCTCGAGCTCGATCGCGTCGGGCGACAGACCCGCCCGGGAGAGCGCTGCCATGACGGAATCGAGCAGCGAAGGGTCGTGAACCGTCCCGGCCGACAGGTTGACGGCCACAGGCAGGCGCCAGCCGGCTCGCTGCCACGAGGCACACTCGGCCAGCGCCCGCGCCAGCACCCAGTTGGTGAGCTCTCGGATGATCCCCGTCTGTTCCGCCAGGGGCACGAAGACATCTGGGAGGAGCAGTCCCCTCGTAGGGTGCTGCCACCGGACGAGCGCCTCGACGCCGGTTATCCGAGCATCCGCCGTGGTCACCTTCGGCTGGTAGTCGAGCCGCAGCTGACCGTGGTCGATTGCCTCGGCCAGCTCGCTCGCGAGCGCGAGGCGTGACAGGCTCGAGCGCTCGAGATCGTCGACGTAGCGCCGGACGCCCGCGTGATCCGACTTCGCCTGGTACATGGCGGCCTCTGCCCGGCGGAGGAGCGCCGAGACCTCGATCTCGCCGTCGCGGTCCGGGTCGGCGGCGGCGATGCCGACACTGCCGCGGAGCCGCAGGTTGACGCCCGCGACGTCGAGCGGCTCGCCGATGACAGAAAGGAGCCGGTAAGCGAAGGCCTGCTCCTCGTCCGGGGAGCCCCTCGTCCGAGTGACCACGGCGAATTCGTCGCCGCCAAGCCGGGCGACGAGCTCGATCGGGTCGCCGATACGTTGCAGCCGGCGGGCGACCTCGATGAGGACGAGGTCGCCGATCGTGTGGCCGAGGGTGTCGTTGATCTCCTTGAAGCGATCGATGTCGAAGACGAACACGGTGCGGTCACCGCCGCGAAGCGGCCCGCGGTGCCCGGCAGGCGCCGCTGCCACAGCACTGTGGTCCGCGAGCTGCAGGCGGTTGGGCAGGCCGGTGAGCGGGTCCTGCAGAGCCTGATCGCGGATCGCGTGATCGGCCCTCGTGCGCGCGGCAGCCGCAGCGAGCACGTTGGCGACCGCCCTCACGAAATTGATGTCCTCGGCCGCCCACGACCGCCGGTGACGGCTCCCGACCCCGACTACGCCGACCGGCAGGTCTTGTCCGGGAATCGGAGTCTCGATCACCGAGACGGCCGCCGCTCGGGTCCACAGGTCGGGGACGTCGAAGCGGTCCTCCTCGCGGAGGTCCTCGGAGATGACCGTGTCCTGGGTCACGAGCGCGAAGCTCGCCGGTGAGGACGTCGGATCGCTCGACATGAGCTCGTTGCCGGAGACCACCTGTCCCTTGCTCGCCGACAGCGTCAGGAGCGAGGCGTCGGCGTAGGACTCGAAGACGTGGACGATGTCCGCCTTGAGCTGGACGCCGAGCACCTCGACGGCGTCTTCGAGCAGGCTCGAGTAGTCGAGGCCGACGAGTGCCCACCTACCGAGGCTTCCGCAAGTGCTGCTTGCCGATCTGCGTTGGCGAGCAAGCGTGCCTCGGTCTCGCGTTGCTCGGTCACGTCGCGCAGGGTCACCACGAAGCCCGAGACGGCGGGATCGTCGAGCAGGTTGTTGCCTATCGATTCGAGGTGGCGCCAGGATCCGTCGGCATGCGCCATGCGGTAGGCGACCGCCGGCTGGGTGCCCGAGCGGTGGAACGCCTCCCGGATGCTGTCGCGGCACAGCTCGCGGTCGTCGGGATGGATGAGCGAGAGCACGTCGATCACGTCGCCCGCTCGCCACGCGTAGCCGAGGACCCGTTGGCACGCCGGATTGACGTAGTGGATGGTCCCGTCTCCGGTGAGGACGATGATGACGTCGGAGGCATGCTCGACCAGCGCTGCCTGGCGCCTGGCGGCGTCGAGGACGGCCGTCTCTGCCGACACACGAGCGGAGACGTCGACGACGATGCCCGCGAATCCCGTCACCGAGCCGTCGGCTGCCCGGAGAGGCTGGGCCCATGCCTCGAGGTTCCGGCCCTCGAAGGGGATCTGGGCGCGCCGGATCGGTTCGCCCTCGAGTGCTCGTTTGGCGTGATCGGCAATGACGGCGTAGCCGCCGAACACCTCGAGGAACGGCTTTCCCACCAGGCTCTCAGGCCGCAGCTGGAACTGGGTGAGCAGCCCGCCGTCCATCAGGGTGATCGTCCCGTCCGCGTCGCACGCGAACAGCAGGATCGGTCCTGCGCGGGCGACGACCGAGATCGTCGCCTCGCCCGCCAGCCGAGCGGCGTCGGACTCCTTTGCCCGGGCGAGCTCGGCCTCTGCGACCTCGATGAGCCTGGCGTTGTCGATGGCGAGAGCCAAGCGGTCACCGAGCTGGCGCAGCAGGGCGTCGTCGGACCTCTGCCCGGCCGGGCGTATCACGGTGAGGGCACCGCGAACGCTGCCCCTCGCCGGGAGGGACACGAGGACGACTGAGGCGTCGGCAAGCCCGGCGAGCGCCCCACTCAGTGAGGACTCGCCCGAGAGCTCGTCGAGCCTCGCCGAGCACACCACGGATGTGCCCGGCGCGTCGCACACCTTGTCGAAGGGCCGCTGTGTCATTTCGAACACCCGGTCGCCGAAGAGCGCGGTGAGCTCTTCAGCAGTGGGCGACCCGCCTGAGAACGCAGTCTTCAGCTCGAAGCAGCCGTCGCGGGCCACCCACAGCATGCACGGGCCACCGGCAATCTCCGAAGTCGTGCGCACCGCGAGCGCGATCGTCTCGTCATAGCTCACCGTCGCGTGTGCGAGCGACTGCGACAGGTGATCGAGGATCGCAGAGATCTCGTTCGCTCGCGCTTCGCCCGTGTCGCTGCTCGATGCGCTGTCTGCGCTCGCTTCGCTCACGACCTGGGTGTCCCTTCAGCTCCGGCACCCGAGACCCCCTTGCTGCTCTCTCGACAGGATAGTGGGGCTGGAGCTGCCAGGTCTCGATCGTCGACTCGGGCCACGGCTTGCAGTCGCGCCGGGTCGCGACCGTATTGTTGTGCCCCAAGCACCGGCGTCACGCCACGGTGGGTAGCGGCCGCGACTCGCGGTTGGGGAGGGAGAGCCAATGCGAAGCACGATGCAGGAGCCGCAGCTGCTCGTCCGCGAGATCCTGCGTCACGGCCAGCAGGTCTACGGCACGAGTGAGGTCGTGACCTTCGAGGGGGAGGAGTTCAGACGGTCGACGTTCGCCGAGATCGGGCGCCGAGCGGCACAGCTGGCCCACGGCCTCGCGTCCCTCGGAGTCGGGACGGGCGACCGTGTCGGGACCTTCTGTTTCAACCACCAGGAGCATGTCGAGGCGTACCTCGCCGTGCCGAGCATGGGCGCGGTCCTCCACACCCTCAACATCAGGCTCTTCCCCGAGCAGCTCAAGTACGTGATCGACCATGCGGCGGACAAGGTCGTCATCTGCGACGCGGCCGTGGCGGGCCTGCTCGCCCGCGTAGTGGGGGAGTGCCCGAGCGTCGAGCGGATCGTCGTCGTGGGCGAAGGGGACCTCGCCCCCCTGCAGGCTCTCGGCGCGATCGGGGAGACCATCGCGTACGAGCAGCTCCTCGCGGGCCAGCCGACCGAGTACGAGTGGCCCGAAGTGGACGATCGAGAGGCCGCCGCGATGTGCTACACGAGCGGCACGACGGGAAACCCGAAAGGGGTTGCCTACAGCCAGCGCTCGACCTATCTCCACTCGCTCGTCAGCACGTCGAGCGCGACGCTCGGCATCTCGAGCCGGGATCGGGTCCTCGTGGTCGTCCCGCAGTTCCACGCGAACGCCTGGGGCATCCCTTACTCGGCGTGGCTGTCGGGCGCAGATCTCATCATGCCGAAGCAGTACCTACAGGCCGAGCCTCTCGTGAAGATCATCGAGACGGAACGACCGACCTTTGCCGGGGCCGTCCCGACGATCTGGAACGAGGTCCTTCGCTACGCGGAGAGCCACGGCTCGGACCTCTCGTCGTTCCGGGGCATCGTGTGTGGCGGGTCGGCTGTGCCGCGCTCGCTCATGCAGCGCTTCGAAGAGCTGTACGACGTCCCCATCATCCAGGCGTGGGGCATGACCGAGACGAGCCCCCTTGGCGCTGTCGCCATACCTCCCCGGAAGGCCTCGGGCGAGGAAGCGTGGTCGTTCCGTACGAAAGCCGGCCGCGTCGCCTTCGGCGTCGAGGCCCGCGTCGTCGACGGCGCGGGCAACGTAGCGCCCCGTGACGGGGAGTCGGTCGGGGAGTTCGAGGTCCGCGGCCCCTGGGTCACGGGGTCGTACTACGGCGACCCCTCCCCTGAGCGCTTCCATGACGGCTGGCTGCGCACCGGCGACGTCGGCACCATCGACGAGATGGGCTACCTCACCATCACGGACCGGACGAAGGACGTCATAAAGACCGGGGGCGAGTGGATCTCGTCGGTCGAGCTCGAGAACGCTCTCATGGGCCACCCGGCGGTCTTCGAAGCCGCCGTCGTCGCCATCCCCGACGATCGGTGGGACGAGCGTCCCCTCGCCTGCGTCGTGCTCAAGGAGGGCTCGCAGGTTTCCCCAGAGGAGCTCGCCTCCTTCCTGAGTGGCAAGGTCGCCAAGTGGTGGGTGCCGGAGCGCTGGTCGTTCGTGAGCGAAGTCCCGAAGACGAGCGTCGGCAAGTTCGACAAGAAGGTGCTGCGAGCCGAGTACGCAAAAGGCGAGCTCGACGTCGTGCCGCTCGCGAAGGACGCCTAGGGTCCGTTGCCCGCATCCGAACGGCTCGAGGAGCTGGCGTCACAGCTCGACGGGGTTGCCGAAGGCCTGGCCGATGCGGCGATGGACGTGCTGCGGAGCGCGTTGCGCGACGCCACGAGGTCGGGAGCCGAAGAGGCCCGGCGTCAGGAGAAGGTGATCAACCGCGCGCGCTCGTCAGCGGAGAAGGCGGCTCGCCTGGCCCGCCAAGCCGCTCAGTCGGGCGACGATGCCGCCGAGGAGCTCGAGCCGGACTTCTGAGAAGCCGGACGGCGCGATCGCCCGGTGCAGGCGCCATCACTCTCCAGAGCACCGGTTCAACGCGTCGATCAGCTGCCGGAACCGGCCCTGGAATCGGAGGTCGAGCTGCGAGTGCGACGCGCGGGAGCTCGAGATGGTCCTTGTCCGACCTCTCCGGCGGCAAGGGGCCGGTCTGCCATATGCCGCGGGCTGAGCAGCAGTCGGCGAACTCCGAGTTGATCCGCGCCAATTCGTCGGTGCTCGGGGCGACGCGCAGGCGGATTACCATGACACTCCCGACGAAACGCCGGGAGTGGTAGTTGCGGTAGAAGGCGAGGATCTCGCCGACCGCTTCGTCGACATCGGCCGTGATCCGGTAAAAGGCGCGGTCCTCGGGGCTCGCGAGCCCACGGCGGATTACCTCCCCGGTGACAAAGCCTTCCCAGGACTCCCAGTACGGCTCACCTGGAAGGTCGAGGAGAACGATCGGAGCAGGTTCGGCTTTGCCCGTCTGGAGAAGGGTCAACAGCTCGAAGGACTCGTCGAGGGTGCCGAAGCCGCCTGGCAGGACGGCGAACGCCGCCGACTCTTTCATCAGCATGAGCTTTCTCGTGAAGAAGTACTTCATCTCGACGAGCCGCCCCTCGGCGGCGAGCTCAGGATGCGAGACTGACTCGAACGGCAGCCTGATGTCGACACCGATGGCCATGTCGGCTCCGGCGCCATCGGTGCCGGCCGCCATGATCCCGGGCCCTGCGCCGGTCACTACCATCCAGCCCTGTCCCGCCATGCGAGCGGCCAGCTCCTTTGCCTGCGCGTAGAGCGGGTCCTCCGGCCGAGTGCGGGCCGAGCCGAACATCGTGAGCTTCTGCATTCCCCTGAACGGGGCGAAGAGCCGGAAAGCCCGTGCCATCTCGGACAAGGCCGACGTCGCGATCTTCATGTCGAGACGGCTCGGCGTGCCGTCGCCCAGGTGAAGTGCCGTGCCGATCAGGTCGCGGAGCAGGTCGCGGTTCTCCCGGAGGCCAACAAGGTCGAGAAGCTGGCCTATCTGGCGATCGACCTCGCCGGCGGTGGCCGCCTGATCGCCGGTCACCGCGTGAGCGCGGCCACGCGGCCGTAGAGCGTTGTGCGTTGCTCGAGAGGCCGGTCGAGAGGCTCGGTGATCTCGCGGAAGCCGGCTTCGTCCATCCGCTGGCCGTGGCTGGCGCCGGCGGCGCGCGAGATGTTCTCGTCCATGAGGGTGCCCCCGAGGTCGTTGCAGCCCGCCCGGAGGAGTTGGCGCGCACCCGAGGCGCCCATCTTCACCCAGCTGGCCTGGACGTTCTCGATGGCTCCTCGGTAAGCGATCCGCCCGACTGCGTGCATCAGTATCGCCTCGCGGAACGTCGGCCCGCGACGCGCCCGACGTTGCAGGTAAAGCGGCGTGGCCATGTGCACGAACGGGAGCGGCACGAACTCGGTGAATCCACCCGTCTCCTCTTGCAACGCCCTCGTGCGCAGGATGTGACGAGCCCACGACCGCGGCTGCTCGACAGCGCCGAACATGATCGTGACGTTGGAGCGCAAGCCGACCGCGTGCGCCGTCCGGTGAACCTCGAGCCACCGGTCGGTCCTGATCTTGTCGGGGCAGAGGATCTCCCTCACGGGGTCGTCGAGGATCTCGGCCGCCGTGCCGGGCAAGGTCTTCAGGCCGGCGTCACGCAACCGCCCGAGATAGGTGGCGAGATCTTCGCCGAGCCGTCTCGCTCCTTCGTGCACCTCGAGCGCGGTGAAGCCGTGGATGTGGATCTGCTGGGAGGCGGCCCGGACTGCTGAGAGCACGTCGAGGTAGTACTGGCCGTCGAAGTCGGGATGGATGCCGCCTTGCAGGCAGACCTCGGTGGCGCCTTCGAGCTTCTGCCTCGGCGACCCTACGCGTGATCTCGTCGAGATCGAGGAGATAGGGGGCGCCCCGGAGGTTGAGTGAGAGCGGGCCCTTCGAAAAGGCGCAGAAACGGCACTTGAACGTGCACACGTTCGTGTAATTGATGTTGCGGTTCGCCACGAAGGTGACGACGTCCCCGACGGCCTCCCGCCGCAGCTCGTCGGCAGTCTCGGCGACCGCCCGCACCTCCGAGCCCCGTGCGGAGAAGAGGGCCACGATCTCGTCCTCGCCCAGCACCTCGCCGGCCGCCACCGCACCGAGCACGTCGGCGACGGGCCCGCGATGAACACGAGCACCTGCGCGGGCACGGGCATGGTCCTGAGTGGGGGTGGCACCGCCACGGGAGTCGGCCGCGAGCAGCATCGGGGGCGGCTCGTCGCCTCCCGACACCCACCTCGAGTCTCTCGCCAGTCGCTCGGCGTCGGAGTGATCGAGCACGGGGAAGGCCATGGCCACGTCGAGGAAGCGCTCGGGTCTCGCTGCCCACTCGGGGTGGATAGCCAGCCTGGGGGCGAGCACGTGACCACGCGACTCGGTGACTTCCGCCAGCCGGTCGAGCGCGGGCCAGGCTCGCTCGGGGTTGACGTGATCTAACGTGACGGGCGAGACACCGCCCCAGTCGTCGATGCCGGCTTCGAGCAGGACCCCGAAGTCGTCTGTCAGGTTCGGAGGCGCCTGCAGGTGGATCTCGGGTTGCAGGATCAGCCTCGCGACAGCGATCGACCAGAGGTGCTCCTCTTCGGGGCACGGGGCCTCTCGGTGCATCGCCGTCCCGTGCTTTGGGAGGAAGTTCTGGACGATCACCTCCTGCACGTGGCCATGGCGCTCATGCGAGTCCGCTATGGCGCGCAGTGCCGTCAGCCGGTCCTGACGGCTCTCTCCGATGCCGATGAGGATGCCCGTCGTGAAGGGGACCTGCAGGCGCCCGGCGGCCTCGAGCGTCGCGAGTCGCCTGGCGGGAGTCTTGTCAGGCGAGGAACGATGGCAATCGAGGGTCGGATTGAGCGACTCGAGCATCATGCCCTGGCTGACCGTCACCGGGCGAAGCCGAGCGAGCTCGTCCTCGCTGAGGGCCCCGGCATTCGAGTGCGGGAGCAGGCCGGTGTGCTCGATCGTGGCGCGGCACGCCTCCTCCAGATAGGCCACCGTCGACTCGAAGCCGTGCGCCTCCAGCCACGCCTGGGCACCGGGATACCGCAGCTCCGGTCGCTCGCCGAGAGTGAAGAGCGCTTCGTGACATCCGGCGATGCGGCCCGCCTCCGCGATTGCCACGACCTCCTCGAGTTCGAGGAACGGAGCGCCGAGCCGAGCGGGAGGTTTGGCGAAGGTGCAGTACGCGCAGCGGTCCCGGCACAGCATCGTGAGAGGGATGAAGACCTTGGGCGAGTAGGTGACCCGCGTGCCGGCGACGGCGTCGCGGGCAGCGCTTGCGAGAGCGAGCAGATCGCCTAGCGGTGCGGCCAGCAGGTCCGCGTCACTCGGAGAGGTCACAGGTGTCGTGGTCACCCCGACACCCTATGGCGCGCCGTTGCTCAATCGGCGGCCTCGGCGCGTAGCCGGCCCACTTGGGTAGCGTGTGGCCGGATGAGGGCAGTCGACCTGGACGTCTCGCCTGGGCGGCCCTACCCGCTCGGAGCCACCTACGATGGCATCGGCACGAACTTCTCGTTGTTCACCGAACATGGTGACTACGTAGAGGTCTGCCTTTTCGACGCTCAGGGCCGGGAGGTCCGCCGCAGGCTCCCCGAGGAGACCGGGCACATCCACCACGGCTTCATCTCCGGCATCGGGCCTGGTCAGCGTTATGGCTTCCGGGTTCACGGCCCGTGGCGGCCGGCATCGGGGCACCGCTTCAACTCCGACAAGCTGCTGCTCGACCCCTACGGCAAGGCGGTCGAGGGGGAGGTTCGCTGGAACCGGTCGCTCTTCTCCCATCAACAAGCCGACGAGAGCCGCATGTCGAGAGCGGACTCGGCACCCTCCATGCCGAAGAACGTCGTGGTCAGCCCGTTCTTCGACTGGGGCAACGACCGGCCGCCCGAGACCCCCTGGTATCAGGCCGTCGTCTACGAGATGCACGTGAAGGGCTTCACGGCCCGTCACCCAGACGTCCCGCCCCAGCTCCGGGGGACCTATGCCGGGCTTGCGTCGCAGCCGGTGGTGGAGCACCTCCTCTCTCTCGGCGTGACAGCCGTCGAGCTCCAACCGGTCCACCAGTTCATCCACGATCACACGCTCTTCGAGCGGGGCCTTCGCCAGTACTGGGGATACAACTCGATCTGCTACCTCGCCCCGCACAACGAGTACGCCGCTTCGGGCACCCTCGGCCAGCAGGTGCCGGAGTTCAAGGCGCTCGTGAAGACGCTCCACTCCGTCGGCATCGAGGTGTGGCTCGACGTGGTCTACAACCACACGGCCGAAGGCAACCATCTAGGTCCGACCCTGTCCTACAAGGGGATCGACAACGCCGCGTACTACCGGCTCGATCCGGCCGATCCGCGGATGTACATCGACTACACGGGAACCGGGAACACCCTCAACGTCCGGAATCCGCACGTCCTCCAGCTCATGATGGACAGCCTGCGCTACTGGGTGCTCGAGATGCATGTAGACGGGTTCCGTTTCGATCTCGCCGCCACGCTGGCGCGGACCTTGCACGACGTCGACCGCCTCTCGGCCTTCTTCGACATCATCCAGCAGGACCCGGTCATCTCGCAGGTGAAGCTCATCGCAGAGCCCTGGGACGTGGGGGAGGGCGGCTATCAGGTCGGGAACTTCCCGCCCTTGTGGTCGGAGTGGAACGGTCGCTACCGCGACACCGTGCGCGACTACTGGCGCGGGAAGGACCAGACGCTCCCGGAGCTGGCCGACAGGCTGACCGGCAGCTCGGACCTGTACGAGCACACCGGGCGAAAGCCGTGGGCGAGCATCAACTTCATCACCTGCCATGACGGGTTCACCTTGTCCGACCTCGTCTCCTACAACGACAAGCACAACGAGGCGAACGGTGAAGAGAACCGCGACGGGGAGTCCGACAACCGGTCCTGGAACTGCGGCGTCGAGGGCGAGACCGACGATCCCGAGATCGCGGCGCTGCGTCATCGCCAGGTCCGGAACATGCTCGCGACCCTGTTTCTCTCCCAGGGCGTGCCCATGCTGTTGTCCGGCGACGAGATAGGGCGGACCCAGCGGGGCAACAACAACGCCTACTGCCAGGACAATGAGATCTCCTGGCTCGATTGGGAGCACGCGGACCTGGACCTGCTCTCGTTCGTGCAATCGCTCGCGAGGTTCCGGGCGCACCACTCTGCCTTCCGCCGCCGGCGCTGGTTCCAGGGAAGGCCCGTGCGAGGCGAGGGCGTGACCGACATCGCATGGTTCTCGCCCGACGGCACCGAGATGTCAGAGGCCGACTGGCAGGTGAGCTTCGCGAAGACCGTCGGCGTCTACCTCGCAGGTGACGGGCTGCCATCCCACAGCGCGACCGGGCGGCGGTCCGACCCGATGTCGGAGGCGAGCTACTTCGTCGTGCTGAACGCCTTCTGGGAGCCGCTCGAGTTCGTGCTGCCCGGCGGACCCTTCGGCGACGCCTGGCTGCCCGTGCTCGACACCGCGCGGGTTCACGACCCGTTCATGGGCCAGGTGACCGAGAAGTCCTTGATCCCGGCCGGCGCACCAGTGGCCATCGGAGGGCGCTCCCTATTCGTGCTAAAGCGCGACGGGGCCCCTGCCGATACAGAACCTGACAGGATCCTCGTCCGGGAACCGACAGCTCGTGGAGTCGGCGCTTTCGACTCCGAACATGAGCTTGACGAGCTTGAAGTCCCGAACGAGCCGATGTGACCAGGTCGGAGGGCTGAAGTCGCCTCTCAGGCGTGGTCAGAGGAAGAAGGAGAGCGCTCGTGCAACACAAGCTCGCAATGACCGGGCGCCTCGTGGTAGGCGCGCTCGCAATGGCTGGGATGCTTCTCGCCACCCAGGCAGGGGCCGGCGCACTCGACAGTCACGCCACCCCGTCGATCAAGTCGTTCAGTGTGTCGCCTGACTCGATGAGCTGGAAGGGCGGCGTGGTGACGCTGACGGTAAAGGTTGCCGATGCACGCCACTGCCACTTCTCCGCAGACGCCACGTTCAGGGGCCTTCCCGTGAACGTCAACTGCGAGTCCGGCACCGCTACGAAGAAGGTTGGGATCCCCGCAAACACCAACACAGTTCCGGTCACCTACACCTTCGAAGCGCAGGCGACGCTCGGAAGCGACACGGTGAGCAAGAAGGCGACCGTGACGGTCAAGGCCAGGTCAGGCATCCCCACTATCTTCTCGGGCTCAGCGGCTCATCGCTGAACAGGACGACCCCGAGCGGGGGTAGCCGGAGCTCGAGGCTCTGCGCGAACCCGTGTGCTCCGAGAGGGCTCGACTCCACGCGGCCGAGGTTGCCGACGCCGCTCCCGCCGTATTCGTCCGCATCGGAGTTCAACCGCTCGCTCCATGCGCCTGGCCTCGGAACGCCGATCCTGTAGCCCTCCCGCACTACGGGAGTGCAGTTGACCACTACGAGGAGATTCCCTTCGCGCCCACGGCGCAGCCAGGCGAGGACGTCGTTCGTCCTGTCGTCGGCCACCACCCAGGAGAAACCCTCCGGGTCGAAGTCCGTCCCGTGCAGCGGCTCGAGCTCGCGGCAGGCACGGTTGAGGTCAGCGACGAGGCGAGCCACGCCGGTGTGCCCCGGTTTCTCGAGGAGCGACCAGTCGACCTCTCCCTCGTGAGACCACTCGCGCACCGAAGCGAGCTCTCCGCCCATGAACAGGAGCGACTTCCCGGGCTGGAACGCCTGCATCGAGTAGAGGAGCCGAAGATTTGCCCGTCTCTGCCAGTCGTCTCCCGGCATCTTCGCGAGGAGCGATCCCTTGCCGTGAACGACCTCGTCGTGGCTGAGCGGGAGCACGAAGCGCTCGCTGAAGGCGTAGAGCCCCCTGAAGGTCAGCTCCCCGTAGTGGTACCTGCGGTGGATCGGCTCGCGGCGAAGGTGCAGGAGCGTGTCGTGCATCCAGCCCATGTCCCATTTCATGGAGAAGCCGAGCCCCCCGTCACCTGTCGCCCCGGTCACTCCCGGCCATGCGGTCGACTCCTCCGCGATCGTGACGACACCTGGGAAGCGGTCGTGAACTGAGTCGTTGAGCGAGCGGAGGAAGTCGGCGGCATCCAAGTTCTCGCGCCCGCCGTACCGGTTCGGGACGAATTCCCCCGCCTTGCGGGAGTAGTCGAGATAGAGCATGGAGGCCACCGCGTCCACCCTCAGGCCGTCGGCGTGGTAGCGGTCGCACCAGAACCAAGCGCTCGAGATTAGGAACGAGCGGACCTCATGGCGCGAGTAATTGAACTCGTAGCTTCCCCAGTCGGGATGGATGCGGTGCTTCGGGTCCTCGTGCTCGTAGAGGTGGGTCCCGTCGAACTCTCCGAGGGCGAAGTCGTCTGTCGCGAAGTGCGACGGGACCCAGTCGAGGATCACCCCGATCCCGCGCTGGTGGAGCAGGTCGACGAAGGCCATGAAGTCGGTCGGTGAGCCGTACCGAGCGGTCGGCGCGAAGTACCCCGTCGTCTGATAGCCCCATGAGCCGTAGTAGGGGTGCTCCATCACCGGGAGCAGCTCGACGTGGGTGAAGCCGTGACGCTCGACGTGATCGGCGAGGAGGGGAGCGAGCTCCCGGTAGGCGTACTGGGAGCCATCCGGCCGCCGGCGCCATGATCCGAGGTGGACTTCGTAGACCGACATCGGCTCGGTAGGAGCTTGGCGACTCTCGCGCTCGGACATCCATCTGGCGTCGTCCCATTGGTAGGTCAGGTCTGTGACGATCGAGGCGGACGCAGGAGGGCACTCTGTCGCGAAGGCGTACGGGTCGGCCTTGTCCCGGCCCGGGCCCGAGCGCGGTTCGACCCAGTACTTGTACCTGGTTCCAGCCCGGAGTCCCTTCAGCCGGGCGGCGAAGACTCCTGAGACGCCGAGTGGCTCGAGGCCGTCGGTGCCCGGCACCCATCCGTTTCCGTCGTGGACGACCGACACGTGTGCGGCGTTCGGGGCCCAGACGGCGAAGGAAGTGACCTCGCCGCCGTCGCCCAGGTGGGCACCGAGACGGTCGTAGGCCTCGAACGAGCGACCTTCGTTGAACAGGTAGAGGTCCTCGGGACCGATCACCGGCTCACCACGTCGTGCCGTCATCGTGCTACCGCTCGCGGGCGCGTCTCGCTCATCTTCCGGAACGTCTCGAGGACGCGGGCGTCGCGTTCGATCTCGTCGAGGCTCTCCGGGAGGACGCGGGAGAAGTTGGCGTGCTCGCGCGTCGTGCCCGGGATGTTCTGCGGCTCGAGCTCTCCGAGGCAATCGGCGAGATTGAGGATCACGACTCCAGCGTCCGACTCGGCCAGCTCGAGGGCGAGCCCCTCGTGCACGGCGCGCGCGTCGTGTACGTCACTCTCCGCCAGGAGGTCGCTCGCGACCAGGCGATCGACGAGCACCCGCTTGGACGCGTCCCGTCGCCGGCGTTCGGTGCCGGCGGAACCGGCTTCTGCCAGCCCGAGGCGGGTGCGCTCGTCGATGTCGTGGCCCGTGAACCATCCGGCGAAGGTTGCCGTGTCGTGTGTGTCGACGAGTGCGACCGAGCCTGGCCGAGGCGAGAGGGGCTCCATCGGGTCGGCGTCGACAGCTTCGAGATCGAAGACCGCGACGTGCATCCCGGCGATCCCGTGATCGCCCAGCGAATCGGTGAAGGAGCGCTCCACGGTGCCGAGGTCCTCTCCGACGAGCGAGGCGTCGTGGCGCCACGCCTCGAGGCAGCACAGGGCGATCAGCTCTTCGGATCGGTAGCGGACGTACGCGCCCTCTGCGGCCGTCATGCCGTCGGGTATCCACCAAAGTCGGGCAAGTCCCATCGCGTGATCGAGCCTGAGAGCGGCCGCGTGGCGCAACAGGTGGCGGAGCGCGCCGTCGGTGACCGCGTAGCCCGATCGCCTCTCCCCTTCGGGATCGAGGGGCCGAGAACCCCAGTTCTGGCCGGAGCGGAAGAACATGTCGGGCGGGGCACCGATCGTCACTCCATCGGTGAACGACTCGGGGTAGGCCCACGGGTCGAAGCCGTCCGCACGGCACCCGACCGGAAGGTCCAGCATGATCCCGGCACCTGACTGCCGCATCGACGCCGAGGTCGCTCCGAGCTGTTCGTCGGTCACGAACTGCGCGTAGATGCGCTCTCAGTGCCTCCGGGTCAAGAGAGTGCTCGTCGATCAGGCCGTGCTGCCAGGCACCCGGCCACGTCCGCCACTGCGGGCCGGCCTGCTCGCACGCGGCGCGGAACCGGGCGTAGGAGACGACGCCGGGCCGGCTCGCGACGAAGGCCTCGTACGCGGTGAGGCGCGCTCCACCGTGCTCGTGCAGTTGGTTTGCAGCCGTTCCGAGCGCGTGCCTGAGGATTGCCGCACGACGGCCTGGGTCTGGCCCGGATGCGTCCCCGGGCATGGCATCGGGCATCGGAAGGCCGCGCATCTCCGGGACCCGGCTGACGTCGAGGTAGCCCTCGTGCCACCACATCCGCGAGAGCGGTGAGTAGGGGCTCGTCGTGCCGTCGGGGTCGTCTGCCCGGGAGAAGTCGGCGAGGATCGGCAAGGTCGCCACGTATGACGCGCCGGCCGCTGCGGCCAGGTGGCCGAGCCGCTCGAGGCAGGTCAAGTCGCCGAGGTCGCCGGAGCGGTCGTCGTGGAGCGCGTAGGCCGGCGCGAAGACCCCCCACGCCCGGGGCCCGATCGGGCGCACAGACCGCGGAGCCGATATGACCGTGATCTCGTCGGGCTCACCGTGGTCCGGCGCGCCGGCGCGGCTCCCTGTGCTGCGGGCGCCGCTCGGGAGGCTCACCGCCAGGTCGTGCAACCCGAAGGGCAGTGGTGCAGGGGCGACGACGACCGTCGAGCCGCCGCGGGCCTCGACGTGGACCAGACCGTGAGGATCGCCGCCGTCCTCGAGCGCCAGCTCTACGGTCACGGCACGGTGTGCGTCCTCCGGGCCGATGACGACCGGGGGGAGTTGCCCGTCCCACGCCACTACTACAGCGGGGATTGCCGGCGAGCCGGCGGCGGCCTGACCCGCCTCGCCTGCGAGGATGCCGGCGGCGTCGCCCGGGGAGGTGATCGGCTCGCCGAGCGCACGGAGGATGCCGACGAGAGTCTCGTCGGTGGCTGTGTGTCCTCTCCCGAGACTGTCGACGTAAGAGATGTCGACCCCGTGCCGCGCAGCCAGGCGGTGAAGGGGCGAGTCGGGGGAGACGCCGTCACGACCGGCACGGAGCGTCATGAGTCGTCCTGGCCGTCCTGTCGCAGGAGCGAGCGCAGGCCGAGCAGGGGTAGGTGCACCCAGTCGGGGCGATTCCCGAGCTCGTAGCGCAACTCGTACAGGGCCTTCTCGAGCAGATGGGCTCGCAGGTCGACAGCGAGGTCGTGCTCCTCGGCGAGAAGGCCTGCTGCTGCCGCCACCGGGAGGTAACCCTGCAGGAACGCCACCGACGCCCAGTACGCCCAGCGATTGCCGGCCCGGGCGTAGGCCTCGATACCCATTGGGTCGTCCGTCGCGAGCACGCCCCGGGAGACGAGCTCGTCGACTGCGCTCTGGCCGGCGTACTGGTACGAGCGCAGCATCCCGGCCACGTCACGCATCGGGGAACGCTTCAGCCGGCGTTCGGCGAAGCTTCGGGTTGGCTCACCCTCGAAGTCGATGAAGACGAAGTCGCGACCGGTGAACAGCACTTGGCCGAGATGGAGGTCGCCATGGGTCCGGATACGGCAGCCCGAGCGGGCCTCCAGGACGCGTTGGAGGGCTGCGAGCAGGTCGGCCTCGCTCTCGAGGAGGCTCTCGACGAGAGCCTGGTCACGCGGGGGAAGGTGATGCAAATTCTGGCGGGCGAGCGAGAGCGTGCGCCCAGCACCGCTACGCATGGACTGGTAGAGCGACCTCTGGCTCATCTGGCTGACCGGCTCGGGGCGGAACGCGGCGCCGCCCTCTGGCGACGAGAGAGCTACGTGGAGCTCTCGCGGTCCGGCGCCCGAGCAGCTCGGCGGAGCCGAGGGTCTCCGACATCTCCGTCTCGACCACCTCGGGGATCTCTGCTGTCTGCATCCGTGAGCTGAACCCGCCGGGCCGGGCCGGCTCGAGCGGCATGTGTCCCGCACCTCCCTCTTCGACGTGCTGCTCGAGGAAGGTCGATGCCGCCCGCAGGGTGGCGCTCCAGGCATCCGACTCGTTCGGGAGGAACTCGTGAATCACAGCCACAGCGGTGCTCGGGCCCTCGAACGGCACCAGCTCGATCGACCCAAGGAGTGGGGCGACGTCGGCCCCGACGGTCGTGAGGAGCTGACCGAGCTCGGTCTCGGGGTGCACGCCGGTCTCGAGGCGCCTGAGCGTCTTCACGATGGCGCGCGTGGACTCGGGCTCGCCGACTATGACCGAGGTGTTCGACTGCTCCGTGGTCGACACCCGGGCCACCGAACGGCGCCCGGTGGAGATCGACGACAGCAGCTGAGAGGTTGCGGCGAGGGGAACCCCCCGCAGGCGCGCTCCGGAGTCGGCGCTGCGCCGCCTCCGGTTGGCGACGAGGTCGACGAGAGTCTTCCCGAATGCCGGATCGAAGTGCGCGTCAACGAGAAGCCCGACCTCGCCGTTCGGGCCGGTCGTGAGCGCGAGGACAGCTTCGGGCTGGTCCTGGGCGAGGTTGCTCGCCTGGTCGCCGGTCATCTGCACCAGCGTGAGCAGGTATCGCTCGGGCTCGCCGGCTAGGTAGTCGACGTTCACGACGAGGAGCTCGGCTCGCTCGGCCTCACTCTCGAGAGGGATCGAAGCGCGAGAGACGATGGTGACCGATTGGATCCGCTGGTCTTTTGATCCGAACCAGCGGCGGTTGCGCAAGATCGCCGGCAGGATCGCCTCGAGCCGCTGCACATCGTCACCTTCGGTCACCCGCCACCACGGAGCTGGCACACGCAGCGACGGCAGCGACAATGTGGCGGTCTGCGCCTCGGTCGCAGGACCTCCGAGAGAGAGCCAGTAGAAGGAGTACGGCGCGAGCGTGACGAGGTACGGCAGCTCGCCGATCATCGGAAAGGCCCTCTGACCGAACAACTCTCTCGGGACGGCGCCGCGGTGGGCGGACAGGTCGAGCTGCACGAACTCGGCGAAACGGGAGAGGTTCGTGACGACCAACACGCGCTCGGACTCATCGTGGCGGATGAACGCCAGAACTCGGGGGTTGTCCGACGCGACGAAGTCCATCTTGCCGCGCCCGAAGACCGGGTGACGCTTGCGGAGCGCGATGAGGCGCCGCACCCATCTGAGGAGCGAATCGGGGTTGTCGAGGTGGGCTGCGACGTTCACCGACTCGAAGTGGCACTGAGGATCGATGTTGACCGGGAGGAACAGCCGTTGCGGGTTGGCAGTCGAGAAACCGGCGTTGCGGTCCGCGTTCCACTGCATGGGAGTCCGGACCGAGTTGCGGTCACCGAGGTAGACGTTGTCGCCCATCGCGATCTCGTCGCCGTAGTAGAGGACCGGGGTCCCTGGCATCGACATGAGGAGCAGGTGCATGAGCTCGATCTTCTGGCGATGGAAGTGGAGCAGCGGCGCGAGACGCCGGCGGATCCCGAGGTTGATCCGCATGACGGGATCTCGCGCGTAGGACCGGTACATGTAGTCCCGCTCCTCGTCGGTCACCATCTCCAGGGTGAGCTCGTCGTGATTGCGGAGGAACAACGCCCACTGGCAGCTCTCTGGGATCTCGGGCGTCTGCTGCAAGATGTCGATGATCGGGAACCGGTCCTCCATTCGCAGCGCCATGAAGAGCCTCGGCATGAGAGGGAAGTGGAACGCCATGTGGCACTCGTCGCCGTCGCCGAAATAGGCGCTCGCGTCCTCGGGCCACTGGTTCGCCTCTGCCAGCAGCATCCTGTTCGGGAAGCGCTCGTCGACGTGACGGCGCAGCTGCTTCAGGAAGTCATGGGTCTCCGGCAGGTTCTCGCAGTCGGTCCCCTCGCGCTCGTACAGGTACGGGACGGCATCGAGGCGCAACCCGTCCACCCCGAGGCGCAGCCAGAAGTCGACGAGCCTCAACATCGACCGCCGCACCACCGGGTTGTGGAAGTTGAGGTCCGGCTGATGGGAGTAGAAGCGGTGCCAGTAGTACGCCTTCGCGACAGGGTCCCATGCCCAGTTTGACTGCTCGAAGTCCTGGAAGATGATGCGCGCCTGTTCGTAGCGGTTCGGGGTGTCGCTCCAGACGTAGAAGTCGCGATGGTTGCTGCCCGCCGGCGCGTGACGCGCTCGCTGGAACCACGGGTGCTGGTCGCTCGTGTGGTTGAGGACCAACTCGGTGATCACCCGCATGTCGCGGCGGTGAGCCTCCTCGACGAAACGGCGGAAGTCCGAGAGCGTGCCGTAGTCAGGGTGGATGGTCGTGTAGTCCGCGATGTCGTAACCGTCGTCCCGGAGCGGCGAGGGATAAAAGGGCAGGAGCCAGATGGCGGTGATCCCTAGTTGGTGGAGGTAGTCGAGATGCTGCGCAAGGCCCTTGAAGTCGCCCCGGCCGTCGCCGTTCGAGTCGGCGAATGCCCGCACGTGGAGTTCGTAGATGACCGCGTCCTTGTACCACTGAGCCCCGTCTTCTGAGATGACGACGGATCCGCCGCTCCCGGAGGAACTCGAGCGCGCCGCAGTCTGTTGGCTCACGAGGTGGCCTCTAGCGCGAGCAGGTGAGCTGGGATCGAAGCGGGATCCAACTTGACGAAGTTCTCTCCGGCCACCCAGATGTAGTGCTCGCCGGTCAGCGCGTCATGGACGGCGAAGCGGTCGCCGGCGCTCAATCCGAGCGCCTCGGCGTCGAGGTGCACGAATCCTGATTGCGCCCACTCCGGGTCCAGGCTGACCACCCCGATGATGCAGTCGCCCGAGGAGGACCGCTTGGACCAGCAGATGATCTGTGGGTTGTCGATGTGATGGAAGCAAAGGCCGTTGTTCCTCTGGAGGGCAGGATGCGCGCGACGCGCCGCGTTGACCCGGGCGATCAGCTCAGCGATCGACGACTTGTCGCCGAGATCATGGTGGTGAACCTCGTACTTCTCGGAGTGGAGGTACTCCTCCGAGCCGCGCCCGGCTGGCCGGTCCCACTGCAGCTCGAAGACTGGACCGTAGATCCCGTAGTTGGAGCACAGCCCCGCTGCGAGCACGAGCCTCGTGATGAAGCTCGCCCGCCCGCCGCGCTGGAGGCTCTCGGCGAGGATGTCCGGCGTGTTCGGCCAGAGGTTCGGGCGGAAGTACGACACGCCCGGCGGAGAAGTCAGCTCGCGGAAGTACTCTTCCAGTTCCCATTTGGCGTTGCGCCAGGTGAAATAGGTGTAGGACTGGTCGAACCCGAGCTTTGCCAAGCGATGCATGACCTTTGGCCGCGTGAACGCCTCGGCGAGGAACAGCACGCCGGGCGTCTCCCGCTTCACCGCGGCCAGAAGCCACTCCCAGAACGCGAAGGGTTTGGTGTGGGGGTTGTCCACCCTGAAGATGCGCACACCGCGCTTCGCCCAGAACGTCACGACGTCGGCTAAGGCCTGCCAGAGCGCGTCACGATCAGGCGTGTCGAAGTCGATCGGGTAGATGTCGTCGTAACGCTTGGGAGGGTTCTCTGCACACTCGATCGAGCCGTCCGGCTGGTGACGGAACCAGTCCGGGTGCTCGCTCACCCACGGGTGGTCGGGCGAGCACTGAAAAGCGAGGTCGAGAGCGATCTCGATGCCGCGCCGGGCCGTCTCGGCGACGAGGGTCTCGAAGTCGGCGAAGGTGCCGAGCTCGGGTGCGATGGAGGTGTGGCCGCCCGTCGCAGAGCCGATGGCCCAGGGGCTCCCCACGTCTCCGGGCCGGGCGGGCGCCCTGTTGCCCTTCCCCTTGCGGGCCGTCAGGCCGATCGGATGGATCGGCGGCAGGTACAGCACGTCGAACCCGAGGCCGGCGACGTAGTCGAGGCGGGCAACCACGTCGAGCAGGGTGCCGGGGCGCATCACGTCGTTGCTCGCCGACCGCGGGAAGAGCTCGTACCAGGTGGAGAACGCTGCCGCAGGACGCGAGGCGAAGCCCTTCATGCGAACCGTCGTCGACCCCTTCTCGGGGACCGGGCGGTGCGCAAGGGCTCCCTCAAGCTCTGCGAGGCGGGTGAGGACCTTGGCCGTGACGGCGGTTCGCGCTTTTCCTGCCAGCACCGCGACCCGGGCGGCGTCGCCGGTCGCGCCGGAGGCTGCCAGTTCCTCGGCCGCTTCATCGAGCAGGCGACCGCCGATCTCGCCCTCGAAGGCGTTGGCCCGCCGTGAGGCCAGGCGGCGGCCGGCGTCGCGCGCCCATGTCGCGACGGCGTCGACAACTCCGGCGATCTCGATCTCGAAAGGCCCGTCCGCCTGGGGAGTGACGACGCCCGAGAAGTGGTCGTTGCCGTCGTGGCTCATCGGGGCCTGTGTCCAGCGCCTGGCCCCGACTCGACGCGTCCGCACCACGGCACGTACGACGTCGTGTCCGTGCGCGAAGACGTCGGCGCTTATGAGCAGGGGGTCGCCCGTGATCGCCTTGGCCGGGAAGCGGCCACCCTCGACGAGCGGCTGGGGATTCTCGATCACGACAGGGGCGATCGGCGGAGGCAGGTGACGCCCGAACGCAGCGACAGGTTCCCGGCTCACGTCAAGGGACCCTATCGACGTCCTCTCCGAGGGCGTCGCGGTCGCACAGCCAGACGACGCGCTCGGCACGGACATGGGCCGCGGGCAGATCTTGTCCGTGCAACAAAGCACGAAGGGCATCGTGCTTGGCCGCGCCGCTGACCGTGAAAACCGCCCAACGGGCACTTCTTATCGCCTCGAAGGTGAGCGTCAGCCGAGGATGCCTGTTGCGGCCGGTCGGGTCGAGGTTGGGGACGACGAGCCGGCCCTCGGGCGCGCTGAGGGCGGCAGAACCGGGGAACAACGAGGCGGTGTGCCCGTCCGGGCCGAAGCCGAGATGGACGAGGTCGAGCGGGGCGGCTCGCGAGATGAGGGCGGCGTAGTCCTCGGCGTGGTCGCACTCCATCGGGTGGAAGGCTCGCACTGCCACGCGGTCGGTCAAGGTGTCACGGATCATTTTCTGGTTGGCATCGGGATCATCGGGCGGGACGCAGCGTTCGTCGCCGACAAAACATTCGATCTGGCGCCACGGCACTCGGTTGTCCTCCGCGAGGCATTCGTAACAGGCCCGCGCCGTCTCGCCTCCCGACAGCACAAGAGTGATCGACGCGGTGGTGATCGACTGTTGCGCGAGCTCGGCGGAGCGGCTGAGCGTCACCTCCGAGACGAGCTCGGTGAACGCGCTCGGCACGTCCTCCACCACGCGCAGCTCGCCGTGGGGAGCTACCAGTCGGCCAACGGCCCGCTCGCTCATGTGCGCGAGGTGTTGTCCGGGCCTCAGCGCGCGGTCGGCGGCTCGGCCGGCGTCCCGGCGGCCTCCGTCTTCACTGCGTGGCCCCCGAACTGATTGCGCAGAGCAGCCACCAGGCGGTCGGCGAACGACGCTGATTGCTGGCTCTCGAATCGGCGGAAGAGCGAAGCCGTTATCACGTAGGCGGGAACGCCGCGATCGACGGCCTCGGTCGCCGTCCAGCGCCCTTCTCCGGAGTCGACGACGAAGGGCTCGATGTCCTCGAAACCCGATCCGGGGGCAAGTGCTCGCTCTGTCAGGTCGAGCAGCCACGATCGGACCACGGAGCCGTACCGCCAGATGGATGCGATCTCGTGGAGGTCGAGGTCGAACTCGGTCGCGGCGCTCATGATCTCGAACCCTTCGGCGTAGGCCTCCATGAGCCCGTACTCGATGCCGTTGTGGACCATCTTGACGAAGTGACCGGCGCCAGCGGGCCCCACGTGCGCGTATCCGTCGTCCGGGGCGAGCGCGAGGAAGATCGGCTCGGCGATCGCCACCGCATCGGGCGTCCCGCCCACCATGAGGCAGTACCCGTTCGCGAGGCCCCAGACGCCGCCCGAGGTGCCGGCGTCTATGAACCGGACGCCTCGCTCCGCGAGCCTCGCCTCGGTGGGGGCGGCCTCTTTGTAGTTGGAGTTGCCGCCGTCGATCACGACGTCGCCGCTGGCGAGGAGCGATGCGAGCGAGTCGATCGTGTCGTCGGTCGGCTTGCCGGCCGGGACCATCACCCAGAGGACACGCGGGGTATCGAGCTGCGAGACGAGGGACTCGAGGGTGTCCGCAGTCTTGGCACCGAACTCCGCCACCGCCTCGCGGGCTTCGGCCCCGAGGTCGAAGCCGACCACTTCGTGGCCCTTCTCGATGAGACGGCGCGTCATGTTGGCGCCCATCTTGCCGAGACCGATCATCCCAATGCGCATGCCATCTCCTTTGTAGTTGTTCCGAAGCGAGCCTTCACGTGATCTCGCGCAGGTCGCTCGCCACGACTCGTACGACTCGGCGCTCGTGGGCGAGCAAGCTCTCGTGGTCGCCGATCGCCTGGGCAGCGATGAGGGTCCCGAAGTCGTAGCTCTTGGTCGGGATGGCCAGTTGTGCGCTCGGGCCGGGAGGCACGATCTGAACCGCCAGGATCGTGTTGGGCCCCCCTTTGTGCAGCTGGCCTGTCGAATGCAAGAAACGCGGGCCGTAGCCCGCGGTCGTCGCCATCCCGCCGTTCAGGTCGCGAACCCGCCGCCGCAGGGCCTCGAGCTGAGCGTCGAGCCCGAAGGGGAGGTAGGCCTGGAGGGAGACGTAGTCGCCGGGCCGGTGCTGCGAAGCGATCCAGGCCATCAGGTCCGAGGCAGGGGACGCCTCCACCTCGGGGAGCGGGAGCGACTCGAGCACTCGGTTCGTGTTGGCCTTCGACTCGGCGACGTTGGGCTCGTCGAACGGGTCGATCTCAAGTACATGGCCGGCCATGGCGATGGCGAGCTCGAAGCGGAAGAACTCTTCCCCGAGCTCGTGCGCGACCGTCGGACTCACCTCGATGACGTGGCGGTCATCCCCGGTCTCGGGCTCGGTCGTCGGCACCGGGACGCAACCGCGGCCCTGCTTGCCCGTCGACTCGGCGATCAGCTGCTCGATCCACAAGCCGAACGCCGAGAAGCGCTCGGAGACGACGATGGTCGCCTTGTCGCGTCCCTCCCGTGCCGCTTGTCCCATCGCGAGGCCGAGCTCGACGGCCTCTTGCCGGTCGGTGTCGAGGGCGCGCCCACAGAGCTCGGAGACGTCGTAGCCGGCGAGTGCGGCGGGGACCATGCCGAAGTACGAGAGGACTGAGTAGCGACCGCCGATGTCGGGTCGGTTGGCGAACACGTGCTTGACGCCGAGCTCGCCCGCGAGCTCGGCGAGAGGGGTTCCCGGATCGGTGATGACCGCATAGCGGGCCGGGTCGCTCACACGAGAGCGGGCGTAGTCGAACAAGACGTTCGGCTCGAGCGTTGTCCCCGACTTCGACGAGACGACGATGAACGCGTCCTCGAGGGGGAGCTCCGAGATGGTCTTCGGGTCGGTCGTGTCGCACACGACGATCCGTCGTCCCTCCCACTCCGAAAGGCTGTCACGGACAGATGCCAGCACGGCAGGGCCGAGTGACGATCCGCCCATCCCGAGCAGCACGACCGTGTCCTGGTCGATCGAGCTGGCGAAGGACCTGAGACGGGCGGCCTCGCGTTCGATCTCCCGAGGGACCGCCAGCCAGCCGAGGCGGTTGGCCGAGACGTTGGGCTCGGGCCACAACGAAGCGTCCTTTGCCTCCAGTCGTCTCGCCAGCTGTGGGATGTCGGCCAACGCCATCTCCCCCTCAGGCCTGACCGAGCTGGGCGGCCCTGTTCTCGAGGC
The DNA here is from genome assembly GCA_963801185.1 of uncultured Acidimicrobiaceae bacterium. Lineage (GTDB taxonomy): Bacteria > Actinomycetota > Acidimicrobiia > Acidimicrobiales > Bog-793 > Palsa-601. The sequence continues at coordinate 421,990 of CAWDDW010000001.1, read as the reverse complement.
GTTGGCCCACCTCGTCGAAGGACTTCTCGAAGGCTGTGACACCTTGGTCTTCGAGCGTGCAGGCGACGTCGGCAAGGTCGACCCCGACTTCTGCCAAAGCGTCGAGCACCTCGTGGCCTCGATCGAAGTCGGAGACAGTCCTGGCCGTGTGGCCGTGGTCGAGGAAGGCGTCGAGGGTCTGCTCCGGCATCGTGTTGACAGTGTCGGGCCCGATGAGAGTCTCGACGTAGAGGAGGTCCGGGTACAGGGGGTTCTTCGTCGACGTCGAGGCCCACAAGGGCCGTTGTGGGCGTGCGCCCGCGGACAGCAGCCGCTCCCAACGCTCGCCTGAGAAACGATCGAGGAAGTGCTCGTAGGCAAGGCGCGCCTGCGCGACGGCGGTCTTGCCCAGCAGCGCGTGAGCAGCGACGGCTCGTGCCGTGTCGGGGTGCTCGGCGGTGATCGCCTCCAGTCGCCGGTCGGTCTCAGTGTCGACCCGGCTCACGAAGAACGAAGCGACCGAGGCGACCCGGCTCGGGTCACCACCACGCGCGACAAGGGCTTCGAGCCCTGCGAGGTATGCCTCCATGACCTCCTCGTAGCGTTCGAGGGAGAAGATGAGCGTCACGTTGATGCTGTGGCCCTCCGAGATCATCCGGCGGATGGCAGGGACACCCTCCTCGGTGGCGGGGATCTTCACGAGGACGTTCGGCCTTGCGATCCGCTCGTGAAGGCCGCGTGCCGCCTCGATCGTCCCTGGCGTGTCGCGGGCGAGGCTCGGGGCGACTTCGATCGAGACGAAGCCGTCGGTGCCGTGGCTGGCGTCGTACAGCGGTCTGAAGTGATCGAGTGCTCCCTCGACGTCTGTCACGACTAGATCCCAGTAGGCGTCGAGGACGCTCTTGTTCCGGCCGTAGGACTCCTCGAACTGGTCGTCGTATCCGTCGCCCTCCTCGATCGCCTTGGCCATGATCGTCGGGTTCGAAGTGAGCCCTCTCACTCCGGCGCCGATCAGCTCGGCCAGGTGCCCGCCGGTCAGCCAGGAGCGCTTCAGATTGTCGATCCAGGGACTCTGCCCGCCCCTCTCGTACAGTTCCTGAAGACGAGTCATCGCTCCTCCTTCTCGTATCGTGCCAGCAGCCGGCGGGCGTGCTCGGTGACATTCTCGCCGGTGAAGCCGAATTCCGTCATGACGCGAGCGCCGGGGGCCGAGGCGCCGAAGTGGTCGATCGCGACCGTCGCGTCCGCGTACCGGTCCCATCCGAACGAGGAGGCCGCCTCGACGGCAAGGGTTGGCACACCGGCAGGCAGCACGGAGCGCCGGTACTGCTCATCTTGTGCTTCGAACAGGTCCCAAGAGGGGAACGAGACCACCCGGGCCGTAATCCCCTCGGAACCGAGGCGAGCTCGGGCTTCGACGCAATGCTGCACCTCGCTCCCGGTCCCGACGAGCACGATGTCGGGAGCTTCCCCGCCGGGCTCGCCTTCGAGCACGTAGGCACCGCGGGGCACGCCGTCGGCCGCGCGCTCGGCTGTGCCAGTGAGGACCGGCACGTCCTGGCGGGTCAGGATGAGCGCGGTGAGGCCGTCCTCGTCCACGGCGACCTGCCACGCCGCCGCGCACTCGTTCGCGTCTGCCGGCCGGATGAGACGCAACCCCGGCATCGCGCGGAGCGAGGCGAGCTGCTCGATCGGCTGATGCGTCGGTCCGTCCTCGCCGAGGCCGATCGAGTCGTGGGTGAAAAAGAGGATCGCGTGCGCCTGCGACATCGAGCCGAGCCGGATCGCCGGGCGGCAGTAGTCGCTGAAGACGAAGAAGGTTCCGCCGACCGGGAGCACGCCACCGTGGAGTGCCATACCGTTCAGCGCGCTCGCCATGGCGAACTCGCGGATGCCGTAGTGGACCTGACGGCCTCCCGGGTTCCCCGGGCTCATGGCGTCTTCGAGATCGAGCGTCGTGCCCGTGTTGCCGGTCAGGTCGGCTGCGCCTGCGACGATCCCCGGTATGCCGCTCGCAGTGGCGGTGAGGACCTCGTTCATGGCCTTGCGGGTGGCCATCTTTCCCCCAGCTGCGAAGCTCGGGAGCTTCTCGGCCCAGCCCTTCAACCCTCTGCCGCGAAGGCTCGCCTCGAAGCACTCCCGGTCGTGATCGCCCATTGCGTCCCTGTGCGAGTGCCAGCTCTCCCTTTCGGCCCGCCCTCGTGCGCCAGCTGCCCGGTAGTACGCGAGCACGTCTTGTGGCACGTAGAACTGCTCGTCCGGCGGCAGTCCGAGAAGCGCCTTCGTGAGGCGGATCTCGTCTTCTCCGAGCACTTCGCCATGGGCTTCCTTGGTATCGGTGCGGTGAGGGGACGGCCAGCCGATGTGGCTCCGCAGGATCACGAGCGACGGCCGGTCGGCTTCGGCCATGGCCTCGCGCAGCCCCGCCTCGAGCGCTCCGAGGTCGTTTGCAACCTCGCCCAGGTGGACGACATGCCATCCGTAGGCTTCGAATCGGGTGCCGACGTTGTCCCCTGTGGCGAGCTCGGTCGGGCCGTCGATCGTTATGTGGTTGTCGTCGAATACGAAGACCATCCTCCCGAGACCGAGATGCCCGGCGAGGGAAGCTGCTTCGTGGCTGACGCCTTCCATCAAGTCGCCGTCACCGCAGATGCCGAAGACGTGGTGATCGCAGATCTCAGGACCGAAGTGGTGGCGAACAAGGCGCTCAGCCATGGCGACGCCGACGCTCTGAGCAAGGCCCTGGCCGAGCGGGCCAGTCGTCACTTCCACGCCCGGTACGTGGTGTACCTCCGGGTGGCCCGGGGTGCGGGACCCGAACTGCCGGAAGTGCTCGAGCTCCTCGCAGCTCGAGGCCGTACCCGGTCAGGTAGAGCATCGAGTACTGCAGGATCGAGGCGTGACCGTTCGACAGGATGAACCGGTCACGGTCGAACCAGCCCGGGTCGGCTGCGTCGTACCGCATGATCCGCGTGAACAAGACGTGGGCGAGGGGCGCGAGCGCCATCGCCGTGCCGGGGTGACCGGAGTTGGCGCGCTGCGGGCCGTCCATGGCAAGGCCACGGATGACGTTTATGCCGCGCTGTTCGATACCTGGGTCACCGGCAATTTGGGTCACCGTGGCAGCCTATGGCCTCGCTAGGTGAGTCATCCCGCCGAGGTCCCGGGTCGGCGAGGGGTTTTCGGCGACCGAAAAGCGTCGATCAGCGAGTCGCGACCTGTTCGTCCGCGCTCGGCGACATGGCGTCGGACACGAGCTCGACAGGGGCGCGCGGACGAGCGAAGTGGACCTCGCTCAGGCGGACGTGTGCCTGCTTGAACTTCACGAGGAGAGAGATGACCCACCAACCCGGATCGATCTCTCCAGGACCGAGCGCGAGGCACGCCGACGTTGGCGCAGCGTGGTGGTTGTTGTGCAAGCCCTCACCGGCCACGAACCACGCCAGCCACTGGCTGTTCCGGGCCGTGTTCTCGTAGACCTTCTTGCCGAAGCGGTGGCCGACTGCGTTCACCGCGGCGTTCAGGAGCAGGTAGATCACCGCGTGGAACCCGGCCACCATGAGCCCGACCTCCCAGCCGAAGCAAAGGCAGATGATGGCTATGCCGATGCCCAGCCCGAGGAAGGCGTGGTCGAACAGGACTCGGTCCCACGCATCTTGCGGGAGGTCCTTCGCGTACTTGTCGACGACTTCGGCGTGCCGGGCGGTCTTCTTGTAATAGACGACGTTGCCGAGCTGCACATGCCAAAAACCGAGGAGCAGGGGAGAGTGCGGGTCGCCCTCGGCGTCGGTGTAGGCGTGGTGCTTGCGATGAACGGCGACCCACTGCCGGGGCCGGATTCCCGTCGTCACCCAGGTCACGACCCTGAAAGCAAAGCGCATGGCCGGAGTGACCGACAGCGCCCGGTGGGACAGGGTGCGGTGCAGGAACACGGTCGTCGTGACCATGGCGATCTGCGTGATGACGGTTGCGATTATGAAGGCGAAGAGCACCTTGGGCACTGGGTGAGCTTAGCACTGCCTGCCTACCGGTCGGTAGGGAAAAGTGCCCGTCCGCTAGGCTGGAGAAGTGAACTTCACTGGACTGGGTCCCGAGTCGGAGAACATCTCGATCAATGACGTGGATCTTGTGGCCCGCACTTCGGCCCAGTTGCGTGCGGACGGGGCAACGACTCGCGACCTCATCCTTCGCTCGGCCCTGAGCTGTTTCGCGGAGAGAGGGTACGAGGGCACGTCGCTCAACGACATCGCGGGTGAGGTTGGGATCAAGCGTCAGAGCTTGCTGCACCACTTCCCATCGAAAGAGGCTCTGTACCGCAAGGTGCTCGAGGTCTCCTTCGCGGACTGGGTCGACCGAGTCGCCGAGGCCATCGACCAGCCTCGCGACGGGTGGGAGCAGGTGGACCGCGTGTTGACGGTGGGCTTCCGCTTCTTCGCCGAGAGCCCGGACTTCGTGCGGCTCGTGAGACAGGAGTCACTTGCCGGAGGCGGACGCCTCGCACACGAGCTGGGAGAGGCGGTCAACCCCATGCTGAAGCGGGCTGTCGCGTTCTTCGACCGCCAGATGGAGCTCGGGCGGTTCCGCCAGCACGACTCCGAACAGCTCGTCCTGACCGGCTACGCCGCATTGTCCACGTGGTTCAGCGACGTGCCGTTCCTCGAGGCTGTCCTCGGGCGCGACCCGCTCGACGAGGAAGAGCTCGCACGCCGACTCGAGCACTTGCGGGCTTTTTTCAAGGCCGCCCTCGAGCCGTGAGCTCGCTGCAGATCCCACCGAACTGTGACCTCACGCTCGGGATGGTCTGCGTAGAGAAGTCCGAGCCTGGAAGGACCGTCTGGAAGATGAGGGCGGACGAGCGCTTCTCGAACACGGCCGGCATCCTCCAGGGCGGCTTCCTAGGGGCTTTCGCGGACTCGGCGATGGGTGCCTCGGCCGTCACTTTTGCTCTCGCAACGCCGGGAAGGAAGGTCTTCGTCGCCAATGCCGAGATGAAGACGAGCTTCCTGCGGGCGGTCCCGACCGGGACCGAGCTGACATGCGAGGCCCTCGTGGTGTCGGGAGGCGAGCGAGTCGTCTTCTGCGAGGCGACCGTGACCGACGACCGAGCGCGGCTCGTCGGCCGGGCCACGTCGACGTACGTGATCACCCCCAGGCCTACGGACTAGGTTGTCTCGACGATGGCAGACACCAAGCAGAAGGCGACCGACGCGAGGACGGAGGTCGCCGAGCTGATCGCCCTGATCAAGGCATACGCGATCCAAGAGACACTCGGGCCGTTGAAGCGGATCGGCAGGACGCTCGCCTTCGGCTCCGCCGCCGCCGTCACGTTCGGGATCGCGGCAGTGCTCTCGCTCGTCGGCCTGCTCCGTGCGCTGCAGACCGAGACCGGCTCGGCCTTCGCGGGGGAGTGGACGTGGGTGCCCTACCTCCTGACAGTCATCGCGGCGGTCGCGTTTCTCGGCGCAGCGGCTGCACTGGCATTGCGAAGCCCCCGATCGGAGCAGCCGTGAGTGAGCGCGTATCTCTTAACGACATCGAGTCCAAGATGCGGGAGATCGGGGGCAGCGCCCAGTCGACGGTCGGCCGCGCCGTCTCGACGCCTCCGGTGGTGGCTGGGGGAGCAGTGGCGGGGGTCCTCCTCATAGCCGCGATCTACCTCTTCGGCCGCCGCCGCGGGCGCAAAGAGGCTCCTGTGCTCGAGATCCGCCGCATTTGAGGCTCGACTTGAGCGTCCCGCGCTGGTCGTACGCATCCGGCCGGGTTGAGCGATGAACTCGTTCATTGACCGACTGACACGCCGCGCCCTCCGGCGGGGCTTGCGCGACGGGCTGCTCGCGGGCGACGGCAAGTGGATCGCGGCCGGCGCGGTCGCCTGGCTTGTGCGATTCCTGATGAAACAGCGGGAACCAGAGGTCGTCGTGGAGCGGCTCCGCGTGGGCGAGGCGATCCTCGTGACGAACATCGGACCACCTCTTCGGGGACGCAAGGCTCGCAAGGCGCGGCGGGCGGCGCGGCGGGCAAGCGCGGAGCCGGCGCCCGACGCGACGGCTTGATGGAGGCGGCCGGCGATCCGGGCGAGGTGGATCCCGGCGTAGCGCCGCTGCGAGCAGGCAAGGGGCGGCCGTTCCTCGAGGGGGAGCGGGTGCTGCTCGTCGACCGGAAGGGCCGTCACAACCTGGTCCGCCTGAGAAGCGGGCGCAGTTACCAGTCTCACTCCGGCGTGGTGAGCCACGACTCGTTGATCGGTCTGACCGAGGGCAGCGAGGTGCTGGCGTTGACAAAGGACGCCGACCGGAGGAATCCGGCCAAGTACCTCGCCCTCCGCCCGACGCTTGCCGACGTCGTGCTCGGCATGCCGCGGGGGGCTCAGGTGATCTACCCGAAGGACCTCGGTTCGATACTCCTAGCGGCGGACATCTTCGCCGGCGCTCGCGTCCTCGAGTCCGGGGTCGGTTCCGGGGCTCTTTCCATGACGCTTCTTCGCGCTGGGGCAGTCGTCACCGGGTACGAGCTCCGCGAGGACTTCGCGAGAGGCGCCGAGGCGAACGTGGCGGCCTTCTCGCCGTTGGCCTCGGCGGGGCCCGAGCCGGAACCGGCGGCGAAGGCGCACCTTGCGTACGCCGTCGAGATACGAGATGTCTACGAGGGAATAGAGGGCACCTACGACCGGATCGTCCTCGACCTGCCCGAGCCCTGGCAGGTGGTCGCCCACGCCGAGCAGGCCCTCGTGGCCGGCGGCATCTTCTGTGCCTACCTGCCGTCGATCACCCAGACCGCAGAGCTGCGAGACGCCTTGGCGCGCAGCGCGTTCGGCCTAGCCGAGACGTTCGAGACCTTGAGGCGGACCTGGCACATCGAAGGACGATCGGTCCGCCCGGATCTGAGGATGGTGGGCCACACGGGCTTCATCACGACCGCCCGATTACTGGGCGAGAGGCAGAGGTCTACGCCGAGTGGTCAGCCGGAGGCGTCGAGCGAGCAGTAGCGCTCAGTCGTCGGCGACGATGAATCAGTCGTCGGCGACGATGAAGATGCACTCGCCCGGGCACTCCTCGGCGGCCTCGGTGACAGCGTCTTCGAGATCGGCCGCCACGTCGGCCATCTGGGCGGAGCCGCCCGGCTCCTTCAGGACCTCGTCGCCTTGCTTGACATAGGCGAGACCATCGTCGAGCAGGGTGAAGACCGACGGGCAGATCTCTTCACAGAGGCCATCGCCCGTGCATAGATCCTGGTCAATCCACACCTTCATCGGCGGCATCTCTCCTTCGCGACATTCGTGAGGGTTGCGACAGGCGGCCGCAACGGCGCGCCGCTCCACGAGTCGCCCAGTTTAGGCGAGTCACGCACGAGTCAGGCGCTGTCGGTGGCGCACGGTGACGATTTGTTGATTCCGGTGTCAAAAGAGTCCGGCACCGGTAGCCCCGAACGGGGTTCGCCCGAGGCTGGCACCCTTTCGGGCCTGGCGCGTGTAGGGTCCGGAAGGGTGGCGCGGCAGGCCGTCACAGCCACCCGAGGAGGTGACCTTGACGATGGGATTTCCCCGAGATCCTGCTGCGGACGGGACGAGTGAGCGCGAGGACAACGAGGACCTCCGCCGGCGGATCGAGCAGGCGGAAGAAGAGATCATCGAGCTTCGCCGCCGGCTACATGAGGCGCCGCAGCGAGTGCGCGCGCTCGAGGAGCGGTTGCTCGAGGCCAAGGGCCAGCTGAGCCACGCCGCATCCCAGAACGAGAAGCTCACCTTCACTCTCCAGCAGGCGAAAGAGCACATCGCCGCACTGCGCGAGGAGGTGGACAAGCTCACGCAACCGCCGGCCGCGTACGGCACGTTTCTCCAGGCCAACGATGACGGCACAGTCGACGTGTTCTCGAGCGGCCGCAAGATGAGAGTGTCGCTCCATCCCGACATCGAGGTCGAGGAGCTGCGCAAAGGCCAGGAGGTCGTCCTCAACGAGTCCCTCAACGTCGTGCTCGCGCGTGATCCCGACCAGGGGGGCGAGGTGGTCACCGTCGCCGAGATGCTCGAGGACGGCAAGAGGGCGCTGTGCGTCGGCCGAGCCGACGAGGAGCGAGTCGCCGAGATATCGGAGTACTTGTCAGGCGTGAAGCTGCGGGCAGGGGATTCGGTTCTCATGGATCCGCGCACCGGTCTGCTTCTCGAAAAGCTGCCACGTCCCGAGATGGAAGAAGTAGTGCTCGAGGAAGTGCCCGATGTCAGCTACGGAGACATCGGAGGGCTCGACACCCAGATCGAGGCGATCACCGACGCCGTCGAGCTGCCGTACGTGTACCGCGAGCTCTTCGCCGAGTACAAGCTGCCCGCCCCGAAGGGGATCTTGCTGTACGGGCCCCCTGGATGCGGGAAGACGCTGATCGCGAAGGCTGTCGCGAACTCCCTCGCGAAGAAGGTGTCGGAGCGGACCGGCAACGTCAACACGCGCAGCTACTTCCTCAACATCAAGGGGCCGGAGCTGCTGAACAAGTACGTGGGGGAGACCGAGCGCCAGATCCGGCTCGTCTTCCAGCGCGCCCGTGAAAAGGCGGAGGAGGGAGTGCCTGTCATCGTCTTCTTCGACGAGATGGATTCGCTCTTCCGTACGCGGGGGACGGGGATCAGCTCCGACATGGAGTCGACGATCGTGCCTCAGCTGCTGGCGGAGATCGACGGCGTCGAGACGCTTCGCAACGTCATCGTCATCGGCGCCTCGAACCGGGAGGACCTGATCGACCCGGCGATCCTTCGACCGGGCCGTCTCGACGTGAAGATCAAGATCGAGCGGCCCGACGAAGCCGCCGCCGAGCAGATCTTCGCCCGGTACCTCACCTCCGAGCTTCCCGCTCGACGGTGCGGAGGTCTCGAGTCTTGGTGGGGGCCACCCGGACAAGGCAGTCAAGCTGATGATCGAGCGGACCGTCAGCGAGATGTACCGTGCCGATCAGGCCAACCGTTTCCTCGAAGTCACCTATCAGAACGGCGACAAGGAGATCCTCTACTTCAAGGACTTCTCCTCGGGAGCCATGATCGAGAACATCGTCCGCCGGGCGAAGAAGCTCGCCATCAAGCGCGCCATCGCAGGCGACGGGGCCGGCATCCGGCTCGATGACATGCTGAACTCGATAAGGCAGGAGTACAAGGAGAACGAGGACCTCCCGAATACGACGAACCCGGACGACTGGGCCAAGATCTCGGGCAAGAAGGGCGAGCGCATCGTCTACGTCCGTACGCTCATCGGCCACGGAGAGGCGGAGGCCGAGGGCGGCCGGGCGATCGAGCGCGTGGGAACGGGTCAGTACTTGTAGCGAGGATGCGGCATCGCCGGTCACCGAGTGGGGTAGCGTCCGGACGTGGCCATCGCGAAGGTCTGCGGCATCGAGACCGAGTACGGAGTTCACGTCGTATCGAGCGGCGACATGAGCCCCACTGCGGCCTCGTCGCTGCTCATCAACGCGTATGTCGCCCGTCTCGAGCGAAGGATCGGCTGGGACTTCGAGGACGAGTCGCCCGGGAGGGACGCCCGCGGCTTTGCCCGGGAAGGCTCGATGCCGCCCGACATCGAGACTCACCTCGTGAACGCCGTCCTCACGAACGGGGCCCGGTACTACGTCGACCACGCGCACCCGGAGTACTCGACGCCCGAGTGCTCGGACCCGCTGCAGCTCGTTCTGCACGACAAGGCCGGCGAGTTGATCCTCGCGCGCTCGATGGAGGCCGCTCGCCATCTCCTTCCGCCGGGTGAGGAGATCGTCGTCTACAAGAACAACTCCGACGGCAAAGGGAACTCCTACGGCTGCCACGAGAACTACCTCGTCGACCGGGCCGTTCCCTTCGCCCGGATCGTGCACCGCCTCACCCCGCACTTCGTGAGCCGGCAGGTGTTCACAGGAGCTGGCAAGGTCGGTCAGGAGAACTCCGACACGAGCTCACCGGTGCCGTTCCAGCTCAGTCAGCGGGCCGACTTCTTCGAGGAGGAGGTCGGGCTCGAGACGACCCTCAAGCGGCCGATCATCAACACGCGTGACGAACCGCACGCCGATCCGCAGAAGTACCGCCGGCTGCACGTGATAGTCGGTGACGCGAACCTGGCCGAGGTCGCGACGTTCCTGAAGGTCGGGACGACGTCCATCATGCTCGCGATGATCGAGGACCAGTTCGACACAGACCGGGACCTCACCCTCGCCCATCCGGTGGCAGCGATCCGGGCGGTCTCTCACGACCCCGACCTCGGCACCCTCGTCGAGCTCGCGAGCGGCGAGCGGCTCACGGCGATCGAGCTGCAGTGGGAGTTCTTCGCGTTGGCCCGCAAGTACGCGGAGGACCGCGGCCTTGGAGCGCTCGGGGACGAAGAGGTCGGCAAGATGGTGCTCGACAGGTGGGAGCACGTCCTGACCGGTCTCGAGACGGACCCGGGCTCGCTTGCGTCCGAGCTCGACTGGGTCGCCAAGCGCCGTCTCATCGAGGCCTACAAGGAGCGCGACGGGCTCGACTGGGACGACAACCGCTTGGCCGCGCTCGACCTGCAGTACCACGACGTGCGGCCGAGCAAGTCGCTGTTCAGCCGGCTCCAGATGGAGCGGCTGGTGGATACCGCCGACGTCGAAGAGGCCGTCACCGAGCCGCCGCCGACGACGCGCGCATATTTCCGCGGCCGCTGCCTTTCCCTGTTTGCTCCGGCGATAGTGGCTGCGAACTGGGACTCTGTCGTTTTCGACGTCGGCCGCGACCCCTTGCGCCGGGTTCCGATGATGGAGCCACTCAGGGGAACGGCCAAACATGTCGATACGTTGTTGGAGGGATGCGAGAACCCGGCCGAGCTCGTTGAGCGGCTCGGTTCCTAGGAGACGACCAGATGGCTGAACGGGAACAGAAGCGTCGCACGGCTCCGAGCCGTGAAACGACCACGACAGAGGAGGACGAGGCCTCAGCCTCGACCGAGCGAGGGGAGAAGCTGAAGGCGGAGATCGACGACCTCCTCGACGAGATCGACGAGGTCCTCGAGGACAACGCCGAGGAGTTCGTGCGAAATTACGTGCAAAAGGGCGGCCAGTAGGCCTGCAGGCAGTAGCCTGCGGCGCAATGACGCTGCCGTTGTTTGGAATGGGTGAGGACCCCGGCTCGAGTTTCTCTGAGCTGCTGCGGAAGACGACAGGCTCCGATCCGCTCGGTTCCGCGCGACCTGACTCCGGTGGAGCGATCCCGCCAAGGCCCGACGGCTTCGCCGGGCTGAGGGGCATCATCCACGGGACGACGATCGTGGCGCTGCGCTTCGCCGACGGAATCGTGATGGCCGGCGACCGCCGGGCGACCGAGGGTCACTCGATCGCACACCGGGGGATCGAGAAGGTGTTCCCCGCGGACAAGCACTCGGCGGTGGCGATCGCCGGAGCAGCCGGGCCGGCGGTCGAGATGGTGCGGTTGTTCCAGACCCAGCTCGAGCACTACGAGAAGGTCGAAGGGACCGCACTCAGCCTCGAGGGCAAGGCGAACCAGTTGGCGCAGATGGTGCGGGCGAATCTGCCACTTGCCATGGAGGGCCTCGCCGTCCTCCCGTTGTTCGCCGGTTACGACCTGCGGCGACGCACCGGGCGGATCTTCTCGTTCGATCTCGCCGGTGGCCGGTACGAGGAGCTCGACTATCACGCGACCGGCTCGGGTGGCCGCGATGCCAAGACCACCATCAAGCTCGGTTTCGAGGCCGACATGGGCGAGGCCCCAGCTGTGGAGCTCGCGGTGAAGGCCCTGTACCAAGCTGCCGACGAGGACTCGGCAACGGGCGGCCCGGACCCGCTCCGGGGCATCTATCCGGTCGTGGCGGTGGTCGACGAGGAGGGCTACCGCCGGCTCGGGGACGACCTTGTGGCGGAGCGCTTCGCAGCGCTGCTCGAGTCCGAGCGGCGCATACCCCGCCGCTCTGCCGAGGACGAGGCCGGCACTACGGCAGACGAGGGAGCCAAGTCATCATGAGCATGCCCTTTTACGTAGCTCCCGAGCAGGTGATGAAGGACCGGGCGGAGTACGCCCAAAAGGGCATCGCCCGGGGTCGCGCCCTCGTCGCGGCGATCTACGACCGGGGCGTGCTGATCGTGGCCGAGAACCCCTCGCGCACGCTTCACAAGATCAGCGAGATCTACGACAGGGTCGCCTTTGCCGGTGTCGGCAAGTACAACGAGTTCGACCAGCTGAGGGTCGCCGGCGTGCGCCATGCCGATACGAAGGGTTACTCGTACTCGCGCGAAGACGTGGACGCTCGCTCGCTCGCGAATCTCTACGCGCAGTTCCTCGGCCAGGTCTTCACCCACGAGATGAAGCCGCTCGAGGTGGAGATCCTCGTCGCCGAGCTCGACTCGCACGGGACCTCGCACCAGCTGTACCACATCGCCTACGACGGCACGGTTGTCGACGAAGTCGGCTTCACCGTCCTTGGCGGCGACGCCGACACCATCACCGCACGGCTCTCCTCCTCCTACGAGGCGGGATGGTCCCTGGGCGAGGCGGTGAGCCACTGCGTGGCGGCCTTGGCCGGCCCTGAGCGGACCCTCGACGCAGGGGATCTCGAGGCGGCGGTGCTCGAGCAAGGCGCCGATCGGCGGGCCTTCCGCCGGCTTCAGAACGGGGAGCTCGCCGAACTCATGAGCGCTGCGGCCATCTCCGTCCCGGCCGGCCCTGGCGGAGGGCCGCCCGAGGCCGAGGAACCGGTGGCGGAGGAGCCACCGGCCGAACCCGAGGCTGACGGCTCCTAGGGATACCGGAGGCTTCTCACTGGGCTCTCAGTGGATGGTGACGACGACCGTCCCGAAGACGATGAGAGCGATGACGAGGGCCACCGCGACGGCGGGAACGAGGCGGTGGCCGCGCCGGTGCGTCCGGGCGGCACCAAGCTCGGGTGAGTTGAACTCGTCGGCGTTGGCCGGCGAGATCTCGTGGTCGGCGCCCGAACCGGCGGTGGCGAAGTCGAGCTTCGATCCGGTCTGTGTCCACAGCGGCATCGACCGCGTCGGCCAGCAGGATCTCACGAGCGAGGTCGAGCTGGCCTTCGCTGACGAACACCTCGACGGCTCCTTGCAGCGGGTAGGGGCCTTCTGACATGCCCCGGAGCTCGACGAGGATACCCTCCGCACCGAGACGGGCAGCGACCACGTGCCCGTGGAACGAGCCCTGCACCGTCGTCAGGTGCCGCATTCGACCGGTCGATGGCATCCGTCGCGAGGCTACCGTTGATCCCGATGGAACGCCGTATCTATGGCCTCGAGAACGAATACGGCGTGACCTGCACATTGCGGGGCCAGCGGCGGCTCAGCCCGGACGAGGTGGCTCGCTATCTCTTCCGCCGGGTCGTCAGCTGGGGCCGGTCGAGCAACGTGTTCCTCGAGAACGGTGCGCGCCTGTACCTCGACGTGGGCAGCCACCCCGAGTACGCCACGCCCGAGTGCGATTCGATCGAGGATCTGGTCGCGCACGACAAGGCGGGGGAGAGGATCCTCGAGAGCCTCGTGCGATCCGCCGAGGCACGCCTTCGCGACGAGGGCATCCGGGGCGTCGTCTACCTGTTCAAGAACAACACCGACTCTGCCGGCAACTCCTACGGCTGCCACGAGAACTACCTCACGAGCCGCCGGGATGACTTCTCGCACTACGCGCAAGTCCTCATCCCCTTCTTCGTCTCACGCCAGATCTACGCCGGCGCAGGCAAGATCCTGCAGACGGCCCGCGGCGCGATGTTCTGCCTCTCCCAGAGGGCCGAGCACATCTGGGAGGGCGTGTCGTCCGCGACGACGAGGAGCCGGCCGATAATCAACACCCGCGACGAGCCGCACGCCGATGCCGAGCGCTTCCGCAGGCTGCACGTCATCGTCGGCGACTCGAACATGAGCGAGTACGCGACCTTCTTGAAGGTCGGAGCGACCAGCATCCTGCTCCGGATGCTGGAGGAGCCGGGCGTCGTGCTGCGGGATCTCACCTTGGAGGATCCCATCCGTGCAATCCGCGAGATCAGCCACGACATCACGTGCCGGCGGCTCGTGCGCCTTGCGAACGGCCGCGAGGCGAGCGCCCTCGACATCCAGAAGGAGTACCTCGGGCGAGCCATCCGCTTCGACGAGCAGCGCGGGCTGCCTCCGCTCGAACACCGCGCGCTCGAGATGTGGCGCCATTGCGTCGAGGGCATCGAGAAGGACCCACTGAGCCTTGACCGCGAGTGCGACTGGGTGATGAAGCACCGCCTCGTGGAGGCGTACCGCGATCGTCATCAACTGCCGCTCGGACATCCCAAGGTGGCCCTGCTCGACTTGCAGTATCACGACGTCGACCGGAGCCGAGGGGTGTTCTACCTCCTCCAGCAAGCCGGGCACGCCGAGCGGATCACGACCGACGAGGTCATCGACCACGCGATGGAGCATCCTCCCGAGACGACCCGGGCCCGATTGAGAGGCGAGTTCATCCGGCGGGCAAAGGAGCGGCGCCGGGACTTCACCGTCGACTGGGTGCATCTCAAGTTGAATGACCAGACGCAGCGGACCGTGCTCTTGAAGGACCCCTTCCGCTCTCACGACGAACGAGTCGAGCGGCTGATCGACGCGATCTGAAGATCACCAGCTCACAGGCTCAAGTAGCCTGACGGCGCATGGGCGCGTCAGAACCGACGGTGCGCGCGTCGGTTGATCAGTGGGCTCGGGACGAACCGTTCGGCGGCGGGCCGTTCGACCCGCACCACTCGGCTCCCGGGCTGCTCCGGCGAGCGCACCGCAACCGCTTGCGAGCGTGGGTCGTCGTCGTAGGCACGGTCGTGGCAGTGTTCATCCTGCAGGCGACGACGTTGCAGAGCTTCACGATCTCGAGCGGGTCCACCTCGATGGAGCCCACCCTGCTGCCCGGTGACCGGATAGTCACGGTCAAGGTCGCCTTCACCTTGCACCGTGGGGACGTCGTGGTGTTGACGCCGCCGCCGACGGCGACCCGTGACGAGAACCACGAGGATCTCGTGAAGCGGATCATCGGGATGCCCGGCGACAGCATCTGGTCGGTCGGCAACAGGATCTTCGTGAACGGGAAGCGGCTCGTGGCGCCGTGGATCTCGCCGGGCGAGATCCTCGGGCGGAAGATCAAGCACCAGGTTGTACCGGACGGCGAGTACTACCTCCTCGGGGACAACCTGTCCCCCTCCTACGACAGCAGGTGGTGGGGGCCGGTGCCGCGATCGGACATAGTCGCCAAGGTCGAGTGCATCGTGTGGCGGGACGGGCCGGAGCTCCACTGCCTGTGATGGCGGCGGTCTGAGGGCCGGAGCGGCCGGCGCTGCGGCCAGGTCGTACACTTGCCTGCGTGGGCGGCCTTGATCCCGCCAAGCTCCTGGTCATCCTTGTCTTGGCTCTCGTACTCCTCGGCCCCGACCGGCTCCCGCGTGCTGCGCGACAGGTCGGGGCGTTCTGGCGCGAGTTCACGCAGTTCCGCGTTCGCCTCGAGGACGAGGTCCGAGGTGCCATCCCCGACGTCGATCTGCCGAAGATCCCGGTCATCCCGAAGAGCGGGCTCACCGGATACCTGACTGGGATGATGAGGGACGCCGACCGTTCCCGGGGCAGCACGGCGGTTGGAGGGGCTACCGATGACGACGAGCCGGGAGACGAGGGCTTCCGCGAGCGCTCGGAGCCTGTCGCGGTTCCGTGGCTCGGCTCGGACGTCGGCGACTTCGGTCCGAGCTCGAACCCGAGCCCTGTCATCGCTCCGAACGGTATCCCTGCCGGTTGGCATGCCCGAGGGGCGGAGGCGCCCGGATACGCGAGCGGCTCGCTGCTGTCGCCGCTGCCCTCAGGGGCACCTGAGGGCCTGCTCGGAGCGGAGATCCCGATGGATCTCGACGACCCGAGCTGGAACTAGCGTCCGAGGCCGGGAGAGCACCTGATGGTCCGGACCATGAGGCGACCGAACGAGGCGCGCCCGTCGCCGGACGCCATGACGCTCTTCGAGCACTTGGCGGAGCTGCGCCGGCGGTTGATCATCTGCATCATCGTGTTCCTCGCCGGTGGTCTCGTCGTCTACTTCGTCTACAACCCCGTGCTCTCCGTGCTCCGCGAGCCCTATTGCACGGCCCTCGTGTCGCTGCATCAGAGCTCTCGCGGCTGCAAGAGCACGAAGTTCTACATCTTTGCGCCGCTCCAGGGCTTTGCCACCCGCCTGAACGTGGCGGCTTACGGCGGGCTCGTGCTGTCGCTGCCGATCCTCCTTTATGAGCTGTGGATGTTCGTCACACCCGGCTTGAAGGCCAACGAGCGCAGGTACGCCCTGCCATTCGTGTTCGCCACGGTCCTGCTGTTCGTTGCCGGAGGCGCCGTCGCGTTCTTCATTTACCCGCGGGCTCTCGAGTTCCTCATCGGCCAGTCAGGGTCTCGCATCGCACCGCTGTTCTCACCGGCGACCTACCTGTCGCTGCTCGGCGCCCTCGTGCTGATCTTCGGGATCGCCTTCGAGTTCCCCGTCGTGCTCGTCGCCCTCGAGCTGGCGGGCGCCATCACGAGTGCCGGGCTCCGCTCCTTCAGGCGCTGGGCGATCTTGCTGATCACCATCTTCTCGGCGGTCATCACACCGAGCTCGGATCCCTTCTCGATGCTGGCGCTAGCCATTCCCATGGTCGTGTTCTACGAAGCGGCGATCCTCGTCGGCCGGCTGCTCAAGAAGTGAGCGGCCAGGTCCCGAGCTCGCTCCGCGCGTCGTTCGGGCGCACCTACCCGTACTCACTCGATCGTTTCCAGCTCGAGGCCATGGATCTCCTCGACGCCGGGCGCTCGGTGCTCGTGACCGCCCCGACCGGTTCGGGCAAGACGGTCGTCGCCGAGTACGCCGTGCACCTCGCGCTCGGCGAGGGCGTCCGCGCCTTCTACACGACTCCGCTGAAGGCGCTCTCCAACCAGAAGTACGGGGACCTCGTCGCGCGCCACGGCTCCGCGCGGGTGGGGCTCTTGACGGGGGACAACTCCATCAACGCCGGTGCGCCCGTCGTGGTGATGACGACTGAGATCTTGCGAAACATGATCCACTCCGAACGCACCTCCCTCTCCCGCCTCGGCTACGTGGTGCTCGACGAAGTCCACTTCCTGGAGGATCCCTACCGCGGAGGCGTGTGGGAGGAGGTGATCCTCGGGGCACCTCCTGAGGTGAAGCTCGTCTGCCTCTCCGCGACAGTGGCGAACGCCGACGACCTGGCTGCCTGGATCGGTCAGGTGCGGGGCAGCACCGGCATCGTGAGGGAGGACCGGCGGCCGGTGGCTCTCCACGACCTCTTCGCGATCGGAGATCGATCGGCGCACCGGATCCATCTGCTACCGGTCTTCGTGCACGGGCGGCCGAACAGCCAGGCGATCGAGCTCGACGAGCTGTTGGCGCGGCACGGCTCGAGGACGGTGCGGCCGAGACCGCGGATCCATCAGACGGGAGGAAGGTCGCGGACGTACCGCCCGCGCCGGGCCGAGGTCGTCGAACGGCTGCACGAGGCGGACCTGCTGCCCGCGATCTACTTCGTGTTCTCTCGGGCCGGGTGCGACGAGGCCGTCCGGTACTGCCTCGACGACGGGCTGCGCTTGACCTCGCCGCCCGAGCGACAGCGCATCCGTGAGATCGCAGAAGCGCATGTCGACGCGCTGAGCGACGACGACCTGGCGGTACTCGGATACGGGCGTTTCGTGTCGGCGCTCGAGTCCGGCATGGCGGCCCATCACGCCGGGATGGTCCCACCGTTTCGCGAGACCGTCGAGGCATGCTTCGCCGAGGCGCTCGTGAAAGTCGTCTTCGCGACCGAGACTCTCGCCCTCGGCATCAACATGCCGGCGCGGTCGGTGGTGATCGAGGAACTGACCAAATACGGGGGAGCCGGCCACCAAGGCTCACCCCCGGTGAGTACACCCAGCTCACCGGTCGGGCCGGCCGCCGGGGGATCGACGAGGTCGGCTACGCAGTGGTCCTCGCGTCGCCGTTCCACAGCTTCGACGACGTCGCCCGGCTCGCCGGTGCCCCTGGGCGGGCGCTCACGTCGTCGTTCCGGCCGACGTACAACCTCGCGATCAGCCTCGTCCGCCGATTCGATCGCACCGAGGCCTACCGGATCGTCACCTCTTCGTTTGCCCAGTGGCTCTCGGAGGAGGATCTGGCAGGTCAGCTGACGAGCGTTCTCGACATGCTCGAGGCGCGGGGTTACCTGCGGGGATGGTCGGTCACGCCCGACGGGGAGGTGTTGGCGGGTCTCTACCACGAGGCCGACCTGTTGATCAGCGAATCCCTCCGGGCGGGATTGCTCGACGGGCTCGAGCCCGCCGCGCTGGCGGCTGCGGTCTCGGCTTTCTGTTTCGAGGCCAGGCGGGAGCGCGACGGGGCGCTCGATCCGCCTCAGGGGCTGGTCTCCGAACGCTTACTTGCGGTCGCGGCGCTCTCCGAGGACCTGACCGAGGACGAGCGCTCCCGATCGTTGCCGCTCACTCGCGGGATCGACGCGGGCTTCGCGGCGCTCGCACGCGACTGGGCGCGGGGAAGGGACCTGCGCCGGGTCCTCGCCCCCCCGAACCAGCGCGGATCGGAGCGGCGGACGCTGCGCCCGGTCATGACGGGGGGCGATTTCGTCCGGAACATGAAGCAGGTCATCGATCTCCTGCGACAGGTCGCAACCGTCGCGCCGCTTCCCGAGACTCGCTCAGCGGCCCACCGAGCCGCTGGGCGGCTCCTGCGGGGCGTCGTGTCAGCCTCGGCTCAGGTGAGCATCGCGTCGGAGGGGAGCCTCGCGGCATCGGCCACCACGGTCGAGAGCAGGGAGGATTCCGCAGCCACGGGCGAGGTGGC
Source organism: uncultured Acidimicrobiaceae bacterium (assembly GCA_963801185.1). GTDB lineage: Bacteria > Actinomycetota > Acidimicrobiia > Acidimicrobiales > Bog-793 > Palsa-601. The sequence continues at coordinate 403,194 of CAWDDW010000001.1, read as the reverse complement.
GACCATCCACGCCCCAGACCGGAACGCCTCCTAATCTCAGCGGGGCATGTCGCTCACCACGCCCGAGACTTTCAAAGCCGAAGAGCGGGAGTTGCTCTCGCGGTACTTCACCAATCTCGACGGGCCCGTGTTCGCGCTCGTCAATCTTCCAGAAGTAGTGAAAGGCGCGCTGTTCGCGCGGTACTCCCGGTCGCCGAAGAGCCTGCGCAGGCTCTTCCTCGACGAGTTCGTCGGCGACCTCGACGTGACGGGCGACACGAGCCTTGACGCGACAGTCGGGCTGAAGCGTGCCGAGGAGCTCTACGAACGCGTGTTCAGCGAATACGGCGACGACTCCGTCGCCCAGCTCGGCGGCGTGCACCTGGCGTGCGAGCAGTCGTCCAACCTGCTCACGAAAGTTCTCGAAAGAGGCCGTCTCATGGCGTACCTCGAGCAGTCGACGAGGTACATCCCCTACGACAACCGCCTCGACAACGGTCACTACCGCTACATCCGGGACCCCGTGATCCTCGACTCGCCCCTCGGGGCTCGCTACGTCGGCGAGATGGACCGCATGTTCGACACCTACGGCGAGCTGTTGCCGGTGCTCCAGGAGTTCGTTCAGCGCCGCTCTCCGATAGCTGACGGCGTGTCAGCGTTCGCTCACCGCGCGGCCGTCCGGGCCACCTGCCTCGACGCGCTTCGAGGCCTGCTCCCAGCGGGGTGCCTGTCTAACGTGGGCATCTACGGCTCGGGTCAGGGCTACGAGCAGCTGCTGCTCCGGATGCGGGCTCACCCGCTACCCGAGGCCCGCTACTACGCGGAGCTCATGATCGAAGAGCTGCGAAAGGTGATCCCGAGTTTTCTCACACGGCTCGAGCGGGCCGAGCGGGGAGGCGTGTGGGTCGACTACCTCCGCCAGAACGACGAGGCGACCAGCAGGGTCGTCGACGCACTCTGGCCGAGAGGCGTGCCGCAGCCCGGCACCTCGGTCCGGCTCACCTCGTACGATCCCGACGGCGAGGACCGGGTCCTCGCCGCGATCTGCTACGAGCACTCGAACCTGCCCGAGGCCGAGCTCCTCGTCCGGGTCGCGCAGCTCTCGGCAGAGGAGCGGTCCCGTCTGCTCGGAGCGTACGTGGGCGAGCGCGGCAACCGCCGGCACCATCCGGGGAGAGCGTACGAAGCCACGTCGTACCGCTTCGACGTCGTCTGCGACTACGGCGCTTTCAGGGATCTCCAGCGCCACCGCCTGTTGACCATCGAGTGGCAGCCGCTCGGGACCGACCTCGGCTACGAAGTCCCCGAGCTCATCGGGGAAGCCGGGCTTGCCGATCGCTATGTCGAGTCTCTGGAGCGGTCGCGGGCCCTGCACGACTCCCTCGCCAGGTACTTCCCTGAGCAGTGCGCGTACGCCGTCGCCCTCGCGTACAACGTCCGTTTCTATATGGAGATGAACGCCCGTGAGGCGATGCACCTCATCGAGCTGCGCTCGACCCCGCAAGGCCACCCCGCCTACCGCCGCGTCGCGACCGACATGTACCGGCTCATCGCCGAAGAGGCCGGACACCGAGACATCGCGGCCTCGATGTCCTTCGTAGACCTCGGGGTGACCGATCTCGGTCGCCTCGATGCCGAGCAGCGCGCGGAGGCACGGGCGGGTGGTCGGCACTCGCAAGCCAACGCCGATGCCGAGAGGGGCGAGGGCGGCGGCGGGAGCCGGACGCTCCGAGCTCTCTCTCCGAGGCCCCCGGCCGGCTGAGGGACTCGGTGCGCGGCCACCCGTGCATGCGGGCAGAAGGTCATGAGCAGGACTCTTCTTATGTCCCTTGACGAGCGTCCTCGCGCTCGACATAACTATGGGGTCCCCTCACTCCGAAGGTGCCGCTGGAGCGCTCCGGCGAAGCATCCAAAAGTCGTCCGGGGGGAGTTGCGAGTGGTGGGGCCCAGGGGGGTCGAGTAGAGAACGCCCGAGCTTCCGGGGAACCGGGAGCATCGCCCGGGCAGGCGACATGGGTGGCCCCAAAGGCACCCCCTGGGTCCTCCGCCGTCGCACATCGGCCACTGGGGCATGGAGTTGGCGCTCCCTCGGTCGAGACCCCGCCGGGAACACACCGCAGCCTCCTGATGTTGCCGTATAGTCATCGCGCTCTGGTCCCTTGGGCCAGGCAGCGCGCGGAGCGACAAAAGGGAGCGGAATGCCAAAGGACATCGAGCCGGACGTTGAGGAAGACGACCTCGCCGAGGGTGAGCTCGACACCGACGCCGATCTCGAAGACCTCTCTGAAGACGAGATTCTCGACGAAGATGCCCTGGACGACGACGATGACGACCTCGCCGACGAGGACGCGCTCGACGACGACTCGCTGGTTGACGTCGACATAGCCGACGACGGCGTCGTGATCCCAGTCCCGGTGAGCGCCCGGCCTGTCACCGAGACCGAGGAGGTAGCCGGGGACGAAGAGGACGAGGAGGAGCTCGACGACGATGACGTCGAAGCGAGCCTGGATGTCATCTTGAAAGAGCGCCTGGTCGTCGAGGACGAAGAGCAGGAAGACGAGGACGAGCCTGCCGACGCGGAGGACCGAGGCGACGGGAATCTGCGCGTATTGCCGAAGCAGCCAGGGGAGTTCGTCTGCCGGAGCTGTTTCCTCGTGAAGAGTGAGACGCAGCTCGCAGACAAGAGACGCATGCTCTGTCGCGACTGCGTTTGATCGCTGGGGTAGGGTCGGGCGACGTGGCTGACGAACGAACGCTCTACGAGCGTCTCATCGAACTGGCCGTGTTCGTGCCGATCGGGATCGCAGCCTCGGTCGTCGAGGAGCTTCCGGCACTTGCTGAAAAGGGCCGTGAGCGGCTGAACAAGCAGCTTCGGGTAGCCCGGATGGTCGGCAAGCTCACCGTGGTCCAAGCCCAGCGTCAGGTGGGCAAGGTCACGGGCAGCGCTCCGCCGAGAGCTGCCGGCCCGCCGAAGCCTGGCGCCGCCCGAGCGGAGGCGGCAGGGCAAAGTCCTTCGACAGGCGGTCGGCGGTCGCAGGCAGCGCCGGCACCGGCTGTCTCGGCCCCGCGCGGGAGGCCGGACGGAGATGTCCAGGCGACACCGGCTTCCGGTGAAGCAACTGCGCCCGACGACGCGGCGGCGGCCGGACTTGCCGCAGAACCGCCGGACGTGCTCTCGCTGCCTATCCCGGGCTATGACACCTTGGCTGCTTCCCAGGTCGTGCAGCGGCTCGGCTCGCTCCGCGCCGACGAGCTCGACGCCGTGAGGCGTTACGAGGTGGCCACACGGGGACGCCGGACGATCCTTCATCGGATCGCGCAGCTCAGCTCCTCGGACGGTCGCGCTTCGGCTTAGGGAGCCGAGATGAGGATCACAGCCAGATCCGCGCGGCCGGCGGATTCCGATCATCTCGAGGTGCTCAGGTCGCGCGCCACTGCCGAGATAGTCGAGCAACGGGGGGGTTCCCTCCTCGTACGAGCTGAGCTCGGGGACATCGACTCGGGCGCTCGCGCCACGAGCGGCCGGCTCTGCGCCGTCGTCGAGATGGACGACGTGGTCGTCGGCTTTCTCGAGGCCGCGCTGATCCCGGTTGACGGCGGTAGGTGCGTCTGTCGCGTCGGCGCGATCTACGTGGAGCCCGAAGCCCGGGAGGTCGGTGCGGGGGAGGCATTGATGGACCTCGCCAAGGGGTGGGCCCGTGAGAACCGGGCCGAAGGGATCGACGTGCTAGCGCTGCCGGGTGCGCGCGAGGTGAAGAACTTCTTCGAGACAGCAGGCTTTGCAGGCCGCCTCATCGTCATGCACCACCGACTGGACAGCGGGTGACGGCTCCTAGTCCCGTCCTGGCCGTCGGAGCGGTCGTACGAGATGGAGAGCGGCTCCTGATGGTTCGACGCGGCAGGGAGCCTTCCGCCGGGCGATGGTCGCTTCCTGGCGGGCGGGTCGAACCGGGAGAGACGCTCGAGGCCGCTGTCGCGCGGGAGGTGCTCGAAGAGACCGGACTCGTGGTCGATGTTGGCCAGCTGGTCGGCTATGTCGAGTGGCGCGACGCGGACTTCTACTTCGTGATCCTCGATTACCTGGCGCCGCTCGCGATTCAGGGTCAGGCCGTCGTTCCGCGGGCCGGGGATGACGCTTCGTCTGCGAGGTGGGTGGAACTCGAGGACGTGACGTCCCTACCCCTCGTCGACGGGCTGGCTCAGTTCCTCGTCGGCCACCACATTCTCTGAGCTGGCCTCTTCGACGACGGGCTCTTCCACTGCAACGACGAGTTCTTGCGCCGCAACAGGGAGCTCTTCTTGCGCGACGGCGGGCTCTTCCACTGCAACGACGAGTGCTTCTACTGCGACGCCAGCCCCTTCTGCCGTGCCGACAACCCCTTCTGGCGGCGCGATGAGGGGTTTGGCGACCAGCGCCGGGCGATCAGCCGTAGTTGCCGGGCGTTCTGTCGGGCGGCGGCGCGGCGGCCTCGTCGGCCGAACCGGCCGCTCGCCGGCGAACGGCTTTGGTGGGGGTGGGATCGGCATGCCGAGCAGCCGCGCCAGCGCCGGGATCCGCCCGGCCGTCATGCGGGCCTGACGCTCTACTTCGCCGGTCGGATCCTTCGGCATCCCGACAGGCTTGATCTGCCGCCGCACGGGGGACAGGACCGCAGCTTCGAGCAGGGAGAGCCAGCGTTCGGGTGCTGTCTCTTCCGTCATCGCCTCTCCAGCGAGCTCGGCGAGGCGCACCGCGAGGGTTCCGGGGAACCGGGCCGTCGGTTCCGGAGGTTTGGCGGAGAGCCGTAGCGCCTGCAGGACGCGTCCGTCTTCCAGCGCCTGCTGGAGGTGCTGCTCCCAGTCATTACGTAGCTTCGCGACCCGCCGTTCGAGCGCTTCTCGAAGCTGTCGCTCGAGCGCCCTTCCCGCCTCGTCCCTTGCTGCCGCTCCGACCACCGTTGCGCGCAGGTCTCGCAGCGTGATCTCGTCGACCCGGCCGATCGCGGCCTCGGCGCGGTCGAGCCACACCGCCGCTTTCACGTCGGGCAGGAGCTGCTCGGCGACGGCGATCAAGGGCTCGCCGGAGGCAGCCGGCCGGCCTTCTGACCGGGCTCGCTGCTGTTCGTCGGTGAGAGCCTTGCGGACGGCCGGGAGGCCGCCGAGCGCCAGGCGCTCCGCTATCGGGCGTTGCTCGGGAGTGAGCGCCTCGAAGAGCTCGTCGCGATGCGCCGTACCCGGCTCGAAGCGCACCGGCCCCTTGCGCACAGGCGTCCGGCCCGACGCCGGCTCCCGGCGGCCGGCGGCGGGGCCGCGAGTGCCTCGGTCGGTCCTCTCCCGGTTCGACGGTGCGTCGACGCGTTCGCCTTCATTGGGGGCTCTTGTTCTCTCTTTGTCTTCGGGCCGGCTGCCTGGACGTCGTGGGGACGAGCCGGCGCGACGGCCGTCGTCTTCGCGGCGAGGCCCGCTACCTGAGTCGCGGCGAGGCCCGCTACCTGAGTCGCGATGTCGCCCGTCTCGGTCGCCAGGCCTTTGCCGAGGTTTGCGCTCACCCTCGGGAAACGCGCGGCGATCTGATCGAGAGGCGAGCACGGTCGTCACGAGAGGTGTGGGGTTGGAAGGGCCGATGAACTCGATCCGCCCGGTCGCAGGCGGCTTCTCCTTGGGCGGGAGTATCGAGACGACGGTGATCCCTTCGATCTCGATCTCGACCTCTGCCCGAAGGACGTCCCCCACCTTTGAGTGGGGTGGAAGAAGCGAACTCGCTACGAGTCCCCGCGGTTGACGAGCACCGGCGGCACGCCATGTGAAGGTCTCGTCGTCCCGGGCGCTCGTCAGCTCGATGTCCATGCGGTTCGCCATGACCCGGCCAAGCTACAGCCTGCAGCGGAGGTGGTTCGTCGTGACCCAGGCTCGTCAGATCACCAGCTGTCGTCGCCCGCGACCTTCTCCGGATCGTCGAGATGGCCGTCCATACCACCTTCGGCGTTGCCGGCCGCCTTCTCGCCGATCAGGTCGGCCTCTTCGTAGGCCTCGTCGTCGAAGTCGATCTCGCTGTCAATCGCCGAAGCGTCGGAGGGTGGGGCGTCGCGAAAGCCCTCGTCCGTCTCGATGACCGGCTCGTCGCCGTCGAAGATTTGTGACTCGCTCATGTCGCTGTTCTACACATCGCGGACCGCCTCTGCTCGCGCGTGGCCGAGCAAGCCCCGGCCGGAAGCGGGAAAGGCTGTTTGGCGATGCCTCGCCCGCTCTGGCACGCTCGGGTGCGTCAGATCGGCCGAAGGAGGTCAGATGGACTTCGAACTGTCCCCAGTTGCCAAGGGTTACCAGGAGCGTTTGCTTGAGTTCATGGATGAGTGGGTGTATCCGAACGAGGCGGCAGCTGAGGAGCAGATCGCCGCGTCGGGCGACCCGCACCACCATCCAGAGATCCTCGAGACCCTGAAGGCAGAGGCGCGCCGCCGGGAGCTTCTGGAACCTTTTCTTGCCGCACAAGACGAAGTGGACGTCCGGGTTGTCGAATCTCGACTACGCCCCTCTGGCTGAGATAACCGGCAGGTCGTCGCTCGGGCCCGAGGCACTCAACTGCGCCGCGCCCGACACGGGGAACATGGAGATCCTCACGATGTTCGGTACCCCCGAGCAGCAAGAGGAGTGGCTGTACCCGTTGCTCGAGGGGGAGATCAGGTCGTGTTTTGCGATGACCGAGCCGAGAGTCGCGAGCTCGGACGCGACGAACATCGAGACCTCCATCCGGCCCGACGGTGACGACTACCTGATCGACGGGCTCAAGTGGTGGATCTCCGGTGCAGCTGACGCGCGCTGCAAGATCTCAATCGTGATGGGGAAGACAGATCCGCACGCCGCCCCGTACCTCCAGCAGTCCATGGTGCTCGTACCACTCGACACTCCTGGTGTTCGCGTCGTCCGCAACCTCACGGTCTTCGGCTACACCGATCAGGAAGGTCACTGCGAGATCGAGTTCGACTCCGTGCGGGTGCCGAAGTCGAATCTGCTCGGCGACGAGGGAGGCGGCTTTGCAATCGCCCAGGCGCGACTCGGGCCAGGCCGCATCCATCACTGCATGCGGGCGATCGGCGTTGCAGAGCGAGCGCTCGAGCTGATGTGCCGCCGGGTAGTCGGCCGCCAGGCGTTCGGGCGATCGCTCGCCGAACAAGGGGTGATCCAACAGTGGATCGCTGACTCCCGTCTCGAGATCGACCAGACTCGCTGGTACGTCTTGCACGCAGCGTGGATGATGGACCGTTTCGGCAACAAGGCGGCACGGACCGAGATCGCAGGTATCAAGGTGCTCGCTCCGCAGATGGCGATACGCGTGGTGGATCGTGCGATCCAGGCGTTCGGCGGAGCAGGCGTCGGGCCGGACGTGCCGCTCGCCCGGATGTACGCGGGGTTGCGGACGCTCCGGATCGCAGACGGGCCTGACGAGGTGCACCGCCGGTCGGTTGCTCGCCGGGAGCTGAGCAAGTACGCCTGAGCCGCCGCCAGCGGCAACACTGCGTCATGGCCTACACGGTGAAGCGATGGGACAGTTGGTCGGAGCTCGACGGCCTGACGGGCCTGAGCGGCCTCGAAGCACTGTTGAACGAGGAACGGCGGGCGGGGAGGCGGCTCGTACAGATGGTCGTTCACTCCGAGGACATCTACGTGATCGTGCTCGAGGACGACACCTGACGAGCCTGCTCGCCGCGATCCGCCGGCGGGCCGAGCCTTGCGCTGCCACCGGCGAGGGATCGGCGGCGGCGCTCAGCTCGGCCCGTCAGCGTGCTGTGGCCGGGACCTCGGGCAGGGGGAGGTGTTGCGGACGGCCGAGCAAATAGCCCTGGCCGAGCGCAACCCCGAGGTCCCGGAGCGTCTTCGAGCTCTTCTTTCGTCTCGATTCCTTCAGCGACCACCGTCGAGCCGATCTCGGCGGCGAAGGCGACAATGGCGGCGGCGAGTGCCCTGCGGGTCGGATTCGTGTCGATCCCGCGGGTCAGATCGATGTCGAGCTTGATCATCTCTGGCCTGATGCGAACGATGTGCTGCATGCTCGACCACCCGGCGCCCGCGTCGTCCACGGCCAGTCGCGTCCCGCGACGGCGGATCGCGTCGATGTGCTGCTCCACCTCGCTGTAATCGTCGATCCTGTTGTGCTCGGTGAGCTTCGAGCACCAGGCGGTCGCCCTGGTAGTGCTCCATCGCTGCGGCGAGCTGAGGCGACACGAGTGTGGCGGGGGAGAGGTTGACGGAGATGAAAGCGAGCGCAGGGAACTCCTTCAGGTGGAGGAGTGCCTGCTGCAGAGCCGCGATCTCCAGCTCGACCTGCAGGCCCACTTCCGCTGCCAGGTTGAACCAATGGTCGGGCGAGCGAACCGGTTGCAGCCCGAAGCGAGAGAGGGCCTCGGCTCCCACGAGACAATTCGAACCGATGGCGACGATCGGCTGGAAGACGATGTCGATGTCGCGCTGCGCGATGACGCGCTGCAGCATCTCGACGATCGCGCCCCGCTCACGGTTCAGTAGCTCGGCCTCCTCGCGAGCGGCACTGAGCTCCATCTCGCTCTCGTAGTGCTCCGTTATGTCCTCGGAAATGCCGAGGAGGTAGCGCGCGCTCCCGTCCTCGCCGTAGATGGGGATCTTCTTCGTGTGCAGCACCCTCGTACCGAGGTGGCGCGTCTCGACGAACTCGGCGGCGATCTTGAGCATGCAGCCCTCGTCGAGCACGCGCCGGTCTATCGAGACGAAGTAGTCGGCCTCGTCGCCGGGCAACAGGTCGTGATCGCGGAGCCCCAGCATCTCGCCGCGGTCGAAACCGAGGAGCGCTTCCGCGGCACGGTTGAACCGGATGTAGCGGAGGTCGTCCGCGTCTTTCACGAACACCATGTGCGGGATGTTCTCCACGATCTGCTCCAACAACCGGGCTTCGTCGGTCGGTCGTCGCTTGAGGAGGGTCTTCCCAGGAGGAACCAGTGCCATCACGTCGACGCCGCAGGATTAGCCACGACTGCTTCGAACAGGACGGCACCTGTCGAGTCGTCGCGGATGACGAACAGGAAGGGGTGATTGAAAGAGGCCGTGAGGGTTTGAGTCCTCACCCGCTGGATCTCTACGACCGCGCTGCTCGCCGCCCCGGCATCCGTACCGTGCTCGTTGACGGTGATCCGGGCGCTCTGGCTGACGAGGCTGAGGTCGACAGGCGTGTGCGTGATCCCGCTGAAGTCGGCTTGCGACGTGTAGGCCTGCTGGATCCCGAGTGCTTGCAGCGCACTGTCACAAGACGTCGTGGCGGCGATGGAGAAGCGCGGCATGCCAAGCGTGACCGACTCGGAGTGCAGGCTCGACACGATGGCCGCGAGGCGAGCAGGCGACCACGAGGCGAGCAGGGAGGTCAGCGATCCCTTGGAGGGCTCGATCGCCAGAGCGGAGAAACCGCCGGTCCCATAGGGCAGGCTGACTGCGACGACGCCGTTGCCAGACGATGCGTCCAGGTTTGCGCTGAGATGCATCATCGGTACCGAGACGGACTTGCCGTTCGACAGACGAAAGGCGGAAACCTTGGTGGAGCGCACGTTGAACAGGGCTCCTTGGGACCAGGCGGCCTCGAAGTGCAATGCGTTGGCTACGACGAAAGCCGTCCGAGAGTTGATGGAGTTGTCCGACAGGAGCGGCGGGAGCTTGATATGTGTCACCTGTCGTGCCCACTCGCTTATGGCCCTCGCAGCACTGAGTGGGTGGTCGCGGAAGTCCGCCCGCCAGACTCCTTCGCCGAAATCGGCCGCCAGCTCGTTCAGGTAGGCGGGTTCCACCTTCAGCGTGCGCTCGAGGAAGATCCCGTTGCGCTGCTGCAAGGTGACGCCTGAGCCCCGTGCATCGGACTCGAGTTGTTGCGACAGCAGGTTCCAGCCAGTTGCTTGCTCGTTTGCCGTCATTCCGCTCGCGCCGAGCGCCGCTGCGATCTGAGTGGCAGTCGCGCCGCGCGCACCTAGCTCCAGTTGAGTGAGGACCTCTGCGAGGCTGGAGGAGGAGATCAGGACGTTGCTCGTTCCTGACGAGGAGGCGAGCGCTCTCGTCATGTCCGTAAGCAAGAGGTTGTCAACGCGCGCAGAAGCGGTTATCTCCGACCTCGCCGCGCGGGGATGCAGTCGCCCGACTTGGGCGAGGAGGTGCACGAGCGAGGACGAGGCGCCCTTGCCGGGCGAGTGATGGGACTTCGGCAGTTGACCGACCTGGAGCACCGCGAGCGCCAACGCCGCGACAGCTGCAACTGTTGCTGCAGCTGTCGCGGCGCGCTTCCGCCGCATTCGACCGGTTCCCCGGGCCCTGATGAGATTCGCTGAAGGCAGTTCCAGCTCAGCTGAGGCGGTCCAGGCCTCGAGCGCGTTCATAATTTGCTCGTCGTGCTCCACGTCTTGGCTCATCGTCGTCCTCAGAGTTGAGTGCCGCGAGTGCGGCCGCGAGATGTGCTCTCCCGCGGGAGAGCCATGATTTGACTGTGCCGACCGGCACGCCCATCTGGAGAGCGATCTCGGAGTGGCTCATCCCGACCAGATAGTGAAGGATGATCGCCTGACGATGCTCCGCTGAAAGCGAAGCCATTGCTCCCGCCAGTTCCAACCGTTGCCGTTCTCCCGGATCCGCGTCGTCCACCTGCTGTGGCGCGGGAAACGGGGAGAGGTGATGGCGGCGCCGCGCACTGTTCTTGGCCAGGTTGTACGCGACTCTGCGGACCCAGGCCTGTGGATCGTCGAGCTGCGACACCTTGGTCCATCGGCTCCACGCCCGGATATAGGCCTCTTGGGCTATGTCGAGCGCTTCGTTGGCGTCGCCGGTGAACGCGAAGATCTGTCGCGCGAGCTTCGTCGCGCCCTGTGTGTAGAACGCGTCGAAGGCCTCGCTCGATGTCAATCCCAGCACTCCCCACGACTTACCACACACATGAGAAGCCCCAAAGGTTGCACCTCGCGAAAAAAAACTTTGACGGTTACAAGGTGCCTTCCGGGGATGTCATGCTCCCTACACCGGCGCGATCGGGAGCGGCTCAAGCGGCGCCTTGAGTGGGGGGTGCCGCGGCCTGAGCTCACCGTTTCGCGGACGGTCGCCACCACGAACTTATTGCCAACCAAGGAGGAGACATGGTGTTTCGCCCACTGCCCATTCGACCAGGAGGGTTGGCGGGATTGACGCTCGCGCTCTCGGGGTTGCTCGGTGTAGTAGTGCTCACCGGACTGCCCGCTGAAGCGTCGCCAAATACTGTCGGGGGGGCGACTTCGGCGATACATGCATCCATGATGATCCCAAAGGTCGTAGCCACGCGCCGCGAAGTGGCACAAGCCACCCCGGTAGTTGCGGCTGGCGACGCGCTCGGTACCTGGGAGTCCCGCATGGCGGCCACGTATCCGAATACTTACGGAGGCGTGTACGTCGACTCGGCCGGCCACTTCGTGGTCCCCACGGTGGGATCGGCGAGTCCCCTCCGCCAGTGGGCACGACGGAGCTTCTCAGGTGTCGCACGCGAGTACCTGAGCGCTGGAGGAGCGAACGCGGGATCAACCCTCCGCGCAGCAGATACTGGCAGTCCGCCGTCACTCACCTTCACCGCCGCCACCACCTCGTTCGACGCCCTCGTCCAGCTGAAAGCTGACATCCTCGCCAACACCGCTCTGATGGTGGACGGCGTTTTGGGCGCAGGCATCGACGTGGAGAACGACGCCGTCTCCGTCACGACGAGCGGCGGGCCGGTAGACGCCGCGCTCGAGGCGGTATACGGGTCGGAGGTCGAGGTGACGGACGCGACCGGCACGACATTCGACGCCTCCCGGACGAAAGACGTCGCTCCCTGGAACGGCGGGGACATGATCTTGACGACTTCGGGTTGGCTCTGCAGCCTCGGGTTCGGCCTCTACGACGAGGCAACTGGCACGACGTATCAGCTGACGGCCGGTCACTGCGGCAGCGCCAGCTGGTACAACCTCCCGCGCACCGGGACCACCTTCACCTCGGCCCACCTCGTGGGCTCGACGGTCTCCGGCTCCGCAGTGACCTCGGGCATCGACGCTCAGCTCATCACGTCGAACTCGTCGTGCATCTCCTGGGGAGCAAGCGGGAGCCGGTACTTCATCACCGGCTACGCCAACGCGCCGCAGGGGGCGACCGTCGACGCGGAGGGCGCGGTAGGCGGCAGCATCGCTGGCACCGTGGCGGTCTACGACTGGAGCGGCGACTTCGGGTCGGAGAACCTGTCCAATGTCGACCTCACGACGGCTGTGACGTCGCTCGGCGACAGCGGGGGCCCGCTCGTGTACCCGACCGGCTATGGGCCGCTTGCCGCCGGGTCGATCATCGGCACCATCACGTACTCGAACGGCACCACTTACGGTGCCGTTCAGAACATCGACGCCGAGATCTGGGACTACTCGGCGTTCATCGGAGACTCGATCGGCGTCAACACCTCGAGCAACGGTACGAGCTGCTAGGGCAACCCTGCCGACCGGGCTGGGAGGATCCTCCCGGCGGCTTCGCCGAAGCCGATCGACGATCCTCCCGGCCCGGGGGCCGTGCCCCGGATCACGACGACGTCGCCGTCCTCGAGGAACGCCCGACGGCCACCACCCTCGAGGGAGAGCGGGACCGTGCCGTTGCGGGTGAGCTCGAGCAGGGACCCGACCTCGGCGGGACCCGGCCCGCTCACCGTGCCGGAGGCGAAGAGGTCGCCCGTCCTGAGAGAGGCTCCGTTCACGGTGAGGTGGGCCAGCTGTTGAGCGGGCGTCCAATACATGCTCGCGAAGGGTGGCCGACTGACCACGGTGCCGTTCAACGCAACCTCGAGATCGATGCGATACCCATCGTCGTCCCTCGCGGCGAGGTAGGGCAGGGGAGCGGGGTGACGTTCGGGCGACCTCACCTTGGCCGATGCGAGCGCGTCGAGCGGTACGACCCAGGCAGACATCGTCGTGGCGAATGACTTGCCGAGGAACGGGCCGAGCGGCACGTACTCGAACGCCTGGATGTCCCGCGCCGACCAGTCGTTCACGAGGCACACGCCGAAGACGTGCTCCTCGAATTGGTCGATCCTCACGGGGTCTCCGAGAGCGCTCGGCACCCCGACCACAAAGCCGACCTCCGCCTCGAGGTCGAGGCGGCCGGACGGACCGAGGACGGGCGCCGCCTGCCCCGGCTCACTCAGCTGGCCGCTCGGGCGCACCACCGGTGTCCCCGACACGACGACCGTCCCGGCTCGACCGTGGTAGCCGATCGGGAGGTGCTTCCAGCTCGGAGGGAGCGGATCGGAGTCGGGCCTGAAGATCTTCCCGACGTTCGCGGCGTGGTGCTCGCTCGAGTAGAAGTCGACGTAGTCGGCGACTTGTACAGGAAGATGCAACGCGATGTCGTCGAGTGATGCGAGGTGTCTCGCGACGGCACCCTCGTAGCGTGCGTCGGTGAGCCACTCCTGCACCTGGGCTCGCAGCTGCTTCCAGAGTCGCGGACCGGCCGCGAGGAGAGGGTTCAGCGCCGGCTGGGAGCAGAGATCGTCGAGTGGCGACTCGAGCTCGCGGGCGAGGCCGGCAAGGTCTAGCGCGCTGTCGCCGATCCGCACCGCGACCGAGCGGGGCCGGCCGGCCGAGGACATGACTCCGTAGGGAAGGTTCTCAAGTCCGAACGGCGAGTCCGGCGCGACCTTCGAGCCTGTTCACCGGCTCATGCCCCTCCGACCGGCCCGGCGCAGGCGGGCCACCTCATGGTTCGCCCCGGGCTACGAGTGAAGCGAATGCCTCCGCGACCGCCTTCGTGAGCAGGCCCGGGCAAGCCGGAAGCCTGCGGCCGTCGATCGACTCAATGGGCTGTACCCCCCTTGTGGTCGACGAGAGACAGCCCTCGGTCGCGGCTCGTAGGGCGTCGAGCCCGATTGCAGCCTCGACGGCGTCGGTGTTCTCGAGGATCAAGCCTCTCGTCACGCCCGCCAGACAACCGGACGCGAGCGGAGGGGTCACGAGCTCCCCGTCGATCCCGAGGAAGACGTTCGATCCGGTCCCCTCGCAAACGTCGCCGGCCAGGTTCAACCAGAGCGCCTCGGTCGCTCCTCGTGAGGTCGCGAAGGAGAGCGCCACGACGTTGTCGGCGTAAGAGATCGTCTTTGCTCCGGCCGTCGCGCTGCGCTCGTTCTTCGGCCATGGGGCTACGACGAGAGATGCGACACCGAGCTCCCCGGTCAGCTGCTCGGCCGCGACGATGACCGTCGGCGCGGAGCCTCCACGGGACGAGCCGAGGGGCCCTTTGCCGCCTGTGAGGGTGATGCGGAGCTTGCCGGTCTCATAGCCGGCGGTCTCGGCGACAGTTATCACAGCCTGGCTCAACTCCTCGAGAGGCGGGACCTCGAGCCCGATGATCGTGGCGGAGCGCTTCAACCGCTCAAGATGGCGGCTGAGGGCGAAGGGGCGCCCGCCTCGGATCGCGACGCTCTCGAAGACGCCGTCGCCCGTCAGCAATCCGTGGTCGAACACCGAGACGGCAGCCTCTGCCGCGTCGACGAACCTGCCGTTCAGGTACACCGATGCCATGGCGCCGCAGTGTAGGAGGAGGCCGGCGATTCGGTAGGGTCGGGCCACGCCGAAGTGATCAGCAGGCATGGCGGACGAAAGGATCCTCCTTGGCGAAGCTCGACAACGGACCCGCTCGAGGCACTCGGGACTTCATGCCCCCCGCAGTCGCGCGGCGCGAGGCCGTCCTTACCGCGATCGCAGAGGGTTTTGCCAAGTTCGGGTTCCGCCGCGTCGAGACCCCGGCGCTCGAGAGCGTGGAGAGGCTCACCGGCGGTCAAGGCGGAGAGAACGAGAAGCTCGTCTACAAGATCCTGCGACGAGGGCTACCCGAGGAGGTGCGGGCCGGGGCGGCTCTGTCGGACCTCACCGACCTGGCATTGCGGTTCGACCTGACGGTCCCGCTCACGCGGTTCTTCGCGAACAACCACGCTCAGCTCCCTAGCCCGTTCCGGTCGCTGCAGATCGGCTCGGTCTGGCGGGCCGAGCGGCCGAGCCGGGGCCGCTACCGCCAGTTCACGCAGTGCGACATCGACACGTTAGGCGAGCCGTCCGTGCTGGCAGAGTCCGAGCAGCTCGAGGCGACCTCGATGACGCTCCTGTCCCTGTCGATCGAGCCGATCACCGTGCGGCTGAACGACCGCCGCCTGCTCTCGTGCCTCGCATCGGCGGCAGGAGTTGGCGAGGCGGAGACGGCGGCCTACTTCGTGACGCTCGACCACTTCGACAAGCTCGGCTGGGAGGGCGTCCGTCGCGAGCTCGCCGAGCGCGGTTTCTCGGGTTCGATAGGCGAGAGGACCGAGGAGTTGCTCAGCTTCCTCACCGAAGCGCCCGATGCCGACACCGTGCTCGATCGAGCAGCCGAGGAGTTGCCCGGTCTCGATGAGCGGGTCCTTGCCGACCTGCAACAGACAGCTTCTGTCCTTCGCCAGCTCTCGTCGGAGAACGACGGGCTCTCGTTCGTCCTCGATCCCACGATCGTCCGCGGCATGGGGTACTACACGGGGCAGATCTTCGAGATCGCTCATCCCTCGTCGAGCAGCTCGATCGCCGGGGGCGGGCGCTACGACACCCTCATCGGCAGGTCTCTCGGCCGGGAGGTCCCGGCGTGCGGGATCTCGATCGGCTTCGAACGAGTAGTAGACCTGGCCCAGGTCGAGCCACCGGACCTCGGCGTGGCGGTGCTCTACGGAGATGAGCCGATCGCCGATGTCCTGGCGGCCGCGCGGGCAATCCGCTCGAAGGGACGAACCGCGGCCCTCGTGCCGAGGAGGAAGGGGACACGCCAGCAGCTCGATGCTCTGTACGCCGACGGCTATCGAGCCTTCGTCATGTTCGAGGACGGGCGGCCGACCCCGCTCCGGCCGCTCGAGACGGACGCCCGGTGAGGATTGGGGCCGCTCACTCCTGGTCGAACGCCGGGACCGGTGAGGGTGAGTCCGCTCCAGGCCCGGTCTCTCGGGCCACCCTCGATGCGAGCTCCGTCGCTCGCTCGGAGAGCCTCGTCGACCTCAGATAGGCCGCCATCTCCGGGAATGTCTCGCGGGGACCCTCCCACTTGAGCGATTCCGTGCCAGCGACGAGAGATCGGTCGACCCGGAGCGTTGCGAGGTCTCGGAACAAGAGCGCGAGGTCGAATTCGTCGTGCAACCGTTCCGCCAGGGCGGGCGCGGACCTCACCCTGCCGGCGACCGCGGGCTCCCAGCTCGCGACGTCCGCCGGGACCTGCTCGAGGTGGAGGTAGTGGCTGAGGACAGCGGCTGCGCTCTGTTTGCCCCAACCTGGGAGGCCTGGGAAGCCGTCCGCCTTGTCGCCCACCAGCGCGAGCCAATCGGGGATCGAAGCCGGAGCGACCCCATACTTCGCGACGACGGCCGCCTCGTCGTACAGGACGTTGTTGCGCCGATCGACCTGGACCACTCGTTGGCCCCGGACGCACTGGGCGAGGTCCTTGTCGGGTGTCCAGATCAGCACTCGCGTAACGGCCGGATCCGCCTCGGCGATCGCCGCAGCCGAGGCCAAACCGTCGTCTGCCTCGAGGTCGTTCATCGCGAGAACCTTCACACCCATCGCTTCGAGGGACGCCTCGAGGATCGGGAACTGGGCGAGCAGCTCCTCCGCGACGCCTGCCGAGGTCTTGTAACCCGGCCACAGGTCGTTGCGGAACGACTCGATCCGGTGGTCCGTCGCCGCTGCGAGGTGGGTCGCCCCTTCGTCGATCATGGTGAGCACGGAGCTGAGCACTCCGGTCGTGGCGGCGACGTCAACGGCATCGGTCGCCTCGTGGACCCGCCCCTTTTGACCGAAGAACTGCCTGAAGAGCTCGTATGTCCCGTCGATCAGGTGGACTTCCATGGCTGGCCCCAGTCTTAACCGGAATTGACCGCCGGTGCCGACGAGCACCGCCGGTCCGAGCCCGTGCGCGAGACTCCCTGCGTGAACGCGCCCGGCCGCCGCCCCGGCTGAACCCAGCCGGGTGTGACCAGTACGACGGTACAGTCGAAGCTCACGCGCGTGGCACGGGCGGCGGGGATCCGGGGCGCCAAGACGCTCGGGGTCCTGGCGGTGCTCAGCCTGCTCTCGCTCTGGTCGTGGCGCTCGATGCTGGCGGCCGGGATCCTCAACCACGCGCCCCCGTACGCGCACGTGGGAGACGACGGTCAGGGGATCTTGTTCCTCAAGTGGTTGCCGTTCGCGATCGCTCACGGCCTGAACCCCTTCTACAGCAAGATGATGTTCGCTCCTCAGGGGATCAACCTGCTCTCCAACACGTCGTTCTTCCTCTCTGGGCTCGTGTTGGCACCGATCACGATCTGGCTCGGCCCGGTCGCGGCGTTCGACATCGGTGTGCTCCTGGCTCCCGTCATATCGGGCTACGCCCTGTACTGGGTGCTCCGCCGGTACGGCATGGCCGTGCCGGCCGCCTTGATCGCCTCGTTGTTCTACGCCTACTCGCCCTACCTGATGCACGAAGCGCCCCTCGGACACTTCAACCTGTCCTGGATGTTCTTGCCGCCGCTGCTGTTGTACCTGGTCGACGAGATCTTCGTCCGCCAGGAGATGGCGTTCTGGACGAGCGGCCTGGCGCTCGGCGCACTCACCGTCGTGCAGTTCTTCAACTCACCCGAGATACTGCTCGACGCGGCGCTCCTCGCCGCCCTCTTGCTCGCGGTGATCGCAGCGACCCATCCGAGGGCCGTCTCGAGCAAGGCCGGGCACGCCGGGCTGGCGATCACCGTGGCGGTTCTGAGTGCCGGCGTGGTCCTTTGCTACCCGCTCTGGTACAGCCTTCGTGGCCCGCAGCACGTGACCATCTTCAACACGTCGGTGTCGACGATCGACAACGCCGTCACCTCGGCCATCTGGCCATCGGCGCCGAGTGTGTTCGGGAGCAAGCTCTCGTACCTCGGGCGGATCGACTCCGGCTTCATCGGTCCGGTCGCGTGCCTGCTCCTCCTTGCATCCTGTGTCCTGTGGAGGCGGTACCGGCTGGTGCCGTACGCGCTCGTTGGGGCGGTCGTGACCTACGTGCTCACGTGGGGGCCGTATCTCCGTGTGTCAAGCTCGGGATTCACTCAACTGAAAGGCCCGGACTACTGGCTGCTCAACGTCGCGATCCTGAGAAACCTGCAGGAGTACCGTTTCGCAGCCTTCACGGACCTCTTCGTGGCCGTCGCGATCGCAGCCTGCCTCGACAGCTTCACGAGGTGGTCGCTCGAGCGAGAGCACACACGCGGCCTCCCGGTTCAGCTCCCGCTCGGTCTTGGCGCTTGCGCGGTCGTGATGGCCTTCCCGCTTCTCGGCGGGAATTGGCACGAGCCGGCCGAGACGGTGACGGTACCGAAGGTCTTCACGAGCGGGCCTCTTTTGAACACCCCGCTCGGCACGGTCACGATCGTGTCGCCGCCTGACTTCATAAACGACGGTTCCCCGCTCGTGTGGCAAGCCGTCTCGGGCATTCGATACGACGACACCAACGGCTACGCGTGGAGGCAGGTCGACCGGAACGGTCTCGGCTCGACCCTCGGCGCCTACTCTCCCGTCAGCTCTCTTCTCGGCCCGGGATTCTTCGGCCAGCTCCCTGCTCCACCCTCGCG
Source organism: uncultured Acidimicrobiaceae bacterium (assembly GCA_963801185.1). Taxonomy (GTDB): domain Bacteria; phylum Actinomycetota; class Acidimicrobiia; order Acidimicrobiales; family Bog-793; genus Palsa-601. The sequence goes on along the minus strand of CAWDDW010000001.1, from coordinate 384,605 downwards.
CCTCTCGGCAGCGGCGATGAGCCGCCTGAGATCGACGCTTGTCGCCTGGCGGGTTGGCAACATCGTCTTCGTCCGGGGCTCGCCCGACAAGCGTGGCCTCTACTCCCGGATCTTCTCGGTCCTCATCGGCAAGACACCCGAGCATGTCGGTGGTTCGCTCGTATGGACTGGTGTGTACGAGCGCCTCGAGGCACGCCACGTTCGTTACCACGCTCTCGTGCTCGGAGCGCCCGGCTGAGACGCCGGGTGAGGCGGTGAGGCAGAATCGACGTCGAGAGAGCAAGATCTGGCCGAGACGGCGGATCGAACCGGTGAGGAGGCTTCGTGCGCGCAGTGCAGGTGACTCGTCTCGATGGTCCGGACGCCGTCGAGCTGGTGGAGCTGGCCGACCCTGAGGGTCGCCCGGATCAGATCGTCATCGACACGCATGCGGCGGGCGTCAACTTCCCCGACGTGCTCATCACGAAGGGCGAGTATCAGATGCGGCCCAACCTGCCCTTCGTGCCGGGCTCCGAGATCGCCGGAGTCGTGAGGAGAGCCCCCGAGGGCTCCGCCTTCCACGCCGGAGAGCGTGTGGTGGCCTTCCCCGGCCTCGGAGGCTTCGCCGAGACGGCCGTGGCAGACGAGATCGCGGTGTTCTCGCTGCCCGACGCCGTCTCGTACGAAGTCGGGGCGGCCGTGCCGATGAACTTCCTCACCGTCCACTTCGGGCTCGTCCGCCGCGGGAGGTTGCGCGACGGGGAGACAGTTCTCGTGCACGGTGCAGCTGGGGGGATCGGCACCGCAGCGATCCAAGTCGCGAAGGCCTTCGGAGCTCGCGTCATAGCCGTCGTCTCCACCGACGACAAGGCCGCCGTAGCCCGTGACGCGGGAGCAGACGAGGTGATAGGCGTGGAGGGCTTCAAGGATGCGGCGAGGGAGCTGACGGGAGGCAAGGGCGTCGACGTCGTGCTCGACCCGGTCGGCGGTGACCGCTTCACCGATTCGGTGCGCTCCCTCGCGGTCGAGGGCCGGCTCCTCGTCATCGGGTTCACCGGCGGTGAGATCCCGACGGTGAAGGTCAACCGGCTGCTCCTCAACAACGTCGACGTGGTCGGCGTGGGATGGGGCGCGTTCTGGGTCCGGGATCCCTCGTACCTCCACGGCCAGTGGGAGGACCTGCTTCCCATGATCATCGACGGTCGCCTCGACCCGCCGATCGGCGCAAGGTTCCCGCTCGAGCATGCAGCTGACGCGTTGAACGAGCTCGGCGAGCGCAGGGCGACGGGCAAGATCCTCCTGCTCCCGCGCTGAGACAGAGGCAAGAGGTGGACCAGAGCGAGGTTCGAGCGCCCCTCCCCGGAGCGGTGGTGAGCGTCCTCATCGCCGAAGGGGACATGGTCGCGGCCGGCCGGACGCTCGTGCTGCTCGAGGTGATGAAGATGGAGCATCCGGTCGCCGCCGCCGTCTCGGGCACGGTCACGAGCGTCCTCGTCGCCTCCGGGGCGTCTGTTGCGGCCGGCGACGTGCTCGCGACCATCGCGGCCGCTGACGTGGCCGAGAGCGCGCTCCCAGTCGACCCCGAGCTTCGATCTCGGGGCAGCACCGCGAGCCGATCTGGCCGAGCTCTTCGCACGTCGCATGTACCTCGCGGACGACTCGCCTGCACGAGCCGCACGGGTGGCAGTGCGCCGTGAGCGAGGCCATCGCACCGTACGCGAGAACATCGCTGCGCTCTGCGACGACTCGAGCTTCGAGGAGTGGGGCGGCTTTGTGGTAGCTGCCCAGAGGGCGCGTCGAGAGCTGTCGGAGCTGATCGAGCGGACACCCGCAGACGGGATGGTCGCGGGCATCGGACGCGTCGACGGCCGCCCGGTCGCGGTGGCCGGTTACGACTACCTGGTCCTCGCCGGTACTCAGGGCACGCGCAACCACATGAAAAAGGACCGCCTGTTCGAGATCGTGGAACGGCTCTGCCTGCCCGTCGTGTTATTCGCGGAAGGCGGCGGCGGGAGGCCGGGGGACACCGACTATGCCATCGTCGCAGGTCTCGACACGATGGCGTTCGCATTGTTCGCCCGGCTTTCCGGCCTCGTCCCGACGATCGGTATCGCGAACGGGTACTGCTTTGCCGGGAACGCGGCGCTTCTCGGCTGCTGTGACCTCGTGATCGCCACGGAGGACGCCTCGATCGGCATGGGCGGGCCGGCGATGATCGAGGGCGGCGGCCTCGGGGTGTTCTCGCCCGAGGAGGTGGGACCGGTCTCGGTTCAGGCGCCGAACGGCGTGATCGACGTCGTCGCAGCTGATGACGCTGCGGCGGTCGAGACAGCGCGTCGCTATCTCTCCTTCTTCGCTGGGCCGACTGCGGACTGGCAGTGCGGGGATCAAAGAGCGCTCCGCCATCTCGTGCCGGAGCGCCGGACCACCATCTACGACGTGCGGGGGGTGATCGGGACACTCTTCGACACCGGAAGCGTCCTCGAGCTGCGACCTTCCTTCGGTGTCGGGATCCTGACCGCGCTCGGCCGCATCGAGGGTCGGCCCGTCGGGGTGATCGCCAACAATCCCGCTCACCTCGGGGGCGCCATCGACTCAGACGCGGCCGACAAGGCCGCTCGCCACGTGCAGCTCTGCGACGCCTACGACCTCCCTGTCGTCTCGCTGTGCGACACACCCGGCTTCATGGTCGGGCCGGAAGCCGAACAGAGTGCACAGGTCCGCCACTTCGCAAGGATGTTCGTCACAGCTGCGAGCGTCACCGTGCCGTACGTCACCGTCGTTCTCCGCAAGGGGTACGGCCTAGGTGCCCAGGCGATGGCGGGCGGCAGCTTCCATGCGTCGCTGCTGACCGTGTCCTGGCCGACCGGCGAGTTCGGCGGGATGGGGCTCGAGGGGGCCGTGCGCCTGGCGTGGCGTCGGGAAGCTCGAGGCGATCGCCGACGAGGCCGAGCGCGAGGCACTCTACGAGAAGTTGGTCGCGTCGCTCTACGAGCGGGGCCGTGCGCTCTCGATGGCGATGCACTTCGAGATAGACGACGTGATCGATCCGGCTGAGACGAGGCGCAGGATCGCCCACGTGTTGGGATCGGCACCGTCACCTCCCCTCAGGACAGGCCGCAAGAAACGACCGCTCGTCGATACCTGGTAACCCTCCCACTCCCGTCGGCGAGCAGTCAGGGCAGCTTGTACAGGGCCTTCATCTCGTTGAGCACGGTGAGGCCGAGCAGATCCTCTCCGCCATCGGCGAGATGAACGCCATCGGGGTCCCTCAAGGGCATCTCGGTGCCCGCAACGTCGGTGTCACCGCCGTTGAACTGGCCCGAAGGGGTCGAGAACAGACTCCAGGACGAGAGGTAGGTGACGCCTGTGTGTGCGGCCGCTTCGGAGCGGAAGACCGAGTCGATCGTCGCCATGTTGGCCGAGAGCCCAGAAGACGGCCCCATGATCGGCATCCCGACCCAGAGCACACGGGCTCCGGCGGCGGTCGCCTCGGTCATCATCGACGCCACCCGGTCGCCATAGGCCACCCGCCACTGCGGAGTGCCGAACGACTCGTACTGATCGCCCTGGTAGAAGTTCTGAGAGTCGTTGCCTCCTAGGAAGACGACCAGGACCTGGGGATGAGTGCTCTGCAGCTCCGTCTCGAGCACCGCCGGCCAGTCGTAGTAGCTCGTGTTGGCAAGGCCGCTGTCGCCATGCGCGTCTTGCACCAGGTTGACGCTCGAGTCGTCGGTGAGCGCCCATTGGAGGCCCCAGCCGAGATCTATGCCGAGCGAGTCGCCGATGTCGAGGACAGTGACCTTGCCGTCGACTGGCTGCACCGGCGCTTCGGTCGTCGTGGTCGACGAGCTCGATGTGCTGGGGCTCGTAGTGCTCGAAGTCGCCGACGCTGGCGGCTTCGACGAACTGGTGGGCTTGGAGCCGCCGGTCCTGACCGACCCGCATGCCGAGAGCACGAGCGAGAGCGCGAGCGCTCCGACGGCGGTCAAGACAGGTCGGGCACGGGCCCTCGGTGATGACATCGGCGCTCCTGTTGTCTCATGGGCGGCACGCGCCCACATCACCAAGACGTTCGGTGGACCCAGCTCCTTGCGACATCTGACCGTAGCCGCTGAGCGCGGAGGGTCATCATGGAATCGGGCCTGCGCCCTTCTCGAGGCAGGAGTCCCGAAGTGCCGGGTTGGCCGGCGCATGAAGATGCGGCGGCTTGGCGAAGGCCGGTGGCCTCTCGAAGTCGACCATGTCCCGGATGTCGTTGGCGGCTGCATCCCGGCGCGTGAGCGAGGGAAGGTTCCATTTGATGTGCATCAGCTTGAGCACCGAGGTGTGGTCGTACACCACGTGCGAGACGTGGTCGGGTTTCGCGTACGGGCTCACGACGCCCGCAGGCACCCGGAAACCGAAGCGATCGAACTTTCCGCGGATGTCACCTGGTTCGAGCATCGGTGGCACGTTGTCCGGGATCGGCGCCGACGGCGGTGGCACGTGGTCGTAGTACCCGCCGTGCTCGTCGTACAGCCAGATCAAGAGGGACTTGTCCCACTTCGGCCCGTGCATGACCGCGTTCACGACCTTGGAGAGGAAGACATCCCCGAATTGGATGTCCTGGGGGTTCTCCTCCGAGCTCGTCGAGAAGTTGGGATCGACCATCGAGAATCCCGGAAGGGAGCCCGAGGCACAGTCCGTGTAGAACTGGTCGATCGGGACGAGGTTGGGGTCCACCCAGGACTTCCCGAGCAGGCCGTACCAGACGAGCACGCTCGGGAGGCTCGAGTAGTAGTTGCGCCACGAGATGTCGTGGCGATGGAGCTGGTCCATGATCGTGCCGTGAGGGGAGCTCGGTGGGCAAGCCGTCGTTGATGAGGCCTAGCGAAGTGCCCGCGAGGAGGTACCTGCGATTAGGGTCGGTCTGGCCGAGGACAGAGCAGAACCACCGGTCCGCGATCGGGAACGTGGAAGCGAGCGAGGACGTGAACGGCATGTCCTTCGCTGTCCAGTAACCCATCGCCACGGGGCCAGAGGGCGAGGTCACGAATCCCTCGTTCGTACCGTGGTCGTACTGCTCGTGGGAGGCGTTCCAGTCTTGAGAGGGCGTCGAGGTCTGGCACGGAGTCGGCATGTGAAACGCAGTGAGCCTGCCGCCCTTGCCGTTCGGGTTGGAGTTGGTGGGCTTGCCGTGCTTCATGGTGAAGCCGTCGCCCCGCCCGAGGGTGCCGAGGATGTTGTCGAAGGAGTGGTTCTCCATCATCACGCAGATAACGTGCTCGATGTGCGGCAGATGGTCAGTCCCCTCGGGAGATCTCGGGAACGGGCGCACTCCTACGCCGGCTCGATACCCAGCGAGCAGCGGGTCACCCACCACTCGAGCCCTTCTCGGCAGCAGCCCTGCTCCGCCGAGGGCCACCGCACCGGCACCTCCCGCGGCCACGCCGAGAAACGTTCGTCGGTCCATCGCGTCATCCCTCCCCACGGTCGATGGTAGGCGGCCTGGAAGCCATCGGGGCCGCCAAGAGGGGGAGCTGATACAGCGGCGGGCTCGCCGATCGCCTCAGGTCGTGTTGACGATGAGAACTGCGCAAGAGGCGGTGTGCGCGACGTCGTTCGGCACGCTGCCCAGCACGCGCTTCAAGCCTCGCATGCCCTTGTTGCCGACGACTATCAGTTCAATCTGCTGTTCCTCCGCGATGGCCACGACACGCTCGGCCACGCTCCCCGCCACGACGTGCATCTCCACAGCCACGCCTTGTTCCCGGACCTGGCTGGCGATCGACTCCGCTGTGGCAGTCCGGCGGTCGATGTCGGCGATGAGCGCCATCGTCATCTCGGACGTGCCAACAGGCCCGGGCTCGCCTGACGGGCTTACGTTGACGACGTGCAGCGTCGCCCCGAACGCCTTCGCGAGCTCGGTTGCCACTCGCACCGCCTCCGATGCGGTCTCCGAACCGTCCGTCGCCACGAGTACCGACTTGAACATTTGCGTACCTCCGTTGCCGACGATGCTCCGACAGTATCGGCCACAAGCGCGGCTTGCGGCGGTGACTCGGGGAGGACTCCCGGCGTGTTCCCAGCTGGTTCGGAGGCGGGCTCGTCAAGCTGGGCGCATGCGCACTCCCACGGAATCGAGATCGTCCGCGACGGGGTGTACCTGCCGCCGAAAGTGGGCATCGACTCGGGCGGCATCGGGAAGGGGCTCGCGGCTGACGTCGTGGTCGAGGAGCTGCTGCAGTCCGGTGCAGCAGGAGTCTGTGTGAACCTCGGAGGCGATCTGCGCGCCGGTGGAGTCCCGCCGGACGGATCGGGTTGGACCATTGCGGTGGATCACCCGTGGGCCGGTTCGTCGCGCCTGGCGCGGAAGCCCTAGCAGTGACCGACGATGCAATGGTGCTCGAGAGCGAGAACTTCGGGCTTCACCTCGGCGGTGCTGCGCTGCCCGCTCGTCTCGCCTGAGAGCTGCGCGAGAGCTCGCCCGGCCTTGCAGGCGCCCAGGTGGGTACGATTGGCACATGCGCCCGGTCGGCATCCACCATGTCGCACTCACCGTGACCGATCTCGACGAGGCGCTCGGCTTCTACTCGGGGGCGCTCGGTTTCACACTCCGGGCTGACCGGCCGGACCTGCCAGTCGATGGCGCCTGGCTCGATGCAGGGACCGGACAACTCCATCTCATGGTGGCGGAGACTCCAGCAGGTGTCGGACAACACTTCGCAGTCCTCGTGGAGGATCTGGACGCGACTGTGGCGGAGCTGCGCGAGCACGGGCTTTCTCCGAGCGACCCGTCGCCGGTCGGCCGTAGTCGCCAGGCGTTCGTGAGCGATCCTTCCGGCAACCTCGTCGAACTGCACGAGGCGCCCCGAGCGGGCACCGCATCAGGCGCTGCGTGATCTCCTAGAAGGCCCGGCGAGAACGGCAGCGCTGAGTGGTGCGGGCCGTAGCATGCCGGACGTGCTGTGCTGGCGAGCGCCGCGCACTCGGGCCGCTGTCACCAGCACGATGAGAGCACTGACAGCGTAGAAGGCCACCTCGAGCACCGGATTGTGGCGATCCGTGCCGGCGGTGAGGCCGTGGATCGTCCGAAGGCGAAGATCGGGAACGTGAGGAAGTGCGTCGAGCGCCACACCCGCAGCGGGAGGCGGCTTCTGAGTAGCAAGGCGACCTCCACTGCCGCGAGCAGGTACATCGCGGCGATGCCCCACGCCACGGCCATGGGGTGCCATGAGCCTGTGAACGGTAGCAGCACATCGACGACGCCGAAGTGGACGTAGGTGTCGAGCAGGATCGCGGAGATGTGAAGGGCGAGGAAGACGAGGGCACAAGCCCCGAGGAAGCGATGCAGGTCGAGCAGCCATGCTGGCCGAGGACGCGGGCCGAGGGACTTGGAGCTGATTGCGAGGCCCCAGAGCACGCTCGCGGCGAGGAGCACCCATGAGACGATGCCGCTCGCGCGTGCCGTGTACCACACGAGGGTGCTGTTCATGTTTCAAGTGTGGAGGCGCTGGCTTGGAGGTTGCTCAGAGATCTCGCTGAACCACCACTGATTCCGGCAGTGGGTCCCTGCCAGCGATCGGCAGCCGCAGCGAGAACTGCGCTCCGCCCCCGATGGCGTTGGTCGCCTCGACCGACCCTCCGTGCTCGGCAGCGATCGCCGCGACGATGGAGAGCCCGAGCCCTGCACCATGACCTGCACGCGCTTGGTCGGCCCGCCAGAAACGATCGAAAGCGTGCTCCAACGCCGCCTGATCAAGGCCTCCGCCGTGGTCTCGGACCCGGACGACGGCCAGCTGGCTCTCGCTCGCGACCGAGACCTCGACCGGGGTCCCCTTCGGTGTGTGCTTCAACGCGTTCGAGAGCAAGTTCGTGACCGCTTGTTGCAAGTGATTGCGATCTCCGACCACGATGACCGGGGAGGGCGCATCGAGCGTGACGGGGCGCCCGGGTTCTCCGGCCACCGCTGCTGAGCACGCATCGGCGCTCACCACGGCGAGATCGACAGCTTCCCTCTGCATCTCCGGCAGCTGATCGAGTCGCGCGAGAAGGAGCAGGTCGTCTACTAGCCGCTTCATCCTGTCCGCTTCCTGCTCGATGCGGCGGGCGACGGTTGCCGGATCGACCGAGCGGTCCGAGTGGTCGCCGACGCTCAAGGAGAAGAGCTCGGCGAACCCCTGGATCGAGGTGAGCGGTGTCCGCAGCTCGTGAGAGACGTCTGCCAGGAACTGCCTGAGGCGAGCCTCGGTGACGTCGCGCTCCGCGAAGGCATGCTCGATGTCGGCCAACATCGCGTTCAAAGCGGCCCCGAGCTTCGATCACCTCCGTCGGACCCTTGGAAGGCCCCACTCGCCGTGAGAGATCGCCCGCCGCGATGGCGCGCGAATCCTGCGCCATGTGCTCGAGAGGGCTGAGTCCTCGTCGGAGTATCAACCAAGCTCCGACTAAGAGAAGCAACAGCAGACCGAGGGCCACCTCTGCCTCGACGAGGAGCAGGTGGTGGAGCGCAGAGGTGACCGACGTCGTCGGGACGGCAATCACAACGAGATAGCCCGCTGCGCCAGTGGCACCGGTGACGAGGACGCGCCACTGCGGCCCTTGTCGTGAAGACCCGGTCGTGAACAACCGTGCCCGACCGGAAGTGGACGCCAGTTTGGCCGGCAACTTGGGCACGCCGTCTCGCAGGTCGACGTCATACGTCGCGACAACCCTCCCGGAGGGAGAGCGGAGCTCCGCGTACGAACCCGGGGCGATCACGAGAGGGGGAGCGGGACCGCCACCCGGTTCGTTCCCACCCCCTACGCCACCAGGTTGCCCACCCCCTTGCCCGGAGTCCGGCCTAGGGGCGATGTGGGCTCGTTGTTCGAGCTCGGAGGAGACGACGAAGACCGAGCTCTTCAGCTGGCTGTCGAGCTGCCCGTACTGTGTCGGGGCGTAAAAGGAGTAGGTCGCGACGCCGAATGCCGCCATGCCGAGCGCGAGCAGGACCGCCAAGCCGAGGGCGAGTCGGAGCCGAAGGCTCACGGAGCTCTCACGAGGCTCACTCGCCTGTTCTCGGCCACGCGGGAGCCGCAAGGTGTAACCGACGCCGCGAACGGTCTGGATCAAGGGTGGGTCGACCTCGTCTATCTTCTGGCGCAGGTAGCTGATGTAGGTCTCGAGGACGCTCGCGTTTGCCGAGAACGTGTAGTCCCACACGCGCTCGAGGATCTGTTCTCGCGTGAGGACCCGGCGAGAGTTCGAGAGCAGGTAGTGGAGCAGCTTGTACTCAGTGGGAGTGAGGTCGATCGATTGGCCTGACCGCCAGACCTCCCGGGTGTCCTCGTCGAGGACCAGGTCCGCGTAGCTGAGCCGGTGCTCTCCAGGTCCCGGTCCAAGGGCGCGGCGCAGTACCGCCTTCACGCGCTCGACCAGCTCCTCTATTGAGAAGGGCTTCGTGACGTAGTCGTCCACACCGAGTCGGAGGCCCTGCACCTTGTCGGCAGTCGCGTCGCGTGCGGTGAGGAAGATGATCGGCACCCTGGTGCCTGCGCCCTCGACTTGGCGAAGCCGTCGCGCCACTTCGAACCCGTCGAGACCTGGGAGCATCACGTCGAGGATCATGAGGTCAGGCCGTTGCACCTCGATCTGTTTCAGCGCCTCGCTCGAAGAGTGGAAGCGGACCGGAGCGAGGCCGTTGATCCCGAGGCCCAATGCCACGAGTTCGGTGATGTGCTCTTCGTCGTCGACGACGTAGACGATCGGCTTGCCACCTGGGTCAGGCATGCCGTCTAGTCCGAGGGAGCTGTCGCCTCGGGTTGCGGCACGACGAGCTGGTAGCCGATGCCGGGCCTTGTCCGGAGGAACGTGCCGTGATCGTCATGAAGCTTCCTTCGCAAGCGGTACGCGTACTCCCGAAGGTACTGGGTCTCGCGGACGTATCCGGGTCCCCAGACTGCGTCAAGGATCATGCGCTGGGTGCACACGCGGCCCTGGTTGCGTGCGAGATAGGCGAGGAAGGCGAACTCTCGCCGCGTCAACTCGAGCGTCGTGCCAGCCAGCTGGGCCTCATGATGGGCAATGTCGAGATGGAGAGGGCCGGCCTCGATCAAGGCGCTCTGCGTCTCCGGCGTCTCGACCCCGGCGCTACGGGTGGTCGTCCGCCGGAGGGCGACTCTGAGTCTCGCCTGCAGCTCTCCCATGGAGAACGGCTTGGTGACATAGTCGTCGGCCCCCGCGTCGAGAGCTTCGATCTTGCGGTCCTCGGTGGCGTCAGCAGAGAGCACGATGATCGGAACGTCGCTCCACTCCCGGATCCGCGCGCAGACCTCGACACCGTCGAGGTCCGGCAGCCCAAGGTCGAGCACGACGGCATCAGGGTTGTGGAGGGCGGTCTCTGAGAGGCCGGTCAGGCCGTTCGACGCGGAGTCGACCTCGTAACCGAGCCCGTCGAGCGCGATCTTCATGACGCGCAGCAGGGCCGGATCGTCGTCCACCACGAGGACCCTGGCGTTCACCGGGGCTCGCTCAACCGCGGCGTTGATGGCAAGTCCCGAGGCGCTGCGGGTAGCTCCACGACGACGCGAGCGCCCGGATTCGCGTCCTCGATGCGTATCGAGCCGCCGTGAGCCCCGATGAACGCCTGCGCGATCGAGAGCCCGAGCCCGCTCCCGCCCGATGGGCGACGGGTCCCGCCCGTTCCCTGCTGGAACACGTCGAATAGCCTCTCGCGGTCCGCAGCCGGGATGCCAGGTCCGCGATCGGTGACGGTGAGGCGGATCGGTCTGTCAGCTGAAGCGCCGACTGTGGCTGCGAGCTCGACGAGCGATCCTTCCGGCGCATAGCGGAGGGCGTTCTCCGCGAGATTGACGAGCGCTTCCACGAGCAGAGTCCGATCGCCCTCGATCTTCATGTGATCGGCCGAGGCGGAGGTCACGATGCCGGTAGCGGCCGGGCCGAGCGCCTCGAGCGTGGCGGCGAGCAGCTCGTCGACGGTGAAGGTCTCGAGGTCGAGCACCAGAGCACCGGCTTGGATGCGGCTCATATCGAGCAAGTTGGAGACGACACGTTCGAGCCGGTCGGACTGTCCCTCGATCAGGGAAGCCAGCTCCGCCCGGTCGACGTCCTTCAGTCCCACGGAGGGGTCGAGGAGGGTAGACGCCGAGGCCTTGATCGTCGCTATCGGAGTCCGGAGGTCGTGTGAGACCGCGCCGAACAGGTAACGCCTGTGACGATCGATCTCCTCGAGAAGCTTCACGCGCACCGCCTGGTCTCGTAGCTGGGAGCGCTCGATTGCAAGCGCGATGTGGTTTGCAAAGGCCCCGAGGAGCTCCCGCCGCTGAGGAGGAAGGCCGAGGCCTGCGATGCCGAGGAGACCCACAGTTCGATCCCCTATGGCCAGGACGACGGTCTCGAGGCTCTCGGCTTGCGTTCGGACGGAGCGGGCCTCCGCAAGACGAGGGGAGGGCTGTGACCGAAGGCTCGAAGGTGCCCCGGCCGCTGGGACGAGCTTCGCCAGCTCTTCGGCGTCAAGGTCGCGCCCCGCCACCGCGACCGGCTCCAGATGCGGTGCCGAGCCGTCGGGCTCGGGCGCTTGTGTGGGGAGGAGCAGCACGACCGCGTCAGGTCGAACGCCTCTTTCACCGAGTTGACGATGATCCCGAAGAGGTCGGCGCTCGGGCGGTCGCCGACGAGCAACTCGGAGAGCTCGAAGAGGCGAGCGGTGTCTCGTTGGCTGTCGCGGCTCGCCGCTTCGGCCTGCCACAAGCGGTCGACGACGCGGGATACGAGAGTCATGACCACGACGTAGACGGCGAGCGCCGCCCAGTCCTCCGTCTGGCCGACGGTGAGCGTGCCGTACGGGGGGATGAAGAAATAGTCGTACGCGACGAAGCCGACGGCTACGGCGAGCAGCCCGGCAAGGAAGCCACCGACTGCCGCTCCGATCACGACCGGTATCACGAGTATCAACGCCACGATCGCGATGTCGAGGTGGGATCGCAGCGGCAACATCGCCCCGACGACGATCGCCGTCGTCAAGGCTGCGATCAATATTCCGGCCAGGCGCCAGCGTGGAGGCATGATGTGTGTTGTCACTTCGAGCGCAGGATACGCCCATGACAGAAACCTCTGAGCAGCTAGCGGAAGGAGTCGAGCCGGCCGGCAAGTTCCGCCTCTACCTCGGCGCGGCCGCCGGCGTCGGAAAGACGTGCGCGATGCTCGACGAAGGTCGCCGGCGGGCAGAGCGCGGGACAGATGTCGTCGTAGGTTTCGTCGAGGCTCACGGGCGGCCCTTCACGCTGCAAGCGGTCGACGGCCTCGAGGTGGTTGGTCGGAAGAAGGTGACGTATCGCAATGCTCAATTCGAGGAGATGGACACCAAGGCAGTGATCGATCGACACCCCGAGGTGGCTCTTGTCGACGAGCTGGCGCACACCAACGTTCCCGGGTCCGGCCCACACGAGAAGCGCTGGCAGGACGTCCTCGACCTGCTCGAAGAGGGGATCTCGGTCATCTCCACGGTCAACGTGCAGCACATGGAGTCGATCGCCGACTCCGTCGAGCGCATGACCGGCACGAAGGTACGTGAACGCCTGCCCGACTGGGTCGTGCGGCGCGCCGATCAACTCGAGCTCATCGACTCCTCACCTGAGCAGCTTCGGCGCCGAATGGCGCACGGCAACATCTACCCGGCGGCGAAAGCGCCAGCAGCGCTGGCGAACTTCTTCCGGACCGAGAACCTGACCGCGCTAAGGGAACTAGCTCTCCGATTCGTCGCCGACGAAGCGGACGACGACCTCCTCGCCCGGCTGCGCGGTCAGCATGTGGACGAGGTGTGGGATGTAACCGAGCGGATCCTTGTCGCAGTCGACGCGACGCCGGGAACCGACGGGGTGATGCGCAGAGCCGCCCGCATCGCGGCACGCGTGAAGGCGGAACTGCACGTCGTGCATGTGAAGTCGTCTGAGGGTTGGAGCTCGACGGCGAACGGCGGCCTCGACGAGCTGCATCGCCTCGCGGAGGACCTGGACGGTGACTGGATTGAGCTCGTCGGGGACAACCTCGCGAAGACGTTGATGGACTATGCGATCTCGCATCAGATCACCCAGATCGTTCTCGGTTCGAGCCGGCGGGGACGCTTGGAGGAGCTGACGCACGGTTCCATCGTCTCGAAGGTGATCCGGCTGGCTTCCGTGTCCGACGTCGACGTCCACGTGATCGCCCGGCGTGACGTGCTAGGCCATCCGGCCAAGGCGCGCGGAGAGTCGCGGCGGGGTGGCGTCGACGAGGAGGAGGTCATGGCCGACGACGAGGGCTGACCATCCAGCTCGTGGCGCCGGAGCACCGCCGTCGATGTCAGGTTTGGTCAGTCAGGCTGCGGCTCGTCCGGGTCCGGGGGTTCGAGGTGATAGAGCGGCTCTAGCACGACCAATCGGTCGTCTTGGTCGATCACAGTTCCGGATATCGCCAACCGGGTGCCGATCTCGACTCCTGGAACCTCGCGGCTACCCCGGAAGACGAGCCAGATGAGCCCGGTGCCGTCATCGAACTCGATTTCGCAACTGACGTGAGCCGGTCGACCGGGCACCGGGTCCCGTGTTCGTACTACGTGGATTGCCGAGACCCGGCCGCTTGTCATGAGCGGCCGGTTCGGCGTCGCTGCTCCAACTGTCAGCGCAGGGAGGTCACTGCCCCGGCTGTCGCTCACTTCAGCTTGGCGAGCGCTTCGTTGAGAAGGAGGACGTTCACGTACGGAGACCCGAAGAAGCCGAAGTATGCGCCGACGGAGTTCTCAGCCACGAGATGGTGGACCTCTGCCACCGGCAGACCGTTGGCCTCGGCCACGGCATCGACCTGTGCGTAGGCATCGGCTGGAGTTATGTCGGGGTCGATGCCGCTCCCCGAACCAGTGACGAGGTCGTTCGTCGGAGTGATGCCCTCTTTCCTCAGCTGAGCGGCCCGTTGCTTTACCTGCGCGACGAGAGCCTCAGAGCGCGGTCCGAGGTTGGCCGGGCCGCTTGCCTCCGGGTTGGGCGTCTCGTCGCGGCCCTGGAACCACTTGGGGCCGCTCCATGCCTGGCCGATCTCAGTCGAGCCGTACTTTGTCATCGACCCGTCGGCTTGGTGAGTGAACAACACCTGGCCGATACCGGTCTCCACGAACGTGTAGACGAGGCAGAGGACGATCAGCAGCACGGATAGCACTGCAGCCCGGCGGAGGTTTACGAGCATCAGTAGGCTCCTAATGCAGTGAGGATCAAGTCGATGAGCTTGATGAAGATGAACGGGGCGATGATCCCGCCGACTCCGTAGATCATGATGTTGCGCCGCAAGACCTGCTGGGCGTTCGAGGGGCGGAACTTGACCCCACGAAGCGCAAGTGGGATAAGGGCGATAATGACGAGCGCGTTGAAGATGACGGCCGAGAGCACGGCACTCGCCTGGTTGTGCAAGTGCATGACGTTGAGCGTCTTCAGCTCGGGATAAGTCGCCACGAACAGGACCGGGATGATGGCGAAGTACTTCGCTACGTCGTTCGCGATCGAGAAGGTCGTGAGCGCACCCCGCGTGATGAGGAGTTGCTTTCCGATCTCGACGACGTCGAGGAGCTTCGTCGGGTTGGAGTCGAGGTCGACCATGTTGCCGGCCTCCTTGGCGGCCGTGGTCCCCGTGTTCATGGCCACACCGACGTCCGCCTGAGCGAGCGCCGGGGCATCGTTCGTCCCGTCGCCCGTCATGGCGACGAGCTTGCCGCCCTCCTGCTCCGCCTTGATGAGAGCGAGCTTGTTTTCCGGCGTCGCCTCGGCAAGGAAGTCGTCAACGCCGGCCTCCGATGCGATGGCCGCAGCGGTGAGTGGGTTGTCACCGGTGATCATCACCGTGCGAATACCCATCGCTCGCATCTCGGCGAAGCGCTCTTTGATGCCTTGTTTGACGACGTCCTTGAGCTCGATGACGCCGAGAACCGCGGGGCCGTCGGAGACGACGAGCGGTGTCGATCCGGCACGCGAGATCCGCTCCACGATCTGGTCGAGATCTTCGGGCACTGAGCCACCGTTCTCGGTGACCCAGCGCTTCACTGAGTCCGACGCGCCTTTTCGCACCTGCCTGCCGTCGATGTCGAGCCCTGACATACGAGTCACGGCCGAGAACGGGATGAACTGGTGGGAGGCGCCCATGTCCCGCTCGCGGAGTGCGAAGCGCTCCTTTGCGAGCACGACGATCGAACGGCCTTCCGGTGTCTCGTCAGCAAGCGAGGCCAGCTGAGCCGCCTCGGCGACGGACTGCGCGCTGTGCCCGCCGACGGGAAAGAAGTCAGAGGCCATCCGGTTGCCGAGCGTGATCGTCCCCGTCTTGTCGAGCAGCAGTGTCTGTGTGTCTCCGGCTGCTTCGACGGCGCGGCCGCTCATCGCGAGCACGTTGCGCTGAACGAGGCGGTCCATGCCGGCGATACCGATCGCGGACAGCAGAGCACCGATGGTTGTGGGGATCAGGCAGACGAGCAGGGCTATGAGAATCACGACCGAGACCGATGCCCCGGCGTAATGACCGAAGGGCTGCAAGGTCACGACGACCGGCAGGAAGATAATCGTGAGGGCCGCGAGAAGGATCGTCAGGGCGATCTCATTCGGCGTCTTCTGCCGGTTGGCACCTTCCACGAGGGCGATCATCCGGTCGAGGAACGTATGACCCGGCTCGGCCGAGATCCGTACCACGATCCGGTCCGAGAGCACCTTTGTGCCACCGGTCACGGCCGACCGGTCGCCGCCGGATTCACGGATGACAGGAGCGGACTCGCCCGTGATCGCCGACTCGTCGACTGAGGCGATGCCCTCGATGATTTCGCCGTCGGAAGGGATGATGTCATTGGCCTCGCAGACGACGAGGTCCTCCTTCTTGAGCGTGGCGGCCGGCACTAGCTCCTCGGAGCCGTCGTCCTTGAGGCGCCGCGCCTCGGTCTCCGAGCGCATCCGGCGCAGCGTGTCGGCCTGCGCCTTACCGCGGCCCTCTGCCACGGCTTCGGCGAAGTTGGCGAAGATGACCGTTAGGAACAGCCAGATGGTGATGCTCCAGTCGAAGATGCCCGGGTGGGCCAACGACTCGATGAAGGTCACGATCGTGCCGATGAGCACGACGAACATGACGGGGTTCTTGATCTGGATGCTGGGATCGAGCTTCTTGAACGCGTCGCGGATCGCCGGGAGGAGGATCTGCCTGTCGAACAGTCCGCGACTGGTGGCCACGCCCCGGGGCGCCGTCCCAGCCTGGGCGCTTGACGATGGCGTCGGGGCAACGTCCGCCGTAGCGCGTGGGCTCTCAACGGCGCCCGGGCCGTTGTCTTCGGGAGTCACTGTGCTGTCGTTGTTACTGGTCATGAAGGGAACGTCCTCTGTACGTGGACGAGCGCAGCCTGCACGTAGTGGTGCGCGGCTGGCACGAGGGTGCCAAGGGCGCTCGGGTAGAACTTGTGGTGAATCAGCTGCTCGACGATCGGGCCGAGAGCCACGGCTGGGAAGAACGTCAACGCCCCAACTATGAGGATCACGCCGACGAACAGGCCAACGAATACGGGCGTATCGGTCCTGAACGTGCCGGCCCCCTCGGGCGACACACCCTTTTGGGCGAGCACACCTCCGAGCGCCAGGGCCGGGATCATCTCGGCGAACCGCCCGAACCAGAAGCCGACGGACTGCATCACGTTGTAGAACGTGGTGTTGCCCGTTAGGCCGCCGAAGGCGGAGCCGTTGTTGTTCACGGGCGACGTGAAGGCGTAGAGGATCTCGGTGAAGCCGTGCGGTCCCCCGTTTAACGGACCCGCCCGGCCGGCATGGATCGAGACGGCGATGCCGGTCATGATCAGGACGAGCATGGGCATAACGAGGACCAGTAAGGCGGCGAGCTTCACCTCCCGTGCCTGAATCTTCTTCCCCAGGTATTCCGGCGTTCGGCCAACCATCAATCCGCCGATGAAGACGGCGATGATGGCGAAGGCGAGGATTGTGTACATACCGGCTCCAGCGCCACCCGGAGAGACCTCGCCGAGCATCATCCCGGTGAGCAGGGCCATGCCTCCGATCGGCGTGAAGGAGTCGTTCGACCCGGTGACCGAGCCGGTCGAGGTCTGGGTCGACCCCACGTCGAACAGAGTTGTCTCGGCGACCCCGAACCGGACTTCCTTTCCTTCCATGTTGCCGCTCGGCTGATAGGTCACGCCTGCGGCTGCGACGGCCGGGTTGCCCCGGGACTCGGCGTACTGGGCGAAGGCGGCCCACGACACGAAGAGGATTGCCATGGTGGCGAGTACGGCGACACCCTGGCGGATGCTGCCCACCATCTTCCCGAACATGTAGGTGCTAGCAGTCGGAATGGACGTCAAGAGGAAGAGCGAGAGCCACTGCGTGAACGCTGTCGGGTTCTCGAACGGGTGCGCGCCATTGGCGTTCGTATAGCCGCCACCATTGTTGCCGAGCTGCTTTATCGGCGTCATCGAGCCCTGCGGACCCCTTGGTATGCAGGAGTGGACGCCGTTCAAGACGTTGTGGAAGCAGGCGGGGCCGGCAAGGGTCTCGACAGCGCCTTGGCCGATGTAGATGACCGCCGCCACCGCCGCGATCGGAAGCAGGATGTAGAGCGCCCCGCGCACCATGTCGACCCAGAAGTTGCCGATTGTTGAGGAGTTCTTGCGATACAGGCCTCGGATCAAAGCCACCATCACGCACATACCGGCGGCAGCCGACGCGAACTGCTGACCCACCAGTGCCACCATCTGCGAGAGGTAGCTCATGGTGGCTTCGCCTACGTAGTTCTGCCAGTTCGTGTTCGTGACGAACGAGGTCGCGGTGTTGTAGGCAAGCGCCGGACCGACTGCGCCGAAATGCGACGGGTTGAACGGCAGCGATCCCTGGAGGCGTTCGATGCCGTAGATGACGAGGACGGCGATGCCCGAGTAGATGACGAGCGATACTGCGTACCGCTGCCAGGTCTGCTCGACGTCAGGGTCGACGCCGAGCAAGCGGTAGGTGGGCCGTTCGAGCCACCCCCACCAGTGTACGCGGCCTTGGAAAACGGCAGCCATGTAGGAGCCGAGGAAGCGCCAGGTGAGACCGAGCGCCACGACGAGGGCGAGGATGTAGAGGGTGTAGTGCATCAGAACCACTCAGCCCTGAACATCGCTACCCCGAGGTAGATGAACACGAGAATGGAGAGGGCCAGCAAGAGGCCTTGGACCACTGTCATACGCGCTCGAGGAGCCAGATCATGCCGAGCAGGGCGAGGGTTAGCCCCACCGTCCCGATGATCGCAATGAAGTCAGCCATGCAGACAGCTTGCGGCGGTCGCTCGTCATCAGGACGTCAATTTGGCGGGCGCGCCGTCAACACTTCGTCAACAAGCGCCCGGCGCGGGCAGGCGTGGGGGAGAAGGGCTGGAGTAACCAGGGTTGAACCGGTGACGCGAAGGTGGGACTGCTTGACAATAGTTCCTTTATTGCGTAATGATTGTCTAGATAGCCGCCCTTTCCGCTCTTGACGAATACTTGCAAGCACTGGCCGATCCGACGCGTCGAAGAGTGATCGAATTGCTTGGCTCCGGAGCTCAACGTGCCGGCGCGTTGGCTGATGCTGCAGGCGTTGCCGCTCCGGTTATGAGCCGGCACCTGAGGCTCCTTCTCGCGACTGGGCTCGTTGACGACGAGCGGTCGGTGACTGACGCCCGCGTCAGGCTGTTCTTCCTACGCCGTGAGCCTGTCGCAGTTGTAGGGGAGTGGATCGAGCGAGTTCTTGCGGGCGCTCCATGGGACGACGAACCTAACAGTGGCCTAACAGCGACAGAGAGGTGAACCGCCTGTGCCGTGCTGGATTACCTCGCTAGCTCCTACAATTACGTCTAGTGACGAAATTAAGCGAGACTCAGTCGTGCCGCTGGTGCGGGCGCGAAATGGCACCCGCACTCGGAAGAGGACGACCACGGGAGTACTGCCGCAAAGCGTGTCGTCAGCGGGCCTACGAGCTGCGTCGGCGACAGGCGGCGGGCATCCTTGCAACCGGTGAGATGCCGATCTCGATCGCCCAGTGGCGGTCGCTGCAAGACAGGCTCTATCAACTGACGGCCGCTCTCGAGGACGTCGATCAGGACCTCGCGGGCAAACCAGCAGCTGGTGCGTATCGCGACGCGTTCCGACATCTCTATGCCGCTGCGAACCGTCTGAGAGGCGGCGAGATCGAGCCGAGTGCCTGAGGTTGTCTTGCGAAGAGTGTTCAACCGCGGCACCTGGCTGATCGAGCCAGCGCCGATAATGTCCGTTATGTAGTATTGGTGTCCACAGGTCGCAGAGTGCTGCGACCTCGCGGTCCTCCCCGCCCGGTCCAACATCGACCAGTCTCGTCGTCTGTCTACGCACCTCGGCCCGGAGCGACATAGCGAGGTCGGATCCGGCGATACCTGAATGGACGCTCACGAGGACAGTGCAAGACGGTCGTTTGAGCTTCTCCGGCGTCTGGGACGTTCCGTAGGGATCCGCATTTGATAGTGAAGTCGCTATCATGAGGTTATGAACGTTGCGCGCTCTGTGCGGAATGCTCGACGCCGAGCTGGCATGTCGCAACGCAAGCTCGCAGCTCGGACCGGCATCGCCCAGCCGACCATCGCCAGGATCGAGAGCGGGAGAGACAACCCGCGCGTTGACACTCTGGAACGGCTGCTCGAGGCATGCGGTGAGACGATGGAGACGCTCCCGCGCGCCGGTCTGGGCATCGACCGGACGCAGATCCGGGAACTCCTTGCTCTCACGCCAGCACAGCGAGCGGCCACCCTGGCCGACGACGCGCTGCTTTCGGATCTTCTCGGCCGGGCTGCTCGGATCGGCTAAGTGGCGTTCGACCCTCTCGGGGCACTCGCAACCCTGCAGCGCCACGGTGTCCGGTTCGTGCTCATCGGCGGGGTCGCCGGTCGCCTGTGGGGTTCGCCGACGATGACGACCGACGTCGACATCTGCTACGACCGTGACCCCGCCAATCTGGAGCGCCTGGCTGGCGCACTTAGCGAACTCCACGCGCGTCTTCGGGGAGTCGACGACGATGTCTCCTTTCAACTTGACGCCGCCGCCATCGCCGCTGGCCAGAACTTCACGCTCTCCACGAATCTCGGCCCTCTCGACATTCTCGGCCTGCCGGCTGGTATCAACAACTTCCAGGAACTTGCTGTAAACGCGATCTTGTTCGATCTCGGGAGCGGTCTGAGCGTCTTGGTTTGCGATCTCGACGACCTCATCCGCATGAAGCGGGCCACGGGAAGACCGAAGGACCGAATCGAACTAGAGGTTCTCGGTGCAGTTCGAGACGAACGCGACCATCCTGAGCGGCCAGCACAAGACCGGGGTGGGGCACCTCCGAACTGACTACTGGCTGCACGTCCCATCACGAGCAGGCTGGACCGCCCGCCCTTCGTCGCCGGTTGGCCTAACTCGGCGCCCAGCTCATGAGGAGGACCCTCCCGATTCGGTCGTCCTCGGCGGCGAGAAGGTTCGCGAACTCCCAACCAAGGCGGCTGTTCGCTGTCAGCACTTCCAACAAAGCCTCGGGCTGGCCGAGGGGATACTCGGCGACCTTGTACTCGATCGGTTGATTCATCATTTGCGTTGCCTCCGAACTGTTCGTTTGGAGACGCCGGGCCAGGCGGCTCAGCGGTGGAGAGGCACCTCACCAGGGTACGACCCGGCACCGTCGGACTCGCGGATCCTCCGGCTCAGCCGTGCGACCGTTGGAAGTCGGCGGCGCCGCCCACAGGAGGATGACTCGAGAGAGGTCGAGCGCATCTCGCCTACTGCGGACTACCGTTCGCCCATGTACGCCGCACAACACGCTCGAGAGACTCCTGACAAGCCTGCGATCGTGATGGCCTCGGGAGGCCAGGTCGTGAGCTTCGCCGAGTACGAAGCAGCTGCAAACCAGGTGGCCCATCTCCTGCGGGACACCGGGCTCCGCCGAGCCGATCATGCAGCCATCTTCATGACCAACGACCATCGGATGCTGATCTCAGAGGGCGGCGCCGAGCGGTGCGGTCTCTACTTCACTTGCGTGAACTCGTATCTCTCGGCCGAGGAAGTGGCGTACATCATCAACGACTCGCAGTCGCGCGTCGTCATGACGACGACTGCCAAAGCCGACGTCGCATCGCAGCTCCCGGCGCTCTGCCCGAAGGTCGAACGGTGGTTGATGCTCGATGCCGGCACCGCTCCGGAAGGGCCCTTCGAGGACTGGGACACCGCCATCAGCGGCCATCCCACCGATCCGATCGCCGACGAACAGTTAGGGGCGGCGATGCTGTACTCGTCTGGCACGACCGGACGGCCGAAGGGCATCTTCCGGCCCTTGCCTGAACTCGAGCCGGGCGGGAACTTGCCTGTGCTCGAAGGCCTCAAGTTCCTGTGGCGCCTCCGCGAAGGCATGACATACCTCTCCCCCGCTCCCCTGTATCACTCGGCTCCGCAGGCGAGTGTGTCGTTGGCGCTGCGCCTCGGTGCGACGGTGGTCGTGATGGAGCACTTCGACCCTGCCCAGTTCCTCGACCTTGTCGGTCGTCATCGCGTAACCCACTCCCAGATGGTGCCGACGATGTTCTCGCGGCTGTTGAAGTTGCCCGACGAGGTGAGGTCGAGCGCCGACGTCTCCTCACTCGAAGTGATCATCCACGCCGCTGCCCCCTGCCCGGTCCCGGTCAAGCAGCAGATGATCGAGTGGTGGGGCCCTGTTCTCATCGAGTACTACGCCGCTACGGAGGCCAACGGGTTCACGTTCACCGACTCCGAGGACTGGATGGCCCACAAGGGCACAGTCGGTCGAGCCGTCGTCGGCGAGGTACTGATCCTCGACGACCTCGGCAACGAGTGCCCGAGGGGCGAGCCCGGCACGGTCTGGTTCAAAGGTGCGACGAACTTCGAATATTTCAATGATCCCGCAAAGACTGCGGAATCACGCAATGAAGCCGGGGACACGAGCACTGTTGGCGACGTCGGCTACCTGGATGACGAGGGCTACCTCTTCCTCACTGACCGGAAGAGCTACATGATCATCTCCGGAGGCGTGAACATCTACCCGCAAGAGACCGAGAACCTCCTTGTGACCCACCCGAAGGTGATGGACGCAGCTGTTATCGGTGTGCCCGACGAGGACCTCGGCGAGGTCGTGAAGGCGATCGTCCAGCCAATGCCGGGTGTCGAGGCAGGGCCCGAGCTTCGAGCGGGAGCTCATCGCGTTCTGCCGGGAGCACCAGGCCCACTTCAAGTGCCCGCGGTCCGTCGACTTCCTCGAGGAACTGCCCCGCTTGCCCACGGGCAAGCTCTACAAGCGGCTCCTGAGGGACCAGTACTGGGCCGGGCACGCCACCAGGTTGCTGTGACCTGAGGTCTCAGCACCGGCTCGTTCAGTGCGCTTCGCACAGCCAGGCGAGACTCTCTGCTCGAAGTCCGGATCTCCCCCAGGCGCCCGAGGCCGTTCACCGTGACGATCGCACCGGGGAGTGCCCGAAGCGCCGAGCGGGCAAGTCGTCCTACGGCGCCGCCCCCAACAGCCTCCGAGCGAAGCTCTCCATCGGCTCGGGCGCCGACAGCAGGTCCCCCTGCGCGCATCGGCAACCCAGATCCAACAACGCCTGTCGTTGCGCCTCGGTCTCGACGCCCTCGGCGGTGAGCGTGACCCCTAGCGACTCCGCCAGCTGGACCACGCAAGCCACGATTGCCCGGTCGGTCTTGTCGCCCGGTAGGCCGGCGACGAAAGTCCGATCGATCTTGATCCCGGTTAGCGGCAGGTTCTTCAGGTACAGCATCGACGAGTAGCCGGTCCCGAAGTCGTCGATGCCGAGCCCGCAGCCGAGGGCCCTTATCCGATCGAGGATCCGCGCAGCAGCAGGTGGGTCGACGAGCAGCGCGCTCTCTGTCAGCTCGAGACAGAAGCTCGGACGCCGGCAGGCCCGATGAGCGCAACACCTCCGAGATGTGGTCGACCAGCCCGGGCTGGCGGAGCTGGCGGGCAGACAAGTTCACTCTGAGCAAGAAGTCCTGCTCGAACCCGTCACGACGCCACCGAGCTGCTTCTTCGCAGGAGGACTGCAGCACGTGCTCGCCGAGCGAGACGATGAGGTCGGACTCCTCTGCCATGGGGATGAAGGTGTCAGCCGCCACGAGGCCCTTGTCCGGGTGGACCCATCGTGCCAGTGCTTCGGCACCAATTAGGCGGCCCGTCCCCATATCCCACTCGCCCTGCAGGTAGGTGACAAGCCCTCCCCCGGTGATCGCGGCACGCAGTTCACCCTCCTCGTGCAGTCGCTGAGCGACTCGGACGCGAGCTTTCGGGTCCTCGGTGGCGATGCGGTTCCCGCCCGTGCGCTTGGCCTGGTACATGGCGAGGTCTGCCCGCCTCAAGAGCTCGACGGCGTTCGAGCCCTCGTGGTCGACCCGTGCCACTCCGACGCTCGCGGTCAGCTGGATGGGCTGGCTGTCCACATGAAAAGGGGGAACGAGGGCTTCGATGATGCGCTCGATCCGACTCATCGCTTCGTCGTCGCTCCCGCATCGTGCAAGCAGAACGAGGAATTCGTCTCCACCAAGGCGGGCCACCGTGTCTCGCGAGCCGCCCGCGCCTGCGGCTGTCTCCAGGCGTTCTGCGACATCCATCAATAGGCGATCGCCGGCGTCGTGGCCGAGCGAGTCGTTGACTCTCTTGAAGCGGTCGAGGTCGATCAGCGCCACTGTGACTCCAGGCGTTGCGCCCAACGCGACGTTGCCGAGCGACTCCTCGAGCGCGTACTGGAACGTCCATCGATTGGGAAGGCCTGTGAGGGAGTCGGTACGCGCGCGAACGGCGAGCTTGCGCTCGGCGTCGTTGCGAGCGAACGCGTCGGCGAAGATCGCAGCGGCGGACCGCAGAGTCGCGAAGTGAGTCGAGTCGAACTTCGCGTCGTCGAAGGTGTGCTCGATCATGACGAAGCCGGCAAAGCTTCCCGCTAGCACCGTCGGCACCGCCAGCAACCCCCTCACTCCCCCACCGATCAACTCTCGAGCGACCGTGGGCCAGCCCTGCTCGATCTCGGCCGGAGTGCGGAGATGGACCTCGGCAAGGTTGACGAGAGAGCCAACCGACGAGAGGGGCAGCGCTGCGGGGAGCGGCGTCGACGGCGCGCCGTCCCCGGCCTCCCAAAGACCGCGGCGCACGACGGCGTCGTGCACGAGGTGCCACGCCGAGACCCTGGTGACCCACGTGAGGCCAGCAATCTCGAGCACCGCCGCGGTGAGGCCGGAGTCGAAGTCGTCGACTCCCACGCCGAGGAACGCCGACGCCACCCGCAGGATCCGGGTCTCGTTGCTCAGCCGGTTCAACAGCTCGATGCGCTCCCGGTGCGACAGGTCGACCGAGCGGAGCGTCATCACGGCGACTCCGAGCTCGGCGACGTCCGGACCCGTGATCACGTCGTAGTGAACCATCGTCCACGTGCCGAACGAGGTGAGGATCCGGACCGGCTCGCCCTCGATCTCCCCGCCCCTATCCGACCACCGAAGCAAGCTGCTGAGGATCTCGGTGCGGGCTTCCGGCACGAAGAAATCTGTCAGGTTGCGCCCGACGAAGTCATCGGCATCCCACCCGAGCAGGGCCCGAACAGACGGGCTGGCGAACGAGATCGTGCCGTCGAGCTCGACTGCGATGACGACCTCGTCGACGTGCTGGAGAGCGGCGAACAACGCCCGGCGACTGATCCGCGACGACCAGTCGCTGTCCGTTGGATCGGCCATGGATGCCCCTCTCGCTGCGCGAGATGGTAGTTGGTCACTGTTTACGGCGAGCCGGCCGTCGGCGACGGCTCCGCTACAGAAGCGGGGAGCGCCACGACGCGGAGATCGACCAGAACGTGGATGACGATGGCCGGAACGAGGGTGCCGGTCGAGAGCGTGATCCACGCGAGGAGGCCGCCGATTGCTCCGGTGAGGACGATGTTGCGAGGGCCTTGGTAGAGATGGACGATCCCGAAGGAGACCGCGATGACGAGGATGATCGTCGTGCGGCTCGCGCCCGGCAAGAGCCACTCGAGGTAGGCGATGCCGAAGCCCCGGTAGAGGATCTCTTCGCAGATCCCGGCCGTCAGCGCCATCCCGGCGAACAACACCTTTTCTTCTCTTGTGCGCGGCAGCAACTCCAAGAAACCCTTGGCTTGCCGCCGAACCTGCCCGATCACACTCGGGCCTGCCCTCCGGATGAAGAACGTGGTCGCGCCGAGGGCCACTGCGGCCAAGACGACGGTCTCGATCGCGATCGTCGCGGCACCGGCGCCGTGGGTGCGCAGCGTCAGGCGGATCGAGGTTGCGCCGCGTCCAGACACGGCCCCGATGATGACGACCACTGCGACGTAGCTCCATTCGCCCACGATGCCGTGGAGGTAGTGACGTTCACGAGCCTTCGGGTCAGTCTTGACCCGCTCCACGAGCCTTCGGTAGCGGCGCCGCCCTAGGAGCGGCTGGACGGCGACGAGCACGACGGCGAGCAGCGTTGCGAGGCCGGCGGCGGCGACATGCATGAGTTACGAACGCTGCCGATGCCTTTGATGAGCTGACGCCCGACGGCGTATCACGGAGAGCCGTCGAGACGCATGTCGATCGAGACGGCAGGGTCGTGGGCGTGCTGGCCGACGGTGAGCCGCCACGTCCCGGGCTCACGGACCCAGCTCCCGTTCTCACGCACGGCGAGGGAGGCGAGGTCGTAGGGAACCCGGACCGAGCTCAGCTCCCCCGCCGCCATCTCGACGCGGCGGAAGCCGACGAGCCGGCGCTCGGGGCGCTCGTAGAGCGACTCGGGCAGAGATCCGTAGACCTGCACGACCGTCGCGCCACTCCTCCCACTGGTGTTCGCTACGGCCACCTCGAGCGTTCCGGTCCACTGTGAGCGCGCCGGCGCCTCCGCAAACTCGGCCTCAAGAATCTCGAACGTCGCGTACCCGAGGCCGAAGCCGAAAGGCCTGTGCGCTTCGACGCCGTCTCGATCGAGCTTCCACTGGCCATGGAACAGGTCGTACGTTGCGGTCTCGGCGTCAGGATCGAACGGGACGAGGTGCGACTCGTCACGGGGGATGGCGAACGGCAACCGACCGCCTGGCTCCGAGAGACCGCTGAGCACGTCTCCGAGTGCGCTCCCACCTTGCATGCCGGGGTACCAGACCACCAGCGCCGCCGGGACCGCATCGAGCCAGGGCATGACGGTGGCAGACCCGCCCATGACCGTGACGACCGTACGGGTGCAGGCGGCGAGGGTGGCAGCTATCAGTGCTTCGTCTTCGGCGTGGAGCCGGAGGGAACGGCGGTCGCCGCCCGGCGAGAAGCCCTCGGATTGCGCCCGCCTCCCACCGCGGGGTGGAGCGATCGGCGCCTCGGGGGCAGGCGGGAACAAGGTCGCAATGGCAGCGCTCGCCGAGCTGTCGATGAACTCGCCCTCGTCGGCCTTCGTGAAGCCGACCACGACGACAGCGAGGTCGGCCCCGGTGGCGACCGTGGCATCGTCGTCGCTGTGCACGACGTCGGCGTGAGGAAAGGCTCCGGTGATCCCCTCGAGAAGCGTGACGACAGAGGGAGGGTGAACGTCACTCGACCCGCCGTCGCCGAGATTCGCGACGGCAGCGAGGCGACCCAGCACCGCGATGCGCGCTGTCGCGCCGGGGTCGAGCGGGAGGAGCCCTCCGTCGTTGCGCAGCAGCACCATCGATTTGGCGGCCGCTTCGCACGCAAGGGAACGGTGCTCTCGGGAAGCGAGAACCGATCGCTCCGGCGCCTGCTCGAAGATCCTCGCAAAGCGCAGCAGAGTAGCGACTGTGTCCTCTACCCGGGCATCGATGTCCGCCTCGCTCAGTTTTCCGGCCTCGAGTGCGCTCTTCAGGTGCTGAGCGCGTTGCTGGCGGAACGGCATCTCGATGTCGAGGCCGGCTGTGACCGACAGGACGGGGTCGTGCAACCCGGCGATGAAGTCGGATGTGACGAAGCCGTCCCAACCCCACTCGACCCGGAGGATGTCGGTGAGCAGGACTCGGTTCTCCCCGCACCAGTGGCCGTTGACCGAGTTGTAGGCCGACATCGTGGACGCCACGCCCTCGCTCGCGACCCGCCGGAAGTGCGGCAGGTAGACCTCGTGCAGCGCCCGCTCCCCTACTGTCACGTCGATGCGGAATCGCGCCTCTTCGATGCTGTTCAAGGCGAAATGCTTCATGCATGCCATGACATGACGTTGCAACCCGCGTGTGAGCGCGGCTGCCATCTCCCCGACGTGGAGGGGATCTTCGCCGTAGGTCTCTTGTGCTCGTCCCCACCCTGGGTGGCGCAACAGGTTCATGCAGACGGCACCGGTGTAGGTGGCGCCGACGGCTCTAAGCTCCTCACCGATGGCGGCGCCGATGCGCTCCTCGAGGTCGGGATCGAAGGTCGCACCGCGAGCCATGGAGACGGGGAAACAGGTGGATGGGCCGACGGTGCAGCCACGGGGGCCGTCGACGAACTGGATGCCCGGGACTCCGAGGCGCTCGACGACAGCCGCAGGCCAGGGGTGGTCTTTTACCCCACCGGAGACCATGTCGACCAGCCCGGGCCAGAAGTCGGTGTCGCCGTCGAGGCAGTCGAGCCGCTCTTCGAGGGTCATCTGGGCGACGAGCGCCCTCGCTTCCTCGTGGTGGTCTGCACCTTGGGCAACGCGCCGGGCGGAGATCGCAAAGGGCGTGGTCCCATCGCTCGAGCCGTCAGGTCCCACCTTTCGAACGCTAATCGCGAGCCTGAGACCGGAGCCGGGTCGGTACACGAGATGAGAGGCTGGCTCGTTAGAGTCAGCTCTTGTTGGAGAGAAAAGAGGACCCTATGGACGATGGACACCCGATCTCGTACTTGGCCCTCGAAGTGGGCACACCTGTGGCTAGCTCGACTGGGACCTCGTTCGGCACGGTCGAACATGTTCTCCAGGTACCAGAGCTGGACCTCTTCGACGGGATCGTCGTGAAGACGTCAAAAGGCTTGCGTTTCGTCGCTCGCGACCAGATCGCCGAGATCACGACGGCGCTCGTGCGATGTGCCCTCTCGGACGATCAAGCCGCCTCCTTGCCAGCACCAAGTGGGACTCTCGTGCTTCATCCTGACGTGGCGCGCGACGAAGGGCCTTCTCTATCGGCCCGCTACGCGCGTCTGTTCCACCGGGTGCACTGGAAAGAGTTCGAGTAGCTCAAATTCGCTTGTAGAACACCCCGTTGCTTCGGCCGAGGTGTACGCGGACGAAGTGGTCGTCGAACCATCGCTCGAGCCAGTTCGTCCACGGGATCCGGCGTTGGTAGCTTCCGGTCAGGTAGACGTAGTCGGCCCGCTCGAACCAGTCCTGCCACCGGCGAGCCAGCGCCGCCTTGGCGCTCTGGCTGGTTCCCTCACTTGCCCGCTGGATGAGCATGATGCCGTCGGAGTCGAGCACGAGGGGGCAGCCTCCTTCCCCTTCCCGCAGTCGGTTGGCGGAGATCACCATGGCGATCTGATCGGTCAGGACGCAGCTCGACGCGGGAAGGGCGGTGATCGCAGCCAGTGGCCTCGCGTTCACTTTGGACCTGTCGGTGTGCTTGTAGACGTGAAAGGACTGAATCTCGGCGACCGTCCCGAGCAACAGGGTCAAGCTGATCACGGTGACCGTCCCGGCTCGCGCCCACTGAATGCGTCTTGTAGGTGTGCTTACAAGTCGGATCGCGTTGGTGAGGGCCCGGGCGACCACCGAGCCTGCGATCATCGCGAGCCAGGGCGCCACGAGGAAGGCATAGTGCCCGAAGTAGGGGCTCGCGACGGAGAGCACGGCTAGTGCGGCGAGCGAGACCACAGCCACGCAGCGATCGAAGGTCGATCCGCGCTCGAAGCCAGAGGGTCCGTAGTGGGCAAGGGCCACGAGGATCACAAGGGCGATCAGGCCGAGAACGGTGGCCCACCCCGTCAGTCCGAGCACTCTCAATCCGAGTACGTCGCGCAGCCTGGCCAGCACCTGATGCACGCCCCGGATCAAGATGCGGTTCACCTGCGCGGCGAAGACGTCGCGGAAGAACGCTCCGCCGGCCGCCACTGCGAAAGGCCCGAAGATCACCGCCACGCCCGTGGCGAGACCGCCGAGGAAGCGACTGACACGGCCTCGTCCGGCGAACGCGGCGAACAAGAAGACGATGGCCGCTGGGATCAGTGCCCACACCTTGAAACTGCAGGCCAGCCCGAACGCGACTCCGCTCAGATAGACCCGCCAACCCGTCGTCACCCGTCCTCGAGAGAACAGAAGGACGAGGCCGACAAGGCAGAAGAAGTCCATGTACGGCTCGAGCAGCGCGACGCTGTCGGCCTGGTATGCCATCGGGAAGCAGGCGAGCGCGATACCGGCAACCACCATCGCGACCGCTCCACGGTGGCGGACGGCGAGAGCGGCGAGACCGGCGTCGAGGGCAGTCACGATCGAGGTGAGCAGCCGCGAGATGAACACGACGTCCTGGCTGCCGAAGCCGAACACCCGGCAGAGAGCGGCGACAGGGAACATCACGAGCGTCAGCCCTGGTGGCTGCACGATGGCGAAGTCCCGGTAGGGCAAGGCACCGCGGGCGAGCTCGATCGCCGAACCGACGTAGACGCCGTCGTCGTAGGACGCAACCCCCGACCACTGACCAGGGATGCGAAGCTGGAGCAGGCAGATGACGAGAGCAGCGGCTGCGGGCACAGCAGCAAGCCACCACGGGACTCGAGAGGGCTCCTCGGGAGTCGTTACCTCAGGAGCCGCCGCTGCCATAGGCGCCCGATGATATGGCAGCTGACTGGGCGGGCCTTGTTTTCAGCTCGCGTGCCGGTCTCGGGCCGTCCCGGAGAGACCCTGACCGGTGAGCTCAGGTCGGGAGATCCACCATCCGGCAAGGGATGTCGGCGTTCTCGTCCAGGTGGTAGCTGGCACAGATGCGGTGGTAGCCGTCGGCAATCGTCAAAGGATGGCAGTGCAGGACATCGCCGCGCACGAGGAGCACGGGCGAGAGGAGCTCGCCTTTCTTCACTTTCCCGAGATCCTCGGCGACATGAGCGTTGTCCTCCGGTAGCAGTGCAAGCTCGCTCGCCCGCAGGAGGTCCTTCGCCTTGCGCACCTCAGTGGGTGCTTGTTGCAAGGCGGCCGCCAGGGACTTGGCTGCAGGCGGATCGAGTACCAAGGTGAGGTAGCTCTCGGCGGCCGGGAAATCGTGCTTCTCCGGCTCGGGCTTCCAGTGCTCATGCGCCATGTTGGTCTCCTTCTGTCGTCTCAACTGCTGGAGTGTTGGGGAGCGGGTCGAGCGTTCCCTGCGCCGCGCGTGTCGCTGCCGGATCCCCACCCGGTCCCCTGAGCACGAAGGCAGCGCCTACGGCCCCGATCATCCCGAGGAACGGCCCCACGAGGTACACCCAGAAGTGCGACAACTGACCGGTCACGAGCGCCGGCGCGAACGACCGCACAGGGTTCATCGAAGCGCCGCTCACGGGGCTGCCCCAGAGTCCGGCAAGAGCGATGTATCCGGCGACGGCGAGCGCGGAAAGAGATCCGACGTTCTGGGCTCCCGAGGCAGTCCCGAGGATGGTGCTCACGAGGCCAAGGGTGAGAAGCGCCTCCATGATCATCGCCCGGACGTCGCCGAAGCCAGGCCCGGGAAGGGTCGCTCCGAGGTGGCCGACCTTACCGAACATGGCCCACAAGACGAGGCACGCGAACACGGCGCCGATGACCTGTGAGACCAGGTAGCCCGGCACACGGCGCCACGGGAACTCACGCCTCAGCGCGAAGGCGACACTCACGACCGGGTTGAGGTGGGCGCCCGAGACAGCCCCCATGAACAAGATGATCGCCATCACCATGAGTGCCGGGGCGACTACGAGCGCCGCGTGCGAGAGACCGCCCGAGACGCTCGCCGAGACGACGCCGCCGCCGGCCGCGACCAGCACCAGCATGAACGTGCCGAGCACCTCGGAGAACCAGCGCCGCCACTCGTGCGACAGATCGTCGAAATTGTGGATCCAAGGCGGCGCGACCGCTCTCCTCAGACGCGCGATCCGGGCGCTCTCGGCGACGCGCTCGGCGAACTCGAGATCTGTCTCGGACAAAGTGGCGTCGTCCCGGCGTGATGGGCTGTTCTCTGTTGCCATGAGACCTGACTCCTTCGCGCTCCGGACCGGGCCTTGCCATGACGAGCGTACGACTCGCAGCCTGTGCGGGCTTGTCTCTCCTAGCGTCGAGCACGCACCGTCGCATCCCCGGTCCTACGCTCGAGATATGCGTAACGACGCCAACGGGAGTGATTCACCGACCGAGGGGGAGGGCGGTTGGTCGCAGTCCCCTGCTGAGCGACTCCTGACTCGATCGGAGAGGCTCACGGCTTGGGCGCTCGTGCCTTGCGCAACCGCATTCGTAGCCGTTGTCGCGATTGCGCAGACCAGCCAGTTAGAGGGCCATGTGGCCGCCCGGTTGGAGTCCGCTACTCCTCCGCCAGGTCCCTGTGCCGGAAGGCCACGGTGCCGAGGACGCACGCCAGGACGCCTGCACCGATCATCACTCCCCCGCTCGTCCAGTCCGGAGCGACCGCGGGAGCCGGGGTCATCTGGTGGAAGACCGAGGTATCGAGCAACCAATGGTTGGCCCCGATGAGCCCGCCGACGATCTCGACGAGGAACGACCAGGCAATAGCGCCATAAGTCGTGACCGACGTGGACCGCGGCGAGACCCCGAAGGTGAGCGTCCCGATGCCGAGAATGCACACTGCCGGGGGGACGAGGTTGAGACCCGCATCGAGCATGGTCGCGAAGCTGAGCCCGGAGCTTCTGGGTTGCAGCCCCGACCCAGGTGGAGACCCCTCCGATCACACCTACGAGGACCAGTGCGGCCGTCGTCAAGAGCAGCTTCCCGCCTAGCCAGGACGACCGCGAGACGGGCCGCACGAGGAAGTGGTCGAGGCGCCCTCCCGCCTCCTCTCCTCGGAGGACGCTCAGCTGGCCGGCAGCCACCAAGGCGACGACCAGGGCAGTCACGAGGAACACGATCCCCACGTAGATCTTCGCCCCGGCGCCGGGACCGCCGAGGCGGGAGACCACCTTTTCGACACTCGTTGAGCTGTTCAGGGTGTCGCCGGCCGCCTTTGCGACAAAGCCGACCAGCAGCCCAGAGGCCGCGATTGCCACGCTCCAGCTGATGATGGTTGGGCGGATGAGCCGGGTCGTCAAGCCGGTCGGACCGAAGAGCAGTCGCGTGTGCGGCACGGCGCTCGCCCTGTCCGGGAGCGTGCTCGAGCCCAAGTCGCGAGTGCCCGCCAGACGCACGGCGAGCAACGACATCACCACTACGGAGCCTGCCAGCGGCAGCAGTGGCAGCGGGTCGGGTGCCGTGAGGGGCTGCAGCTTCTCGACCCATCCGAGCGGTGTAGTCCATTGCATCCACAAGAGCCCGGTGCCCGAGTCGGCCACCATGCGCAAGGCGTAGCACGCTCCGAGCAGCGCGCCGGCATAACCGGACGCCTGGCGCCGCGTGGCAGCCAGCTGGCTCGTGAGCACGCCAGCCGCGAGGAAGACAGCTCGCTCGCCACGAGGGCGAGGGCAAAGTAGATCGACGCTCCCACGCTTACGTGAACCTTTGCCGACCGGCCTATCACCGCTGTGATGATGGCCGTCAGACAGAAGAGGGCAGCGAGGCCCATGCCGAGCCCAGCCAGCGCTTGGCCCGCCGCGCGCCTGCGGGTGGTCTGACCAGCGAGGAGGAGCTCCCAGCGCCCTGCCTCCTCCTCGCCGCGGAGGAGCCGCGTCCCTATGAGCAAGCCCCAGACCGCCCCGACGATGCTAAGAACGCCGAGGCAACGCCAGGCGGTGAATCCGGCGATCGTCTGGATCTGGTGGGCCGGTCCGATCAGCGCGTCTGTCGCTGCGTTCTTGCCGAAGGCCGCCGCGAACTTCTCACGTGCTGCCAGCGTCTTGTAGGTGGCGGCGTAGCCGAGCGCTGCGCTCGCCACGTAGGCCCCGAAGACGTAGCCCCAGAGTGCCCCGGAGCGGGCGGCCTTGCGGCCCGTCCGCAGAGCCACCACGGCGGACGGCCACCGGCCGGCCGGTGAAGGCGAGCGCAGGGCGACCTCAGCCTGCATCGGGCGCTTCACCACCCGGTGGTTCCGTGCCTGCGCCGTAGTGGGCGAGGAACAACTCCTCCAGCGACGGCTCGCGGCTCAACAGCTCCTGGACCGAAGCATCCGCCAGGACCTTCAACAAGGGCTCGATTGGTCCGTTCACGTGGCACCGCACCACGCGCCCGACCGTCTCGATGGAGCTGACTCCCGGCACACCGGAGAGATCCGGGACCGAGCCGTCGAACGTCGCTTCGACCATCAGTGCCGACAGGTGCCTCATCTCGGCCATCGTCCCCATCTCCACCAGGCTGCCCGCCCTGAGTATCCCGATCCGGTCGCAGAGCGCCTCGACCTCGCTCAGGATGTGAGAAGAGAGGAAGATCGTCTGGCCTCGTTCCTTCGCCTGGTGGACGCAGTGGCGAAATGCCTGCTCCATGAGGGGGTCGAGCCCGCTCGTCGGTTCGTCGAGAAGGAGAAGGTCGGAGCGCGTCATGAGGGCCGCGATGAGGACGAGCTTCTGCCGGTTCCCCTTCGAGTACGTCCGGACCTTCTTCGAGGGATCGAAGGAGAAGCGCTCGACCAGCTCCTCGCGATACCCGTTGTCCACCTGCCCCTGGACGCGGCCGAGCAGATGGAGCGTCTCTGCTCCAGTGAGGGAAGGC
Source organism: uncultured Acidimicrobiaceae bacterium (assembly GCA_963801185.1). Classification (GTDB taxonomy): domain Bacteria; phylum Actinomycetota; class Acidimicrobiia; order Acidimicrobiales; family Bog-793; genus Palsa-601. The sequence goes on along the minus strand of CAWDDW010000001.1, from coordinate 350,865 downwards.
CAGAGGTTGGCCTCCCCGGCCACGTAGGCAAGGCGGCGGTGCGCCTCGACGGGCTGACGCTGGGAGTCGACCCCGAAGATCTCGCTGCTGCCCGCGGTCGGGTGGATGAGGCCGAGCAGCAAGCGGATGGTGGTCGTCTTGCCGGCGCCGTTCGGCCCGAGGTACCCGACCACCTCGCCTTCGGCGATCTCGAGATCGAGATCACGCAACGCATCGACGGTCCCGTAGCGCTTCGACAGCCCCTTAGTGCGAATCGCAGGCGTTCCCACCGAGCGCGACCTCCTAGTCGTCGACCCGCAACCTACCCAACTCGCTGTTGGGCCAGCCAGGGCCGAAGGTCCCGAGTGGCAGGCGATAGCGGGACAATTGGTCTATCGCCCCTAGCTGGGCGACCCGCCAAGTCACATGCTGAGAGCGTGATGAAGCGGACTGTCAACCCGACGACCGAAACGGAGTCGGGGATACCGTCTTCACACCACTGGGTCCGGTTACCCAGGCTCGCGTCCGGCTCCGTGACGGAAGACCGGTGCCGAGTGTGAGCACGGCTGGGCTGCCTGTCGCCCTCGTAGGCGACGGGCAGCCGGTCCCCTGCGTCGACGGCCTGGAGCGGCCCTACCTGTCGTTCGACGCGGCCGCTTCGACGAGCGCGCTCGAGCTCGGTCCTCGAGCGGGTGGAGGAGTTCGTCCCGTGGTACTCGAGCGTGCACCGCGGGGCCGGCTACAAGTCGCAACGCTCCACTGGTGAGTACGAAGATGCGCGCGAGGCTGCGCTTGCCTTTGCCGGACGGAGCGGTGGGGATGCCGTCGCGATCATGTGCCGCAACACGACCGAGGCGATCAACCATCTCGCCTACAGGCTGCGCCTGCAGCCCGACGACGTCGTCGCGACGACCGTGGTCGAGCACCACGCCAACATGCTGCCCTGGTCGCGCCTCGTGAGCTGCCGCTACGTCGAGTGCGGGACGTCCGGCACGTTCACTCTCGATGACGTCGTGGCCGTCTTGTCGGCCCACCCGACCCCGCGCCTCCTCGCCATCACCGGCGCGTCGAACATCACCGGCTGGATGCCGCCGGTGGACGAGATAGTCCGAGCGTCCCATGATCTACACGTCCCCGTGGTCGTCGATGCCGCGCAGCTCGCGGCGCACCGCCGTTTGCCGGTCGAGCCGGACTTCATCGCTTGGAGTGGGCACAAGATGTACGCGCCGTTCGGGAGCGGCGTGCTCGTCGGGCCGCGGGAGGCCTTCGTGGACGGAGATCCATTTCTCGCCGGAGGCGGCGCGGTGGACCTCGTCGACCTCGACGAGGTCCTGTGGACCGACCCTCCCGATCGGGAGGAGGCGGGATCTCCGAATGTCATCGGGGCCGTCGCCCTTCACGGCGCCATCGACGCGCTGAACGAGATCGGCTTTGAGGGGATCGAGAACCACGACCGGGAGATCGCTCAGCTGCTCCGGACGGGCATTCGTGAGATCCCGGGTGTAAGGCTGCTCGGGCCGGACCTTGAGGTCCCCACCCTCCCACTTGCCACCTTCACGGTCGAAGGGACCTCGCACGCTCTTGTTGCGGCACGGCTCGCGGCTGAGGACGCTATCGGCGTGCGGCACGGCTGTTTTTGTGCGCACCCGTACCTGATGAGACTGCTCGGCTTGTCTCACGCGGACGTCGCCGCCTACCGGAGCGAGGTCAAGCACGGCGATCGCCGCCGGATGCCGGGCGCCGTCCGTGCGAGCGCAGGGATCAACACCTCGTCCGCCGACGTCGAAAGGCTGCTCGCCGCAGTTGCCCGGATCGCGGCAGGTGGGCCACCGCCGGTCGAGTACCACCAGGACCCGTATACCGGTGACTTCGCCCCCGAGCGGGCGGCGGTCCCTTGGCTCGACTGGTCGCGGCCTCATCGGTCATCGTGCTCGCCTGGCTGACACCGGCTTCGGCCACCTGAGCTGGTTCTACTCCGGCAGCGACCTCTTCTCGGGCGGCGCGCCAGGCCGCCACGCCTCGATGTCGTGGCCCTCGGGCGCTACGACCTGGAACCAGCCGGCCTGGTCGATGTCCAGTTTGAAAAGGTGCCACAGCTCGCCTTCGGGTGCCCAGCCGATAGCGGCGCGAAGCCCTTCGCAGTACCGGTCCCGTTCGCTCGGGTCGCTCACCGGCACGGCCGTCCCGTAGAGCTTGAAGTCGCCCTCGGTGCCGTCCTTTTCGAGCACGGTCGAGTGGACGACGCACCTCGGGTCACGCAGGAGGTCCCGCGCCTTCATCGACTGCCACATCATCCCGAGATAGACCTCCCCGTCGAGGATGAGCGGCTCGACGGGGCTGATCCGAGGCGACCCGTCCTTGCGCAGCGTGCCCACGAGGCTGAGCCCGGTCGACTCGAGCCGCAGGCGGCCTCGCTCCGCCAACTGCGGCGCCTCCTCGGCGAATTTGGCCCACGCGGTCATGGGTCAGCTCACGGGACGAGCAGGACCCGGCCGAAGGCCTGGCGGCTCTCGATGTAGGCGTGGGCGGCGGCGGCCTCTTCGAGGCGGTAGCGGCGGTCGATGACGACTTTCAAACGGCCTGCCGCTATCTCGTCCAACAGGTCGGCGATCATCTGGTACGCGCGTGTGCCCATGAAGAGCTCAGCTCCGAGGAAGTACCCGTGCAGCGTGAGGTTGCTCATCCGCATCACGGAGGTGTCGAGACCGTGACCGGCTCCACGCCCGGCGTCGCCGACAGAGACGCAACGGCCCCTGTAGGCGAGGCAGGCAAGGCTGGCCTGCAAGGTGGAGCCGCCGACAGTGTCGACGACGAGGTCTACTCCCCTGCCTTCGGTGAGCCGGCGCGCCTCGGAGACGAGGTCTTTCTCCGCGTAGTTGATTCCGGCGTCGAGACCGAACCCGGCAAGGCGTTCGAGCTTGTCGTCGCGCGACGCCGTCGCCAGGACCCGAGCGCCTATCTCATGTGCCATCTGGATGGCGGCAATGCCGACCGCGCTCGCGCCTGCCTGGATCAGCGCGGTCTCTCCCGGCGCGAGCGTGCCGAACTCGTGCAGGCAGTCGTGCGCAGTGCCGTACGCGACCGGGACGCAAGCGCCTTCCTCGGTCGAGAGCGACTCGGGGATTCTCCAGGAGAAGCTCTCCGGCGCCACCCGCAACTCTGCATGCGACCCGTCGAGCCCGGTGGTCACCACGCGGTCCCCGACCGCGAACCGGGTGACGCCTTCGCCGACCTCGATCACCGTTCCCCCGCACTGGTAACCGACGATGTGCGGGACGCTCGACAGCTCGCCGCCGAGGCGATTCAGCGTGTCGCCGCCCTCGATGCTGATCGCCTCGACCTTCACGAGCAGGGTCCCGGCCGAGACCGCCGGATCGGGCACGGTCTCGTAGCGGAGGACTTGAGGGGCACCCGTCTCGTAGTACACGGCTGCTTTCATGATGGGACGGTAGCTGATCGGCTACAACACGTTCATGCCACGACTCCGCCAGGTCTCCCGCTCCGAGACGGACGACCCGTTCGTCTTGTCCATGTACGACTATCTCTTCGGCGACCGCGATCCGGTGACCGACCCCGGCACGAGCACGGGGACCCCCGGTGACTGGTGGACCACCGTCGCCCTCGTGCCCGACGTCCTCCGGCACTCGGTGCGGGGTTTTGCTCTCTACCGGTCGCCCGACCGCCTCCTGCGGCCGGCCCTGAGGGAGCTGGCCCAAGCGCGGGCCGGGTGGTCGAGCGAGAGCCAGTTCGTCTACTCCCAGCACCTCAAGTCAGGGCGAGGCGTCGGGATCAGCGAGGAAAAGCTTGCCGGAATCGCCGCCTGGGAAGTCGCCACCTGCTTCGACGAGGCAGAACGTGCGGTTCTCGCCTACACCGACGCGCTGGTGAGGGGCGGGCGAGTCTCCGACGGCGTCTTCGACGCGTTGCACGCCCATCTGAGCGACGAGGAGATCATCGAGCTCACCTACATCACGACGATGTACATCATGCATGCGATCATGACTCGGGCACTCCGCCTCGAGCTCGACGACGTCCCGGAACGAATGGTCGAAGCCTTCGGGCCGTACCCGGCGACCAGCAACGTCATAGAGCCCTCGTGAGATACTGGGAAGGGAGGCCGCCATGCCGATTCGCAACGAGGAGTTCGACCTGAAGGGCGTCAACCACGTCGCACTGGTCTGCCGCGACATGGAACGCACGGTGGCCTTTTACTCGGGCGTGCTCGGCATGCCTCTCGTGAAGACCATCGAGCTCCCCTTCGGCGGCGGGCAGCACTTCTTCTTCGATATCGGCAACGGCGACTGCCTTGCCTTCTTCTGGTTCGCCGACGCGGTCGCGCCTGCGCCAGGCGTGGCCTCGGCCGGCGCCCTCCCGGGCCTCCCGGAATTCCTGAGCGCCATCGGGTCCATGAATCACCTGGCGTTCGACGTCGACCCGGACCGCTTCGACGAGTACGTCGAGCGACTGGCGTCAAAGGGCGTCGAGTGCAGCGGCATCCTCAATCACGACGACAGCGAGCCTCGGCGTCTCGAAGCGGCAGCACTCTGGCACCTTCGTCCGATCGGTCTACTTCTTCGACCCCGATGGGATACTCCTCGAGTTCGCGGCCTGGACGTGCCAGCTCAACGAGGCCGACGTGCGCCACGCTCCGGCGAGCGCACGAGCTGAGACCGCTGCCCGAGACTGAGGCGCTCGCCTCGCGCCTCTCGCTGGTGGTCGGTGAGACTGTCGCCGACCTCGTGCTCCTGACAGGCGGTGCCTCCCGCGCGACCTGGGCCTTCAGCACACCGACGCGCCAGCTCATCTTGCGGCTCGATCCCCCGATGGCGATCGGGCATCAGATGGAGCTTCGAGGCGCGCTGCATCCGGGCTGCCGCCGCCTGTGGGGTGCCTGTGCCCGGGATCGTCTCGGTGAGCGACGACGCGTCGGCTCTCGGCTCCTCGTACATGATCCTCGAGCGGATCGCGGGCGAGACCATCCCTCGCCGCATCCTTCGCGACGGCGAATTCGCGCAAGGGCGCGAGCGGCTCGTCTCGCAATCCGCCGCGGCTCTGGCAGCGATTCATCGGGTCGACCCGGACGCCGTCGCAGGCCTCGAAGAGAGCGATCAGCTCGCCTCGTGGGCTGCGAAGCTCCATGAACTGGCAGAGGGCCTGCCGGCACTCGAAGCCGGGCTCAAGTGGCTCGAGCAGCACCGTCCGCCGGGCGGCGGCCGCGTGCTCGTCCACGGCGACTTCCGCATGGGGAACCTCATGGTCGACAGCCAAGGGCTCCGCTCCGTCCTCGACTGGGAGCTGAGCCATGTCGGCGATCCCCTGGAGGACCTCGGGTGGATGTGCGTGCGTGCGTGGAGGTTCGGGTCGCCCCTGCCCGTTCTCGGGCTCGGGACCTACGAGGAGCTCTCGCTGGCGTACGAGGCGGCAGGCGGAGGGCCGGTCGATCCCGAGGGGTTGTTCTGGTGGGAGCTCTTCGGGACCTGGCGTTGGGGAATCATGTGCGCCGCGATGGCCGCCACGGCGCGAGCCTTCGGCAGTCTGTCGGTGGAGATGGCCGCTATCGGCCGGCGTACCTGCGAGAACGAGTGGGACGTGCTCCACTGCCTGGCGCTCGCCGGTCTCACCGCCACCGCCGGCCCTGAGGCCGAGGCAGCGCCCGGAGCTGTGCCGGGCGTCGACGGCGAGCCGGCTCCCACCCGGACAGACCTGCATGGGCCACCACGCCTAGAGGAGCTCGTGGCAGCGGTACGGGGATGGATCGACGACTCGGTCAGGCCTGCCGTTGACCCGACGCTCGCCTTCCACGCCCGTGTGGCGTCCAACGTGCTTGCCACGATCAAGCGGGAGATCGAGCTCGGCCCGGGTCAGCAGGCAACCCACCTCGAGCTCCTCACCCGCCTCGGCGTCGCATCAGAAGCCGAGCTCGCAGCGGCGATCCGGTGCGGGAGCCTTGCCTATGACGACCCCGAAGTGCTCGGAGCGATCCGTTGGGGCGTGAAGGCCAAGCTCGACGTCGCCCATCCCGGCTACGGCGATGCTCGAGCCGAAAAGTGAAACGCGCACCTCTCCCAAAGGACTACACGACATGAGAATGCGACGCCGTGAGATCGACCAAGCGCCAGCACCGGAGATCGACAAGACCGAGGAACAGTGGCGCGAGGAGCTGGCCCCGAGCAATTCCGGGTGCTGAGGCACGCCGGGACCGAACCTGCGTTCACGGGCAGGTACTGGGACTGTCACGACGGCGGCATCTACCGCTGTGCTGGGTGCGGAGCCGAGCTGTTCTCGTCCGGCACCGAAATTCGAGTCGGGCACCGGCTGGCCGTCTTTCACCGAGCCGGCCGTCGCCGACGCGGTCACGCTCCACCGTGACTCCAGCTTGTTCATGGTACGCACTGAGGTCTGCTGCCGCCGCTGCGGAGGCCACCTCGGCCACGTCTTCGAGGACGGGCCGCGACCGACCGGAATGCGCTACTGCATCAACTCGGCGGCACTCGATCTCGACCAGGGGTCATCGGAGCGATAGATACTGCTCGAGGAACTCGACCGCCCTCGGGTAGGCCTCCAACCGGTTCTTGAGCTTGGCGAGGCCGTGTCCTTCATCCTCGAAGATCATGAGCTCATGTGGTACTCCCCTGCGCTCGAGGGACGCGACGAGCTGACGCGCCTCCGAGACGGGGACGCGGGAGTCGTTCTCCCCGTGGATCACGAACAGCGGCGCCTCGATGCTGTCTGCTCGGCGGAGGGGTGACGCCTTTGCCAAGAACTCCCGGTCTGTCGCGAGGAACCCGTACTCGCGCTCGCGGTACGCACGCCGATAGGCCGAAGTGTTCTCGAGAAACGTCACTAGGTCCGAGATACCCACCACGTCCACTCCCGCCGCCCACAGCTCGGGGTGGAAGGCCAATCCCGCCAGCACCATGTATCCGCCATAGGAGCCGCCATAGAGCGCCGCCCGACCGGGGTCGAGCCCGGCTGACGGCAGCCACTCGTGAATCGCGGCCAGGTCGGCGACTGAGTCGAGGCGGCGGGTCCTGTCGTCGAGCCCCGCGTATCTCCTGCCGTAGCCGGTCGAGCCGCGGACGTTCGGCACGACGACGGCGAAGCCTCGCTCGACGAGCCCCTGAATGATCGGGTTGAAGGCGAGGACCGACTGGCTCTCGGGCCCGCCGTGAACGAGGACCACGACCGGCCAGCCCGCGCCGGAGCCCGCCGAGCCGGTCGGCCGGTAGGCGAACAGCGGGACTCGCTCGCCGTCGAAACTCGTCACCGACTCGACAGATGGCTCGACGAGGCTGTCGCCCACTGGATCCGGACCGGGGCTGAGGGTCAGCCGTTCTGGCACCTCGCCCGAGCGCTCGACTCTCCAGACGTCGCCTGGGATGAGGGGCGACGTGAAGGTGTAGGTCACGTGCAGACCTTGCCGGTGTACGAGCGGCGGCGGGGTGAGCAGCGATGCGTAGATGACCCCCTGCCCTGGCAGGGGAACGGACTGCGGCGCCGAGAGCCGCGGTGTCCTGCCACTTGAGTCGACCTGGAACAGCTCGGCGCGAGAGGAGCCGCCGGTGTCGGCCACGACGAGAAGGGTCGAGCCGTCCGCGCTCGCCATGCACTCGAGATCGTGCGCGTCCTCGAGAACCGTGACCGACTGCCCCGTCAAGAGGTCGTGCAACACGATGGCGGCGAGGTCGCGCCCTATGTCCGAGCTCACGAAGAAGGCCGTCTCGCTCACCCAGGCCGGCCCGCCGACGGCGGCAGCCTCGTCGGGATGCGGCATCGGGCGAAGGATGTCGCCGTTGCTGAAGTCGGCCAGGCAGAGCTCCATGTCGAGTGGCCGCAGCCCCGGCAGGAGGAACGACAGGTACCGCCCCGAGGGCGAGTAGCCAGTGGCCTCTTGGACCCAGCCACCGTCGGCGTACACGGTGGTCACCTCTTGAAGTTCTCGAGGTCGAGCAGGTAGACGTCGAAATCCACGCCGTTGCGCCGGTTCGAGGAGAACGCGATCTGGCGGCCGTCGGGTTGTACACCGAGCAGGCTGTGGACGTACTCCGGCGAGGATGTCAGGGCTTGGAGCCGGGATACGTCTTCGAGGGGTGGATCGTCGAGATCCATGAGGTAGAGCTGATGGCGCTCGTTTCCCCCGTCGTCCATCTGCACGACCGCCCCCCTGCCGCCGGGAACGTACCTGCCCGATACCGGTTCGCCGAAGTCGGTCAGCTGGCGGAGCTCGTCTCCGAGCTCGATAGAGCTGGAATGTGCCGGTGAGGTCGGAGGAGACGAGCACCCGACCGGCCGAGTCCTCGTCGAGTGCTCGGGCAGAGCGGCTCTCGAGGAGTTGTCGCAGGTCCATGTGTTCTCGGCGCGCCGAGTCAGTCGGTTGCCGCGCCCTCGGCGACGACTGAGGCAATGTAGGTGGCCCTGTCCGAGTCGAGCTGCTCGGCGATCGCCTCGTCTTCGGCCATGACCTCGTCGAGGTCCGTCGACTCGTAGCCCATGACTCCCATGTCGGAGAAGGTCTGGCGCATCTTCGGACCCCAGAGCCCGACGTCTCTCAAGGTCGGCACGATCCGCGCGAACAACAGACCGCGAAAGGTCTGCTGCAGCTCTGAGTTCTCGACGTAGTCGATGCAGTCCGCCGCGTCGTAGCCGAGACGCTGCCACAGCTCCTCTCCCAAGAAACGATCCCTCATCGTGTAACAGGCCTCGGCGCAGAAGTCCTCGCGGTCGTCGCGCTCAGCTTGGGTGAGCTGCGGGTAGTAGTCGCGCAGCGCAAGGCGGCCGAACATGACGTGCCGGGCCTCGTCCTGCATCACGTAGGCGTTCACGGCCTTGCCGAGCGGGTCACCCGTGGTGTTGCGGATGAGGCCGAAGGCGGCGAGGGCGAGCCCTTCGATGAGCACCTGCATCCCGAGATAGGTCATGTCCCACCGCGAGTCGCTCAAGACGTCGTCGAGGATGGCCTTCAGGTTGTAGTTGATCGGGTACGCCGTCTCGATCTTGTTGAGGTAGCGCGAGTACGTCTCGACGTGGCGCGCCTCGTCCATCACTTGGGTACCCGCGTAGAACTTGGAGTCGATGTCCGGGACGTTCTGGACGATCTTGGCGGCGCAGATGAGCGCGCCTTGCTCGCCATGGAGAAACTGGCTGAACTGCCATCCTACGAGGTGCCGACGCACCGTCCCCTTTTCTTCGTCGGTCAGCTTGTCCCAGACCGGAGAGCCGAAGATGGGCACGATCTCGTCTGGTATCTGGAGGGGGTTCTCGAGATCGGGGTCATGGGACCAGTCGATGCGCTCAGCGGCGTTCCACTGCTTGCGCTTGCCCTTGTCGTAGAGGTTGATGAGCTTGTCCCGGACGTCGTCGTACTCCCAGGTGAAGGTTGCCGTCCCCGTCTTGTCCGCGGTCTGCCAACCGGTCTTGTCAACCGGGAGTTGGTACACCTTCGTGCTCATGGGGACCTCCGAGTCTCTCTCACCGCACCTCGGGGAACGGGGCGGTGATGTCAGTCTGAGGGTCTTTACCGGCTCCGTCAAGGAGACCGGCGCGCCATTATCCTCAGGCGAGCTCGCCGGAAGTCTCGAGTTCGATCACGGTGACCAGGTCTGCCGAAGCTGCCCCTCCGACATGAAAGAGCACGTCGCACAGCGGGTCTGCGCTGATCATGCGCTCGAAGGCGGATATCCGCAACGAGAACTCGACCGGCGTCCCCGCGCCGAGGAGCCGCGCTCCGGTGACGCGCCGACCTCGCACGGCGCGGAGGACTGTGAGGCCTTCTGGTCGCATCGGGCAGATGAGGAAGTACCTGTTGCCCGACCGGGTGACGGGGCCGTAGAACTGTCCTGGCCTGAGCCCGGCCGGGCGGGTCCCGGAGATCGCTTCGCCGTTGCGGGCGAGCCAGCGCGCCAGGCCTTCGAGACGCTCGCGCTGCCAGTCCATCAGCGACCCGCCGCCGAGCGGGGCGAGGTTCAACAACAGCCGGCCTCCGCCCGCGGCGGCGTCGGCGAGGAGGCCGACGACCTCCCTCGTGCTCTTGCGACCGGAGTCGTGGTCGAGAGGGCCCCAGCTGTCGTCGAGCGGGACGCAGGCCTCCCATGGCTCGGATCCGCCGTCGAACGGCACGACGCCCTCGTAAAGCATCGAGCTGTACCCGCTGAGTCCCGGGCAACGGTCGTTCGTCACGATCCGCGGTTGCCGCTCGAAGATGAAGGCCTTCAACTCGTCCGAGCGCCACTCCTCGGCCGTCCGCTCCCAACCGCCGTCGAACCAGAGCAGGTCGATTGTGCCGTAGCGCGTCAGGAGCTCGCCGATCTGACCACGCTGGTCGGCGAGGAAGCGCTCCCACTCCTCGGGTGCCGGTCTCGGGTAGCCGAGTGCCGGGTACGGCCGCATCTCGTCGGTGAAGGCGGGATAGCACCTGTGGTGCCAGTCGGGCAACGAGAAGTACAGGCCAACCCGGATCCCAGCCATCCGCATCGCCGTGACGAATTCGTCGACCAGGTCTCGCCCTGGCGCGCTCATGTGGATCCCGTGCTCGCTGAAGTCACTTGGGAAGAGCGTGAAACCGTCGTGGTGCTTCGTCGTCAGCACGGCGTAGTCCACTCCACAGGAAGCGGCGAGCTCCGCCCACTCCGCCGGCGCGCCAGGCGGTGGGGCCCAGCCGGCCGTCAAGGCGTCGTACCCCCCCACCGTCAGCGACTGGCAGTTCGGGAGGATGGGAATGCCGCCGACCATTGGCCAAGATGGCTCGAGACGAGCCTTGCTGTACGGACCCCAGTGCACGAAGAGCCCGAGACGGGCGGCGTCAAACCAGTCGGCCATCGCGAGATGCTAAGGGCCACGACGGCTCCCCGCGGAAACGGCGTGGCGGACTCGCCGCGCGCCTACGATCGTTGGTCAAGCACTCGAGGGCTCGGGGAGGCAGTGATGCACGACCTCGTCATCCGCAATGCCACATTGGTCGACGGCACCGGTGCGGAGGCTTTCCACGCGGACGTCGCGACGGACGATGGCGTCATCACCGCTGTCGAGCACAGCGCGAACGGCGGAGCGCCCGTCGGTCCTGCCCGGCGGGAGATCGACGCTGACGGCCGCCTCGTCACGCCAGGCTGGGTGGACATCCACACGCACTACGACGGCCAGGCAACTTGGGACCCAGAGATGTCACCTTCCAGCTGGCACGGAGTGACCACGGTGGTGATGGGCAACTGCGGCGTCGGCTTCGCACCGGTTCGCCCTGACTCCCAGGACTTCCTCATCGAGCTGATGGAAGGTGTGGAGGACATCCCCGGCACCGCCTTGCACGAGGGCATCGACTGGCAATGGGAGAGCTTCGGCGAATACCTCGACGCGCTCGACAGGACGGCTCGGGTCATGGACATTGCAGCTCAGGTGCCACATGCGGCCGTACGCGCGTACGTGCTCGGCGAGCGGGCACACGACGACGCCACCGACGCCGAGATCGCTGAGATGGCTGCGATCGTGAAAGACGGACTCGATGCCGGGGCGATCGGCCTGTCCACCTCACGGACCGTCCTTCACCGGTCGAAGCACGGTCTCGTCCCCGGGACGCGTGCGCCATCTGAGGAGTTGCTGGAAGCTCGGAGGTGTCCTTGCCGACGGGAAGGCTCGCGTCTTCGAGGTCGTGACCGACCAGCCGGAGTTCGCCGACGAACGCGCTTGGATGATGGATCTGGCCGAACGCGCCGATACCCGCGTCACCTACGGGCTCGCTCAGACACCGTGGAACCCGACCGGTTACCGCGACGCGCTCGCCGACGCCGACGCCCTCGCCAAGCTGGGCATTGACATCAGGCCACAGGTCGCCTGCCGGCCGACCGGCATGCTGTTCGGTCTTCAGTCCTCGCTCCACCCTTTCCTCACACACCCGACCTACAACGAGATCGCGAACCTGCCGCTCGCCGACCGCGTCGCCCGGCTCTCGGACCCGGCGGTGAGGCAGCGCCTAGTGGCCGAGAAGCCGGGCACGGACAGCGTGATCGCGTCCGCCCTGATGTCGCGCTTCGATCAGATCTTCCGGCTCGGCGACCCGCCGGACTACGAGCCCGACCCGAGCACGAGCATCGCTGCCACCGCGCGGCGAGAGGGCCGCTCACCAGAAGAGGTCGCGCTCGACTGGCTGCTCGAGGCAGACGGGACGGCGCTGCTCTTCGCGCCTCTCGCGAGCTACGTCGACGGCAACCACGATGCCATCAGGGAGATGATCACGCATCCCCGTGCCGTGCTCGGCCTGAGCGACGGTGGCGCTCACTGCGGCCTGATCTGCGACGCCAGCATGCCAACCTATCTGCTGACGCACTGGGTGAGGGACCGCAGCCGCGGCGAGAAGTTGAGCCTCGAGGAGGCCGTCGCTCTGCAGACGAGCCGCACCGCCTCGGCGTTCGGCTTCGACGACCGGGGCAGCGTCGAGGTCGGAAAGCGCGCCGACATGAACGTGATCGACCTCGACGCCCTCACGCTCCACGCGCCGAAGATGGTCCATGACCTTCCCGCCGGAGGTCGCAGACTGGTGCAACGTGCCGACGGTTACCGATACACGATCGTCGCGGGCGAGGTGACTTTCGAAGACGGCGAGGCGACCGGGGCGCGTCCAGGGCGCCTCGTCCGGCGGTAGCGCCCGGCCGGGGTATCGGAATGGCCGGGTCACGACGGCTCGGTGACCGGAGCGCTGTCCTCGGCGAAGTACCTTCTAGCGGTGGTATCCGACGACCGAGGGATGGCGATCCACCGCCTGCAGCCGCCCGAGTGGGAGGTTCTCCGCGACATCAGGCTGCGAGCGCTGCAGGACTCGCCGGACGCCTTCGGTTCGACCCTCGACCGGGAGCTGGCCTTCGACGAAGAGATGTGGCGTTCGCGCTGTGTGACGAGCGCTGGCTTCTTGGCTGACTGCGACGGTGTGGCCTGCGGGATCGTCGGGGTCTACCGCCCGGCTGGCGAAGATGGCGAGCCTCAACGCGACGCCCTCGAACTGGTCTCGATGTGGGTAGCGCCGGAGTACCGGCGCCGCGGGATCGCTGCTCGGCTGGTCTCGGAGGTGCTCGAGCACTCCCGTCGAGAACAGGTGAAGGCAGTCACGCTGTGGGTCGCGGAGGGCAACGGAGCGGCGATGGCGCTGTACGAGAGCCTTGGTTTCGTGCGGACGGGCCGAACCGATTCCTTGCCGGGCCGCCCACACATACGCGAAGACGAGCTGCGTCTCGAGCTCAAGTAACCGTCCGGCGCCCGGACGGACGATGACGAGCGACTCAGTTCAGCTCGGCGGGCCTTCCGAACAGGTAACCCTGTGCTGCCTCGATCCCGAGGCTCGCGAGCATCTCGGCTTCCGCCTCCGTCTCGACGCCTTCTGCGAGGCTCATCGCCCCCGATCTCTCGGCGAGAGACTTGAGCGCGTAGGCGATCGCCTGTTTCATGACGTCGGTGTCGACGCCGCGGGTGACGTCGGTGTCGATCTTTATGATGTCGGCCTGCACGCCGAGCAACTGGCGCAAGCTCACAAGGCCCGATCCGGTGTCGTCGAGGGCGACCCGCACACCCTTTTCCCGCAATCTGGTGAGCGCCTCGTTGATGCCGTCACCCGCATCGGTGACGGCATCCTCGGAGATCTCGAGCACGAGGCGGTCACTCGCGACGTTGTGGAGGTCTTCTTCGAGCTCGAGGGTGGCGACCGTCGACGGTGAGATGTTCAAGCTGACGAACGTTCCCTCGGGAACATGCTCAAGTTGGGTAAGGGCCGAGCGGACTGCCACCATCTCGAGACTCTCCCGGAGGCCGAAAGCGCTGGCGGCGCTGAACCATGCCACCGGCGAGAGCTGGTCGCGGTTCGAGAATTGGGTAAATCTTGCGAGGGCCTCGTAGCCGAGAACCTCACGGCTCTCGAGGGAGACGATGGGCTGCCAGACGATGGGGATCTCGCCCGCCTCGATGACGGTCTCGATCTGATCGCGGCTGACCCCTTCTTGTTCTGAGACTTCGGTTGTGTCCTCGATAACTCCGTACACTACTGCCTGGACCATTCACCGCCCGTGAAGTCGGGCCTAGCGTCCTGGTCAGACGGCGAAGGGCGCCTCTGCTGGCAATGCTCGCGCGTCAGGAAGAACGGATTGCTCAATAGGGCGGTCGAAGCCGCAGGGCTCAATCGTCCCGCCCGTAACGCACTTTGCGAAGCAGAGGAGAGCTGACGGTCCCCGGCTTGGTGTCGTAGGCGAGCAGTGCCACGAGGCGATCCACACCGCCCGATACCGGGCTCACTCGGTGAATCGAGCGCCGGCCCTCGAAGATGAGCATCGTTCCAGGAACCATGCCGAGTCTCACGACACGGTCGCTCCCACCCGCCAGCACCTTCGCCACCTCATCGTAGTGCTCGTCCTCGTCGCTGCGGATCAGCGGCACCACCTCGAAGTCACCACCTACAGCTGCATCACAGAGCGCGATCGAGACCACGAAGTCGGTCTGGTCGAAATGCCACTGCAGCTGGTCGCCGTCGCTCATGACGGCGAGGTTGAGCGCGCCACAGGTGTCGGCGTAGGGGTAGAGGGTGCCCTTCCCGAGTACCGCCTCGATGAAGGCCCGGAGCGGCTCCCATTCGTACAGCAGTCGTATCGGTGAGCTGGCGGGGAACTGGTCGTAGGCGACGGCACCGGTCCCGTAGGGACCGGTCCATCCTCGGGGGTCGCCCTCGGGGAGATCGCTGTCGGGCCTGGCGAGGTAGGCGGTCCCGGTGCCGCCCGAGTGCCACGCGTGCGGGGCGAGCGACTCTGCATCCTCGAGCAGGACGGCGAGACGGTCACGGCGGATGAAGGTGGGCAACTCGCACCAACCAGTCTTTGCGAGCTCGTACTGGGCTTCGACCAAGAGGGCGGCCATGCTGGCTCCTGCTTGATCGAGGAGCGGGTAGCGATCGAGGTCCACGAGCGAGGCGCAGAGCACATCGGATCGGGAGAGCTCGGTAGTCATCGGCACAGATCCTCGCGCGTCGGGCGGTCACACGTGGAGCCTGCGCAAACGTCGGTATCGTTAACCGGAAGATGCGTCATCCGAGAGAGCTGCGGCGCCGGATAACGACCGACATGAAGGTCGATCTGACAACCGCGAGCGACGGCAGCCTCGCGATGTCCGTAGCGCGCTGGGAAGAGGAAGCCCTTGCCGAGATCTACCGAAGGTACGCCTCTGGTCTGCTCGGTCTCGCCCGCCGCCTTCTGTGTGACGCACGTCTCGCCGAGGACGTCGTTCAAGAGGTCTTCGTGCGCCTCTGGAACCGACCGGAGAGGTTCGATCCCGATCGGGGGAGCTTGCGAGCGTTTCTCGCGGCCGAGACACACGGCCGAGCCGTGGACCTGCTCCGGGCCGAGGAGGCGCGCCGTCGGCGGGAGGGCAACGACGGGTTGCGGGCTCCGATCGCGGCGACCATCGAGCACGAGGTCGTCGAGACGGTTCTAGCCGAGCACGTGCGGGCCGCCGTTGCTGAGCTGCCCGAGACCGAGAGGAGAGCTGTCGAGCTCGCTTACTTCGGAGGGTTGACCTATCGGGAGGTCGCCACCGCCCTGAGCGAACCGGAGGGGACGGTGAAGAGCCGGATTCGTAAGGCGCTCCACCGGCTCGAGAGCGAGCTGATCGATCTTCGCGACCGGGAAGGCATCCGATGACACACTCCGACGTCGAAGAGCTTCTCGCGGCGTACGCGCTCGACGCGGTCGACCCGGCCGAGGCGCTGGCGGTCGAGGCGCACGTCGCCGAGTGCTCACGCTGCCGGGCGGAGGTGGCTCGGCATCGAGAGCTTGCCAGCATGTTCTCGAGCTCGCCGGAGGAGGCACCGGCCGAGCTGTGGCAGCGGATTTCGGGTGCCCTCGCCGAGCCGGACCCGGAGTACGGAGCGCCACTGGCGATCGCGCAGATCGCGCCGATCGGCGCTGGACGACGGGTGCCTAGGCGCATCACCCTCGCGAACGGCCTCCTCGCGGGCGTGGCTGCGGTGGCTGCCGTCGTCGTGATCGTGATGGCGGTGCAGATCTCACACCTGAATGGGCAGGTGGCGCAGATGCAGGACGCCATCGGATCGAAAGGGCTGGCCTCGGCTGTCGCGACGGCGCTCGTCGAGCCCCATCAAGAGGCGGTGCTCTCGTCGGCGACCGGCAAGATGACCGCCGAAGTCGTCATCACTCCGTCGGGCGAGGCTTATTGGGTCCACTCTTCCCTACCCCAGCTGAAGGCCGCCCAGACCTACCAGCTCTGGGCTCTCGTGAACGGCAAGCCTGTGTCCATCGGCCTCATCGGCCGCGATCCCTCCGGCTACTCCGCATTCCGGATCGGTCCCGGTTCGGCCGCGCTGATGGTTACGGCCGAACCGGCCGGGGGCACTCCGTCACCGACTACAAGGGTCCTCCTCCGCCAGACGATCGACACCTGAGCCCACGATCGGGCGAGCGCTCAGGACCCGGCATTCAGGGCGGCGAGCTCCTCGGCGACCCTCTTCTCGTGTTCTTCGTCATCCCGGCGTGCAGACTTCGGCCGCCACCGGCCCTTCAGGAACAGCATGAGGGGAAGGAAGAGCGCCTCGCCGCCTATGCAGACCCAGAACCACCTTTGCCACTGGTGAGGAGTCGCAGCGGCAGCCTTTTGGACGCTCGTCAAAGTGGCTGCATTCTTCGTGAAGAACGCCGCCTCGCTCTTGATCTTCGTATCCTTCGATATCGCCAGGAGCTTTGGGAGGCCGATCTCCTTGATCGCCTTGTCGAGCAGGGCCGGCGGGATTCCGGTCGTGGGGTACTTGGCCAGCTGGGTGAACAAAGCCGGATGGGCGATCACCGTCTTGATCAACGGATCGGCCTTCTCGATCGCCTCGGCCTTCTGCCCGAGCGCGCCGTGCTCGACGAGTGGCGTCACAGAAGTGATCACTATTGGGAGGATCAGGATCGAGATGGCGACGACCGCCCGGATGATCCATCCCCACACTGCGAGGCCGGTGGCGATGAGGGCCGGATTGCGGCGCTCGACTGTCTCGGTGAACGCGGCCATCCACGGCGCGTAGGCGAAAGCCATGAAAGCAGCAAGGACGGTAACCGTCAGCACGAGGGTGGAGTAGCTGGTGGTGTGAGGGTGAGTCGCGTAACCGAGGTAGATGATCGACATCACGATCGCGCCCACGCACCCGAAGACCATGAACGGCTTGCGCACGCGGACCTTGTCCGAGAGGACTCCTACGATCACGAGGGCGAGAGCGTTGAACGCCCACCACCAGTTCCCGACACTGTTCGCCTTCGCGGTGGTGAAGTTGAAGACCGTCTGGAAGTACACGACGTTGAACCCGACAGCGGTGTAATAGATGATGAGGAACGTGCTGATCGCGAGGGCGCCGAGGATGACGTCGGGCCGGAGCATCTGTCGCCACGGCTTCTCGAGCATCGACTCGACGTCGAGCCCGGCAGCCTTCGCTTCGACGAGGGCGCGGTCGCGTACCGACACCATCAGTTGGTCACGAAGGCTCGGTGCGAGCTCACGGAGGCCAAACAGCGCCAGCAGGAACACGCCGATGCCAGCCAACCCGCAGATGGTGAATTGATCCTGCCAGGCGTGAAGGTGCGGCAGGGTGTGGCTCGCTACCTCCGAGACGATCAGGCTCGCGATCACCGGCCCGAGGGTCCAAAAGCCCATCGCGGAAGCGCGACCGAGCTGGGGTGAGAAGTCGCGGACGAGAGCAGGGGTCGCGACGAGGATGATGCCTTCGACGAACCCGATCGCGCTGAGGATGATCCCGTAAGACCACTCGTTCGGGGCGTTCGGGATCCCGAAGAGGACCAACAGGCCGGTGATGAGGAGCCCGTAGGCGACCAGGTTCGCCCGGCCCCACCGGTCCGCAAGACCGGCGATCACCGAAGCGAAGGCCCCGAGCGCGTTCGCGATCACGGTGATGTAGACGTAGAAGTGGAACGACATGCCGTACTGCCGGAGGATCTCGGGAGCCACGGCGCCCTGCGTGTAGAACTCGTAGTAGAGGAGGATGGTGGCGAGCACCACGATCGCCAGGTACCACATGCGCTTGCCCGTACTCGGATAGGTGTCGAGCTGCCTCTGCCACAACATGGACATGTCGGTGGGCTCCTTTCAGGGCCGTGTCTACTAGAGAATCCTGCTCGTGCCCCCTCCTGGACGGCCGACGATGACGTCGGTCACCAGCTCCGCAGGGAAAAGACCGTGCTCGACCACACCCGGTTGGCTCGAGAGCAGCGCTCCAAGCTCGGCCGGGGACTCTATGTCTCCCCACCAGTCGGCGATTACGCCGCCGTCGGGGCTCGGGGGGCAAGGACGCAGTCGGACGTCCCCGAGCGCGCGGATCGTCGCCGGCAGTCCGAAGGCGAGAAGCTCCAGTGGCACAGGCGCCTCGATGCGGTCCACGAGCTTGTCGTGCGAGACGATCACGACGAAACGCTCGGCCGCCGACGCCACCACCTTCTCTCGCGTGTGGGCTCCCCCGCCGCCTTTCACGAGCCAACCGTCGGGTGCCACCTGATCGGCTCCGTCGATCGCAAGGTCGAGCTCGTCGAGCTCGTCGAAGGGACGCACGTCGAGACCGAGCTCGCGTGCAGCCAGTTCAGTGGCGGGGGACGTAGCCACGAAGAGGCAGTCTAGGGAGCGCCGAGCGAGAGCTGGCAGTAGAAATGACACAGTTGACCCCGTCCCGAGTCCGACGCGCATACCGGGAGCGGGAAGGAGGGCAGCTTCTTCGGCGGCTGCGCGTTTCTCCTCGTCGTTGGTCACGGCCCCTATCGTGCCGCATGCAGGCCCTTCGTACGAGCCGTAGGCTGGAAGTGATGAGCGAGCACCTGATCCGGGCGGCCACGACGGGCACCGAGTTGTGTTACGAGACCCTTGGTGCGCCGGAGGGCCCACCGATCTTGTTGATCATGGGCCTCGGTACGCAGATGATCGCCTGGCCAGACGATTTCTGCCGTGATCTTGCTGCTCGCGGGAATTTCGTGATCCGGTTCGACAATCGTGACGTGGGGCACTCGACCCACTTCAACCACCTTGGAGCGCCAGATCCCATTCGCTCCCTGTTGCGCCGGGCGCAGCCCGTCTATCGCCTCGACGACATGGCATCAGACGCTGTTGGTCTGCTCGACGCGCTCGGCATCGGGAGCGCACACGTGGTCGGGGCGTCGATGGGCGGTTTCATCGCCCAGATCCTGGCGGTCGGCAACCCGGGCCGCCTGCGGAGCCTCGGGCTCATCATGACCTCGACAGGTGCGCGTCGAGTCGGTCGTCCGCGCGCCCGTGTGATCGCCAAGATCGGCCGTCGGCGGCGGATGGACGCCGACCGCGAAAGTGCCATCTCCCTCGTCCTCGACGTCGCGCGGGTCATCGGCTCACCCGGCTACCCGTTCGACGAGGCCCACCTGCGGGACCTGGCAGGCCGGGGCTACGACCGGGCCTACGACCCGTCGGGCTACCTGCGCCAGATGGCGGCGATCATGTCCCAGGGCGACCGTACGGCGGCCCTGCGGTCCATAGCTGTGCCGACTGTGGTGATCCACGGCCTGGCTGATCCCCTCGTCAATCCGAGCGGGGGGCGGGCGATAGCGAGGGCGATCCCCGGGTCGCGTTTCGTCGGGCTGGCAGGCATGGGACATGATCTTCCGAAGGCGCTCTGGCCACGGATCGCGGACGAGATCGCTCTGACTGTCGCCGAGGGCGAGAGCCGGCGAGAGGGGGCCGGGACGGGCTCTACGCCGCCGAGCACCTCGAGGGGTTGGACGGCCGAGTCGAGCTGATCGGTCCGGATGTCGAGGTGCATGCGGTTCTTCGTGGTCTTCGGTTCTCCGACGCGCTGCAGTACCAGCTCGGGTCATCACCGTCATCAGGGAAAGGACTAGGTAGGGCCAGCCGAATTGGAGACGCGGCAGCCGATCGTTGCGCTCCAGAACGCGGCCAGGTCGTCCGGGTCTTCCAGCACGAAGACGACCCTCGTGGTCCAGATTCTTGCTCAGCTCAGCTCGGATCGGCTCACGCCGCCGTCTGGTAGTCGGGCTTGTCGGCGAGCTTGTTCAACAGCAGCGCCAGGTCCTCACGGGTGAAGCGCCACTCGAAGGGGCCAGCCGTCTCCTCGTAACGGCGCTCGAAGGCGACGAGACGGCCTGCAGTTCGGCCAGGCCGCGTCGCGATCCACTCGGCAGGTTGTCGGGTAAGTCGACGGGTTCACCTGAATGATGGCGACGTTCGTCTGAGCCGAACCGACCGGAGCGATGACGTGGTTGGGTGTGTGGTGGGCCTATGTCACCGAGAAGACCGCTGGGCTGGTGGCCTGGCCGAGGGGCGTGGTGACCGTGATCTTCCCCGATGTGGCTCCGGTCGGCACCGCGGTCACAAGCTTGGCAGCGCTGTCGCTCGTGATCTTCGCCGCAGTGCCGTTGAAGCTCACAGCGCTCGCCTCCGAGAGGTTGATGCCGTTCAGAGTGACCGCCGCTCCGGGCGTGCCGGAGGTGGGCGAGAAGCTCTCGATCGTGGGCGCAGTCGAGATGATCACCACGCCACTGCTGCTCGTTAGGCCGAACCCCCAACAGTCGGTGCTGGTCGGGCACGACACGCCGTAGAGGGCGCTGAGCCCGCTTGGGAGGGCTTGAGCTTTCCAGGTGACGCCGCTGTTGATGGTGGCCACTACGGCTGGGCCGCCCGACGACGTCCGTCCCACCGCCCAGCAGTCGGCGCTCGTCGGGCACGATACGGCGTAGAGCCCGGCGATCTCGCTGGCGAGGACCTCCGACTTCCAGGTGCGGCCGCCGTTCGTGGTGGCCACGACAATGCCGGCGACACACGATAAGGCTCCTCCCACCGCCCAGCAGTCGGCGGTGTTCGGGCACGAGACGTGGTCGAGGTAACCGATCCCGCCCGGGAGGCCCTGGAACTGCCACTTGCTGCCGCCATCGGTGGTGGCCACGGCTATGGCACCCGAGGAGCCATCTCCCACCGCCCAGCAGTGGGACCTGTTTCGACACGACACGCTCCGCAGGTTGCGAATCCCGCCCGGAGTTCGCTGGGACCGCCAGGTTCTACCGCCATTGGTGGTGGCCACGACAACGCCGGCGGTGTCGGATGAGTTGACTCCCACGGCCCAGCAGTCGGCAGCTTTCGGGCAGGACACGCCATCGAGGCCGCCGACGCCACCCGGAAGGGCCTGGGACGTCCACGTGCTGCCACGGTTCGTCGTGGCCACGACGACGCCGGCGCCCGCTGGGGTGAATCCCACCGCCCAGCAGTCGGCGCCCGTCGGGCACGACGCGCCGTCGAGCCCGCCGACGCCACCCGGAACGGCCTGGGACCTCCAGCTGATGCCGCCGTTAGTCGTGGCCACGACGGCTCCTGCGCCCGAAGCCGTCCCTCCCACCGCCCAGCAGTGGGACCTGTTTCGACACGACCCGCCGCTCAGGTAGCTGGTCCCGCCCGGTATGGCCTGGGACTTCCAGGTACGGCCGCCGTTGATGGTGGCCAAGACGGCTGGGCCATTCGACGCAGTGTTCGCGACCGCCCAGCAGCCCGTGAGGCTGGGGCACGACACCCCGTAGAGCTGGCCGAGGCCGCCCGGTATGGCCTGGGCCTTCCACGTGTGGCCGCTGTTGACAGTCGCCACGACTTCGCCGCCCGATGAGGCGCTTCCCACCGCCCAGCAGTCCGTGATGCTGGGGCAGGACACGCCGTAGAGGGACCTCGTGCTGCTCGGAAGCGCCTGGGACCTCCAGCTGCCGTGTCCGTTCGTGGTAGCCACGACTGCTCCGGCGCCCGATTCGGTGTAGCCCACTGCCCAGCAGTCGGCGCTGGTCCTGCACCACAGACCGTCGAGGCCGCCGATCCCGTTCGGAAGGGCCTGGGACCTCCAGGTGGCACCGCCGTTCGTGGTGGCCACGACCTCACCGGCAACTGATGTGTAGCCCACCGCCCAGCAGTCGGCGCTGGTTGAGCACGAGACGCCGCGGAGTTGGGCGGTCCCGCTCGGAAGCACTGCGACTTCCATGTGCTGCCACCGTTGGTCGTCGCGACAACGACACCTGAGCTGGCGGCAGTTGATGCGCCGCCCACTGCCCAGCAGTCGGCGGTGGTCGGGCATGACACGCCGTCAAGGGGCGTGATCCCCCGCGGGAGTGCCTCGGAGTGCCACGTGCTGCCGCCGTTCGTGGTTGCAACGACTGCTCCGGCGCCCGATGAGGTGACTCCCGCCGCCCAGCAGTCGGCGCTGGTGCGGCACGACACGCTCCGGAGGCCGCGGAGCCCGCGCGGGAGTGCCTCTCTCTTCCAGGTGCGCCCTCCGTTAGTAGTGGCCACGACGCCAGCCCCTGCCGGGGCTCCCACAGCCCAGCAATCCGCGCTCCTCGGACACGACACGCCGAACACACTGGCGAGATAAGCCGGGTACGTCTTCTGGGTACTCCACGACTCAGCCGCGACCGGCGCATGCTGGTGGCTCTCTGCGAAAGCGGTCCTGAGCGGGAACGCGAGAGAGGCCACCACGACGCCTACAACCACGACGCCTACCCAACGAACTCGACGAGCGATCCCGATCACGACTGCCCTCCCGTCTCAGCTCCGCCCGTCGAAACCCCTGGTCCCGGAGGCTTTAACCCCTTCGGTGAGCGGGCTTGCATGCCAGCACCTTCGAGAGGGCGCGGCATGTTCGCCACAGTCACCGCTTGCACTGATTGTTGAGGGGCAGCCCGCTCAGGGAACAGAGGCAGAAGTCCCAAAGAAGAGACGATCTTCCAAAGCGTTCTCGACAAGGTGGACGTCCCGAACGCCTTCCTCCGCTCTCACGGCGTGACCGTGAAGGCGATCACCTGCGAGCTGCCGAACCGCCTCGGCGTCCCGCTCTCACGACTGTACGTCCCCGACATCGTGAGCGAGGTCGTGACGCGAGGGATCGAGGCCGATGTCTCGGGGACCACCGTCTGGCGCTGGCTGTCCGAGGACGCCATCCGGCCCTGGCGGGACCGGTCCTGGATCTTCCCGCGCGATCCCGACTTCGAGGCGAAGGCCGCCCGCGTGCTCGACCTCTACGCGAGGCTGTGGGAGTGCAAAGCGCTTGGAAAGCATGCTTGCGTGATCTCCGCCGACGAGAAGACCTCCATCCCGGCGCGGATCCGTTGCCACCCGACGCTTCCCGGCGGCGGGCCGCGCCGACCGCGTCGAGCACGAGTACGACCGGGCGCCGCCGCGTTCTGGAGCGCGGCGATCGGCTGCCGCCTCTCCAGCTCGGCTGAGCCCTACCTCGTCCTTTCGCTGATGACGGTGATGGACCCGAGCTGGTACTGCAGCGCGTCGGAGAACCGAAGACCACGAAGAACCGCATGCACCTCGACATCCGGACCGATCAGCTCGACTCGGCCGTCCAACGCCTCGAGGTGCTCGGCGCCAGGAGGCTTCAGACGGACGTGACCGAGGAAGCCGGCTTTCGCTGGGTGGTCATGGCCGACCCCGAGGGCAACGAGTTCTGCGTGTGCACCGAGCCGTGGACGAATACGTAATCGAACTTACGGTCCAGGGCGCTTAGCCCTCCGAAGTCGCCGGACTGTCACCGCCAGCACTTGCGCCGGCGCCGGCGCTCGTGCCCATGAACGCGGCTGCCTGCAGGCTCGGGGGCAGGGCGGCGGCGTGGAGGATGTGCAGCCGCTTGGTGGTCCTCGTGAGAGCGACGTAGAGCGCGCGGAGGCCGAGGGAGTGCTCTTCCACGAGCCGAGCGGGCTCGACAAGCACCACGGAGTCGAACTCGAGGCCGCGTGCGGCGTCGAGGCTCAGTACCGAGAGCGGGGCGTCGAGGAGCTTGCGGGCGTCCGCCGCGCTAAGGCCGCCGTGGCCACCGGCCGTCGGCACGTCGAGTCGCCCGGCAAGCGCGTCGAGCAGGTCGATGGGAGCGATGATCGCTACCTTGCCCTCGCCGACAGCCCCGCGCTCGACGATGCTCGTCTCGATTGTCTTCTCCAGCAGCTCTTCGGGCTCTGCTCGCGTCACGACCGGGGGCTGCCCGGACTCGCGTACCGACCGAGGCGGGGTGAGGGCCGGGGCCGTCTCGGCGAGTACTGCTCCGGCGAGGACCATGACCTCGGCGGGTGTCCGATAATTGACGGTGCAGCTCCTCGACTCGGACGCCGGACCGGCTCCGGACCTCCGCGAGCGCTTCCTCCCAGCTGTCGGGTGCCCTGGCGCTGCTCGCTTGGCCGAGATCGCCGACGATGGTGAACGAGCCGGCTGAGCACCGCCGGGACAACGCGCGCCACTGCATCGGCGTGACACCTTGCGCCTCGTCGATGACGATGTGGCCGTACATCCTGGCGCCCTTGTCCGTGACCGGACCGGCGGTCACATTCGACCACGAGGCGAGGTGGCTGCGCAGCCGGTTGAACGTGGCTGCGTCCATCTCACCGAGCACCTGGTCCTCACGCCAACGCCGGCCACACGACTCGCAGTGCCACGGACGCTCACCTCTGCCGAGCTCCAGGGGTGCGCCGCAATCGGGACAGTCGGGCGTGAAGTCTCCGGCGACCCGGTCGAGCATCCAGGCCTCGGCCTCGTCGAGCATGGCGTCGCTGCGGGCCCGACCCCTCGCGCGCTTGGCGGGCCCGAGTAGTTGGGCGGCTTCGTCGAGCAGCGCGATGTCTGCCTCTGTCCAGGGGATCTCGGCGAGAGTGGCCGATCGCTCGCGAGCAAGCGCGGACATCTCCTCTCCAGTGAGGAGGTCCTCGGCCGCCGCCCGCAAGAGGGCGGGCGCACCGAAGAGGTCGTGAATGAGCTCCTCGGGAGACAGCAGTGGCCACATCCGTTCGAGCGCGGCCCGGGCGTTCGGGTCGCGGCGCAGCTCGGAGGCCATGCCGGCTGCCACGCGTGCCGCTTCGTCCTTCTCGACGGGAAGGCGGGTGCCGGCATGCGCCGCCCGATCCTCTGCCTGGCGCCAGGCGCGGACCACCGTCCTCGCGAGCATCCTCTCGACGAGCGCCCGGCGGGCGTTGTGGGTGCCACTGCGCTGGCGCGCCGTCTCCACGATCCGGCGGGTCTCGCTCTGCCGTATGGTCAGCTCGTGGCGCCCGTAGTGCACGACGAGCGGATGCCTGAGCGGGCGCTCCCTCGTCTCGATCGCCCGCGCGACAACGCTCGCCATCCGGGCGTCACCTTTCAGCTCCGCCAGAGGAATCGGCTCGACGGCCCGAGCCCGGGCTTTGCCAGCGTAGAGCTTCTCCTGGCGTGGCAAGGGCGACGGTGTGCTCTCCGAGGGACGGCAGCACCTGTTCGATGTAGCGAAGGAAGACGCTGTTCGGCCCGACGAGCAGCACCCCGTCACGGTCGAGCCGCTGCCGGTGGGTGAACAACAGGTATGCGGCACGGTGCAGCGCGACTGCGGTCTTGCCTGTCCCCGGCCCGCCTTGGACGACCAGGATGCCAGCTATCCCCGACCGGATGACCGCGTCCTGCTCTTGTTGGATGGTGGAGACGATCTCGTGCATGCGGCCGGTGCGAACCTGCTCCAGCCCGGCGAGGAGGGCGCCCTCCCCCATGAGGACGAGACCGTCGGAGGCCTCCCGGTCCAGCAGCTCGTCGTCGATCCCGACGATCGTGCGGCCGCGGAACAAGAAGTGGCGTCGCCGCCCGACTCCGAGCGGTTCTGCCGGGGTCGCGCGGTAGAAGGGCTCGGCGATCGGTGCGCGCCAGTCGATGACTAACTGGTCGCCGTTCTCGTCCGAGACGCCGATGCGTCCGATGTAGGCCCGGAGCCCGTCGGTGAAGTCGAGGCGCCCGAAGCACACCGAGCCGTCGCCGATGTTCAGCTGGGCGAGGCGGCGGCCCGACAGTTCGACGCGGATGTCGCGCTCCACCCTGGCTGCGAAGGTGCCGCCTGCGCCCTCTCCCACGACTTCAGCAGACAGCGCCCGAGCGGCATCACGCATCGCGTCCAGGCGTTCGTGAGCCCTGTCGAGGTAAGCCTGCTCTGATTCGACTTCTGGGTGGGTCACGTCCCTCGCCTCGGGTCCTGCCACCGGTGCATGTTGCTTGCCCCCTACGGCCGTGTGTCAGGTCAGCTAGGCGTCAGAGGTGGTCGACCAGATTACCGAACAACTCGCGCGCGCGGAACATTCCGGCTGTCGTCCCAGGTCAAAGGAGCGCCTGCCGGCGAGTCACGCCGGAGCGCCGAGGGCCAGCTCCGACACCCCTAACGAACCAGCCCGACGCTTTCCTCGAGGTGAGGTAGGCGGTTCATGCGAGCTTCGCACCAATCGGGTTGACCGCGGGAACCGTTCCGGAGTCGACGATCGCCTTCGACCAGGGCGCGACGAGATCGGCCAAGCGGTTGCTCCGCTCGTCGCCGAGTACCCGGTACGGAGTCGTGGCCAGGCGGTCTGTGTCGGCCTCGATCGCCGCCCTGGCTCTGCGGCCGTGCTCGGTGAACTCACCCTCTGGCGTCACCCAGTCGCGCTGGCAGAGCCGGCTGACGGCAGCTTCCCATTCGTCGTCGGTCCACGCCCGGGTCCCTTGCAGCATGGGCCTCGGCACCGACCCCGAGGCAGCGGCAGTGACGAGCGCCTCGCAGCCATCGAGACCTGAGTGGAGGAGGCAGGCCACGTGGCCGTCGCCCCGGTGCTCGCGGAGCGATGTCGTTGCCAGCCACAGCTGCAAATGGGGCGGCAGGTCGGCACCGAGCGTGAGCGCCGCGTTGCCGGCGAAGAGCGGCCGCGCAGGTAGCTCTGCACTGGCGGCGCCGGCCACGGCTTCTGTCGCCAGGGCGGCGGCTTCTGTCATCTCCGGCGAGGCGACAGCCTCCCCGAGCACACGGCGGAGGGCGGCGTCGACGCCTGACATTCGTGCCGCGAGGACTTCGTCGACCGACGAGAAGGACCAGGCGTCGGGGATCGCTCGGCGAACGACGACGGGTGCGAAGTTGAAGAACGTGGAGACGACGACGTCTGCGGTCACCTCGCCCATGGGGGCGGAGCGCGCGGCGAAGTAACCCATGTAGAAGCCCTTCAGCCCTGCTTCCTTCAACGCCCCGAGGCACTCGGGGGCGAAGTAGAGGACGGCGTGGTAGGGCTCCAGCCGTTGCCACATCCGCCGGGCCGTTGTCTCGAGCGTCACCGGCGTCCCTCCTCGTCTCGTGGCAGACCGCTGGACCGACATCATTCCAGTTCCGCAGCGACGCCGACTCGCGAGGGTCGATGGCGCCGGCTCAACTCGTCACGCGGCCGGCGGACTGTGCGAAACGCGAAACTGTGAAGCTCACGTCGCGCCGGCGCAACGTGAGCTTCACGAGTTGTGTTGGAGGCGCGGAGCCGGAGCCGGAGACGTGGGGGCCCGCGCCGGGTCGGGCAGGCAGGCAGGCGGGTGCGGGTGGAAGCGGGGCCAAGGAGCCGAGACCCGAAGACCGGGACGCAGCTCAGCCCGGATCCGCCTCGTGGCCGGCCGGGTGAAGCCCCCAGTAAGCAGCGCTCGGAGCGATCTCGCCGTTTACGACCTGATTGATCGCCCGGCAGATCGGGAGGTCGAGCTTGTAGCGGTCCGCCAGGTCGAGCACGAGCTCGGCCGTCTTCACGCCCTCGGCCACCATGTTCATCTCAGCGAGGATCTCCTCCAGTCGCCGCCCTTGGCCCAGCTGCTCGCCCACCGCACGGTTCCGGGAGTGGGGGCTCATGCAGGTGACGATGAGGTCGCCCATCCCGGCGAGGCCGGCGAACGTCGCCTGCTCGGCCCCCATCGCGACGCCGAGGCGCGTCAGTTCTGCCAGCCCCCGAGCCATCACGGCGGCACGGGTGTTGTCGCCGACCCCGAGCCCCTGCCCGATTCCGGCTGCGATTGCGATGACGTTCTTCAGCGCTCCGCCCACCTCGCAACCGATGACGTCGTGGTTGACGTACACGCGAAAGACGCCTCGAGTGATGACCTTCTGGATCTCCGCCGCCACTGCCAGGTCCTCGGTCGCGATGACGGCCGCCGCCGCCTTGCCCTCCATGATCTCCCGGGCGATGTTGGGGCCGGTCAGGGCCACAGCCGGGTGGCCCGGGAAGACCTCCTGGATCACCTCGGTCATGCGCAGGTACGTGCCCCGCTCGAACCCCTTCGAGAGGCTGACTATCGGGATCCACGGCCTGACCGATTCCTTGGCAGCGACGAGGACCTCGCGGAACCCGCCCGTCGGCACGCCGACGACTAGCAGGTCTGCGTGGGCCACGGCCTCCGCGATGTCCGAGGTGGCCCGCAGCGCAGGCGGCAAAAAGAAGCCCGCCATGTATCCCGTGTTCACCTTCTCGTCCTGGACCTGTCGTGCGACCTTCTCGTCCCTCGCCCAGAGGATGGTCGGATGCCTCGGCGCGATCAACGAGGCCATCGTCGTTCCCCATGATCCGGCTCCGAGCACCGTCACGTTCATGCCGGTTCTCCTCGCTCGGTGCTTCCCCAGCGCCACTCGACGAGGGAGCGATCGCACTCGCTCATCGTCGTAGCACCTGCGAGCATCATGGCCTCGGCGAGACTCCAATTGCAGCCCTTCGAAGAGCTCGGTCACCGCCCGGCTGCCCCCGGCCGCAAGCGCCCAGACAACGGGCCTGCCCACCATGACCCCGCTTGCGCCGAGGCAGATCGCCTTCAGGATCGATCGCCCGTCGCGGAGGCCACCGTCCACGAGAACCGGCGCTCGCCCGTCGACTGCCGCAACGACCCGCGGCAGGGCATGAGCGGTTGCGATGGCGCCGTCGAGCTCACGTCCGCCATGGTTCGAGACGACGATTCCCGCTGCGCCGACATCGAGGAAGCGCCGGGCGTCGTCGCCCCGGAGCACGCCTTTCACGAGGACGGGCAGACCGGAGAGGTCGGCGAGCCACGCGATGGCGTCCTCTGTGATGCTCGGGTCCTGAGTCATTGCGGCGTCGACTTCAGCGCTGCTGGCCGCGCCGAGCTGAAGCTCGAAGTTGACCCGGTACTGCTCGGCGGTCAGGGGGACCGGTCCGGCGGCGCGGGGCTTGGGGCCGACGATGGGAGTGTCGCCCGTCAGGATCGAGCGCGGCTGCTCCTGCCGCCACGGCGCGCTCGACGAGCGCCACCGTCAGGCCGCGATCCCGCAGCATGTACACCTGGAACCACCACGGGTCCCCGGCGACGGCTGCCACCTCTTCGAGGAGGCGAGTCGCCCGCGTGGTCATGACGTAGAGCGCACCGGCCTCCCGGGTCCCCGACGCACTGGCCACCTCGCCCTCCGGATCGGCTAGCACGTGGTACGCCGTCGGAGCGACCATGATGGGCGAGGGCAGCACGGCTCCGAGAACCTCGCAGCGCGTGTCGGGGCTCGAACGTCTCGTAGGACACGGGGCAACAGACGCCAGTCCCTCCACGCCGACCAAGCCTCCACGAGCGAGATCTCCTCACCGGCGCCCCTCGCGATGTACTCGTAAGCCTCGGGCGCGAGCCGCGCCCGCGCTTCTGACTCCCACTTCGCTATTAGGTCTCTCATGGCACGACCGGCGCCC
Organism: uncultured Acidimicrobiaceae bacterium; assembly: GCA_963801185.1. Taxonomy (GTDB): domain Bacteria; phylum Actinomycetota; class Acidimicrobiia; order Acidimicrobiales; family Bog-793; genus Palsa-601. The sequence continues at coordinate 321,394 of CAWDDW010000001.1, read as the reverse complement.
ACGAGGGAGGCCGTCGCTCACCGAAGGCCGCCCTGCCTTCCCGGGCATCGGCCGCGGCGAAGAGCTCGGAGGACAGCCGGGCGGTCCACTCGAACGCCGCTTCCCGGGCCATTCCGGGCACTTCGTAGACGAGCCGCTTGGCAGCGGCCAATGCGTGCGGGCTGCCTTGAAGGAGTGCCGCGAGAATGCTGGCGACGCTGTGGTCGAGCGACTCGCGTGCAACCGAACGATTGATGAGACCGACCTCGACGGCCCGGGCGGCTTCGACCCGCTCGCCCGAGAGGAAGAGTTCGAGGGCGTCGCCCACCCGCATCTTCGGCAGGCACACGACGGAGATGATCGCGGGCGCGACGCCGATACGGACCTCGGTGAACCCGAAGCGCACGTCGTCGGCCGCGATCGAAATGTCGCAGGCGGCCGCGAGCCCCACGCCACCTCCCATGCAGTGCCCGGCGATCCGCCCCACCACCGGCTTTGGGAAGCTCGATGATCGTCGTCAGCACCTCTGGCAGGGTCCAGCGAGCCTGCTCGGTCGACGAGCCTTTCAAATCGGCCCCGGCGCAGAACGCCGGACCGGCGTTCGTGAGCAGAACCACCCGGCAGGATTCGTCCGTTCTGGCGATGGCGAGATGGTCCCCGAGGGAGTTGACGAGGTCGGTGGAGAGGGCGTTCCTCTGGTCGGGCCGATTGAGGGTGATGGTGGCGATGCCATCACGCACCTCGTAGAGCGTGGCGCCCGTCATGGCACGCCTGCGCCAGCGACGGGATGAAGGGCCAGGGGCACGGGCGCCACCTTCGCGCGGAGGTACTCACCGAGGCCCTTGGCTTGGGCATCGAGCCGTGGCGAGGAGGCCACTCCTTCGCCGAGCAGGCCCTGGATCACGAAGTTGAGCGCGCGGATGTTCGCGAGGTCGTGGCGCTCCACGAGGAGGGGCTCCGTCTCCGGCAGCAGCTCCTTCAGCCGCTCGACGGTGAGCCAAGCCGCCAGCCAGCTGAATGACTCGTCGGTCCGCGCCCAGACGCCGAGGTTGGCGTTCCCGCCTTTGTCGCCCGACCGGGCACCCATGATCCTCCCGAGCGGCAGCGGGCCGACCGCCGCGTCCGTCGGCGAATCGCACGCGAGCGGGCCTGAGACCGATTGGTCGTCAACCTCGCACCCCGTCAGGTCAACGGCCTCGACCAGATGGCGCTCGCCCTTCAAGACGACCTCCTGCCAGACGAGGTCCGAGGGGATCGTGGCAGGCCAGTAGACACCGTAGGCCTGGGTCTGGCTGCCTCCGCCGAACAGACCCGGGTAGCTCGCCAGGGCGAGCTCGGTCACCTTGGAGCCGAAGGCCCGGCCCACTTTGCGCTCATCGGCGTCCTTCACCGTGATCCGCAGTTGCGCGACGGCCGCCTCGTTGCTCGGGGGGTCGGCTTGATCAGTGCGGAGAAGCTGGACCTCCACCGACCCGAAGGCCCCCTTGCCGCCGGGAACCGACGCCCACAAGGCCCGCTCGAACATCGAGGCCTTCTCCTCGACATCGAGGCCTGTGATCATCATGTTGAGCGTCGTGCGGTATCCGCCGACGTAGTTCATGGCGATCTTCGTGGTCGGAGGCGGCGGCTCGCCCCTGACGCCGGACACCCGTACGCGGTCGGGGCCTTCGGCCGCCAGGCGGATGGAGTCGAACCGCGCAGTGACGTCAGGGTTCGCGTAGCGCGCACTGGCGATCTCATAGAGCAGCTGGGCAGTTACCGTCTCGACCGAGACGAGCCCGCCGTGGCCGGGGTGCTTGGTGATGACCGAAGAGCCGTCGGCCTCCACCTCGGCGATCGGGAAGCCGAGGTGCTCGGCGCCGGGCACCTCGTCGAAGAAGGCGAAGTTGCCGCCGGTGGCCTGGGTGCCGCACTCGATGATGTGCCCGGCCACCACGGCCCCGGCGAGGGAGTCGAAGTCCGTCCTCGACCAACGGTGGTGCCAGGCGGCGGGCCCGACGGCCAGTGCCGCGTCGGTCACCCGTCCTGTCACGACGATGTCGGCACCGCGGCCCAGCGCTTCGGCGATGCCGAAGCCGCCGAGGTAGGCGTTAGCCGTCAGCATCGAACGATCGCCGAGCGGCTCACCGGTGTCGAGGTTGGCGAAGTCGTGACCAGCCGCCTGCAACTCGGCGAGCCTCCCGAGCAGGTCGTCGCCTTCCACATAGGCCACTGACGGCGAGAGCCCGAGACGATCGGCGACCTCCTCCACGCGCTCGGCCAACCGTGCCGGGCTGAGCCCGCCGGCATTCGACACCACCTTGATCGAGCGCTCCAGGCAGGCCCCCATCACCTGCTCCATCTGGGTCAGGAAGGATCGGGCGTAACCGGCGGCAGGGTCCTTCAAGCGGTTCTTCGCGAGGATCAGCATCGTGAGCTCGGCCAGCCAGTCGCCGGTCAGGACGTCGATCGGACCGCCGTTCACCATCTCCTCGGCGGCCGAGAGGCGGTCCCCATAGAAACCACTGCAGTTCGCGACCCGCAACGCTCCCACTCAGGCCTCCCCTTCCGCATCAACCGCGTCGACCGCGTCGACCGGGTCTAGCGCCACAAGAAGGTCGCCAGTGGCGACCTGGCTCCCGGTGCTGGCGCGCAGCTCGCGGATCCGGCCGGCGACCGGCGCTGTGATGCGGTGCTCCATCTTCATCGCCTCGACGATGACGAGGAGCTGACCGGCTGCGACGTCCTCGCCAGTTTCCGCGTGCACCGAGAGGACGGTGCCGGGCATCGGCGCGACCAGCGCTCCTGTGCTGACCGCCTGTTCGCGCTCTGGGAACCGGGGGAGCTCGGTCAGCTCCACCGTCCCTCCCGTGTCGAAGTCGACCCAGATGGTCGCTCCGGCGCGATCGACCCTCAGGCGGGGGCGGAGCCCGTCGATCGCGAGATCGGGTGCCTCGGGAGAGCCTCCGTGCCGTGTGACGGTGTGCTCGCTGAGCCCCGGCGGATCGCCGTCGGTGCGTACGAGGGCCTCGAACTCGCCCGATCTAAGGCGGCGGTACTCGACCGCTAGCTCACCTGAGCTCAAGCGGTAGCGGCGCTGCTCGGGGGGCATCACGCTCATGCGCCAGCCGCTCGGCAACGAATGCAGCACACGCGCTTTGTCGCGGTTGTCCTGCTCGGAGGAGAGCGCGGCGGCGAGCGCCGCCACCCACAGCCCTTCGAGGCCCGTATCTATACGGGGAGGGATGCTCCGCTCCTCGAGGTACGACGTCGTCGCCTCGCCTGCGAGGAAGACCTCGTCCCTGAGCACCGAGACGAGGAAGTCCTTGTTCGTGACGACGCCGTGAACCGAGGTCCGGTCGAGGGCAAGGGCGAGTCGGGCGGCCGCCTCGCGCCGCGTCGGCGCATGGGAGATCACCTTCGCGAGCATCGGATCGAACTCGACTCCCACGACGCTCCCGGTCTCGACGCCCGAGTCGTAGCGGACGCCGGGATCTCCCGCCTCCCGCCACACCTCGACGCGTCCGGCGGCGGGCAGGAACCCCTTCGCCGGGTCTTCCGCGTAGAGGCGGGCCTCGATGGCGTGGCCACTGATCCGGAGGTCTTCCTGGGAGACCGACAGGGTCGCGCCCTCGGCTGCGAGAAGCTGCTCGCGTACGAGGTCGAGCCCGGTGATTGCCTCGGTCACGGGATGTTCCACCTGCAGGCGCGTGTTCACTTCGAGGAAGAAGTAGCGCCCGTCGTCGGCGAGCAGGAACTCGACGGTGCCGGCGCTCTCGTAGCCCACCGCACGGGCCGCTCGCAGTGCGGCCAGGCCCATCTCCTCGCGGAGGTCGGCGGTGACCGCCGTGGAGGGCGCCTCCTCGATGATCTTCTGATGACGGCGCTGTATCGAGCACTCGCGCTCGAAGCAGTGGATGAGATTGCCCGCCGAATCGCCCAATACCTGGATCTCGACGTGCCTCGCGCGTTCGAGGTAGGGCTCGACGAAGACGCGCTCGTCCCCGAACGATGACCGGGCCTCTCTCCCGGCCGCCGCAAGCGCGTCGCTCAGCTCGGCGCCGCTGCGGACTATCCGCATCCCCTTTCCGCCGCCGCCGGCGGCCGCCTTGACGATGACCGGGTACGGGAGGCCCCCGAGCGCGGCGTGCGGGTCCGCGCCGGCAGCCAGCTCGATGGACTCGAGAATGGGGACGCCTGCCGCGAACATCTGGCGCTTCGCCTGGAGTTTGTCGCCGAGGGCGTCGATCGCGTCGGCAGGCGGGCCGACGAACACAAGCCCGGCATGGCGCACTGCCCGCGCGAACCCGGCGTTCTCTGACAAAAAGCCGTAGCCGGGATGGACGGCGTCGGCACGAGTGCGCCGGGCGGCCGACAGGAGTGCCTCCTGGTTCAGGTAGGTCGCGGCAGCGGTCCGTCCGGTGAGGGCGACCGCCGTCCCGGCCTCTGTCACGAAGGGTGCGCCGGCGTCGCCCTCGGCGTACACGGCGACAGTCTCGATTCCCATCTCGTGGGCGGTCCGGATGACCCGGCGGGCGATCTCGCCGCGATTGGCGACGAGCAGGCGGCGGATGCGGGGCATCAGGCGTTCCTCACAACCGGAAGACCCCGAAGCCGCCTGCGCCCTTCACAGCGTTGGAGTGACAGGCCGACAGCGCCATTCCGACCACGTGGCGGGTGTCACGGGGGTCGATGACGCCGTCGTCGACGACCCTGCCGGTCGCGTACAGGGCGAGCGACTGCCGCTCGGCCATCTGTTCGACGAACTGGCTTCGCAGCTGCTCGGCCTCCTCGTCGACCTCCTCACCCTTGCGGGCGGCCTGGCCCCGGCGGACAAGCGACATGACGCCCGCCATCTGCTTCGGGCCCATGACCGCGATCTTGGCCGACGGCCACAAGAAGACGAAACGCGTGTCGAAGGCCCGACCGCCCATGCCGTAGTTGCCGGCGCCGTAGCTGGCGCCGAGGATCACCGTGACATGTGGGACCGTCGAGTTGGAGAGGGCGTTGATCATCTGGCTGCCGTGCTTCACGATCCCACCGCGCTCGTACTCCCGCCCCACCATGTAGCCCGTGATGTTCTGGAGGAACAGGAGCGGCGTGTCGATCTGGTTGCAAAGCTGGATGAACTGAGCCGCCTTCTGTGAGGAGTCGGAGAAGAGGACGCCGTTGTTCCCGAGGATCCCGACAGGAAAGCCGTGGATCGAGGACCACCCGCAGACGAGCGTCTCGCCGTAGCGCGGCTTGAACTCCTCGAACCTGCTGCCGTCGACGACTCGCCCGATCACCTCGCGGACGTCGAGCGGCGCCCGGAGATCGGGCGAGACGAGGCCGAGCAACTCCTCCGGATCGTGCAAGGGATCGTCGGGCGGCTCGGTCGGACCCGGGCCGAGCTTTCGCCAGTGCAGGTGGGCGACCGCGTCGCGGGCCATCCGGATGGCCTCGTGCTCGTCTTCGGCGAGATAGTCGGCGAGGCCGCTAACCGTTGCGTGCATCGTGGCGCCGCCGAGCTCCTCGTCATCGGAGTCCTCGCCGGTCGCCATCTTCACGAGCGGAGGTCCCCCGAGGAAGACCTTGGCGCCGTTCTTGACGAAGATGTTGTAGTCCGACAGACCGGGCTGGTAGGCGCCGCCGGCCGTCGAGCTCCCGAAGACGACGGAGATGGTCGGGATCTTCAGCCCCGAGAGCTCGGTGATGTCATGGAAGATGCTGCCGGTCTCGGAGAAGTGACCCATGTTGCGGCGCAACTCTTCCTCCGGATCGGTGCGGCCGCCGCCCCCGCCGCGGAGATCCCCTCCGGCAGACTCGACGAACTGCAGGTACGGCAGGCGGTTCTCCCGGGCGACTTCGAGGCCGCGTTCGATCTTCCGGTAGGCGACCGCCGTCATGGCACCGCCGAGGACCGTGGGATCGTTCCCGAGCACGACACACTCGGTGCCCTCGACTACTCCGATTCCGAGCAGGAGCCCCCCTCCGACCGAGTAGTTGGTCTGCACCCCCGCCAGGGCGGACAGCTCGAGCCAGGGCGAGTCCGGGTCGAGCAGCAGCGAGACGCGCTCGCGGACAGGCAGCTTGTTCCGGCCGCGCAAGCGTGCCGTCGAGGCCTCTCCCCCGCCTGCCGCCGCCTCGGCGAGCAGGCGGCCGACCTCCTCGAGCATCTCGCGCATCGCCTCGGCGTTGGCACGGAACTCCGCTGAGGCCGTATCGAGGGAGGAGCGAAGGACTGGCATCAGCCTCTCCTCAGGTGTCCGGCTCGGAGGCCGGTGGCGCTGGCTCCGAGGCGGGCATCCCGAGCCCTGGCTGACGACCGGTACCTGCAGGCCCGGCGAACGCCTGGGCGATCGAGAGCCACTGCGCAGCTGTCGCACCGGACGCCTTCACGTCGGTGTCGTCCGGATGCCGGCGCTGGGTGAAGACGAGCGCGAGGCCGAGCGCGCTCCCGGTGATCTCCTCGCTTGCGTCGCTCGGGCCCCAGGTCCAGGTCCCGCCGTTCGGCGCGGCGGCCCGCACCATCACCGGAGTGCCCGGGTCCTCGAGCCCGTGGACGAGATAGGTGTAGCGCCGCGCCGACACGCCGATGTGGCAGACGTTACGGAGTCTGTCGCTGACGCTTGCAGGCAGTGACAGCGCATCGCGCGCATCTTGTCCGTGGGCCCAGGTCTCCATCAGCCGGGCGGTGACGAAGCTGGCAAGGCTCATCTCCGGGCCGTACCACGGCACCCTCCGGTCCGGGTCGGCGGCACGGGCCGCATCGAGCAGGTCGCGTCTGCCGGTCCGCCAGTCGGCAAGCAGTCGCGGGCCGGTGACCGAGCGACCGAGCGCCACGTCGGGTGCGGTTCCCGCTTCGCCGGCAAGCAGGGCCTTCTTGTGCTCATCGAAACGCTCCGGCGCGACTAGCGCGAGAGCCGCTGTGGTGTCGAAGTACGCAAGGTGGCTGATCTGGTCGCGGACCTGCCAGCCGTCCGCCGGGGTGGGCGCCGCCCACTCCTCCTCGCTCAGCCCGGCGAGTGCCGCGTCGAGCGACTCGTGCTCGGCCGAGAGGTCCGAGAGCAACTCGTCCATCCTGTTCATCGGTCTCGTTCCTCCTCTCGTGGGCGCCTCGGCTGCGGCGATTTGGCGGTCGTGCATGTGATCCTGCCGCGAGAACGGCCCGGTGTGCCAGGAGTCTCCTCTACGTTGGGATGTGATGGCAGCCGAATCGGAGCAGAACCGGACAGGAAAGTCCCCGGGTCGTGTGGTCGTCACGACCGGCGCGACCTCCGGAATCGGCCTCGAGACGGCCCTCGAGCTGGCCCGACGCGGGTGGGTGTCGATTGCGACCTACCGCTCGGAGCTCAAGCTCGCCACGTTGCGGGACGCTGCCGAGCAAGCCCGCGTGACCGTTCATCCGGTGAGGTTGGACGTGACGGACGCCGACGGGTGTGAGAAGGCGATCGCCGAGGTGGTGGAGTGTCACGGCGCCCTGCACGCGCTCGTCAACAACGCGGGGTACGGCCTGACCGGTGCGGTCGAGGACACCTCCGACGACGAAGCCCGCAAGATCCTCGAGACCATGGTGCTCGCGCCAGCACGGCTCTGCCGCCTCGCGTTGCCTCACCTCCGAGCTGCAGGCGGGGGGCGCATCGTGAACGTCTCTTCCATCTACGGGCGCACCACGACACCGCTCTCAGGCTGGTACCAGGCCACCAAGCACGCCCTCGAGGGCCTGACCGATGCGCTGCGCGTCGAGGTGGCCTCCGACGGCATCCAGGTGATCCTCGTCGAGCCCGGTGGCTTCCGGACAGACATCTGGGAGGAGCAGGGCATCGCCAGCCCGAGCGAGCGCTACTCCACCGCCTACCGGAGGACCCAGCGCGCGATCGAGATCGCCAATCCGTGGCTCGGCGATCCCGCCACCTGTGCCCGGGTGATCGCCGGCGCTCTCGAGTCGCGCATTCCGCGGACTCGCTACCTCGTCGGCTCGGACGCGCGCCTGCTCGCCGCGGTGATGCCGTTCACGCCCTCGATGCTGAAGGACAGGATCACGCGAGCCGTTCTCGGCCTCTGAGGCTCGCACGGTGGCGAGCCGGGTAACGTCACCCCGATGCCCACCTCCGGCGCCGGCCCCGGTTCCTCCCCTTCCTCCCATTCGGCCGGCGCTCCCCCGAACAGGCCTCCCGTGGCCGTCATCACGGGGGCCTCGAGCGGGATCGGAGCGGCCACCGCGAGAGCGCTCGCGCGGCACGGCTACGACCTCGTGCTCGGCGCGCGGCGGGCGGACCGGCTCGAGGCACTCGCCGACGAGCTGGGAGCCGGCGTCCGGGCGATGAGGCTGGACGTCTCCGAGCCCGAGAGCGTCGCGGCCTTCTGCGCCGACATCGACCACTGCGAGGTCCTCGTCAACAACGCCGGCGGAGCGCTTGGCGCGGAGCGCATCGAGGAGGCCGACGAGGCGAAGTGGCTCACGATGTACGAGTCGAACGTGATGGGAACGATGCGTATGACAAAGGCACTCCTGCCGCTGCTCATCGCCTCGGGCAACGCGACGGTCGTCAACGTCGGCTCGGTCGCTGCCTTCGAGCCGTACGCCGGTGGGGCCGGGTACAACGCCGCCAAGCACGCCCTGCGTGCGCTCACCGACGTATTGCGCATGGAGACGCTCGGCCAGCCGGTCCGGGTCTCGGAGATCGACCCCGGGATGGTCGAGACGGAGTTCTCGCTCGTTCGATTCGGAGGAGACACCGAGCGAGCCGCCGCTGTCTACGAGGGACTCACGCCACTCACTGCCGGGGACATCGCAGAGTGCGTGGCGTTCGTCGTTACGCGACCACCACACGTCGACATCGACCGCATGGTCGTCCGCCCTCGCGACCAGGCACGGGTGCACCTCGTTCACCGGCGGCGAGCCTGAGAAAGGATCACAGCGCATGCCAGATAGCCGTTATACGACCGAAGGTGAGGCCGAGTTCGCCGGGTTCCACACGTGGTACGGCGTCTTCGGTGACCTGGAGGCTGCCCGCGGCGCAGAGGGCAAGGCGCCTCTCGTCTGCTTGCACGGCGGACCGGGGGCGACCCATGACTACCTCCTCCCGCTGGCGGATCTGGCGCACCGCGGCCGGGCCGTCGTCTTCTACGACCAGCTCGGGAACGGCCGCTCGACCCACCTCCCCGAGCGGGGCGCCGAATTCTGGACCGTCGAGCTGTTCGTCCGCGAGCTCGCCAACTTGATCCACCACCTTGGAGTGGGCGACCGGTACCACGTGCTCGGCCAGAGTTGGGGCGGCTTCCTCGCCCAAGAGCACGCCCTCACTCACCCCGGAGGTCTCCGATCTGTCGTGCTCTCGAACACCGCTGCCTCGTTCCCGGACTTCCTCGTCGAAGTCAACAAGCTGCGGGCCGAGCTGCCTGCGGAAGTCGAGGACATCCTGAGGCGCCACGAAGAGGCTGGTACGACGGACGACCCGGAATACATGCAGGCTTGCATGGTCTTCTACGAGCGCCACGTTTGCCGGCTACCACAGCCATGGCCGGACGACGTGACCGTGTCGTTCGCGGCTCTCGAGACCGACCCGACGGTGTACCACACGACGAACGGCCCTTCGGAGTTCCACGTCGTCGGCTCGTTCAAGGACTGGCAGGTCCTCGATCGCCTGGGCGAGATAGACGTGCCCGCCCTCGTCCTCTCCGGCCGGTACGACGAGGCGACCCCGGCCCTGCAGGTGTCGCTGATGGCCGGGTTGCGTGATGCGGAGCAGGTGTTGCTGCCGGAGTCATCCCACCTGTCGATGTGGGAGGAGCCACAGGACTACCTGCAAGCGGTCGAGTCGTTTCTGGCGCGGCACGACTGAGGCCGAGCGCGCCGATGGATCTCCCCGTCAACCCGCCGGTCTCGCCGATGCTCGCGAAGGCCGCGAAGTCCCTGCCCGAAGGCGAGGACCTCTTCTACGAGCCGAAGTGGGACGGGTTCCGCTGCATCGTGTTCCGGGACGGCGACGAGATCGAGCTCGGGAGCCGCAACGAGCGGCCGCTCACGCGCTACTTCCCCGAGCTAGTCGCCGAGCTGCTGGCGCGGGTCCCGCCCCGGTGCGTCATGGACGGGGAGATCGTCATCGCCGGGCCTTCGGGGCTCGACTTCGATGCCCTGCTCCAGCGCATCCACCCCGCCGAGTCACGGGTCCGTCGCCTGGCGACCGAGACACCGGCCTCTTTCGTAGCCTTCGACCTGCTCGCCATCGGAGACGAGGACCTCCGAGCCATGCCCTTTTCCGATCGGCGCCAGCGGCTCGTTGCCGCACTGGCGACGGTGGGAGCCCCGGTCCACCTGACGCCCGCGACCCGAGACGTTGACACCGCACGGGACTGGTTCTCGCGCTTCGAGGGTGCCGGGCTCGACGGCGTCGTCGCGAAGAGCGGCGGGCTCGTCTATCAGGAGGACAAGCGGGTCATGACGAAGGTGAAGCACGAGCGCACGGCGGATTGCGTCGTGGCGGGCTTCCGCTGGCACAAGACCGGAGGCCGCGTCGGCTCGCTCCTGCTCGGGCTCTACGACGACACCGGCCGCCTCCAGCACGTAGGCGTCACGTCCTCGTTCACCGACGCCCGCCGTCTGGAGCTGATCGAGGAGCTCGCGCCTTACCGGTTGCCGGGTCTCGAGGGACATCCCTGGGCGGGTGCGGGTGACGCGGACGAAGCGGCGACCGGCTCGCCGGCTGTGGCGCAGGCCTCGCGCGTCCCCGGAGCACAAAGCCGCTGGAATGCCGGAAAGGACCTCTCGTTCGAGCCACTCCGTCCGGACCTCGTCTGCGAGGTCGCCTATGACCACTTGCAGCGCGACCGGTTCCGCCATGCCACTACCTTCCGCAGATGGCGACCGGACCGGGAGCCGTCGTCGTGTCGCTACGACCAGCTCGACACGGCGGTGCCGGCTGAGTTGGCGGACGTCTTCGGCTCTGTCGGCTAGGCCTTAGTGCCGGACGCGCGAGCGCCCTTTGGTCAGCCGGCGGGCGTGTCCGCCGTCATCGCGGTCAGGCGCTTGGTCGTGCGGTGTTCCATCACGAACGCCAGGCCCGGAAGGAACCCTGCGCAGACGAGCCCGACGAGCTGGCCGAGGCGAAGCTGTGCTCTGCGGCCGAGATCGGCGACGGTCAGGAGATAGATGATGTAGAGGATCCCGTGGATCGGGAATCCCACGTTCGCCAGTGCAGGGCGGTTCGCGACGTACTGAAGCGGGAGGGCTGCGACGCAAAGCACGAGCAACATCACCCCGACGACCCACGACATCACGCGGTAGCGCATCAGGGCTCCAGCGATCCCGGGAGAGCTGAGTTGAGCGACCGATGGCGTCACGAGGCGCTCTCGCTTTGCCTCGCCCGGGTCGAGCGCTGCTGATCGGCTGCGTGCAAGCCGGCGAGATACCGGTTGTACGCCGCCAGCTCGGGATCCGCCTCGTCATCGTAGGGATCGAAGCCGAGCTCCTGGACCCGATCGGCGAGGCTCACCGGTTCCACGTCCGCCGTTGCAGCCTCGTGCGCAGCGCCCGTGGCGTCTCGTGGGAGCCCGACGGGCTCGTGCAGGAGCTTCCACCACATGTAGACGCCGTAGGCGGCGAAGAAGGGCCACTCGAACGTGTACACCCAGCTGAGCGTGTTGCCGCTCATCGCCCTCGAGAGCTGCCACCAGCCGAGCGCCATGCAACCGGCGACAACGATGACGACGGCGACATGCAGGCCGATCGCGCGTCGCGACCACCACTTCATCTGCACGGAGACAGGCTACCTGGGCCCCAGAGGGCCTCATCGTCGCAAGGCCGGGAGACAACCTCGATTAACCTGGCAGGCGATCACGCTGTCCGTCGCCGCGCAGGAGGATCCCATGGCTGACCCGCTTCACATCCCAGCTGCCCATGCAGAAGCTCGACTTCGAACAGGAGCGCCTCGAGCGCAAGCAGAAGCTGGCGGCGGCTTACCGGTTGTTCTCCCGCTTCGGCTTCGACGAGGGCGTCGCCGGCCACATCACAGCTCGCGATCCGGAGCTGACCGATCACTTCTGGGTCAATCCGTGGGGCATGCACTTCGGGCACGTCAAGGTATCGGACCTGATCCTCGTCAATCACGAGGGCGAGGTGATCGGCAGCGATCAACCTCTCAACCAGGCGGCGTTCGCGATCCACTCCCAGGTCCATGCCGCCCGGCCGGACGTGGTAGCTGCAGCCCACACTCACAGCACCTTCGGGCGAGCGTTCGCGACCCTCGGCCGCAAGCTCGACCCGATCACCCAGGACGTCTGCGCCTTCTACGAGGACCACGCCGTCTTCGACGACTACACCGGCGTCGTCCTCGACATCGAGGAAGGAAAGCGCATCGCGCATGCTCTTGGCGAGAACAAGGCTGTGATCCTCCAGAACCACGGGCTGCTGACGGTAGGGCACACCGTCGACGAGGCGGCTTGGTGGTTCATCACCATGGAGCGGTCCTGCCAGGTCCAGCTGCTTGCCGAGGCCGCAGGCAAGCCGAAGCTGATCGGCCCGGAGATGGCCGCGTTGACGCAGACTCAGGTCGGCTCGCACATCGCCGGCTGGTTCAGCTTCCAGCCGCTCTACCAGCGGATCGTCAAAGAGCAGCCCGACCTGCTCGACTGAGGCGCACTACGGCAGCCTCAGAAGTGGGCGGCGCTCACAGCCGCGACCCCCAACGCGCGCGGGAGGCGGCCGGGTAGCGGCCGTCGTTGCGGCGGACAGTTTCTTGGAGAATGCCCGCCTCGGTGCAGAGCGTCAGGTCCACCCGCCCCTTTGCCCGCCAGGGGTGCCGGATGACGCGAGCTGCCGGCCGCTGCCGCGTCTCCGCAGCGCCGGGGGTGGCGAGTGGGGGACGGGTGAGTGCCACGTAGCTGAATCGCTCGTCCTCGAAGCCCGCAGAGCCGCCTTTCAGCCGGCGGTGCAGAGCCGAGCGCTCGACGCGAATCGCGAAGTGACACCAGTCGCCCGCCGGGAGCGGGCATTCGCTGTCGTGGGGGCATGGTGCGACCACGCTTCCCCCGCGTCGATCACGAGCGAGCGCCATCGGCGGATGCTCTCGAAGCCGCGGGGCGTCCCCGGCTCGATCAGCACGAGGGCGAGACGGCTGGCTCGCCACGCCGCCAGCACGACTGTGTCGGACTCGCCCTCGTCCAGCTCGCCCAGGGCGTAGGCAGCCGTGACGAGGTCGTAGGAGGCCGCTCCGGCGTCGCCCGCCCAGCTCCCGAGCTCCCGGTGGACGAGACGCGTACCCGTCGGGGCGAGATCGGCTGCGAGAGAGAGCATCTCGGAGTCCCGATCGATGCCGGTCTGTTCGTCGAGACCGGGCCAGAGTGAACGTGTCGCCAGAATGGCGGCGCCGCAGCCTGAGCCGAGGTCGAGGTGGCTCGCGGGCGAGAAGTGCTCCTGCAGCACCGCGAGCTCACCGAGTGCCTGCCGGCTGGCTGCAGCGGTCGCCGGCAGGCGCGTCATGGCGTAGGCGATCACGTCGGTCTCGCTCATCCGCGGGTTCGGGCGCCCTTCCCGGTACTGCTCGCTCAGGTGCCGCGCTGCTCTCGTCAGCTCGGGGAAAGGGATCGACCCGGCTTTGGCCTCCGCGCGGGCTCGAGCAGCTCCGAGCGTCGCGCTCGTACCGGGGTCAGGGACGCTGGTCGTAGGTCGCGACCAACTTGCGGGCCGCCCGTGCCTCGTCGAGCCGCCTGACGGGCGTGGTCCGCGGTGCTTCCTGAGCGGACGTGGCGTTCCCGGCCTCTTGCGCCTCGTGAGCGATGAGCAGCAAGGCGTCCGCCAGCGCGGCGAGCGTCTGAGGGCTCTCGGTCTCCGTCGGTTCGATCATGAGCGCCTCGTGCACTATGTGAGGGAAGTACACCGTCGGCGAGTGGAAGCCGAGTTCGAGGAGGCGTTTTGCCACGTCCAACGCTCGCAACCCGGTCTCGTGCTCGAGGGTCTCGGCCGACACGACGCACTCGTGCATGACCGGTCGATCGTAGGGAATGTCGTAGGTCCCCCTCAGCCTGGCCTTGATCCAGTTGGCGTTCAGCACCGCTATCTCCGCCACGCGAACAAGGCCGTCGGCGCCATGCAAGCGGAGGTAGGCCCAGGCCCGCAACAGCACGAGGGCGTTCCCGTGCCATGAGTGGATGCGACCGATGGAGTGTTCCGGTGTCGCCCAGCCGAACGTCCCGTCGGCATTCCGGACCGGTCTGGGCCCAGGGAGGAACGCGGCGAGGCGCTCGTCCACCGCCACGGGCCCGGCACCGGGTCCCCCGCCGCCGTGTGGTGTAGCGAAGGTTTTGTGCAGATTGAGGTGAACGATGTCGAAACCCATGTCGCCCGGCCGCACCACTCCGAGAATCGCGTTCAGGTTCGCGCCGTCGTAGTAGAGCAGGCCCCCGACGTCGTGGACCGCCGCCGCGATCTCGACGATGTCCTCTTCGAACAACCCGAGCGTGTTCGGGTTGGTGAGCATGATGCCGGCCACGTCCCGGTCGAGCACGGCCCGTAACGAGTCGAGGTCGACCCCGCCGCGCTCGTTCGTTCCGACGGTCGTGACCTCGTAGCCCGAGAGGGTGACGGAGGCGGGGTTCGTACCGTGGGCAGCGTCAGGGATGATGATCCGGTTGCGGACCTCCCCGTTGGCCTCGTGGTAGTGCCGCATCAACAACAGCCCCGTCAGCTCCCCGGCCGCTCCCGCAGCGGGCTGGAGCGTGGCGGCGACCATGCCGGTGATGTGGCAGAGCTGCTCCTCGAGGTCGACGAGGAGCTCGAGCCACCCCTGGGTGCAGGAAGCCGGCGAGGCCGGATGCACGTGAGCGAAGGCGGCAGCGGCCGCCGCCTCGTCGCACACCTTCGGGTTGTACTTCATCGTGCAGGAGCCGAGCGGGTAGGCCCCGAGGTCGACTGAGTACTGGCGGTGCGAGAGCCGGGTGAAATGACCCACGAGGTCGCGTTCGGAAACCTCCGCCAGCTGGACCGGCCCCTCGGCGAGCAGCTCGCTCGGGACGAGCTCCTCGGCGCTCCACTGCGGGAGCGACGTCGTCCGGAAAGAGCTCGCCTTCCGCCCGCTCACCGACATCTCGAAGAGCGTGGGCTCGGTTGCGTGGCCCATGAGCGGAGCGCTCAGGGCCCTGCCGCCGGGCATCGCCGCGGCGGGGTCGCCCGCGTGGCTCGTCTGCTCGCTCGTCGTCGGAGTCGGCTCGCTGCTCATCGGACCGCCTTTTCCATACACGCCGCGAACCCGTCGATCTCGGCCCGGGTGCGGCGCTCTGTGGTTGCTACGAGCAAGGTGCCGTCGAAGTCGGTTCCCTCGTACCCTTCCCTCACCGCGACGCCGGCGAGGTAGCCCTCCTCCGCCAGTCGCTCGATCGCCACCTCGGGCGAGAGGGGCAGACGGAGGGCGAATTCCCGCAGCACGGGAGCGCTCGAAGCCGGCTCGACCCCGTCGATCGCGACTCAGGGCCTCGCGCGCGTAGCGAGCGGCCCGGGCAGATCGGAGGGCGACTTCGCGCAGTCCCGACGTGCCCAGCCAGCCGAGCTGGATGGCTGCAGTGACAGCCATGAGGGTCTGGTTGGTGCAGACGTTCGAGGAGGCTTTCTCCCGCCGGATGTCCTGCTCGCGCGCGGAGCGTCGTGACGTATCCGCGCCGGTCCTCGGCGTCCACCGTCTCGCCGACGAGGCGGCCGGGGAGGCGCCTCACGTCGCTCGCACGGCAGGCGAACAGCCCGAGATATGGCCCGCCGTAACTGAGGGCCACCCCGAGCGACTGCCCCTCACCCACGACGATGTCGGCACCGAGGCTGCCGGGAGTCCTCAAGAGGCCAGACGCGATCGGGTCGAAACAGACGACGAGGCGAGCGCCCGTGCGGTCCGCCAGCGCCCTTGCCGCCACCACGTCGTCAAGGCAACCGAGGAAGTTCGGGAAGGCGACCACGACGGCGCCCGCCTGTTGGGTGCCGGTCAGCTCGCTCGCGGCGAAGTCGGTGATGCCGGCTGAGAGCGGGATCGGGACGATCTCGTGACCGGGGCCTTTCGCGAACGTCGACAGGACTGCCCTCCAACGCGGGTTGACTCCGTCCGAGACCAGCACCTTGTGGTTGCCGGTCGCGACGACTGCGAGGTTGACGCCCTCGAGGAGGGCGGCGGCGCCGTCGTACAGCGAACCGTTCGCGATCTCGAGCCCGCTGAGGCGGGCGACCATCGTCTGGTACTCGAAGATCGCCTGCAGCACTCCCTGGGCGACCTCTGGTTGGTAAGGGGTGTAGGCCGTGACGAACTCGGATCGAGAGGCGAGCGCGCGGACGACGGCCGGCACCTCGTGGTCGTACGCGCCTGCGCCCGCGAAGCAGACGAGCGAGCGCCCGACAGGGCGGTTGCGCGCGCCCAGCTCTTCGAGGCGGTCCACCAAGTCCGCCTCACTCTGGCTGGGAGGAAGGTCGAGGCCTCCCGCCAGGCGGATGGCGGCAGGCACGGTGGCGAAGAGGTCGTCGAGGGAGCTGAGGCCGAGGAAGGCGAGCATCTCCTCGATCTCGGCACCGGTGTGCGGGACGAAGGGTGCGGTCAAGGCCGTGCTGCTCCCGGTGCTAAGTCCAGGCGGTGGAAGGGCGGCTTCACCACGTCTGCAGCAGTCGGCTTGCCGCGAAGATCGATCTCGACGGTCTCGCCGTTCGCAGTCGAGGAGGGGAGGAACGCGAGTGCGATGCCCCGTTCGAGCACCGGAGAGAAGTTGCCGCTTGTCACGGCTCCGACCGGTTGGCCCTGCGCCAGTACGAGATCGCCCTCTCGGGGCGGTCGGCGCTGGTCCGTGAGGAGGCCCGCCAGCCTGCGGGCAGGGCCGCCGGCCTGGCGGATGGAGTCGAGGGCGTCGCGACCGGTGAACGGGCCCTTGTCCCAGCCGATCACCCAACCAAGCCCCGCCTCGAGCGGCGTGATGTCAGGCCCGAGCTCATGACCGTGGAGCGGCAGACCGGCCTCGAGGCGGAGGGTGTCGCGCGCGCCGAGTCCGGCGGGCTCCGCGCCGGTCGCGAGGATCGCGCGCCAGAATGCGGGCGCCGCCGCTACCGGGACGGCACACTCGACGCCGTCCTCACCGGTGTAGCCGGTTCCAGCCGCCAGGCACTCGACCTCGCCGAAGCGCCACGGGACCACCCCGAAGTGAGGCACGGCAGCCGCTTCGGGCGACACGGTCTCTACGAGCCCGCGGGCGGCCGGCCCCTGGATCGCCACGATCGCGCGTTGGGCGGTCACGTCCGACCCTCCGATCCGCGAGAGCACGCGCTCGGTGTTCGAGGCGTTCGGCATGACGTCGAACCGATCGGCGGACACCCACCAGACGATGATGTCGTCGAGCACGCCACCGGAGTCGTTGAGGAGGTGGGTGTACTGGGCACGTCCGGGCGAGATCTTGCGCAGGTCGTTCGAGAGCTCGGCCTGGAGGTGATCGAAGGCGTCCGGACCTTCGACGCGTACCGTGCCGAGGTGGCTCACATCGAACACTGCAGCGTTCCGGCGGCAAGCGAGGTGCTCTGCGATCGTGCCCGCCGGATACGACAGGGGCATCTCCCATCCGCCGAAGTCGACCATTCTTGCCCCGAGAGCCTCGTGCTCGGCTCTCAAAGGGCTGGATCGTGGGTTCACCCTGCCAATCTAATGGGGCAGGACCATGGGTACTTTGCGTAGAGGTCCTCGACGTCGCGGCGATAGAGGATCTTGACGTTGACACTGGGGTAAAGAGCCTCGAGCTGGCGCACCTTCCGGTTCTTCTCGGTCACGAGATCCTGGCGCAAGGTGGTCAGCTCAACGAACAAGTCGTGGTCGGGCAGGTAAAAATCCGGCCGGAAACCGCAGGTGGGGACTCCGTCGACCGACCACGAGAGCACGAATTCGACCGGCTCGTACGCCCAAGCCACCCCGTAGTTGTCGAGGAGCTCGGCGAAGAAGCGCTCGGCGTCGTGAGCGAACCCGGTCAACGAGCGTGCGCCGCCCGCTCGCCCGTCGAGGGCGCGGCGGTGGCGGGCGCACCGTCCTCGGCATCAACCATCGCGCCCGCAACGCCCCCAGCTCCCGCATCGACCGCGTCATAACCGAGCTCGTGGATGCCGGTCTCCACGTCGGTCACGACAGCAGACAGCCCGATGACGTTGAAGACGCCCTGACCGCCGCGGAGCAGATCGAGCAGCTCTTCGCCGTCACGGGCGAGCACGGAGTCCGACGCACCGATGACGAGGCTCGCGGCAGCCAGGTCCTCACCGACCGAGTCCCGGAAGAAGTCGATCGCCCGGCGGGCGCGCTGCAGCGTCACGCCCGCATCGAGCAGCTGCTTGATTATCCGGAGCACGACAACGTCGCGGTAGGAGTAGAGCCGTTGCGTGCCACTACCGTGGGCCGTGGCAAGGGAGGGGCTGATGAGTCCGGTCCGGTCCCAGTGGTCGAGCTGGCGGTACGTGATCCCGACGATCTTGCAGACCTGCGGACCGCGGTATCCCTGTGCTCCGGTCTCACCTGACATGTCGAGCCCCCCGGTCTCACGGCTGCCGCCGGCTCATCAGTGCGACCCGGACAACAGCGTCGTAATTACACGTGCGTCACTAGGTTACGGCGACAAGGGCCAACAGTCAACGTCGATCGCACGTTGGGACCTGCGCTTTCGCTCATGCGAACAGCTCGCAATCACGAAAGCCCAGGTCAACCTCGACTTGAGGTTCAACCGCTGAAGTCCTCGGGTCGGACGCGATCGAGGAATTCACGGAACTCCCCCACGATCTCGTCCGGGTTGCCCCCGTCCTCGGCCTCGTCCTCGTCCGGTTCGATCAGCAAGCCCTCTGCATCCATCAAGTCGTCTGCGACGTACAAGGGCGAGTGGGTCCGCAGCGCGAGCGCTATCGCGTCCGACGGACGGCACGAGATCGCGTGCTCCTGGGCTCCTGCCCGGATGTGAAGCTCGGCGAAGAAGGTCGACTCGACCAGTTCCGTCACGACAACCCGCTCGAGCCGGGCGCCGAGGGTCTCGAGCAACATGGTCATGAGATCGTGGGTCATCGGCCGCGGGAGCTCGACACCCTGGAGAGCGAAGGCGATAGCGGTCGCTTCCGGCGCGCCTACGAAGATCGGCAGCGACCTGTGAGCACCCTCGGTCTCCTCCAAGAGCACGACCGGCGTGCTCGACTGCAGATCCACTCGAACCGCTGACAGCCGAACCTCGACCATGCCTGCAACTTATCGCTCAAACAGCATCCGCAGGCTGGCGGCCGAGGCATGCCTCGTCGCCTGCGGATCGATGATCTTCAAATCCGGGAGGTTACGGAAGCGCTCGTCGAGATCAAGGCCGTACCCGACGACGTATTCGTCTCCGATGACCTTGCCGACATAGCGGAGCTCGACGGGGAGCAGGCGCTTCGCGCGCCGATCGAGCAACGTGCAGACGTCGACCGACCGAGCGCCGCGCTCGGTGAGGAGGCGATGGACATATGTGACCGTGAGCCCGCGATCGACGATGTCCACCGCCAGGACCACGGCCCGCCCGGAGACATCCTCGTCGAGGTCCTTCGACAGGCGGACACGCTGGCCTCCGGCCCCATAGGGCGACAGGCAGAGGAAGTCGACCGCACACGGAACCTCGATGCGGCGGGCGAGGTCTGCGAGGAGGCAGACGCTTCCCTTCAACAGGCCCACGAGCACGAGCCCGTCCGGGTGATCACGAGTGATGGCCCGGCCGAGGCGATCTACGATCGAAGCGAGGTCGTCGCCGGACAGCACCCGCGTCCCGGCCTCGCCGGGCTCGGTCATCCGCCGGTGAGGTCGCGCAGGGACGCTCGGGTGAAACAGGTCTGAATGGACGTGCCGAGCTCGGCCAGTCTTTGCAGATCCGCCTGGGCGTGGGCGCGGGCCTCGGGATTCCGTTGGCGAAGCAACGGCATTACGACTTGGGCGTAGAGCCCTGCCTGGCGCTCGGCGGCGTGTTTGAAGATCTTCAGGTGCCGCGCCTCGATCCCAAAGCGGGTGAAGCTCGAAGCAAGGCCGGCAACGAGCACGGCTTCCTCGTCGTAGCAGTGAACCCCCGCTACCGTACGGCCTTCGATCAGCCCGAAGGATTCGAGCTCTTCGACCTGCGCCAAGGTCAGCCCGCTTGTTTGCGCCAGCTCTCCGGCGGTGAGGTTCGCTCCTGGCAGGACCTTTCCCCGGCCTGCGAGGGGGCGCTCTCCCTGGCGACCCGGCCCAGCCGAAGAGGCGGCGGGCGGGGCCGCCTTGCCCGGTTCTGCGGCCGGCGCTGCACCGGCCGATCCGGCACCTTCGGTCGCGGGAGCAGGACGGGCTTGTGCCACAGGCGCTGTCTCTTTCGGCGACGGAGGAGTCTCGGCTTCGGCCTCTGGCCCAGCGCCTGGCGTCGCGCGGCCGGCATGCGGGTGCTCATGGGGGGTGCCCGACCTTTGGCCGGCGGGCGGCTCTGACCCGACCGGTGCCGGGCCGGGGTCCGGTGAAAGGTCCGAGCCGTGCTCCGACCCCGAGCCCGGGTCCGGGCCGGCGGCGCTCGGAGCGGGCGAGCCGGCGGACACACCGCCGTCTCCCAGCCCTGACAAGTGGTGTCGTGCCGCAGCTGGGTCACCGCTCTGGGCGCGGCCAGAGGCGCTCCCCCGTAAGACCGCTAGCTCGGCACCTGCCGGCGCCTCAGCGCCGCGCTGCATGGTCGCGATACGCGTGGACGACACGGCGAGATCTCCGGTGAGGCCTCCGGTCGAGGGGTGAGTAATCCCGTTGGACGCCTGCCGAGCAGACAGGTCGGAGCGGGCCGGCGTAACCAGCTCGGCAGGTGGCGGCTCAGCGGGATCGAACAACGACTTGGGGTGACTCGCAGGTTCGACACCTTCGAGCCGGCCTTTTATCACCTTGAGGGGAAGGAAGTGCTCCCGTTGCTGGCGGAGTATCCACCGGAGCCGCTCGACATCGTGGTCGTAGAACTTGCGGTAGCCGGACGGCGTCCGCTCGGGGACGAGCAGGCCGCGGCTCTCGAGGAATCGGATCTTCGAGATCGTGATGTCGGGGAACTCCTCGCGGAGCAGGCCGAGGACGTCGCCAATTGAGAGGTAGGAGCGCTCGCTCACTTGGTCTCAGACCTGGCCAGTTGACAAGAAGACGAGCTTGAACTTCCCGATCTGGACTTCGTCCCCACTGGCGAGGGTGGCCTCGTCTATGCGCTCGCGGTTGACGTAGGTGCCGTTGAGCGATCCGACGTCCTTCACGACGTAGGAGGCACCCTCGCGAATGAACTCGGCATGGCGTCGCGAGACGGTGATGTCGTCGAGGAAGATCTCGCTCTCTGGGTGGCGCCCGACCCTCGTGACCTCGGGACCAAGCACGTACTTGGTCCCGACGTCGGGTCCACGCTTCACGACGAGCAGGCCGGCCCCGGCCTGGATCTCCGAGAGCGGCACGTTCACGTCGAGCTTCTCCGGAGTCGAGCGGTTCCTCAGGCATGAACGAGACCGTCGCGTCGGCACCGGGCACGAGCGCGCTTCCGCACGAGGAGCAGAAGTTCGAGTCGATCGGGTTGCGGTGGCCGCAGTTGTTGCAGAACACTCGATCAAACCTACTCGCTGCCAAAGGGGTCCGCTCCCGGGACCCACCGACGAAACACAACCGTCACGGTCGGTCTCGGAACGACGCGGCCCGCTACTCGGTCGCAGCCCGATAGGCAGAAGCATCGAGCAACCCCTCGACCTCGGACGGATCCGAGGGGTCGATGACGACGAGCCAACCCGAGCCGTACGGCTCGGCGTTCACCTGTTCGGGAGCGTCGGCGAGGCTCTCGTTCACCTCGACGACCGTCCCGCTCACTGGTGCATAGATCTGCGACACCGACTTGGTCGATTCGACCTCACCTAGTGGCCCGCCTTTCTCGAGCGTCGCGCCGAGGGCCGGCAGCTCGACGAAAACGACATCGCCGAGAGCGTCCTGCGCGAAGTCGGTAATGCCAACTCGCACTCGCTCACCCTCGGCCATGGCCCACTCGTGATCGCTCGTGTAGCGAAGCTCGTCGGGGATGTTCATCGCGCTCTCCTTCTGTTCGCTGTACGCCGCTTCGGCTCGGTCAGTTGGTCGTCTCGGAGATGATCCAAGCAATCTGGTCGGCCATGGCTCGCGCCCTCTCCTCGGCTCGAGCAGCTGTATCGGCCTCAGCCGTGACGATCGTCGCCGGCCCCTCAGTATCGGGGACGACGAGAGTCCACCCATCATCGTCGACGAGCTTCACCCCGTCGACCAGCACTACCTCGCGCGACGAGGCACGCTCGAGCAGCATGCGCATCACCAAGCCCTTCGCCTCGAACGGCGTCGGCACCTCCAGGCGCACGAGCTCCGGCGCGCGCAGCGCAGGGACGGCCTCGGAGAGTTTCCGCCCGCTCGTGGCGAGCAGTGAGAGGAGGTGCACGAACGAAGCGACCGCGTCGAAGGCGGGAAGGAACTCCGGGAAGATGAAGCCGCCCTGGGTGTTCCCGGCAAAGATGATCCCCTGCCCGCTCGAGGCAGCCATCAGCTCCGAGCCCGCCAGCTTGGTCCATACGATCTCGGTGGCCGACAGCGCGGTCAGCCGGGCCACCTCTCGAAGGCGCGTCGACCGGGACCGCGATTGCGCCCTTCGGGTTGTCCTCCACCACGATCCGGACCATGGCGCACAGTGCCTGCTCGTCGGAGAGGACCTGGCCGTGATCGTCGACGAGCGTGAGCTGCTCGCCGTCTGGTTCGAACATCGCCCCGAGGTGCGCACCCGAGGCCCTCACGAGCTCGCCGAGCCGGGCGGCGTGCACCGCCCGGTCGAAGCTGAGGACGCCGGGCGTGGAAACGTGGGGATTGATGACGAGCACGTCGCTCCCGAGCTTGGCGAGCACGTTCGGCATGACGAAGCTCGTCGTCCCGAAGGCGTAGTCGAGGACGAGCTTGAAGCGCGCCTTCCGGATGGTGTCGAGATCGACTCCGGCCATCAGCTGTGCGGTGTACATCTCGATCGTCCGCGAGGGGAAGTAGATGTCGCCTATCTCTGCTGCGAGCACACGCCGGGACTCCTCCCTGTCATGGAGGCGTTCCACCTTGCGTTGGCTGGGCTCGTCGAGATCGACGCCCTCCGCATCCAAGAAACGCAAGCTCACCGACTGCGGGTCCCCCGCCACCAAACGGACGGTCACACCGCCGTTGAGCGCGCCCGACCGGGCGTGAAAGCGAGTGAGCGGCACGGTGGCGGCCTCGAGATCGTCCACGTTGCAGCCGGCGGCGGTGATCCCGACCATGACCGCTCTCTTCAGCACACGGGCCGCCCGGCTCGAGTCGCGCGACGTCGTCACCGTCGTGCCCTTCGGGAGGGTCGTGGCGTACGCCATGGCGACCCGCATCGCGAGCTCCGGGGACAGATCGACGTTGGCGAGTCCGCTCACGCCGAGGCGGCCGAACAGGCTCCTCGACCCACGCGTCTCCCAGACGATCGAGGAGTTCACGACTGCCCCCTGCTCGATGGTCTTGTTCGGGTACACCTTCACGCCGGCTCCGATGACGGCGTGGCGCCCGACGCGACAGCCGTCCCCGAGCACGACGCCGTCATCGAGGTGAGCCCCCTGGCGGATGTCGCAAGAACGCGCGATCACGGCTCCCCTCGCGGTGACGCCCGGCGCGAGATAGCTGTTGTCATGTATGACCGTGCGCTCGAGCACGGTGTTCTCCCCGATCCTGACGTTCGAGCCGAGGACGGTGTGAGCGCCGAGCTCGGCTGCCGCCCCGACCCGGCAGTTGTCGCCGATGACTGCAGGTCCCCGCACGATCGCACTCGGGTGGATCTCTGCTCCCTCGCCGATCCACACGCCGTCGCGAAGTGGGAAGCCCGGGATTCCCACTTCGACCTTCCGGTCGAGGACGTCGGTGTGTGCCCGGACGTATGCGTCGAGGGTCCCGACATCCTCCCAGTAGCCGCCGGCCACGAAGCCGTAGAGCGGCCTGCCGGCCTCGAGCATGCCTGGGAACACCTCGCCCGAGAAGTCGACCGGCCGGCCTTCGGCGATCCAGTCGAGGACTTCGGGTTCGAGGACGTAGATGCCCGTGTTGATGGTGTCCGAGAAGACGTCGCCCCAGCCGGGCTTCTCGAGGAAGCGCTCGATCCGGCCATCCTCGCCGGTGATGACGATGCCGAACTCGAGAGGGTTCTCCATCGCCTTGAGAGCGAGGGTGGCGACCGATCCCCGTCGCTCGTGGTAATCGACGAGCTCGGTGAGGTCGATGTCGGTCAGGACGTCGCCGGAGATGACGAGGAAGCGTTCGTCGAGCTGTTCGCGGGCGTTCAGAACTGATCCCGCCGTGCCGAGAGGGGTCTCCTCGGTCGCGTAGTGGAACGTGACCCCGAACTCAGAGCCGTCCCCGAAGTACGTCCGGACGGTGCTCGCGAGAAATGCCACCGTGAAGACGATCTCGTCGTAGCCATGACGTTTCAACAGCTCGACGACGTGCTCGGCCATGGGACGGTTCGCCATGGGGAGCATGGGTTTCGGCTGGTTTGCCGTCAACGGCCGCAGCCTCGTCCCCTCGCCGCCCGCCATGATGACGGCCTTCATGTCGCCGTCACCCCCGGTGTGGCGGCTTGCTCGCAGGGCGCAAGGCGGCGTTCCGCCAGCGCTTTGCGCGCGAGGGGGACATAGGAGATCGCCGCCACGAAGCTGAGGCCGAGGGCAGGGACGAGGAGGACCCACGTGACGTCGCTGACCACATGGGCCCAGCTCGAGCCCGCATGCGCGAGGAGGAAGAGCGGGAAACAGACCATCAGCCCGAAAGTGCCTGCCTTGCCTGCCCAGAGGACGTCGATCCGCCGGGCACCGAGAGCTGCGAGCGCGAGCACGGCGGCCGAGACGAGCACCTCGCGGCCGAGCACCACGCCGGCGAGCCACGCCGGCACGGCGCCGTAGACCGCGATGGCGATCACGCCAGTCCCTAGCACGATGCGGTCAGCCGTCGGGTCGAGCACCTTGCCGAGCGTGCTCACCTGGTTGAACCGCCTGGCGACGTAGCCGTCGACGAAGTCCGTCGCACCGGCGACTGCGAGCACGATGACAGCAGCGATCCGCTGGTGCTCCCCGAACAGGAGCCACAAGAAGACCCCGAGTAGTCCGAGACGGCCGACCGAGAGCAGGTTCGGGATCGTCCATATCCGATCGAGCCCCTCCTCGGTCTCACCCGCTGGAGCGCTCGGCTCCGCCGTGTTGACAGGTCCGCCGGGGGCGCTCACGTGACAAGTGTACGGTTCCGGACTCGGGATATTCGTCAGAAGATCCCGGCCTCGAGCCCGGCCGCAAACGCTCCCCCGAGCTCCTGGGCCGCCTCGGCCGACTCAGGGGTGATGGCGCCCACGACCTCCAGGATCGGCAGCACTCTCCGCCACTTGAGAGCCGTCACGATCCGCTCGACGCTCGCCGCCGCGCCCGAGGTGTCTGTGTCCCCCTTCACGAACAGCGCCCAGGGTAGCCCGACGGTCTTGTCCAGGCACGGGTGGTAGATCCGCTCGAGGAAGTCCTTCATCGCGCCGCTCATGTAGCCGAACCGTGCGGGCGTGCCGAGGATCACGCCGTTGGCCGAGAGAACGTCCTCCGCATCGGCGGCAAAGGCGTCAAGGACCACGACCTCGCTCCCCGGCGAGGCTGCTTCCTCGGCTGCGGCGGTGACGAGCGACGCTAGCTCGGCTGTGTGACCTGCCCGGGAGTGCGAGACGACGAGGAGCTTCAGGAGAGGCCTTCCCGTGCGGCGGAGCGCTCGCGTGCGGCAGCTACGAGCGCGACGAAGAGTGCCGGGTCCCCTCCCGCTTCGGGATGCCACTGCACCCCGACGAGGAAGGGCACGGTGGTGTCCTCGACCGCCTCGATGACACCGTCGTCGGCGTAGGCGCTCGGGACGAGTCCGCGGCCAGCTCGCCGATGGCCTGGTGATGGTTGACCGGGACTGCCGCGGACGTCCACGAGAGCAGCGAGGCGAGCTTCGTCCCCGGTTCCACGTGCACGTCGTGTTCCCCGAAGCCTCCCGGCGTGGGCGAGTGCCTCTCGTGACCGACGACGTCGGGCAGATGCTGCTCGAGCGTCCCGCCTCTCGACACGTTGAGCACCTGCAAGCCGCGACAGATCGCGAGCGTCGGGACACCCTCGTCGACAGCGGCCTCGATGGTGACGAGCTGAAGGTCGTCGCGCTCGCCACCTGCGACGACAGTTCGCTCATGACTGTC
Organism: uncultured Acidimicrobiaceae bacterium; assembly: GCA_963801185.1. Lineage (GTDB taxonomy): Bacteria > Actinomycetota > Acidimicrobiia > Acidimicrobiales > Bog-793 > Palsa-601. Next base: position 295,213 of record CAWDDW010000001.1, on the reverse strand, counting down.
GGCACCGTACCTGGTCGGGTGTACGTCGTTCCCGCCCGCCACGACCAGCCCGTCGAGACGGCCGATGACCTCGGCTGCCTCAAGCGGCGAGAGGTTCTGCGGTGGGAGGAGCACGGGAATAGCGCCGGCTCGCTCGATCGCACGCACGTAGCTCACCGGTAGCACCGCTGCGACCGTCTTCCAGTTGCCCCAGGCGGCCACTTCCTCATAGCAGGTGATGCCGATGATCGGCCGCCGAGCCTGCTCAGGTGATGTCGGATCAGGCACTTGGCTACTCCCCGTCGAGCGGGGTGACGTAGGCGGCGTGGAGGCCCCCGTCGACCATGAACGTCGAGGCGGTGATGAACGAGGCGTCGTCGGAGGCGAGGAATGCGGCCGCGGCCGCGAGCTCCTCCGGCTCGCCGAAACGCCCCATCGGCACGTGAACGAGCCTGCGGGCAGCGCGCTCGGGATCCTTGGCGAACAGTTCCTGGAGCAGCGGCGTGTTGACCGGCCCGGGACAGAGCGCGTTCACCCGCACGCCCTTGCGTGCGAACTGCACGCCGAGCTCTCGCGACATGGAGAGGACGCCGCCCTTCGATGCGGTGTAGGAGATCTGGGATGTGGCGGCACCGAGCACGGCCACGAACGAGGCGGTGTTGATCACGCTGCCACCGCCGTGCTCGAGCAGCCTCGCGATGCCGGCTTTGCAGCAGAGATAGACGCTCGTGAGGTTGACCTCTTGGACCCGGCGCCATGCGTCGAGCTCGGTGGTGAGGATGGAGTCATCGTCGGGTGGCGATATGCCGGCATTGTTGAAACAGACGTCGAGGCCCCCGAATCGGTCGATGGCCGCCTCGTACATGGCCTCGACGTCGGCCGCGCTCGTGACGTCGGCCCGCACGAACAGCCCGCTCACCTCCGAAGCGATCTCCGAACCGTGCTCCCCGTCGAGGTCGACGACCACGACATGAGCGCCCTCGGCTGCAAAGCGCCTCGCCGACGCCTTGCCGATGCCGCTGGCGCCGCCCGTGATCACCGCCACCTTCCCGTCGAGCCGTCCCATGAGCGATCCTCACTCCCCTGTCTCGATGAACACGTTCTTCACCTCGCTGAACCCGTCCAGCGCGTCCGGGCCGAGTTCGCGTCCGAGACCAGATTGCTTGAACCCGCCGAACGGGGTCCAGTAGCGGACCGAGGAGTGCGAGTTGACCGAGAGGGTGCCGGTCTCGACCGCCCGTGCGACTCGGAAGGCCCGGCCGACGTCTCGGGTCCAGATCGACCCGGACAGGCCATAGGGCGTGTCGTTGGCCATGCGGATCGCGTCGGCCTCGTCGTCGAATGGGACGACCGCCAGCACCGGCCCGAAGATCTCTTCTCTCACCGCCCGTGCATTGGGCTCGATCGGCGCGAGAACGGTCGGCGGGAACCAGTAACCGGGGCCGTCTGGCACCGAGCCCTGGAACGCCACCGGCGCCTCGTCGGGCACGAAGGAAGCGACTACCTCTCTTTGCTCCGAGCTGATGAGAGGCCCCATCTCGGCATCTTGGGCAGACGGGTCTTTCACCCTGAACGACTTGACGGCTGGCTCCAAGAGCTCGAGGAAGTGGTCGTAGACCGATCGCTCGACGAGCAACCTCGAGCGTGCACAGCAGTCCTGTCCAGCGTTGTCGAACACCGACGATGGCGCGGTGGCTGCCGCCCGCTCGAGGTCGGCGTCGGAAAATACGATGTTGGCGCTCTTGCCGCCAAGCTCCAGGGTCACCCGTTTCACTTGCTCGGCGCAGCCCGCCATGATGCGCTTGCCCACCTCCGTCGAGCCGGTGAAGCAGATCTTCCCCACCTTCTCGTGGGTCACGAAGCGCCATCCGATGACACTCCCCCGCCCGGGCAGCACCTGGAAGACGTCCTCGGGGATACCAGCTTCGTGGCAGAGCTCGGCGATGCGCATGGCGGTCAGCGGCGTGAGCTCGGCCGGCTTCAGCACCACGGCGTTCCCGGCTGCGAGAGCTGGAGCGAATCCCCACGAGGCGATCGGCATGGGGAAGTTCCAAGGGACGATGATCCCGACGACTCCGATCGGCTCACGGAACGTGATGTCGATGCCGCCAGGAACCGGGATCTGGCGCCCGAAGTGGCGCTCGGGAGCTCCGGCGAAGTAAGTCAGCACGTCACGGACGTTTCCAGCCTCCCATCTAGCGTTCGAGATCGTGTGCCCGGAGTTGCGCACCTCGATGGCCGCCAGCTCCTCTCGGGCTCCGTCCACTGCCTCTCCTGCCCGGCGGAGGAGGCGCGCGCGGTCACCAGGGCTGACGGCTGTCCACTCGCGCTGTGCCGTCGCGGCCCTCTCGATCGCTTCGTCGACTGCGTCGGCGTCCAGCTGCTCGATGGAGGTGATGACCGTCTCGTCAACCGGGCTGATGACGTCGTGGCTCACGACACTGTTGTAGTAGACCGCGCGAGGTCCCGACGACTCTCCAGGTGAGGTGGCACTCAGAGCCGCTCAAAGCAGCGGAACCGCTCCCAGTCGGTCACCGCCGCCTGGAACGCTGTCAGCTCGACCCTGGCCATGTTGATGTAGTGGTCCACGACCTCGTCGCCGAGTGCCGCACGTGTGACTGCGCTCTTGTCGAAACGCTCGGCTGCCTCCCGGAGCGTCGTCGGGATCCTGGGATGATCTCCTGCATAAGCGTTGCCCACGAAAGCAGGCTCGAGCGGGAGATCGTTGTCGACCCCGTGGAGGCCGCCCGCCACGAGCGCTGCGACAGCGAGGTAGGGGTTGACGTCGCCGCCCGGCACCCGGCACTCGACCCGGAGCGACGACCCGTGCCCCACGAGGCGGAACGCGCAGGTCCGGTTATCACGGCCCCAAGCGATCGCCGTCGGTGCGAACGAGCCGGGGGCGAACCTCTTGTAACTGTTGATGTTAGGAGCCAGCAAGAGCGTGAAGTCGGGCAGCGTCGCCAGCATCCCCGCCAAGAAGGACTCGAACAGAGGCGACATGCCGTACTGGCCGGCGCCGGCGAAGATCGGCTCGCCGTCGGTGTCCCGGATCGAGAGGTGGATGTGGCAGCTGTTGCCCTCGCGCTGGTCGAACTTGGCCATGAAGGTGAGAGAGCAGCCCTCCTGGGCGGCAATCTCCTTCGCCCCGGTCTTGTAGAGCGCATGCTCGTCGCACTTCGGGACGAGCTCCCCGTACCGGAACGCCACCTCGTGCTGCCCGAGGTTGCACTCGCCCTTCACGGACTCGACCGGCATACCCGCTGCGCTCATGTCGCGGCGGATCCGCCCGAGCAGAGGCTCAATCCGGGAGGTGCCGAGGATCGAGTAATCGACGTTGTAGGTGTTCGCCGGGGTCATGTCCCGGTAGCCGCGTCGCCAGGCGTCCTCGTAGCGGTCCTCGAAGACGATGAATTCGAGCTCGGTCCCGGCGAGGCCAACCCATCCTCGTTCGGCCAGGCGCGCGCTCTGGCGCTGCAGTATCCGGCGGGGCGAGGGCTCGACGGGAAGCTTGTCCTCCCAGGTCAGGTCGGCGTGGCAGAGCACCGATCGCTCGTGCCACGGGATCATTCGAAGCGACGACAGGTCCGGCTGCATCACGAAGTCGCCGTAGCCGGTCCCCCACGACGACATGGCGTAGCCGTCGACGGTGTTCATGTCGACGTCGACGGCCATGAGGTAGCTGCACCCCTCCGTGGCATGCTCGGCCACTTCGTCAAGGAAGAACCGGGCGTCGCACCGCTTGCCCTGCAACCTCCCTTGCATGTCCGTGATGACCACGAGAACGGTGTCGACGAGACCGTCCTCGACCGCCTCCTCCAGCTGGCTGACGCTGAGGCGGCTCCTTGACGAGCTCAATCGACCTCCTCGAAGCTCCTGCTCGATGTGCGTGAACTCTGCTTCGATCGCTGAGAGCTGAGCCTCGTCACCCTGGGGCTTCGGCCCAGTGAACCACTTGCGTGCCGACACGAGCCAGTAGATGCCCGCGTACAAGAGGACGACGCCGACAGCAATAGGGGCGTAGTTGAACGTGTCGCGGTTGATCGGGCTGAACTCCGGCAGCATGAAGAGCACCGCGATGATCACGACCCAGATGACGCCGAGCCATCCGATGAAGGGGCTCCACCTGCCGAGGCTCCAGCGACCACCCTCCCAGCTCTTTCCTTGGAGACGGCGGAGCAGCGTCGGCGTCACGTAGGCGATGTAGAGACCGATCGTGGCGATCGACGTGACGGCACCGTAGGCGACTCCGCTCCACATCGACGGGACGGCGAGGATGAAGGCGAACACGACGCAGAACCAGATGCCATTCGTCGGCGTCCTCGTCCGGGGGTTGATCCGGTGCCAGAAGCGGTGGCCCGGCACCGCGCCGTCCCGGCTGAAGGCGTACAACATGCGGGAGTTGGCCGTGACCGACGCCATGCCGCAATAGGCCTGCGCCATGAACGCGATCACGAGCAGGAGCTCAGCGCCATGACGGCCGATGGCGTTGGTCCAGATGAGCACGGGAGCGAACTCCTGGATGGCGATCTTCCCGTAGACGACCGAGTTCGTGGGGATGACGGACGTGATGGCGAGGATGAGTATCCAGCCGGCGACGAGGGAGACAAGTATCGAATTCACGATCCCCCTCGGAGCGGCGAAGTCGGGGTTCCTCGTCTCCTCCGACATGTGAGCAGAGGCGTCGTAGCCGGTGAACGTGTACTGCGCCATCAACAGCCCGATGAAGAAGACGTAAAGCACGGAGTGGAAGCCCGAGAGGTTGACGAATTTCGTGAAGACGAACGACGCCGACGCGTGGTGGGACGGGACGAAGGCGAGCACGGCGGCGATGATCGCCACGCCGATGAGATGCCACCAGACCGAGATGTCCGAGAGAAGGGCCACGACGCGCACACCGAAGGTGTTGAGGAGGCCGTGGACTACGAGGATCCCGCCGTAGATGATGAGGATGTAGCCGGCAGTCGTCGGGTAGTTCGCCGTCATGTTGAGGAACGATGCGAAGAAGAACGCGAAGCCATAGTCGATCCCGGCCGTGATGGCCACCTGGCCGAGCAGGTTGAACCAGCCTGTGAACCAACTCCACGCGCCGGGTTGGTTCTTGGCGAGCTTCGCAGACCAGTAGTACAGGCCGCCCGCCGTCGGGTACGCCGAGGCGATCTCCGCCATCCCTAGGCCGACGACCGTCGTCATGATCCCGACGAGGATCCAGCCCCAGACGATGTCGACAGGGCCGCCCTCCTGCATTCCGAAGAAGTAGAGCGTGAGGGCCCCTGACAGCACCGAAATGATCGTGAACGAGACGGCGAAGTTGGAGAACCCGCCCATCCGGCGGCGGAGCTCCTCCGCGTAGCCGAGCCTGTGGAGCTCGGCCACGTCCTTGTCCATCGCCGCAGCTCCGGCCGGCCCTGTGTCGCTGATCGCTGACATTACGACCCCCCTCGTTGAACGGGCGTTCGAAATTCCCTGCCGCACATGGCAGCAGGTGAGAGAGGCAGTGTCAAGGACTTATGTCAACCGAGGCTGCCTCAAGTGCTAGGTGGCGGGTGCCACAGGTGGAAGTTGACTCGTACAGGCGGAGCATCGGGTCGCGGCCAGCGGGACCTCGGTGAGACACGCGGGGCAATCACGTGTGGTCGCCTCCTCTGTCTTGGCCCTGCGAGCGGCGGCCGCGTTGTAGGGCTTCACGACGACGAAGAAGACGGCAGCGGCGACGCCGAGGAAGGCGATGACGCTGTTGAGGACGTCACCGTAGAGGAAAGTGCTGCCGTGGATCGTGAAGTGCAGGGTTTCGAAGTTCGCTTTGCCTGGGATCGAGAGGAGAGGTGTGAGGATGTCGCTGACGATGGCTTTGATCACGGCCTGGAATGCCACGCCGATAACGACCGCGACGGCCAGCATCACCACATTGCCCTGCAAGATGAAGGCCTTGAACTCTTTCAGCATCGAGGGCTCTCCTTTCGTTGTGCGCTCCATGGTATGAGTACACCGGTGAGACTGCACGGACTCGCGCTCGGTCCTGTCGACGGCCGTCGTTATTGGCGTCGTCGTCGCCGGTGGCGGGAGTGTGGCCTCAGCAGGCGCGGCGGCAGCTGCCACCGCGGGACCTCCGCTGCATCTCGAGGTTGGTTCGCTCTCGCTCCGGAGGTGCGAGTTCGGGCCGACGGCCTACTGCGGGTCGACCCGTGTGCCACTCGATCGGCACGCGCCTTCTAGCCCGTCGATCTCGATCTGTTTCCGCTGGTACCCCGCTACGGACGCGAGCGAGGAAGCGCTCGGCACACTGCTGCCCGTCGAGGGGGGACCCGGCTACCCGACGATCGGTTCCGTGCTTCCCGACGGCTACTTGGCTATGTATGGGGGGCTCGTGGCACGCCACAACCTCCTCGCTGTCGATCTGCGCGGCACAGGCTGCTCGACCCCCATTCGCTGCCCCCGGCTGCAGCGCTACGAGGGAGCGACGGACACGCCTCACTTCCAACAGCTAGTCGGCGCGTGCGGGGCCGGCCTCGACCGGCTGTGGAAGTACCGCGGGGGCACCTACGTCCATGCGTCTGACCTGTTCACGTCGGCCCCGGCCGCTGCCGATCTCGCGACCGTCGTGCGGCGGCTCGGCCTGTCCAAGGTCGACGTCTACGGGGACTCGTACGGATCGTGGTTCGCTCAGGTCTTCGCCTCGCGATTCCCGACGCTCGTACGCAGCCTCACCTTGGACTCCACCTACCAGGTACTCGGTCTCGACCCGTGGTACCGCTCGTCGGTCGACGGGATGCCTGCCGCCTTCGACACTGCTTGCCGGCGGAGCACGGCATGTGCTGCCGTAGGAGGCAGATCGTGGCCGCGGATCGAGGCGCTGGCCGCCTCGCTCCGATCACATGCGATCTCCGGGGTCGTCCCCGGCCCCTTCGGCTCTCCGGAACGGGTGAGGATGGGGGTGGTTGGTCTCCTCAACCTGGTGAGCGACGCGGCGGAAGACCCGCTCGTGTACCGGGGCTTGGACGCCGCCGCGAGGGCGTGGCTCGATGACGGTCAGGCGGCTCCGTTGCTGCGGCTGTACGCGCAGCGCCTCAACCTCGACGAGGCCTACTTCAACCAGGGGGTCGGCTCCTACTCGGTCGGTTTGTACATGGCTGTCTCGTGTCTCGACTACCCCCAGCTCTATTCGACGAAGGCCTCGCTCTCGCGGCGAAAGGCCGAGCTACGAGTCGCGGAGGACGCTGTAGGGACACGGACGTTCGCGCCCTTCACCGTCTCGGAGTGGCTCTCGGTCGACCAGAACACCGAGAACTTCACCGCCTGCCTCGACTGGCCCGTACCTATGTCCGCTCAGCCGCCGGTGGCAAAGCGGCCGCCCCTCCTCCCTTCCCATATGCCCGTCCTCATCCTCGGAGGTGAATTCGACACTTGGACCCCGCCCTCGGGTGTCGCGGCGGTGGAGCACCAGATCGGGGCGCGGCACCGGTTCGTAGAGTTCGCGAACGAGACACATGTTGTCGGCGAGGGCGACCTGTACGGCTGTGCCTCCTCGATCATCCAGGAGTTCGTAGCCGACCCCATCGACCTCGACCACATGAACGCGTCGTGCGCTTCACGGGTTCCCGGAATCCGGTCGGTCGGGTCGTACCCTTCCCGGCTCGGCGAAGTGCCCCTGCCCGGTCACGTGAGCGGGAACGGCGGTCACTCCTGGGCAATGCGCATGGCGGTGGCTGGAGTCCTCACGGCCGGAGATTCGTTTTACCGCTCGTTCGCCCTCTCAATCTCGCCGGACAGCGGTCTGTACGGCGGACGGATCACCGTCGGCGACGTGACGGTACATCTGAGCCGCGACGAGCTCGTGCCTGGCGTAGCCGTCTCTGGAGAGGTCACGATCGGCGGCTCGACGGCGACTGCACAGCTCACTGTTACCGCCCATGGTCACGATCCCGTCTCGGTTACGGCGACCTTCCCGCTCTTCGGGGAGCACGCTGTCGCGGAGCTCGAGGGTCTCGTGCGGACTTCGTCGTCCGCGCCGGTCCGCTTCTCCGGCTCGACCCCGGCTCCTTGAGGCCGACCGGGCCTTGACGGAGGCGGCCTGCGCCGACGGCTCAGGCGGCGAAGAGCTCGACCTCGATCGCCTCGCACAGGGCGTGGTAGCACAGGCGGTGAGACTCCTGGATCCGATCGCTCCCCTCCCCCGGAGCCGCGATCGTCACGTCCGCCAGGTCGGCGAGCTCGCTCGGAGCCCAGCCGGTGAGTGCCACAACCGCCATCCTGAGTGAGCGCGCGACGAGCGCAGCATTGACCACGTTCAGAGATTGGCCGCTCGTGCTGATAGCCAGCAACACGTCGCCTTCTCGACCGAGTGAGCTGAGCTCTTGAGCAAGATTCAGCCCCGGAGCCGGCAGGTCATTCTCGATCGCGCTCGTCAGGGAGCCGTTCGCGCCGAGCGCGATCGCTCGTACACCTGCTTGCAGCTCTCGGGCGAGCGCCTCTCCTCCTGGCAATTTGGCCAATGCCGCCCGCCGCCCGTCTGCCAGCGGGCGGGCGAGGACGTAGGACTTCACTAGCTCGCCGGCGATGTGACAGGCATCGGCGTGGCTTCCGCCGTTTCCACAGAGGTAGAGGGTCCCGCCACCCTCCCATGACTCGATCAGGTACTCGGCCGCCTCGATGAGGCTGAGCCGGACGGTCGACAGGGACGGCTCGCGCTCGAGCAACGTTTGGAAGACGTCGAGAGCACGGTGACCGAGCCGCTCCATGGCACCATCATGCCCGGTCGTGCTCGGAGCGTCGCTCGCGGCGCCACACGACGCGTAAGCCGGACCAGGTCTCGTCTATGGCACAGACCTTGTTGTCGACCAGACCTAGAGGGAGCGCGACTTCGCGGACGGCTTCGTCCGAGAGGTCGGTCTCGACGCCCGAAGCCCGTTTCGGCCAGGCGATCCACAGTCCGCCATCGGGAAAGATCATGGCTCCGAGCGAGCCGATGCGCCGCTCGAGCCTCTCGTCTCTCGGTGTGGAACGCCACCACCACATCGGCCTTGCCCCGGACCTGGTGCTTCACCGTTACGTGCGGCGGTACATCAGTGATGACACCGGGAGGGCCGCTGACCACTACCAGACTCGTCCCCTCTTTTACCCCGAGCTTCTTCGCAAGTGGTGTCCCGCTGTAACCGGCCACGATTCCGCAGTATGGCACGCTCGCCAGGTGCCGCTGACGCTGCGAAGATTGCTGCGATGAGCGATCCGACCGACGACCTCGCCCACTTGTGGCAATGGTTCGCTGAGACACAATTCCCCGGGTACTCGCCGCTCTATGAGCAGATCGCTCGTGCCGTGGCTCACGAGCCGGAGCTGCTCGAGATGGTGCAGGCTGCGCCTCCGGCAGCCCACCTGCCTCCGACCCTGCTGGCGGCAGTGCACTACCTGCTCCTCGACGGCTACGAGCATCCGCTAGCAGATGTGTACGCCGGCCGCTCCGATGCAGACCCGGCACCGCTCTTCCTCGACGTGTGCCGCGCCCGTCGCGATGACGTGGCGACCCTCCTCGCGACTCGGAGGATCCAGACCAACGAGTGCGGCCGCAGCGCGCTGATCGGCCCAGGCCTCACATGGCTCGCCCTGGAGCTCGGCGGCCCCTTCGCGCTGGTGGACGTCGGAACGAGCGCTGGCCTCAACCTCATGTGCGACAGCTTCCGGCTCGACTATGGCGATCACGGCGCGACGGGGCCAGCCGACTCGCCCGTGGTGATCGCCTGCCGGGTCGTCGACGGCCACCCGCCGATAGCGGACCGGCTTCCCAAGATCGTCGCCCGGGTCGGGATCGACCGCTCCCCCATCGACCTTTCCGAGCCCGACGACGCGCTGTGGCTCCTTGCCTGTGTCTGGCCCGACACTGGTCGGCTCGAGCGCACCGCCGCGTCGATCCGGCTTGCTCAGCAGCACCATCTGGAGGTCACGCCTGGCGACGCCAACGACGTCCTCCCCCTGGTTCTCGCCGGGCTGCCGGACGACGCCGTCGCGATCATCACCACGACGTGGGCGTTCGCTTACTTCTCGATTGAAGACCGGGAGCGTTTTTGCGCGTTGTTGGAATCGGCCTCTCACGACCGCCCCGTCGCCTGGCTGAGCGCCGAGGGCGCCGGCACCGTGGCGGCATTCGCCGACGAGGCGGAGAACGACGGCAAGCAGCTCGACTGCGACGTCCTCGGCGCCGTGATGTTCGACCGCGGTTCGAGCCGCAGTGAGCTGCTGGCGTACGTCCATCCGCACGGCGCCTGGATGGATTGGCGGGGCGCGCCGTCTCGTCAAGTACCCGATCGGGAGTGAGGGGGTAATCGTGGTCACGGAGGGCGCGCGCGATTGAGTCCCGCCAGTGCGCGAGGAACTGCGTGTAGCCGAGAGCAAACCGGTCCAGGTCGTCATTGACCTCGGGTTGGAGCGCCGTGAGGTCGTATTCAACTGTGACGGTCGTCCCCCCTCCTTCAGGTGACAGGTGACGTTCACGACGCCGCACCGTTCGCCAGGCCTGACCGTGGCGTAGGAGATGGACCTGCCGGTGTCGAGCTCACCACCGTCCAGATCACCGCGCCGCTGTCGCTATCGGCGAGGAACACCCTCCCGGGTCCGGTCTCGTCGTAGCCCGGAGCCGGGAACTTCGGGTCCCAGCCGTGAGTCCAGATTCGTTCCCCGCTCGGGGTGAAGAGGACGAACGCTTCGTCAGGACGAAGCGCGAGATCGCGCCTGCATGGCAATGCGCCTGCGACCGGACCAGCTCGACGAACTCCATGGCCGGATCCGCGACCTGATCGCTGAGTATGCCAAGGCCGACGAGTACCTCAACGCCGAGGCGCCGCAGGGGGATCCTTACGCCATGCTGGTCATCCTCCACCGCCGGCTCGCGAGAGGCGGCTGATGTCTGCTGGATCGGACCGCATCGCCCGGTGCGGTGCACCCAATGGGGTCAACCGCAGCGAGTCGGGCTGCCGGGATTTGAACCCGGGACCTCTTGACCCCCAGTCAAGCGCGCTAACCAAGCTGCGCCACAGCCCGTGGCAACTGCGACTCTACTGGACCGCCGAACGGCGAGGCTTCCGGGTTAGGCCCTCGCGAGCAGGCGGTCCCGGGAGCTGACTGTTATAACACCGCGCATAGTCACCCGGGTCCTGCTCAAGGGCGAATCGAGCTCGGAGCGATCGGCCCGGCGACTCGAGCTGGCGTTCGGGCTGGTGGGTCGTTGACGTCAGTCGCACTTGGTCGCGGGTCTCCTCTCGGGTGCACGCGGCTCGAGTGAGCGGGCATCTCGGTGCCGGACAAGCAGCCCGTGCACACGCCGGTAATGGACCTACATGCTTTCCAGGATGCCAAGCAGTCGCGAAGTCCCTATTGTCTTGGCCATGCCCCTCGGCATCGAGCAGCCGGGCACGCCGACATCCGTTGGGCGTGCCCCTGAGCACCACTGAATCGAGAGCACATGTCACCGACGCTTGCAGGATCAAACACGAGGCATGCCACAGCGCTTCCGGCCGCTCGCAATCCGGGAAAGCTGCTCCGGTCGATTGCCGGGAGAGCCGCTGTCCTCGCTGTGGTGCTCGTGGTCGCTTTCGCCACCCCTGCCCTTGCGGGCGGCGGCCAGAAGAACGAGCCGCAGCCAGAGCTCGCACCTTTCAAGGTGGGAGCGGCCGGCGGAGGCATGGGGTCCGGCGCCCTTCTTGCCAATGGCAACATCGTGCTCGCGTCTCCTTCGGAGAGCGGTAGCACGGCGACCGTCTGTGTCGTTCACCCTGGCGCCCGCGACTGCGCGTCAACCGCAACGTTGCACGCGTACCACGGGCACGGCAACACCGACACCTTCTACGGCTCGGCCGAGGTGTTCGCCACCGGTGCGACGGACGTGTCGGTCGTCCTCTACGACTGCTGCTACATCCCCAATCCCGTGCTCGGTGGCGTCGTGATCTTCAACAGCACCGACGGCGGGAAGACCTTCGGCAGCGAGATACCGGCTGGCAGGTACATCCCCGGAATTACGGTCGGAACGTACGCTGACGGCAAGTTCGTCGTGGCGCCCGACAACAACGGTGCCGGGACTCAACTGCAGGCGTACTCGCCTCATCCGAGCAAGGTCGAAGACGAGGTTGCCACCGCCGGCAAGTCCACCGTCGAGGGCATCGCTCTCACCACCTACAAGGACGGCGTTCTCGTGGCCAGTGACAACGGCACTAGTACCACTGTCTATTACGCCAAGAAGGGCACGGACTTCAACTCGAGCAAGTCCTACAAGAAGGTCGGCTCCATCCACAACGAGACGGTCTTCGGCATCTCCGATGATGCGCTTCTGACCAACCCAGGCGGCTCCCTCACCCACGGAGCGAACCTGCGGTTCTTCAACGGTACGTCCTTCGGGAGCGCTCACAAGGTCCCCGAGCCGAACGGCGGCGATGACGGCTACTTCTCGGTTCTCGACGACCGCGGCACGACTCACGTCTTCTTCGTAAGCCGCGGCTCGTACGACGTCTACTCGGAGTGGACCCACAACGGTGTCCACTGGGCCGGTTACGCCGTCTATGCCGCGACTGTCGGCGGCTTTCCGAGTCTCGTGCCAGTTCTCGACAAGATCGGTGCGGGAATCTGCTACGAGACCGACAACAAGCCCTTGGTCGCTCAGCCGATCCTCGACTCGCAGTTCGTGAAGGCCTCCTTCACGAGCTCGAAGGTGCACGCCGGGTCCAGCACGACACTCAAGGGGACCGTCAAGCCTGTGCTCAACAAGAAGACGGTCACCCTGCAGCGCTTGTCCGGTGGGCTCTGGTACAAAGTCTCGACCACCAAGGAGTCCTCGAGCGGCACGTTCTCGTTCAAGGTCACGCCGAGCGCGACCGACAAGTACCGGGCGATGGTCAACTACGACCCCGGCTACTACGAGTACGGCTACTCCACCGGCACGACGGTCACCGTGGAGCCCTAGACCGCACTAACTTGGACCTCCGTCAAGTGAGTTGAGGGAGACGGGTACGGATGCCGATCTACGAGTTCCGATGCAGCGAGTGCGATACGCGCTTCGAGCAGAAGCGCTCTACCGCAGAGTCCGACGCACCGGCTCCGGCCTGTCCCGACGGTCACACAGCCACAAGGCGGGTCCTCTCGGTGTTCGCGACAGCGGGGGCGGGCTCGGGCGCCATGGCCGCAGCAGTACCAGCAACCGGCGGCTGCGGCCCCGGCTGTGCCTGCGCCGCGAACGCGTAACCTTAGGCGACAGTGTCGAGCCCAATCACAGATGATGAGCCAACCAGCTGATCCCCTGGTAGAACCGGTAGCCCAGGTACCCGACTGACCCGACGACTATCAGCTTGAAGTGCCACGGGGCCTTGGCCTGGCGGGACTCGGCCTCCTCCTCCTCATCAGCATCGGGGTCAGGATCCGGACCGGGAACCTCGCCCCTCCCCGCCGCGCTCATCACACCGGAGGGACGCCGTGGCGCCGGTCGGTCAGCCAACGGCTCTTCGATGCGGCCATCGCAAAGCGACGCACAAGCTCTGTGCGCAGCTCCTCCGGTTGGATCACGGCATCAACCACGAGGTCGGCCGACAGCCGGAGCAAGTCGACGTCCTCTTCGTACTCGCGGCGGCGCTCGGCCACGAAGGCCTCGCGCTCGGTCGCGTCCTCGATCGCTGCGATCCGGTTGGCGAAAACGGCGTTGACGGCCGCCTCCGGCCCCATGACGGCGATCTTGGCGGAGGGGAGCGCAATGCAGGCATCCGGCGCGAAGGCGGGTCCGGCCATCGCGTACAGCCCCGCCCCGTACGCCTTGCGGAGGATCACCGAGATCTTCGGGACCGTCGCCTCCGAGACGGCGGTGATCATCTTCGCTCCGTGCCGGATGATCCCTTCCCGCTCGACCTGGGTCCCGATCATGAACCCGGGCACGTCGGCAAGAAACAGCAACGGCACATTGAACGCGTCCGCGCCCCAGATGAAGCGGGCCGCCTTGTCAGCAGAATCGGTGAACAGCACACCGCCCTTGACGAAGGGGTTGTTCGCCACGACGCCGATGGAGCGCCCGTCGAGGCGTGCCCACCCGATCACGAGCTCCGGGGCGAAGAGGGGCTTGAGCTCGAAGAACGAGCCGGCGTCCACGATTCCGTCGATGACGGCGTGGACGTCGTAGCCGATACTGGCGGTGTCGGGGATCGTCTCGCCGTCGAGCGTGCGAGAAGGAGCACAGGACTCCTCCCAGGGCGCGACCTCCCGCCAGGATCCGGGAACGTAAGAGAAGTAGGCCCGGGCGGCCTCGATGGCACTCTCGTCGTCTGGGTACAGGTTGTCGCCACAACCCGAGACCGTGGCGTGCATCCGGGCGCCGCCCATCTCCTCGAGGTCCGTGCAGCTCGCCGACGACCATCTCGGCCATGCGAGGAGAGCCGAGGTACATAGACGCGTTGCCCTCGACCATGAACACGACGTCGCAAAAGGCCGGGATGTAGGCGCCGCCTGCGGCAGACGGGCCGAAGAGGCAGCAGATCTGGGGGACCCGGCCCGACAGCCGGACCTCGTTGTAGAAGATCCGCCCGGCTCCCCGCCGCCCTGGGAACAGTTGGACCTGATCGGTGATGCGGGCTCCGGCCGAGTCGACGAGGTAGAAGACCGGGAAGCTCGTGCTCGAGGGCGAACTCCGTCAACCGGACGATCTTCTCGACGGTCCGGGCGCCCCAGGAGCCGGCTTTCACCGTCGGGTCGTTCGCCATCACACAGACGGGCCGTCCGTCGATCCTGCCCTGGCCGGTCACGACGCCGTCGGCGGGCAGGTCTGCGGCGTTCGTGTTGGCGAGCAAGCCGTCCTCCACGAAGGAGCCCTTGTCGAGGAGGAGCGCCAGGCGGTCGCGGACGAAGAGTTTGTGTTGGGCGCGGAGTTTCTCGCCGCCTGTAGCGAAGTTGCCCTCGAGCGCCCGCGCCGTTGCCTCGGCAACGCGGCGGCGATCGCTCATCGGCTGGAGCGGATCCGCACCCGCAGGTCGATGGGTGTGGGCCCGAGCTGGAAGCGCTCCCGGAGGAACCGCTCCAGATAGCGCAGATACGTGGGCGGCAATCTCCGGGTGGCGAACAGTGTGACAGTCGGAGGGTCGACGGCGCCCTGCACGGCGTAGAGGATACGAGCGTCCGGTGCCGGGTGCGCGCTCTGGGCAGCCCGGAGGCCCTCATTGAGGCGAGCCGTGGGGATCCGCCGGTGGTAGGCGGCGATGGACTCGCCGATTATGGGAATCAGGCGGTGCACGCCGAGGCCGGAGCGAGCCGATATCCGGATGACCGGTGCATAGCCAAGAAACGCCAGCCGCTCTGCCACCTCCTCGTTCACCTCGAAGCGGCGTTCGGTATCGAGGAGATCCCACTTGTTGAGCAGGATGACGATCGGGCTGCCGGACGCGTCCACCCGTTCGGCGAGCCGTTGGTCCTGGTGGGTCACCCCTTCGCTCGCGTCGAGGACGAGCAGCGCGACATCGGCCCGATCGAGGGCGCGAAGCGAGCGGACGAGCGAGTAGTACTCGGGCGCGTCGCCCGAACGGCCCCGGCGACGCATGCCGGCCGTGTCGACCAGCTGCAAGGTGCCGGCCTCGGTCTCGATCAAGGTGTCGATGGCGTCGCGGGTCGTGCCCGGCAGGTCGTGAACCACGGACCGCTCCTCGCCCACAAGCCGGTTGAACAGCGTGGACTTGCCCACGTTCGGGCGCCCGACGATGGCGACGGCGGTCGCCTTGGCGGCCTCCTCCGGCGCGCCCGCCTCCCCGTCCGGTTCGCTGTCATCGGCGCGGCCGTCGCTTCGGGCCGAGTCGGCCTCGGCGAGGCGCGCGACGACGTCGTCCAGCAGATCTCCCATTCCCCGCCCGTGCAGCGCGCTCACCATCGCCGGCTCGCCGAGCCCGAGGCCGGCGAATTCCCATGCGTCGACCTCGCGGCGCTCGGAGTCGACCTTGTTCGCCACCACGATGACCCGATCGGTCATCCGCCGCAGTCGGATGGCGACGTCGGAGTCCTCGCCGGTGATACCCGTCGTGGCATCGAGGACGAAGAGCACCACGTCGGCGCTCTTGACGGCCCGGAGAGACTGCTCGCTCACCTTGTCCTCGAGGGAGTCGCCCCGCTCCAACACCCCGCCGGTGTCTATGAGGAGGAATTCGCAGCCGGCCCATTCGCAGGGAAGCTCCAACCGGTCGCGGGTCACGCCAGGTTGCTCCTGCACGATGGCGATCTGCTTTCCGGCGATGCGGTTGACGAGGGTCGACTTCCCGACGTTCGGCCGGCCGGCCACCACGACGACTGGACGGCGATCGCTCATGGCGCGACGCTCCGACGCCCGAGGGCCTTCCGTAGCGAGACGCCATCGGTCGGCACCACCTCGACCGCTCGAGGTAGCTCGCCCAACCCCATCCCGTCGAGGAAGACGCCTTTCGACAAGCAGACGTCCGGCAACAGGTAGCGCCGGTTCTCAGGGGCGCCGGCCAGCACGCGCGAGACGTCCGAACCCGTGATGAGGCCGCTCACGGCGATGTTCCCACCGAAGAACTGATTCTTCACCACGAGCAACTCGACATCGTTGAAACCGGCCGCGTCGAGAAGTGGCCGGAGCACCATCGCCCCGTACTCGCCCGTGATGACCGTGGCAGGAGCGCTGCGTCTCTGCGGGGCGACGGCCACAGACGTGGCTTGGGAACGAGGAGCGCGGTAACCCTCGGCCGGTGCCCCTTCGACCCACTGGAAGAAACCCGACCTGCTCCCGCCCACACCCTTGCCGACTCCCGACAGCTCGAGCTCGAAAGAACGGGCCATTCCTATCCCGTTCTCGTGCTGGGGGAAGCCGTCGTACTCTTCGACCGACGGGAAGTCCCGGCCGGCCACCAGGTAGTACTCGTCCGATGCGTAGACCACCCGGCGGCCGAGGGCCACCAGAAAGACCGCTTGCCACTCCGCGACCGCGTCGAGCACGCAGGCGGCCTCCTCCCGGGTGTGAGGCCGCATGGCCTCCTCGCCCGAGTACCTGCTGACACCGAGAGGCACGACGGCGGCGGTGGCGAGCTCTGGATACTGGTCGAGGATGCCCGCGAGCGTGCCGTGGAGCGCCGCTCCGTCGTTCACACCGGGACAGACGACGACCTGACCGTGCACCTCGACCCCGGCATCGAGCAGGAGCCGCAGCCACCGAAGGCTCACCGCTCCCCTCTTGTTGCGCAGCATCTTCGCGCGAAGGCCCGGATCGGTCGCGTGGATCGAGACGTAGAGCGGTGAAAGACGCTGCTCGACGACTCGCTCGAGGTCGGCCTCGGTGAAGCGCGTGAGCGTCGTGAAATTCCCGTAGAGGAACGACAACCGGTAGTCGTCGTCCTTCAAGTACAAGCTGCGCCTCATGCCCTTTGGCAACTGGTAGATGAAGCAGAACTCGCAGTGGTTGTCGCACGTCTGCACGCGGTCGAAGACCGCCGAGGAGACTTCGACGCCGAGCGGCTCGCCGGCGAGCTTCTCGATCGCGACCACGACCTCGATGCCGCCGCGCGCGAGCTCGAGCTCGACGAGGGGCTCGTCCGCGATCAACTGATACTCGATGACGTCTCGGGGCACCTGGCCGTTCATCGAGCGGATCTCGTCGCCCGGCAGGAGCCCGGCACGCGACGCCGGCGACGGGTCGGCCACGGCCACCACCTGCGGTAGTGGCATATGCAGAGGCTACCGTCCGGTAGCCTCGATCAGGTGCGAGTGGCAAAGATCCGGCTGGCGCAGCCGCGGGGATACTGCGCCGGAGTCGAGATGGCGATCAAGGCCCTTTCGTGGATGGTGCGCGTGTTCGAGCCTCCCGTGTACTGCTACCACGAGATCGTCCACAACGCGGTCGTGGTCGAGGCGTTCGAGGCGCTCGGCGTCGTGTTCGTCGATGACGTCTCAGACGTGCCCGCGGGCAAGCCGGTGATGCTCTCGGCCCACGGCTCTGCCCCAGAGGTCGAGTCCCGTGCCGCCGAGGAGGACCGGATAGTCGTCGACGCCTGCTGCCCCCTCGTCACCAAGGTGCACCATGAGATGAAGGTGCGGGCCCGGAAGGGCTACACCGTCATCTACGTCGGGCACGAGGGTCACGAGGAGGCTGTGGGCACGATGGCCGTCGCCCCGCAAGCGGTGCGCCTCGTGCAGCGAGACGAGGACGTGGCGGCCCTCGAGATCGCCCAAGGTCAACCTGTCGCCCTCCTTGCCCAGACGACCCTCGCTCACGACGAGTGGTCCGGGATCGTGGAGGCTGCGAGGAGGCGCTTCCCCGAGCTCTGGATGCCGGGCCGCTCCGACCTCTGCTACGCCACGACCAACCGGCAGGCCGCCATGCGCGCCCTTGCTCCGGGATGTGACGCCGTAGTCGTCGTCGGGTCCGCCAACTCCTCCAACACAGTGTCGCTCGCCAAGACGGCTGCGGCCAGCGGCTGTACTCGAGTGCTTCGCGTGAACTCGCTCGCCGAGCTCCCCGACGACCTCGAAGGCGTCGTCGGCGTCACAGCCGGTGCCTCTGCCCCCGAATGGCTCGTGCAGGAGGTCATCGCCAAGCTCGACCCCACCGACGGGATCGAAGTGGTGCACGTCACCGACGAAGACGAGTACTTCCCTCCCCCGCCGGAGCTGCGTGACCTCCTCCGTGCCACTTCTGCAGCCGCCAGCGCGCTGTTGGGCGCACCGGCCGACGCGGCTGCGCCGACGGCGACGGACCGCGGCATGCCCGCGGCATCGGTCCTGCCGCGGAAACCCTCATCGGCCGAGAACGACTTCGAGCGACTTCCGGCGCGTCTCGTGAACGCGCGCGCGGCCCGCCGCAAGCGAGCCACCGACGAGTTGATCGACCACGTCGCCATCGAGGAGTTCAACGCTCATCACGGCGGCCACTCCCTCCACCCTGTCGCCATCGTCGTCGCGGCGTACAAGGAAGCCGAGAACATCGAGCACGTGGTGAAGTCGATGCCCGAGGAGATCAACGGCGAGAAGGTGTCGCTCATCATCGTCGTCGACGGCGAGGACGACGGGACGAGCATCATCGCCCGTGCAGCCGGCGCGCTGGCGGTGATCGCCCCGGTGAACCGGGGTCAAGGCGCCGCCCTGCGGCTCGGCTACCGGATCGCCCGCGAGTACGGAGCTCGCTACATCGTCACCGCCGACGCGGACGGCCAGACGGACACCGCCGACCTGGCCATCGCGCTGGCGCCTGTGATGGCCGGCGAGAAGGACTTCGTGAACGGCTCGCGCCGGCTCGGAAGGACTCATGGCGAAGACAGCGTGCGCAACACCGGGGTCGTCGTCTTCGCCACGATCATGTCGCTCCTGACCGGCACGAGGGTGACCGACACGGCGAACCCGATCCGTGCCTTCCCGGCCGACCTGACTGCATCGATCACCCTCGACGAGCCCCAATACCAAGCCTCGGAGTTGTTGATCAGCGCGCTGTCGCAGGGCGTGCGTTACGGCGAGGTGCCGGTCACGATGCTCAACCGGGTCGGAGGCAAGTCGAAAAAAGGCGGGAACCTGGCCTACGGCTACCGGTACGGCAAGGTCCTGTTCCGCACCTACTGGCGCGAGCGGGTCACCCGGCGCGCTCGAGGGCGGTCGGCGAGCTAGCTGCAGGCCCGTCGCAGGTCGCCTCCGCAGGCGCCGCCTGCGAGACGGGAACGGCTGACCCACGGCCGGGGACGCCCCGCCAGAGCAACCCCATCACCGCTATGCAGACGATGATCGCTCCCGAAGCGAGCACGAAGGGCAGCCACACGTGGATGCCGAACAGCGCTCCGGCGATGGTGGCGGACACCGCCATCGCGCCCGTCTGAGCACTCGAGACGGCACCCTGGGCTCGCCCGAGCTCACGCGAGGCCACCGAATGTGACAACTGAGATGACTGCGCCGGCCCGCCGAGCGCGACCATCGTCGCCTCGGCCGCGCCGAGCCCGACCAGCCAGTCGACGGAGTGGATGAAGGGATAGAGGCACGCGAAAACGCGGTCCCGAAGAGGGCGACGGCCGTCAGGTACCGCCGGTCCATGCGGTCGACCAGCCATCCTGCGGGAAGCGACATCACCGCGAAAGGTATGGCGAACAAAGTCCAGGAGAGCCCGAGCTGCCAGGAATGCGCCCCACGCGACGTGAGCAGCAGGCTCCAGCAGACCTCGTACATCCCGACGACGATCCCGCCGGCGAGAAACGCCGTCGCGACCCCGAGCACCGACCTGTTCCGCCAGAGCGGCGTGCGCTGCTCGGCGCGAAGCGGCTCGTGCCCTGCGAAGCGGGGCGTGAAGTACATGATCGGGAGAGCGGCTGCCAGCACGGCGGCGGCTGATGCGAGGAAGAGCCAGCGCATGCCACCGATCCCGAGCAATCCCCCGAGAAACGGCCCGATGGCCATCCCCACGGTCCTCGTCCCGTAGAGAGCGCCGAACGCGCGACCACGCTGGTCCTCGGGGACCACCTCGCCGATTGTGGCAGAGTTCGCCACGTCGACGATCCCGGTGCCCGCACCCTGCAGCGCCCGGAACGCGAGGGCGGCGAGAGGTGCTGAGACGAAGGCGAAGAGCACCGAGCCGACCGCGTAGGTCACGAGGCCTGCGACCTGGATGGTGCGGCGCCCGACGCGGTCCGAGAGACGGCCGAGCGGGTACTGGACGACGACCGCCGCCGCGAAGAAGGCCGCCATCGTTAGGCCGATGAGACCAACCGACGATCCGTTGTGACGGAGGTAGACCGGCAGGAGGGGCAGGACAGCGCTCGCGCCGCCCCACTCGGCGAACGCCGATATCGAGAGAGCCATGACGATGCGCCGCGTCGCGTGGTCCTCGGGGGTGTTGCCCCTCGTGAGCTTCCTCCATCGCTTGTTCACGTCGCCACCTCCTCCCTCGTCTGTCCGCCCTCGTTCCGCAATGCCTCGGCGATCAGTCCGAGGAGGTGCTCTCCGACCTTTGCCCTCAGCTCACCGACGACCGGTGCCAGCCCGAAGAGCTCGCTCAACCACAGGCCGTCGACGGCGAGCCGAACGACGGTAGCGATCTCCGGCGGCAAGCCGTCGTCCGAGACGGCCGCTTGCCAGGCGTCGAAACGGTCCCGCAAGGGGGCGAGCAGCTCCGGATCCGAGGCGACTCCGGCAAGCAGCGCGCCCCCGAGCCTCCGCTCGCGGGGATCGCCCGACTGCTCGGTGGGTGCGAGCGTCGACTTCAGGTAGGCACGGGTGAAATCTCCGGGCTTCCCGTCGAGCGCCCCGTACCTCGCGAGGTCGGCGTCGAAGCTCACCACGAAGCGTTCCACCATCGCCGAGACGAGCGCCGCTCGGCCCGGGAAGTGATAGAGGATGCCGCCCTTGCTGACTCCTGCCTCGTGAGCGGCCGCGTCGAGAGTCAGCTTCGAGACCCCGTCCCGTATGACCAGGTCCTCGGCCGCGCACAGGATGCGCGCACGCGTCCCGGAAGGAGCTCGAGTCACGCAATGACTATACCGTCTGGACGGTATAGTTCGAAGGGTCTCGGGTTCGCAATGAAGCTACGGCTGAGTTGCCAGGAAGTCCTTCCACGTGGCTTCCACGCCGGAGTGAATGTCGTGCTCAGGAACCCAGCCGGCACTCCTCGCGTGGGAGTTGTCGACGATCACCGCCGGCATCTCCCCGGGCTTGCCCGGGACGTGCGATATGCCGATGTCGACGCCTGTCACCTCGCAGGTGATCCGGTGCAGGTCGAGCATCGAGACCGATGTGCCGCTCCCTATCACGAGCACGTCGCTCCCCGGCAACGAGATCCCTAGCTCGATGGCTGCCACGACGTCGGTCACGTACACGTAGTCGCGTACCTGTGTCCCGTCGCCGTAGACCTCGATGCCACCGCCCGACAGAGCCGCTCGCATCAATCTGGCGATCACAGAGTCCTTCACTTGCATGCCGCGGCCGTAGACGTTTGTGAACCGCAACGCGACGGCCTTCAACCCGTAGGAGGCCGAGTAGGCCGACAACAGGTTCTCGGCTGCTGCCTTCGTCGCGCCGTAGGGCGTGAGCGGACGCAGCGGCATGTCCTCGACGATCACCTTCGAGCCGACATCGCCCACGACGGCGTTCGTCGAGGCGAAGACGAACGACGGGACGCCGAGCTCCCGGCTTCGCTCGAGAAGGTAGTGGGTCGCGATCATGTTCGTCCGGAAGACCCCGTCCGGGTCGTTGATGGAGTCGAGAACCCTCGTGAGCGCGGCAAGGTGCACGACGGCCTCGGTCCCCGCGCTCAGCGACTCGTGAGTGACAGCTCGATCGCGCAGGTCGCCTTGGACGTGGCGGACCCCGTCGTCGGCCTGCTCCTTCAGGTCCACCACGGTGACGTCGTCGCCGCGCTCGAGCAGGCTCCTCACGACTTGACGACCAATGAATCCGGCTCCACCGGTGACGAGAACTCGCACGGCGAGCAACCCTACTCGCGAGCCTGTCCAGCAACGGCAATCGCTTGGCGCTTACCTCCGCGGCCGACCGGTAATCGTGGTTGCAGCCAGCTGGCGCTCCGCCTCGTCGTACACCGCCTGGATCGATGCGCCCAGCCGATCGGAGTACTCCTTCATCGCGCGCCGCGGGATCCGGGTGCGGCTCGCCGAGCTCGCAGCGCTCGGCGGCGCCTCCCCTCCTCCGGAGGGCACCCCCTCAGGTTGCGCCTGAGGCAGTATCGGCTGTCCGACGACGATGTCGATGCGCCTAGGTTTTGGCACTGTCGAGCCACGAGGCATGGCCTTCTCGCTGCCGCCGATGCCGACCGGGACGACGGGGACGCGGGCCCGCAGCGCAAGGAAGGCCACCCCCTCCCGCAAGTCCTCTACCACCGGTCCCGAACGGCGGGTCCCTTCAGGGAACATGACGAGGGGCTCCCCGCCCGCCAATACCTCCTGGCAACGCTCGAGTGCTTCGCGGTCGGCGCCCGACCGGTTGACCGGGAATCCCCCGTTCGCCTCGATGAGCCTCCCGACGAGCTTCGACTTCCAGATCTCGGCTTTGGCTATGTACCGGAGCCGTCGCCGCGTGACCCTGGCGACCAGCAGCCAGTCCAAGTAGGAACGGTGAACCGGAGCAAGGATGTACGCCCCGGTGCGCGGCAGGTTCTCCGTCCCCAGCACGCGCCCGGGAAAGAACAGCTTCGAGACCCCGACGGCCGTGCCGCGGCAGAACCAGTACAGCCTTAGCTCACCGCGGGTCGGCGGGCGCGACCGAGAGGTCTCGATGGCGGGCGGCGGGGCGTCGGGGTTGTTCACAGGCGGGAAAGCACCTCCTCGACGACATCATCGACCGACATCTCCGTCGAGTCCACCACGATCGCGTCTTCGGCGGCTTGGAGCGGGGATTCCGAGCGGTTCGAGTCGTGCGCGTCCCTGCGGGCGAGCTCGGCGCCGGTCGCCTGCTCGTCGGACCGCTTACCTGTGCCCCAGGCCGAGGCGCTGAGCTGGTCCGCCCGGCGGCGCGCCCGCTCCCGAGGATCGGCCGTCAGGTAGATCTTGAGGTCGGCATCGGGGAAGACCACGGTGCCGATGTCGCGCCCTTCGACGACTCCCCCGCCGTGACTCTCCCCCCACTCCCGCTGGCGCCGGACGAGCTCTGCCCGCACAGCGGGATGCGCGGCCACCTGTGACACCCCCGAGTCGACCTGCACCGAGCGGATATCGAGCGTGACGTCGTCACCGTTCAAGACGACCGTTTCCCCCATCTCAATGATCATGGACCGCGCGAGGGCGGCGACCCTCTCCCCGTCGCCAAGCTCGACGCCCGCCCTCAGCGCCAGCAGCGTCACGGCGCGGTACATCGCCCCGGTGTCGAGCCGCTCGAGCCCGAGACGGCTCGCCACCGCCCGGGAGACGGTCGACTTGCCCGAGCCGCCCGGACCGTCGATGGCAATGAGGACGCTCACGTGGCCGCCCCCGATCCCTCACCGGTGGCAGCTGCGACCTTGTACCCGTTCTCGCGCAGCGCCCGGGCGAGCTCTGCGGCCACGGACTCTGCAACGACGAGGACCAGCACTCCACGCGGCCCTTCGGCGGAGTGGGCTATCTCGATGTCGTAGATGTTGGCGCCGAGGAGACCTGCGATCGACGTGACGTCGGCGAGCACGCCCGGGCGGTCGGGGACGACGACCCTCAGCTCTCGGCTGGCGACCGGCCGTGCCCCGCGGGCCGGCAGGTTCTGGCGAGCCGACCGCGCCCCCTCGAGCAGGTTCATGAGACCGGCGCGGTCGGTCTCTGCCACGATCCGGCGCACCTCCCCGAGACGCTCGATGAGACGGTCGAGCACGGGCACTATCGCGCCGGAGTTGTCACGGCAGATGTCCGGCCAGATGGCGGCCGAGCCGGCCGCGATGCGCGTCATGTCGCGGAATCCACCCGCCGCCAGGCGCATGAGCGCTTCCCTGTCGACCGCCGACTCTGCAGCGAGCGACATGAGCGTCGCGGAAGTGAGATGAGGCACGTGCGAGACGACCGCCACGAGATCGTCGTGCCGGTCCGGCGGTAGCACCACGACGTCAGCACCGAGAGCTGCGACGGCCTCCCGGACCGCCGAGTAGCCGCTCTCTTCGGTGCCTTCGGTCGGCGTGAGCACCCAGATCGCACCGACGAAGAGATCGGCGTCTGCGCCGTCAGGTCCCTCCTGCTCAGAGCCGGCCATGGGATGGCCCGGCACGAACCGGGAATGGACCAGCTGCGAAGCGATCGGCCCCTTCACGCCCGCCACGTCTGTCACGACGAGATGCGAGTCGTGTGCCGCCGCCTCTTCCAGCAGTCGGCGAGCCACGGGGACCACCGCCGACGCAGGGGTCGCGACGAACGCTATGTCGGCGTCACCTACGGGACCGATGCGGTCGATCGCCCCGAGCTTCGAGTCGCGCGCGCTGCCCGCGCCTCGTCAAGATCCTCGCCGCTCACTTCGAACCCACGGGCGCGAAGCCCGAGCCCGATCGACGAGCCGACCAGCCCGAGGCCGACCACGTGCGCCTTCACTCGGGCAGGTCGTCCCGAAGCGAACGCGCTCCTTCCAAGTACACGTGATGCAGCTCCGATCTGCTCCGTTCGGTGTACACGTGCATCATCACCCGGATGCACAGCGGCTGAGAGCCCCTCACCGCCATCTCGCGGGCACAGATGAGCGGCACGTCACCGAGCCCGCTCCCGCGGGCGGCCGTCGCGGGGAACATCGAGGTCACGTCTTCGGTGCCCGTGAAGAGGACGGAGACGAGGTCGTCGTGATGGAGCTCGTTTCGAGCGAGCATCTCCTGCACGAGCACTTGAACGCGCTCGGTGACCTGTGCCTCGGTGTCCTCGTCAACAGTCGTCGCCCCTCGAAGGGCGCGCAGCATGGCCGCCATGGGGCGGCAGCCTACCGAGGTCGCCGTGCGTCGGGCGAGGCCGCAGCAGCCCGCGCGAGCGCCAGGACTTCGGACGCCTCGAGCCTCCGCCAGCCGCCCGGCTTGAGAGAGCGGTCCGAGATCGGCCCTACACGGGTGCGGACGAGGCGGAGCACCGGATGCCCGACCGCCTCGCACATCCGGCGTACCTGCCGGTTGCGCCCCTCGTGGATGATGATCCGGAGGACGCCCGGAGAGACCGATGCCACCTTCGCAGGGCTCGTGACCCCGTCCTCGAGTTGGACGCCCTCGCGGAGACGCCGGATGTCAGCCGGTGCGGGGACGCCCTGCACTTCGGCGAGGTACTCCTTCTCGACGCCGTGACTGGGGTGGGTGACGCGCTGGGCGAGCTCCCCGTCGTTCGTGAGCAGGATCAGTCCCTCCGTTGCGGCATCGAGGCGCCCGACGGCGAAGACCCGTGGCTCGGCCGGGACGAGCTCGACGACGGTCGGGCGCCCGTGCGGGTCCGATGCCGTCGTCACGACCCCTGCCGGCTTGTTGAGGAGGTAGTAGACGAGGCCTGGGAGCACGCCGACCGGTACACCGTCGAGCTCCACCTGGTCGTGCTCGACGTCCACGCGCCGGCCGAGCTCGGCGACCTCGCCGTTCACGGTGACACGACCGCCGGCAACGAGCTCGTCGCACACACGGCGGCTGCCGACACCGACGCGGGCAAGGACCTTCTGCAGGCGTTCGCCTTCGCCCTGCTCCCGGCGAGGTGCCGGGCCGGTCACCCGGCGTCCGGCCGGAGTGCCTGCTCGAGCATCTCTACGGTCGCGGCCGGCGGGACGAAGTCGACGAGGCGGGGCAGCTCGGCGAGGGAGTCGAGGCCGAGCCTCTCGAGGAACAGCCGCGTGGTCCCGAACAGCAGGGCTTGCCCCGGGCCGGGGTCCCTGCCGACTTCTTGGACGTACCCGCGTGCCGTCAGCAGGCGGAGCACGCCGTCCGCGTTCACACCGCGTATCGCGGACACCTGGGCGCGCGAGACGGGTTGTTTGTACGCGACGACGGCGAGGGTCTCGAGCGCCGCGGCGGAGAGCTTCTGTGGGGCACCATCGAGCACGAAACGCTCCACATATCCCACGTATGCGTCCGCGCTCTGGAAGCGGTAGCCGCCGGCGACCCGGACCAGGGCAAAGCCCCGGCCCTCGCTCTCGTAGCAGCCGGCGAGCTCAGCACAGATCTCTTCGACGGTCTCGACGGGCAGCTCGAGCAGTTCGGCGAGCAGCCCGGGCGAGACCGGATCGGTCGCGACCGTGAGCACGGCCTCGATCGCGGCGGTGGGATGCACAGGCCCTAGCCTCCGTACTCTGCCTCGACGAGGGCAGCGCGGGCTCGGGCGGCTGCGCTGGCGGTGGCCGCAGCAGTCGTCGTCGCGGTCGCCGGTCGGGTCGAGGCAGCGGAGAGCTCGGTGATCTCGTCGGCATCGACCTCGTCGTCCGGACCGCCCGTCCAGGTGACCGTCATCTCCCCGAAGAGCGCGTGCTGCTCGAGCCTCGATGAGGCCCTGCTTGTACAGCTCCAGCAGGCCGAGGAAGTGGACTACCACCTCTATACGGCTGCTGGCATCACGCGTCAGCTCGCGGAAAGTGGTCGAACCGCGTCCCGGCAGGTAGGCCGCCAGGCGCCCGACCACCTCGGCCACCGTGACCTCGTCGACGAGAATGTGCTCGACGTGGACCTCGGGTCTCGGCCGTTCGGCGAGCGCACGCATGGCGGCGTCGAGAACGTCTATCGGCGTGATGCCGGCGAGGAGGTCCGGGGTGAGCTCCTGGAACCGCTCATCTGGGCCAGCCAGGCGCGGAAACGACTTGGCCGCCTGGCGTTCCAGCGCGGCGATCTTCTGACCTGCGGCCGAGAAGGTCGTGCACTCGACCAGGCGGGCAAGCAGGTAGTCGCGCTCTTCCAAGAGCGCGAGATCGTCCTCGCTCACGTGCCCGTCGCGGTCGGGGAGCAGCCTGCGGGACTTGAGCTCGACCAGGATCGCTGCGATGAGCAGGAACTCCGTCGCTATCTCGAGGTCGAGGCGTTCGAGCAGGTCGAGCTCGTGAAGGTACCCGTCCACGATGTCGGACAGCCTGACCTCGTAAAGGTCCACGCGCTGCTCGGTGATGAGGCGCAAGAGGACGTCGAAAGGCCCCTCGAACACGTCGGTGTGGACTGCGTACGGCACCCGAGCAACGATACCGGCGGGTTGCCGTCCTGTGATGGATGGAGCGGGCGCCGGGCTCATCCGGGTGCACTCCCCCGGCCACCTATCATTTGCGGATGACGCGAGTCTTCTCCGGCGTGAAACCCTCGGGTGCTCTCCATATCGGGAACTACCTCGGGGCGTTCCGGCAGTGGGCCGCGGATCAGACCGAGTTCGACTGTCTCTTCTGTGTTGTCGACCTGCACGCGCTGACAGCCGAGCACGACCCTGCCGACCTGCGCCGGCGGACCATCGAGACGGCTCTGGGCTTCCTAGCAGCAGGCCTCGAGCCCGACCAGTGCACGCTGTTCGTGCAGAGCCACGTGCACGAGCATGCCGAGATGGCCTGGCTGATCGAGTGCACCGTCTCGTTCGGCGAGCTCTCGCGGATGACCCAGTTCAAGGACAAGTCCGCCGGCCGCTCGGGAGTGCGCGCGGGCCTCTTCACCTACCCGGCCCTCATGGCGGCAGACATCCTGCTCTATGACACCGACCGTGTCCCGGTGGGAGACGACCAGCGCCAGCATCTCGAGCTCACCCGGGACGCGGCCATGCGGTTCAACAACCGCTACGGCGAGACCTTCGTCGTTCCCGAGGCATCCGTCCCACGCTTCGCGGCCCGGGTGATGGACCTGCAGCACCCGGAGAACAAGATGTCCAAGTCCGAGGAGTCCCCGCAGGGCACCATCGACATGACCGACACGCCCGAGCAGATCACTCAGAAGATCCGCAGGGCGGTGACCGATACCGACGGAGAGGTCCGGTACGACCCCGAGCACAAGCCCGGGCTTGCCAACCTGCTCGAGTTGATGGCGGCGGTCACCGGGCGGTCCGTCGCCGACCTGGCGGGCAGCTACCGGCAGTACGGCCCGCTGAAGGCAGACCTGACTGAGGCTCTCGTAGAGGCGCTGCGCCCGGTCAGGGAGCGTTACGAGACGTTCTCGGCAGATCCGGCTGCCATCTCCGCCCTGCTCGACCAGGGAGCCGAGAAGGCCACGAGCATCGCCTCGAAGACCCTCGCTCGGGCGAAGGACGCCATGGGACTGCTGCCGCGGGGCTGAGATACTGCCGCGGCGTTGAGCGGCGCCATTGCGCCACCTGGCTCTTCAGCGAGCGACGAGGTTGAAGTACCAGGTGGCCATGTCCCCGAACATCGTGCCGAGGAAGCCGTAGTCGAGGTAAACGATCAGCAGGATGACCACGATGAAGCCCATGCGTATCCGGTAGTACGTCGGCAGCGCCGAGACCGGGATGAAACGCTTGAGGAGCGAGGCCCCGTCGAGTGGCGGGATGGGCAGCAAGTTGAACGCTCCGACGAAAAGGTTGGCGAGCCCGAGGAACATGAGGACGAGCCCGAGCCAGTAGGCCAGCCCGCCGCCGACGGTCCTGAAGAAGACGAGGGAGTAAGCGAGCTTGGTCTCGGTCAGGACGCTGGTCGCCATGATGAAGTGCAGACCCACCCCTGCGACGAGCGCCAGCAGAGCGTTCGATGCGGGGCCGGCGAGCCCCACGATGACGGCCTGATTGCGAGGGTGGTGGAGACGGTTGAGCGAGACCGGTACCGGTTTGGCCCAACCGAAGAAGCCCGGCCCGTGCAACAGCAGGATCATCGCGGCCGGCACCACGATGGTGCCGAGCGGATCTATGTGCTTGATCGGGTTCGCCGTGAGCCGGCCCGCGCGCTTGGCCGTGTCGTCCCCGCACCAGAGGGCGACGACACCATGGCTCACCTCGTGGAACATGATCGACGGGATCAGTACGCCGATGAAGATGAGCGTCGCCCAGGAGAGCTTGCCGCTCTGGACGCCCTTCGTGACCGCTACCGCCACGATCGCGGCGATGACCGCGATGATGGCGTAGTTGGGGCCGCGCCCCCTCAGATTCGTCGGCGTCTTGTACCAGTTGGGACGGCTGCTCACTCGCCGACGCGCCCTTAGCGGCGTACGACGGAGGCGCAGTTGATGCAGTAGGCGCTGGCGGGCTTGGCCTCGAGCCGTGCTTCTGAGATCGCCTGCCCGCAGCGCTCGCAAGTGCCGTAGGTACCCTTGTCGATCTTGTGAAGGGCTTTCACCACGTCATCGAGAGCGTCTCTCAGCTGATTCGCGAGCGCTTCAGCCTCGCCTCGCTCCGCGGTCACCTGCGAGGTGTCTGCGAAGTTGGAGTCGTACTCGATTTTTCCTTGCTCGCCGAAGCCGAGCTCCGCCAGTTGACCAAGGAGCGAGGACTGCTCCTCCTCGAGCAATGCGCGTAGCTCAACGGCTGCATCATTTGCCACACCGAGAGACTACTTGCCCCCCGGCTATCGCGGTGCCGCTTGGCGACGAGCACGCGGGTGCGCCTCGTCGTAGGCGCGCCGCAGCAGGTCGCCGGAGACCTTCGTATAGACCTGAGTGGTCGTGATGGCGGCGTGGCCGAGCAGCTCTTGCACCACTCGGATGTCCGCGCCGTGCTCCAGCAAGTGCGTGGCACAGGAGTGACGCAAGACGTGCGGAGTCACGCGATCTGCGAGGCCGACGCGCTGAGCAGCGTGATTGACTACGAGCCACACCGCTTGCCGGCTCATCCGCCGCCCTCGGGAGGAGATGAACATCGCCTCCTCGTCGTAGCGGCGCGCCCAGCGCTCCGGCGAGAGAGCCGGCCGCCCATCGGGCTCGAGCCAGGCCTGCAGAGCCCGCCTGGCGGGCTGGCCGAAGGGGACGATGCGCTCTTTCGACCCCTTGCCGAAGACGAGGGCGAGCCCGCGATCGAGATCGACATCGGCGATCGCGAGCCCGCACAGCTCCGAGATCCGCATCCCCGTCGCGTAGAGGAGCTCGAGGATCGCCCGGTCGCGGCGGGCGCGCCCGTCGTCTCCGAGGACGGAGGAGAGCAGCGAGACGACCTCCGCCTCCGTCAACGCCTTCGGGATCGGGGTCGGCAGCCTCGGACCGTTCACTCCCTGAGTGGGGTCCGGTGGCCCGCCTCGCTCGTCCTCACAGAATCGGTGCAGGCCGCGTATCGCCGAGAGGGCCCGGGCATTCGAGGTTGCGCGTCGCCCCGAGGCCGCCAGGTAGGCGAGGTAGTCCTCGATCACCGTCGGGCCGACCTCGTTCAGCCGCAGACCCCGGCCGGAGAGGAACCCTTCATAGGCCAAGAGATCTCGCCTGTAGGAGGCGATCGACGACTGTGCCCTTCCTCGCTCGACGGCAAGGAACGTCAGGTACTCCTCGGCGTCGATGCTCAGTGGCTGAGCAGTGCCGTTCCCGGCTCGGGTCACTCCGCTCCGAAGATCGACGGCTGCGAGCTCTTGGCGCGAGCACCGGCCAGCGCCGACCGCGCTGCGAGCAGCCCGATGATCGACTTGGCGTCGACCAGGTCGCCGGCAGCCATCAGCTCCTCGACGTCGTCGAGAGAGATCCGCTCGACGGTCAGGTTCTCCTCCTCGATGCCGTGTGCCTGGCGGGGGCACTCGACCAACCCTTCTGCGAGATAGCAGATCGTCTGCTCGTCACAGAACCCGGGCGAGTTGTAGAAGCGGGCGACCTCGGTCAGCTCGGCCGCCTCCCGCCCGATCTCTTCCACGAGCTCGCGCGCGATGCATGCCTTCGGGTCCTCGCCGTCCACGTCGCGCTTGCCCGCCGGCAGCTCGAGGAGCCCTTGCTCGACCGCGCCTCGGTATTGACGGATCATCAGGACGTGGCGGCGGTCATCCTCGAGCGGTACCGCACAGACGGCTCCCGGGTGCCGGATCACCTCCCGCTCGAAGGTGAAGCCGTCTGGGCCGACGAAGGTGCCTGTGACTACCCGGAAGAAGCCACCGTCAAACCGCCCCCGCTCGCCGATCCGTCGGAACGCTTCGGGCTCAGAGCCCTCAGCCGACGGCATCGAGGTCCAGCAGGCGGGGCGTACGCGCCTGCGACCGCTCGAGGGCCGCGCTCACGAGGCCACCGAAGAGCGGGTGGGGTCGGTCAGGGCGGCTCTTGAACTCGGGGTGGGCCTG
Organism: uncultured Acidimicrobiaceae bacterium; assembly: GCA_963801185.1. Taxonomy (GTDB): domain Bacteria; phylum Actinomycetota; class Acidimicrobiia; order Acidimicrobiales; family Bog-793; genus Palsa-601. The sequence continues at coordinate 263,683 of CAWDDW010000001.1, read as the reverse complement.
CGTGGCCAGCCAGAACGGATGGCGCGGGAGCTCGATGAACTCGACCAGCCGGTTGTCCTTCGACTCGACTCCAGAACAGACGAGTCCGCCTTCCTCTAGCCGGGGCCGGTATCTGGGATTCACCTCGTAGCGGTGCCTGTGCCGCTCGGAGACCGTCTCTTCGCCATAGAGAAGTGCGACCTGGGACCCAGGCGTCAGCCGAGCGACGTAGGCGCCGAGACGCATGGTGCCGCCCTTCTCGACGACCTCGAGCTGTTCGTTCATGAGGTCGATCACGGCGTACGGCGTCACCGGGTCGACCTCTCGCGAATTCGCTCCGACGAGACCGACGACGTTGCGGGCGAAGTCGACAACCATCGCGTGCAGCCCGAGGCAGAGGCCGAGACATGGGATGGCGTGCTCGCGGGCGTATCCCGCGGCCGTGATCTTGCCCTCGACACCACGTTCCCCGAACCCTCCGGGGATGACGATGCCGTCCAGCCCGTCCAGGCGGGCGCCGGCAAGCATGCCGGTCACCTCCTCGGCCTGGATCCACTCGATCTCGACACGTGCGCCGTGACCAAAGCCGGCGTGGCGGAGGGCCTCCACGACCGAGAGGTAGGCGTCGGGCAGGTTCACGTACTTGCCGATCACGCCGATCCTCACCACGTTGCGAGCCGCATTGACCCGCTCGAGCAGGTGTTCCCAACCGGAGAGGTCGATGTCGTACTCGGGACCCTCGAAACGCAACAGCCTGCAGACGATGTCGTCGAGGCCCTCCTCGTGGAGCACGAGCGGAATCTCATAGATGCTGGCCGCGTCGACTGCGGAGACGACTGCCTCGGGCGGGACGTCGCACAGCAGGGAGATCTTCCGTTTCAGGTTCTCGGGGAAGGCGTGCTCGCTCCGGCAAACGATCACGTCAGGTTGGATTCCCCGGCTGCGCAGCTCGGTCACCGAGTGTTGCGTGGGTTTCGTCTTGTGCTCGCCGGCCGTCGGGAGGAAAGGAACGAAGGTGAGGTGGAGGTAGCAGACGTTGTCGCGGCCGACCTCACGCCGGAACTGCCGGATTGCCTCGAGAAACGGCACGATCTCGATGTCACCGACCGTCCCGCCCACTTCCACGATGACGACGTCGACGTCCTCGCGCCCGAGCCGCCGTACGCGCTCTTTGATCTCGTCGGTGATGTGCGGGATGACCTGGACCGTCTTGCCGAGGTAGTCGCCCCGGCGCTCCTTCGAGATGACCGAGGAGTAGATCTGGCCGGTCGTGGCGTTCGAGTCGCGGTGCAGGTTCTCGTCGATGAAGCGCTCGTAGTGCCCGAGGTCGAGGTCGGTCTCGCCACCGTCGTCGGTCACGAAGACCTCGCCGTGCTCGAACGGGTTCATCGTGCCGGGGTCGACGTTGATGTACGGGTCGAGCTTGCACATAGTGACCCGCAGGCCCCGCGACTTGAGGAGCCGGCCGAGCGACGAGGCGGTAAGCCCCTTGCCGAGGGAGCTCGACACACCGCCGGTCACGAACACGAACTTGCTCACACTGTCCTCCAAGGTGTCCGCTCGGCAAGAGTACCGGAGGTGAAGGGAGCTCCGGCGGAATTGCCTGCGGCGACCTCGAGAAGCTCCTCGGCATGGCGTCTCGCCGTCATGCTGGAGGGTTGTCCCGACAGCATTCGTGACAGTTCCGCCAGCCGCTCGTCGCCTGAGACGGGACGGGCGGTGGTGACGGTGCGATCGGCAGATTCGCGTTTCTCTATGGCTATCTGCTCGGTTGCGAACGCCGCGACCTGGGCCAGGTGGGTCACGACGAGGACCTGGTACCGCTCGCCGAGCTCGGCGAGGGCCCGACCCACGTACAGCGCGGCCTCGCCTCCTATGCCGGCATCCACCTCGTCGAAGACGAGCGTTGAGGGCGCCCCTGTGAGCACCAGCCTCGTCGCGAGCATCGCCCGGGCGAGCTCCCCTCCCGAAGCGACCCTGGCCAGCGGCAGCGATGCCTCGCCGGCGTTCGCCCCGAAGCGGAACTCGACGGCGTCTCCACGGCCGTGGTTCGGGACCGTCACCTCTAGGCGCGCCCGCGGCAGGGCGAGCACGCGCAGCCTCGTCTCGATCTCTTCTCCGAGCTTGGGAGCCGCCGCCCGGCGAGCGTCGCCGAGGGTCTGCTCAGCCTCGCGGAGCCGCACGATCGCTTGCTCACGTTGCGCCGCCAACTCGCCTCGTCGTCCCTCGCCTGCCTCGAGGTCCTCCAAACGCACGCGAACCTCTTCACGGAACTCGAGAACCGCCTCAAGCGTGGCACCGTATTTCCGCCTTAGCTCAGAGAGCAGCCTGCGGCGCTCCTGCACTGCGGCGAGGCGCTCGGGGTCGTCGAAGAAGCGCTCCGACCGGTCCCGCAGCTCGCCGAGGACGTCGTCGACCTCGGCAGCGACCGTCCCGAGGCGCTCGCCGAGATCTGCCAGCGGATCGTGGTGCGAGAGAGCCGCCGAGGCACGCCCGATCAGGTCTCGGGCGCCGTCATCTTCTCCGAGCACGTCGCGCGCCGCCGCTACCGCCTCTCGCAGCGCCTGCGCGCTCGAGAGCACCCCCTCTTCTTCCTGAAGAATCGCGTCCTCGTCGGGATCGGTCAGCGCAGCGGCCTCCAGCTCGTGCAGCTGGAAGCTGAGGAGATCGAGCTCCCTCGCGAGCGCACGCTCGTCGCCGCCGAGATCTGCCAGCCGCTCGTCGAGTGCCCGGACGGCTGCGTGGCATCGTTCCACGTCCTCGGTCGTCACGCCGGCGTAGCGGTCGAGCGCAGCTCGCTGCGCGCTCTGGTGGAGCAGCGACTGATGCGCGTGCTGGCCGTGGAGATCGACGAGGCCGGTGCCGATCTCGCTCAATGCACCCGCCGTCGCCATCCGGCCGTCGAGGTAGGCCCGGGAGCGACCGTCCGCCGGGACCTCGCGCAGTAGCACGAGCTCGTTCCCCTCGGCCAAGAAGCGACCTTCGACGATCGCGCACTCGGTCCCGGCGCGCACGAGCGCCGGATCGGCGCGCCCGCCCATGAGGAGCTCGAGAGCTTCCACGACGAGGGTCTTGCCTGCACCTGTCTCGCCCGTCAGTGCGGTCATGCCCGAACCGAACTGAAGGGCGAGATCGTCTATGACACCGAGGTTCTGGACCCGAAGCTCGACGAGCACGCCGCCTACCGACCAGTCAGGCCGAAACGGGACCTGAGCACCGTGTGGAAGTCCACTTCACCGAAGGTCACGAGGCGTGCCCGCTCGGAGGCGCCGCGGCAGGTGACGACGTCTCCTGCCGCGAGGGGAACTACCCGCGATCCGTCGATCACGGTGGCGGCAGGGTGTCCCTCGAGGAGCCTCATCTCCACCTCCTCGTCGGGCTCGAGCACGAGGGATCGGTCGAAGACGAGGTGGGGCGCGACAGGCGTGAGCACGATCGCCCGAAGGAGCGGGGAGACGACGGGCCCGCGGGCAGAGAGGTTGTAAGCCGTCGAGCCGGTCGGCGTGCAAGCGAGGAGACCGTCGGCCACGTAGGTCAGGAACGGTTTGCCGCCGATCGCTACGGCGACACGGATCGTGTGCCCCGGGGCCGTCTTCTCGACTATGGCCTCGTTGAGCGCGAGAAGACGCAGGGCCGGCTCGCCGACGGTTCGCACGTCGACTTCGAGGACCATCCGCTCTTCGACCAGGTAGTCGCCGCGCACGATTCGCTCCAGCGCCGCTTCCAGGCTGCCCGGCTCGACCTCGGCGAGATAGCCCATCCTGCCGAGGTTGACTCCTAGGACCGGGATCCCGCGAGCGATAGCCAGCTGAACGGTGCGGAGCATGGTGCCGTCGCCACCGAGGCTGATTGCCAGATCCACCTCCGGTGGACCGGTGCCACCGTCCTCCCAGGTGAGAACCTGGTGACCGCGCGTCTCCCACCATGCCCGGGCCGTTGCGGCGAGCGCGACGGCCTCAGGGCGTTTGGGATGGAGAACGAGCAGGACCGTGGTCACGCCGCCATCCTCGCGGGTCGGGCGCCCCGGTGCCAGCATCACCGCGGCGACGCCGCGGTGTCACCTCGTCAGGAGGAGCGCTTCTTCGCGGCGGCAGTCGTCTTCTTGGCCGCAGCGCGCGTCGCCTTCTTCGCGGCGGCTGCTGGGCGCTTGGCGGCAGCGGTCGTCTTCTTCGCGGCACCCGTCGTCTTCTTGGCTGCGGTGCGCGTCGCCTTCCTCGCGGCGGCTGCTGGGCGCCTGGCGGCAGCAGTCGTCTTCTTCGCCGCGCCGGCCGTCTTCTTGGAGACCTTTCGAGTCCTCGGTGAGGCAGTCTTCTTGGTCACGCTGCGTACCGCCCGTGCCCGGGCCTCTCCAGCCTCACGCAGCTGCTCGACGCCACCGGCAGCGCTCTGGCCGGCCTCACTCGCACGGCGAGTCGCGTCGCGCACGGTCTTCTCGCCGGCCCGGCGTGCCGAGTCGACAAGGCGCTCGAGGTCTGCACGGCGGACGAGCCCGAGCTGGTCGACCTGCTTGCGGACCTCGCTGCGAACCAGCTTGGTCAGCTGCTCGGCGCTGCGGCGACTGCGGGTGACGAGGTCGTCGACCCACTCCTCGGCGTGGTCACGACCGACCTCGCCTTCTTTCACGAGATCCCGGACGATCGCTTCTGCCCGCTTTCTCGAGACCTGCGTGAACGCCAAGCCGGCGCTGAGATACCGCTCGATGGGGTTTTTGGGAGCCATAGCTAATATTATAGCCCTGACCTGGCCTGCTTGCAACAGCAAGCGGAGGAGACGACCGCTTGGTGCCGAAAATCGCTCATCCGCCGCCGAGCACGACCTCGACCAGCGCACGCAGGTCGCTCGCCTCGACGTCGGGCGCAGGGTCGAGCAACCCGTGGCCTGCCGGCGTCACGCCGGTGAGGACCAGCCCAAAGGGCACGCCGAGCAGCCGCGCCATGCGACCATCGGTCGAGGGCCGGTCCCCGACCATCATCGACACCTTCCCCACGCGATCGCGAAGGACCTCTGCGACTGGCTGGTAGGGCTTGCCGGCCACAATCGGCGATACGCCCCCAGCGGTTGCGACCGCGGCCACGACCGAGCCGGCGCCGGGCAGCAGACCTCGAGAAGTCGGGAAGGTGGCGTCCTCGTTGGTCGCGATGAGCCGGGCCGATGCTTCCCGAAGCGCTGTCGTAGCGGCTGAAAGCCTGGCGTAGTTGAACCCGACGTCCATTCCTACGACCACGCTCTCTATCGAGTTGGGGTCACCTTCGCCCGGCTCGATCAGCTCGGCCCCGCGGGCCTTCAGCTCGTCGTGCAGGCCGGGCCCGCCGAGCACGAGGACTCGCTCACCTGGTTCGACGAGCCTCGCCGCCGCCATGGACGAGGTCACGACGTCCTCCGGCGTCGCCCGGATGCCCATCCCGACGAGCTTTTCCACGTGGCTGTCGACGCGCGGCCAGGAGTTGTTGGTGAGGAAGATCACACGTTCTCCGGCCTCGCGGAGACGGGCGACCGCCTCGGAGGCTCCTTCGATCGCCTCGTCGGCGAGCCAGATGACACCATCGCAGTCGAGGACCCAGGCCATCGCCGCATGCTGCCAGATCGGCCGGGCCTGCGAGGGGCACTCGTTTGGCGAGCGTGCCGCCGTGACTGGTAGGTATTGCGGATGGCACGGTTGGCTGCGTTTCGAGGGACTACCTACAACACGGATCTCGTCGATCCCGACGAAGTCGTCGCGCCGCCCTATGACGTCGTCGGGCCAGCCGAGCGAGCCGACCTCGCCGCCCGTTCGACATACAACTCGATCCTCGTGGAACTGCCCGAGGATCCGGGCGGCGGCGACCGCTACGAGCACGCCGCCCGTCTCTGGCGTCGATGGCACGAGGACGGTGCGGTGGAGATCGCCGGGAAGCCGACCCTTTACATATACCGAATGACCTTCACCGAGGAGGACGGGTCCACACGGACGACGACGGGCGTCATGGGTGCGTTGGGGCTCGACTCGGATCACTCCGGCGAGGTGCTTCCCCATGAGCAGACGATCCCGAAGGACAAGCACGACCGCCTGTCGCTCCTGCGCGCAGCACGGACGAACTTCTCACCCATCTGGAGCTTGTCGCTCGCAGAGGGACTCGGTGGGCTTTGCGACGCAGCCGCGAAGACCTCGGGCGACGCGTTCCGCGCTCTCGACGACGCTGGCGTGCTCCACGAGTGCTGGCCGACCTCCGACCCCGACGTGCTCGCCGAGATCACCTCGCTCGTCGGCTCGGCCCCTGTGCTGATCGCAGACGGCCACCACCGGTACGAGACGGCGTGTGCCTACTCGGCCGAAGAGCCGGGCTCGACCGGGTCAGACGCCGTGCTCGCGCTCGTCGTCGAGCTCTCGTCCGACGAGCTCGCCGTTCAGGCGATCCACCGCCTCTTGACGGGGGTTGACGCGAGCGATCTCGTCGGTCAGCTCGCGCCCTCCTTCGAAGTTACGCCCGGACCGAGCGACGCGATCGAGCTTCGGGACGCTATGGGAGCAGAAGGCGCGCTCGGCTTGCTGACGCCCGGGCACGGTTACCTGTTGGTGCCACGCCCCTCGTTGTTGCGGGCCGAGGACGACGATCTCGACTCGACCCGGCTCGCGCGGGCACTCGAGTCCGTTCCGGGCGTGGAGGTGACCTACCAGCACGGAGCGCTGCAGGCTGCGCTGGCGGTCACCGAGGGGCGGGCGGCGGCTGCCGTCCTGCTTCGCCCCGTGTCGGTGCAACAGATCGCGGGCGTCGCGCACGGTGGGCGCCGGATGCCTCCGAAGTCGACGTTCTTCTACCCCAAGCCCCGCACAGGAGCGGTGTTTCGCGAGCTCGACGCCTGAGCCGTGCTCCGTTAGTCGACGGTCCAGGTAGTCCCGGAACGCAAGAGGGCCTCGAGGTCGCCAGGCCCCTTGCGCGCCTGCGCCTCGATCAACTGGGCGTCAACCTGGCTGCCGTAGTCCGGCCGCTCGACCGCACGGAACACGCCCATCGGCGTCGGCTCGTGTGGTCCGCGTGCCAGGCGGCTCAACGCGAAGGCCAGGTCCGGGTCTCCCCGGGTCTCGTCGTGGACGAGCAACGCTCCTTCGCCGACATCTGCCACCTCGACGATGGAGAGCATCCCCTGCGCGTTCATGACGACACCTCGGTGGCCCTCTGCGCCGAAACGGATGGGCTGTCCGTGCTCGAGCGGGATCAACATCTCCTCGCGGGTGGCCTTCCCCGTCACCTCCTCGAACGCGCCATCGTTGAAGACGTTGCAGTTCTGGTAGACCTCGACGAGCGCCGTACCCCGATGGTCGTGCGCGCGCCGGAACATCTCTTGCATGTGCTTGCGGTCCATGTCGTGGGTTCGTGCGACGAAGGACGCTTCCGCCCCGAGAGCAAGGCTTACGGGGTTGAACGGGGTGTCGAGCGAGCCGAAGGGCGTCGACTTGGTGACTTTGCCGACCTCCGAGGTCGGTGAGTACTGGCCCTTGGTCAGGCCGTAGATCTGGTTGTTGAACAGAAGGATCGTAAGGTTGACGTTGCGGCGAAGGGCGTGGATCAGATGGTTCCCACCGATCGACAGCGCGTCGCCGTCACCCGACACGACCCAGACGTCGAGGTCCGGGCGCGTGACTGCGAGCCCGGTCGCGATCGCCGGTGCACGTCCGTGGATCGAGTGCATCCCGTAGGTGTTCATGTAGTACGGAAAGCGGGCGGCGCAACCGATCCCCGAGACGAACACGGTGTTCTCGCGGCGCACGCCGAGATCGGGGAGCAGGAACTGCATGGCGGCAAGGATCGAGTAGTCCCCGCAGCCCGGGCACCAACGGACGTCCTGGTCGCTCGACCAGTCCTTGCGCGTCGTGACGGGTACGGCCACGTCGGTCATCGACTCTCCTCCTTGGCGTGGTCCTCGAGTCCGTCGAGCTCGTCGAGCTCCTCGATCGCATCGAGCACCACTCGCTCGACGTCGGCCACACGGAACGGCGTGCCCTGCACTCTCGAGACGACGCGGGCGTCCACGAGGAAGTCGGCGCGGACGAGCTTCGTCAGGTGGCCGAGGTTGCCTTCCGGGATGATCACCCGCTCGTAAGCCCGCACGACCTCGCCGAGATTGGACGGGAACGGATTCAGGTGAACGAGGTGGGCCTGGGCGACGCTCTTTCCCACCGCCCGGAGCCGCCGGACGGCGGCCGTGATGGCGCCGTAGGTCGAGCCCCACCCGAGCAAGAGCACTCGGGCGTCGCCGGTCTCGTCATCGAGCTCCACCTCGGGGATGTCGCGGGCGATGCCGGCGATCTTGGCGGCGCGGAGGTGAACCATCTTCTCGTGGTTCAGCGGGTCGTAGGAGACATCACCGGTGATGTCCTCTTTCTCGAGGCCGCCGATGCGGTGCTCGAGCCCGGGAGTGCCCGGCAGTGCCCAGGGTCGCGCGAGTGTCACAGGGTCACGTTGGTAGGGCTGGAACACCTCCGGCGCGGTTCCGTCGCCGGCCCCGTTCGACGCGACCTGAGTCGCGAAGGTGGTCGAGATGTCCGGGAGGTCCTCCACCGCCGGTATCTGCCAGGGTTCCGAGCCGTTGGCGAGATAGCCGTCCGAGAGGAGGAACACCGGCGTGCGGTACTTGAGCGCGATCCGCACTGCTTCGATGGCGGCATCGAAGCAGTGCGAGGGCGTCTTCGCCGCGACGATCGGGACAGGGGCCTCGCCGTGGCGGCCGAACATCGCATGCAAAAGATCGGATTGCTCGGTCTTCGTCGGCAGTCCGGTCGAGGGGCCGCCTCGCTGTATGTCCACGATGAGGAGCGGGAGCTCCAGGCTTACGGCGAGACCCACCGTCTCCGACTTCAAGTCGAAGCCCGGGCCGCTCGTCGTCGTCACACCGAGCGCTCCTCCGAAGGCGGCGCCGAGCGCGGCGCCGATGCCTGCGATCTCGTCCTCGGCCTGCAGCGTGCGCACGCCGAAGTTCTTGTGCTTCGAGAGCTCGTGCAAGATGTCGGACGCCGGCGTGATCGGGTATGAACCGAGGAAGAGCGGGACGCCCCCGAGCTGCGCCGCCGCGATCAGGCCCCACGCGAGGGCAGTGTTGCCGGTGATGTTCGTATACGTGCCCGGCGCGTGCTCCGCCGCCGGGATCTCGTAGACGGAGTCGAAGAGCTCGGCCGTCTCGCCGAAGTTGTAGCCGGCTCGGAACGCCAACCTGTTGGCCTCGACCACGATCGGGTTCTTGCCGTAGCGCTCGCCGATCCATCGCTCGGTCACGTCGGTGGGGCGCTGGTAGAGCCAGGAGACGAGCCCGAGAGCGAAGAAGTTCTTGCTCCGCTCGGCGTCCCGCGGCTTGGCGCCGGTCGGCTTGCAGGCCTCGAGCGTGAGCGTCGTCATCGGGACCTCGTACACCTTGAAGCTGCCGAGGCTCTTGTCGGTGAGCGGATTGCCCTCGTATCCCGCCTTCTCGAGCGCTCGATCGTCGAACGCGTCGGAGTTGAGGAGGATCGTCCCGCCGACCGGCAGGTCACCGACGTTGGCGCGCAGTGCCGCCGGGTTCATGGCCACAAGGATGTTTGGCGCGTCCCCGGGCGTGAGGATGTCGTGATCGGAGATGTGAACTTGGAAGGCGGACACGCCGGCGAGCGTGCCGGCAGGAGCCCGGATCTCGGCGGGGAAGTTCGGCAGGGTCGACAGGTCGTTGCCGAAGATCGCGCTCTCGTTCGTGAACTGGTCGCCAGTCACCTGCATACCGTCGCCGGAGTCGCCGGCGAAGCGGATCACTACCCGGTCGACGTGCTGGATCTTCCGGTTCGTCCCGTGAGGGGACTCCGTCGTGCTGGTCACGTCGTCTCCATCCCTGTGCGTACGTGCGCGAACGAGCTTAACGCCATGAGACGAACGGCCCTGTGATGTCTCAGGCGCTGGTGGTCACTCGCCGCTCGTCGTACCGGGAGCCGATCAGGCGATCGTGATCGTTGGGTCGAGGAAGACGTCTTGCACCGCGTTGATCAACGTGACGCCGTCTTCCATCGGTCGCTGGAACGCCTTGCGGCCGACGATGAGCCCCGTGCCGCCCGCCCGCTTGTTGATGACCGCGGTCCGCACGGCTTGAGCAAGGTCCGAGGCGCCGGTCGACTCGCCCCCGGAGTTGATGAGCCCCACGCGACCCGCATAGCAGTTCACGACCTGCCACCGAGTCAGGTCGATCGGATGGTTGGTCGTGAGCTTGTCGTAGACGAGTGGATCGGTGCGGCCGAAGCCGACCGCTGTGTAGCCACCGTTGTTCTCGGGTTGTTTCTGCTTGACGATGTCGGCCTCGATCGTGACCCCGATGTGGTTGGCCTGACCGGTGAGGTCCGCAGATACGTGATAGTCGTTCTCGGCCGTCTTGAACGCCGGGTTGCGCAGGTAGCACCACAGGACCGTGTAGAGGCCGAGGCGGTGCGCCTCAGCGAACATCTCGCTCACTTCGCGGATCTGGCGGGTGGACTCCTCAGAACCGAAGTAGATCGTGGCCCCGACGCCGACGGCGCCGAGGTCGGCGGCCTGCCGGACCGTGCCGAAGGGCACCTGGTCCGCTCTCGCCGGGTACGTGAGGAGTTCGTTGTGATTGAGCTTCACGATGAACGGGATCTTGTGGGCGTACTTGCGGGACACGATCCCGAGCCCGCCGAGCGTCGAAGCTAGCGCGGAGCACTCGGCGTTGAGGGCGAGCTCGACCAAGTGCTCCGGGTCGAAGTAGAGGGGGTTCTTCGAGAAGCTCGCGGCGGCCGAGTGCTCGATCCCCTGGTCGACCGGGAGGATCGAGAGGTAACCCGTCCCCCCGAGCCGCCCGTGGCCGAACGTGTTCGCGAGGTTGCGCAGCACGGCGATCGGACGGTCGCTCGAGACGAGGACGCGGTCGATGAAGTCCGGTCCGGGGAGGACCAGCCCTTCTTGCGGGAAAGCTGTCGCTCGGTGCGTGAGAAGCGACTCCGCCTCGTCACCGAGCAGCTCGTGGACGTCAGTCCCCACCTTTCCTCCTTGGTAAGCAGGTAACAGCCCTAGCGAGCCTAACGTCGCCCGCCCGCCACGCCTCAGGCGGACGCAAGGGCGAGAGCCGCGTCCGCTGCGAGCCAGAAGATCTGCTCGCGGACGTCGTGCGCATGCACCCAGCTCCGGTGGTCCCAGACCTCTCCCGCCAGGGTGTCTCCCGCGTAGAGGAGCTGGCCGAAGCGCACACCCCGGAACTGCGCCACCGCCAACAAAGCGGCCGCCTCCATCTCGACGGTCAGGCAGCCCTCGGCCCGGCGTCGCGCCACCTTTGCTCGGGTCTCGCGGTAGTAGGCATCCGTCGACCAGGTCATGCCGGTCTCATGCGGCACGCCGGCCTGCTCAAGGACGGCCTCGAGCAGGCGCACGACGCCGGGGTCAGCTGACACCGTCCGGGCCGCCGGGAGGTAGTGGTACGACGTTCCCTCGTCGCGAAGCGCCCGGTCGACGACGACGACGTGCCCGAGCGCCAACGAGGCGTCGAGGGCCCCGCACCCCCCGCAGGCGACGATCGTCCGGCAGCCGTAGTCGATCATCTCCTCGAGGAACCCGGCGGCGAGCGGAGCGCCGAGGCCGGCCTGGTAGAACGCCATGCGCGTGCCCTCGTGCTCGAGCGAGTAGACCGCGTGCCGGCCGTTCTCTGCCACCATGTGCGTCACAACGTCGGCATCGCGCTCGCGAGCGATGCGCTCGACCGCGTCCCCGAAGAAACACGCCACTCCCACCGCCGGCACCTCCGGCCGCTCCAGCCATTCCGCGCCGAAATGCGACGAGGGCTCGATCATCGCGACCGGGTCCGGGTCGAACTCTGTTAGGGGCAGGTTGCCCGGGTCTGGGTAGGTCACCGGCGCAGGCTCAAACGTTGAAGCGGATCTCGAGCACGTCCCCATCCTGCACTACGTAGTCCTTCCCCTCGAGACGGACCTTCCCCTTCGCACGGGCCGCCGCGAACGAGCCCGCCGCGAGCAGTTCGTCCCACGCGATCACGTCGGCCTTGATGAAGCCTCGCTGCAGATCGGAGTGGATCACCCCGGCGCACTCGGGCGCCTTCGCACCTGCACGGAACATCCAGGCGCGGGACTCCTTGTCACCGGTCGTGAGGAACGTCTGGCGGCCGAGTATCACCCAAGCAGCCCGCGCCACCCTGACGAGAGCGCCCTCGCCGAGCCCCAGCCCTTCGAGCATCTCCTGTCGCTCACCGGGATCGAGCCGAGCGGCCTCCGCCTCGAGCTGTACGGACACCGCCAGCACTTCCGCCGCGCCGCCGAGTTCCCCTCGGATCTGGTCAACGGTGGTCTCGGCGCCGCCGATCTCCTCCTCCCCGATGTTGACCACGACCACGAGCGGCTTGGTCGTGAGGAGGAACAGCGGTCGAAGGGCCGAACGCTCGTCAGCAGTTAGCCCGGACCGGTAGAGCGGCGTGCCTTCGTGAAGGACTTCGAGTGCCTTCGGAGCGACTTCGAGAGCGGCGGAGAGCGCAGGGTCGCCCGCCGCCCGTCGCTTGGAGGATCGGTCGAGCTGGGCCTCGAGCGAGCCGGCATCCGCCAACACCAGCTCGAACTCGAGGGTTGCGAGACCTTCCATCGGGTCCGTCTCGCCCGGTGCCGACTCGTCTTCGAAGCTGCGCAGGACGAGCGAAAGCGCGTCGACCTCCCTCACCCCTGCCAGGAAGCGGCTCCCGAGGCCGTCGCCCTTCTCGGCCGACTTCTGGATCCCGGCGATGTCGACCACCTCGAACGCCGCTGGCACGACCTTCTTGCTCTCGCTCATCTTGGCGAGGGCATCGAGGCGGTGGTCGGGCACTGATGCGATGCCGATCTCGGTCTCGGTCGTCGAGAACGGATGCGGTGCGACGAGCGCGTCGCCACCGGTCAAGGCGTTGAAAAGGGCTGACTTGCCCGAGTTGGGAAGGCCTACGAGGCCGAGACGGTCCACTTGTTCCTTGGTCTTTAGCTGTCGTGTGTGCTGCTGGGTGCTTGGGGCGCTGCCAGGCGCCGGCTAGCGGATGGCCCGCAGCCGGTCCGGAGCGTCGAGGAGATCAGGAGCTTGTGCCGCGACCCGCGCGAACAGCTCGCGCGCCCTCGGGAGATCGCCGGCGAGCTCGTACAGGTCCGCCAGTGCGTACCACTCCCGCAGCACCGGCACATCGGCGTGCTTGCGGTGCCTGGCAGCAGGTTGGAGGAGGACGATGGCCTGCTCGAGCTCGCCTGCATCCGCCAGGGCGCCCGCCATCACGAGGCGGCCCTCGACGAGCACATCCTTGTCGACTCCCTCCTTGCGCAGCTCGTCCCAGAGCTGGCGCACTTTCTCGATACGCCCCATCGCACGTTCGCAGTCCGCAATGACCGGATGCTGATCGAAACTGCCCGTCATCTCGTGCACCCGCCTCAGCTCCGCAGCCGCCTGGCGCCAGCGATCGAGCCTGTAGAGAGTGAGCCCGTAGAGCTCGCGTGCAGCGGCTGAGTCGGGGACGGCGTCGACGACCGGCTTGATGGCCGAGAGTGCCTCCTTGTACCGATCGCGCTCGTAGGCCTGCGCCGCGTTCATCAATCGCCGTTCGAGCATGACGGCCGTCCGGCCATCGTCCGACGCGCCCCTCAGCTCTTCGACGACTGCTCGCGGGAGCTCGAAGTTGCGCTCCCGTCGTGCGCGATACCGGCCCGCCTCTATGGTCTCGTCGTCGACGTGGTCCCGCCGGATCCTCTGTGACCTGGTCCCGGACGTGCCTCCGTTGCCCTTCGGTGCGGGCGCGCGCCTGCGATCGCGCGTCTTCGGGCTCGGGGCCCGACGGGTGGGTCGTCCGCCACCGGTATGCGGGCTCATGTTGTCGACCATAGCGCCGCGCACGGCGAACGCTGGCGTGACGTCGTCTCCCTTCGCGGCCCGGTGAGCAGGTGGTGGCGTGTGTGCCCGGACGCGCAACGACCCCGCGCCCGGATCATTCTGTCGATCCGACTGCGGGGTCGTCACTGCGAAATATTCCGGCGACGACCTACTCTCCCAGGGAGTCTCCCCCCAAGTACCATCGGCGCAGGCAGGCTTAACTTCCGTGTTCGGGATGGGAACGGGTGTGACCCTGCCGCTATGGTCACCGGAAACCTGTGCTCGACCGAGCTGACGACCGGGCGTAATCGGTTGGTCCAACCGAAATCGCGACACAGTCGCAGCTCGGTGAGGCTGGCGTTACCGCCGCCCCTCTGAGCAGTCCATAGCGAGCACGAGCCCCAAGCCCTCGGCCGATTAGTACCGGTCGGCTGAACACATTGCTGTGCTTACACCTCCGGCCTATCAACGTGGTGGTCTGACCACGGGCCTTACCAGGTTATCCCTGTGGGAAATCTCATCTTGGAACGAGCTTCGCGCTTAGATGCTTTCAGCGCTTATCCCTTCCGTAGGTCGCAAACCAGCCGTGCCCTTGGCAGGACAACTGGCACACGAGAGCTACGTCCGTCCCGGTCCTCTCGTACTAGGGACAGCCTTCCTCAGATTTCCTGCGGCTGCACCGGATAGGGACCGACATTGTTGTTACCGCCGGCGTCAGTGCCGGGGGCCAGGTCATTTCTGCCTGGCTCTGCATGTCGCCATGCAGATCGGACCATATCTTCACCTCGCTAGGCAGGAGGTGCTTGGCATATGGTCTCTGAGGATTCTGGATGTGAATTTCGATGAACACGGCGATACTTTCCGCCACCGTTCATGACGAGCGCCTCGGCGGATAACCGCCGGAAGCTCTCTGCCTGCAGGTGTTGCCTCTGATTCATCGCCCGCACAATGTGAGCGAAGGTCAGAAACTCCACCTGCTTGCAACTCAAAAGCGGGCTTCGCTCGAAGAAGGGAATAACTTTCTGCAGAAGATCCGATCTCCGGCGCACCACGTACACGTAGGTGGTGTCCGTTGCCGATGATCGATGATTCTCCCGCAACGCTCCGCAATTGAGACGCTGTTGGATGAGGATCAAGACCTCAAGCCTCGAGACGTCCTGACTCACGCGAAATTCGGGAACGAGTTGCCAACCGGCTCTCGTACTCGGATTCCGCTGCAGAGCTACATGAAAGCTGCCTTCGCCGTCGACGAAGCCTGCGATGTACGCATCCAGCCTTTCCTGCTGATTGGCCGCACCTGTCGCATTATCACTGCCAGCGCCTTCCATAGCTTCCGATCGTACAAACCGGGTGTATCACTATGGATCACAACACTGACGAGTAGCGCAGGATTCTCGGCGTTTCCAGCAAATAGCCAAGTTTATAGACAGCGCGGTTCGATTCACTGTCTCACGACGTTCTAAACCCAGCTCGCGTACCGCTTTAATGGGCGAACAGCCCAACCCTTGGGACCGGCTTCAGCCCCAGGATGCGACGAGCCGACATCGAGGTGCCAAACCTTCCCGTCGATATGGACTCTTGGGGAAGATGAGCCTGTTATCCCCGGGGTACCTTTTATCCGTTGAGCAACGACGCTTCCACACGCAATCGCTGGATCACTATGGCCTGCTTTCGCACCTGCTCGACTTGTAGGTCTCGCAGTCAAGCTCCCTTTTGCCATTGCACTCGACGGCTGATTGCCAACCAGCCTGAGGGAACCTTTGCGCGCCTCCGTTACAGTTTAGGAGGCGACCGCCCCAGTCAAACTGCCCACCTGACGCGGTCCCTGGTCCGGTTTACGGACCGAGGTTAGAGCCCCAGCACTAACAGGGTGGTATTTCAACGTTGCCTCCACCCCGGCTGACGCCGGAGCTTCCAAGGCTCCCACCTATCCTACACAATCAGTACCAAAGCTCAACATCAAGCTGCAGTAAAGGTCCACGGGGTCTTTCCGTCCTGGTGCAGCTAACGAGCATCTTTACTCGTACTTCAATTTCGCCGGGTCTGTGGTTGAGACAGTAGGGAAGTCGTTACGCCATTCGTGCAGGTCGGAACTTACCCGACAAGGAATTTCGCTACCTTAGGCACGTTGTTACTTCTGACAGATGCGCCCATACGAAAGGCGCTTCTGAAAGAGACCAGGACATTTCTGCCTGATTCCGTATGTCGCCATACGGGTCGGACTGTACCTTCACCGTCAGGAGGTAGTGCCTACTGACAGGCCTGGCGTGCAGTCTCTGAGGATCCCGTTTCCGGTTTCCTGCTGATTTTCCGCACCGGTCGGATTGTCACTGCTCACGTCGACACCCTGAACAAAGGGTGTTCCAGTGAACGAGTACCGCCGGATACACGGGGATTCCAGCATATAGCCAGGTTTACCCACGGCCTGGGTTGACCGTTATAGTTACGGCCGCCGTTTACCGGGGCTTAGGTTCAGAGCTTCGCTCAAAAGAGCTAACCCTTCCCCGTAACCTTCCGGCACCGGGCAGGCGTCACAGCGTATACATCGTCTTACGACTTCGCACGCTGCTGTGTTTTTAGTAAACAGTCGCTTCCCCCAATTCTCTGCGACCTCCTCGAGCTCGGGACGCGAAGTCCGTCACCCTAACGAGGTCCTCCTTCTCCCGAAGTTACGGAGGAATTTTGCCGAGTTCCTTAACCACAGTTCTCCCGATCGCCTTGGTATTCTCTACCCGCCCACCTGTGTCGGTTTGGGGTACGGGCACCGTGTCAGCTCGCTAGGGACTTTTCTTGGCAGCATGGAATCAGTGACTTCGCCTGAAGCGGCTCGGGATCACGTCTCAGGGTATATGAGTCCCGGATTTGCCTAGGACTCCCCCTACTCGCTTCCCCCAGGACAACCAACGCCTGGGCTCACCTATCCTCCTGCGTCCTCCCTTTGCTTTCCGCCCCAGGTTCCAACGGCTCGGCCCGAAGGCCAGCCCCGCACTTCCCCTGGATTGGAATGGGCGCGGACACGGTGGTACTGGAATATCAACCAGTTGTGCATCGACTACGCCTCTCGGCCTCGCCTTAGCTCCCGACTGACCCTGGGTGGATTAGCCTTCCCCAGGAACCCTTGGGCTTACGGCGGAGGGGTTTCTCACCCCTCTCTCGCTACTCATGCCAGCATTCTCACTCGATCGCGCTCCACGACGGTTCCCACCGCCGCTTCTCAGCAGGATCGACGCTCCCCTACCACTCCTTCTCTAAGGAAGGAGTCCGCAGCTTCGGCTCTAGGCTTGAGCCCCGTTACATTGTCCGCGCAGGACCACTCGACCAGTGAGCTATTACGCACTCTTTCAAGGGTGGCTGCTTCTAAGCCAACCTCCTGGCTGTCTTTGCGTTCCCACATCGTTTTCCACTTAGCCTAGAATTTGGGGCCTTAGCTGGCGGTCTGGGCTGTTTCCCTTTCGACCAACGAAGCTCATCCCTCGTGGTCTCACTGCCAGACTCTGGAGCATTGGCATTCGGAGTTTGATTGGGGTCAGTAAGCTTGTAGGCCCCCTAGCCCATTCAGTGCTCTACCTCCAATGCTGAACATCTGACGCTGCACCTAAATGCATTTCGGGGAGAACCAGCTATCACCGAGTTTGTTTGGCCTTTCACCCCTATCCACAGGTCATCCCCTCTGTTTTCAACCAGAGTGGGTTCGGCCCTCCACGGGGTCTTACCCCCGCTTCAGCCTGCCCATGGCTAGATCACTCGGCTTCGGGTCTACCGCATGCGACTGAACGCCCTGTTCAGACTCGCTTTCGCTCCGGCTCCCCCATTCGGGTTAACCTCGCCACACACGGTAACTCGCTGGCTCATTCTTCAAAAGGCACGCCATCGCGGCCGGCGCCCCGTAGGGGCCGACGACGCTCTGACTGTTTGTAAACCAACGGTTTCAGGTGCTATTTCACTCCCCTCCCGGGGTACTTTTCACCTTTCCCTCACGGTACTAGTTCGCTATCGGTCGCCTGTGAGTACTTAGCCTTTCGAGGTGGTCCTCGTAGATTCGCGCCGGCTTTCCCGGATCCGGCGCTACTCGGGATTAGTGAACGGAGGCTGCGTGTCGTTCGTGTACGGGGCTATTACCCGCTATGGCGCGTCTTTCCAGTACGCTTCCACTCAACAGCAGCTTTGTAACTCCGTGAAGGGTCTGGTGCCCCTTCCATCACGTCCCACGACACCGATACAGCAACGCCACCAGGCTTGACACTGCATCGGTTTAGGCTATTCCCGTTTCGCTCGCCGCTACTCAGGGAGTCGCTGTTGCTTTCCTCTCCTCGGGGTACTGAGATGTTTCAATTCCCCCGGTTCCCTCTACCGACCCTATGTGTTCAGGTCGGAGTGACACCCCATGACGGGTGCCGGGTTTCCCCATTCGGACATCCACGGATCTAAGCTTGGTAGGCAGCTCCCCGTGGCTTTTCGCAGCCACCCACGTCCTTCTTCGGCTTCAGGCGCCAAGGCATCCACCGTTGGCTCTTTGTAGCTTGGAGAACAATAAGATGCTCGTGCTCGCTATGGAGTTCTCAAGGGGCACGACGGCATCTCGCGCCGTCGCTCCCTGGCAACGGAAAAGGAACAGCTCGGTTAGCTGGGCCGGCTCGTGATAACAGGAGTCCCTCGTGCGAGCTCGGTGTCCAGCGCCATCTCCCCTGCCAGGCGTCACCTCGAGGGCGACGACCAGCAGTCTTGACGGCATCCGGTACCGAGCTCAGAGGGCATTCAACTGCCTCCGAACCGGAACAGCGCCGAGTAACCAGTGATCAACTGGGAGTTCCAGTGGTCTGACCGAGCAAGGCGCTCGAGCAGGCACTGGCCGTTACTCCTTAGAAAGGAGGTGATCCAGCCGCACCTTCCGGTACGGCTACCTTGTTACGACTTAACCCCAATCACCGACCCCACCTTCGACGGCTCCCTCCACAAGGGTTGGGTCACCGGCTTCGGGTGTTGCCGACTTTCGTGGTTTGACGGGCGGTGTGTACAAGGCCCGGGAACGTATTCACCCCGGCGTTGCTGATCCGGGATTACTAGCGACTCCGACTTCACGCAGTCGAGTTGCAGACTGCGATCCGAACTGAGACCGGCTTTTTGGGATTCGCTCACCCTCGCGGGATAGCAGCCCTTTGTACCGGCCATTGTAGCATGTGTGCAGCCCTGGACGTAAGGGGCATGATGACTTGACGTCGTCCCCACCTTCCTCCGAGTTGACCCCGGCAGTCTCCTACGAGTCCCCGGCATTACCCGCTGGCAACATAGGACAAGGGTTGCGCTCGTTGCGGGACTTAACCCAACATCTCACGACACGAGCTGACGACAGCCATGCACCACCTGTGTGGGATCCGAAGATCAGCGTATCTCTACGCCTTAACCCACATGTCAAGCCCAGGTAAGGTTCTTCGCGTTGCCTCGAATTAAGCCACATGCTCCGCCGCTTGTGCGGGCCCCCGTCAATTCCTTTGAGTTTTAGCCTTGCGGCCGTACTCCCCAGGCGGGGTACTTAATGCGTTAGCTGCGGCACGGAACCCGTTGATAAGGTCCCACACCTAGTACCCAACGTTTACGGCGTGGACTACCAGGGTATCTAATCCTGTTCGCTCCCCACGCTTTCGCTCCTCAGCGTCAGTGCCGGCCCAGACCACCGCCTTCGCCACCGGTGTTCCTCCTGATATCTGCGCATTTCACCGCTACACCAGGAATTCCGTGGTCCCCTACCGGACTCTAGCTATGGCAGTATCGAGTGGCGTCCCCAGGTTGAGCCTGGGGGTTTCACACCCGACTTACCAAGCCGCCTACGAGCTCTTTACGCCCAATAAATCCGGACAACGCTCGCCCCCTACGTATCACCGCGGCTGCTGGCACGTAGTTGGCCGGGGCTTCTTCTGTGGGTACCGTCAATTTCGTTCCCACTGAAAGGGGTTTACAACCCGAAGGCCTTCATCCCCCACGCGGCGTTGCTGCGTCAGGCTTTCGCCCATTGCGCAAGATTCCCCACTGCTGCCTCCCGTAGGAGTCTGGGCCGTGTCTCAGTCCCAGTGTGGCTGATCGTCCTCTCAGACCAGCTACCCGTCGTAGCCTTGGTGAGCCGTTACCTCACCAACAAGCTGATAGGCCGCGAGCCCCTCCCAAAGCGGAATCCTTTCCTCACAAGCCCATGCGAGCTCGTGGGGGTATCCGGTATTAGCAGCGGTTTCCCGCTGTTATCCCAGTCTTTGGGGCAGGTTGCTCACGTGTTCCGCACCCGTTCGCCACTAGATCTTCACTGGTGTTGCCACCAGATGGATCTCGTTCGACTTGCATGTGTTAGGCACGCCGCCAGCGTTCGTCCTGAGCCAGGATCAAACTCTCCATCGAGATCTCGACCCGGGCGAACCCGAGCCTTCGATCAGAAGAGCCGGTCATCTCGGTACGGACCTCGATGACCAACTGGCACCAGAAACGGAATGTGTTGTCCGTTTTCCAAGTGCATTGACTTTCGACGACCACGCGTGCCTTGACGGCACAGTCGGTCGCCCGCACTGGCTTTTAGCTGTTCCTTCTCCGTTGTCAAGGAGCGACGACGGGACACACTTCCTCACGGAAGGAGGTGCCACCGCGCTCCGCAGTCCGCGTCGCCATTAAGGCTCCGCCTGCGATGCTCCTCGGATTCTCAGGAATGTCTCCCGGTCCGAGGTTCCGCTCAGGAGGGGTCAACCCCGCCCCAAGCGGCTCTGTACCTTAGCACAACGGCCTTGGCTGTCAAACAACCACCGCTGCGCCTTTGGCGCCCCAGAACAGCTTGCTGAACTGGGACAAACGATGTTAGCGGGCATATCCGATCACCCGTCCGACGCCTGGTGAGGCCCCTTTGCGGCACGCCCGTGGCGCCCCTCGGCCGGCGCCGCTTGACGCCCCTCGGCCGGCGCGACTGCCACCGCCTTGCCCGGTCCACGGGACACGTACGGACTGCCCGTCAGCCACCACCGCCAAGGTCGTGAAGCCGTCGGGAGCGAAGCGGAGATCCCGATCCGCGGGCCTGAACCGACCTCCCCGGCCGCGTCCAGGCCGCCATCGGCCGCCGCCCGCCCCCGAGTCGCCAGCCGCACGGGGCTGTCCGGGTCGAGCAGGTCGACGCCATCGTGGCCGAGGTCGATGCCGAGCGCCTGGCAGAGCTTGCCCGGACCCGAGCAGAGCCCTCGCGCTCCCACGCCGGCGCCGCCAACGGGGCGACCGGCACCGCGACCAGCAGCCCGGCGCTCGCTCATCAGCTCGAGATCGCCGAGTGGCTCGAGCGCCCGCACGAGAACGGCACCTGCAGTGCCGTCGGGCCAGCACACGACGTTGCAGCAGTGATGCACGCCGTAGGTGAAGTACACGTAGAGAAGACCAGGTCGATGGAACATGGTGCGGTTGCGTGCGGTCTCCCCACGGAACGCGTGGGAGGCCGCGTCCTCGCTACCTCGGTACGCCTCGACCTCGACGATCACGCCGGCCGCTGGTCCGGCGAGCAGCACCTTCCCGAGCAGGGAGGGTGCCACCTCGACGGGGTCGGCGGACAGCACATCACGGTACGACTCCTCGAGAAGAACCACCTCGTCGAGGCCGGGGGCACCCCGGCCAGATGGAGCCGACCTCAATGGGCCCAAGCGGCCAGCCGATCGGTATCGGTCGCCAGCCGGGCCACGAACCGCTGCATCTGCAGGGCGACTGCATCCGGTCCAGAGCCGCCGGCCGTACGATGCCTTCGCAAGGCGGTACCCGGTTCGAGCAGGGTCAAGGCGTCCTCGCCGAAGGCAGGATGGGCCTCGATGAGCTCGGCGATCGGCACATGTCTCTCGACCGACTCGCGCACGAGGGCTCCGACGATCCCGTGAGCCTCCCGGAAGGGCACTCCCCTGGCAACGAGCCATTCCGCCAGATCGACGGCGACCATCTCGGGGGCGTCGGCGGCGTGCTGCATCCGCTCGGTGTCGAACACGACCGTGCCGATGAGGCCTTCCATCGCGACAAGAGCCAGCATGACCTGGTCGACCGCGTCGAACAGCGGCTCCTTGTCCTCTTGAAGGTCCCGGTTGTACGAAAGAGGCAGGCCCTTCAGCGTGGTCAAGAAGCCCACGAGGTGCCCGAGCAGCCTCCCAGCCTTGCCACGAGCGAGCTCGGCCACGTCGGGGTTCTTCTTCTGCGGCAGCATCGAGCTGCCGGTGGCCCAGGCGTCGTCGAGGCGCAGGAAGCCGAACTCCTCTGTCGAGAAGATGACCACCTCCTCCCCGATCCGGGAGAGATGGACACCGATCAGCGCTATGTCGAAGAGCGCCTCGGCGACGAAGTCCCGGTCGGAGACCGCATCGAGCGAATTCTCGAAACGGGAAGCCATCGCGAGCTCGACCGCGACCTCGTCCGGCAGCAGTGGCAGCGAGCTGCCAGCCAGGGCGCCGGCACCGAGCGGCGAGACGTTCAAGCGCTCGAGGGTCGAAAAGAGCCGGTCCACGTCTCGGGCGAAGGCCCACCCGTGCGCAAGGAGGTGGTGGGCGAGCAACACCGGTTGCGCGCGCTGAAGGTGGGTGTAGCCAGGCAGGTAGGAGTGCCCCGCTTCGGTGGCGCGCCGGTGCAATGTCCGCTGGAGCTCGATCACGAGCCCGGCGATGAGAGTCAGCTGCTCGCGCGTGTAGAGCCGCAGAGCCGTGGCGACCTGGTCGTTCCGGCTGCGCCCGGTGTGAAGCTTGGCACCCACCTCGCCCGCCAGCTCGCGCACGCGTCGCTCGATCGCGGTGTGGATGTCCTCGTCTCCTGGGTGGAACTCGAAGACCTTCGCCGCAAGCTCGTCACCGGTGCGGCTCAAGGCCTCGACCAGCTGATCGACCTCCTCGGCCTGCAGGATGCCGGCCTTGCCGAGACCCCGGACGTGGGCGATCGACGCCTCGATGTCACTCGGAGCCAACCGTTTGTCGATGGACAGGCTGGCAGTGAAAGCCATCATGTCCTCGGCCGGCGGGGAGCCCATCCGGCTGGCCCACAAGGTCACTCGAAATCCTCGTCCACGATGTGCGTACGGCTGATGCCTTGCTTGGCGGCCCACGTCTGCACGCCGAGCCCGAAGACGCGGACGAAGCCCTCGGCATCCTCGTGGCGGAACGAGTCCGCCGCGTCGTAGGTGGCAAGCCCATAGTCGTAGAGCCCGACCGGGCTCCGCCGACCGACCACCTCGAGCCCCCCGCCGGGTGAGCAGCGCAGCCGGACTTCACCGGTGACGTGGCGCTGGCTCGAAGCCATGAACGACGACAGTGCCTCACGCAGCGGTGAGAACCACATCCCGTCATAGGCGAGCTCTGCAAAACGGGGCTCGAGCCGGGCCTTCTCGTGGGCCAGGTCACGCTCGAGGGTGAGACCCTCCAGATCGGCATGCGCTGTGATGAGCGGCAGAGCGGCCGGGCACTCGTAGATCTCACGGCTCTTGATGCCGACCCTGCGACCTTCGACCATGTCCACCCTGCCGAAGCCGGTGGACCCGGCCAGATGGCCGACACTGGCGATGAGCTCGACGAGCGGCAGCCGGTTGCCGTCGAGCGCTACCGGGACGCCAGCCTCGAACGCGATGACGAACTCGACCGGTTCGCTCGCCGTCGGCACCGTGCGGCTGAAGACGTCGTCTGGCGGCGCCGCCCACGGGTCCTCGAGGACCCCGCACTCGATCGTCCGGCCCCACAGGTTCTCGTCGATCGAGTAGATGCGGTCACGGGAGATGGTGATGGGGAGCTCGTGTTTCTCGGCGTAGCCGATCGTCTCCTCGCGTGTCATGCCCCACACCCGCACTGGAGCGACGATCTCGAGGTCCGGTGCGAGCGCCCGGGTCCCGACTTCGAATCGGACCTGATCGTTGCCCTTGCCCGTGCAGCCGTGCGCGACGGCGGAGGCCCCGTGACGCCGGGCCTCGGCGACGAGGTGGCGCACGATCACCGGTCGCGACAGCGACGAGACCAAGGGGTACCGGCCTTCGTAGAGGGCGTTGGCCGCGAGTGCGGGCACGATGAAGTCGGACGCGAACTCGTCCTTCGCGTCGACCACGATGGCCTCGACGGCCCCAGCTGCCAGCGCACGTTGACGAACGGCCTCGAAGTCGCTCTCCTGCCCGACGTCGACCGCCACGGCGATCACCTCGAGCCCTAGCTCGGCTCCCATCCAGTGAACCGCCACCGAGGTGTCGAGCCCGCCGGAATATGCGAGCACCACACGACCTGCCATCTCATATCCTTCTTCCCCGGCGCCGAGCGCCGCTCCCTCGGCTCGCGGCCGAGCGTATCCACTCCGAACCTTGCCAACCGTTCACCTGCCGGACTGCGTTGTCCGACGACAGAGCCATGCGACCTCCCGTGCCCTACTGTCCTGCCAGCTCTGCAAGCTGGGTGCCGAGCGATGCTCCACCAACGTCCTCGGCCGCGATCACGAGCACTGTGTCGTCGCCTGCGACCGTCCCGAGCGCGCCCTCGAGGCCCGAGCGATCGAGCGCCGATGCGACGACATGCGCCGAGCCCGGTGGCGTCCGGAGCACGACGACATTAAGCGACCAGCTCACTTCGACCACCCACTCCCCGAGCACCCGCCGGAGATGGTCCGCCGGAGCGACCTGATCGCGCGGAAGCTCTGCAATCGCATAGACCAGGCGCTCAATCCCTGGGACCCGCACCTTCACGGCTCCCACTTCCTCGAGATCGCGCGAGACCGTCGCCTGCGTCGCGGCCACACCTTCGTCGGCGAGCAAGTCGACGAGTTGCTCTTGGCTCGTCACCTCGTGATCGCCGAGCAGGCGGGCGAGCACATGTTGCCGGCGGGCCTTCGAGATCCGTCCGGTGCCGTTGTCGGTCATGACGCCCCCTCGAGCACGATCTCACGCAGGAACCGGAGGATTCCCCGAGCCGCGTGCATCCGATTGGCGGCTTGTTGCCAGACGACGCTGTTCGTCCCCTCCATGACACCGCTCGAGATCTCCTCTCCACGGTGGGCCGGAAGGCAGTGCATGACGAGCACGTCGTCCCGTGCGTGCTGCATCAACACCTCGTCGAGACCAAAGCCGGCAAAAGCGTGGCGGCGGGCCCAGGCCTCGTCGTCCTGGCCCATCGAGACCCACACGTCGGTGTACACCGCGTCAGCCTCCGCCACGGCTTCCTCCGGTTCGGAATAGCTGCGCACATTGCCACCGAGCTCCTCGGCCCACCGGAGATCGGCAGCGGTCAGCCCGAAGCCCGCGGGAGAGGCAACGTTCAGCGTCATCCCCGACCGGGCACACCCCGCGATCAACGAGCGGCAGACGTTGTTGACGTCGCCGACGTAGGTCAGGATCCTTCCCTCGAGTGAGCCGAGGCGTTGGCGCATCGTGAGGAGGTCCGCGACCACCTGGGTCGGGTGCTCCCTGTCCGAGAGGAGGTTGACAACCGGGACGTGCTCGCCCGCCTCGTCGAGTGCAGCAGCCATGCGCTCGAGCGTCCCGTGCCGTTCGACACGGGCAGCGACCATCGAGTGGTAGCACGCGAGGGTCCGGGCCACGTCCTCGGCGGTCTCCCGCTTGTCGATCCCGACCTCCTCGCCGCGTATCGACACGGGATGCCCTCCCAGCTGGAATACGGCCAGCTCGAAGGCGTTTCTCGTACGGGCGGAGGGGTGCTCGAAGACGAGTGCCACGCCGAGGCCCGCCAGCACGTGAGCTGGCGCCGGGTCTTCAGAGAGCTCGATGACGAGCGCCAGCTCCTCTGTGCTGAGATCCGCCAAGGAGAGCAGGTGGCGAGTCACGACAGAATCTCCGCCAGGATCCCGGCCGCCTCGTCGATCTCGCCTGCCGAGACCGTGAGAGGCGGCGCGAACCGCAGGACCTCCGCGCTCGGAGCGTTGATAACGAGGCCGTGTTCGAGCGCGCTCGCGACTACGTCCTTCGCGTCGGGGCCGCCACTTCGGAGCACTGCGCCTAGCAGCAGGCCGCTCCCACGCACGCCCGCCACCGCCTCAATCTGCTCGAGCCTCGAGCGCAGGCGGGTGCCGCCCTCTCGCGCCCGCCCGGGCGCATCGATGCGCTGCAACTCCCCTAGCGTCGCGAGGCCCGCAGAGCACGCGAGCGGTTGGCCACCGAAGGTGCTGCCGTGGTCGCCAGGTTGGAACACGTCGGCCACGCCCGCTCGCGCCCAGCAAGCGCCGATCGGCATGCCGTTGCCGAGAGCCTTCGCGATCGTGACGACGTCAGGAAGGATGCCTGCGGCCTGGAACCCGAACCATCGGCCGGTGCGACCGAGCCCGGTCTGGATCTCGTCGAGGACCAACAGGATCCCGCGTTCGTCGCACAGCTCGCGAACTCCCCGGAGGTAGCCGTCGGGGGGCACTACCACTCCCCCCTCTCCCTGGATGGGTTCCAGCATCACGGCCGCGACGACGCTCGGGTCGGCCGCGCCCGCGAGTGCGGCCAGGTCGCCGAAGGCGACGTGACGGAAGCCCTCGGGCAAGGGCTGGAACGCCTCGTGCTTTTCCGGCTGGCCGGTGGCGTGAAGCGTCGCGAGCGTGCGCCCGTGGAACGAGCCATAGGCAGACACCACATGATGACGACCCCGGCCGCCGGCTTTGCGAGCGAGCTTGAGCGCGCACTCGTTGGCCTCCGCTCCGGAGTTGGCGAAGAACACCCTTCCGCCGGCGGGGGATCCGTCCCCGATCAGCTTGTCGATCTCACGAGCTAGCGGCTCCGCCAGCTCGTTCCCGAACAGGTTCGACACGTGCCAGAGCTTCTCGGCCTGCTCGATGAGAGCCGCCGCGACCCGAGGGTTGCAGTGCCCGAGCGACGTGACGGCGATACCGGACAAGAAGTCCAGATACGACTTCCCGGCGTCGTCGAGCAGCCGCGTCCCGTGCCCCTCGACGAAGCGCACGCGTGCCGGCGCGTACGTCTTCATCAACGGGCTTCCGTCGGCGACGCCCGGCTCCGTTGCGACCGGCCCGGTCACGGTTCTCTCACCATCGTGCCGACTCCTTCCGGGGTGAAGAGCTCGAGCAGCAGCGCGTGGTCCACCCGGCCGTCGAGGACGTGGGCGCTCGCCACGCCGTGGCGCACGGCGTGAGCGCACGCAGTGGCCTTCGGGATCATCCCGCTCCCGATCGCGCCGATCTTGACGAGGTCGTCGATCTCGCTCGGGGTCACCGCCGAGAGTCGCGTCTCCTTGTCGGTAGGGTCCGAGCGGATGCCGTCGACGTCGGTCAGAAACACAAGCTTCTCGGCGCCGAGCGCCTCGGCCACAGCGCCCGCCACCGTGTCCGCGTTGATGTTGTAAGCCTGGCCGCGGGCGTCCGCACCGATCGTCGCTATGACCGGTACGAGACCCTCGGTCACTAGGCGGATCACTATCGACGGGTCGACTGCCATGACGTCGCCGACGTACCCGAGAGCCGGATCGCGTGGCGCGGCCGTGATCAAGCCGGCGTCTTCTCCCGACATGCCGACGGCGAGGGGACCGTGCGCATTGATTGCGCCGACGATGTCCCGGTTCACCTTGCCGACGAGCACCATCCGCGCGATGTCGAGGGTCTCGGCGTCAGTCACGCGCAGGCCGTCACGGAACTCGGGCACCTTGCCGAGTCGCTCCATCAACGCGCCGATCTGCGGACCGCCTCCGTGCACGACGACCGGAAGTATGCCAATCGCCCGCAACAAGACCACGTCTTCCGCGAAGAGGGACAAGGCTTGCTCGTCCGACTGCGACTCCGCCAAGGCGTTGCCGCCGTACTTGACGACGACCACCCTGCCCGTGAAACGCCTGATGTACGGCAGGGCCTCGCACAGCACGGCGGCCTTCGTCGCAGCCGCCAGACCCGTCGCCTCGCTCATGACAGTCCCATGTTCTCGTCGATGTACGCATGGGTCAGATCCGCGCTGAGGATCTCGCCGGAGCCCTCGCCGAGTCCGAGAGCGCACCTCACCTCGATCTCCGGGCCCTTCAGGTACGCAGCCAACGCCGCTTCGTCGTGAGGCTCCGCCACGCCCGAGCGGCAGACGATGAAGGGGCCGTAAGAGACCTCGACGCGGTCGGGGTCGAACGCTGTCTTGGCGGTAGCGAGCTCACTCACGATCCGCCCCCAGTTCGGATCGGCCCCGTACCAGGAGCACTTCACGAGATTCGCGTCCGCTACCCGCCGCGCCGCAATCCCGGCGCTCTCGTCGTCGACCGCTCCGGTCACGACGACCCTCACCACTTTCGTGCCGCCCTCGGCATCCGCAGCCATCTGGTGGGCAAGGTCCTTGCAGACGGCGGTGAACGCAGCAGTGAGCTCACCACCTTCGAGGGGGCCGCCCACCGATGCCATGCCGCTCGCCAATGCGATCACCGTGTCGTTGGTCGAGGTGCACCCGTCGATCGAGAGCTCGTTGAACGAGCGGTCGACTGCCTCACCGAGCGAGATCTGGAGCTGGTCTTTTGGTATCTCGGCGTCGGTCATGAGCAGGGCGAGCATCGTCGCCATGTTCGGAGCCAGCATGGCGGCTCCCTTCGCGATGGCGGCGACGTGGGCGCCGGATGAGAGGCGAGCCGAGGCGAGCTTCTCCCGGGTATCGGTCGTCATGATGGCCCTGGCGGCGCGCGCCAGACCTGCGCCGGAGCTCTCGAGCCCTCTGCACAGCACCGGAACGCCGCTCTCGATCCGCTCGATAGGGAGCTCACGTCCGATTACCCCGGTGGAGCAGACGAGCACGTGATGAGTCTCGAGCCCCAGTTGGCTCGAGGTGAGCGCTGCCATCCGCTCTGCTGCGGCGAGGCCTTGTGAACCCGTTGCGGCGTTGGCGCAGCCGCTGTTGATCACGACGGCTCCGACCCGCCCGCCGGACGCCTCCAGGTGCCGGCGGCTCAGCTGGACGGGAGCGGCAGGGGCGAGGTTCTGCGTGAATACTGCGGCGCAGTTCACTGCGCTGACGGGCGAGGTGGCGATGAGGGCCAGATCGAGCGAGCCGTCCGCCTTGATGCCCGAGGCGATCCCGGACGCTGCAAACCCCTTCGGGAGCGATGCCGTCACGGCGCCAACCCGGCGAGCGGCAGGCCAGCCGTCTCCGGCACCGACAGGGCGACGTTGGCCGCCTGAATCGCCTGTCCCGAACCGCCCTTCACCAGATTGTCGAGCGCAGCGAACACGACGACCCACTTCGTCCGGGCGTCGTACCGAGCAGTCAGGTGAGCGACGTTCGAGCCGTAGGCGTCAGCAGTCGAGACAAGTCCGGTCGTCACGTTGACGAAGGGCTCGTTGGCGTAGGCCTCTCGCAAGACGTCGATGACCTGCTCGCTCGAGGAGAAGTGGGCCCCGGGCGCCGGCTTGGCGTAGCAAGTGGCGAGGATCCCCCGTGTCATCGGGGCCAGATGCGGGGTAAAGAGAAGCTGCACACCGAGCAGCTGCTGCATCTCAGGCGTGTGGCGATGGGTGAGGACGGCGTAGGGGGCAAAGCGCTCGTTCACGAGCGGGTGGTGCATGGACGCTCCGGGCGCCTTGCCGGCCCCGGAAGTGCCGCTAGCCGCGTCGACGATGATGCCAGTCGGATCGACGTAGCCTTTCATGACGAACGGCGCCAGCGACAGGCCAGCAGCGGTCACGTAGCACCCGGGCGCAGCGATGAGCCTCGCTCCCACGAGGGCCTCCCGGTTCAGCTCGGGCAACCCGTAGGCCGCCCGCTCGAGGAGCTCCGGGTGCCGGTGCTCTAAGCCGTACCACTCGGGATAGAGCGCCGGATCCTTCAGCCGGAAGTCAGCCCCGAGGTCGACGACGAGCCTCGCCGTCGGCGCCAGCGCGGCGACGATCTCCTGGGAGGTCCCCGAGGGGACCGCGACGAACACCACGTCGAGCCCGGCGAGGGCACCGGGATCGATGTCGTCGATGACGAGCCCGCGGTACGCCCGGGAGAGCGACGGGTACTGTTCCCCGATCGTCGAACCGGCGGTCGAGTCGGCCTGCACCACCGTCACGTCGATGGCCGGGTGGTCCGCAAGCAGTCGGAGGAGCTCCGCGCCGAGGTAGCCCGTTGCCCCGATGACGCCGGCCTTCATGGCATGAGTATACAGATCAATGCATAGTCATGCATAAGCGGCCTGCCGGCCTGCTGGCCTGTCGGGCTGCACTGGTCAGCTGTGTCAGCCCTATGAGACGGAGTCGAGGGCCTCTCGGAAGCTGGCCACGAGTTTTGCCACGCCGTCCGGCCCACCGCCGTCGAGCATCTGGCGCACGACTGCGGAGCCGACCACCACGCCGTCGGCGACTTGGCTGACCTCGACCGCCTGCTCCGGAGTGCTGATCCCGATGCCCACGAGGACGGGCAGGTCGGTCATTGCCTTGCAGCGGGCGGCGATGGTCGTCGCGCTGGCCGCCAGAGACGCCCGCTCACCCGTCACTCCCATCACGCCGACGGCATACAAGAAACCCGCCGCCTTCTCCACGATCAACCTCAAACGCGCATCGGGCGTCGTGGGTGCGGCAAGCAACACCGTCTCGATACCGGCCGCGTCCGCCTCGATCTTCCACGGATCGATCTCGTCCACGGGAAGGTCGGGCAGGATGGCGCCGGACACCCCGGCGCCGACGAGAAGGTTCGCCATCCGGCGGTGCCCCGTGCGCGCGACGAGGTTGTAGTAGGACATGACTGCGAGCGGAGTCCCACCGGCATCGATGTCGGCCAGCGCGGCGAGGATCCCGTGTGGCGTCGCACCAGAGGCGAGCGCCCGTACCGACGCTTCCTGGATGACCGGGCCGTCCATCATCGGGTCGGAAAAGGGCAGGCCGATCTCGATCGCGTCTGCACCGGCTGCGGCGATCGCCTCGGTCGTGGCCAACCAGTCGTCGCCCAGGCCGCCGGTGACGTAGGGAACGAGAAGCTTCCGGCCGGAGTCACGCCGCTCGCGAAGGCGCGCCTCGAGCCGCCCGGGCGCGTCGGCCGTCATCGCTGGCTCCCCATCGTCTCCATGACGAGGGCGACATCTTTGTCGCCGCGGCCCGACAGGGTCAGCATCACCGCCGAGCCACGCGGGATCGACCTGCCGGCCTCCCGCACGATCCATGCCAGGCCGTGCGCAGGTTCGAGGGCTGGGATGATGCCCTCGGTCTCGGCGAGCAGCTTGAAGGCTGAGAGCACCTCGTCGTCGGAGGCCTCGACGTACTCCGCCCTCCCCGCATCGCCGAGCTGGGCATGCTCCGGGCCGATGCCCGGGTAGTCGAGGCCGGCCGAGATCGAGTGCGCCTCGAGTATCTGTCCCGCCTCGTCCTGGAGGAACTTGGAGCGCATCCCGTGGACGACTCCCGGTATGCCATGCCCCATCGCAGCCCCGCCGGCCGCCTCCACGCCGACCAGGCGGGCGCCCGAGTCGATGAATCCTGCGAAGGTCCCGGCCGCGTTCGAGCCACCCCCGACGCAGGCGACCACGATGTCGGGATCGCCTTTCAAGATCTCACGGCATTGGCGCCGCGCTTCCTCTCCGACCACCCGCTGCAGCTCGCGGACGATGAAGGGATACGGATGCGGCCCCATCACCGAGCCGATGCAGTAGTGCGTCGTCTCGACGGTCGCCACCCACTCGCGCAACGCCTCGTTGATCGCGTCCTTCAAGGTCCGCGACCCCGACTCCACCGGGTGCACCGTCGCTCCGAGGAGCTTCATCCGGAAGACGTTCAGTGCCTGTCGCTCGACGTCGACCGCCCCCATGTAAACGGCGCACTCCATCCCGAACAGCGCTGCGGCCGTCGCCGTCGCGACCCCGTGCTGGCCCGCCCCGGTCTCGGCCACGAGACGGCTCTTGCCCATGCGGCGAGCCAACAGCGCTTGCCCGATGACGTTGTTGAGCTTGTGGGAACCGGTGTGGTTCAGGTCCTCCCGCTTCAGCAGGAGACGGATGCCGAGGTGCTCGGAGAGCCGGTGGCACTCGGTGACCGGCGTAGGCCTCCCGCTGTAGTCGCGGAGGAGGGAGTCGAGCTCCCTCCGGAAAGCGGGATCACCCCACGCCTCGTGAAAGGCCTTGTCGAGCTCCTCGCAAGCCGGCACGAGCGACTCGGGGACGAACCGCCCGCCGTACTCGCCGAAGCGGCCTTGGGGGGACGGCTCGCGCATCAGGTCGCCTAGGGCGATCACAGGTTCGTCTCCTCTCGCCAGTCGAAGAGCGTGTCGTCGCCCGGGTCGTACGGCTCCGGCTCGGCAGCACGCGCGGCCTGCACGAACGCCCGGATCTTGGAGGCGTCCTTCCGGCCGGGCTCGGTCTCGACGCCAGAGGAGACGTCGACACCCCAGGGGTGAACCGTACGGATGGCTGCTGCGACATTGGACACGTCGAGCCCTCCTGCGAGCACGAGGCGATGCCCGTGGGGAGCGCCCTCTGCAAGGCGCCAGTCGAAGACCTTGCCCGAGCCGGGCGAAGGAGCATCGAGCATGATGATCGAGGCGCCGTACTCCGCCGCCCGCTCCAGCCTGCCGTCCCCGGCGCTGAACGCCTTGATCACGATCGGCACCCGCACCGAGACGTAGCCGCAATCCTCACGGCTCTCGTTCCCGTGGAGCTGGGCAGCCTTGAGCCCGGCCCGATTGACGACGTCGACCACGGTCTGGGGGCGCTCGTCCCGGAAGACTCCGACCGTCAAGATCTCCGTCGGCAGGCGCCGCGTGATGGCCTGCACGGCGGACGGGCTCATCTGCCGTGACGAGGGTGCGAAGACGAAGCCGACTGCGTCCGCCCCCATGGCGACCGCGAGGAGCGCGTCCTCCTCGCTCGTGATCCCGCAGATCTTCACCCACATGAACGGGCCACCGATCCACCCGCGGCCGATAGGGCGCGCAGCGCCTCGGCCCGATTCGGGGCGCGGACGAGCGTCTCGCCGATCAGCACGGCGTCGTACCCGGCGGTGGAGAGCCGGGCGATCTCGGCAGCCTCCCGTATGCCCGACTCGGCAACTCGCACCACACCGGGTGGAAGGGCGGCGCTCACCCTGACGGCCCGTTCCGGATCGACTTCGAACGTGTGCAGGTCGCGCTGATTGACGCCCACCAGGCTGGCCCCGGCGCCGACGGCGCGCTCTGCCTCGTGCTCGTCGTGCACCTCCACGAGGGCATCCATGCCGAACGATGATGCCGCGGCGATGAAGCGGGCGAGCTCGTCGTCGCTGAGCACCGCAACGATGAGAAGCACCGCGTCGGCACCCATGATCGCCGCGTCGTAGATGTCGGCCGTGGTCACGGTGAAGTCCTTGCGCAAGACCGGCAGCAAGACGGCCCGTCGCGCGGCGACGAGGTCCTCGGGCGACCCAGCGAAATGCGGGGCGTCGGTGAGGACCGAAAGGCAGGCCGCTCCACCCTCTTCGTACTGGCGAGCGGTCGCGGCGGCGTCGAGGAAGCGGTCGAGGTCGCCCCGCGAGGGCGATCGCCGCTTGATCTCGGCGATCAGGGCCACTCCGTCCGAATCCCGAATGGCAGCCTCGAAAGGCCGCACCGGGTCGTTCTGCCTTGCCGTCCGCGCCTGCCCGGCCAGCCACTCGAGATCGCGCTCGTCGGCGTCGGCGCGGGCACGATGCCACGCGACGATCCCGTCGAGATAGGTCGGCATTCCTCGAGCCTACTGTGGCGCTGCCGGTGCCCCGGAAAGGCCTCCGCGCTCAGGTATGGACCTCGACAGGCGATCCTCGGCTGTCGTGTTGACGATGAGCGGCGAGTGGCAGAGGACGAAGAGACCCAGCGACATCACCGAGAGCGACAGCGCGTCGACTGAGAGGATCCCCACGCCGCCTCTGAGGTTGTCGCCGAACACGCCGACGCCGATCACGATGCTCGCGATCGGGTCCACGATGAGCAACGTCGCCTGGGACGCCGTGATAGGGCCGGCGTGATAGGCGTTCTGGGTGAGGAAGAGGCCCAGTCCCCCGGCCAGGGCTACTCCGTACGGCTCGAAGTGGCCGAACATGAATGCGACACCGCCCTGGGACAACAACGTGGTCGCCGCCTTTATGAACGCGGCGCAAAGTGCGAACGCGACACCGGAGGCCACCCCGAACCATGCCGCCCTCCGGGCACGGGACCCCCGGCGCGCGAGGGAGACCGAGAAGGCGATACCTACTGCGCAGGCCCCGATCACCATCGCCCAGTCGGTGCCCGCCGGGAGGGCCATGCCACCGCCCTGGTTGCTGACCGCCAGGAAGACCGCGAGGCCGGCGACGGTACAGACGCAGCCGATCGCCTCGCGCCAGCCGAGGACCCGGCCGAACCAGACCCGCAAGATGACGACGAGGAACAAAAGCTCGGTCACGAGGATCGGCTGGACGATGGTCAGCCCACCCTGGTCCAACGCGGCAGCCTGGAACAAGAACGCGCCGATCATCGCGCCGAGCCCGAGGAACCAGATCGGCCGGCGGAGCACGTGGGCGACGAGCCTCCAGTGAAGAGCTGCATCGGCAGGAGCGGTCTCGACTCCCAGTCGCTCGAAGATCGTGGCGAGCGCGTTGCAGAGGGCGGCAGCGAGGGCGAGAGCGATCGTCACGCTATGTCCCCTCACCCGACGGGGCAGGAGGAGAGATCCTCGCTCGGCGCCGTGTCCCACCTTGATCGACGACGACCGCGTCGATCACGTGGTCGGACAGGGCGCCACGCTTCACAAGACCGAGGCCGACCCAGTCAGGCCCGACGGCCGCGACGCTCGTCAGCAGCCCGGCCTCCTTCCCGTCCACCTCGAGCAGGTCGCCTGCGCGAGCGGTGCCCTCGCCGCGGACGAGCTGGATCCGGCGAGGCACGTT
This sequence comes from uncultured Acidimicrobiaceae bacterium, assembly GCA_963801185.1. Lineage (GTDB taxonomy): Bacteria > Actinomycetota > Acidimicrobiia > Acidimicrobiales > Bog-793 > Palsa-601. The sequence goes on along the minus strand of CAWDDW010000001.1, from coordinate 229,106 downwards.
CGAACCCCGGGAGTCGAGCCTCGCGACGAGCTCCTGTCCCGTGTAGCAGCCCTTCGTGAACGACACGGTCAGGTCGATGAGCTCGTTGCCCGCCTCCTGCGGAATGGTCCGCTCGGTGAGCTCGCGCCCGAGGCGCGGAACCCCGGCGAGGATCCGCGCCGCTTCGAAGGCCTCGTCCTCGCTCGGTGCGCGCTCCCCTCCCCGCCCTCGTCCCCGCCGTCGCCGGTGACGATCTCCGGCGACCCGAGCGATTCGAAGCCACCGCCGGCGCGCTCTTCACAGGCGACGGTGACCTGGTCCAGCGTCACCTTCACGCGGATCTTGAAACGGGCCAACCGCTCCACGAGAGCCGAGCCAAACCCGCGCTCCACGTCGAGGAGCCACCGGTCGCCACCGAGGAGGGTCACCCTGCAGAACGACTCCACCTTCCCCTGGGGCGAGAGGACGAGCGTCAGGCGGCTCTCGCCTTCGACCATCCCGGCGACATCTTGGGAGAGCTGCCCCTGCAGCCACGAGGACGCGTCCGGGCCCTCGACGACGATGCCGTCGCGCACGGTGCGTCGTGTCAGCACTCGCGCGTCAGCCATCCCCGTCTTCAACAGCACGCGCCTGCGCAAGCTTCCTTGCTCCCGCCACAGCGGCGAAGATCGCAGCCGCCTTGGCGGCGCACTCCGCGTCCTCTGAGGCCGGATCGCTGTCCGCGACGATGCCCGCTCCGGCCTGGACCGAGGCCCTCCCGTCGGGAAGGCACACCATCGTCCGGATGGCGATCGCCGTATCGAGGTTGCCTGAGAAGTCGATGTACCCGACCGTCCCGGCGTACGGTCCCCTCTTTGTCGGCTCGAGGTCGTCGATGATCTCCATGGCGCGTACCTTCGGTGCGCCCGAGACGGTGCCCGCCGGGAGGGTCGCACGAAGCAGCTCGATCGGGCCCTTGCCTTCCACGATCTGGCCGGAGACCTGCGAGGTCAAGTGCATGACGTGGCTGTAACGCTCCACTGTCATCAACTCGTCGACCTGCTCGGTGTGGAAGGCGACGACGCGGCCGATGTCGTTTCTGGCAAGGTCGACGAGCATCACATGCTCGGCGAGCTCCTTCGGGTGTTCCACGAGCTCCGCCTCGAGGCGCCGGTCCTCCGACTCTGTCGCCCCGCGAGGCCGCGTCCCGGCGATAGGACGGATCACGACTCGTCCATCGAAGAGCTGGACCATCGGCTCGGGTGAGGCGCCCACTACACACACGCCTCCCTGGCGAAGGAAGAACATGTACGGGCTCGGGTTCACCTGCCGGAGCACCCGGTAGACGTCGAACGGGTCACACTGGAGATCGAGGTCGAAGCGCTGCGACAGCACGACCTGGAACGCGTCACCCGCCCTTATGTGCTCCTTGGCCACCTCGACTGCTTCACCGAAGTGCTCGGCGGAGACGACTCGGTGAATCTCGCTCGGGGACAGGGTCTCACCGCGCAGAGGCGGTGGCACGAGGCGCTCGGCCATCGGGCTCTCGAGGGCGCCTTTCAGCCGCTCGAGGCGCGCGATCGCCCGGTCGTACCGGCCGGCGAGACCGGCGGCTGCGCCGCCTTCGGGAAGGACCACGTTGTCGATCAGGGTCACCCGCTGGCGCCAGTGGTCGAACGCGGCCAACTCACCTATCACCGCCATCACCGCGTCGGGAAGGCCGAGGTCGTCAGCCGGGGGCGACCCGAGGCGCTCGATCTCCCGCACGACGTCGTAGCCGAGGTAGCCCACGAGTCCTGAGTGAAGGGGCGGCAGCTCCTCGAATTTGGGCGACTGCAGCTGCGAGACCAACGCGCTGAGCGCATCGAGGATGCCGCTGTCGAGTGGGACCGCGAGCGGCAGGTCGCCGGTGACGGTCACTTGGTCGGCGCGCGACACGAGCGTCGCGAGGGGCGAGCGCCCGAGAAACGAGAACCTGCTCCACCGCTCCCCGTGCTCCACGCTCTCGAGCAGGAAACCGGGGCCGTCACCGACGACCGAGCGGAACGCGCCTACCGGTGTGAGGGTGTCCGCCACGAGCCGCGCCAGACCGGCACCACGCGGTGCTTGGCCGCCAGCGCCTTGAAGTCCGAGAAGGCGGGCTCGATCCCGTCCCGCTCTCCGGGGCCCAGTTCAGGACCCCCGGGACGCCGGGTCGCTGCCTCCGAAGGCCCGGAAGAAGCACGAGTGCTCCCCCGTGTGACACGCCCCTCGACCGTGCTGGTCGACGACGAGCAGGAGCGCGTCGGCGTCGCAGTCGTATCGCACCTCGCGGACGAATTGCCGGTCGCCGGAGGTCTCACCCTTGCACCAGTACTCGTTCCGGCTCCGGCTCCAGCACCAGGTACGGCCCGTCGCAAGCGTACGCCGGAGTGCTTCGGCATCCATCCAGGCGACCATCAGGACGTCTTTAGAGGAAGCCTCCTGCACGATGGCGACCACTAGCCCTTCCCGGTCGTACTTGACCGCGGCAAGCTCTTCCTCGCTCGCCTCGATCGGAGTCCCGAGCGGCATCCCGGCGGGGGCGAACTCGCTGATCGCTGACGGCGTCACAAGTAGAGACCCGTCCCTCCGTCGATGCGCTCGGAAGCGACAGCATGCACGTCGCGCTCGCGCAGTATCAAGAAGTCCTCTCCTTGCACGTCGACCTCGAAGCTCTCCTCCGGGTTGAACAGGACCGTGTCGCCGGCGTGGATCGTGCGGACGTGTGGCCCCACGGCGGCGACCTCGGCCCACGCGAGTCGCTTGGCCACCTGAGCAGTGGCGGGGATGAGGATCCCGGCGCGCGATCTGCGCTCACCCTCTGACTTCGGCACACTCACGAGGACTCGGTCGTTGAGCATGGTCACTGGTTGCTTCTTGCTGGCGGCCGACGCGGGCGTCTCCTTGGGCACCGAAGAACGGTACCCCAGCGGGGCCGCGTGGCCGGACAGGGCACGGGGCCGCGGAGCCCATCGCTCTCAGGCTGTCACAGGCCGGACGGGTACGCCCCGGGAAGCGAGATGGCGGCGCGCATCGGCGATCGAGTAGCGGCCGAAGTGGAAGATCGACGCCGCCAGCAAGCCGTCGGCCCCGCCTTGCAGGAAACCCTCCGCCAGGTGGTCGAGCGTGCCGACTCCTCCCGATGCGATCAGGGGTACGTCCACCTCTGCCGCGATCCGGGCGAGCAGCTCGACGTCGTAACCGAGCTCGGTCCCGTCGCGGTCCATCGAGGTCACGAGCATCTCCCCAGCTCCGAGCGCAGCGCCCCGAGCAACCCACTCGATGGCGTCGATGCCCGTCGGTGACCGGCCGCCGTGGGTGAAGACCTCGAAGCCCGAGGCGCACCGCTTCACGTCGACGGCGAGCACGGTGCACTGGGTACCGAACTCGACCGCGATCTCCTCGACGAGCTCTGGCCGCAAGACGGCGGCCGTGTTCACCGACACCTTGTCCGCCCCTGCCCGTAGCAGGCGGCGGGCATCGTCGACCGAGCGGATGCCACCCCCGACGGTGAGAGGGATGAAGACCTCCTCGGCGGCACGGCTGACCACGTCCACTGTCGTCGCGCGACCGTCGGACGAGGCGGTTATGTCGAGGATCACGAGCTCGTCGGCTCCGCCGTCGCTGTACAGCCTGGCGAGCTCGACCGGGTCGCCGGCATCGCGGAGATCGAGGTAGGTGACGCCTTTCACCACACGTCCGTTGTCGATGTCGAGGCACGGGATTATCCGGACCGCCTGCATGGGTACTGCCCCGCCTGTTCCAGTCGCCGGCTAACGCGTCAGCTCGAGCGCAGCTCGCGTCGCGTCCGCCACGGTCAGCGAGCCCGACAGCAGCGCCTTGCCGACGATCACACCCGAGAGCTTGCGGTCGGCCTTCTTGAGGCGTGCCAGGCGGGCGATGTCGGACGCCGCCCCAATCCCGCCCGAGGCGATTATCGGGAGATCCGTCGAATCGAGGAGTTCACCCAACAACACGAGGTCCGGCCCTGTGCCGGTCCCGTCCCTCTCTATATCGGTCACTATGACGCCCGCGAGGGGAAGCCACGCCAGCTGGGCGAGCGCCCGCTCGAGCGGGACGCCGCTCCGCTGCGCCCAACCCTGCACCGCCAGCTCGTGTGTGACGTCCCCGAACTGGTCCCTGCCCACGCGGTAGTCGAGCCCGACCGCGACCCGGCCGGGCCAGCGATCGAGCACGGCGCGCAGCACCGATTGGTCGTCATCCAAGGCTGCCGTCCCGACGACCACGCGGGCGACGCCGTGGTCGAGCAGCGCCGCCGCAGCCTCCTCGTCCCGCACTCCGCCCCCTGCCTGGATCATCAAGCCTGTCCGGCGGACGATCCGCAGGATCGTCTCGATGTTGACCTGGTCGCCCGTCCGCGCCGCGTCGAGGTCGACGACATGCAACTGCTTCGCCCCCGCCTCGAGATACTGAGTTGCCACCTCGACGGGATCGCCGTACTCGGTCACGGTGTCGAAGTCGCCCCGATGCAGGCGGACGCACTTCCCGTCGCGGATGTCTATCGCCGGCCATAGATCCATCGTCAGCCTCCGCATGCATTGGCGAAACGAGCGAGCAGCGCGAGACCCGCTCGTCCCGACTTCTCCGGATGGAACTGAGTGGCGAACAGGCTGCCCCGTTCGACCGCCGCTGTAAGTGTCGCGCCGTACTCGCACGTCGCCGCAAGGTCGCCTGGTTCACCTAGCTCGGCGGAGTAGCCGTGGACGAAATAGAACCAGTCCGGGTCCTTGCCGAGCAAGGAAGTGGCTGGCGCGTCGCCGCCATCGGCTGTCCCGGCCCCCGATCGGGCGCCTTCGCGAGCGACCGGCTGCACGAGGTTCCACTGCATCTGCGGCCGGCGGACGCCTGCAGGAAGCCGGCGGATGACTCCCGGCAAGACGCCGAGACCGGAGCAACCGGGGCTCTCCTCCGACTCCTCGAAGAGCAGCTGCATCCCGATGCACACCGCCAGAATGGGCCTCTGCTCGCTGATCGCCTCCCGCGCGACCTCGTCGAGACGGCTCGACCGGAGCGCCTCGGCGCAGGCGCCGAACGCCCCAACTCCAGGCAGCACCACCCCGTCAGCTCGGCGCGCCTCGTCGGGATCAGAGACGAGGCGCGCGTCCGCTCCGACGAATTGCAGGGCCTTCTCGGCCGAGCGCAGGTTGCCTATCCCGTAGTCGAGTACTGCGATCACAGGTGCACCCGTTGCCGTCGCATCTTCACCGACGGCGGATCACAGCACGCCCTTGGTCGAAGGCACCTCGGTGCCCTCGACGCGGACCGCGTCCCGTATCGCTCGGGCGACACCTTTGAAAGACGCTTCGAGCACGTGATGCGGGTTGCGGCCGTACTCGAGCGATATGTGCAGCGTGATCCCGGCCGAGTGCACGAAAGCCCGCCAGAACTCCTCGGCGAGCTGCGGCTCGAACGGCGGGCTGCCGAGCGCCGCCACCTCCGGCCCGAACTCGACGTCGTAATGCAGGAACGCCCGCCCGGAGATGTCGAGTGCGACCGACACGAGCGCTTCGTCGAGGGGAAGGGCCAACGAGGAGAAACGCCGGATCCCTCCCTTGTCCCCGATCGCGCCCGCGAACGTCTCGCCGAGAAGGATCCCCACGTCCTCGACGGTGTGATGGGCGTCGACGTGCAGGTCGCCGGTCGCCTTCACCTCGAGCGCGAAGCCACCGTGCTTGCCGAGCTGCTCGAGCATGTGATCGAAGAAGGGGAGGCCTGTCGCGACCGAGGGCGGCGCCGCCCGCGACAGGTCGATCGAGACGTCGATCGAAGTCTCCTTCGTGGTCCTTGACCGCGTCGCAGCGCGCACGCGGGGAGCGACCTCACCAGGCGAGCTGCTCATCGGGAGAACCTCACAGGTAGAAGCGGTAGACCGCCTCGGCCACGCACGACGGTTTGGCCTGTCCTTCCACCTCGAACGTCATCACCATCACGACCTGTGCACCGCCGGGGATCTCCTCGATCGACTGGAGCGTCGCTCCGAGGCGGAGCCGGCTTCCCACGGGCACCGGAGCGGGGAAGCGGACCTTGTTGCAGCCGTAATTCACGCCCATTGACACCCCGCTGACCGAGTACACCTGACTGAGCAGGACCGGTGCCAGGGAGAGGGTCAGGTAACCATGGGCTATCGGGCCACCGAACGGGCTCTCTTTCCTCGCGCGCTCGGGATCCACATGGATCCACTGGTGATCGCCGGTCGCGTCGGCGAACAGGTTGACCTGCTCTTGAGTTACCTCGTGCCAGTCGCTGTAGCCCAGGTGCTCGCCGACCTTGGCCTTCATGGACTCGATTCCGTCGAAGTGTGTGGCCATGGCAGCGACGCTACGCGAGGCGCGCCCCGACCGCCACCTCACGCCTCGAGACCGCATTGACCCTCCGCCGCCTGAGCCCGCCGGGGACGAGCCCGGCCGCCAGCTGACCGCATGCGGCGTCGACTTCGCGGCCACGCGTGTTGCGGATGGTGACGTTGACGCCGAGCTCGCGCAACTCGTCCCTGAACGCCGCGACCCTCTCCCCAGAGCTGCCCGCGACCGAGTACCCGGGAGTCGGGTTGAGAGGGATGAGGTTGACGTGTGCCCAGAGCGGACGGGCCAGCGACGCCAGCTCCCGGGCATCGGCGTGCTGGTCGTTCACCCCGCCGATACAGGCCCACTCGAACGAGATCCGCCTCTTCGTGGCCTCGAGGTACGCCTCGCAAGCCCCCATGAGGACACCGAGCGGGTAGCGCTTGTTCAGCGGGACGAGACGATTGCGCAAGGCATCGTTCGCAGCGTGGAGCGAGACAGCAAGGTTCACCTGCAGGGGCTCGGCGGCCATCCTCACAATGCCGGGGACGACCCCAACAGTCGAGACGGTCATCGACCGAGCCCCGATCCCGACGGCCTCGTTGCACCGTCGCAGGGCCGCGAACACCTGCTCGTAGTTGGCGAGGGGTTCCCCCATGCCCATGAGCACGACGTTCCCGAGGCGGCCCCAGCCGGCTTCTTCGGCCTGGCGGCTCGCCCGCACGACCTGCTCGACGATCTCCCCGCTCGACAGCTGGCGCCCAAAGCCGAGCTGACCGGTCGCGCAGAACGAGCAGCCCATGGCGCAGCCTGCCTGGCTCGAGACACACACCGTCGAGCGTTCCCGGTAGCGCATCAGCACCGTCTCGACGCGCGAGCCGTCTGCCGCCTCGAGCAGCCACTTGCGCGTGGCGCCCCGGTCGCTCGTCGACTCCGAGACGACGGCCCAAGCCGGCGCCAACCTCTCGTCCGCTGCAAGCCGCGCACGGAGGCCCTTCGGCAGGTTGGTCAGCTCGCCGGGCTCGCCGTGTTCGCGGTGAAGCCCTTCCCACACCTGGTCCGTGCGGTACGCGGGCTCGCCCGCAAGCACCTCCGCCAGCTCTTCGCGGCTCAGGTCGAAGCGGCTCATGTGCCCGAGGAGGCGCCCGCGGCGGGGCCCGCCGGTGCGACGTCGCCCGTGTAGGCGCGGTCGACGTGGTCGTCGTTAAAGCCGAGCAACCTGTAAAGGCCGCGAGCTTCCTCGTTGTCCCGGTCGACGTAGAGCATCGCCTTGGCGAGCCCGACGCCCTGCAGGTGCTCGAGCCCGGCGAGCACGAGCTCTCTGCCGAGTCCTCGGCGCTGGTAGTCGGGACTCACGGCGATGACGTAGATCTCGCCCACCTCGCCGCTGTCATGGTCGTCGTCTTGCACCTTCGTCCAGCAAAAGGCGGCGAGCCGCCCGTCGATCTCGTGCAGGAGGAAGCCTTCCGGGTCGAACCAGGGTTGGGTCTCCCTGTCCTCCAGCTCCTGGCGGGTCCAAGATCCCTGCTCGGGATGCCCGCGGAAGGCCCGGTTGTTCACCTCCAGCCAGGCCTCCTCGTCCTTGCCGGGCCTAAATGGGCGGGTCGTGACGGTCGAGCGCATGCCCTCGACCGGCAACGATCGGCGCATCTGGTGCAGGTCGCGGCCACGCTGCAGCCCGACGGCTACTGCGACGGCGTCGTCGTCCGCGCTGGGCTTCGGCACCCAGACGTGGACGTGCCCTCCGCCCTGCTCGGCGATCTCGCGCAAGGCTGCTGTCACGAGATCGCTTCTCAGCCGGGGCTCGGCCCTCCAGTTGGGGTGGACGACGTACTCGACTGCCCAGCTTCCAGCGCCGCGGCTCACCTGCGCGTAGCCGATCACCCGGTGCCGGCCCGCAGCCTCGGTGGCGACGAACCCGGCAAAGCCCTCACGCCCTCCCTGCACGAGGTCGAGCCACTTGTGCTCCCCGAGGGCACGATGGCCATCAGCGTGGGAGGCCGCCTCGATCAGCTTCGACAGGGCTGCGATGTCCGCTTCGCCCATGCGGCGCTTCACCTCGACTTCGTGCACGAGCCCAACGGTACCGGGATCGGTACGCTCGCCGGCGTGCCCCGAGAGTCCCGTGCCTCCCGTACCGCTCGCGCCCTCGAGATCTCGACAACCCTGCGGGAGCAGTATCCCGGGAGCGCCCGCGAGCTGTGTGCGCTCACCCACGACGGGCCGTTCCAGCTGCTCGTCGCGACGATCCTCTCGGCTCAGTGCACCGACGAGAGGGTCAACATGGTCACGCCTCAGCTGTTCGAACGCTTCCCGGACGCGATCGCACTTGCCTCGGCCGATCGGGGTGAGCTGGAGGAGTTGATCAAGTCGACTGGTTTCTTCCGATCGAAGGCTTCCCACCTCCTCGGGGCGGCGGCCGCCCTCGCCGAGCGGCATCCGGCCGGCTTCCCGACTTCGATGGAGGACCTGACGGCTCTTCCAGGTGTCGGACGGAAGACTGCCAACGTGGTCCGATCGGTGGCCCTCGGGCTGCCGGGGCTCCCGGTCGACACTCACGTCACCCGCCTTTCGCAGCGTCTCCGGCTCACGTCAGCATCCGATCCCGTCAAGATCGAGACCGAGCTCTGCTCAATGCTCCCGCCCGAGGAGTGGGGCGCGATGAGCTTGCGGCTCATCCTTCACGGCCGGAACATCTGCGCTGCTCGCAGGCCTAAGTGCGACGAGTGCGCCGTCGCCGGCCTGTGTCCCTCGGCAGGCATCGGCACCGTAGCGCCGAGGAAGAAGAGGGCCTCGCCGGGATGACACGCGCGCCACTTCGCGCTATTGTCTATACCGGAACCGGTTCCCGCCACCTGGTTCCAATTGAGCGGAGTTCGGGATCCGCCGCCCGGCCCGCTCCCCGACGGCGCCCTTAGGGGCGCCGTCGGCGCGTCCGGGCTCAGCGACCGCGTTCGATCATCCTCTCGACCCGTCTATGGGCTCCCGTGAGCGCTCGCTCGACGGCGAACAGCTCGTTGGCGACGTCCTCTTCCTTGGTCCTCCGCGCTGCCTCGGCCATCGCCGTTACCCGGCGCGCGAGCTGATCGAGGGTCGACGAGATTGAGGACAGCTCTGGGAGATCCGGTGCCATACGGCCATCATTGCTGCAATTCCGGGCCATGCGGCACGGGCGAACCGCCGATTGCGAGCAAGTGATCCGTGACGGGTACGCTGCGGCCGTGCTGCACGTCCTCGATCTCCGGCAAGCAACCGCGGACCTACGCAGCCTGCTGCCCCGGCCGGATCTCGCGGGTGAAGGGCCGGTGGCCGAGGTAAGGGCGATCGTCGCCGACGTGAGAGCGCATGGGGACACGGCGGTACGGGAGTACACGCGGCGTTTCGACGGGGTCGACCTCGACGACCTGTCCGTGCCCCTCGAACTGACACAGGAGGCCCTCGGGCGGATCGCGCCCGATCTGCGTGAGGCCCTCACCGTTGCCCGGGACAACATCGAAGCCTTCTACCAGCGCCGCCCTCAGCCCCACGACCGCTACGAACGGCGGGGCATCCGCATCGACTCACTCGAGATCCCCGTTGACCGGGCCGGCGTCTACGTTCCCGGCGGCCGGGCGAAGTACCCCTTGAGCGTGCTCATGACCGCCATCCCGCCGAAGGTGGCTGGCGTCGGGGCGGTCGCTCTCTGCGTCCCACCAGGGCCCGATGGGAACCTTCCCGACGAGTTGCTGGCAGCAGCGGCACTCGCCGGAGTCGACGAGGTCTATCGCGTCGGGGGCCCTCAGGCGATCGCGGCGATGGCGTACGGGACGAAGACCGTTCCGAAGGTCGACGTCATCGTCGGTGCCGGGAGCCGATGGGTGTCGCTCGCCAAGCAGGAGGTGCGAGGCGTGGTGGGTGTACCCGCCGCCTTCGCCGGCCCCTCGGAGGTCGTGGTCATAGCAGACGGGACGGTCCCTCCGGCGTGCGCCGCGATCGATGTGGTCGTGCAAGCCGAGCACGGGCCGGACGGTCTCTCGTGGCTCGTCACGTGGTCGGAGACCGCCCTCAAGGAGATCAACGGCATGATCGGCGAGTTCGTCGCCTCCGCGCCGCGGCGCGCCGAGATCGAGTCGACGCTCGCGGCCGGCGGCTACGCCGTCCTCGTCGATGGCCCGGCGCAGGCGATGGCCGTCGCGAACGAGATCGCGCCGGAACACCTCGAGCTTCTGCTGCGCCAATCCCGACGAGCTGGTGCCTCTCGTCCGTCACGCGGGCGCCGTCTTCCTCGGTGCCTGGTCGCCCGCGTCCCTCGGGGACTATCTGGCGGGTCCGAGCCACGTGCTGCCGACCTTCCGTTCGGCGCGGTTCGCGAGCGTGCTCGGCGTCGAGGATTTCGTCCGCCGCGTCCACGTGATCGAGGCGAGCCGCGAGGCGCTCCTCGACGCCGCCCCGCACATCTCCGCCATCGCCTCGGCCGAGGGCCTGTTCGCGCACGCCCAGTCCGTGCGGGTCCGTCAGGAGATCGACGCTGCCGGCGACTGACCGCCGGCCTGCACCCGCGCCCCGCCGGGACGTGGCGCTGAGGGCCGGCTACCACTCGCCCCAGGTCGAGGTGGAGGTCCGCCTCAATACGAACGAGTCCCCCGAGCCACCGCCGACGGAGTTCTTGGAGGAGCTCGCGCAGGCCGTGCTCAGCTTGGACCCGAATCGCTACCCCGATCGCGAGGCGACCGAGTTGCGCTCAGCGATCGCCAAGCACCATGGGGTCGAGCCCGAACAGGTCTTCTGCGCCAACGGTTCGAACGAAGTCCTCCAGTGCCTGATGCTCGCGTTCGGCGGCCCGGGCCGGAAAGCCCTCGTCTTCGAGCCGACCTACGCGCTCCACTCGCACATCGCGCGCCTGACAGGGACCGGCGTGATCGCCGGGGAGCGGGACGACCACTTCTCTGTCGATCCGGCCCATGCCGCCCGGCTGCTCGAGGAGCACCAGCCGGACGTCGTCTTCCTCTGCTCGCCGAACAACCCGACCGGCAACTCCGAATCGCGGGCGACGGTCGAAGCGATAGCGCGCGCCGCTCCCGGGCTCGTGATAGTCGACGAGGCCTACGCCCAATTCGCGCCCTGGTCGGCGACCGAGCTGCTCGAGTCCTCCGGCAACCTCGCCGTGACGAGGACGTTCTCGAAGACCTGGGCCCTCGCCGCGCTGAGGCTCGGCTACGTGCTCGCCGACCCGGCCGTCGTCGACGCCTGCTCGAGCGTGGTGCTCCCCTATCACCTGGATGCGCTCAAGCAGCAGGCGGGGATCACCGCCCTCCGCTACGGCCAAGCTATGCGCGAACGCGTGGCCCGGACGGGAGAAGAGCGCGGGCGCGTGGAGAACGGCTTGTCCTTATTGCCCGTGGACGTCTGGCCGTCGGACGCGAACTTCGTCCTGTTCCGGCCGCGCCGCCGCGACGCGCAGACGGTCTGGCAGGAGTTGGTCCAACGGTCGGTGCTCGTCAGGGACGTGTCGGGCTTCCCCAAGCTCGAAGGCTGCCTGCGTGTGACGATCGGGACCAGCGAGGAGAACACGAGATTCCTTCAGGAGCTCGCCGAGGTCCTCGGCCACTGAGCCAGGGCCCACATCGGTAGGCTCGCTCGGGTGAGGACCGCATCGAGCGCGCCCGCACCGGGAGCGAGCAGCCTCCCGGTCGGCGAGGAGAAACGCCAGGCGGTCCGCGCGATGTTCGACGCGATCGCTCCCCGCTACGACGCGCTCAACAAGGTGATGACCTTCGGTCTCGACGTCATGTGGAGGCGGCACACGGTCGGCCTCCTCGGGCTCCCTGCGCGCTCGGTCGTGCTCGACGTCGCCTGCGGGACAGGTGACTTCGTCCGCGCCCTCGACCGCTCGGCGCACCAGCCGGTGGGGCTCGACTTGTCCGCCGGGATGCTGGCCAATGCGAAGGTGGGCGGAGCGCCGCTCGTCCACTGCGATGCCGCCTGCCTGCCCGTCCGCTCGTCATCGGTGGACGGTGCGGTGAGCGGCTTTGCACTGCGGAACTTCGCCGACCTGCAAGGCGTGCTGTGGGAGCTGGCGCGGGTGGTGCGCCCGGGGGACGCGTCGCGCTGCTGGAGGTAAGCGAGCCGCGCCAGCCGCTCCTCCTCGCCGGGTACCGGGTCTGGTTCAACAAGGTCGTCCCGCGTATCGGTCAGCTGTTGTCGGACCCGGCTGCCTATCGCTACTTGCCCGAGTCCGTCGCGTATCTCCCCCCACCCGAAGAGCTCCTGGCGATGTTGACCGAGGCCGGCTTCGGCGAGGCGACGCGGCACCCGCTCTCGGGCGGGATCGTGCAAGTGCTGACCGGGACGCGCCGGTGACGAACGTCCGGCTGAGCGCTCAGGCGCGCGAGCTCGACGACTCGACCTTCGCCGCCCTCAGGGCGCACGCCTTTGCAAAGGGAGCCGTCATCGAACGAGACGAGTGCTCCGTGCTCGCCTTCGGCAGGTCCGAGGTGATCCGCCTCCCGAGCGGCCTGACCGATCCGGCCGCTCTCGATGAGGTGACCGAAAGGCTTGTCGGGCTCGGGGCGGTCGGGGCGGCCGGGGGCCGAGCAGCCGGGTGGGAGCTGCCGATGGTCGTGGGAGCGCTTCCGTTTCTCCCCGATAGAGCCGCCGAGCTGGTGATCCCCGAGGTCACGGTGAGCCGCGTGCCGGAAGGCATCGCTGCGGTGACTGTCGCACCGTCTGGCGGGCACGAGGCCCTCTTCAGCCTCCTCGAGGCTGCGGCGGCCGGTTCCCGCCATGTCGTCGCGGAGCCGACAGCACAGCCACCGGACGGCTTCCGGCTCGAGTCAGCGAGGTCGCATGCCGACTTCCTAGCCCGCGTCGCCAACGCGATCGTGGAGGTCCGGAGCGGCCGGCTCGACAAGGTCGTGCTCGCCCGGGAGGTCGTGATCGAGGCAAATCGTGCGTTTCGCCAAGGCGATCTGCTGGAACGCCTCCGCTCCCTCCATCCGTCCTGCACGACCTTCTGCATCGACGGGTTCCTAGGTGCTTCTCCGGAGCTCTTGATCCGGCGCACCGGCAATCTGATCGAGTCCGAGCCGCTGGCCGGCACGGCGGCGCGCAGCGGCGATCCCGAGGTGGACCGCCGCATCGAAGCGGAGCTTCTCTCCTCGGAGAAAGAGCGCGAGGAGCACCGGGCCGTCGTCGACTCGATCGCCCTCGCGCTGGCGCCGGTAATGGCCTCCCTCGACCTGCCCGACAGCCCGGAGATCGTGGAGCTGCGCAATGTCTCCCACCTGAGGACCCGTATCCGGGGAGTCCTCGCCGCGCGGCAGGGCGCCGGTCGGCTCCCGACCGCCCTCGGGGCGGTCGCTCTCATCCATCCGACGCCCGCCGTCTCGGGTTCACCCATCGAGACAGCGCTCGAGTACCTCGCCAAGAGCGAGGATCTCGACCGCGGTCGCTACGCCGGGCCCGTCGGGTGGATGCGCGCCGACGGCGACGGCGAGTTCCACCTCGGGATTCGCTCCGCCGTCGTGACGGGAACCTCGGCGCGGCTCTTCGCCGGCGTAGGGATCGTGGCCGACTCCGATCCCGGGATGGAGCTGCGTGAGACCCAGCTGAAGCTCCAGGCGGTTCTGGCGGCCGCCGTCAGGCCCTGAGGCCGAGCGGGAGCCGGAACCCGCCGTGGCGGGCGCCTGTGCAGACCGTCAGCCCGACAGCCGCTCAGCAGGTCAGCCGCCCTCCAGTCTCATGAGGCGGGCATAACGCCGGACTGTCTTCGCGACGACTCCCGGCTGCTCGAAGGGGAGGCGATGACCGGCGTTCCCGACCATGATGAGCTCGGCGCCGGGAATCGCCGCGGCAAGGTCACGGGCGGCCTGGGGCGACACGATGTGGTCCACCGAGCCGTGGATCACCACGCAAGGCAGGCGAAGGGTGGCGAGGCGGCGCTCGATCTGCGGCGTCTCGGCGATCAGTGCTCGCTGTTCCACGAGGAACGAGCGCCTGTCGCGCCCGTCCAGCTGCCGCCCGCCTTCGGCCACGAGGGATCGCACCGCCGGGAACCGGTTGGCCCGTTCGACGAGCCCTTCCGCGCCGCCCCGCTCCGACAGCCTGGACGCAGTCCGGGCGGCGCGTCGGACCGCCGCGCCGCCGGCTCGAAGGACCCCGTCTCCCAACACCGGTAGAGCGAGGAGGCGGTCCATCCCCGTCAGGGCTCCGGCGACACCGACCGAGCCGACGAGTACCAGCGCGCCGACGAGGTCCGGGCGCTCCATCGCGAACTCGAGCGCGATCCCGCCACCGAGCGAGTGGCCCACCACGACGATCGGACCGCCCGACTCCTCATCGACGCCCCGCTCCCACAACATCCGTGACAGCGCCTTCGCGTTGCCCTCGAGCGTCGTCGCCGGGCGGGGGTGGGCGCCCCAGCCCGGTCTGTCAGGCGCGATGACCCGATGATCGGCGCGAAGGGACTCGGCGAGGGGCCACCACTGAGCCCCGCTCCCCGGTTGGCCGTGGAGGAAGAGCACCGGTGTACCGCTGCCGACGTCCACCGGCACCGAAGGTGCGCCGGAAGCCGGCGGGCCGTCGTCGCCGAGCTCAGACGGCTCGCGAGCCACGCTTGGTCACTCCGACCAGACGCCGGCCGATGCGGAGCAACCCCCACCAGGACACGAGTGCGAACGCCTCGACGACTGTGTAGGTGGACATCTTCGAGGTCCCGAGCGCCCGGTCGACGAAACGGATCGGTACCTCCTCGAGCACGGCGCCGGCGTTGAGCGCGCGATACGTCATCTCCACCTGGAAGCCGTAGCTGTCGGCCCGGACCGAACCGAGGTCGATCTCGCCGAGGATTGCGCCCGAATAAGCGCGGAAGCCGGCCGTGGAGTCCTTCACGTGCAGGCCGAGCATCAAGTCGGCGAAGAGGTTTCCCCCGCGCGAGATGAGTCGTCTCGACAAGCTCCAGTCAGGGATGGACCCGCCCGGTACGTACCGGGAGCCGATCACCACGTCCACCCCGCGGGCCAACGGCGCGACAAGAGACGGAAGCGCATCGGGATCGTGCGAGAAGTCCGAGTCCATCTCGACGAGCACGTCGAAGCCGCGTTCGAGCCCCCAGCGGAAGCCGTCCCGATAGGCGCTGCCGAGCCCCGACTTGCCGGGGCGGCGCAGGACCTCGATCTGACCGAGGCGCTCGCCTGACTTCTCGGCGAGATCTGCCGTCTGATCAGGGCTGTTGTCGTCGACCACGAGGACCGAGGCGTCCGGCAGGGCCGCGCGGACCCGCTCGAGCATGTTTGGGATGTTCTCCGCCTCGTTGTAGGTCGGCAGGACGACGAGCACGCGCACCCGGGAGAGACTACTCAGCGGCGCGCCTCCCTCCGGAGCGGCCTAAGGCCCGCCGCCCTCCGCTTCGGCACCGTCGGTACCGGGCGCCCCCGCGATCGCCTGAGCGGGCAGCAACGCCGCCGCCGCCCGGTGCTGCCAGAGATCCCTCGCGATGACCTGAACCGCCGATCCTGCAGGCACTGCCAGAAGGGCTCCGACGAAGCCGCCGAAGACTGAGCCGACGAGGTCACCGAGCTCGGCGCCGAGAAGCACCGAGATCAACACCCACAGCGTGTTCAACCTGACCGTGCGGCTCATGATGATCGGGTACAGCACGTGGTTCTCGATCTCCTGATAGACGAGGAAGACGATGATGGTTGCTATCCCGGCCGGCACCGAGTGCAGCGTCGCGATGATGACCGTGGGCACCCCGGCGAGCAGCCCGCCGACGAGCGGCAGGAAATCGACGATCGCCACCCAGATCCCCAGCACGAGCGGGTATGGGACGCCGGCGATGAGGAGGGTCACCGTGATGACCGCGCCGGCGATGAGCGACGTGGCGAAGTCTCCTGCGATGTAACCCACGACCGAGCGCTCGACGTCGGACACGACCACCCGGATCCGACCGGCGCTGTCGGGGTCCATCCACTCGAGGATCGCCCGGTAGATCCGCGGCGCGTGGATGAGGAGGAAGAACGTCAGAAAGAAGATCGTGACGACGCTGACCACGCCCGACAGGACACCTTTGCCGATGCTGAGCGCCGGCTTCCCGAGCCTGCTGATGAGGCTCTGGGCTCCCCCGTTCTTGGCGGTGACGTACTTGATCAGATGAAAGCGCGCGACGAACTTGCCGATGGTGCCCCTGCCGTGCTGTGCCTGGCGGATGATCCCCGGCAGTTCCTTCGCGAGGTGCTCGGCGGCGTTGACGAGCGGCGTGAGTATCACGAACAGCAGCGTGACGATCACGGCGGTGCCGAAGATGAACACGACTCCGGTCGCAAGGCTGCGGCGCATGTCGCGCCGTTCGAGGAAGCTCACGAGCGGGTGCAGCAGCAACGTCATGAAGAGCGATATGAGCATGAGGAGCAGGAGAGCCCGCAGCTTCCACGCCACTACTGCCGTCAAGAGCGTGAGCACGAGGACCGCATCGACTATCAGCGTTGCCCGGAGCACGCGGCGCTGGAACTCGCGCCGGGCTGCGCGGTCCGGATCGCCCGCGAGGCGAGGCACTCCGCCATGGCCGCGAGAGGGGGGCCGCGTACCTGTCGCCTCGGTCATCACTCCAGTCAACTCCGACGCGGGCCGCTCCGTGGTGATCCCCGCTTTGCCGGCCTCCTCCTGCAACCATGGTGCGATGGTCGACGAGCCCCGGCTTACCGCTGACGCGGTGACCGATCAGGCGAGCACCGCGCGCCGACGCGTTCGCATCCCGCGAGCGCTGCGCCACACCCTGACGCTGTTCATCCTCATCCTTGTCCTCGAGTACCTCGTCATCCCGCAGTTGGTGAACGCCCGCAAGTCTCTCCAGGCGATCGAGCACGTGAACATCGCGCTGTTGTTGCTCGGGCTCGGCTTGGAGATCGCCGCACAGCTCGCGTACGCGCGGCTCACGATCGTGGTGCTGCCGCCGAAGGCGCTGAGTTTCTCCAAGGTTCTCCGCATCAACATGTCCGCCCTGGGCGTCAGTCACATCCTGCCAGGAGGCACAGCAGGCGGGACCGGCCTCGGCTACAGGCTCATGACGTCGAACGGAGTGGCAGGCGCCGACGTCGGGTTCGCGGCTGCAACACAGGGCATCGGCTCGGCCGTGGTCCTCAACGCGATCTTGTGGATCTCCCTCATCGTCTCCATCCCGATCGCCCTCGTCTCCGGCCATTCACATCACGAGTCCGTCCAGATCTACATAGAGGTCGCGGCCGTCGGCACCGTTCTCCTCTCCCTCGCGGCCGCCCTCGTGCTTGCGTTCACCAAGGGCCAGGCGTGGGCGACGCGCGTGCTCCGGACGGTAGCGCGCCGCATGCCGTTCCTCACCGAGGAGGCGATGGAGCGCCTCGTGGTACGGGTGAGCACGAGGCTGCGCACCCTCGGGAACGATCGGCCGCTCCTCGTGCGAGCGATCGCATGGGCGGTGGCGAACTGGCTTCTCGACGCCGGCTGCCTGTGGGTCTGCCTCACGGCCTTCCATCACGTCCTTGACCCCGTCTCCCTTCTCATCGCATACGGCGTCGGCAATGTCCTCGCGGCCATTCCGCTCACACCCGGTGGTCTCGGACCGGTTGAGTACGCCACCGGCCTCCTGCTGCGCGGCTTCGGCGTGCCGGCGGCGATCGCTGCCTTGGCCGTGCTCGCCTGGCGTCTCTACAACTTCTGGCTACCTATTCCTGTCGGCGCAGCCTGCTACGTCTCGCTTCGGGCACAACGAGGCGCGTCCGTGCGGGAGCAGCGGCGCATGCTGAGCACGCTGACGGCGGAGGCCCGGGCACCGATCGGAGACAAGAGCTTCGAGGAGAACCGCATCGTGCACGCGCCCTTCGAACATCGCCCGGCACCAAGCGCCTCGAGCGACGAGACCGATTGTGGTAACAACGGCCCGTGACCGACCACCGCTCACAGCCCGTCCCAGACCGTTCCCTCCCGCCGGGGATGAGGAGCCAACTGTCGGGACATTCCTTCAGCGGGCCAGCGACGTTCGCCCAACGCCCACTGCTTACAGAGCCGGAGGATCTCGACCGGTGGCAACCCGACGTAGCGGTCGTGGGCGCGCCGTGGGACGACTCGACGACGAACCGGCCCGGTGCCAGGTTCGGGCCGCGCGCCCTCCGGGCGCTCGCCTATGGGCCTGGCACGTACCATCTCGATCTCGGCATCGAGATCTTCGACAATCTCGAGGTGGTCGACTACGGCGACGCGCGGTGTCCCCACGGGCTCGTAGAGCCGAGCCATGCGAACATCCGCCAGCGGGTCGGCGAGATTGCAGGTCGCGGCATCTTCCCGGTGATCCTCGGTGGCGACCACTCCATCACCTGGCCGGCCGCCACCGCTGTCGCCGAGGCGCGCGGCTGGGGCCGCATCGGCATCGTGCACTTCGATGCGCATGCCGACACGGCCGATTCGATCGAGGGCAACCTCGCGAGCCACGGGACCCCGATGCGGCGGCTCATCGAATCCGGCGCGGTGAAGGGAGCCAACTTCGTCCAGATCGGCTTGCGCGGATACTGGCCGGGTCGGGAGACCTTCGAGTGGATGAGGGACCAGAACATGAGGTGGCACTTCATGCAAGAGGTGTGGGAACGCGGCCTGCCTGCTGTGATGGAAGACGCCGTCGCCGAAGCCCTCGAGAACACAGACGGCGTTTACCTGTCGGTCGACATCGACGTGCTCGACCCCGGTTATGCGCCCGGGACGGGCACGCCTGAACCTGGTGGTCTTGCGCCGGCCGACCTGTTGCGCGCCGTGCGCAAGCTCGCGATCGAGACACCGCTCGTCGCCATGGACGTCGTGGAGGTGGCCCCGGCATACGACTGGGCCGAGCTGCACGATCAACAACGCGCACCGGGCGGTGCTCGAAGTCCTCGCCGGTCTCGGCGCCCGCCGCGGAGCGGCCGAAGGCGCCGTGAAGCCGCTCATCCGGTGACCCGCCGGACCGAAGGGCGCCGCCCGGGTGACGCCGCCGCTGCTCCGGGCTAAGTTGCCAGACGCGCCCATTCCGTGTTGAAAGGACCTCAATGGCCTCCGTGCGTTACGACATCAGGATCAATCGTCCCGCTGACGATGTGTGGGCGGTCGTCAGCGACTCCTCGCGCATCCATGAGTGGTTCGACGGCATCGACGCCGTCGAAGTCGGAGACGGCACGCGCACGATCACTCTTTCCATGGGGATCAGCCTCGGCGAGACGATCGTGACGAACGACGACGCGCTTCGCCGCTTCCAGTACTCGATCGTCGAAGGGCTCCCGAACGCTCGCCACCTCGGTACGATCGACGTTCTCGAGGATGGCGAAGGCGCGAGCCGGGTCATCTACGGGACCGACGTCGCTGATGAGCTCGCACCGATCGTCGGCCCGGCCACCGAGGCCGGCCTGAAGGGGCTGAAAGCGTTCGTCGAGGGCTGACCCGCTCTCAGCCGGCTGCTCTCCGCTCGGCAGCCTCGCGGACCGGCGAACCGCCGACGACGAACCGCAGTGCCGTCGTGAGCACCGTTGCGGCGGGCCGCACGACCGCGAGGCGAACGGCCGACGGCCGGTAGAACCCGAGCTGGTGCCGGGCCCAGGTCGGCAGCAAGTCGATGGCAGCCTCGCAGATCGTGGCGTAGGCAGAGCGCCGGAGCACGCTGTCGCCCACAGGGGACATCATCAAGAAGCCCACCGCCTCTCGAGCCTCCACCGTCATCTCACACTCGCTCCGCACGGCACGGAAGTACTCCTGCACCTCGCCGGTGGTCACCGGCACGTCCGGCGCCCCGAGCCGGAGAGCGACGACCGACATCTCCGAGAGATAGCGGTTCTTCTCGCCCGTCAGCAGCGGCCGCCCCGAGTACCGCTGGTGTGCGCGTAGGAAGCTGAAGACCTCGGTCACGTGAACATAGGTGAGCAGTGCCGGGTCAGAGGCACGGTAGTGGCGCTCGCCGGCCGCCACTCCCCGCACCCGCGAGTGGATCGATCGCACGTGGCGCACGAGGTCAGATGCCAGCTCGTCTCCGCCATAGGTCGTCGCGGCAATGAACTCCGCCGTCCGCTGCAGGCGACCGAACGGATCGTGACGATAGTTCGAGTGATCGGCGACCCCCTTCATGACGAGAGGGTGGAGCGTCTGCAAGAGCAGGGCTGACATCCCCCCTACGAGCATCGACGGCAGATCGGCGTGGACCTCCCAGGCTACGGAGTCCGGGCCGAACCATCCCGGGTCCCCTACCGGTACCTCATACCGCTCGAGGCCGGTGCGGACGAGCACTTCTGGCATGGCCATCGGGCTCAGCCGTGCCCGGCCGTCTCGGCCAGCGTGTCAGGCTCGAACTCGTCGTGACGGGCTCGCGACAGCTCGAGCACTGCCGGGATGCCGAACACGTCTTCGAAGAGCGTGCGCTTGCGCTGGAACATCCAGCTCTCGAGCTCGGCCTCTCCCCGGGCAGGAGCGGTTATCACGGCCCGATCTGCCTCGATCGTGACGTCGATCGGCCCGATGATGTCAGCGTGGCTGACGTCCAGCCCGTCGGCGATGCGAAGCAGCGCCAGCAGGGACAGCACGCGTGAGCGATCCTCGGGTGCGAGCGCTTCCCACGACGGGAACGACTCCCGGGGTTTGCCGCGGGTGTGGTAACGGCCGAGGCACGCGAGCATCCGGATCTCCTCCGGTGAGAACCCGCGCAGCCCGCCGTGCTCGATCAAGTAGGCGCTGTGCCTGCTGTGCCCGTCACGGCTGACGTGCTCGCCTATGTCGTGAAGCTGCGCCGCGAGCTCCAGCAGCTCTCGGTCCTCCTCGGTACCGCGGTGCAGGGGCTGTGTGGAGTCGAACAACTCGACAGCCATCCGCGCGACCGAGTGCGCGTGACGTTCGCGCCAGTTCGACCGGCGGCAGAGAGAGAGCACCGATGCCCGCCGGATGGTACGCGGGTCACCGCTGAAGTCGGCCGGGTCGTGCTTGTTCAGCACGCGCAGGACCATGCCCTCCCGAAGCGCCCACTCCGACGTCGTGAGCGACCCGAGCCCGGTAGCATCCAAGAGCGCCTCGGCGACCACCACGCCTGCAGGCAGCAGCTCGGCCCGGCGGGCATCGATGCCGGGCAGGCGAGCACGATCCTCGACAGGGAGCGAGAAGACGAGATCGCCGAAGGCCCGCAGGTCAGCCGTCGGAACCGTCAACTGGTTGACCGACATCGGCACGGTGCCGTCACGCAGTGCCGTCGCGGCACGGGTGAGCGCGCAGAACGTCCCAGACGAGCCGATCAGCTGCTGCGGCCCGCGGGCGAGCACGTCGGCGAGCACGTCGCTCAGCTCCTCGTCCACTCGGCGACGGAGCCGGTTGCGGTCCTTTGCCGTCGGAGGGTCCGATCGGACGAACTCGGCAGTGAGGCGTCCTACGCCGAGATGGAGGCTCGTGGCGTACCGCAGCCCATGGCGGTCGCCGACCGCCAGCTCGAGCGAGCCGCCGCCTAGATCGGCGCAAAGAACCGGCGCGGGGTCCATGAGAACGCTCGCCCGCACCGCCTCGAAGACGAGCTGGGCTTCCCGGATCCCGTTCACGACCTGGACGCGCACGCCCGTCTCGGCCTCGATCCGATCCGTCACCTCCGGCCCGTTCGAAGCCTCGCGCAACGCAGCCGTGCCATATGCCACGAGCTCTTCGACCTCGTGCGCCTCGGCGATCGTCTTGAACCGCCGCACCACCTCGATAGCCCGATCGACGGCCTCGTCGGTAAGCAGCCCCTCCCGGGCGACGACGTCGCCGAGGCGCAGCATCTCCTTTTCCCGCACGAGCGTCGCAAAGCTGCCGTCGGGACGGGTCTCGACTATGAGGAGGTGAAAGGAGTTGCTCCCGAGATCGAGCGCACCGACCCTCATCGCGCGCTCACGTCCCCACTGGTCCTTTCATCATCACTTCTCGTGACACTCACAAATGGGCTTCGGGAGTTCGTCTCTTGCGCGCGCGCTCCAGTGCCAGCTCTTGGAGCCTGCGCTGGGTGCTCACGCCGTTGACCGGCTCGACCCGCCTCCATGAGCCGTCGGGCTGGAGCTCCCAGGTGTTCGTGTCGTCGGCGAGGTTGAGCGAGAGCGTCTCGTCGAGCCGGGACTGCAGATCAGGATCGAGGACCGGCGTCAGCGCCTCCACCCGGCGGTCGAGATTGCGCTCCATCAAGTCGGCCGATCCGATGAAGTGCCTGGCCCCTCTCTCGCTTCCGGGCTCCCCGAAACGGTAGATCCTCGAATGCTCGAGGAACCGGTCCACTATCGATCTCACGGCGATGGTCTCCGAGAGGCCGGGGACTCCAGGCCGCAGGCTGCACAGACCTCTCACGACGAGGTCGATCTCCGCCCCGGCCCGGCTGGCGGCGTACAAGCCGTCGATCACCTCGGGGTCCGTCAAGCCGTTCACCTTGATCGTCACACGGCCCTCGGAGCCATGGCCGGCCTCCGTCCTGATCTCTTCGAGGACCCACGAGCGCAGCTCGTGGGGTGAGGTGATAAGCCGGCGATGACGCGACTGGCGGCCGTAGCCTGTCAGGTAGTTGAAGAGCTCGGTCAGGTCGGCGCACAGGTCCGGGTCCGCCGACAACAGGCCGAGATCCTCGTAGACGCGGGCGGTGCCCGAGTTGTAGTTCCCCGTCCCCACGTGGCAGTAGCCGCGCAAGGTGTCGTCCTCGCGCCGGATCACGAGCGCCGTCTTCGAGTGCGTTTTCAGCCCCATCAGCCCGTAGACGACGTGCACGCCGGCCTGTTCGAGCTGACGCGCCCACGAGATGTTCGCCTGCTCGTCGAAGCGGGCCTTGAGCTCGACGAGTGCGGCCACCTGTTTGCCCTGTTCAGCCGCTCGCACGAGAGCGTCGACGATCTCGGTGTCGTTCGAGGTGCGGTAGAGGGTCTGCTTGATGGCGAGGACCCTCGGGTCGTCGGCCGCCTGGTTCACGAAAGCCTCGACGGAGCTGGCGAAGGACTCGTACGGGTGGTGCACGAGCAGGTCCTTCTCCCGTAGGACGGCGAAGATCTCGACCGGGTCGTCGCCTGCGGCGGCAAGCCGCGGCGGCGTCACGGGCACCCACGGCGGGTCGTGCAGATCGGGACGGTCGATCCGGTGCAGCTCCCAGAGCCCGTCAGATCGATGGGCGCCGAAGTGCCGTACACGTCGTCGGGGGTGAGCTCGAGCTCGTCGAGGAGCAGGTCCCGCACTTCGTCCGGCATGTCGTTGTCGACCTCCAGCCGGACCGCGCGCCCGAACCGCCGGCGCCTCAGCTCAACCTCGACGGCCTCGAGCAGGTCGTCCGCCTCGCCCTCCTCGAGCGCCAGGTCGGCGTTGCGCGTCACTCGGAACGCGTAATGGCCTCCGATCGCCATCTGGGGGAAGAGCCGGTCGAGGTTCTCGGCGATGACCTCTTCGAGCGCCACGTACCGCGTGGCGTCACCGACTTGGACGAGGCGCGGGAGCAGCGGTGGGACCTTCACCCGGGCAAAGCGCTGCTCCCCGGTGAACTCGTCGGCGACGAGCACTCCCAGGTTGAGGGAGAGACTCGAGATGTACGGGAAGGGATGGCCCGGGTCGACCGCGAGAGGCGTGAGGACGGGGAAGATCTCCCGGTCGAACAGGCCGAGCAGGAGCTGGCGCTCCGTCACGTTGAGATCCGACCAGTTCGTGCAGCTCGACGCCCTCCAGCGCGAGCTGAGGGATCAACCCGTCGTTGAAGATCCGGTCGTGCCGCTCGATGAGCTGGCTCACTCTGTCCCGGATCAGCTTGAGCTGCTGCAGGGCCGTCTTGCCGTCAGACGAGCGCTTCCTCACACTGGCGGCGATCTGGTCCTTCAAGCCGGCGACACGGACCTGGAAGAACTCGTCCATGCCGCTCCCGCAGATCGCCATGAACTTCGCCCGCTCGAGCAGCGGCACGTTCCCGTCGCTCGCCAAGTCGAGGAGGCGGTCCGCGAAGTCACACCACGAGAGCTCCTTGTTGAGGAAGCGCTCGTCACTGTTCGGAGCCACGGCGCCCCGCGCGGGTCACAGCCTCGTCAGCAACAGATGGCTCGATCGGGGCTATGACATCGGCTTCCACAGCTCAGACGCTACCGTGAACCTGTGGCGGCATCAGCGACAACTGCCTCTCGATCACACCCCCGCAGGCGCAGCGAGCTCGGCCTGATCCTCGTCGGGATCGTGGTCGTCTTCTTCGCCGACATAGTCGCCTACCTCGGGACCTACAACAAGTTCCCGCCGCAGCTCGGGGAATTCCTCCTGATCCTCCTCGGGATGGGCCTCATCGGCAACCTGGCAAACCGCTTCCTCGTCCCGGAAGCCGACCCGGTCATCTTGCCGATAGTGCTGGTCTTGAACGGTCTCAGCTACGTGATGATGCAGCGGCTGGAGCCCTACAACCCGGACTCACCCCATCTAGCCGGCTACCAGGCGATCTGGTCCGTCGCCGGCCTCGCTGTCTACATCCTCACCCTGATCGTCTTCCGCCGGTCCCGAGAGTTGGAGCGCTACCGGTACCTGCTCGCAGCGAGCGCTTTCATCCTTCTCATCCTCCCCCTCGTGCCGGGACTGAGGGACAGCTCCGAGATAGCGAATGCGCACGTCTATCTGTGGGTCAAGCTCGGCCCGATCACGTTCCAGCCGATCGAGCTCGCCAAGCTCTTCCTCGTGATCTTCTTCGCCTCCTACTTCACCGAGAAGCGTGAGCTGCTCTCGATGGCGACGAACAGAGTGGGTAACCGGCTCGTACCGGACCTGCGTGGTTTCGGCCCGATAGTGGTCGCCTGGATGGCCTCGATAGGCGTGATCATCCTCGAGCGCGACATCGGTTTCTCCCTCATCTTGTTCGTGCTCTTCATCACGATGTTGTGGGTCACCACCGGGCGGTGGATCTACATCGTGCTCGGCTTGATCGCGTTCGCGATCGGGACGTTCATCGCAGCCCACATCCTCAGTCAGCTCAATATCCGGATAGAGATCTGGCTCGATCCCTGGAAGTACCTGACGGGCCCGCAGCTGGGACTTCAGCCGGCGATCGGCGAGGTGATGATGGGACGAGGCGGCCTGACGGGCACCGGCCTCGGGCTCGGAGGAGCTCCGGCCATCCCGGTCAACTACAGCGACTTCATCTTCGCTGCCATCGGCAACGAGCTCGGGCTAGCCGGCACGACGGCGATCCTGGTCGCGTTCATGCTGCTGGTCGGCTCCGGGATGCGGATCGCCACCCGGGCGCGCTCGGAGTTCGCAAAACTGACCGCCCTCGGCCTCACCGTCGTGATCGGCTTCCAGGCCTTCGTCATCATGGCCGGAGTGACCCGGCTTCTCCCCCTCACCGGCGTGACACTGCCGTTCGTCTCCTATGGCGGCTCCTCGCTCGTGGCTAACTACATGCTCGTTGCGATGTTGATGCGAATCTCCAACGAAGCAGCCGATCCCGTCCGGACCGCACCGCCCAACGTGATCGCACCCGCTCGGGTGCCCCAGGCGACGGGTGTCTCGGGCGACGCCGGGGGCGGACCCTAATTCCCCGAGGGAGACCCGCCTCCGGCCAGTTCGAGCACGTGAGGAGCGGCCATGATCGGGACGGAGATGCTCCGGCGTAGCGCGAGCGCGATGGCGTCCGAAGGCCTGCAGTCGATTGATCGGACGCCCTTGGGCCCCGACACCAGCAGCTCTGCGACGAAGTTCGCACCCTCGACCGAGGTGATGTGCACTGCGTCGAGCGACAGGTCGAACGCATCGAGCAGCCGCGAGATCAGCTCGTGGGTGAGGGGTCTAGGTGTCGCGACCTGCCTTGCCGCGTATCCGATAGCCACGCCCTCGGCTCCGCCGATGGGTATCCGCAGCTCGCGATAGGGCATGTCTGCCTCTTGCAAGATGATGACCGGGTGAGTGGACGGGAGGACGAGCGCCACATCGACGAAGAGCATCTGTGACATCGGCTCAGGTCGGGGTGACTCGGCCTCGTCAGGCTCGTCGCCGTCCTCGGCTGCGTCCTCCTCGCCGGCCTCGGCCGCGTCCTCCTCGGCGTCAGCCTCGGTGTCAATCTCTGTCTCTGTCTCTGTCTCTGTCTCTGTGTCTGTCTCGTTCACCACGTCACTCTCGTTTCCCGCCGGGGCAGCCTACGCATCTCCACGTTCAGGACGAGCCCGATGGCGGCAAAGAAAGCGAACGACGCCGATCCGCCGTAGCTGAGAAACGGGAGCGGGATGCCGGTGATCGGCGTGATCCCGATGTTCATGCCGATGTTCTCGAACACCGAGAAGGCGACGAAGGCTGCAGAACCGACGCAGATGAGCCGCCCGAACGCGTCCCTTGCCATCTGCGCCGCACGCAACATCCTCAACGTGACGAGGCCGAAGAGCCCGATGACGATGGCGGAGCCGATGAACCCGAGCTGCTCGCCCACTGCGGAGAAGATGAAGTCGGTGTACTGGTTCGGGACCAGAGCCAGGTTGGTGGCAAGTCCCTTGTCGATTCCCAAACCCTTCAGGCCCCCTGAGGAGATCGCGTTCGTGGTCATATTCAGCTCGTAGTTGCAGGACTGGGCGTTCTTGTTCTGGTGGAGGAAGCACGTGAGCCGGCTGAGTTGGTACGCGTGCAGCAAGTCGAGCTTGATGGCGAGGAAGAAGCCGGTGACCACCATCGCGAACAACAGGGCCAGGTATCGGAGGCGAACCTCTGCCGCGAGCATCATCGCTGCGAGCGTGACGCCGAGGATGATGGTGGTACCCAAGTCCGGCTGCTTGTACACGAGCATCATCGGCACACCGGCCAGTACGAGCAGACCGAGCATCTCCCGGAACGCAAGCACACCCTGGCGCCGGCTGCAGTAGGTGGCCACGACGATTATCAGGCCGAGGGCGGCGAACTCCGACGGCTGCAACTGCAGCGGTCCGATCTGATACCAGCGTTCGGCGCCGGCTTGAGACTTGCCGATGGCGAAGACACCGATCAGCCCGCAAAGGACGAGCCCGTAGATCACATAGCCCCACTGCCGGAAGCGGCGGTAGTTGATCGAGGCGACCGCGACCATGACCATGATGCCGATGACGACCCAGACCGCCTGGCGCTCCAGGTAGTAGCGCGGGCTGACCCCCTGCTGAATGAGCAGGTTCCGCGTGGCGGAGTACACCATGACCACGCCGATCAGCGAGAGCATCGAGCGCGCTGCCGACCAACACGATGTCGACATGGCGGATGAGGGCGAGCAACGGGCGGCGCTCGCGCCGCGTGCTGACCGCGACCTCGCGCCCGTAGGAGACGGCGGTCACTGCCCTACGATACCGGCCGGCGGGTGGGCACCCCTGACACGCCCCGGCGTGGTCAGCCCCTCACCGCCGCCCACATCGCGTCGAGCGGGGCCGTCTGCCCGGTCCAGCGCGAGACTTGGAGGGCGGCTTGATGGACGAGCATGCCGAGCCCGTTTCTCGTGGTAGCGCCACAGCGTGAAGCCTCGGCAAGCCAGGCCGTGACGGCCGGGTGATAGACGAGGTCGACCGCCAGCTGACCGCTGCCGAGCCGGCCCGGATCTGCTCCGGCCGGCCACTCGGGCTGTCCTCGCCGCAGGCCCTTGTCCGACTGGCTCTCCATCCCCGCCGGGGTGGCCTGGATCACGAGATCCACCGAATCGAGCTCTTCGGGCCGGGCTACTCGCCCCCTGCTCATGGCGAGCGCTGCCGCACGGAACGCGCGTACCGGAGTGCGGTTCACCACGAGGACCTCCTCGGCCCCGGCCTCGGCCAGTGCGAGGATCGCTGCGCGGGCGGCCCCGCCGGCGCCGATGACCCCGCAACGCTTCCCGGCTGGATCGAAACCGAGCCCGTCCCGTAGGTCCTCGAGCAGGCCTTGGCCGTCGGTCGAGTCGGCGAGGATCTCGCGCGACTCGAAGGTGATCGTGTTCGCAGCGCCGAGGCGGCGCGAGATGACGCTCCTCTTGGTGGCCAGCTTGGCAGCCTGCTCCTTGTGGGGCATCGTCACCGAGAGGCCTTTCAAACCAAGGGCATTCGCCCCCTCGAGGGCGCTCGCGAAGTGCGTGCTCGGCACATCGAATGCGAGGAAGGCCCAGTCGAGTCCGAGCGCGCCGTAGGCGGCGTTGTGCAACGCCGGTGACAGGGAATGGCGGATCGGGGTCCCGATCACGCCTGCGACCTCGGTCGAGGCCGAGAGCCTCACGACCTGCTCCGGTGCGCATCTAGCCACGCTTCGAGCAGGATCGCGGCAGCTTCGGCATCGATGCCGTCGCGCCCCGCCTTCTGCCGGGAGCGCTCGGACCGCCCCGAGGCCTCTGCCCGCGTGCGGCGTCGGCGGGCGGCTTCGACGGTCGTCAGTCGCTCGTCGAACGTCTCGACCGGGACGCCGACGAGTCCGGCCAGGGCTTCGGCCTCGTCAGCCGCCTTGTGTGCGGCAGCTCCTCGCGCTCCCGACAGCGAGAGCGGCAGACCGATGAGGAGCAGTCCCGCTCTGGTCTCTTCGAGGAGCGAGACCACCCGCGCCCTGTCCGTGGCAACGTCGCCCGTCCGCTCGATGACCGTGTAGGGAGAAGCGAGGATGCCCTTGGAGTCGCTCACGGCGACCCCGATCCGTCGCTCTCCGAGGTCGAGCGCGAGCACTCTCACGGCTGGCGGGACAAGAGCGTCCCGAGCAACTCGACTGCTCGGTCGATGCCCGATTCGTCGCGCCCGCCTGCCGTTGCGAGCTCCGGCGAGCCGCCACCGCCTCCCCCTACTGCCTTGGCAGCCTCTGATGCCGCTGCCCTCGCGTCGAGCCCGGAGTCCTTCGTGACCGCGACGACGAGCGCTACCCGGCCATCACCCGGCGCGCCCACGAGAGCCACTCCATTCACGCCCGGGCGGTCGCGGAGCGACAGCGCGAGCTCTCGCAGCTCGTTTCCGTCGAGGCCGTCCTGCCGGGCGATCACGAGACCCCCCTTTGCGGCGCCGGCGAGCTGGTCGGCCACAGCGCCAATCTGTCCCGTCCGCAGCGTCCGCAGCTCGTCCTCGAGGGTCCGCTGCCGGGTCACGAGGCGGGCGACGGCGGCCGGGACCTCGTCCGGCTTGGCTCTCAAGAGCTCGGCGGCGGCCTCGAGCGTCTGGTCGACCTGCCGGATGCGAGCAAGGGAGGCCGAGCCGGTGACGGCTTCGACCCGGCGGGTGTTGGCGCCGATCGACCCCTCGGAGACGATCCGCAGCGGTCCGATCATGCCTAGGGCGCCCACATGTGTGCCACCGCACAGCTCGACCGAGTCCTGCCCGGCGTGTACGAC
This sequence comes from uncultured Acidimicrobiaceae bacterium, assembly GCA_963801185.1. Classification (GTDB taxonomy): domain Bacteria; phylum Actinomycetota; class Acidimicrobiia; order Acidimicrobiales; family Bog-793; genus Palsa-601. The sequence continues at coordinate 199,586 of CAWDDW010000001.1, read as the reverse complement.
CCGGACCCGGTCGCCGTACTTCTCGCCGAAGAACGCGATCGCGCCCGCCGCCTCGGCTTCGTCGCGGGCCGACACGGCGGTCTCGACCGGCTCGTCGGCGATGACCTGCGCGTTCACGAGATCCTCGATAGCGACGATCTCGCCCGGCGAGAGCGGGCCGAAGTGGCTGAAGTCGAAGCGCAGCCGGTCGGGGGCCACGAGCGACCCTTGCTGGCGGACGTGGTCCCCGAGGACGTGGCGGAGGGCCCAATGGAGCAGGTGCGTCCCGGTGTGATTGCGCCGGATCGCGTCGCGGCGATCTCTGTCGACCTCGGCACGCGCCTCTTCACCGGGCTCGATCGTCCCGTCGACGACGTAGCCGAGGTGCCGGGTGAGCCCCTCGATCACTGCGGTGGTGTCGAGGATGCGCACGTGCCCCGTCGGGGTCGTTATCGAGCCGGTGTCACCGACCTGGCCACCTCCCTCGGCGTAGAACGGGGTCTGGTCCAAGAACACTTCGACGAGGTCGGCCCCCTCCGGCGCCCGGGTGCCGTCGACGTTCTCGAAGCCGGGATCGACCGCGCTTGGGAGGACCGCCAGGACCACGGCGTCGGCCGCCGTCTGCTCATAGCCGAGAAACGTCGTCGCTCCCCCCGTCGCCCTGATCTCCCGCCAACGCGCGGCTATTTCCTCCGGCGTGATCACTCCTCCCTTGCGCGCCTCGCGCGACGGCGTCGCTGGGCGTCCATTGCCGTCTCGTACGCGGGCTCGTCTACGTCCACGCCGCGCTCGGTCGCGATCTCCTTCGTCAGCTCGAAGGGGAACCCGAACGTGTCGTGAAGGCGGAATGCCAGCTCGCCGCTCACCAACTGACCTCCTTTCGCGAGCTCCTCCTCGAGCAGGGAGGTGCCCTGGCGCAGCGTGCGCAGGAACGCCTCCTCCTCGTGCACCACCACCTTCTTGATGCGATCGACGTCGCGGACGAGCTTCGGGTAAGCGCTCCCCATCGTGCCGATCACGGTGTCGACGAGCTCGTCGGTGAAGAGCTCCCGCCGCCCGAGCTGGTGTCCCCTCATGACTGCGCGGCGGATCAGGCGGCGCAGCACGTAGCCGCGTCCCTCGTTCGAAGGGAAGACCCCGTCTGCCACCGCGAACGTGAAAGCCCTGGCGTGATCCCCGATGATCCGCAGGCCCTTGTCCGCTAGCGCGTCAGCGCCGACGCGTTGGCCGGTCAGCTCGGCGGCCCGCTCGACGATTGGCGCCACGCAGTCGATCGCCTGGACGTGCGGCACGCCCTGCAGCACAGTCAGGAGGCGGTCGAGACCCGCGCCGGTGTCGATGTTGCGCCTCGGGAGAGGCGTCAGCTCGCCAGTTGCCGAGCGGTCGAATTGCGTGAAGACGAGGTTCCAGATCTCGCTGTATCGGCCGCTTGCCTCAGCCGTCGGGTCGCCGGGCCCGCCACCTGGGCCGAAAGCGTCGCCGCGGTCGAAGAAGATCTCCGAGCTCGGGCCGCACGGGCCCGTGTCGCCCATCTTCCAGAAGTTGTCCTCGTCGAGGCGTTGAACGCGCTCGGCGGGCAACGACGTGGTGGACGGCCAGATCTCGGCGGCTTCGTCGTCGCTCACGTGCACGGTCACCCACAAGTCGTCCGGATCGAAGCCGAGGACGTCGGTGACGAACTCCCACGCCCAGGGGATCGCCTTCTCCTTGAAGTAGTCCCCGAACGAGAAGTTGCCGAGCATCTCGAAGAAAGTGCAGTGACGCGCCGTGGTGCCGACGATCTCGATGTCCACCGTCCGTAGGCAGGGCTGGATGGTCGTCGCCCTCGGGTTCTCGGGACTCGCCTCACCGAGGAAGTACGGCTTGAACTGGACCATCCCCGCGATCGTGAAAAGCACGGTCGGGTCGTTCGGGACGAGGCTCGCCGGCTGCAGGGCAGCGTGGCCGCGCTCCACGAAGAAGTCCGTGAACGCGTGCCGCAGTCGCTCGGCCTCCATCAGGTCCTCAGTTCCTCACTCGTCGGGTTGCTCTGGCTGCTCTGGTCGCTCTGGTGAGCGCTTCGGTGAGCGCTCTCTTCCCTGCTCGTCGTCTCGGACCTCGGAGTGAAGCTCGCCACGCCGTTCCCGCCACCGGCGAACCAAGGCCCCTTCGGCCCCGTGCGCACGAGGCTCGAAAAAACGCATCCCCGCCAACTCACCGGGCAGGTACTCCTGCTCGATGAAGCCGCGCGGGTCATCGTGAGGATACTCGTAGCCGACGCCGTGCCCGAGCGAGGCCGCTCCCTGGTAGTTCGACCCCCTCAGGTGTGGGGGGACCTCGACGAAAGGCCCGCTCCTCACCTGCTCTGTGGCGCGCCAGATCCCGAGCGCCGTCGAGTTCGACTTGGGCGCGAGCGCCAGGTGCACCGTGGCCTGAGCCAGGTTGAGGGCGCCCTCGGGCAGCCCGACAAGCTCGACGGCACTGGCGGCGGCCGTCGCGACGACGAGAGCCATCGGATCGGCCAAGCCGACGTCCTCGCTGGCAAGGATCACAAGTCGCCGTGCCACGTAACGCGGGTCCTCGCCGACCTCGAGGATCCGCGCCAGCCAGTAGAGGGCCGCATCGGGATCCGAGCCGCGCATCGACTTTATGAAGGCGGAAATGAGGTTGTAGTGCTCCTCTTGGCCATGGCGGTAGGCGCGCATGGACCGGGCGCGCTCTACGTGACCGACTTCGATCCGTCCCGCCGGGCGCGACAGGGCGGCCGCCACCTCGAGGATCGTGAGAGCGACCCGGGCGTCACCCGATGCGAGGTCGGCGAGGAGCCCGAGAGCCTCAGGTGTCGCCGTGGCCTCCTCGGTCAAAAGGCCGCGCTCCAGGAGGATCTTGACGTCCTCTTCGTCGAGGGCCTCGAATCGCCAGAGTGTCGACCGGCTGAGAAGCGGCGTATTGAGAGCAAAGAAGGGGTTCTCGGTCGTTGCCCCTATGAGCGAGATGACGCCCTCCTCGACGCCGTGCAACAGGGCATCTTGCTGTGCCTTGTTGAAGCGGTGTACCTCGTCGAGGAACAAGATCGTCCCGCGTCCCTCCGAGCCGAGGCTCGTCCTGGCGGCTTCCAGCTCCGCCCGGACGTCCTTCACCCCGGCGTCGACGGCCGAAAGCGCGCGGTAGCGGCGCTTGGTGTGCTCTGCAACGAGGCGTGCGACGGTCGTCTTGCCCGTCCCGGGCGGTCCGAAGAAGACCGCAGAGGACAGCCGGTCCGCCTCGACGAGCGTCCGCAAGGGCGCGCCAGGTGCAATGAGGTGGCGTTGGCCGACCACGTCGTCGAGCCGGGTCGGGCGCATCCGTGCGGCAAGGGGCGCGCGCCTCGACAGCTCCTCCTCGACGGCCGCGTCGAACAGGCTGCTCGGCTGACCGGACTGAGCACTCTCGGCGCCTCGACCGGTTCCGGCCGCTCGTCTCGGTGGGCTCATCGCCCTCCGACCGTCACAGAGGAAGGAATAAATGTCAAGGCGGACGGAGGAATTTCCCGAGCCGCGGCCCCTTCGGCCGACATGTGATCCACACTGTGTCGAGAGGGTTGAAACGAGGAGTACTGAACGATGACGACGGAACCTGTGAACGGCGGTCGTCGCGTGAGCGCGACGTCCCGTGGCGGCGCCATTCCGGTTGACGCCTTCAACCCCTTGCTGCGCTCGCTCATCTCCTGGGAGCTCGTGCAGCGCGTCGAGGACGCCGACGGCTCCCACCATTGGGTCCTGATAGAAGACGCCCAGCGCCGGCTCGACTCGCTCGCACACGGGCCGCGCCAGTCGGCCGCCGCGCTCGCCTACCTCGACCACTGGTGCGCCTCGTGCCGCCAGCAGAAGCTGACCCACCTACGCGATGGGCGCTACCTCTGCATGGAGTGCGAGCGGATCGAAGCTGCGCCGAAGACGACTCCCCAACCTAAGCCGGCCGAGACGCACCACGCGCGCGAGCTGATGGGCCGACTCTCCCCGAGGCGCGCTTAGCCGTTCCCGGTGCCCGGCCGGGCGGGAGGCCTCACTATCCGAAGGCCGAGCTCGGCCAGCTGTCTCTCAGACAGCTCGCGCGGCGAAGAGGCCATCAGATCGGCTCCCGATTGGGTCTTCGGGAACGCGATCACCTCCCGGATGTTCTCCTCCCCGGCGAGGATGGCGACAAGGCGGTCCACGCCGTAGGCAAACCCGCCGTGCGGGGGGGCGCCGTACCGGAACGCGCCGAGGAGGAACCCGAAACGGCTCTCCGCCTCCTCGTCGGAGATCCCGAGCACCGAGAACACCCTGCGCTGGATGTCGCCCCTGTGGATCCGGATGCTGCCGGAACCCAGCTCCCATCCGTTGAGCACTAGGTCGTAGGCCTGCGACCGGACCGAGAGCGGGTCGGATTCCAAGCGGTCGAGGTCATCGGGATGGGGCATCGTGAAGGGGTGATGGGCCGCCATCGGGTTGCCCGCCTCGTCCAGCCCCTCGAAGAGGGGGAAGTCCGACACCCACAAATAACGGTACGGCGGGTCCGACACGGGCGGCTGAGCCAGCTCCAGCCGCAATTGCCCGAGGACATGGCACGCGACGTGGCGCTCACCCGCCACGACCAATATCAGGTCGCCGGGCTCGGCCCCGGCGTCGGCCACTATCGCTGCCTGCTCGCCAGCCTTCAGGAACTTCGCCACCGGCGACTCGAGAGCGACGCCTGTCCCCTGCTCCCCCGTCACCACCCGGAGCCAGACGAGGCCGGCCGCCCCGAGTTGCTTCGCGCGATCGGTGAGCGCGTCGAGCCTGCCCCGACCTAGGGCACCTTCACCCGGCACGCGGATCCCCCGCACGGAAGGAGCCTTGAACGCATTGAACTCACTGCCGGCAACCGCATCCTCGAGGCGGACCAGCTCCATGCCGAATCGCAGGTCCGGTTTGTCGGTTCCCCACCGGTCGAGTGCATCGTCCCAGGTCACATTGACGACCTCTGGCGGATCCTCGCCGGACACGTCCCGGGTCGCCTCGAGGACGGAGTCCGCCGCCATCTCCCAGATGTCTTCTTGGCTGACGAAGGACGCCTCCAAGTCGAGCTGGGTGAACTCGAACTGGCGGTCCGCCCTCAGGTCCTCGTCGCGCATGCAGCGGGCGATCTGGTAGTACCTGTCGAAGCCGGACACCATGAGCAGCTGCTTCGCGATCTGAGGGCTCTGGGGCAGCACGTAGAACGATCCGATCTGGAGCCGCGACGGGATCGCGAATTCTCGGGCGCCTTCTGGGGTCGGGGTCCACAACAAGGGTGTCTCGATCTCGGCAAAACCCTGCCTTTCCATCGAACGCCGGATGGCCGAGTTGACCTGTGCCCGGATCCGCAGGTTCCTCTGCATCCGCTCCGAGCGCAGGTCGACGTAGCGATAACGGAGCCGGACCGGTTCCTCTGTGTCGGACCGGCCGTCAACGGCGAACGGAGGTGGCTCTGCGACCGAGAGCACCTCCACCAGCTCCGCCCCGATCTCGATCTCGCCTGTCGGAAGGCTCTCGTTCGCCGTGCCCTCGGGTCTCAGGCGCAGCTCACCTGTGATGCGGACCACGTGCTCGGACCGGAGGTCATGTCCACCGTCCACGACACACTGGATGACTCCCGTGTGGTCCCTCAGGTCTACGAAGGCAAGGTGCTCGCCGTGCTCGCGGCGCCGCGCGACCCACCCGCACACCGAGACGGAGCGGCCGGCGTCGGTCGCCCTCAACTCGCCGCAGTAGTCCGTCCGGAGCCCGCGGGCGCGCGCCGCCTCCGAGCGATGCACGATCGGATGGGGACCTTCGCCGATCGGCCGGCTCACCGCGACGCCGGAGCGGCTGCAGGATTGCCCTTGCCGGGCAACAGCCGGTAGGCGTCGTAGACGCTGTCGAGCTGGCGCAGCGAGTCCAGCAGCGAGTCCAGGTGTGCGGGATCGGCCAGCTCGAACTCGAAGCGCATCCGGGAAACCCTATCGGCAGTCGTGTTGGAGGACGAGGAGAGGATGCTCACGTGGTGCTCGGCGAGCACCTTCGCCACGTCCGCGAGGAGCCGTGCCCGGTCGAGCGCCTTCACCTCGATCGAGGCGACGAAAACCCCCTGGCGGTCCTCGTCCCACTCCACCTCGATCAATCGCTCGGAGTCACTGCCGGCGAGCGCCAACGCGTTCGCGCAGTCCTCACGATGCACCGACACGCCCCGGCCACGGGTGATGAACCCGATGACACGGTCGCCCGGTACCGGTGTGCAGCACCGCGAGAGCCGGACCATCACGTCGTCGAGCCCTTCGACGTAGATGCCGGCCCCTCCACGGCGGGCGCTCGGCCGCCTCGGCGTGAGCGCCGTGGAAGGCAGCTGGTCCTCCTGATCGCCGCCACGCAGGTCCCGTTCGAGCCTCTGGGCGATCGCCTGACCCGACACGTGCCCCTCGCCGATCGCAGCGTGCAGACCGTCGAGGTCCCCGTAGCCGAGATCGGAGGCGACGGAGAGGAGTGAGGGGGAAGACTGGAGTTTCTGGACGGGAAGGCCGGCGCGCCTGAGCGAGCGAGCCAGCTCCTCGCGCCCCGCGTCGATCGCATCCTCACGCCGCTCACGGGAGAACCACTGGCGGATCTTGTTGCGGGCGCGCGGGCTCGTGACGATCTTCAGCCAGTCGCGGGAGGGTCCAGCAGTCGGGATCTTGGACGTGACGATCTCGAGGGTGTCACCCGAGCTCAGCTTGGACTCGAGCGGTACGAGGCGACCGTTGACGCGGGCGCCGACACAACGGTGCCCGACCTCGGTGTGGATCGCGTAGGCGAAGTCGACCGGGGTCGCGCCCGCCGGCAACGTCACGATCTCGCCCTTCGGGGTGAAGACGTACACCTCGTCCTGTTCGAGGTCCACTTTCAGCGTCTCGAGGAACTCGTGGGGATCGGGTGTCTCCCTCTCCCAGTCGACGATCCTCTGGAGCCAGGCGATCTCGTCGGTGGAGCGTGCTCCCCGCCCGCGCCGACTCCCGGTCTCCTTGTAGCCCCAGTGGGCGGCGATCCCGTGTTCGGCACGCTGGTGCATCTCGAAGGTGCGGATCTGGACCTCGAGAGGCTTGCCGTGCGGCCCGACGACGGTCGTGTGCAGGGACTGGTACAGATTGAACTTCGGCGAGTTCACGTAGTCCTTGAAGCGGCCCTGCACGGGCGGCCACAGGGCGTGGACCGCGCCGAGTGCCGCCCAGCAGTCCTTCTCGGCGTCGACGATGGTCCGGATGGCGATGAGGTCGTGGATATCGTCGAACTCCTTGCCCCTCACGACCATCTTCTCGTAGATGGACCAGAGGTGTTTCGGCCGGCCGGTCACCTCGGACTCGATCCCGAGGTCCGACAGCCGCCTCTTCACGAGCTCGAGCACCTCCTCGAGCTCCTGCTCGCGAGCGGGCGCCCGGACGGCGACCATCTGCGCTATCTCGGCGAATCGCTTCGGGTGAAGCGACTCGAAGGCCAGATCCTCGAGCTGCCACTTGATCTCCTGGATCCCCAGCCGGTGAGCCAGCGGGGCGTAGATGTCCCGTGTCTCCTCGGATATCCGCCGGCGCTTCCATTCGGGGAGCGCGTCGATCGTCCTCATGTTGTGGAGCCGATCGGCGAGCTTGATCACAAGGACCCGCCAGTCACGGGCCATCGCCACGAGCATCTTGCGCATCGTGGCCGCTTGTTGGGCTTCTTTCGAGCCGAAACGCAACCGGTCGAGCTTCGTCACGCCGTCGACGATGCCGGCCACGTCCGCTCCGAATTCACGCTCGATCTGCTCGAGCTCGACGCGTGTGTCCTCGACGGAGTCGTGCAGGAGCGCCGCCGCAGCACTGGTCGAGTCGAGACCGAGCTCCGCGACGATCGTGGCGACAGCGATCGGATGTGTGAGGTACGGCTCGCCCGATGCCCGCCGCTGGTCGTGGTGTGCCCGGGCGGCCAGGCTGTGGGCTCGCCTGACGAGCGACAAGTCCTGGTCAGGGCGATGGGTACCGAGGGCTATCAGGACAGGCTCGATCGACTCGGTTGGCGGCGCGATGAGTGCACGAGCAGCGCTGACCGGGGGAGCACTAGGACGCGGGCTCTCCGGCGATTCCGCGGGCGGCGCTGTCGGGGCCACCCGCTCGGGGGGCGCGACCGCGCCTGGCTCCTCTGCTGCCGGCTCCCCAACGGTCCCGGCAGTCGCTCCACGCCTTACGCCCATCAAACCCTCCACTATGAGAGTACCTAGCCCGGGATACCCAGGTGGCACAACCTGTAACCTTGAGAGGCCGTGCCCGCCATCAAGAGGCCATCGAGCTCCAACAGGCCTGCGAACCCTTCGCTCAAGCCCGCTCTCTTCGTCGTCGCGCTCGCGGTCGTGATCGTCGTGGGAGGCGCTGCGCTGTCACTGGCGGGCACGAGCTCCGCCCGCCCGGCAGCGTCGAATGGCCCGGTGAAGTCGGTCCCCGGGTCCCGGCTCCGGGCCCAGTCCGCATCTTCGCTCATCGCGAGGATCGCGTCGGGCGGTGAACCGCCGCAAGACGTCACCAATGCGCTTGCCGTCCCGGCGGGCAGCCGGTATCTCGGCAAAGCCGACTTGGACAAGGGTCTCAGCCAGTTCAACCGCGACGTCAAGATCTCGGTCGACGCGCCCGAGGCCGAGGTCGAGACCTTCTACATGAAGCTGCTCGCACAACGACGTTGGGTCTCGGACTCAATCAGCACGCCGAAGAAGGGTTCGACGGAGATCCTCGCTCAGCGCGGCGGAAGCGACGGCTACCAATGGGGTGTCGGGCTCCTGTTGACAGGGGTCGGGGTCGGCGTCGTGTCGTCGGCGCTTGCAGGTGGCGGGGCGAGCGCAGCCCGGACGACGGTCACCATCACGCTTTACCAGGTCGAGGACGCCAGCTGACCGCTCGCGGCGGCCTCGGCGGCTTCGCCGGCGACGCGGCGCCGTAAAGGGCGCTCGACTGACTCGCCTTTGCGCAGGTGAAGCAGGTACGCCCACACCAGCATGTTCGCCGGGTAGATCAAGTATCCAAAACGAGTCGCAGGCGCGATGATCGTCGCGAACGCGAGAGCCCATCCCGAGAACCGCGCTGCCTCGTAGGCGGTGCGCGGCGGGTAGCAGACGAGCATCACGAGTACGGCAACTGTGCCCGACCCGAGCAGGGCCGCCGTGATAGCCCGCTTGGAAGCCGGGAAGAGCTGGACGAGGACCTGGCCTGGTAGTGGGCTCGCGGCAGGAGAGTGGAGCTTGGTGAGCCCGAGCGGGAACAGCACGACGTTCTCGAAGAACGCGTGCGCCCCGAGCGCTACGCCGGCCCCCACCACCGGTACGACAACTAGCAGCACCGCGAGCGAGTACCGGAGCATTGCCGGGCGGTCTTCCTCATCGCGGACGCACAGCACCGCGAGGAGGATCAACGGCCAAGCCGTCCACTTGAGAGTCCCGGCGAATCCCATCGCCAGGCCGGCAGCGACAGGCTGACGCCTTTGCACGAACACGAGCCCGAGGAGGAGCAGGGCGAGGACTGGCAGGTCGTCTCCCCCGGTCACGATCGGGAGGGCACCAGTAGGCAGCACTATGAGGAACTGAAAGGTCCTCCATCGCCGGCGGCCCGACGACGGCACAAGGAGGAGCGCGAGCGACACCACGATGAGCGTGAAGCCAGCGAGCTCGAGCCGCGCGTCGTTCAGCTCGGCTGGGACGTTCGCAGCGTTGGCAACTCCGAAGAGCACCATCCCCGGGAGGTAAGGGAAGTACGAGTCGGCGTCGACGCTCCGGTGGTCATTGGGCGGCGATACCCCCACGCTCCCGGGCCGGGAGAGGTACGGGTCGGCGAAGTGGTCGAAGCGGTCACCGGCCCGCTCTATGACCGCGACCTCGGGCTGCGCCTGAGCCGAGTTGTGGCTCGTCGCTCGCGGGCCGGCGTCAGCTCGCCACGTCACCTGGAGACCGAGCGGGAGCATGACCACGAACACAAGGACGCCGAGCACGAGCAGCCGGCGGCTCGAAGCTCGCCTCGTCACCGGCGTCGAGAGCAAGCTGCGCCTCGAGCTTGCGGTTATGGCGGCGCCGGTAGATCACCTCGCAAGCCACGGCGGCTAGCAGGTAGGGAACCGCGGCGATCCGGCCCCACTCCCGGTAGTCGGCCGTCACGGCCAGGACGCTCTCGCCGGCGGAGAACACTGCCGCCATCGTGTAGAGCAGCGCGTCCTGCCGGAGAACGGGCAGTCGCGCCACGTGCGCCGTCACAGATGTCGTGACGCGACGGATCAGCGCCTGCACTGAAGCCACGCCTCGATCGTAGGGCGCCATGGCGTTTCGGCTCTGCGATACCGGTGAGAAGCATGCCAGCGCGAGAACCCAAGACGGCGCCGGCGGCCCACGCTCATCGCGCGGCCTCCGGCGCCGTTAGCGTAAGAAGTGCCTGATCAGCGGTTGGGCTGAGGCGTGTAGCGCAGGTACGGCTTCACGGCGTTGAAGCCCTTCGGGAACTTCTCCTTCGCCGTCTCGTTGTCGATGGCTGGAACGATGATCACGTCTTCACCGTCGTGCCAGTTCACCGGGGTCGCCACCGAGTAGTTCGCCGTGAGCTGGAGCGAGTCGAGGACCCTCAGGATCTCCTCGAAGTTCCGGCCGGTGCTGGCCGGGTAGGTGATCGTGAGCTTGACCTTCTTGTCCGGTCCGATGACGAACACCGACCGAACCGTCAGGGTGTCGCTCGCCGCCGGGTGGATCATCCCGTAGAGGTCTGCCACCTTGCGGTCCTCGTCCCCGATCAGCGGGTAGTTGAGCTTGTTGCCCGTGACATCCTCGATGTCCTGGGCCCAGCCCTCGTGCGACGACACGGAGTCGACGGAGACTCCGATCACCTTGGCGCCGCGCTTGGCGAACTCGTCCTTCAGGCGGGATACCTCGCCGAGCTCGGTCGTGCAGACCGGAGTGAAGTCTTTCGGGTGGGAAAAAAGGATGCCCCAGCTGTCGCCGAGCCACTCGTGGAAGTTGATCGTTCCCTCGGTGGTGTCGGCGGTGAAGTCGGGGGCGGTGTCGCCGAGTTGCAGAGCCATCGCTTTTGTCTCCTGTCCTCTTTCTCTGGTCGGTTGCCGCGCCGGCGCTGCCCCGAAGGCAACCCCATGGGCTAATGCCGATCAGATTAGTCGGATTTCGAAGGGCGTCGTGCAGCGCCTCGGTCATGCCCCGCGGTGCCCGCTGCGGACCCCGCGGAGGCGGCGGACGTGGCGGACCGTCATGAGAACCAACACGATGACCACCGCTGCGACGAGGAGCCCGGTCGTGGCTCCGCCGATGACTTTCAGGACTCGCTGGTACGACTCCCCGGCCAGGAAGCCGACGAGGGTGAAGGCGATCCCCCACACGAGGCCTCCGAGGACGTTGAAGAAGAGGAAGGTCTGGAAGCTCAGCTCGGAGGCTCCCGCCATGCCCGGCATCATCGCCCGGACGACGGGGAAGAATCGCCCGAAGAACACGGCGGGCCCGCCTCGCCGCTGAAGGTACTGCCGAGTTCTCTCGACACTCTCGTTGTCCCGGAGGGGCCGCCGCCTTAGCAGGGCCGGACCGAAGAGTCGCCCGACGAAGTACCCGGTGGTGCCACCGAGCACTGCGGCCACCACGACACCGGCAAGCATGATCGGGAGGCTCACGTGATGTTGGGAAGCGAGCACTCCGCCGTAGACCACGGCTATCTCGCCGGGGATGAAGAAGCCCAGAAAGATGGCAGCCTCGCCGAAACAGAGCGCTGCCGGGATGACGTACGCCGCCCAGCCCCTGATCGAGAGCAGCCCATGTACGAGGGAGTTCAACACCGCGCGCTCTGTGCGCTCATTGGCGCAGCTTATGCAGGGGCGGCCCCGACGGGTCCGGTATTTCGTCGTCTCTCAGCCGGCGCTCAGGCGCTCAGGCGCTCGACCGCTGTCGCCCCGCCACAGGCCACCGGCCCGCCAGCTGCTGGACCCGGCCGGTCGTCGGGGCCGAGCCCCTGGTGCCCAGCCAGGCCGGCCGGTCCCCGGGCACAGATCGCGCATCGTGCGTCGTCCGCCGGGACACCGCCGAAGGCTCGCCAGTAGGCGGCTGTCGCGTCGTTGTGGTCGGGCCGCACGAATCTCGCGACCGGGACGACGGCCCGCACCGAGACCCCTGCCCGCTCGAGGGCTGCCGCTGCGCTCATCGCGCGGGCACCGGAGACGAAGAGATCGTCGACGACGACGACCTGACGCACCGAGAGGTCTCTCTCCTCCACGACGAAGCCGTCCTCGCTCGGGCGAAGCCGACTCGGCGGCGCCGCCCCGGCACGAAGCAACGGCACCAGCTCCACGCGTCCCTCGAGCTGCTCGGAGGCGGCACGCTGCCAGAGAACATCGACCGGGTGCCGGCCTGCCCACGAGGGGCGACCGCCGCTCGACGAGGGTACCGGCACAAGGGCCAGGCGGCGACCTCCTCCAACAGAGCCGCTGAGACACGCTGCGTGAGCGCCCAGCCAGTCGCTGACGACGTGGACGAGCTCGTCTGCAGCGCTGCGTCGAGCGGCGGTAGAGGCTGCCGCCTTGTAGGCGACGAGGGCGCAGTGGGCAGCCGACCGAGCCGGGACGAGAGAGATCGGGACCACCGGCCAGAGAGGGCGACCGAGCCTCACTCGTAGCGTGAGGCAGCTCCAGCACATCGAGCACCCCGGACGTGCGGGCCCCTGGCACACGTCGCAGACCGCGAACTGTCGGCTGCGAGCGAGTACGAGGCCGGCCGTTCCGGCAGTCCGGGCGGTCCCCGGCACCGCCACCCGGCCGCTCAGCGGGTAGGCGTTCGGCCGGGCCATGGCTAGGCAAGCTAGGCACGGGGTGCGCGTGTCGCGCTTTCGGCCTGGCGGTCTCGCTGAGCGCCGCGACAGCCACCAGGTGAGCAATCGCGAACCGTGTAGCTCACGTTGCGCCGGCGTGACGCCGGATTCACGAGTTGAAGTGGCGGCGCCAGCGGCGCGCGGCGGCGCCAAGCGCCGCGCCGGCGCACCGACTCGTCAGGGCCGGAGCAGAATGCCGAGGCGGCGGGCGGCGAGGGTCACGCCGGCCGCGCCGAGGAGGAACAGGTAGGCCGCATGGCCGATGAGCGCTGGCGTGAGGACTCCGGCGTCGAGCTCCCGCAACATGTCGACCCCTTGGTAGAGAGGAGTGCACGACACAGCCAGCTGGAGCCATCCCGGATAGACCGACAGTGGGTAGAAGACGGCGGAGAACAAGAACATGGGTATCGACGCGAGCGACACGTAGTCGAAGTCCTGCCAACGTCGCATGTAGCAAGTCGCTCCCATCCCGATCCCGGCAAAGGCGAAGCCGATCAACATCGCTGCCGGGAAACAGAGGATCGCCCACCACGTCGCAACGAAGCCCATCGCTGCCATCACGACGAGGAATGCGAAGGAGTAGATCGATCCCCGCATGAGCGCCCAGGTGACCTCGCCGATGGCGATGTCGCGGACCCCCACAGGGGTGGAGAGCACGGCGTCGTAGGTCTTCGAGATCTTCAGCTTGAAAAAGATGTTGAACGTCGAGTCGAACAGAGCACCGTTCATCGCCGATGACGCAAGCAGCCCCGGTGCCACGTACACGGCGTACGTGACGGCATGGCCGGCAAGCGGCAGCCGCCCCACGAGGCCGTTGAGGCCGAGACCGATCGAGAGCAGGTAGAAGAAAGGCTCGAAGAAACCCGAGACCAATATCCACCACCGTCTGCGGTACGCGACCACGTTGCGCTCGACGAGGCGCCGGGCTCTCCCGGCGCCGTAGGCGGCAGGCGGGAGAATGCGCAGCGGGAAGCTGGCCGAGTCAGTCGCGGAGGCCACCGGAGCACTCATACGATGAGCCGCCTCGTGAAAGCCCGACGCATCAGCACCACACCGATGACCATCATCGCCACCAGATAGCCGGCATGCCCGAGCTCGTCGATCACCGAGACGTGTCCGAGCATCAGCCCCCTCGAGAGCGCAACGCCGTGATACAACGGCGTCAGCCGTGCGGCAACCTGCAGCCAGCCCGGGAGCTGGCCGATCGGGAAGAAGGTGCCGGAGAACAGGAAGAGCGGGACGAGCCCCAATCTGTACAGCAGGGCCAGGGCTGAGTCATTGTCCTGGGTGGCGGTGAACGCCGCCACCGGCGCCGCGAAAGCCATGCCCGTCAGGACCGCGACGAAGAGCGCGAGCGGCGCGAACGGCGACACGATGTAACCGAATGCCGCGACGACCACGAGGAAGATGGCAGAGGACGCGCCAACCCTCGTTGCCACCCAGGCGAGATGGCCGTGAACCAGGTCCTTCACCTCGACTGGGGTGGCGAGGAGGGCATGGTAGGTCTTAAGCCACTTCAACCCGCCCATGACCGGGTACATGGACTCGTTCGCACCCCACTGCATCGCGGTCGCCACGAGCAGACCGGGCGCGATGAACTCCACGTACCCGACGCCCCCGAGCCGCCCGGCGCCCCCATGGCTCGAGAGATGAGAATTCACGAGATGGCCGAGCCCGACTCCCATCGCGAGCAGGTAGAGGATCGGGTACAAGATGCTCGACGTGAGCGTCCCCCGCCACGTCCTGCGGTAACGCAGCACGAAGTAGCGGTACGGTCGGACGAATCCTGGGACCCATCGCGTGGTTGGCCCGGTCGGCCGGGCCGCGATCGTTGCCATGTCAGTCCGCCAGGGAGCGGCCCGTCAGCCGCAAGAAGACGTCCTCGAGGCTCGATCGCCGGACGAGCGCCGTCTCGGGCCGGAGCCCGAGCTCGTGAACAGCGTGGAGAACGGCATCGCCGTCGTCGGTGTAGAGGAGCAGGCGGTCCGGGAGGATCTCGAACCGGCTGGCAAGGGGGCCGAGACGATCTGCCATCTTCTCGTGCTCGTCGACGCCGAAGCGCAGCTCGGCGACCTCTTTCGTGGAGAACTGAGCGATCAGCTCCCTCGGCGATCCGGCTGCAACGATCCGTCCTTTGTCCATCACGACGAGGCGGTCGCAGAGCTGCTCGGCCTCGTCCATGTAGTGAGTCGTGATGACGAGGCTCACGCCCTGTTGCTTCAGCCGGTACAGGCGATCCCACAGCAGGTGACGCGCCTGAGGATCGAGCCCTGTCGTCGGCTCGTCGAGGATCACGAGCTTCCGGATCGGAGATGAGCGCCCGGGCAATCGTGAGGCGCCGCTTCATGCCGCCCGACAACGTGTCGACTTCCTCGTCACCTTTCTCGACGAGCTGCGCGAACTCCAAGAGACGCTCGACCCGTGCCCTGACGTCGCGTTTCGGGAGGTCGAAGTAGCGCCCGTACAGGTAGAGGTTGTCGCGAACTGTGAGCTCGAGATCGAGGGTGTCCTCCTGCGGCACGAGCCCGAGCCGGCGCCGGATCTGGGGGCCGTCGTGGTTCGGGTCCATGCCGAGAACTTGCAGACTGCCTTCGGTCACCGGCGACAGGCAGGAGACCATGCGCATCGTCGAGGTCTTCCCTGCGCCGTTAGGGCCGAGGAAGCCGAAGACCTCGCCCCGGCGAATCGAGAAGTTCACGGCGTCGACGGCCGTGAAGGCTCCGAACCGCTTCGTCAACCCGCGGGCAGACACCACGGCGTCAGGATCTCTGACGCCGGACGGACCCCCGGCGAGTCCCTCGAGGAGGGCCTCGTTGCCCTCATGAGGATGCATCCGCCTGAAACTACCCGCGGCAGGGACCCCCTTGAACACGGTGCACCTCGCCACGCGACGGCGCGCGAGGATCGAGCGGTGAAACGAGTCTCGATCGTGGGGAACTCGGGATCCGGGAAGACGACGCTCGGCCGGCGGATCGCCGAGCAGATCGGCGCGCCCTTCGTCGAGTTGGACGCGATCGTCCACCAGCCGGGTTGGGAGCCGCTTCCCACTGAGGAGTTCCGCGCCAAGGTCGCCGAGATCGCGGCACAAGACCTATGGGTCGTCGACGGGAACTACTCCGTCGCGAGGGACATCCTCTGGGACCGAGCCGACTCGGTCGTGTGGTTCGACCTGCCGAGGCGTCTCGTGATGGTTCAGGTGGTGCGTCGGACGCTACGGAGGACCATCACCCGGGAGGCAGCTCTGGAACGGGAATCGCGAGCCGCTCGACAACCTCTGGCGGCTCGACCCCAAGCGCAACATCATCAGGTGGGCGTGGACGAACCACGCGAAATACCGGGCGCGCTATGCGAGCGCGGCAGCCGATGGGAGGTGGGCCGGGGTGAGTTTCTATCGGGTCGGCACGAGGAAGGACGCCGAAGAGCTGCTGTCCTCGGTCGCCGCCGGGGAGCTCGCTTCCTGATCAGGGACCCGGCGTTGGGCTCGTCGTCGTGGTGGTCGACGTGCTCGAGGTGGTGGTGGTCGTCGTCGAGGTCGTCGACGTAGTCGTGGTCGATGTGCTCGTGGTGGTGGACGTGGTGGTCGAGGTGGTGGTCGACGTGGTGGTAGAGGTGGTCGTAGGCGGCGGGAAGGGTGACACGGGCGGAGCCGTGATCACCACACGGGCCCCGAAGCCGGACAGCTTCACCGCGAGCGAGATCGGCGTCGAGTAAGCGCCCTTCAGCTCCGGGAGCGTGAGGGCGAGTTGGCGGACGAGGCCCCGGTGGTCCACCCACGCCGTCATGTCGACGAGCTCGGTCCCGATCAGCTGGGCCACCCGGCGCAGCCCGACGGCCGATTGTGGGTCGTCGCTCCCCGCCGTCGCGAGGTCTACCGGACCGCTGTAGGCGGTGGTGGCGGCACCGCTGATCTCGGAGTGACCCGTGACGCTCATCGACCTCGTTGCTCCGTCCAGCATGTCAACGCTCCAAATCAAGTCCGCTGCTGCGAACGACAGCCCGGCTGTCACCGGCGAGGGAAGTGCTACCTGAAGGGGCCTCGAGAACTGCAACCACGCGCCATCTGTCTCGCCGAGCGGGTCGGCGAGCGAGGAAGGCAAGGAGACGAAGACCTGAGAAGTCGGTTCGGCTCGGATCTCGACGAGTTGGATCACCCCGAAACCGGGCACCTTCACAGACATCGACGCATCACCGGTCGCCCTGTCGACAACGACGGTGCCGACGGCCACGGGTTCGCCCCCAGCACCTCCCTCGCGTGCGACGAACGACAGCGTGAACGTGTGCTTCCCGTCGGTGGCGGCGGCGGCCCGGGCGAGCGCCTCGTCGATTGCTGGCCCGGTGCCTGAGGCGCCGGATCGCGGCGGTTTGGGGCCGGCGCCCGGGCCGGACCCCGGGTGCAGCCTGCTCACGCCGACCGGGAGCAGGCCGGAACCCGCGGAGGCGAGCTCCGCCGGTCCGGCCTTCTCGTAAAAGCGCACCCACGTCCGCACGAGCGACAGGTATGACCATGAGTTGTTGTAGGCGAGAACGCCGGCGTCGAAGCCGTTGGCCGTCGCGAGGTTCCCGCCGTTGGCGCAGAGGAAGACGGCGGTCGAGAGCGCCGCGTCCCAGAAGTTCTGCGGGTCCCTCAAGTGGTCGCCGTTGCCGTCTTGCCCGTACTCGAGCCATGTGGACGGAAGGAACTGCATGGGGCCGACCGCCCGCTCCCAGATCCCACCGTGCTCGAGATAGCCGTGATCCGGTGTCGGATAGGCGGGCAACCCATCGGCCCCGTCGAGGACGGGGCCGAGGATCGGAGGAGTGAGCGTCCCGTCCTCGGAGACGCGGGCCGCCGTCCCCCACGTGAGCCCGTTGTCCGACTCGACCCGACCGATGCCCGCAACATCGGCCCAACTCAGGTGACAGGCGGGATCCGTCTTGGTCAACAGGGCGGCGGCGTGCTCGTATGCCCTCACCGCGATCCCCGGTATCGCCGCAAAGGCAAGCGATTGTGGTTGGACTTGTGCCGGCGGGCGCTGCGGGAAGAGTGGGACGCCCACATTGGCGGCCTCGTGATGTGGGAGGGAGCGCAGGTAGCCAGGGGTGATCGACTGACCCGTTGCCGCCCGCATCACATGGGGGACAGATGCCGCACGGGCGTGAGGCACCGACCCACCCGGGACGAGGAACGCTGCACCAACAACCCCGGCCACGATCGGTGCAGTTGCAAGCAGCGCAGCACGTCGGCGTGGCACGAGCTCACGGAGTCCGCCGAGCACCTAACCAGTATATGCCGTCAGCGCAATTGCCAAGTCCAGCTTTGAACACCAAGAGTTATGCGGGATATGCAAGGCTGACAACATCTAGTGACAGCGGATCGCCATTCTGGCGTTCAGCGGTGTGCCCACGATTGTGGCGCGTAGCTGCCATCGCGCGGGATAGCGAGGTCGTGGGCCCACGTCAGAACGTAGTAGGTGCCGACCACGGCGACGTGCTGCGGCGGCCCGAACGAGGCCGCAGCAGACTTGGAACCGACACTTCCCCACGGCACGGCGGCGTTGTAGACGAGGAACTCGAAACCGCCGCCGTACCACGTCGAGCTCGTCTGCCTCATGTATCGGGCGAGGTGATGACCGCCGGCGAGCGAGACAACGGGGCGGATCACTACCGCGTTTGCGGACTCGACCGTCACTATCGACGCGCTCCAGTAGTCGCCGACCCCGCGGGTGAGGTGGTGCGCCTCCAGATAGTCGGCGAGCCGCACGGCCGACTGCTTCGGCACTGCCACCGTGAGGGTGCTCACGAAGGTCGCCGCGTAGCCGACAGTCACGAGCAGGCCGGCTCCCGCGAGGAGGGCTCGCGGTGGTGCGAGCCGCGCACGTTCCGCGATCTTGCCCACGAGGCGGCCGGCCAGAATCGAGCCGAATATCACTGCGGACGTGAGGTAACGAGCAAAGGCGCCCTCGGCTGTGACGGACAGCCAGATGAAGACGGCGCAACCACCGAAGAACGCGAACACGAGAACGTCCTCGAGCCAGAGGGACTCGCGGGAGTCTCGAGACCCGGCCCCGGCAGTCCGAGCGCCGTCTTGGCCTATGGCGCTCGACCACACGAGCGAGAAAACGCCCATCACCACGGCCAGCACTCCGAGGGTGAGACCGACCCCATGAGCGGCTTCGAGAACGGGCGGCACTGCCTCATCACCGAACGGGTGATAGCCCACGCCCTCCAAGGCGGCCCCGTAGGTGACCACATGGTGCAGGTTCAAGAGCATCTGATGAAGCGACGCGCGCGGATTGGCCGAACCGATGGTGAAGGTCCCGATGAGTCGCGCTATCCGCCTCACCGCTTCGGCCAGGGCGACGCTTCCGATCGCAGCGGACAAGGCGGGCGCGCCCGTCCTCCAGCTCCGCATCCTCAACATCGCCACGATCCCTGCCAGAGCCACGGGTGCGACACCGAGCGCGGCTGTCTGGAGGTCTCCGAGCATGCCGGCGGCGAGGATGCCAGTCGCCAGCAGCCAGCCCCAACCGAACCGCTCCTTGCGAAGGGCGATGAACGCCACCAGGCACCAGAGCGTCGTCGTGACGTGAAGCGGGCCCATCAAGAAGAACTCGGCAAAGGCATGAGTCGGGAGCCCGAGCATCACGACCACCGCGGCTGCGGCTGCGACGCCGGCCCATCCGTCGCGCCCACGCTGCGCGATCCATGCGCTGACGCAGATGACGCCGACGGCGACTAACGACGGCACCAAGTGGAGCAGCTGCGGATGGACGCCACCGATGAGGACGGCGACGGCGTACGCCAGGACGTCGACCAACCAGAACGAGTCGAGGGAGAGCGCCCAGTGGTTGAGCATGAAGTTCCCGCCACTCATGGCCTGGCCCTCGAGTATCACCGTCGCTCCGTCGGAGCTGCCCGGTGAGGAGTGCACCGACGACAGGTACAGCAGCCCGACGAGCACGACAAGCCCGACGGCGCACGCGCCAAGAAGGGCGAGGCGCCTGGTCGACGAGGTGGCCGGGGAAGCCGGTGTCGCCCGCGCGTGCTGCTCCAGGGTGCTCACCATGGGTGCCTTGGCCGCGACAGGCGACTGCTACCACCCTTACGTCGCACGGGCCGAATGTTAACCAATCGCCCCTGTGGCTCTCCGTCTTCGACGTAAGCGCGCTCATGATGCGGCGGCGCTCATCTGTATCATCGCCGGGTGCAACGCGTTGACGGAGCCACACGACGCGACCGGCAAAGGGCGCTGCTCTCAGGCCTGGCGATCGTGGCCGTGATCGCTCTCGTGATCTTCTTCGTCGTGCTCGGGACCGGCGGTGACCATCATCTGTCGTCGAAGGGTGGCGGGTCGACGACCACGGCTACCTCGCCGAAGAAGGGCGGAGGTGGGTCGGTGATCGATCCTGAGCACAGTCGGACGTTTCTCGGGCATTACGGCGAAGAAGCGTCGTGGGTGATCGCGGAGAACAAGCTGCCGGGCACGAAGGCGTGGCACATCTGGTGGACGCCGCGCAACGGTTACATCCAGGGCTTCGCGAACCTCACCTATGCCGCTGTTGGCCAGAAGGTCAACCTCTACGTCTCCACGTCGGCCCCGCGCTACAGCATCGCCGCGTACCGCATGGGTTACTACGGGGGGGACGGGGGGCGTCTTGTATGGACCTCGCGAGAGGAGACGGGAGACATCCAGCCTTCCTGCCCTCTCACGACGGGGATCAACATGGTCTCGTGCGACAACTGGAAGCCGTCGCTGTCGCTTCAGATCACGAAGGCGTTCCTGCCCGGCGACTATCTGCTCAAGCTGACAGGCAGCGGGCACGAGCAGAGCTACATCATGTTGACGGTCTGGGATCCCTCGAGTCACGCCGCCTACGTGATCATGGGGAGCACCTTCACCGAGGCTGCCTGGAACACCTACGGCGGATACGACTTCTACCAGGGCATAGGCGCCTGCCCGGCGGATGTGTACCCGGTCTGCAACCGGGCGCGCGTCGTCTCGCTGGATCGTCCCTTCGCGTCTGGAAACGGTGCCTCAGACTTCTTCACGAACGAGTACCCGGTCATCTCGTTCGCCGAAGAGCACGGTCTCGACGTCACTTACGCGACCGACCTGACAATCGACGAACATCCCGCGTACCTCCTCGAGCACCGCGCTCTCCTCTCGCTCGGACACGACGAGTGCTGGTCCCTCTCCGAGCGTCAATCCGCCCAGAACGCCCTCAACCACGGCGTGAACATGATCTTCTTCGGAGCGAGCGCCGTCCTGCGGCACGTGCGGCTCCAGGCCTCGACGCTCGGTCCTGACCGCGAGGTCGTCGACTACCGCGATCCGACCGAGGACCCCCTCAACGGCAAGGCGAGCCCGCTCGAGGTGACGGCCAACACGTGGGGCTCACCGCCGACGGACTGGCCCGAGAGCGGCTTCGTCGGGGAGATGTACGCCGGATACCTCGAACCCGGGACGGCGGGCGCCCCCTTCGTGGTGCAGGATGCTAAAGCCTGGATCTTCAGGGGAACCGGCCTTCACGACGGCTCTGCGCTTCCCGGGGTGATCGAGGCAGACTTCGACCACGTCTCGGCAGACTTCCCGATGCCGTCGGACGTTCAGGTCCTCGGCCACTCCCCCATCCCGCTCGCCAACGTCCAGACCGACCTCGGGCAGTGGGGCCAGTACACCTACTCCGACATGACCTACTACACGAGCCCGACAAGCAAGGCCGGCGTCTTCGACAGCGGCAACAACAACTGGATCGCGGCGATGACCCCCTGCAAGCTGCACACCAGGGGCTGCACCGCCAACCAGGTGCGACGCATCACATCCAACGTCTTCTGGCTCTTCGGCCAAGGGCCCGCAGGCCGGTTCATCCCTTCTGTCTCGAACCTGAGCCAAGTCCTGCCCGCCGGCTCCTGATCCTCGCCGAACCGGCGAGACCTACTTCGTCTCCTTCTCGAGCGTCGCGCAACTTCCTGCCACTACTTCGGTCAGCGGTACGCCGTGTATCAAGTCACGGTACGGACGGAGGAACTGCGGGTCCGACCAGTCCCAGACCCGCGACGGCTGAGTGTCCACCGGGACGGGGTTGGCGCTCCAGCAAAAACCGCTCCGCAAGAGGCCTCCGGTCGCGTTCACGAACAGCCCCCAACACAACAACAGGACCATCGTGACCGCGAGAGATACCCGGAAAAGCCCGGCAGCGGCGCGGTTCGCCGCGTGGCGTTGGTCCCACATGAGCGACAGCGCCGGTGCGGAGAGCACGGTGAGGAATGGCAGCGTGTCGATCATCAGCCGCGGACCGTAGGTCGCGCCGCCGGTCGACTCGTACGCCGCGATCGTGAGCCACTGGCCGACTACGGCGACGGCCATGAGCACGTCGAGATCGGTCAGCCGCCGTGCCCGTACGTGTGCGACGAGGCCGAGCACGGCTAGCAGCGCGACCGGGTCGTAGATGATCAAGCCACGCGACGGCGAGACCAGGTTCATGAAGAGGGAGTTCCAGAAGGTGAACGGCCCGCGGGTCTCGAGGCGACCCGGGACGTAGTACGGCGGCAATGCCTGCCCGTACTGGCTCGCCGAGAGGGCGATGAAGGGCGCCGCCACGAGCGCTATGCCTCCGAGGACCGAGAGAAGGCCTCCCCGCTTGCGCAGCACTACCCAGGCGAGCGCCAGCACGACGGTGATGGCATTCGTGGGGCGCGTGACGAACGCCATCGCGAGGAAGAGCCCGAGGAGAAATGGCCAAGCGCGCGCCTTGTCGAACCTTTGCATGGCGAGCAACGCGGCAGCCAGGAACAGCATCGACGTGGTTTGCTGCCAGAGCGCCCGGGAGCCGACCGACCACGCGCTCGTGCAGAAAGCGTAAGTGAGAGCCGCCGCCATGGCCACCGCCGGCCGGCCCCAGGACCCCTCGAGCGCGCTCACGATCCGCCTGATCAACACGGCGGTGATCGCGACGAGGGCGCTAGCGGTCGGGACCTCGAGCAGCCAGGTGTGGTTCGGGTTGCTGATGGAGACGAGCGCCGGATTGTGCCCGGCCAGCGCATAGAGAAGGTCGGCGGGGATCGCGAACAGCATCGTCGGCCACGGGAAGAACGGCAGCAGATGGCCGCCGTGCCTGACCACGTCGTAGTGGTTGGAGAGCCGCGTGACCGAGGGATAGTCCTCGAGGTGGAAGTTGAAGTGGTGGAGGAACTGCCACGCTGTCACGACAGAGAGCCGCGAGTCGCCCACCTGCGGCGTCGGGCTGAGCGAGTTGACGACGAATACGACGGCCGCCAAGCACGCGTCGAGGACGAGGCCACGGCGGCTCCGACTCCGCGCTCGCAAGGGGCGTCGCCTCATTTGACGTCGAGCGTAGTTGTGATCGCCCACCCACGTTCGAGGTCACGGCGGCG
Source organism: uncultured Acidimicrobiaceae bacterium (assembly GCA_963801185.1). Taxonomy (GTDB): domain Bacteria; phylum Actinomycetota; class Acidimicrobiia; order Acidimicrobiales; family Bog-793; genus Palsa-601. The sequence continues at coordinate 176,404 of CAWDDW010000001.1, read as the reverse complement.
ACGGCGGAGACCGATCTCGTGGTTGCCTGGCGAGCCGGCGGCGGCGCTTCAGGGCGTAGACCGAGACCGAGGAGCGGCCCTGAGCAGGTCCAACACTTGCATGGCGGCCGCCCGTATCCGCCCTGTCTCGTCTGCGGTGGGGTCGTACGCCGCGATGCCCGCGGCGACAACCGGCAGGTGGTCGATCACGCTACGAGCGGCCGCGAACAGCTGATCGGGTTGCAAGCCCCCGACCGACGCGTACGAGTTCGCCCGCCCAAAACCCGCATCGATCACATCGAGGTCGATGTGCAAGTAGACCCGCCTGACCCGCCGTGCAAGCGCAGCGAGGGCCTCGCCGAGAGCGACCTCTACGCCGTCGTGGGAGATCCTGCTCGGCGTGATAAGTGTGATCCCGGATCTCTCGATCGCGACGCTCTCGTCCGCGTCGAAGTCGTGCGCCCCGATGAGAAGGACCGAGCGTTCCTTGACCGGGGCGAACCCCGGCACCTTGGCGACCGGACCCTGCCAACACCGGCCTGTGACGATCGCCAAACCTTGCCCGTCGAGGAATCCGCCCGGATCGGTCTCTGGGGTGTTGAAGTCACCATGGGCGTCGAAGCAGACCACTCCGATGTCGCGGCGCGGATCCGACAGGCCTAGGCCGGCAACCCCACCGATCACGCTCGTGTTGCAATTCCCCGCTAGCACGAGTGGGAAGCACCCCGCCTCGAGTGCCGACTGCACCTCGAGAGCTACCAGCCTCGTCAGCTCGAAGGTTGTCGCCACCTCGGTCGGGAACTCGTTCGCCGACTCGACCCAGCTGATCTCGAGATGCTCGAGTTGATCTCCGGGGTACGCCTGCCAGTGCGCGATGAGGCTCGCCGGGCCGAGGCCCTGACGGAGGTCGCGGTAGCCGCTGTCGTAGGGAACCGCCACGACACGAAGCGTGCTCTCGTCGGCCGGCACGGCGATCAGCGGTCCCCGTCGGTCGCCGTGCAGGTCTGCGACAGCCGAGCACGAACGCGGCCGCGCTCCGAGCCGGCCGGGCCACAGCTGGTTGGTCTCGTGCTCATATGTCGGTTCTACCCGATGTGCGGGCTCCGCCGTCCCCCGACAGGGGACGGCGGAGCACCGACTACTTGGACACCGTGTAGCTGTACGGAATGGCCGCCAACTGGTCGCCGTTGGGGAGATCCGTGCCGGTGACGAACGAGGCGATGGTGTAATCGTCGACAAAGAGCGTGCCCGATACCTTCGCGCCCACTTTGGCGGTGGGCGTGATCGCAATCGTGATGGTCGCGCTGTCACCAGACGGGACGTAGACCGGCGCGAAGCTGCTCGACAGTCCGTTGAAGAAGGACCACATGTCTCCGGTCGACGATGCCACGGTCGGGTCGAAGGCTCGAGTGACGGCCTTCATCGCCTCGCTCGCCGTGGCCGCTGGTGCACCACTTGACCCGTACGGCCCGATCTCGTCCGGGTTCATCGTCCAGAACCCTGGGCTGACCTCTGCTTCGGAGAAGGTGACGCTCGCCTTGTCCCCCTTGGAGCTACCCGACGTTCCCGATGTCTTGACCGCCGGCGACACGTCGGGGTCACCCGGGAAGTACTCCATGTCGAAGCTGACCGGCACGCTTCCCGCGATGCTCGCTTGAAGCTGAGTCGTGTCCGTTGGCACGAAGTAGTAGGGGAAACTGAGACCCGCCGGCAGCGGCAGGCTCATGTCGGTCGCGGGGCCACTGGCATTCTGGTCTAAAAGGCTGACCGTCTCGGTACTCGGCAAGCGAGCGTCGACGAAGAACGACTCCGGCGAGACGCCCGTGTTGTTGACTGTGACGGTGAACGTGTGGCTCTTGTGCTGGCTCAGCGAGGTCGAGGAGCTGTTGGGCAGCGTGCCGGTCACGCTGACCTGATTGAAGCGGATCGCGCCGCTGAAGGGCTCGCTCAGCTCCAGCCCGCTCACCGGGTTGAGCCAGTCGAGGATCAGCTCCCACTGGCCCGCCATGGGGGCGGCGTGGTACAGGCTCACCCACGGGGTCGATACCGGCGTCCCGAAGTTGTCGGTCGTGACGTTGCTCGAGTAGCCGACGGTCTGCCCGTCGGGATCGACGAGGTAGGCGATCAGCTCGTCACTCGGGTCAGTCGACAACGTCACACTTGCGTCGAGATCGCTCTCGCCCTTCGGCACGTCGAACGCGTAGGTGTTCTCCTGTGCCGGTGCGCCCCCACGGCCGTTCCCACCGGTCAGCACTCCGCTGAAGGTCCCGCCCTTCTTCGTGATCGGGATCATCGTCCGGATCGTCACGGGGATGGTTGTCGTACCGGCGCCCGTGGTGCTCAGCACGACCGACTGCTGAGTGTCACCAGCCGACTTCGGGCTGGTCACAGTGATCGTGACGGTCTTGCTCTTTCCGGCTGCGATGTCGAGTGTGCTCGAGCTGACCTTGCCGGCTGCGGCGTACTGGTACGTAGCGGCGTTCCACTGCACGGTGCCGCTAGTCCCGACCCCACCTGAGGTCGCGCCGTTCTGCTCCGTGAAGAAGACGGCCGTCCACGTTCCAGCGGGCGGATTGGCCACCTCGACGTCTCCGAAGTCGCCGAGACCCTGTGGCAGCGAGTACCCCGCGTACGTCCCATCGGGCTCGAACAGCGCGAAGTGAAGGAGCGAGGTCTGTCCCGAGTACGTGTAGTCCGCCGAGAAATCGAGGCGGGACACACCTGTGGTGGATGGCACGGTGAACGTCTCGGCCTGGTAGTTCTCGGTCACCCCGCTCCAGATCGGGAAGCTCCCGGTGTTGGCAGGACACGCAGTCGTGGGCGTGGTGCTCGGCTGCATGCAGAAAGAACCCGAGTGGTGCGCGACCTTGTCGGTGAGGTTCCGGCTCGACACCGAGACCGAAACGGTGCTCGATCCGGTGTTCTGCACGGTGATCGTCTTGGTCGTCGACGCACCGGGAGCCTGTTGCACGTTGACCTGGTTCGGGCTCACGAGCAACCCGCCGCTCGGCGTGCCGCTCGCGCCATCGATCGACTTGGCCTCCTTCACCGCCGCGAGGACGTTCAACAACCCGGCGCCCTGCTGATCTGCCGGCGCAGCGATGTCCGTGGCGGTGCTCATGAGGATCTGCTTCACGAGTGAAGGCGACGGATCCGTGCCATGGTGAGTCGAGGCGTAAGCCTGGATGACGTCTGCGGCAGCAGCAGCCGTGAGCGGAGACGACTCGCTCGTCCCACCGAACAGCTCGATGTCCGTGGCGGGCTCGGACGATGTCGTTCCGGCGTCGCTCGTGCAGTCGGAGTACGTGTCGCTGGCGTCGCAAAGCGCCCAGTTGAGGTCTCCGGGAGCGACCAGGTCGACGGTGCTCCCAGACTGGTTGTAACCGCCAGATGACAGGCTCGAGATGTTGTTGTCGACGTATTGCCCATTGGCGCCCGGGTAGTTGATGCCACCGTAGGCCAGCTGCTGGTAAGCGCGGAACGTGGTCGTGGCGCCGACGCTGATGACGTCGGGATCCGTGGAAGGCGAACCGATCGTGCTCGTGACACCGGCGTCGCCTGAGCTCGCGACCACCGTCACGCCTGCGGCGAAGGCCGCCTCGTCGGCGGCACGGACTGCGTCTTGAGCCGTGTCAGGGAAGTTGTTGCCACCGAAGGACTCGTTGATCACCTTGGCCCCGTGCTTGACGGCGTAGTCGATCGCCTGAATGAACCCGGACGTCGTGGTGTCGTTGTTCTGGGCAAAGACCTTGAGCCCCAAGAGGTTGGCGCCAGGGGCCGCTCCGACGATCTTGATGTCGCAGATGGTCGGCAGTGAGTGTGACGGGTTGACGAACCCTGCGAGGTCGTAGACGTTGTTCCCCTGAGCAGCGATCGAGCTCGCGTCGCCAAAGGCCTCACCACCCGCGGTGGCCGCGTTCGGTCCGTCGGTCGAGAAGTCCTTGTACTGCATGACGGGCGAGCCTGTCGTGGACCCGGATGACGCGAAGGCCGCGTTGCGCTGGAAGTCGGGATTGGTCGGGTCGACGCCATCGGCTAGGAATGCGACCGTCACGCCCGCACCGTCGTCGGAGCCGAGTTGCGCCGGCGTGGCGTTGATGTTCGCCAGGGCCTCCGGGTCGAGCTCAGGATCCGTAGCGGTCCCACATGCCGGGGTCGGCGGCGTCCTCGGGACGGCGCCACCTGCCTTCGAGGAGACGCCACCGAGGCCGGCCTCCGAGGCCGCCGTGAGTGGAGTCGGACCCGGGATCAGCGAGTTCGGTATGACCTTCGCCACGGCGGGGTTGGCCTCGAGCGCCGCCTCTTCCCGTGCAGAGACCTTGGCGATCACCGTGTTGAGGACGCTCGTGGACGAGATGTCCCTGGCGCCAGAGGCGCGGAGCTGGGCAATGATGGGCCTCTGCTCGGCACGAACGGCGTCGAGCTGGCTGGCGGCTCTGGCTGCCACACCCTGGTTCTGATCGCGGAGTATCACGATCACTGTCCTCGGCGGGCCGCTCAGGCGGGCCGAGGCCCTTGCAGTGAGAGCCTGCGCTGAAGCAACGCTTCCCGCGGTCGCCGGAACAGCGATGGCGATCGCGAGGCTCGGCGCGACGCCAACCATGAGCCACGTCTTCAACTTGAACGAGCGCATCTAAACCTCCACGGGGCAGCGACCGGACCTCACGAGAGCGGTCAGTGATGCGGATCGTACGCACTGGCAGCGGCTTTGTCATGGGTTTGTCCTGGAAAGACGGATCGCTTGCATTTTTGTTCTCACCGATATATCGTTACTAGCGACATATCGTTAACTCGCACAAGGAGAAGAAGTGAGATGGATATCGAACGAATGCACAAGTGGGAGCACCAGCACGATGATCTAGGAGTGGTGGGGCCGCGAGGGCGCGGCCGCGGAGGAGCTGGTGGTATGGGGCTTGGCGGTCCGGCGAGCCGTCGCGCAAGGCGCGGTCCGAGCCGCGGTGGTGGGATGCACCGCGCTGCCAGGGGAAACGTGCGAGCCGCCATCCTCGCATTGCTGGCCGAACAAAAGGCCACGGGTGGAGCTCCGATGCACGGGTATCAGATGATCCAGGAGCTGTCGACTCGGACCGGAGGGGCATGGAGGCCGAGCCCCGGCTCGGTCTACCCGACGCTGCAACTGCTGGAGGACGAAGGACTCGTCGTCAGCGACGCGCCGGAGGGCAAGCGGGTCTTCGAGCTCACCGAGGCCGGGCAGGCCGAGTTCGAACGCACCCAGGGGTCGAGGGCTCCCTGGGATCAGGTGTCAGATGGTTTCGGCGAGTCGCGACTCCAGCTGAAGATCGCCGCTCGGGACACTTTCGTCCAGCTCGTCTGGGCAGCGCGACACGGCACCGAGGAGCAAAGGGCGGAGATACTCACGCTCCTCGGCGACCTTCGGAATCGGCTGTCGGCACTCGTCCCCGAGGGGAGCGCGGAGCACGGACCAGGGCAGGCCAGGGGCCGGGGACGTGCTCGGCACGCGGGCTGGCCCGGCGCGAGGGCTACCGAGGCTGACGCCGATTGGGACCCGACTGAGTCGGGCGACTTCGAGGTGTGATCCGCAGGGGGGCCTTCGCCGGTCACGGACCGGCGAAGGCGTGCACTTGCGTGGCCGAGGTCGCGAACAGCAGCCCGTCTCCGACCGACGGGGTCGGGAAATCGGTGGCACTGTTGCCGATCGAGAGCTGGTGGACGGCGTCTCCCGTCTTTGGGTTGAGTGCGAAAAGCGTGCCGCCCGAGATCGTCCAGACGAACCCGCCGGCAAGGATGGGTGGTCCTCCCGCCCCGGTCTCCGTCTGCCATAGCACTCTCATCTTGCGGGTCTTGGCGTCAGTCGAGACGGCCATCACCCCGCTCTCGCAGGGCAGGTAGACGGTGCTGCCCGAGAACGCCACTCCCCCGTCGACATCGTTGCCGCAGATCCCGGTCAGTTCGTCCACCTGGCCACCGATGCCACCCAGCGAGGAGGCCTTCAGCAGGTAGGCGGTCTGCGACTTGCCCGCCTGTACGACGAGGCCGTTCGAGAGCACCGCCGGAACCGACGAGCCGAGATCGAGGTCGTGGCCGTTGTCGTAGTACCAGTCAGAAGGAGCGAAGTACTGCAGCAATTTCATCGACGGCGACAGCTCCAGCACAGAGTCGCTGTAGTCGTATGGTCCCGATGGCGAAGAGACCGAGCCGTTGCCGGCCGCAACCCAAACGTCGCCGGCGGTGTTCACCACGGGCGCACCGCCGCCCATCCAGATCGCACCCTGGGTCTCTCCCGACTTCGGGTCCACCTTGTAGAAACGAGCCTTCCCCCCAATCACCGGCACGGACTCGACCCAGCCGTGATAGGTCGAGCAATCACCGTAATTGCCGCCAAATCCGAAGACGACATTCGTCCCGTCGAGCGTGAGCGACGCCCGCTGCAAGATGGCGAGCGTGTCCGCGCCGGCCGGGTCGGCGCCCTGGCTGAGTTCGACAGCTCCCGTCGTCGCGTTCAGGCCGTAGAACTCGTGATGGGCTTTGCCACGCACCAGTTCGTCGGCGACGACGAAGATCTCCTTGCGGGCAGTGTCGATGACCGGAGTGGAGGTGATCCCGACAGTCGGGGAGATGTTGCCGCATGGGAGGTCACTCGAGGGTACGGGAGTGCCCAGGTGGTGGTGCCACAAGATCTTGCCCTTCGATGCCGACAGGGCGTAGACGGTGTCGCTCTCCGTCGCCACGTACACGTCCTTGCCCCACACGAGCGGCTCGCCGTAAAGCTGCCCGTCGAGCGTCGGCGAGTTCCAGGAGGACTTGAGCGGGGAGAGCTTCAAACCGGCAGGACCTCTGCCCGAGCCGCTGACGTAGCGGTGGTAGACGGTCCAGTCGGACGAGTCGTTGGCAGAGGCGGCGGGCACCGTCGAGCTGCTGGAGCTGCCCGAGCCATTCGCGGCCGACGACGACGTCGACGATTTCGGAGTCGACGAGGTCGACGCCCCTTGCGCTGCCGCTCCGCCGGTGGAGCACGCCGCGACCATGACGACCATCGTCGCTCCTATGGCGAGGCGTGCCCCGACCCACTGTCGCCTCGAAAGCCTGCTCGTCACCCGCTGGCGGTCTGTTCGCATGGACAACATTGTGCACCTAACATGACCGTCCACCCATGATCACCGCTAGGCCGGTGACTCGCCGGATTCCCTGCAACGTTCTGACGCCGAGCAGCGTCTGACACTCGTGAGACGCGCGCTCGGAGTGGTCGTGGCCATCGCGCTCGCTGGTGCGGCGTTGACGGTCGCCTGGATAGCAGCGCCGAGACCGACCAGCAGTAGTGGTCGCTGCCACGCGACGGCGGCCTCGTGCTCGAAGTTGGCGCCGACTGGCGAGCCCTCCTCCGCTGCACCTACCTCCTCGGCGGCCAGCACCACCGTCTCGCGCCGGCGCTCCCGCCCGCGGCCGGAGCGACCAAAGCGCATCGACGACGGCTCGCTCGGCGCGCAGGCGCCACGCGTCGCGTGCAAGCTGCTCACGCGGACGGAGATCTTCAAGGAGTTCGGCGGGCCGGTCGGGCCGGCCACTCCGACGTTCCCGTACTGCCAGTGGTTGGTGGGAGAGGATTCGCTTCTTGCGCTCGAGGTCATGCCGAACGTCTCGTTCGACACCGCCACCCAGTACGTCGACACGCTCGTGACAGTTGACGGCCTCGGCCAGCGAGCGATCATCGCCAACAATCGCTACCTGTACTTCACGGAAGGCTCGACCTCGTATTGGCTGCTCTTTCAGATGCCCGGTGACTTCAGCTCGCTCCACACCGCCCAGCTCGTAGCACTGGGGCACGACGTGCTCGCGAACGGACCTCCCGCAAAGGAGCTGCCGCCCGTGCCGCTCGGCCCGCCGGGCCCACCCATCTACTTCGCCGGCGATTCCACAGCTGCCGGGCCCGAGTGGGCATGGTGGGCGTACCACGAGAACCGGACGACCACCCGCACCCTGGCGGAGTACCAGGTGGGCACCGGGCTCGTCCGCGGGGACTTCTTCGACTGGCCACAGCACCTCCTTGCCGTCGCAGCGGCGCGGCGACCGAGACTCGTGATCTGGATGGGCAGCGCGAACGACGGCCAAGCGATCGTCGTCAACGGCCGGTACCAGCCGGTCGGGAGCGCGCTCTGGGACAGCACCTACGCGACGACGGTCGGCGACACGATGAGGTCGCTCGTCGACGAGGGATGCAAGGTGCTCTGGATCGGCGAGCCCGCCATGCAGAGTCCTTCGCTCAATTCGTACATGAGGGTGATCGACGCAATCTTTGCCGAGGAGGCGGCGAAGATCCCTGGCGTCGTGTTCTTCAATCCGGGGACCGTCCTGAACGGGCCGGGCGGGAGCTACGCCGGCAGTCTCGTCATCGATGGACAGCTCACACCGGTGCGCCTCGACGGCGTCCACCTCAACCAAGCCGGAAGCGTCGTGTTGGCGGACGCCATCGCGAAGATTGTCAGCACGATGCTCGGCGTCAAAGTGCCCTCGTAGCCGCCCTTTGCGCAGATCCGTAGACAAGCCAACGCGTTCCCCCACCTCCGCCTCCCACCCGAGCCCCGAGAGCAGCTGGGCCAGGTCGTCCGGCTCGTACATGACCTTCACGACGCGGTGCTCGGAGCCGTCGCTGAGACTGCGCCGCTGAACATCGTCGCGGGCGTCGAGCACGTGGGGATCTCGGTGCTCAGGAAACGGATCGGTCCTGTTGTCGATCAGAAAGGCCCGTCCATCCTCCCTCAGGCATGACGCGACGAACTCGAAGAAGCCGGCGACCCTCTGGCGAGGCACGTGCGAGAGCCAAAAGGAGAAGAAGACGACGTCGTATGAGCCCGCCGGCTCCCAGGTGAACAAGTCCGCCGTGATGTACTCGACGTCGCGACGCCCTACGCGTTCGCGGTTGATCTCGAGCGCCTCCGGCGAAGAGTCGACCACTGTCAACGTCGTCGAAGTCGCGGCCAGCCGTTCGGTCCACCATCCGGTGCCGCCCGCCAACTCGAGCACGTCTCCCCTTGCTCCGAACGCCGCCAGCTCTCCCGCCACGACGTCGACCTGCGCCTGCCACTGCGCCTCGACCTCGGGGCCGCGGTCATACGGGCCGCGGCGCTGCCACCACTGGTCGTACTCGGGAGCGCGCCGGCGGTAGAACGCCTTCTGCTCGGCGAGCAGATCGTCGTCGGGCACGCTCACAGTCTTGCGCGAGGGTCGGCCCACCACGAATCGCTCGTCTCGAGGTCCGGTTCGGCGCGACAATGCAACCGACTCCGAGCGCGAGGTGTCGAGTGATCCTCACACAGCACTACTTGGCCTGCCTCTCTCATGCGTCCTACGTCATAGGAGACGAGACGACGGGTCGGGCGGTCGTGGTCGACCCCAGACGCGACGTTGGCCTCTACGTCGACGAGGCGGCCGACCGCGGGCTCGTGATCGAGAGGGTGATCGAGACCCATGTGCACGCCGACTTCCTCAGCGGCCATCTCGAGCTCGCCGCGCGAACCGGAGCTGTGATCTCCTACGGGGAGGAGGCCGACGTCGAGTTCCCCATCGAGCCTTTGGCGGACGGCCAGCGGCTGTCGCTCGGCGAGGTCACTCTCGAGATACTCGCCACCCCGGGGCACACGCCCGAGTCGATCTGCATCGTCATCTACGAGCACGACGCAGACGAAGTGCCCTACGGGGTGCTGACCGGCGACACTCTGTTCGTAGGCGACGTCGGGCGCCCCGACCTCTTGGCCTCGGCAGGGGCTGGCCTGTCAGCGGAGGCCCTGGCGCGGCGGTTGTACCGGTCGCTTTACGACAAGCTGCTACCACTTCCCGACTCAACACGCATCTTTCCCGCCCACGGGGCGGGCTCGTCGTGCGGCAAGCAGTTGTCGAGTGAGACGAGCTCGACACTCGGCGAGCAGCGACTCGTCAACTACGCGCTCCAAGCGATGGACGAGGCCGAGTTCGTCGTCGCGATCACAGAGGGGCAGCCCGCGCGGCCTCACTACTTCGAGTTCGACGCGCAGCAGAACCGCGAGCTCCACCCGCTGCTTGACGAAGAGGCTCCACCTCTCTTCGACATCGAAGAGGTCCTGGTGCAGCGTGACGCCGGCGCCGTTCTGCTCGACGCCCGCGAGCCAGGCGACTTTGCTGCCGGTCACCTCCGGGGTGCGGTGAACATCGGGCTGCAGGGCCGATTCGCCGAGTGGGCAGGCGACGTGCTGTCCCCTGAACGCAATGTCGTGCTCGTGGGCGATCCGGCGGTCGCGGCCGAGGCCAAGATCCGTCTCGGTCGCGTCGGCTACGACCGGGTCGTCGGTCAGCTCGACGGGCTCGCGGAGGTGTTCGCCTCCCGACCCGACCTGGTCGAGACCAGCTCTCGGCTCACGATCGAGAAGCTGGCCACACTGCAAGAGGCCGATCCCGGGCTCCAGATCGTCGACGTCCGCGGCGCGGGTGAGACGGCGAGCGGCACGCTGCCTGGCGCCCACGAGCTCCCCCTGGCCGTCCTCGTGTCCTCGCTCGGGACACTCGACCGGACGCGCCCCGTGGTCGTCTACTGTGCCAGTGGGTCCCGCTCCCAAGTGGCGGCCAGCGTCTTGATCGACGCAGGCTTTCCCGATGTCTCAGACGTCCTCGGCGGCTACTCCGCTTGGGAGGCGGCAGGTCTGCCGGTGTCGCGCGGTGAGACTGAACGCACCGAGAGGATGGCCACTCCTTAGGTCTGGCCCTGCGGCTTAGCCCTAGGCCTGCGGCTGCGTGCCGGCTGGTTCACCGGTACGGCCAGTACTTCGAGGATCTCACTCAGGTGGCCGAAGACCAAGAGGTGGCCCTCGCCCGGGCACTCGTGGAGCACCGAGCCGGGGATTGCCTCGTGCTGAAGACGGGCGTGGCTCGCCGGCACGTTCACGTCAGCATCCCCCTGCCAAAGATGCACAGGGACAGAGATCCCAGACAAGGCGAAGCCCCAATCGTGACAGAAGAGTTCGAAGTCCTGGGCGGAGGCCTTCGACGTCGTCCGCGATGCCTTGGCGACCTCCGACGCGAAGAGGGCACGCACCTCGGGCCTCTGCAGCACTTCCACGTCGGGGGCGGGCAACTGCCGCATGAGGAAGTCGATCGCCTTGTCCGGCCACCGCCGCGCCACGACCGTCTGCGGAGCAAGAATCCCCCGCACGAGCAGTGGGCTCCGTCTGGACAGCCCCGTTAGCACCCGGTTGACCCGCATCATCCCCTCGATGGCTGCCGGGTCAGACAGCGGGCCGACCCCGCTCACAATGGCTGCCGTCGTCACGCGGTCGCCCAGTAGTGCGGCGCAGACCGCCGAGTGCGGGCCGCCACCGGAGACGCCCATCACGGCGAATCGCTCGATACCGAGGTGGTCGGCAAGCGCTGAGACGTCGCCTGGCCAGTCCACAAGGCGCCTGCCCGGCTGGTAGAGCTCAGGCCGTACCCGGGACGATCTGGACAGATCAACCGTGCGCCGGCGGCGGCGACCAGAGCCTCGTCCATTGTCAGTCCCAGCCTCGACCCGGGCGTCCCATGGAACGCGAACACCGGCACGCCAGCCGGCTCCCCCACCTCGAGCCAGGCCAAGTCCCGACCATCTCGCAGCGTCATCACGTGAGAGTCGTTCATGACCGAAGCTTACGGTCAGGACACCCGTCTCACTTCGAACGTGAAGCAGCCGAACTCGAGAGCGCGCACATGCACCACCGCTGTGTCAGGCAGCGCGAGCAACTCCTCGATCACCTCTTCGGCTCGGTCCCCTGGCTCCACCGGTCGCCCACACACGATCTGCCCGGAAGCTCGAGTAGCACCTGAAAACGCGCCGGGCGCGGCGGAGCTCTTCTGGATAACCCTCCTGCTGAAGGCCCGGACACGGTTCTCGATGAATGAAGACCGGCCCCACTTCGTCGTAGGCGCCGGGGTCCGCGCCGGCCTCGGCAGCCCAGCGGCGAAGCGGCGCGTAGGACACCAGCGCGACTTCCTCGCCCGGTCGGCTGAGCCGGAGGCAGCAACGAAGAGGGCTGCCCCCGTCATGGTCGACGACAAGGGCCGGCCGACGGCCAGCGTCGTCGCGCTCGCGCAATTGCTGAAGAACCCCGGGCTCGATCGGTCTGACCTCAAAGGTCGGTGTCACACCGTCCAGGCTTGACGACCCTGCTTTGCACTGCTGGCGGGAATCCGACCAACAAATCGTCAGATCATGGAGCACACGGCCAACCCAGACCGGCTGGCCATGTGGGGGCAGACACCATGACTGATTTCGACCCGTCGGCGACTCCGGCACCAGTGCCGGTGTCCGACTTCGCGCACGATGAGTTGATTCTCGGCACCGAGCGCCCGGCGCGAAAGCGACACCGCCGGCTCACGGTTGCGATTGCCGGCCTACTCGCAGTTACAGCCGCGATCGTCATCGTGCCTCTCGAGATGGGCCAGGCGCAGACCGTGTCGGCCGCCGTGTCGGGCGTGTTCGCGCAACCGACGGTGCGCTTTGCCGTCTCAGCGAGCGTCAGCGGCTCGGGCCAGGCAGGCACTGGTCAGGGGCCTAACGGGCTCTCGATCTACTCGATAGTCGTCATGCTCACGAACCCGGCGGGCGGACCGGTCGCCGAGCAAGGGGCCACGAACGACATCGAGGTCTCGGTCCTGTACGGCAGCACCGACCTCGGCGACTTCATGGTGGCGAACGGGGCGTTCTACCTCCGGTTGAACGCGACCGGAATCGATCACCTCGTGAAAGGCGCCGGTTCCGGTCCGACGCTGGCGTCGACGTTGAACCGGGCCGCTCGGCGGCATCCGGCGCTCGAGTTTCTCCACTCGTTGGTGGAAGGGAACTGGATCGGCTTGAACGAGAGCCTGCTCGAGCAGTACGCGAGGGAACACGGCGTTCACACCACGACCTCGACCGCCGATATCGATCGCTTGCGCTCGGCTTTCACTCTGTCCTTCGCCCAGGCTTGGGATGCATGGCAGAGCACCCACGTGGTCGGGTCGCAGGGTGGCGTTACCGAGTACTCGGTGTCGCTGCCTGTCAGGAACTTCCTCAGCACCTTGGTCGCCGACCTCGAGACCCAGGTGGAAAAGTCGGCCCCATCGGCGCAGCAACTCGTCCCGAGGCTGCGCAAGGCGATCGACCGGATCCCGGCCAGCCTTTCCATCCCCATCAAGATGTGGATCGAGAACGGCTCCTTGATCAAGGTCGCGGTCTCTTACGACAGAGCAACGGTCACCGTCGGCATAACCCACCCGAGCATCGGCGTCTCGCCACCGAGCGCTCCGAGGATGATCACGGTGGACGAGATCCGGTCCTTCGTTCACTGGTTCGAGAACGGAGGCACCAACGCGACAGCCGACAGCGTCACCGTTGCCCAGTCCAATCTCGAGACGGCGCTGACGGGAGCACGCACGTCGTATGTCATCAACAACCGTTCGTTCGCGGACCTGCTGAACCGTTCGTCGCCGAATTCGATCTACAACCTGGACACCGGTTTGGGCTTCGTCACGAACGCCCCTTCCACGTCGGCTGACACGGTCAGCGTCGAAGTGGGGACCGGTGGCTCCTCTGTGACCATGACGGCCTTTACGGCTGAGACCCGTGACTGCTGGGGAGTCCTCGACCTCACAGCCAACCAGCCGGCGCCGGTCCTCGGGCTCGCGAGCAAACCCGGTGTGTACTTCTTCGTGAACCGCAACGTCGCGGCCGCGACCTGCGACGCGTCCACACTCACGAAGGTCGATCGGTCCTCGAGCGACTTCTTCCCGGCGCCTTGACGAGGGCGGGATCGGCAAGGAGCTGCGGTCGCATACCGTGTCAGTGGCACACCGTCGGTGAACCGTCGAGGCACTTGTGAAATCAGGCTCAAGTTTCGCGCTGAGTAGACCGATGAGATATCAAGCGACTGCCCCCGACGGTGCGCCGACGAGCTGATCACAGCCCCCGCTCCAAGTCGAAAGGACAGGACACGTGTATACGGAAGCGGGAAGTTCGGCAGCAGCGGACCACGAGGCCCGTAACGAGTATCTGAGCGGGATCCACGAGACCTGGGAGGAGTTCCGGGTCACGGTGGAGGAGGTTCAGAGCGCCTATGAAGAGTCACTCGAGTCGGGTAGCAAACTTCTGGCGACCAAGCAGGCCGATGCGGCGGCAGCCCACGCCGAAGCCATCGACGAGGCGTGGTCGACCTACAAGCAAGAGATCAACGAGACCGGCTCGAAGAACCGACGAGACGGGGTCGCGAGCGCTCGAGCGAAGTACCACGAGACCTCCGAGAGGGTGCGGAACGAGTACAACGAAGCCATCTCCGCAGCCCGCGACGCCTACTCCACCGAGCTCCAGGACGCCCGTACGGTGTACGAGGCTGCCGTCGAGGGAGCGCTGGCGACATATCGCAACGCGGTCCAGAACGTTCAGCACTTCCTAGAGCCATCGGATGACGACAGTCTCGACGACCTCGGGCTCGCTGGAGCGATAGCGGCTCGGGAATCAGAGAACCAGACGACCGCCACCAACGGTACGGACCTCGACTCGATGGCCGAGGGCGACATACTCATCGAGCACGCCATGTCGAGTTTGAACGGTCGGAGTTCCTAGCTCGAAAAGGCCCACCTCAGCACGTCAGAGTCTCGGCTCAGACGAGGTGGCTCCCAGGAGGTCCTTGTTGCAGCACCGCGAGGTACTCGGTCGGCGCGATCTGCGTCTTCTTCCACTGCTTGTACCAAGCCTTGTACGTTCCGGGAGGCGGAGTCGGACCGTGGGGGTTCTCCCCAAAGCGAGCCACCCACGCCTGGCGGAACTCGTCCTCATGCGCACGCATTCCAGGGGACAACCACCCTGCGAAAAGGACTGCGAAGAGGAGCGACACCATCAGCCCTCCGTTTCCCGGCCACTCAAAGGCCGCTTCGGGTCATTGATTGTCAATCTAATCCTTCATGCTGCTCTATCCCGTGTTCCCGGTCGCACCTCGAGTCCTCCAGCCTCGTCACCTTCTTGGCCTCCCACTCCATCGCTGCCGCTCTGCCCTTCATGATCCTCGCCGCGCCTTTGCCCTTCACGGAGAAGGTGCGCCCTCCAGGTCTCACGTCCTGTGCCCATGACGAATCACCGCTGCTGCGGGACTGGACGCAAACGCGCCGACCATGGGTAGACACGTTGTCGCACTAATTGACCTGTTTGCCCGAGAAAGAGAAAGAGAAAGAGAAAGAGAAAGAGACTGGACGGTGCCGACCTGGCCTCCCGCGCGCTCCTGATAGTGGCGAGCGCGATGGCGCTCACGGACCTCTACCTGCTCACAACCCCCGGTAGCCCTTGTCCGGCTCGCGCCCAGCAGGGCCACGCCCCAGACGACAATCTCAGGCTGGGTGCAGACAAGGAGATTCCAAAGGAGCGCCTTGCATCTGACGCTCCGAAGCGCTCAGATGGTGCCGGCAGGGCGATGTCATCAGGGCCAGGCTTGTCCGAGGGAAGCCTGACGCCTCGAAGGAGGAGCGACATGAAGAGCAACGTCATACGGCTGGAGACGGGGGCTCAGGCGGAGGACGAGGCGATGCGAGCTGCCGAGCAGGCGCGCGACGAGGCGCTCCTTGCTGCCGAGGAGGTGGCAAGCGCCGAACTCGCTCGAGCTCGCCTCGTTCGCAAGGCGACGGTGGACCGAGCGAACATCATTCGGTCGGCCACAGTGGCGCGGGCCGAGGCGCTGAAAGAGCTCACACAGCGCCACGACGAGCAGCTGCGAGAAGCTGAAGCTGCTCGTGCTGCAGCATCGCGTGCTGCCGAGGAGCGGTACGGCACTGCCCTGCAGAGAGCCGAGACCGTAGCGGCACGCGGAGTCGAGCAGGCATATCAGGAGGAACTTGCTGCCGCTCAGCGAGCTCACGAGGAGGCGCTCCGGGCCGCCGAGGTGGCAGCGGACAGCGCGACCGAGAGGGCGCAAGCCATCAAGAGGGCAGGCGCCTTGAGAGCCGAGTCGATCTATCGGGCAGGCGTCGAGCGAGCATCCAACTTGAGAGATGCGGTGAGCGCGTACGGAGATGCCGTGGCAGAGGCCTCGCAAGCCCGTGCCGAGCACTTGCAGACCGCCTTGCACGACCACGACGCGGCGATGTCACGTGCGACGGAAGCGTTCGAGGCGGCCTTCAACGAGGCGGACGAGTTGGGCGCGAGCGGCGGTTTCCACGAGAGCGGCCCCGAGGACTCCGAGATGACTGCGGAGCTCGACGACCACGTCCGGAACACGACTGCCCAGTCCAGCTAGAGGCCAGCGTTAGAGCGGGCACCGCGCGCCAGCGGAGAGCGCGCCTTCGAACGAGCTGCCCGTCGGGTTTCCAATGTGGTTGAACCTCATCGCTCGTGACAGCCTCCCGGTCGAGCGTCAGGCATCGTCGACGAGCACCTGCAAAGTCGCCAGAGTCGGGTCGGCAGCGTAGGCGATCCGCACGCCGTCGGACCGTGCGTCGGCGAGCGTTCGAAGCGCCTCGGTCGTCACGCTGACCGGGGCGAGCACCGGTACACCGGGGGGATAGAGAGCCACGAGCTCCGCGCTGACGCGACCTGCGACGTGGTCGATGGGCACCCTCTCGGAGCGCCCGAAGAACGCCTCCCTCGGCGGCACGACCATCTGCGGCTCGACGATCCAGCCCGCTGCCGCGTGGAGGGCACGCGGTACTCCACGCCTCCTGCCGACGGACGCTGTCAGCTCGGCGGTAACCGTTCGACGTCCTTCGGGCGGTCGGCGACGGTCACCAAGGCGACGATCGTGTCGCGATCGGCCATCTCGACAGGCAACCCCGCATCAATTAGGTCGGCCTCGATCTCCACCCCGTGCGCGCCGGTGCCCGCCAGCGCGACGACGAGCTTGGCGGGATCGACTCCGGGACCGGCGAGAACGCGAAGGCCGTCCACCTTGATCAGCCGCTCTCTCGCCTGGGAGACGATGTCGAGCATGCGGCTCACGAGGCGCTCGCCGTGATGTTGCATGAGCGCCCGTGCTGCGTCGGTGCTCGCCAGAATGGCGCCAGCCGGGCTCGTGGTGTGGGTCGCTTCGAACGCACGCTCGATCCGAGCGCCGTCGAGCCGCTCCGTCCTGGCGAGCACCAATGCAGCCTGGGTGTAGGCCGGTAGGACCTTGTGGGCACTCGTCACCATCGCGTCCGCCCCGGCTCCGAGCGTGTGCGGGGGCAAGTCGGGATGAAAACCGAAATGCGCCGCCCAGGCAGCATCGATGATGAGCGGCACGCCCGCTTCGTGCGCGATGCGAGCATGCTCCTCGATGTCTGAGAACGTCCCGACGTAGGACGGCTCGACGAGAAAGACGGCGGCGGCGGCCGGGTGGTCCTCGAGAGCCGAGCGGACCGCTCCGGGTGGGATGCCCCGGGGCAGACCAGTGCTGAGGTCCACGTCAGGATGCACCCAGACCGGGGTCAAGCCCGCGAGCACGAGGCCGAGCAGCATCGAGCGGTGCAACATCCGGGACACGACGACTTCGTCTCCCGGCCTCGCGGCGGCGAGAGCGAAGGTCTGGTTGCCATGCGTCGAACCGCCGACGGAGAAACGGCAGACGTCCGCGCCAAAGCACTCCGCCGCCAGGCGCTCCGCCTGCGCCAGCCATCCGTACTTGAACTTGACCGTGTCGAGCCCGCCCGAGCTCGGGAAGTCCCCGCTGACGACAACCCCGGTGAGCTCCGTCGAGCCCTTGTGGCCCGGTGTGGTGAAGGAGTGCTCGCCGGACGCTCGCCGATCGAGGGCGCGGAGGTACGCGTTGAGCAGTGGAGCATCTGACGCGAGCCCGAGCGGGTCGCGCGGATCTCCCTGATCGCGAGAAGACGTAGGAGGCTCGGCCATCGTGGGACAGTTGTATCGCGTCGTGGCAGGTTCGCGGGCGGCGACGCCGAGGCGCCCCGATTCGCGCCAAAATGCTGGTGTGATCACCCGTAACCTGTACCTGAGTCTCCGGACCGAATCGGTGCCAGAGGAGAGCAGGCAACTCGAGGAACATGGATTCGCCGTGCTGCCCGGTGTCTTCGATGCTGAACAGGTGTCGGCTCTCCGCGCCGACATCGATCGCGTGTTCGAGGAGTTCCCCCCCGACGTCCGCGGCAAGGCACGGCCGGCGGAGCACTGGTTGCCGTTTCGCTACGAGATGCTCAATCGCAGCGAGGTCTGCCAGAGCGCGGTCGCCAATCCCGCCATTCTGACCGTGATCGAGCCGCTGCTGGGTGAGGACTGCCACGTCATCGCGAACACTGCGTGGCGCCAGCCGCCCGAGGAATCCAGCCACGGAGGTCGCTTCTGGCACATCGACAGCGGTCCGCACGTGCCCCGCCCGCCCGGCGTGCGCTGGGACGCCCGGATCCCGTACCCGGTGTTCGCTGTGGCCGCTCACATCATGCTCCAGGAGTGCCCGATCGAGGCCGGTCCGACGGCGGTGATCCCCGGCAGCCACACCTCTGGCCAGTCCCCGCCGCCCGACCGGCTGAGCGACGACGGGCTCACCTGGGAGGATCACAGCGCAGTGCCATTGCTGCTCGCAGCTGGTGACGTGGGCCTCTTCGTGTCCGACGTCTGGCACCGTCGTCTTTCCTCCGGGGTCGGTGACCCCGGCCGCTACTTTCTCCAATGCCACTACGGGCGGCGCGACCTTGCCCAGCGGCTGCGGCCGACCTCGGATGCCAATCAGCTGTCCGCCGAGGCCGTCGCCCGCGCAAGCAGCCCGAGGGAACGCACGCTGATCGGGCTGCACCCGCCTCTCTTCTACGACGGATGATCTCGGCGGGCCGCCTCGGCGACCGTGACGTCACGAGCTACGAAGTCACCTTCAGCGTGTAGCTCCGCGAGCCGACCGCGACCGGTCCGTCGGCGCGCCCCAGTCGAGCAGCGGACCGGCCGGGACGATGCGGGACGGGTTCAGACGGCCGTGGGTGACGTAGTAGTGGCGCTTGATGTGGTCGAACCTCGTCGTCGCGGAGAAAGCCGGATGCTGGTACAGGTCCCGGGCGTAGCCCCACAGCGACGGGTAATCGCTGACCCGGCGGAGGTTCACCTTGAAATGGGAGTAGTAGACGCTGTCGAAACGGGCGAGGGTCACCCAGAGCCGAACGTCGCTCTCGGTGATCTCGTCGCCGAAGAGATACCTTGTCGTGGCGAGGCGTTCCTTGAGCTGATCGAGGGTCTCGAAGACGCGCCCGACGTTGCGCTCGTACTGCGCCTGGGAGCCAGCGAAGCCGGTGCGGTACACCCCGTCGTTGACAGTCTCGTAGATCTGCTCGTTGAGAACGTCCATCTCGGCGCGGAGAGCCAGCGGGTACAAGTCGAGCCGCGACTTTGCCCATGGCCTGAACTCCGAGCCGAGGTCGAGGCTGATGTCGGGGAAGTTGTTGCTCACTATCCGCGAGGTCTGCTTGTCCCACAGCAACGGGACCGAGACGTGGCCGTCGTACTCGGGGTCAGTCGCGAGGTACGCCTCCTTTAAGAAACGAAAGCCGTTCACCGGGTCGGGGCCGAACCCCGGGCCTTCCCGGAACGCCCACCCACGGCCGTCGCGGACTGGGTCGACGGCGGACAGCGAGACGGCGTCCTCGATCCCTACGAGGGCACGCACGATCGCGCTCCGGTGCGCCCACGGACACGCCCACGAGATGTAGAGGTGGTAGCGCCCGGTCTCCGCCGGGTAGCCGCTCGAACCGTCAGCCGTGACCCGACCTTGAAACCGGTACTTCGGCCGCTCGAAGGCGGCCGGGTCGCGCTCGGAGGGCGACCACGCGTCAGAGCGCGGCACCCCCGATGCGGGAGGCGCGTAGTCGCCGTAAGTCTCGAAGTCGACAGGATCGGCCACATTGGACAGGGTCACCTGGGCTGCCTCCTTGCGATGGGTTCAGCTGGCAGGCTAGGCCAAGGCAACCGGGTGACCGTCGAGGGAGCGTTGCTGCATGACGACCGTATCGCGACAACAACATAGACGAAGGTTGCGATGCCCTCGCCCGACGACACCTCTTCGTCGGAAGGCCTGCAGTGCTGGTGCTCCTACTTGTGGCCGCCTGCGCGTCGGCAAGTCCCGCCATGGCCGCCGGCGGAGGCGCTGGCCGGGCTCACTTGCACGTGACGGCCGCCAATGTGCCGAACGGCAAGCTCGCGGGCGTCTCCTGCCGCGGCCCGAGATTCTGCATGGCAGTCGGCTCGTCGATCGACGCCGCCGGCAAGTCGGTGGCGCTGACGGTGAAGTGGAACGGCAAGACCTGGAAGATGGACGCGACATCCGCCGTGTCCGGCGGCATGGACTTCGGCCTGTCCGGCGTGTCGTGCGCGTCGGCGAGGAGCTGCACCGCCGTCGGCACCTACTTCGCGACGAGCGAGTACGTGAGCTTGGCCGCGCAGTGGAACGGCAAGACCTGGAAGGTCGAGACCACCACCGATCCCACGAACGGCACTGACCCCGAGCTGTCCGCCGTGTCGTGCGTGTCGTCAACAACCTGCACCGCCTCTTGCCGCAGTGGAACGGCAAGAGCTGGAAGATCCAGAAGACGCCGACTCCACCGAGCAGCGTCAGTACGACGGCCCGGTAGGTGGCCCCGAGGGGCGTCGCTCTGTCGATTCAGTCGACGATCGAGAACGACCTCAGCCGATTGTCCATGCCACCAAAGTAGATCCACGATCCCGAGACTGTCACCGTCCCCCATAGGTCGGCCTTTTCGACCGGATCGAAGTACTTGAAGAGCTTCGTCCCGTCTGCGGTGTCGATTGCGTTGAGCTCCGGACCGTAGACCACGAAGACGACGCCGTGGACGACGGTTGGCGCGGCGAGCACAGGATCGAAGAGGCAATCAGCCCAGATCTCTTTACCGTTCGACGGGTCGACGCTCCGGAGGCTTCCTTCGCAGTGCTTGCCCCTGATGGTGGTCTGCCCACCCGCGAGGTAGAGACTGCTGCCGTCGTAAGCAGCGGACGCGATGGACCCTGCTCCGCAGTTAGGACAGTCGCCCTTTATTGATACTCGAAGCGTCCACACCGGTCCCGCCGCGAAGTCGTCCCGCCGGAGCGCGTAGAAGACACCGTCCTTGCTCGTGGCACCCACGAGGGCGACCGTCCGCCGGCCGATGTGCGCGTTGAACAAAGTCGGGGAGGCCCCGAAGTCCGCGTCCAGGAACTCGAGGCCGCGCGGTATCCGCCACCGGCTCTCGAGTGCAAGAGTCGTCGCCGACAGCTTCAGAATCGCGTCGTTGTCCTTCGTGTAGCAGTTCTTCCCCCTGCTCGTGTTCGAGTTCCCGGTTGTGATGAACAGGGCCTTCAGATGCACATCGATCGCGGGCGACGACCACATGGTGTCACCGCTGCAATTCTTCGGCACGGCGGAGGTGAACTCGTGCTCGATCGCCCCGGTCTTCGCATTCAGCTTCACCATCTTGCCGGGGACGAGGGGACAATCGCCCAAAGAGGCGACGCCTATGTACACGGAACCGTCGAAGACGGTGGGCGAGCTCCACACGAAGCCACCGATCTTCGGCGCGATACGAGTGTCCCACTCGATCTTGCCGTTCGAGGCGTCGATCGACGCGACGCCGCCCGCACCGGTCCCGACGATTATCCGCAACGCGCCGTCCACCTTCGCCACGGAGGCTGAGCTCGCCACGCCCACGCGATCCGGCTGGCAGTTGTGATGTGGCTGGCCGACTGTGCGACCGAGATAGTCCTGCCACAGTTGCTTGCCGGTCGAGGCGTTCGTGGCAGTCTCATAGCCGCCCCAGTTGCCCCAGTAGACGACGTTCTCGTAGACAGCGGGCTCGGCCGAGATGGCCGACTTCCCGTTGATCGCCCACTGCTGCTTCAAGAAGGCCACGTCCGTCGTCGTGAGCGCGCTGTCGGATTCGTAGCTCGTCCTTCCGAAGTTCGCGAGGAAGGTCGTCAGCAGTTGTGTCTTCACCGCATCCGCGCCAACGCCCAGCGGCTCGCTGGGTGGGCGTGCTCGGCTGGCGGAGGCACCCCCTCGGCCGACGACGAAGACAGTGACGAGGCTCACGACGGCGACGAGCAAGGTGGAAAGGACGACTAACCGCACTCTTGACGAGGACCGTCTTGGCTGCATGGTGACCTCCAGGGCACGACGGTTGAAGAGCGAATGGGACAGGCGCACTGTGGTCGCGCGCCTAACGGCTACAAGACGCAGTCTGCCACGCGCACGTGCCGGTCCGACCGTGAATGTCGCAGATAGTGGTCACCTCACCGCGGAGAGTCGCAATTTCGCTCGAAACCTGCCATACTGAGCCCCATGGGACGCGGGTTTCGCGGGACCAGGCGGACAACGATCTCGGTCGTCGGACAGCTGTCGAGCGTCCTCGCCATCCTGGTGGCAGCGGTTGCATTCATCGTCGCCGGTCCCGCCGCTGCACGCGATCTGCCGGTGCACGCCGCCTTAGCCAGCTCCCACGGACCACGTTCACATGGTCAGCCGAGACAGGTGGCATCGACGGTCGTCCAGCACGCCCTGCCGACCTTCGAGCCGGGGCCGGGCGAGACTTACGTCGGCGTCTCGTCGACTGAGACAGGGCCCTCCTACTCGGGCTTCCTCCACTCGACAGGACTCAGGCACGTGGCGATCTGGGACCTGTTCACTAGCCCCAACCAGGACTTCGGAGGCATCCTCTCCCACATCAGAACGGTTGGAGACACCGCGATGCTCACCTGGGACTTCCCGGGTAACGGCACGCTCGAGTCGATCGCTGACGGATCGTACGACGGGTACATCCGTCGGGTCGCGAACGAAGCCCGCCGATACGGACGCCCACTCTTCATCCGGCTGGACTGGGAGTTCAACGGTCACTGGTATCCGTGGTCGGCCGAGACCCAGGGCGGAAAGACCCGCCCGGGGAACAGCCCGACCGAGTACGTGGCGGCGTGGCGCCGTACGGTGAAGCTCTTCCGCACGGCTCCGAACGTGACCTTCGTGTGGTGTCCGACGATGTACGAAGTGAACCATCCGCAGCGCTATCCCCTCAGCGCTTGGTATCCAGGTAACGCGTATGTCGGCTGGGTCGGTATCGACGCGTACCTCGCTTCGGCTAGCTGGAAGTTCATGCAGCACGGGCCAGATGCGCTCGATGCCGAGTACACCTTCGCAGCCAGCCGTGACAAGCCGGTAATGGTCTCAGAGTGGGCCCTCAGTGACCCAGGGTCAGGCGACTCGACGGTGCTCGTATCCAAGTTCTGGCGCTGGATGCACGAGCACCCGCTCGTCAAGGCCCAGCTGTGGTTCAACTTCGACCAGACCGGTGGCACACGCTACGAGATCTCCTCGTTCCCACGTTCCGCTGAGCTGTTGCGCACGTACTTCCACGAGGCGGGCGCCGACATCACCGGACCCTGAGCCTACGGCCGAGGCCCGGCCGCGCACGGCACAGGAGTAGATCGGCGAGCTGGCGGAGGCCCGACGTCCGGTGTTAGCGCCTGTGACCAGGGCGAGCCGTCGAGACGAGCGCGAGGCGTGACCGCCGGTGCCACGCGCTCCCAAACCTTCCAACGGCCGTATCCGAACGACGTCAGGTAGGGCACGCGCGCGACGAGCTTGTAGTCCCGGTTCGCCCGGATTGCTCGCTCGAGCGTGACGTCGAGCAGCTTCGTCGGACCGTTGCTGAGTGCGATGACCGCGAAGTACGAGTCCGCGATTGCCGCCTTATAGGCAAGTGCTCCTTGCATCCTAGGTCGAGCATCGGCGCCGGTCGCCGGCTTCTCGTACGTGAAGAAGTACGTGCTCACCCACTGGTCCGAATCGATCCTCGAGCCGAAGTAATACTGCGGCACCGAGGCCTCCTCGACGAGGTAGACCTCATGACCGCGCCGTACCATCGGTGCGAGCGAATGGATGAGGCTCGTAGTGTTGGGCCACTGATCGAAAAGAGTCTCGGACGTGTTCGCCCCGAGCGAGATGAACACGAGCAGCAGCCCGACGAACGGGACGAGCATCCGCCTTCGCCAATGCACCATCGCGCGCCATGTCGCGACACCCACCATCGGCGCGACGAAAAGGAGGCCGTAACCGGCGTGCTTCTGTAACGACACGTTGGTGTGCAGGTACATCTGATAGATGGGCGCGAGCAGGCCGCTCAGCGCGAGCACAACCCCGAGCACCCACCGGCTGAGCGGCACCTCGGCGAGAGCCTCGCCAACTACAGCGGCGAACGCGACGATCAGCATGCCGCCGATGTAGAGGGCGGCTTGGGCGACGATGGTCGACTCCGGCGTAGTCCCAAGAGCGCGAGCCGTCGTCGAGCTGTGAAGCCCTTGGAGAAGGCTCGGTGCCAGCCAGACAGCTGCGCCGAGCAGACCGAGCGACCCGAGAACCATCGGTACAAGGACCCGAGTGGTCGAACGCAGCGCTCCCATCTTGGCCACGGCCGTGAGAAAGGCCACTGCGATCAGCCCTGGGAGGTAGAGGAGGGCGGCATACTTCGTCACGCCGGCGAGGGCCGCGACCATCCCCGAGCCGGCGACCGCCCCCCACGATCTCCATCCGGTCGCGCCGATCGCCACCGGCAAGAGCCAGAGCGCGAACGACAACAAGCCAACCGCCATCGCGTCGTAGGTCGCCAAGTTGCCGAGGAACAGCGTCGAAGCAGCCACGCTGAACGTGGCCGCGGCCACGATGCCCACCGTCCAGTTGAACTGCCGGCGGCCGAACCCGAAGACGAAACCGGTCGCCGCGAGCATGAACGCGGCGCTGAGGGCGCGCACGGCCCACAGCCCGCCGAGCCGGGCGACGAGCGCCGCGATCGGTGGGTAGATGAATGGCGCGCCCGAGAAGCTCGCCGCATAGTCGGCAAGCGGCGTTCCGTGCAGAAGGTGTGCCAGCACCGCGTTGCCAGCGTTCAGATAGGTGGCCTCGTCGTTGAACGCGGTATTGGAAAGGCGGAGAGTCAAGCCGGCCTGAATCACGAGTATGGCGATCAGCACACCGTGGGCCCGCAGGACGGCGACCGCTCGCGTGCTCACTCTTGGGCCAATCTCCAGATACAGCCTCCGTGCCCCCACCGGTACGGTGTCGCCGACGACACGAGGACCCTCGGTCATCGAACCGACCAGTTCACTCCGACCATCTGAAGCTGTAGATGACCCGAGACGTCGTCACGAGCCAGAACATGCCCATGGTCGTCACGAAGACGAAGCTCGTCCAGTCGCCGGTGCTGAGCCGCCACACGGACAAGGTGACCCACGCCAGGCTCACGAGCCCGTTCCACCCGATGACCGAACACCGGAACTGCCGATAACGCGCCGTTGAACCAACCGAGCCTCCCCTGGCTCCTGTCGCGTCCCATGGGATGGTCATCTCGCGAAGGAAATCCATCGCCGCAAAGACATAGGTCCACTGTTGGACAATGCGGATCGACCAGGCTGCCGGACCGAACTTACACTTGTGCCACAGCGGGTACCCGATGGTCATCACCAGGATCGCCGGCAGGATGAACACGTAGTCGATCGCCCTGAACTGGTGTGGGAAGAAGACGAGCAGCGAGACGATCAGCATGGGCAGGACGAAGTTGTAGAGCCCTGCCTGGAGGTAGTAGTTGAACCCCGCTATGTAGCAGAGCTTCGACTCCGGTGACAGGCGTGACTCCCAGAACTCTCGCTCCGCGACGAGCCTCAGTGATCCGCTGCACCAGCGGTATTGCTGTTTGAAGTATGACGACATCTCCGAAGGGCTCAGTCCCATGGCAAGGTTGAGCGGAAGATACAGCAGGCTCCAGCCGAGTTGCGCAAGATCGAAACCGGTCCGCATGTCCTCTCCCTGCGCGATCACCGTCATCCCGCCGTTCTGATCGAGCGCGGCTCTGCGGTATACCGCGTTCGTCCCGCAGCAGATGGCGCCCCCCTTCTTGCCACGCGACGACTGGCACACGCGGTAGAAGAACTCCTGCACCTGTGACGCACCTCGCTCGATCCAGTTCTGGACACGGTCTACTCGGAAGTACTGTGCCGACTGGACGATGCCGACGGACGGGTCTCGGTCGAGATACGGCACCAGCTCGAGGAGGAAGCCAGGCCTCGGACAGAAGTCGGCATCGAAGAGAGCAATCAACTCCCCAGAGCTGTGCCGGTAGGCGTAGTGCAGGTTGCCCGACTTCTTCATCCACCCCTTGTCAGGGCGGCTTAGGTAGGCGAAGCCGAACTCCGCCGCCATGGCCTCGCATTCGGGAACGCCGACGTCGTCGAGACAGTAGACCTTCAGTTCGCCAGGATATGAGAGGCGTGCGACGTGTTCCCATGTGTTCCGCAGAACTTCCGTCGCCTCGCCGCAGATCGGCAGCCATATGTCGACGCTCGGATAGATTGCCGGCGACCAGGTGGCGACGAGCTCGTCGTGGCCACGAAGGTCGAAGTCCTTGGCGAAGAAGTTCACGGGCACGGAGATGATGAAAGACACGGTGACGAATGCCCAATAGGCGAGGAACACGTCGTACCACCCGGTGATCAAGCACGCTCGGACGAACCCATAGGTGAGACAAGCGAAGGCGGCCGCGAGGGCGACGAGCAGGATCCAGATCTCGCGCCGGACGTAGAGGACCCGCTCCTCATCGGAAGGCGGCGTCGGTAGCAAGGCCGGTCCCAAAGGCTTCGCTTGTTGTACACGCATCGATCCGTCTTCCTGTGACTCGGTGCAGCCACCCGGGTGCCCGCATTTCATCGCAGCTTGTATCCAATGGCAAGTCCCGGGCCTCTGCCGTGACCGAAAAAGCCCTTTTTGGCACTCTGAGAACTCTTAAGACCGCGCAACGTGGTGGAGTTCGGTCCGCACGACCCAGAGCGCCTTCGCAGCTCTCGCGTAGCGGGCGACCTGTATGACAGCTTCAGATACACCTCCCTCATGGCACGCGCAGCCTCCGTCCGGCTCGACGACGACGTACAGCGGGAGTTGAACATGCTCGAAGCGCGTCCGGTATCGGTCGTCCGGGGTGATCCCACGCCTCGGGCGCGATGATCGAGCGATCCTGCCAGTTAGACACCTGAGACGGCTTCAACCCATGCCCGCGAATCGTCGCCCCGCGAGCGTTTGCCTCGGCCACGAGGTTTCGCAGTGCGTCGCTAATGCGCCTCATGCTCCTAGAGGTTACGACGCGGGTGTTCGCTGTCCTGTAGACGCCCCATCGAAATTCGGCACAGTTGCGCAATCCAGGCGCTCGGCAGACATCATCATCCGTAACGAAGTTCGCTCACCTGCGAAAGGACATGCGATGGACGACAAGCAACAGAGGCTCACTGCCTTCCTCAATCGGCACATCACCTTCCCGAGGAGGTGGGGTGGGGTGCCGTCTTACGGTCGGTCGCTGCCAGCACAACGACCCTCGAAGCAAGAGCTGGCACAGCAGCTGCTCGCCTCAGCCGAGTACCGAGCACTTGGTCTGGGAACTTGGCTCGGCACTCCCGAGGGCGAGTTCTTCACTGAGGCGGTCGAAGCGGTAAGCCCGCCCTTCTACCGCCAAGACGAGGAGCTGCTCGTAGACGGCCTGACTCTCGCAGCGAACATGCAGTCGCAGAACCAGCGGGCAGCAGGGGCGCTAGCGCTTGGCGTAATCGTCCTTGCGGCGCTCCTGTTCCCGCGGGCGCTGAAAGCCGCATCGGTCTAGGTTGGCCTAGTAAGGGACTCCTCTCGGGAGGCGCGGATGCCGGGTGACCAGGTAGGCAACGCGCGACGGCTGCTCCCTACGACTGAGCTATCAACGCCCCTCCTCGACGGCCAGCCGTTTCCACATCTCTCTGTCCGCCGCCATCACTCGCTCGACCATCGGCTCGACGAGCGGGCGCAACTGGTCCCGTAGCCCCGCCCAACCGGCGAAGCCCGTTCGCTGCATCGCGGTCGATCACCGCGACGTTCGGCGTGCATCCGTGTCTCCGTCCGCGTCCGACCTCAGCGCATATGATCGCGATGGCAACTGGGGGGCAGGTGACCACGACTCAAGACCGCGGACGGGCACTGGAGCAGCAGATCGGCGCGTTCCTGACCCAGCATGGCTACGCGGTCCGCTGCAACGTCATGGTCGAGGGGAGGTCAGGCGCTCGTCACGAGCTGGACGTGGTCGGAGACAAGTCTGATGGGTTGACGACCTTCCGGCTGGTCGTGGAATGCAAAGCGTGGAAAGCGCCCATCGACAAAGACGTCATCTACAAGCTTGCTGGCGTCCTCGCTGACCTGGGAGCCGCCAAGGGGATCATTGCGGCGCTCTCTGGCTGGACCGCCCAGGCTGCTCAGGTGGCCGGACAGGCCAACATCGAGCTATGGGGTCCGGAAGAACTCACGGCCCGGCTCGGCCAAGTGCCTGTCAACGACGTGAGATTCGCCGCTGCTCAGGTCCAAGCGCTAGGCAGTCCCTTCGCCACAGATGGTGTGGCTGCGCGCCAGCTGGTCGAGCGCATCGCACGGGGCACACTCGGCATTGGTCGGGAGGAGGTGATCTGGTTCGGCCCCATCTGGCTGCCTGTGTGGGTGTTGCAGCTCGGTATCACCCGCGTCCAGGGCTTCCGGCAGGTACCGAGGGTGACCCGCAGCTGGAATCGTTACGAAGCTCTCGCAGGCACTTACTTGGACAAGAGCGAACAGCCGCCGAACCTCGTGCCAATTGACGTTGGGCGGGCACATGTACGACCTCGTCTCACCGACGCGAAAATCCGAGACGGTCTGCTCGCTCGCGTCGAGCGCTACCGGTCAGTGACCACTGATGCAGCTAAGCAAAGGCACGCGGCTAGCTTGACCCAGCTCGGTGTCCAGCTGCCGCTCCGAAGCCTTGCCTCGGAGACCTCCCAGCTCACCTACAGTCCGTTGTGGTGCGCCTTCCTGCGAAAGGGCAGCCAGGAGCGTCTCGTTGCCATTGGCGGGGTGAGTGGGAAGGAACGACCCGCACTGAGCGGGGTGCTCACGACGAACTCGCAGTGGGTGAGAGATTCGCTCTCTGCCTAGGGCGCGCTCGGCATCAATGTCCGGCCATGAGAGGCGCCCGTGTTGCCAGCTTGCGCCGCAAGTCCCTGAACGGACGAGGGGGTCGCTACGTCGGCGCCGAATCCTTCGCGGCGTATGCAGTGATAGCGCGCACCCGCTGGTGCAGCGAATTCGACCGCTTGTTCTGGAGGGCACAGTCCCTCGCCAACTCGAAGATGCTCCACCGGTCGAGACGAAGTCCGTAGCGGTCGCCGACCCACCGCTTGAAGTCGCCGAGCCGACCCGCAGCCCGCCATTCTCTTGCCGCTGTCTCCCAGCCGGGGAAGTCGCGAGCGCGCTGGCGACAGACGTCTTCGTTGAGATGACCGACTATGTCGCGTTTGGAGTGACCGAAGACTTCGGCATGTGCGCCAATCTGGCGTAGCTCTCGGATCAGACGCAGCACCGCCTCCTCTTCGGGACTCTCGGGTCGATTCGATGCAACCCTTGACGGACTCGTGTCGTCGGTGAGGATGGCCATCGGAAGTCCCAGCTCGTTAACGATCCGGGAGTCAACTAGTGCCTCCGCATTGTGCGTCCCGAAGATCGGGATGATCAGCACCCCAGCCTCGTCCAGTTCATCACCGAACATGCCGTTCAGGAGCATCTCGTCGCCCGGCCCCTCGACGAAGAGAACGAGACGAGTAAGCAGTAGAAGGTCTGCCGCCGAAAGCCCGGTTTCGAGGGCGACGCCTCGAAGCGCAAGGTGCAGGCTTTCGGTCACTTCCCTGAGACGCGACTGGCCAGTCGCTGGGCGACTCACGAGCACAACGTGAGAGCGACTGCGGACCGCATTCAGCAGGGTCGGATGGTGGGTCGCAACCATTACAGTCCCGAGCTTGGCTTGGTCCAACAGCCAGCTAGCCACCGATCTCAACGCGGCAGGGTGCAGGTGTGCCTCCGGCTCGTCGATGAAGATGAGCGGGGGTTGCCAACTCGGCTTCAGCCTCACTACTTCGGCATCCAGCGGGTCTGCTTGGGCGGCGTTGACGATCTCGTGTGCCCGGTCATAGTCCTCGACTGGGTTCCCCGTCGTTGGATTGAGTACCTCGACGTCGGCGTTTGCGAGTTCGTGGCACGCCATCCGGATTGCTGCCACGACCCAGCGCGCAACGCCCGAGCCGATCACGCCAAGATCGGCTTCTCTGCCTCCCGAGTCGAGTGTGATCCGCACCCGAGTCGGGTGATCGACCCAGAGGTGAGGCGGAAGCACCTCAACGTCAATGCGTCCGTCTACGAAGGACGGCAGTAACTCCGTGGCCCGTTCGCTGATCCGTCTGGCAACGTCGACGACGCGCGGCTTTACGCGGAACCACTCGTTGAGGACTGCCTGCGCTTCTTCGCCGAATTGGCGTTGCTCCAACCATGATTCACCGCCTACCAACACGTCATGATCGACCCCGAGCACCAGTTCGACGATCGGGACGGAGCTGGGAAGCCCGATCCAATCGTCACCGCCCACGATTTCATCCATGCCCCAGTCTTCATCCAGGTCCATCTCGAAAGGACCTGAGCGAGGGCGAGGTGCTTGTTGGAACCAACCTCGGGGCTGAAATAGCTGTGACACAGGCCTCAGGAATCCAGGCTGCCTCCGGATGATCCACAGCCGGTTGTGAATCTGGACCAGGTAGCGGCAGACGTCCGGATAGATCGAATCAACATTGAGATCAAGCCACACGACCCGCAGCAGCCCGGCGAAAAACCTCGCGGGGTCCACCAGCTGGCCGATCTGTTTCAGCGGGGCGCAGGCCTGCGTCTGGAGCGTACGAGCCAGGTCCGCGAGCAGGTCGTCGAGAGCACCGGAGTCAGCGAGGTTGTCCATAGCGCGCAGTAGCCCGTCATCTCCGGGTCGCGGAACCGCCAAGCACACCTCGGAGCCGTCGAATCGCAAGAGCGTGCTCTGCACGCAGTACTCGGCAAAGCTGATCCGCTCGTCGTCGATCTCGCCAACAAGACCCGTGAGCATTAACGCCTCGAAGATCGCCGTCAGCGCCTCCCTGGTGTCCATGTCTCTGAGCCAAACCTCATCCAGCTCAAGAGGCGGACCGGCAGACTCGGTTGAGACGCGGAACTGCCGGTGGGTCAGCAGCTGGTGATAAAGGTCGGCTTCGGGGTGGCCGGGCACGTCTACGTGCTCAAGCTGAAAGTACAGCGCTCCCGTTGGTGTGTGAGGGTCCTCGGTCGATTCGTCCCACCGCCCCGACCTGTTGACCATCAGGTCAGCAACCTGTTCAAGAGCGAAGGTCTTGCCCGCGGAGTTCGCGCCGAACAGCACGACCAGGCCGTCCATCGGCAATGTGGCCGGAGCCAGCGGCCCATAGGCTCCCGTCTCCAGCCTGACAAGTCTCACGACGGCGCTACCTACCCCTAAGTGCGGCGATCACAGTGGCAATGATGCCGCGGCCGCGCCGTTCCCTGCTGGTCGTCGTACGGAGAGCCCGGCCACAACGCTTCATGGGATCATGACCACGATGCGAAAGCTCGGCGCGATGGGGTTGATCGTTCTCGCGCTGAACCTCTCTGACGGGCCGGTTCCTCACGATGCCGGTAGCAGGTGCCCGTCAGTCGGAGAATCCACATCGATCTTCAGGGGCTCCGACAACGACGGCCCGATCCAACCCTCGGTTCCGCAG
Source organism: uncultured Acidimicrobiaceae bacterium (assembly GCA_963801185.1). Lineage (GTDB taxonomy): Bacteria > Actinomycetota > Acidimicrobiia > Acidimicrobiales > Bog-793 > Palsa-601. The sequence goes on along the minus strand of CAWDDW010000001.1, from coordinate 144,858 downwards.
TTCGCAGGACGTCTCGGGCAGTAGCAGGCAGTGGTGACATGCCCCCGGTGCGGTGGTAGCCGGGAGCGCGAGCGGAGTCCCAGCCTCGATGCAGACCGGATCTATGGTGCACCAATCGGCAAGGCTCACCGCGCTCGCCAGTAGTGGCTCAAGCTGCCCAGGTCGGCCAAGCGCAGCCAGTCCGCCCATGGTGCCCTCGATGTCGCCGACAGTCGTGTACACGAGGAAGCCGAGTCGTCCATCGACGTCGTAAATCCGCTCGCGGAGCGACGGCAGGGAGTAACCCGAACGTGGAGCTGCGGAGCGCATCACGAGATGCGCAAAGCCCGAGTGGCTGCGACGGTTGCCCCCTCCACGCTCACGCCGGGCGAGATCGCCGCTCTGGTCGAGGAGCTTGGCGGGATCAGCAGCATCCTCCAGGAAGCCACACCGGAGGAGAGATCCGCAGCGTACGCAGCGCTTGGGCTACGGCTGACCTACGACGACCGCACTCACCAGGTGCGGGTAACCGCCGACCTGGCGCGTGTCCCAAATCGTGTCGGAGGGGGGACTTGAACCCCCACCCGGTTGCCCGGACTAGGCCCTCAACCTAGCGCGTCTGCCTATTCCGCCACTCCGACATGAGTGGTACCACGAGGGCCTCGACCCTCAGAGCCCTTGTACCTTAGCGCTCAGCCACCCTTGCGCTCATCGAATCGCACCCCCGCGCCTCCATCTCGAGGCAAGGACGCGCGATCGAGCGCCGGTCGCCCCCCTGCGCCAGGCCCCGGGGAGGTGTCAGCCCGCACCAGGAGCCGTTGAGGGCGTCGTCTTCGGGGGATGCTTCAAGATCGCCCAATCCTCCGCGTCCCACATCAGGCCCGCCCACGTCGGGCTCTCGCTGACGTTGTCGATGCGCACTGAGCGGACCAGGTCGAAACCAGGCTGGAACAACGGGATCGTAACGACCTGATTCCACATCACTGCCTCGGCCTTTTGCAGATATGTGGTGGCAGCCGGAGGATTCAGCTCGCCCAGCGCCTGTGCAAAGCGGCGGTTGATGCCGTGATCCTCCACGCCGGAGATGTCACGAGTCACCGCGCCGGCTGCGACCGCTCCAGGATCCGTCCCGAGCTCCACCTTTGTAGTCCATCGCTGGTGCCCCGAGCGGAGAGCACCCGAGGACGGGGTCCGCGGCGGCAGCACGGGATCGCTGTACTCCGGCGCCACCGTCGCCTCGGTCGGCGAGACCTCGAACGGCGCCAAGGCGAGTTGATAAGAGCCGCGGGGAAGCAGCCGCGACAGCATCTTCCTTAGCGGGCGCTTCTGGATACGAACCGTAAGGCCGATGGACCGAAGTTGCGCCTGGATCACCTGACCAGCCTGGTCGACGGGCCAGTCGTTGCTCGGCTCGAGCAGGCTGACCGTGAGCGGGCCACCGATGCCGTCCAGACGAAGGTACCCCCCCTCCCCCGGCATGTAGCCGGCGGAACGGAAGAAATGCCGCGCGACTGCCGGTTCGTACAGCACCGGAGCCTGCTGGATCACGGGACTGGTACCGGACGAGCTCGGGCTCGTGCTCTCTCCGGCGAGCGTCAGGCGCGAGATCGCTACACGGATCCGAGGGTGGACCAAGTCCTCTGAGTCCGCCACGATCTCGCTCCGGTCAAGACCGTGCTCGATCCCGCGGCGTACCGCGATCTCCGAGGTCAGCGGATCCTCGAAGTTGAAGCAGAGCTGCCAGATCTCGCTCGACGTTGCGCCCGACCACGCGAGTCCTGGATGTGCAGCTCCGCTCGGGTTGACCATCGGTTCGCACAGAGTCACCGCTCGTGCTCCCGAGCGCAGCGTTGCCCAGCGCATCGAGCTGCGGTTGTGACGCGTTGACCTCGGCGACCGAGAGGGCGCCGGACTGGAGCCCGGCGACAAGAGCCCTCTCCGAGCGCTCGACCACGAAACGGATGTGAGCGACATGGGCCGGGGTGCCCCAGTACCGGGGGTTCCTGCTCAAGACAAGCTCGCGTCCCGGCGAGTACGAGGTCACTTCGAACGGACCTCCCGAGATCAAGCGTGCGCGGGAGAAGCGTGCGAACCCGGCGGACCAGCCGTAGCGCGCGGCGATGTGAGCAGGCACGAGGTTGGCGAACAGCGACTGCCACTGCGAGAACGGCCGGCTGAAGGTGACCGTGACCGTTCGGCCACCGTCGGAACCCACCACGGACGCTATGTCGCGGTACCCGGCGACCAACCCGGAGTCGGGCAACGCGGCAGACTCCGACAGATGCTCGTGCCAGGCATAGATGAAGTCGGCGGCGCCGATCGGGACCCCGTCCGACCACACGGCGTCGGCGTTGATGACGTAGACGACCGTCAGAGGCGAGACGCTCTGCACCTCGGCACTCTCGAGCAACCCGGAGGTCTCGACGGTGAAGCTGGGGTCGGTCACGAACGGCTGCGGCCACACCTGCTCCATCACCATCTGGGTGATGCGATTGTCGCCCGCCGGCGTCGACGGGTTGAAGTTCGTCGGGAGCGACCTCACACCGATGGTGACGCTCCCATTGGTGTCGAGGAGGTCACCCCCCGGCAACGTCGGTTGGGTCACCGAGCCGGGACTGCCGCCGGGAGCGCTGCAGCCCGCAACGGCTAAAGCCGCTGCCAGCGCTACGCAGAGCGGGGCGAGCGAGAAGCGAGCGGGTATGCCCCGCCTCAACTCCACCGCAGCGCGAGCGAGATCGTCACGAAGACAAAGACCAGGACGAACGTGATCGTGATCCGGTCGAGGTTGCGCTCGGCCACTGTCGATCCCGCCGCAGACGAGCCCGCCGAGGCACCGAACATGTCCGATAGACCGCCACCGCGTCCGCTGTGCAAGAGGATCAGGACGATCAGCCCGAGAGCAGCGACGACGTCGACGACCACCAGGGCGTCGGTAAGCACGGGCAGGGACCTCCTTCAGGGATTCAACAGAGCGAGCACGTCGCTCCTCGGCGGACTTAGACGCTACCACCGGGACAAAGCGGCTCATCAGTCGCGACGTTGCGCGACCCTTGCCGCGGCCACTCGCTCAGCGCGCCTGGGCGATCTCGAAGAGGCTCTCGGCCTTGAGGCTTGCCCCGCCGACCAGGAGCCCGTCGACGTCCGCACACCGCATCAGCTCCCCGGCATTCTCGGGGTTCACCGAACCGCCGTACTGCACCCGCACGGCGCCAGCGGCTTCCTCTCCGGCCAAATGCGATATCTCAGTGCGGATGTAGGCGGCCATCTCCTCCGCGTCTCCGCTCGAAGCCGTCTTGCCGGTCCCGATCGCCCAGATCGGCTCGTAGGCGACGACGAGCTCGGCAACCGCAGCTCGTGATCGCCCCTTCAACGACGCCTCGAGCTGCATCGAGACCTTCGATTGCGCATTGCCGGCCTCGCGCTCGGCGAGGGTCTCGCCGACACAGAGGATCGGGATCATCGCATGGCGGAACACCGCGTCGACCTTGGCACGGACAGCTTCGTCGGTCTCGCCGAAGAGCTGCCGCCGCTCGGAGTGACCGACTATCACATAGGAAACGTTGAGCTTTGCCAGCATCTCGGCGCTCACTTCCCCGGTAAACGCGCCATTCTCCGCGTCGTGGCAGTTCTGGGCACCGAGCGCCACCGGGACGCCGTCGGACTCGAGCGCCGTTTGCACTGATCGGAGCGCCGGGAAGGAAGGGTGCACCGACAGCATCCTGCCTGCCCTCAGGGGTCTGGCTCGCAGCAGGGCGGCGAGAGTCTGAACGAACTGGATGGCCTCGAAGTGGGTGTGGTTCATCTTCCAGTTGCCGCTAATCAACAGCTCCCGGTCACTCACGGCGACGACCCCGAGCCGCCGCCGGCCCGCTCACGAGCTGAGTCGCGAAGCGCGGCCAGTCCGGGAAGGTCACCGTGCTCGAGCAGCTCGAGCGCGGCCCCACCACCGGTCGAGATGTGGTCGACGCGGTCCTCGAGCCCGAAACGATCGAGCGCCGCCACCGTGTCGCCGCCCCCGACGAGCGTCATGCCCGGCGCAGCCGCGACCGCCGAGGCGACATCGAACGTCCCCCGGGCGAATCGCGGGTCTTCGAACACCCCGACAGGGCCGTTCCAGATGACTGCGCCCGCCGCGACGATCACCTCCCGGAAGAGCTCAGCAGTGGCGGGCCCGATGTCGAGGCCCCTCCAACCGTCTGGAAGGCCCTGACCGAACACCTTGATCTCGTCCGAGCGGGAATCGACCACAGCGTCCGCACCGCTCACCTCTCGCGGGGCGAGCTCGAGCCCGGGCGCGGCGCCGACGATGTCGACCGGCAGCATTAGCACCGAGGATGACGAAATGAGGTCGCGGCACTCCTCGAGGGCACTGCGATCGAGGATCGAGTCCCCCGTCGGGTGCCCGAGAGAGTGAAAGAACGTAAACGCCATCCCACCGCCGACAAGTACCCGGTCGGCCCGCTCGGAGAGACTCCGCAGCAACCCAAGCTTGTCGGCCACCTTCGCCCCGCCGATGACGACGACGAAGGGCTGTGGCGGTTCGGCGAGGTACGGCATGAGCGCCGCCACCTCGCGCTCCACGAGCCTGCCGGCCGCCGACGGCAGGAACTTCGGTGGTCCGACGACGGACGCGTGGGCCCGGTGCATCACGCCGAACGCGTCGTTCACGAAAAGGTCCTGGTCCTTGACGAGCGCGGCGACTAGTTCCGGCGAATTGCCCTCCTCACCGGGAGAGAAGCGCAGGTTCTCCATCACTGGTACCGCCGCGCCCAATTCTGCCAGCCGCGCTGCCACAGGTGCGACGGCGTACCGGGGATCCTCCTTCCCCTTCGGTCGTCCTACGTGCGTCGCCACAGTCACGACAGCACCGCCGTCGAGCAGGTAGCGCAGAGTCGGCAATGCCGCCCTGATCCGGAAGTCGTCGGAGACGACTCGCGTGCCGCCGGGTCCCTCCGCCAGCGGGACGTTCAGGTCGAGCCGGACGAGAACCCGCTTGCGCGCGACATCACCGAGATCCTCGAGGACCGGAAGCGGTCCGGCAGCTGGTCGTTTGCTGCTCACGCCCGTCCGATGATCACGGCCAGGTCGATCAGCCGGTGGGAATAGCCCCACTCGTTGTCGTACCAACCCATTACTTTCACGAGGGTCGAGTCGTCGTCGATGGGTATCGCGATCGTGAGGGTCGAGTCGAACGTGCAAGAGGCCGACGTACCGATGATGTCGCTCGAGACGATCTGTGCCTCGCTGTAGACGAGCACGCCGGAAAGCGGCGCACACTCCGCTGCCTGGCGGAAGGCCTGGTTGACGTCAGCGACGGTCACGCCGTCACTCAGCACTGCCGTCAGGTCGGTGATCGATCCATCGACGACCGGCACCCTCAGTGACAGGCCGTCGAGCCGGCCGGCCATCTGGCCGAGCACGAGGCTCGTCGCCCGGGCGGCGCCGGTCGAGGTGGGCACGATGTTGACGGCAGCGGCACGGGCCCGGCGGAGGTTGTCCCGGCCGAGATCGAGTAGCTGCTGATCGTTGGTGTAGGCGTGAACCGTCGTCATGATCCCTTGGCGGAGCCCGAAGGCGTCCTCCAGCACTTTCACCATCGGAACGAGGCAGTTGGTCGTGCACGAGGCGTTCGAGACGATCACGTGAGAGTCCGGTTCGAACTCGTCGTCGTTCACGCCCACGACGAAGGTGGCATCTGCATCCTTGGCCGGCGCGGAGATGATGACGCGACGCGCGCCCGCCTCGACATGGGACATGGCAGCCGAACGAGCGGTGAAACGCCCGGTCGACTCGATGACGACGTCGATCCCGAGCTCGCCCCACGGCAGCGCCTTCGGGTCCTTTTCTGCCAAGAGGGCGACTTCCCGCCTGCCGACCCGAATACCGGCCTCGGTCAATTCGACCTGCTCCCTGAGGCGTCCATGTGTCGAGTCGTACTGCAAGAGGTGAGCGTTCGCCTCGCGCGGCACGATGTCGTTGACGGCCACGAGCTCGATCGACTCGGAAGCCGACGTCCCCGCACGCTCATCATCGGCGTCGCGCTCGAGCAGGGCCCGTAGAAAGTTGCGCCCGATCCTGCCGAATCCGTTGATTCCGATACGAACGGCCATTATCACCCTTCTTTCGCGTACGCCCCGATACGCGACGGAACGCCCCCGGTTGTTACCTTGGCCCCGTCACTTTTCCCCAGCGCAGCCCATTCCTGCAAGAGCCAGCGCCGAAAGGGCACGAGCGAGCAGCTCGGGGTCGTGGGCTACGAGGTCGGGGCCTGCCAGATGAGCGAGCTCGACGACGACCTCACCGGGCACCTCACCGATCTTGAGAGCCGACGCGTCTGCGAGGACAACATCCACCACGAGGCCGTGATCAACGAGCGCCCGGACGTGGGCAGCCACGTCGTAGCCCGTGGTCTCCGGTCGCTGCTCGCGCAGGTTCGAGACGTAGACCCGCTGCGCCGTGCTCTCGGCGATCGCCGCCCGCAACGCCGGCACAGCAGCTGCCGCCAGCACGCTCGTGAACAACGAGCCCGGGCCGATCACGATCTGATCCGCCGCCCACAGCGCCTCCAGAGCCTCCTGCGGCGGCGACGCGTCAGCCGGGACGATTTCGACCCGCGAGATCCCGCCCTGCCGCTTGATCTGCACCTGGCCGGAAACCTCTCCGCCGACCCCGAAGCCCTTCAGCACGACCGGATCGACAGTTGCCGGGAGGACTCGACCGACCGCGCCGAGCAAGCGAGCCGCCTCGGCGACCCCTGCTGCGAAGTCGCCTTTCGCCGCTGCGAGAGAGACGATCAGCAAATTGCCGAAAGGATGTCCGGCCAGCTCGCCGGAGTCGAAGCGATGCTCCAAGGCCTCTACGAACGGCGACCCCTCCGGCAAGAGCGCGCCGATGCAACGCCGTAGGTCCCCGGGCGCGGGTATTCCCAGCTCCTCCCGCAACCTTCCACTCGAGCCGCCGTCGTCAGCCACGGAGATGACGGCTGTGATGTCGCCCGCGTAGCGCCTCAGTGCCCTAAGGGTCTGAGCTGCGCCGTGGCCGCCGCCGATCGCGACCACCCGGGGCCCTGACTTGTGACCTGCGCCGCTCAACGCGAGATGTCCCGGTGGTGGACCGAAGGCTCGTAACCGTGGCGGCGCATCATCTTTCCCATCTCCTCGGCCAGGACCACCGATCGGTGGTGCCCACCGGTGCAGCCGATCGCCACCGAGAGGTAGGACTTGCCCTCCCTTGCGTACGCCGGCAGCAGCAGCTCGAAAAGGCTCTCGAGGCGATCGAGCAGAAGCGTCGTCTCCGGCGCGGCCATGACGTACTCCCGCACCTTCTCGTCGAGGCCCGTCAGCGGGCGGAGCTCGGGCACCCAGTGCGGGTTGGGCAAGAAACGGCAGTCGAACACGAGGTCCACGTCGAGCGGTATCCCGTGCTTGAAACCGAACGAGACCACCGTCGTCTCCATGCTGGCACCTGGCTGAGCATCCTCCACGAGCTCGATGATCCGGTCGCGGAGCTGGTGAACGTTGAGGTCACCGGTGTCGAGGACGAGATCGGCGTCATCACGCAACCCGGCGAGAAGCAGCCGCTCCTGGCGTACAGCGTCGAGGATGCCGCTCTCGGTCTCGATCGGATGACGCCTACGCGTCCCTTCGTATCTGCGCACGAGAACGTCGTCCGGGGCCTCGAGGTACAGCACCCTGACTCGTGCACCCGATGCTCGCAGCGACGCGATCGCGATCGGCAGCTCGGCGATCCCTTCGTAACCGCCCCTGCCCGCTACGAGGCAGAGGCGCTCGTACTCCGATCCGGGCTGGTTGGCTAGCTCGGCAACCTTCCCGAGCAGCGCCGGCGGGAGGTTGTCGATCACGAACCAGTCGCGGTCCTCGAGCGTGGCCGCGGCCGTCGAGCGGCCGGCACCGGACATTCCTACCAAGAACAGGTACTCCGCCATGATCAGATCATTGTCCCACCCCTGCGGTCGGGACACGGTGTTCGAAGCACATGAGGCAGAGGCGGGGCATCGCGCGCTCGAGCGACAGGTCGTACGAGTCACTCAGGAACTCGAGCGGCGGCTCCGGCTCCTCGAGACGCGTGAGCACGAGCCCTGCGTCGCACAACGGGTTGATGTATCCCGAAAGGGGCCGGTGGGAGAAACGGACCGGCACGCCGGGGTCGACCTCCTCCACCACCACCTGCTCGGTGAGGTACGGCCCGATCCGCCAGTAGCGCTCGTCGAGCACCCGGTCGTCGACGAAACCACTGCCGGGGCCCTGCACCACCGGGTGGTTGATGAGCAGCAGGAGAACGCCGCCCGGCGCGAGCACGCGAACCATCTCAGCCAGCACGGCGTCGGGATCGTCAGCATGCTCGATGACAAGGCAGCAGACGACTCCGTCGAACGCGCCTGCCGGGAACGGCAGTTGCTCCCCGCGTGCCTGCGCATAGACGGGCCCCCCGCCCTGCTCCAGCGCGTTCGCCAGCTGCCGGAAGTAGGGATCGATGCCCGCTACGAGCGTGGGCGGGGGCACGTTGGTGACAAGCCGCCTCGCGAGCTGCCCCTCGCCGGTCCCGACGTCGAGGATTCGCTCGCGCCCGGCAAGGTGGGATGCCGCCACTGGCAGGATCTGCAGCTCGTACTCGAGGTCCGCACCGTTCGAGAACGTCTCCCGCCACCACGGCGCGATGGCGTCCCAGTCGGTGGCGGGCGGCCCAGGTTCGGCTCCTCGGCTCTCCACGCCGGTCACGACGTGGCGCTGCCTGGCGACGGCAGCCGGCCGAGGCGACTCGAATGGAGATGGTCGTATACCGCGTCTGCCACCTTCTCGGGCAACCACGGTAGGGCCCGCAAGTCCTGAGCCGAGGCGGCCTGGACGGCCTTCACGCTCCCGAGCTCGCGGAGTAGGCGCTTGCGCCTCGTCGGGCCGAGCCCGGGCACGCCGTCGAGTACTGAGCGGGTCATCCGCTTTCCTCGCAGCTCCCGGTGAAATCCGATTGCGAACCGGTGCGCCTCGTCGCGGGCCTGTTGCAGCAGGTAGATCGCCTCGGAGTCGCGCGCGATGACGATCGGCTCGGCGCGGCCCGGGACGAACACCTCCTCGAGTCGCTTCGCGAGCGACGCGACTGCCACCTTCTCCGACAGACCTAGCTCGTCGAGCACGTTGACCGCGACGTTCAGCTGACCCTTGCCACCGTCGATGAGGAGCAACTGCGGCGGGTACGCGAACCGCGAGGCGCGCCGCCTGCGCCGACCGATCTCCTCGAGGTCCTCGGGCACCTCTGCCGCGGGGCCACCGCCCGGACCCTCGGTCACGAGAAGATGGTTGAGCCTCCGCGAGAGCACTTCGTGCATGGCGCCGTAATCGTCGTTCCCCTGAACTGCCGAGACCTTGAAGCGCCGGTAGTCCGAGCGCTTCGGCAAGCCGTCCTCGAGCACGACCATTGAGCCCACGTAATCGGACCCCTGTAGGTGGCTCATGTCGTAGCACTCGATCCGCAGGGGCGCCTCGCTCAGCCCGAGCGCTTCTTGGAGCTGTTCGATCGCGATGGCACGGCTCGTCAGGTCCGAGGAGCGCCTCAGCCGGTGGCGGTTCAACTGCTCGGCGGCGTTCTGGCGCGCCATCTCGAGCAGCTCCCGCTTGCGCCCGCGCTGCGGCACCCTGATCCATACCGGGCCTCCGCGGGTGCGCGACAGCCACTCCTCGTAGGTCGAGACCTCCTCGGGCAGCACCGGAACGAGGAGCGTCTTCGGGATCCCGATTGGCGTCTCCGCGTAGTGCTGCTCGAGGATTCGGGCGATCAGCTGGCCCTCGGTGAGCGGCTCGACCTTTTCGAGAACGAACCCGTGCCGGCCGACAACGCGGCCCCGCCGAATGTGCAGGACCTGGACGGCCGCCACGAGCTCGTCCTCGGCGATCGCGATGACGTCCAGGTTCTCCGGGGTGTCGGTGACCATCTGCTGGCGCTCGATCGCGAGGCGAACCGAGGCGAGCCGGTCGCGCAGCCTCGCGGCCCGCTCGAACTCGAGCTCCGAGGCCGCCGCCCGCATCTCTGCCTCGAGGCGGCTCACGATCGGCTTGGTGTCTCCCTCGAGAAACGCCATCAACTCCCCCACCAGCTCCATATACCGCTCCCGGTCGATTGCCCCGACACACGGTGCCGCGCACCGTTCGATGTGATGCATCAGGCAGGGTTTGCCCAGGAGCTCGTGCCTGCGCATCTTCGCGTCTGAGCAGGTCCGGATCGGGAAGGACCGCAGGAGCAGGTCGAGCGTCTCGCGGATGGCGTACGCGTGAGCGTACGGCCCGAAGTAACGCGTATCCTTGCGCTTCGCTCCCCGCATGACAGTCGCCCTCGGCCAGGGCTCCCCCACCGTGACGGCCAGGTAGGGGTAGCTCTTGTCGTCGACGAGACGGACGTTGAAGCGAGGTCTGTGCGTCTTGATCAAGCTGAACTTGAGCATCAGCGCTTCGACGTCGTTCTGTACGACGATCCACTCGACCGAGGCCGCCCTCTCCATCATCTGAGCGGTCCGCGGATGGAGTGTTCGCGGGTCAGCGAAGTAGTTCGAGAGGCGGCTCCGCAACGAACGAGCCTTGCCCACGTAGATGACACGTCCGTCCGAGTCCTTGAACTGGTAGGACCCCGGTGCGTCCGGGATGGCTTGGGGACGTTCGAGCACTACAGTGGAGGCTACGCCGGCCTGGTACCCCGGCGGGCATTCCGCTTCGTGGCCGACAAACCCGCGGATGGGCGACCAGGCTGTCCCCGCCGGCCGTTTAGCGAGGCGTACATCAGGGAGTCCCATGCTCCGTCTCCAGACACGGCTACCGGACGAGTACACACGGGCGCCATCAGATGAGCTAGCAGCTCGGGTCGCTGCCGCAAGGGCGCGCCTTGGAACCCGACTCGTCATCCTCGGGCATCACTACCAACGATCCGAGGTCATCCGGTTCGCCGACGCCCGGGGGGACTCCTTCGGCCTCTCTCGCTACGCGGCTGACCAGCACGACGCGGAATTCGTCGTCTTCTGCGGAGTCCACTTCATGGCCGAGTCCGCCGACATCCTCACCGCTGAGCACCAGCAGGTGCTCCTGCCGGACCTGAATGCCGGCTGCTCCATGGCCGACATGGCCGACGAGGAGCAGGTCGAGCAGATCTGGGCAGAGCTCTCCGTCGTGACCGACACCGACCGCGTCGTGCCGGTCACATACATGAACTCCTCGGCGGCCCTGAAGGCGTTCGTCGGCCGCCACGGAGGTGCCGTCTGCACCTCGTCCAACGCCCGGGCAATCCTCAGGTGGGCCCTCGGTCTCGATGGTGCGAGCGAAGTACGTGGCGGGCGCGGTGACAAGGTCCTCTTCTTTCCCGACCAGCATCTCGGTCGCAACACCGGCTTCCAGCTCGGTTACGACGCGGCTGACATGGCGGTGGTCGACCCCCACTTTGCCCTCGGAGGCCTCGAGGAGCGCGTCGTCAAGGAGTCGACGCTCCTGTTGTGGAAGGGGCACTGCTCGGTGCACCAGCGTTTCTCGACCGCTCATGTCGCTGCCTTCCGGAACGAGCATCCCGGCGGCATCGTGATCGCTCATCCCGAGTGCTCCCACGAGGTTGTCGAGCTGGCCGACCAGGTCGGTTCGACCGACTTCATTATCAGCGCGGTGGCCGCGGCCGAGCCCGCTTCGGTCATCGCCGTAGGGACCGAGATCCACCTAGTCGACCGTTTGGCGCGCGAGTACACCGATCGCACGGTCCTGTCGCTCGACCCGCTCGTATGCCCTTGCTCGACCATGTCCCGCATCGACCTGCCACATCTCGCGTGGGTTCTCAAGGGGCTCGCAGAGGGAGTGGTGCGCAACAGGATCACCGTCGATCAGGCGACCGCCTCGGAGGCACGAGTGGCGCTCGGGCGGATGCTGGACATCGCGTGACCAAGCCGTCGGCGGGTGGATCACCAGGCTCCCGGGCGGCGACGCGGCGAAACTCTCGCTCATGACCGACAACGGGGCCGTTCCCGGCAGGCCGCCCACAGACGTGGTGGCAGCATGCCGCGCCTCTCACGAGCGACTGTTCGAGCGGCTCGAAGTCGTAGACGAGGTCGTCGTCAGGCGTCCGAGCCGCCTCCCCGGCTGGACCGTTGCGCATGTGCTCACCCACGTCGCTCGCAACGCTGACTCCTTCGTGCGGATCCTCGAAGCCGCAGGCGAGGGTCAGCAGGTATCGCAATACGCCAGCGGCGCTCCACAGCGGACAGGAGAGATCGAGGCCGGCGCAGCCCGCTCGTCTGCCTCGATCGTGAACGACGTCCGTTCCACGGCTCGGCGCCTCGACACCGCCTTTTCCGCCGCCGATCTCGGCACATGGTCCGGCACTTGGACGCTCATGAGCGGTCAAGTCGCTCCGTGCACGAGCCTCCCGGCTCGCCGCCTGCGCGAGGTCGAGTTCCACCACGTCGATCTCGGCCTCGGATACGAGTCGTCGGACTGGCCGGCGGAGTTCGTCGCCGGAGCACTCGCGGACGTGCTCGAGGCGCTGCCCGGTCGGATCGGTGACCTCGCCCAGCGGGCGCGCCTGCTCGCCTGGGTCGGCGGCCGCTCGGACTCCCCCTTGCCGATTGACATGGCGCCCTTCTGACAACCCACGTCTAAATCGGCACTGAGGCCGTCAAGGACCTGGTGCCCGGTCTTTCGTAGGGACCCCTTCTGATTCACGGCCACAGCTGGGATGTGATGGAAGAGGGCCAGCGATCACGGTCGAGCCCGTGAGCCGCCAGCAGCGCGAGCGTGATGCGTTCGGTCCCGAATCCCACGCACGCGCTATGTGCGACGGCTCCGTCTGCCGTCTCGATACCGAATCCACGGCCGAAGTGGTCGAGATGACAGTTGCACGAGACAACGGAGATCGGACCTTCTCCTGGCCGCACGGACGTCACGATCTCGTGCTTGAGGGACTCGGCTCGTTGGCGGGCAGAGAGGAGCTTGCCCGCCCGGCCGAAGAAGGAGTCGGTCGTGAGAACGGCCTCGACCGTCAGCCCGAGGCCGTCCAGCAGATGAGCCGCGCGCTCGAGCCACGTATCGCGATGCGCCACGGCGTCCTCGGCATCTCCGACGTAGACGAACTCGTGTATGCGGAAGGCCTGCATCCGCGCCGGGTCGAGGCTCGGTTCGTGACGGAAGCACTGACCAAAGATCTCGAAGCGACGACCGTGCTCGATCAAGCGCCCACGACAAAGCGGGTACAGCAGGTGGCAACCTGCGGAGCAGAGCACAACGTCGGAGGGCTCGAACAGCTCGGCCCAGTTCTCTCCGCGCTCGAGGCGGTGCAGGATCTCTGCGTGCAGCGCGTCGTCACCCTCGAATGTGTTGACCGAGCCCACCAGATCCGGGAACGCCCGCACATACTCGGACTGCTCGAGGACGATCCGTGGCATCACAACCGGGAAATACAAGACCTGTGCGTCCTCGTCGGCGCCGGCTGCACTCACGAGATCGTCTATTGCTCGCACAACGCTCTCGAACGCCCCAGAGCGGAGATATATCCCGTCGACGTCCGTCGGAAGGAGTAGACCAGCAGCTACGAGCTGCGTCCTGAAGTTGTCCTCAGGGAAGAGGGTCAAGCCCATCGCCTGTTTGGAACTTGATCAGCAGGCCGACAGCGGCCGCGATTGCGTCCACCGACGAAAAGGTGTTCTGCCGCAGCATGGCATCGGGGAACTGCACCTTGAACGCGGCCTCGAGCGCCAGCATGACGCTGACGGCCGCGTGAGAGGTCATGCCCACGCGGTAAAGCTCGTCGGAGTCAGCGAGTTCGGCCATCGGCACCGAGAGCCGCCCGTACTGGTCCAGAACGCGGCGGACCTCCTGGCTGATCGATTGCTCGTCCAGTGAGGTCACCTTGCGATCACCACCGCTGCAGCCAGGTCGCCCCGGTGCGTCATAGACACGGCGAACGTCTTGAGTCGAGCGCGCTCAGCGAGCTCGGCGGCCAGTCCGGTCAAGCGAAGGGACGTACGTCCCCCCGCCTCGCGCTTCACCTCTATCGAACCCCAGCCGGGCACCTCTCCGTCCGCACCGAGGACCTTGATGGTCGCCTCCTTCGCGGCAAAACAAGCCGCGAAGTGACGTGCCGTCGCCAACTCGTCTCCGGTCGAGCAGTCGATCTCGTGGCTTGTGAACACACGGTTGACATAAAGATCGCCGAACTCTCGGATCGCGTCCGACACCTCCGACACAGAGATCATGTCGACACCTACCGATAGCCCGCGGCCGTAGTTGCCATCGCACTGGCTCGCTCGATCCACCAAATCTCCTCCAACTGGGCATTCACCCGATCACGGAAAATGGTACCGCTTCGAATTGCGGCAAGTCCGGGTTTTCCGCTGCTCATGTCTCCGGCGATGGATCGCCGGCGCAGGCGATGCCCAGCGCCTGGTCGATGTCTGCGATCAGGTCGTCGATATGCTCGATCCCCACCGACAGACGGATCATGTCCGGTGTAACACCGACGACCCGCAAGTCGTCGGGAGTGAGCTGTCTATGGGTGGTCGAGGCGGGATGGCTCACGAGCGACTTTGCATCGCCGAGGTTCACGAGGCGCTTGAAGAGTTTCACGGCGTTGAAGAACCTCAGCCCTGCCTCGTAGCCGCCGACCACGCCGAAGGTGAAGAGCGAGGAGCAACGCCCTTTGAGGTATCGCTGGGCTAGCTCGTGATGGGGATGCTCGGCAAAGCCGGCAAAGTCCACCCACGCGACACGCCGATCGGCGGCGAGGTACGCCGCAACTGCCCGCGCGTTGGCCTCGTGGCGGTCGAGTCGCACCGACATGGTCTCGAGTCCCTGCAGCACGAGAAAGGCGCTGAAGGGCGACAGCGTCGCCCCTGCGTTCCGAAGGCCCACCGTCCTGCAGCGAACGATATAGGCGGCCTCGCCGAAGCGCTCCGGGTACACCACTCCGTGAAAGGACGGCTCTGGCCGGGAGAACATCGGGAACCGGTCCGGGTGCTCCGCCCAGGGGAACTTGCCGCTGTCGACGATGGCTCCGGCGAGCGTCGTACCGTGGCCCGCAATGAACTTCGTCAGGGAGTGCACGACGATGTCAGCACCGTGCTCGATCGGCTTGAGCATCATCGGTGTGGCGATCGTGTTGTCGACGACGAGCGGGATCCCGTGGCTGTGGGCGAGGGCGGCAACAGCCTCAATGTCCACGACGTTGCCGGCAGGATTGCCGATGCTCTCGCAGAAGATCGCTTTGGTGCGCGTGTCGATGAGCGGCTCGAGTGCGGCCGGTGAGTCGTCCGCCGCCAACCGGACTTCGAGTCCCTGGCTCGGCAAGATGTGCACGAACATCGTGTAGGTGGTCCCGTACAGCTGCGGAGTCGAGACGATGTTGTCCCCGATCTCGGCGATGTTCTGGACCGAGTAGAGGACAGCCGCCGTTCCGGAACTCAAGGTCAGAGCCCCGACGCCTCGTTCGAGCGCAGCAAGGCGGGACTCGAGGACTTGGTTCGTCGGATTGTTGAGCCTGTTGTAGTGAAAGCCCGGGATGTCCATGTCGAACACCGCAGCAGCATGGTCGGCGTCTTCGAATTCATGGGCAACGGTCTGGTAGATGGGTACGGCCACGGCGTTCGTCGAGTCCGGTGTGTAGCCACCGTGGATGGCGATCGTCTCGTCACGCACCAGCAGACCTCGTTCCTTGTTCTTCGCTCACCGGCTGCTCGCCCGCGGCACTGACGCGACCTGTTTTCCTGTGATGCTTGCGACGCAGGATTTCTTTGATCCAGTTCGCGTACAATCGCTTGCCCGGTGCCCGCCAGGTATTTACCACGTGCTGCCTGACGTGATCGAAAGGAAACCTTTCCATCACGTCGGCCGACCCCGGTTGTGTCCGTGTTGCCGCGGCGAACTCCCGCAGCAACCGCTCGCCTTCCTCATCGAGGTAGTTGCTCGGCACGGGCGGAGAATGGTCACGTTCTCCTCGGATGAACCGATGCAGATCGCGCCGGTACTCCCGCAATAGGCTCGAGGTCGAGTACTCGGGGTGGCCCTGGACGAACATGAAGAGACAGTTGCCGCGCTCTCGTGCAAGCACGGTCCAGTCGAGCTCGTGTGAACTGAGGAAGCTCGTATAACCGTGCTCACTTAGCGAGCGGTAGGGCACGTCGTTAAGCCGCGAGTGCGGCACGAAGATCGGGCCCGCCATCCCCTCGACGAGCGTGTGCGACGTGACCACTTCGTGAGAGAAGACGCCGGAGCACTTCTCGGCAAGTGGCTCGCGCTCGATCCCGTCGAAGAGCAGAACGGCGGCATGGGCTGCCAAGCACGAGAGGACGGCAGAGACGGTGGATTCCGCCGCCCAGTTGATCAAACCGGTCAATGCCTCCCAGTACGGCTCGGCTGTGAGGTGCTCTGCGAGCGGCTCGGTGCCCGTCACGATCACGGCATCGGCCTGCATTCCAAACAGTCGCTCGAGCGGGTAGTAGCGAGACGAGATGTAACCAGCCGTATCCTCGCTTCGCGGGAGCCCCGGCAGGCTGTAGAGGCCCACACGCAACTCGAGGTCGTCGGACGCGTCCTCGAGCAAGCGCGTGAACTGTCGCTCCGTTTCAGCAAAAGCCCCATCCGGCATGTTGTTCACTAGCGCGATCTCGAGCACCGGGGTATCGGTACTGCGGCCACGAGCGCTCCGCGGGGACCCGCTCCCAGAGGAAGGCGCGGAATCCGGCGAGTCGATGACGACTGGGATAACACACCTCCGCTGCTCGAAGTCGATGACCCGAGACCAGCATAGAGAGCTACGACTACCGTCTCAATCGAGCGCGGCCCGGCGTGATGGGGCCGGAACCCCGAGCCGCCTGTTCGGAATCGACGCTCGAGGGAGGCCAAACCAGCAGCGTGCGACGGGTTGGCTCAGCCGCGGTAGCTTGTAGGGGTGGGGCTGGGGGCAGCTACTATTCGATCCGACAGTTGGGCGCCGTGACAGAGGTAGCTCTTGTCGGTCTCGGATCATGGGGTTTGTGCGTGCTGGAGCGCCTTGTCGATGCCGCGCGCACTCGACCCGACGCCACCCGCGTCCACGTAATAGAGGTTGGTCCGGCCGGCCCAGGTGTGTACGTGTTGGATCAGCCGGACTACTTGCTGCTGAACACCCCGTGCGGCCAGCTGTCGCTTTACCCCTGGAGCTACGAGGGAACACCGCCGCGTTACGGAATCGGCCTGTATGAGTGGGCAAGGCGGGTTGGCTATCGCTGGAATGGTGACCACTGCAGAGTCGGGCCGTCCGGACGGGAGATCTCGCCGCACGATTATCTGCCCAGGCGCGTCATGGGCGCCTATCTCCAATGGTTCTACCAGACTCTCTTGGAAGAGGCGCCGTGGTCCCTCGAGGTCATCGAGCACCGAGCCCTCGCGGTCGACATCGAGAGGCAACCGGACGGGAGCGAGCGCGTGTTGCTCGCCAACGGCGAGGTCATTGCCGTGGACCACGTCGTGCTGACAACTGGTCACACAGAGAACCTCGATCATCCTGAACACCTCGTGAGGCCCTACCCGGTTACCAATTACCTCGAACGTGTCCCGTCGACGGCCTCCGTCGGAGTCGTCGGCATGGGCCTCGTGGCAACCGATGTGATCACAGCGCTCACGCTCGGCAACGGCGGATCATTTGCCGAGCGCAACGATCGGCTTCGGTATCACGCGAGCGGTCGTGAGCCGCTCATTTATCTGTTCTCCCGGAGCGGCTTTCCTTACTGCGCCAAAGCCGTCGGAGCCCTTGACGAGACTGATGAATACGCGCCAGTCATCTGCACCCCCGAGGCGGTCAAAGCGATTCGAACTGGCGCCGGCCAAGTCGATGTAAGAACGATGCTCCTACCTCTCATTCTCGCCGAGATGCAGGCCCGGTACTACATCCATTCCGCCTCTTTGGTAGCTGGGCCTGAGGCTGCCAAGGAGGTACGCGCCCGCCTCGAGCAGTCATCCATCGGCGCTGACTTCGAGACGGCCGTCGCCCCGTACGCGGCACGCTACGGCTCCTTTGACGCGAACCGTCAGTTCTTCGCTCCCGAGGAGGGTTTCGTCTCCTCAAAGGACTACGAGGACCGTGTGTACGCCATGATCGAAGCCGATCTGGAAGAGGCACTCAAGGGACCCTCCAGTGCGGTGAAGGCTGCTTACGAGGTTCTCCGCTTCCAACGCGACGCGATGCGCTCGGTCATTGAGTTCGGCGGGCTTTCGCTCGAGTCCTACCTCGACTTCCACTCCAACATACGGAGCAAAGTGAGCCGTCTGGTGGCTGGACCCCCCGCTGTCCGCTCTCAGCAGCTGCTCGCGCTCATGGATGCTGGAGTCGTGAGAGTCCCCTTCGGCCCAGGACCGAGACTGACCACTTCCCATGCAAGACGGACCATCCGCTCGAGGGAGCTCGACACCCCCTACTCATCTCAGGTCGACCTGCTCATCCAGGGGTATCTCGAAGATCCGACTTTGCATCGCTCCTCGTCGACCCTCTTGACGAAGCTCTACCGGCAGGGTCGGCTCCAGCAGTTCAAGTACGGCGAGACTCCGGTCGGCAGTGTGGCGCTCTCCGAGGACTTCCATCCGATCGACCACAGTGGGCAGGTCCAGCCACGGCTCTGGATACTCGGGGCCTTGACCGAGGGCGTGCGCTACTTCACGCATTACCTTCCCTCGCCGAAGAGCAGGATGCGCGTATGCCTCGACGCTCAGCGGTGTGTCGATGAGCTGCTCGGATGACGCGACCGGGGCACCCGGAGCGAGGGACCGCCGTCAGCTCACTCTGTGCACCTGCCGAGCGCCGGCCCGCTCGCAGCTCCTACGTCGCTCCGCAGCCTCCTCGGGACTGCGGTGCCCGCTGAACGGGGCAGACTCCGCTGCTAAGAGATCGAGGTATGCGTCGATCTGCTTGGCAAAGGCATCAGATCGGGGTTTGAGCAAGCGCCAGACGCGCGACCTGGGCGGACGCCAGCTCTCCTCGTAGCGGACGCTCTCCGCGGGCTGCGGGATCGGCGCATCAAGGCAGCTTTGACAGGTGCACCCGCCGGGCTCATCGGGATGCGGGCAGAGCGTCGTCGACCACGCTTGGCAGGAAGGATCGCGGCTGTCGAGCGGCGACATCGGTCTGAACGTATCATCCCGATCCTGTCGAGGCGCGGACCCCCAGAGCGAGCCGCCGAGAGGGTGCCTGGTCTCGTCGCGACCGACAGCACCATGCGCCCGAACAGCTACAAACTCGCTGGTCGAGCCCATTTCCGGTGCCTTCGCTCCCATTTGGGCCGGCCGGCTCGTCGGTGTGATGTCCAGGCTCTCCGGGCTCACGCCGAAGCGCTGACGAGGATGCTCTCACAGCGGCGGCTTAACTCCCTGACGACGTCGGCTACTCCCGCTCTCCGAGCCCGGCCGCCGCGAGCAGCATGTTCTCATCGACCTTGTTCGAGCCGGTCAGAGGGAGGCCTTCGACGATTTCGATCACGTCTGGCAGCATTGTCGCTGGAAGGATCTCCCGGGCCGCGTGACGAAGCTCCGGGGCACTGACAGCCGTCGTCGCCACAACGAAAGCCGCTATCGCGAGGTCACCGGAGCGGTCGTAGCTGACGCAGTGAGCCGCCGAGACGCTATCAAGGTTACTCAAGGCTCCAGCCATCTCGTCGAGCGAGATCCTCACGCCGCTGCGCTTCACCACGCGGTCGGCTCGGCCCACATAGAAGTAGCTACCGGCTTCGTCGCGGAACACGAGGTCACGAGTCCTGTAGCAGAGCTCTCCGGGAACTGCGTCAGTCCGCATCACCTCCGCCGTGAGGTTCGGATCGCCCCAGTACCCGGTCATTAGCTGCGAACCGCCGATGTATAGCTCTCCCACCTCGCGGGGTCCTACGACGACGTGGCCTTCGGCGTCGAGGATGTGGAAGCGAACGCCCGGGTGCGGACGACCGATCGGAACGAGGCCGCCGTCCATGACCATCTCCGCCGTCACCTCGTGGGTGGTGACGGCGATCGTCGTCTCCGTGGGGCCGTACCGATTGAAGACGCGCAGATTCGGGACAG
This sequence comes from uncultured Acidimicrobiaceae bacterium, assembly GCA_963801185.1. Classification (GTDB taxonomy): domain Bacteria; phylum Actinomycetota; class Acidimicrobiia; order Acidimicrobiales; family Bog-793; genus Palsa-601. The sequence continues at coordinate 124,828 of CAWDDW010000001.1, read as the reverse complement.
CGTCCCACAATGCCAGGAGGTCGGCGGGCAGGAGGGCCTCTCCGCCAACCGCCATCGTCCGGAGTGACGTCCGATTGAGGTCGGACAGGTGAGGGCTCGAGAGCAGGAGCCGAAGGTAGGTCGGTGAGAGGCTCGTATGGTTGACCACCTCGTCAGCGACGACCTTGAAGAAGAGCCGCGGCAGCATCAACGACTCCCGACGCGGTATCACTAGGGACCCGCCCGTTACGGGCACAGGGAACAAGGTGCCGTACGACCCATCGAAATGAAACGGCGACACGCACAGCGCCCGAGTCCGATCGTCGAGACCGAGTATCTCAGCAGCGGAGAGAACTGCAGCGAGGAAGGCCTTGTGATCGATGAGCACGCCCTTTGGAGAGCCGGTCGTGCCAGAGGTGTAGATGCAGTACGCCGGGCGGCTCTCCTCGCTGGCGGCAGGCGGCGGCGCGGCGCCCGGCCGGGAGAGAGCGTGGGGTGAGGCCACGGGACGGCCTGCATAGGGAATCTCCGTCGCCGTTGTGCCCCGAGAGCCGGGGAGTGCGAGGACCACGGCCGGTTCGGAATCGGTGATGATCTCCTCGATCCTCGAGACTGGATCTGCATGTGCGAGAGGCACGAAGATCGCCCCCACCCACATGCACGAAAGCGTCGACACGAGGAAGTCGACAGAGTTCGCCAAATGGAGGCCGACACGATCCCCCGCGCGCACGCCATGTTCGAACAGCCCGGCAGCCAGCCTTGCGACAGCGCCCGCGAGCTCGGCGAAGCTCAGATCGGTCGTGAGGTCCTTCGCCGCGGGTCGGTCCGGGTGAGCCCTGGCTTGCTCGAGTACGAGCTCGAGGACGTCCATGCCTCAGGGCTTGGCGGCGAGCGCTCGCTCGACGACCGTCGGCAGCTCCGAGACCGGCGAACTCACGATCTCTTCCATCTGCTCGTCGGAGAACTCAATGTCAAAGCGCGTTTCGAGCGCCACAAGGAGCTTCATCACGGCGAATGATGAGATGCCGAGATCTATGAGCGCCCACTCCGCCCCGAAAGCCGCGGGGTCGAGCTCGGTCTCCTGAGAGAGAAGCTGCAGGATCGCATCTCTATCAGACATCCGAGCCGCTCCGGTCCCTCACGTCCACGTCCACTTGCTGATCGTCACCGACGCCACCGGGTCGTCACAGGCCACGGCTGCCACGTGACCTGTCGGGACGTCGATGTCCACCACCTGCCAGTCGCGCGACGGCAACTTCCAGCCGGACCGGTCGCCGGTCGCCACGATTCGGCTCATCGGCATGAACAACCCGAGGCCACACGCCTTGGCAACCGACTCTTTGCGGACCCACGACCGAGCGGTTTGCTCGTGCCGCTCATGCGAGTGCAGCCCTGTGAGGAGCACTCTCTCCTCTCCTGCGAAACACCAGCGCGACAAGCGATCGTCGTCTCCTACCGCTTCTATGTCAACGCCAACCTGGCAACCCCGAGCGAGTGCGACCAACGCGTGCGCACCCGAGTACGAGATGCTGTAGTCGAGCTCGCCAGCCACGGGGTCGATCACCTTAGGTTTGCCGTGCCGGCAGTCACCGCAATGGGGACATGTCCGATCGATCCGAACGAGCTCGGCAGGCATGCCGAGGACGGAAGAGATCATCCTGCGGAGGGCAACGTTGCCCGCAACGACCGCCCGGTGACGAGGATCCGTTGTGCGCCGTCCCGAAGGTGGATCGATCCGCTCTGACAACGGAGAGAGATGTTCGGGAAACTCATCGACGCCTACTATAAAGACATGGACTTCGCCGGCTCGAAGGTCGACCCTCGGGCTCACCCGCTCCGCCAACATCATGGGATGATCATAAGTTGTCATGCGGGCCACCGATGAATCTCCGATCGCCTCTCCCTCGTTGACCGAACCACTCCCGCTCAACACCCAGCGGCTGGCCACAACCATGCAAGGGCTCGCCGTGCCGACGTGGTTCGAAGACCGAGGAACGCCGCTTTTCGGCTGGCTTCACCGACCGCCCGACGAGAACACCAGAGCCACAATAGTGATCTGTCCGCCGGTTGGCCGCGAGCACGACGCTAGCTATGAAGCGCTCCGAACCTTGGCGGACCAACTCGCGGGTGCCGGCTTCGCCGCGCTCCGTTTCGACTACTGCGGAACCGGCGACTCTGGCGACCAAGGTACGTACACCGACCTCATCGAGTCGTGGCTGTGGAGCATCAAAGCCGCCATCCGCTTCGCCAGCGATGCCGGCGAGCAGCGAATCGCCCTGCTGGGGTTGCGGATAGGAGCCACGCTGGCAGCGCGTGTCGCCAGTGAGCTTGGTCGATTCGAAGCGCTCGTCCTGTGGGACCCTTGCGCGAGCGGATCGACCTTTCTGCGTGAGCAATACCTCCTGCAAAGGCTGACGGTCCGCGCCATCGGCGGTGCGCAGGCGCCTCCTGATTGGACCGAGATACCGGGAGCATGCTTTTCTCCCGAGACATCAGCGCGGCTCACGGCCCTTGAGCTACCTGACCAAATCGATACGACGATGCCCACCATGGTGCTCACCCGGGTCGATGAGGCCCCGACCCCATTGCTCGAGCAGTTGATCTCCAACCCGCTCGTCACACATCTCGAAGTGCCCGGCCAGCGACAGCTTCTCGAGACGGCGCCATCGGGCGCGGTCTTCAGTCAAGCCACCCTCGGGACCATCACATCCTTTCTGTCTGACACCTTGCCCACAGACGCTCACTCGCTCGCGCCAGACGACCGCCCCTTCGCCGTTGTCGGGAAGACCCCAGACGAGCGCCCCGTCGTCGAGCGCGCGATCAGCATCGGAGCCAATCGGCTCTTCGGCATGCTCACCGAGGCCGGCGGAGAAAGCCGCCTCACTGTGGTATTCCTCAACCCGTTCTTCGAACATCACATCGGTCCTTCCCGCCAGTGGGTTGAGCTCGCCAGAAGCTGGGCTTGCCGAGGAATCCGAGCGCTGCGCTTCGACTTGAGGGGCATCGGAGACAGCCTGGCGGCGTCAGAGAGGCCATCGCTCTATGCACCAGAGTTCGTCGAGGATGCGGTGAGCGCGGCCCTGGAGCTATCACCGGACGCCCCCGAAGCCGTCACATTCGTGGGCCTGTGCTCCGGTGCATGGGTTGCAGCGATGGCCGCCGGTACCCTAGGCGTGCAGACCGTTCATCTGGTCAACCAGATCTATTGGAACACCGTCAGGCTCACCGGGGACGAGAGCAGCAAGGAACCCGCAAGCGGGGATCCGGTCGCGCTCCTCACGTGGCTCTCAGACCGCCATGTGGACACGACGCTGATCCTGTCTGCCGAGGACCACGAGAGCCTCTCCGTCGCCGCCGGCGAGAACGGCATGCGAGCACTGTCCGTCCTTGGCTCAAGCGGCGAGGGCGCTCGCCTTCAGGTGATCCGTATGGACGAACTCGACCACAACATGCTGAGCTTCAGCGGGCGCGAAGCGCTGGCAGAACGACTGACGCCGCTTGTGACCGAGCGTCGCTCACGATGAGGTTTGGAGTCGTCCGCCAGCCCGGGCTTATAGGCCGAGAGCGGGTTGTGACCCTGTCTCAGGCTGGGTGACGGTTCCACTATCCTCGACCCATGTGCGGTATCGGCGGCTGCGTGGTTCCTCGCGGCCAGAGCCCCTCGCCTGAGCGACTCGCGGCGATGCGTGACGCCCTCACGCATCGTGGTCCTGACGGGTCGGGCGTGGAGATACTCGACAACGTCGGGCTTGTCCATACGCGCCTTGCGATCGTCGACGTAAGCGAGCGAGCGCGCCAGCCGATGCGTCACCCCAGCGGAGCCTGGTGGCTCTCATTCAATGGAGAGATCTTCAACCACAAGGCGATCCGCAGTGAATTTGACAGCGAGTCCTTCGTGTCCGACGGAGACACCGACACACTCTTGCATGCGCTCGCCCATTGGGGTCCAAGTGTGCTTCCGCGTCTCAACGGTCAGTTCGCGTTCGCCGCGCTCGACCTCACGGCTGGGCGCCTGCTGCTGGCCCGTGACCGTTTCGGTATCAAGCCTCTGTATATAGCCTGCGCGGATGATGCCATCTGGTTCGCAAGCGAACCCGATGCGCTGTTGGCGGCCGGCATCAAACCATCAGCGCGGACGGACGGTTGGAGAAGCATCCTCGATTGGTCGTGCTATCCAGGAGACGACACGCTTCTAAGCGGCATTCGCAGGCTCTCACCGGGTACCTGGTTGGAGATCGCACTCGACTCTTCACGGGTCACAAGCCACCGCTGGGACTCCGCCACGAGCCATGTAGACGCGGAACGCCAAAGGCAGTTGCAAGCGAGTACCCGCTCGACCCTCGTCTCCGAGCTGGAGGGCACTCTTCGCTCCGCCGTCCACGATGCTCTACTCGGCGATGTTCCGATGGGGACCTTGCTCTCCGGCGGAGTGGACTCGAGTCTCATCACCGTGTTGGCCGTGGAGGTCAAGAGTGATCTCGTCGCCTTCGGGGCCAGGTACAAGGGCGACCCGGCTTTCGACGAAGGCCCAGCTGCGCAGCGCGTAGCCGACGCGTTGGGAATCGAACTTGACCAGTTCGAAGTCACGAAATCGGGCTGGAGGAGCGGCTTCGTGGCAGCAACTCTTCACTTCGGCGCTCCGTTGGCAACTGCAAGCTCCGTGACCATATCGCAAATGGCCGAGCGTGCCCGTGGCCGTGGTATCAAGGTCCTTCTGACGGGGGAGGGGGCGGACGAGTTGTTCGGCGGGTACATCGGCGGGCGAACTGTCCCCTTAGCCACATTCTTGTCGCCGAGCCAGCGGGCGATCCGCACCCTGGAACCGGTCATGCTCGGACACCCACTAGCTACTCTCCGGGCGGTAGACAGGCGGCTGAAAAAGCTAGCCGCCGTACGTATTCCGAGAGGCCGCAACGGATCGGGTGCGAACAGCCCTACGGGTGACGAGACAACCGGTGATGGGATAGCCGGTGACGACGCAATCAAGGCGGAAATCGAGTCCGCATACATGCACCACGCTGGACCGAGGGCTGCGCTCGAGACGAAGCTGTTGCGCGACCTTGACTTCACCCTTTCGCACCTGTTGAGCCGCATGGACAAGAATATGATGCAAGTCTCCGTCGAGGCACGAGTGCCGTTTCTCGATCCTCGTGTCGTCGAACTCGCTCTGAACCTGCCTCTCGAGTTCAGGGTGAGCCCTTGGAGCAAGGGCATCCTGCGCGACGTCGCTCGAGGTCTGCTGCCTTGGAAGATCGCCCACCGACCGAAGATCTACGGCATGATGTTCGATGCTGGCGCGTGGATCGAGGACGCCGCGAACCCCCTATTTTTGTCCGACGGCGTATTCAGGGATGTGTTTGGTTTCCCGACCCGTGAGTTTGCAGATGTCCTGGAGTCTGCTCAGGGCGCGTTGCGCGTCCGACTCTGGTCGGCCGAAGTCTGGTGCCGGTCGGTGTTCGCGGGGCAGACACTGTCAACGATCGAGAGCGACTTGTGGCCCGAAGGGCCGTAAGAGGCGCTGCCGAGGAAGCTCGGCCAGGTCGATGCGCACTGTGGGGTATGGGCGAGAGTGTTCGAGAAGGTGCGCTGCCTGAGGCGTCGCCAGCGAACTGTTGTCAATGGCAGCCGAGCGGGAGCGTTGTCGAACTCGCGACTGATCGCCTCTTATCGGTGCGGTGCCAGAAACCTCGTGTTGCCCGGGCGGATAGCCTTACGTCGTGATACGCGGATCGTGCGAGGGTCTGTGCTCGCGGGGGTGTAGTTGATGAGCAACCGGTCCGGGACCGTAGTGATTCGATCCCGCAAGCGGAGGACAGTCTTCGTCGGCGACCGCGCGCTCGTGCTCGAGTGCGCCGACCTGGCGCTGAGCGGCGGGCTGGAGGTCGTCGGGGTCATATCCGACCACCCAGCCGCCGCGTCGTGGGCCGCCGCTCGGGGCATAGCTGTTCGCTCACCGGCCGCGGGTCTCGCGGCAGCTATCGGCCACTTCGAGGCCGAACTGCTCTTCAGCGTCGGTAATTTCCGGGTCGTCCCCGACGAGAGCCTCCGACGCTTCGAGGCTCGCGCTGAACTTCCATGACGGTCCTCTACCTGACCTCGCGGGACGGAACGTCACGAGTTGGGCGCTGTTGTCGGGCGCCGTCACCCATGCGGTCACTTGGCACCTCCTAACTGAAGAGGTGGACGCCGGTGACATCGTGGCCACTGCCGAGGTAGAGCTGAGCGCGGACGAGACGGCCTACTCGCTGAACACCAAGTGCTTCGCCGCGGCCCTCGAGTCGTTTCCTGCTGTCGTAACGGCCGTCGTTCGCGGTGAGGTTGTGACCACGCGGCAGCCCGACCGCCCCCGCTTTTACCGGGGACGGTACGACCGGCCCCGCAGCGAGACGATCGTCGATCGACGCCGAACGGCCAGGGAGATGGCGCGGGCGGTTCGCGCCCTCGACCTCGGTGCTCGGATTCGTAATCCCATGGGTTCGGTCCGGCTCGTGGCAGGCAAACGGTTCTGGGTCGTCGGCGCTGCTCGCAGCCTCCCTTCTGACAGTGCCGCGCCGGTGGGCGCGATCGCGCTGAGTGAGAGGGGCCTGACCATCACCATGGCCGATGGTGATCTCCTCCTTGAGGGCCTCAGCGATGCCAACGGCGTACCTGTCCCGGCCGACGACGTCTTCGCCCAACTCGACGGCCCGGTGGCGCCCGTCTTGGATCCTCCTCCCGATCGGTTCCTCGCCGCCCTCGAGGATCAGGACCCGAGCATGGCGCGAGCGGAGGCCTCCGTCATGCGTCGGCTGCGACACGTACCAGTAGTCGAGGTCGGGAGCGTGTCCGGCTTGGGAGCGCTGGGACGACGACAGGTTGTCGTCACCGAGGAGTCTCACTCTTTGGTGGAGATCGCCGCCGCCGCCGCGGTCTGGGTTGCACGGTTGACGGGCTCGCTTGTCGTGCCGCTGGAGGTCGCAGATGCCCCGGTGCTAGCGGTCGTGGCTGCTACGGCCCCCCTGGTCCGGCGCCCGATCGCGATCGTGGAGCTGCCGGAAGATCCCGAGTACTAAATTTCGAAGTGGCCGTGCGCTCAGCTAGAACTGCCCTCGAGGCAGCTATGGGTGACGGGCCCTGGCTCGCCGACCTGGTGGCTCGTGACCCGGAGCTCCGCGGGCGTTTCATCCGAGGCGCCGTGGCCATCGACGACGAACGCGGGCTCTCCGGATGCCGAGCTGTCACGCCCGAGCCGAGTACTCCGTTGCATCTCGAGGTGGCTGACAGTGGCATTGTGCTCAGCGCCGCGACCGGGTCAATGTCGGAAGCGGCGCTGGAGCGTGCCGCAGCACAGCTGAGAGGTGTGCTCGCGGCCGTCGCCACCGGCGTTGGCGAATCCGTCTGGCGTGTACCGCTCATCGGACCGCCAGATGCCGACATCTTCGAGAAGGTGAACGACACGTCTCGAGACTTCGACGAGCGCGACACGGTCGCCATGGCCTTCGCACGGCAAGCTGCGGCGACTCCGAACGCGCCAGCCGTCACCGCAGGCGGCACCACGCTCACCTACGGGGACCTCCGCAACCGCACCGAGAAGCTCGCCCGGCTCCTCGCTGCGCGTGGAGTCCGGCGCGGAGATCTCGTCGGAATCGCCCTCGGCCGCGACGAGCATCTCGTACCTGCAGTGCTGGCTGTGCTGGCGCGCGGTGCCGCATATGTCCCGCTCGATCCTGCATATCCGACCGAACGCCTCCGTCTCATGGCCGCGGACGCCGGACTTGCCGCCGTGATCGCTACGCAGCCGGCATCGTGGCTCCCACCGGGCGTCCCCGTCGTCGATCCTCGCGACCAGCTACCACCGCTCGCGGTCGGCCTGCCGGCACGCGACGCGGCAGCACCAGCCACAGCGGAGGACCTCGCCTATGTCATCTACACCTCGGGGTCGACGGGTCGGCCGAAGGGGGTGATGGTCGAGCATCGCAACGTGATCAACTTCTTCGCGGCGATGGACGAGGTGATCGGCCACGACCCACCCGGGGTCTGGCTCGCAGTCACGAGCCTCTCGTTTGACATCTCGATCCTCGAGCTCCTCTGGACGTTGACCCGGGGTTTCCAGGTCGTCGTACGAGGCGACTCCCGCCAAGGCGTCGTGGAGGCACCAGGTCGCTCGGTGGCCGGGTCGAGGCCCACGTTCAGCCTCTTCTACTTCGCCAGCGCGGAGGCCGACGGTGACGTCGGCTATCGGCTGCTGATGGACGGGGCTCGCTTTGCCGACCGCAATGGATTCGAAGCGATCTGGACGCCGGAGCGCCACTTCCACGCTTTCGGCGGCATCTACCCCAACCCGGCGATCACCGGGGCGGCTATCGCCGCCATCACCGAGCGGGTGGCGATCCGCGCCGGCAGCGTCGTATTACCGCTTCACTCGCCGATCACCGTCACAGAGGACTGGTCCGTCGTCGACAACCTGTCGAATGGCCGGGTCGGAATGGCCATGGCCTCTGGGTGGCAGCCGAATGACTTCGTCCTCAATCCGGACGCGTACGCCGACTCCAAGAGCCGTCTTGTCGAAAACATTCAGCTCGTGCGACGGCTGTGGGCCGGCGAGCATGTTGCGTTCGCCGGCCCGAAGGGCGACGTCGACGTCCAGACGCTTCCCCGGCCCGTGCAGGACCAGGTGCCGCTCTGGTTGACCACCGTGGGCAGCGCCGAGTCGTTCGAATTGGCGGGTCGATTGGGCTGCAACCTCCTCACCCACCTCCTCGGGCAATCGATCGAGCAACTCACGGCCAAGATCGCCTCCTATCGGGCTGCTAGGCAGGCTGCCGGACACTCGGGCGAGGGCCGGGTCACCTTGATGGTGCACACCTACCTCGACGCGGATCGCGAAACGGCTCACGGCGCTGCCCGGGAGCCGTTCAAGACGTACCTTGCATCGGCAACGTCCCTCCTGAAGGACATGGCGTCCTCGTTCCCCACGCTACGAGGTGGCGGTGCAGACGCCGACGAGGTGTTCCGGTCGCTCTCACCGAGCGAGCTCGATCAGCTGCTCGACGCGGCCGCCGACCGCTACCTGGGCACCGCCGGGCTGTTCGGCTCCCCCGAGGACGCGATGGAGCTGGTGGTACAGATGGTCACTGCGGGAGTGGACGAGATCGCCTGCCTCGTCGACTTCGGCGTCGATCACGATCGGGCGGTGGCAGGATTCGAGCGCATCGCGGAGCTGAGGAACATGGCGCGCGAACGTTTCGCCGCCTCGGGTTCACGGACCGAGTCCGAGCCAGAGTCGATCTCGTCGCTCATCACCCGTCACAAGGTCACCCATCTTCAGTGCACCCCGTCGCTAGCGACCCTGCTGCTGGCCGACGCCGCCGACCGGGCGGCCCTGTCGCCGCTGCGGCACCTCTTCGTTGGTGGCGAAGAATTGCCCTCGACGCTGGCAGCCGAGCTGCGACGCGTCATGCCCGGACGGATTACGAACATGTACGGCCCGACCGAGACCACGATCTGGTCACTCGTTCACGAGATACCCGCCGACCACGACGGCCCGGTACCGATCGGACGACCCGTCGCGAACACCAAAGTGCACGTCCTTGATGCCAAGGGCGTGCAGTGTCCCGTCGGCGTGCTCGGCGAGCTCCACATCGGCGGCGCCGGTGTGAGCCGCGGCTATCTCGGGCGCGATGACCTCACTGCTGCTCGCTTCGTCACCCCGCCAGGGCTTGGTCGTTGCTACGCCACAGGCGACCTGGCGAGGGTCGACGACGATGGGCTCGTCCACTTCCACGGCCGGATCGACAACCAGATCAAGCTCCGTGGCCACCGTGTCGAGCTGGGCGAGATCGAGGCTGTCCTCGAAACTCACCCCGCGGTTGTCCGCGCGGTCGCGCGAACCGTCGGGACGGGTGCCTCGACGCTCCTCGAGGGCTACGTCGTCACCCGCGACGGCGAGGCGATCTCGGCAGAGGCCCTCAGGGAGCATGCTAGGTCCGCACTGCCCGAGGCCATTGTTCCGTCGCGCATCGTCGTGGTGGAGGCTTTCCCGCTGACGCCGAACGGCAAGATCGACCGGGCAGCCCTCTCGCCGAGACTCCGCCTCGATCGCACGAACGCCGCCGTCCCAGCACCCGCCGCAAGTGTTTCTCCGGGCACTGGCGGCCGTGGCACGGCGACCGCTAGCTCTCAGGCGGCAGAAGACATTGTGGCAGCCGCATGGTCCGAAGTCCTCGAGCGCTCCGTGGGACGCGACGACAACTTCTTCGACATAGGCGGGCACTCGCTCCTGGCCGTCAAGGTCTTCCGGGAGCTCTGTGAGCAGACCGCGGCTCCGCTGGCTCTCACTGACATTTTCCGCTACCCGACCGCTCGCACGCTCGGAGCCCACCTGGCTGAGATCGTGTTCTGGCTCGCGCCGGGGGCGAATCTGGGCTCGGCCGGCGAACCCAGCACAAACGGCAATGCCCAGCTCAGCTCGGCGGACGCAGCGGACCGAGGAGCGCGACGGCGAGCCGCCCTGACCAGCCGGCGGGGTGATCCAGCATGAGCACAACGGGCGAGCTGACCGGATCAGAGATCGCCATTGTCGGCATGGCGGGGCGGTTCCCGGGCGCGCCCGACCCGGACTCCCTGTGGCGACGAGTCTCCCGAGGTGAGGACTGCCTGGTCGATCTGGACACCGGTGAGCTAGAGGCACGCGGCGTGGATCCACTGTCGTTGAGCGACCCGCTGTACGTCCGGCGTGCCGGTGTCCTCGACGACGTGGAGTGCTTCGACGCTGAGTTCTTCGGGATCGGACCGCGCGACGCGGCCGTCATGGATCCCCAGCATCGCCACTTCTACCAGTGTGCATGGGAGGCCCTCGAGTCGGCCGGCCACGTGCCAGAGCGGTTCTCGGGGTCAATCGGCGTGTTCGCGGGCTGCGGCATGAACACCTACCTCGTGCACAACCTGCTCACGAGAGGCGAGCTCGTGCGGGACCTTGGCTGGTTCCTCCTTCGCCATACTGCCAATGACAAGGATTTCCTCACCACCGGAGTGTCGTACCGCCTCGACCTGCGCGGGCCGAGCGTCAATGTGCAGACGGCCTGTTCGACCTCGCTCGTGGCGGTGCACCTTGCCGCTCAGAGCCTGCTCGCCTTGGAGTGCGATCTCGCCCTCGCCGGTGGCGCGACGATCGAAGTTCCTCACGGAGTCGGCTACGTCTACCACGATGGCGAGATCCTCGCCCCGGATGGCCGGTGTCACGCCTTCGACGTCAACTCCGCCGGCACGGTGCTCACGAGTGGGGTCGGCGTGGTCGCCCTCCGGCGGTTGGATGACGCCGTCCGGGACGGGGACCCGATTCTGGCCTTGCTCCGGGGCAGCGCCGTCAACAACGACGGTGCACGCAAGGTCGGTTACCTCGCCCCGAGCGTCGACGGCCACATCGACGTCGTGCGAGAAGCGCTCGCTGTCGCCGGTGTCGACGCGCGCAGCATCACGCTGCTCGAAGCCCACGGCACCGGGACCGCCGTCGGGGACCCCGTCGAGTTCACCGCCCTCACCGAGGCCTTCCGCGCCGACACCGCCGAGACGGGATTCTGCCGTTTGGTGTCGACTAAGCCCAACATCGGGCATCTCGACACGGCGGCCGGCGTCGCGAGCCTCATCAAGGTGGTGCAGGCCCTCCGCCATGGCTGGCTTCCCCCGCTCGCGAACTTCACCGCGCCGAGCACGCTGCTCGAGCTCCAGAAGAGCCCCTTCACAATCACGGACGAAGGGACGCCGTGGACGGCCGACGGCCCGCGTCGGGCAGGAATCTCCTCGCTCGGTGTCGGCGGCACCAACGCGCACGTCATCGTGGAAGAAGCCCCTCCCATTCCCACAGCCGAGCCCGGGTTGACGGAGCAGCTGCTCGTCCTCTCGGCCCGCAGCGAGGCTGCCCTCGATCGCACGGCCCACCGGCTGGCTGATCATCTCGAGGCGGCCCTCGGCGCCGATGATCGGCTGGTGCCCGAGCGCGACCCAGATGGTGTGCCCGACCTCGCCGACGTCGCCCACACCTTGGTGGTCGCCCGTCGCGGCTTTGCCCATCGCCGTGCGGTGGTCGCCGCAGATGCCCCGGAGGCGGTGAAGCTGCTGCGTGTTCCCGACCTCAGGCGTAGCCACGACGGTGTCGCGCGCGAGCACGTCCCGCGCCTCATCTTCCTCTTCCCGGGAGGAGGGTCGCAGTACGTCGGCATGGGCGCCGGGCTCGACTCCCGTTTCGCCGCTTTCCATGACGCTCGAGCTGACGGCATAGTCGCGGTGCGGGAGGAGCCTCGATCTCGACCTGGCGCCGATGCTCCGCCCCGACGCCGACCCAGAGGTGTTGCGGGACCCGGTCATCTCGCTTCTCTCGGTCTTCGTGACCGAGGTGGCTCTAGCCCGCCAGTACATGTCCCTCGGGGCCTTTCCGGACTGCCTCGTCGGCCACAGTCTCGGTGAGTACGCCGCCGCGCTCCTGTCCGGCGTGCTCTCGCTCGCCGACGCCGTCCGCCTTGTCGGTGTCCGCGCCGAGCTCATGGGCCGAGCCGGTCAGAACGCGGCGATGATGACCGTTGCACTGGGCGAATCAGAGCTCGTCAGGCAGATCGGGCCGGACCTCTCGCTGGCAGCAGTCAATGCGTCCGATGAGTGTGTCGTCTCGGGAGCGACTCCCGCTCTGGACGCACTGGCAGAGCGGCTCGAGCAAGCGGGAGTGAGCGTCGCCCGCATACCGCTTGCGGCGGCGGCGCACTCACACCTACTTGACCCGGTGCTGGACGAATTCGCTGCCGCGCTGAGGGGGGTGGCGCTTTCAGAGCCGACGCTCCCCTACGTCTCGAACCTCACCGGGGAGTGGATCACCTCGGCGCAGGCAACGGATCCCTCGTACTGGGTAGCGCATCTGAGGGGAACCGTGAGGTTCGCCGCCGGTCTCGGCGTGGCTCTCGCCTCAGGCGACGCTCTCACCGTGGAGTCGGACCGGGTCAAGGACTCTCGTCACACGCGCGTCGCCATCCCGTCCGGCCGATCGCGGCGATCGCGTCGCTCCGTCACCCCAACGACGCAGTCGACGACACCGTCTACAGCCTTGGTGCGTTGGGACGGCTCTGGTGCGCCGGAGCACCGGTCGACTTGGCCCCATTAGCCGCGCCAGGCGCCCGCCGGCGTCTGCGCCTGCCCACCTACCCCTTCGAGCGTCAGCGGCACTGGATCGACCCCGGGGAGACCGCCTCCCTCGCGACCGCGGTGCGACCGGTCCAGACTGCCGGCGTCGGCACACCGCTTCGCCGCCGCCCTCTCGAGGAGTGGGGGTCGGTGCCGGACTGGCAGATCGCCCCAGCGCCTGTGCCGATGCCGCTCGAAGGCACCTGGGCGGTTGTCGGGGACGCGATCGATCCGGTGACACAGGGGGTGGTCGAAGCCCTTCGCGCGCAAGGGGCAACGGTGACAAACGGCAGCAATACCGGGTCCGTCGCCGCGGACATACGTGGGATCGTCATTTTCGGTCCCGCAGTTATCAGCGACGTTCTCACGGCGACGACGCGCTGGCTCGACGACGCCATGAGCGCTGCGCGGCTCCTCGGTGCCAGGCCGGGGAGGACGCGGCTGGTGCTCGTCACGCGCAGCGCGACGGACGCGGACGGCGCACGCCCCACTCGCCCCCTCGACGCGCTCGCGTTCGGTGTGGGCGGTGTGGCGCCGAAGGAGTACGAGAACCTCGGCACGCTTGTCGTCGACCTGCCCGAGCAACCCGATCCGAGAACGTTGGAGCTCGTTGCTACCGATGTCCTCGGCGACACAAGTGGCGTAGTGGCGCTGCGGGACGGGAACCGGCTGACTCCGGTACGAAGGCCGATCGCGTTGGGAGGCGACGGAGACTTGCGGGCGTTCGTCGTCGGCGGCACCTACGTCGTGACCGGCGGTCTCGGCGGAGTCGGAAGCTCGCTCGCCCGTTGGCTCATCGAGGGGTACCGAGCGCACGTGCTCGTCGTGGGCTCCGAGCCCGTGCCCGACGGTGAGGCACGTCAGGCGTATCTCGGCACGCACACGGACGGGCATCCGGCAGCGCGTCGGATCCGCCGGCTCGCGGCACTCGAGCGCGCGGCCGCCGAGGTCGGCGCGTCGGTCGAGTACCTGGCTGCGGACCTCGCCGACCCGACCGCGGTGGCCGTCGTCCTCGACCACATCTGCGCCCGTGGCGGCACGATCGACGGGGTGATCCACGCTGCGGGACGCCTGCTCGACCGCCCGATCGAGTTGGTCAGCAACGACGACGTCGCTGACGTGCTCAGCGCGAGGTCTGGGGCGGCAGTGGCTCTGGTCGACGAAGCTGCCCGGCGGCAGATCCCATTGGTGGTGCTAGTCGGGTCGACGTCGACCTACCTCGCACCGCCCGGGCAGGCGAGCTATGTCGCTGCCGGCGCGGTGCTCGGCGCCCTCGCTGGGCAGGCTGGCCCTACTCGTGTCGTCACTGTCGACTTCGGCGTGTGGGCGGGGACGGGGATGGCGGCGGACGCCCTTCGCCGGCTGCGCCTCGGAGACGGCGAAGAGCCCGTCGACCATCCGGTGTTCAGCCGTCGTCGCACCCGCCGTGACGGCGCGGTCGAGCTGTTCGGGGAAGCTCGCGGCTGAGGACTGGCTGGTGGCCGAGCATCGCCTGGACGACGGCACGCGGGCACTGCCTGGCAGCGGCCATCTGGCCCTTCACATGGGTGGACTGGAGTCCTCAGGTATCGGCGCGTTCGTGCTCGAGGATCTCACTTTGCTCGCGCCGGTCGCCGTGCCCGATGGCGCCCGCGTGGCGCTGCGTCTCACGATTGAGCCGGCGCACGAAGGCGGACACCTCATCCATCTCGACGCCGAGGACGCATCAGGCCGCGAGTGGTTGCCGTCGAGCGAGGCGATCGCCACGCCAGTGACCGAGCTCGAAGCAAGAGAGATCGGCCCTGATCTCGAGAGCTTCCCGTTGGCTTCCGCCCTCTCCACTGCTGCGACAACCGAACTGCTCGCTCGGCCCTCCCGTCGGCTCCGATTCGGGCCTCGCTGGTCGGTGACCACGGCGCTGACGGTGCACGACCTCCCCAACGGCTACGGCAGAGTCGCCAGAGCACGGCTTCGCCTCGGAGAGCCCTATCGTGGCGAGGCCGCCGCTTGGCGAGCACACCCTGCCCTTGTCGACGTCGCCACGGCGGTGGCAGTAAGCCTTGCCCCGGACCGCGGTGAGGCTCTCTACGTGCCGGTGCGATACGGCAGCATCGCCCAGGCTGGCGAACTGCCCGACGAGGTGCTGGTCGAGGTAGAGGTGGTCGCCACAGACGACGGAGCGACCGCACAACTGAGATTTTCCGATCGGTCCGGTGTCGGCGTTCTCGACATACGAGACCTCGCGCTGACGGCGCTCGAGGGTCCCTTGCACTTCGACAGCGAGCTCCCAGCGGAGGGGTCAACGTCACACCACCAGTCCGATTCTCTCCTCGACCTCGCCGATGAGCTCGGCATCCGGCCCGATGACGGTCCGGAGGCGCTCGACCGCGCGCTGGCCGGCGGCTTGTCGCACGTCATCGTCTCGAGCGTCGACCTTGATCTACTCAGCCAGCCCGAGATCGCACAGGAACGAGCCCCGACACCCGGTGCCAGCGATGAAGGGCTCGCAACCCGCCTCCAGGGCTGGTGGGAGGACCTTCTCGGTGTCCCCGTCGGGCTCGACGACGACTTCTTCGAACTGGGCGGACATTCTCTGATCGCTATCCGCCTTCTCGCCCGCGTCTCTCGCGAGGTCGGAGTCCGGCTCCCGATCGCTTCGCTCTTCGACGCTCCCACCGTGCGAGCCCTCGCCGCGCTCATAGAACAGGAAGGTGGGTTGGAGGAACCACTGACGCCTGCGCACGATGTGGAAAGCGGGGCGGCCTTGCGACAAGCTGGCACGGCGTCCTCTGTCCGAGTGCCTACGGCGGCGATTGTCGTGCCCATGCGAAAGTCGGGAACGAAGCGCCCGCTGTTCGTCGTCCACGGCGCCGGCGGCAACGTCATGAATCTATGGGGCTTCGCACGCAACCTCCCCGACGACCGGCCGGTCTACGCCTTCCAAGCCACCGGGGCGGACGGGACAGAGCCACCCGACGAGTCGGTCGAAGCGATGGCAGCCCGCTATGTGGGGGCGCTGGAGACCTTGCAACCAACTGGACCGTACCTACTTGCCGGCTACTCGGGCGGTGGGATCGTGGCGCTCGAGATGTCGCGCCAACTCGCCGAGTCGGGACGAGCCACGGCGCTCGTGGTGCTTTTCGATACGCCTCTTCCAACCGACTTCTACCTGCCACAAACCCTGCAGCTAGTGCGGGCCACCCGCACTGCCCTGCGCGATGGGCCCAGGACGGTTGAACCGTGGGTACGTCACAAGGCCAGTCGCGCGGCGCTGCATCTGCACTTGCGCCAGCTGACCAGCAGAGAACGAGCCTTGACCGAGGTCTACCTGGACGTCGAGAAGATCGGGCTCGTCAATCTCGAGCATCCCTTTGCCGCGATCGTGTCTGCGTACGTCCTTCGCCGATACCCAACCAACGCGCTGCTCGTCAAAGCGGCCGTCGACCTCGCGGTTCACAAACCCACCTACGGCTGGGACGAATACATCGAGGGTCGCCTCGACACGGTCAAGGTCCCAGGAGGCCATCAGAGCATGTTCTTGGCCGAGCACGTCGCGGAGGTCGCCGCCGCTGTATCCCCCTATCTCGACAGCGCTGACCTCGAGGTTGCCGCCTCGCCCGAGGTCGCTGAGTGGTAGCCGGAGGCAGCGTCTCTACCGCGTCGGGAACCGCTTGCAGTCTCGTCCAGGACGAGCTCTCCCTCCTCGGCAGCGCTGTTTGCGCGCTGGGAGCGGCCGTCGAGATCAGCGGCGCTGGCCGCGCGGCGGAACGAGAGGCTGGGACCGAAGCGGCCCGGCGAGCCTGCGAGGCGGCCGGGGCACCAAACGGAACGGTCGCGCGAAGTCCGAGGGGCCGCCCTCGCTGGCCGGCAGGGTTCCTCGGCTCCATAGCTCACGCCGCCGGAATCGCCGTCGCGGCCGTCGCCCCGGCGCCGCCGAGGAATGCCCTTGGCCTTGACATCGAGAGCGAGGCCGCACTTCCTGCGCCGGATGCAACATGCGTCATGAGCCAGGAGGAGGCCTCCCTGCTCAGATACGCCGGCACGTTGCAGAACCAGCTCGCCACTCGGCTGTGGTCGGCCAAAGAGGCCGCCTTCAAGGCCTGGTGCACGGCACTCGATGAGGATCTGGATGACGTCGACCCGCGCGAAATCGTGGTTCGACCGATCCTGCCGGCAGCAGACCTGCGAGGGTTACCCTTCAGCGTCGTCGCCACAGGCGGTCTGGCGGCCCGATCCTTCGGGCCGCTCGCCGAGCTCAACGGACGGTGGTTGCCAGCCGGAGAACTGTTCGTCACGCTCGCCTGGGCTTGATGCCGCCGCCCGGGTGAGTGCGCCTCGGTCGCGACCGTGCTCACGGCGTCAGCTCCAGATGTCGCGCATCACGTTCAACACGACGCGTGAGCCTTGCCGGTCGAGCTTGATTGGCAACTCCCGCATCTCTGCCAAGCTCTGGCGCACGGCAGATTGGCGTTCGATCGGACACATGACCAGCAGGAAACCACCGCCACCGGCACCGGTCACCTTCGCGCCCGACGCTCCCGCGCCGAGCGCCCGAGCGACCGCAACGTCGATCTCGTCGTTGGACACGCCCTGGGCCAGCTTCCTTTTGGCCGCCCAACCCTGCTGCAGCGCGGCCGCCACCCCGTCCACGTCGCCGCTGCACAGTCGCTCGACGGCCACACCCGCAAGGTCGCGAAGGATATCGAGCTGGGGACGGGTGTCAGCGACGTTGGCGTTCTGCTCGCGGAGAATCGAATCCGCGCTCCTCGTCACGCCCGTGTAGAAGAGCATGATCTGCTGCTGCAGGCTCCGGCGCTCGGTCACAGAGAGCCCTAGCTCTTCAGCGACTACGCCATCGCCGGGCCCGAAGCGGATGTCGCGGATGCCTCCGAGCGCGGCGATGTACTGGTCCTGTTTGCCGATTGGCTTGCGACACCGGTCGATCTCGATCGTGCATGCCCGCTCCGCGAGCTCCTCGGCAGACATCTGGCGGCCTTGATACGCGAACAACGCGTGCAGCAAGCCGACAGTCACGGCGGACGAGGACCCGAGACCAGATCCGCTGGAAGGAATGTCTGCCAGTGTGGTGATCTCGACTCCCTGTCGCACGCCGGTCATCGCCATGGCCTCCCTGACGAGCTCGTGCTCGAGGTCCTCGACGCGCGACACGATCTCCTTCTTCGAGTAGTTCACGTAGATCTCGTCGTCGAAGCGCTCCTTCACGATGACGTAGACGTACTTGTCGATGGCGCAGTTGAGGACTCGGCCGCCGTGCTCCCTGTAGTAGTCGGGTAGGTCGGTCCCGCCGCCCACCAGCCCGATGCGCAGAGGCGTCTGGGTGATGATCATCGCATCGCCCTCGCGGGCCACTCCTCGAGCGCCCGCTGGTAGGCATCGGCGGTGCCGATGTCGCGGAAGTAACCGTCGACCATCATCGCTCTTGCCCGGCCCACCAGGCGCGGGAGCAGGTCGTAGCCGATGTCCTTCGGCGGCGGTCCACCGATCTGGTCGAGCACGCTCGGGTGGAAGGCATACATGCCGGCGTTCGCCAAGTCGCTAACCGGTTCGCGCGGCTTCTCCACGAAACCTACGACCTGACCCGTCCCGTCGAGCTCGACGACGCCGCCAGCGGACGGCTGCTCGGAGCGGAACACCGTCAGCGTGGCGATCGCGCCGGTCGCTCGATGGAAGTCTGCGAGTGACCGCAGGTCGAAGTCGGTGAGGTTGTCCGCGTTGCACACGAGGAGGCAGCTCCTCGCCAGCGACCCAATCACGGTTTGCAAACAGAGTGCCGGCGCTGCCGAGCAGCTCCGGCTCGAAGAACGTCCGGACCGCCGGGGGTGAACTGCGCGCGCCGATATGGCGCTCTACGACGCCCGGTAAGTGGTGAAGGTTGACGAGAACCTCGTCGACGCCCGAGTGCTCAAAGGCGTCCAACCAGATGTCGAGCAAGGGTCGGTCGCCGATCGGCAGCATACACTTCGGGATCGTGTCGGTGATCGGCCTCAGGCGGCTGCCGACCCCGGCCGCGAGGAGGAAGGCCTTCACCCTCCGGCCTTCCGGACGACCCCAAGGGCTCGCATCTGGGCGTTCGCCTCGGCCAGGACCCCATCAAGGCCTTGGATGCCGTCGAGCCAGGCTGCGTATGCGGCCACCGATTCCACAGGAGTGCGCCGCGGCGTCCACCCGAGGGAACCGAGGGCAGCGATGTCGGAGAGTATGTGGCGCGTGTCGCCGAAGCGATACTCACCCGTCACCATGCCCTGCTGGCCTGAGCCGTACTGGTGCATCACGATGTCCGCGAATTCGCGGGTCGTGACCGGCTGGCCGCCTCCGACGTTGAAGACCCGCCCGGTGGCGCGGTCGTCCTCCAAGACAAGAATATTGGCGTCCACCACGTCGTCGATATTGACGTAGTCCCGGATCGCCGCACCGTCTTCGTAGAGGGTCGGAGCCACGCCCTGCAAGTAACTCAAGCAGAAGATGCGACAGGCGCCCGAGTAGGCGTTGAAGACTGACTGGCGCGGGCCTTGGACGATGCTGTAGCGGAGGGCGACGGTCGGGATACCGTAGCGGCGCCCGAGATTGACGGCGACCATCTCCTCGCCGAGCTTCGACATGCCGTACGCGTTCTGCGGATTGGATACTCGTTCCGGTGTCGACTCCATCTCGAGAGGTCCGCCGCACGCGGGGCAAGGAATGTCCCATTGACCCGCTGCTAGAGCCGTCTCAGGGCGCATACCGGGGAGCTGTTCACCGTCGATCACGCACCGGTAGAGCCCTTCACCCATGGCCGCCTGCGATGAGGCCACCACGACGCGGGCCAGATCGAGGCGCTCGGCGACGATGATCTCGTAGAGCAGGGCTGTCGAGACGACGTTCACGTCGGAGAATCGTGAGAAGTCGGGCAGATAGTCCTGGTGGGCGGCGAAGTGGTAGACGGCGTCGACGCGGCGAAGGAGGTTCCTCACGAGGTCTCGGTTGCAGACGTCGCCCTCGTAGAACTCGACCTCCCGGCTGAGGTACGCGGGCGCGCCGCCCCGGTGGACCGGCGGAGTGAGGGCGTCGAGGACGAATACGTCGTGCCCGAGCGCGAGCAACCGGTCGCACGTGTGTGAGCCGATGAACCCAGCGCCCCCGGTGACGAGGATCTTCATCGAGCTCGAGCCCGCCGGCGCTCGGCGACCTCGCGGTATACGTCCAGGGTGGAGGCGGCAGTCGCACTCCATGTGAATTCGCGGGCCCGCTTGAGTCCCTGCTCGCGCAGGCGCCCAGCTCCAGACCCGACCGCATCGACGATCGCGCGGGCGATGGAGGCCGGATCAGTGGGGTCGGAGAGGACTGCCGCTCCACCGGCGATCTCCGGCATGGCGCTCCTGTCTGAGGTCACGACCGGGCAGCCGCATGCCATTGCCTCAAGGATTGGAAGCCCAAAGGTCTCGGTGAATGAGGGATACACGAAGACGTCGGCCGCTTGGTAGAAGCGGGCGGTCTCCTCGAGGGGGACGCCCCCTACCCACACGACATCGCTTGAGATTCCGAGCTCCTCGGCAAGAGCGTGCAGCTGAGCGACATACTTTTCGTCACGTCCCGGACCGACTATCGCCAGTTGACGGTCGCCGAGACCGTCCCTGGCTCGAGCCCAGGCCCGAAGCAACCCGTCACAATTCTTGTACGGCCAGAGCGAGGAAACGAAGAGGACGAATGGCTTCGTGACGCCGGCTGATGCCACGAGGGCGCGAGCCGCAGACGCGTCGCCCTGCTTGAAAAGGTCGTGGTCGACCGCCTCATAGATCAGCCGAAGCTTGCGAGGGTCCACCCGCAGATACTGGTCGATCTCGGAGCGCAAGCTCATTGAGTTGATGATGATCGCGTCCGCGAGTCGGGCGGAGCGGGGGTAGTTCATTCGACGATAGGCGCGAGCCAATGGCGCGACCGAATCGGGAGCTGTGAAAGCGTGCATCGTCTTCATGTGGATGACGAGCGACCAAGTGGGGTTCACAAGCGGTGCCATCAGGGTGTTGAGGACGTCGATGTGACTGAGCGGCAATCGCACGGGCGAGTAGAGGTGCTCGCTGAGCGTACGCAGGTTGCGCCGTTCGTTCGACCACGGATAGGTGATGAATGAGACATTCGGCCCGTAGTCCTGGTGCAGGTGCCGCGACTTCGGGCTCACGAGCAGGTGCAGCTCTTCACCGGACTCGAGGCGCCCCGCCATCTCGGGTATCACGCGGGTCCAGAACCAGTGGGCACCCGAGGGGTTGGCCGGGTCGTCGGTCAACAGGTTGATCGCCACGCGCATGTGATCCTGCCGACTTCGCTCCGGAATCATGGGAGCGCGGTGACCTTGCGTCACACCTCGCTCCGCCTCTGCGGCTGCCATGATTCAGAATGTAGTTGACGAGATTACGTCCACCGTCATACGCGACTGCCGGATGTACTGTGCCAAAGCGTGCATGACGGCCTGGTGCATGTCCTCGACGACGCCGTAGTTTGCGCAGTCGACATGGATGGAGACCTCTGCCAACGCCTTGGCATCCCCTCCGTCGAAGCCGGTGAGGGCGATCGTGCGGAGGTCGTGATCGCGTGCCCACGCAAGGGCCCGGACGATGTTCGGCGAGCGACCCGATGACGAGATGGCGACGAGCACGTCGCCTGGCCGGGACTGCGACTGCAGCTGGTATACGAAGACGTCTTCGAAGGTGATGTCATTCGCGATCGCGGTCAGGAGCTCGATGTTGCTGCTAAGGCTTACGACGCGGGGCGACAGGTCCGTCTCCGTCCGTATCCCCTTCAAGTGGTCGCACTGAAGGTGGTTCGCGATCGACGCCGATCCCCCATTCCCGCACGAGAAGACGCCAGTACAGCGCGCGTACGCCTCGAGCAGGATCGCAGCAGCCCGGTCGAGCTCTACCGGTGCGATCGAGCTTGCCGCCCGGGCGGACTCCTTGATGTATTCGTCGAGGTACGAGCCCGCGCTGTCATAGCGCCTGATGGGGAACTTCGGTGGCGTGCGCAGGGCCGGTGGAACAGGGGTCCGGGAATCGCGGTGGGAGCTCATAGCGAGATTCGCTCCAGGATGAACGAAGCCGCAGCGGCAAGGCTCGGAAACGACCAGACACCAGCACGCGTTTCGACGCCATGTCCTATATAGATCGCTGACGCTCCCACGGCGGCCGCGAGCCCTATATCCTCCGGTCGATCACCGACGACCCAGGACGAGCTGAGATCCAGGTTGAGCGCCTCAGCCGCAGCCTTGGCCATGCCCGGCCTAGGTTTACGATCCTCGCTCGAGCGAGCAAAGGCCTCCACGATCCCGTCGGGATGGTACGGACAGTAGAGGAACAGGTCGACGTGCGCCCCGTGCTGAGCCAGGTGGTCGGCGATGTGGTCGTGCACCAGCTCGACGTCGTCGAGGCCGTACAACCCTCGGGCGACACCGGCCTGATTCGTCACTACAGCGACTGGGATCTTGGCCCGATTGAACTCAGCGATCGCTTCCGGTGCCCCCTGGATGAACTCCACGCGTTCGACCGAGCCGACGTATCCATGGTCGACGATGATCGTGCCGTCCCGATCGAGGAGAATTCCGGGGCGCGAGAAGCCACTTCGCCGTGTGAGCGTCAATCCGTCCCGGCGTGCTGGTGAGCTACTCAAGAGAACTCTCATGAATCAAGGAGCCGGTTGTAAGTGGTAGCCGAACTGTCGACTTCGCATCGGGGGCCGCCACGGAATCGCCGCCCAGGACCACTCCGCTCCCTCGCATCAGTAGTCATCCTACTTCTCTGCACGGGCGCTATCCACCGGACCCAACAAGCCCTATCGACGCAAACAACGAGAGATCGAGGATCGCCTGCTTGAATCGGAGAGAGGTATCTGGGTCACGCGAAGCGCATCGTCAGAGGTCGCCGCTGTGCCGAAAGTTCCGATCCCATCCTGGAGAAGACCAGCGATCGCTGAGAACAGGCACATGCGGGACTCGCCCTACACCTAGATGTACCACTTCGCCACGGCGACATCGATCGCCGGCACTTGGTCCTTCCAAGGCCTTGGTTGGACACCCCGTTTCCGCCCCCAGACCGTCGGCCGCTCGACCTGAGTCCACCGACCTGCGTAGAGATCCTCGAGGTTTGCGTATCGCGCCTGCGCATCCGAGCCCACCCGACCCCATGAGTCGATTACCGAAGAGCGAGCAGGCTCCTCACCCCGCGCTCCGCACAGGTTCCGAAGTCGCTCCACGGTGGCATCTCGCTCGCGGTACTGAAAGTGGTGAAGATAGATGCCCTCAACCGGTTCGATCACGCGAGCGTTCGCCTCGACGCTGTGAAACCCGAACTTTGGCCAGATTGGAATGCCGTCAGCGTCCCAACGGATGAGTGGATGCTTCCAATGGCGCAGCGAACACCAGGCCACTCTCACCTCCTGACACAGCGGTTGAAACTCCAGAGGATGGCGCCCGGGGACGTTCGCGGGTTCACCCGACGGGAAGTGATTGAAGACGCGAGCGCCGACTACTCGAAAGCGGCGATCGAGAGTTGAGAGGTACTCGGCGATGGTGAGTCCTTGGGGACCGTGCGGAAACTCGTCAGCGTCGCACAGCATCCACCAAACGTGGTCTGCCCCGCTGTCTCTCCACGCAGCCTGCATTACCTCAACAATCTCGGCCCTCTTCCGAGACTCCAGCCAGTACTCCGTATGGTAGACGCACGCGATCTCGGCCCCGGCCTTCCTCGCTTCCGCAGTTGTGCCGTCAGGACTGTCATTATCAACGATGAAGACGCGTTGGCAACCCTGCGTGAAAGCGTTCGCGACAGTTGAAGCGATAATGTCCTCCTCGCACCAGGTCGGTATGATCGCATTCAGGGAAAGCTTGTCGAGCGATACCGGTGTCTCAGGTTGCCGCTCAGCCCTTGACCACCGTCTCCCCACATTTAAACTCATACTCACGTGCCCCGCCGTCTCCCTAAGGAAGCGCCGGAGATCACCTCGTCCATTACTCGAGGCCGTCTCTAGTTCACTCACCCGCACTCCCTCACCCGTCAGTCGGCGAAAACTCCCTCACCGCTCGTCTGGTCCCACGCACCGGTCCACCCGGACGCGCTCATTCAGTCTAGGCACGTCTCTATCTATCGACCACGATCCCGGCCACTCCAGCGCTACCGTCGGCCATGCGCGGCCTTGGAACATCTTGGCATCGCTACGGACCGACACGTGAAGCTCGTGAGGCACCGCTCTCATGCCTGTATTCAGTAATCCTCCTGTAGTCTTCGATAAAGTCTATTTCCGACCAAAATAAACCTGTTATATCCTTCACATACACGTCTCGTTCTTCGGCTATCAGCGAGTAGAGAACATCCTCCCACCATAGCGAATGCTGCTGCGCATCAATAAGCGACTGGAGTTTACCAAGAAAGATATTTTGAAACTCTCGCCTAATCATCGCTATCCCGACGTACTCCCCCGATATATCAGCTCCGCGAAGATCCTTACCATACATTAGCAACTTCTCGTCCTCGAACTTAAACAGATAGTCACCTTCTTCACAACGGGAAGAGTCCGCCAGCATCACGGGATCGCGCTCCGCGTTATTCAAGACTGCATGGGGGGATTCGCCAACACCAACGATAGTCTCGGTGGAAGACCTAAGCCCTTCTGCGAACTCAGAATCGTCACATCGACTTTGAAGTTAGTCATCGTAGGTTGAATCACCATTTACGTAGCCTTCCGTAGGCGTGGCCATCAAGATCATCGATTTCAGCCCTAGCTCGATCTCCCTCCCCCGTCGCGAAAGACCGACGATGTGGGCGGACGGCGACGCCGAGGACAGGGTGATTCACGGCACCCGTTCTTTGGCACTGCTGCGGGGATAATTGGCCGTCGCTCGAAAGCTCATTTGAGCTGCCTTCACCATGGTTCCACCTGACAGTAGCACGTTAATGGCCGTGATAGCCACAACCGGGTAGATAAGCGTTTTCGGAACAAACGTCACCCATGCACCGAGTACCAGAGCTAGGAAGCCATAATCGCGGATTAGCTTGACGCTTTGGATGGCAAAGGAGAGTGATGGAAGCAGGGAAGGTACCGCACTTTCGTCGTTCGTCTTGAGAAGGAAGATGAAGAAGTTGATCCACCATGCCGCTACGATAACGACCACTACCCATATTGGTGGATGACTGAAATGAACAATGACGCTGATCAAGGCAACGAGTACAGACGTTTGAACCACTTCGTCGATGAGTGGGTCCAAGACGGCACCACCTGGCGTTGTCTTGCCGGTCGCCCGCGCGAGCTGGCCGTCCGCGCA
The DNA here is from genome assembly GCA_963801185.1 of uncultured Acidimicrobiaceae bacterium. GTDB lineage: Bacteria > Actinomycetota > Acidimicrobiia > Acidimicrobiales > Bog-793 > Palsa-601. The sequence goes on along the minus strand of CAWDDW010000001.1, from coordinate 99,420 downwards.
GTCGAAGCAGTAGGCAAGCTGCCAAAGGACGAGTCCGACAAATCCAGTGACGGAGATGGCACGTGCGCCGGCCCCCAGCGTCACCACCAGACTGCCTGTCACGCCGAAGACTAGATTCGCGAAGGTCAGCACCGTGGGGTGCACACCCAACGGTTCACTGATCGCGGCGATGATCATTCCGCCGCGTTCGCTGACAACTCTCGAGTAGAGGAACCCGCCGCCTCGTGAGTCGTTGATTCGTCGATAGCGCTCCTTGAACGAGGAGTCGTCTCGCGGCAACGACGCACCCACCACGAACGAGTCACTCGTTGGTAGAACGGTCCGAGCACGCGATTCGAGACCGGCCACAGTGGTCTCGAGGGGCCGAGAGGGCGGCTGATCTGCCATCAGCCCGCAATGGTATCGGGCTGGCACGAGCAAGCGCTACTGGCATTCCTGCACCGCGAGCACTGGCTTTACGTAGACGACGCGCGGATGTTTGAGCGCTATCCGCGTTGAAGCGGCGACCATAACGTAAGCGAGTGTAAGACGCCGGTCGAAAGCAGTGACACGCGTTGCGGCTCCGTGATATCGGTCGACTCAGTCGAGCAGCCTATCGGGCGATTCCTCCGGAATACCCATGCCTCGAGCATGACGGGCCCTGCTCTCAGGCGCTCCGCCTGTGGTCTCGTCGGCTGGGTCGGGATCCACGACCACGATGCCGCTGATTGGATAGTGATAACCCAGGAGAACCTCGGCTACACCAGCAAGCTCATCCGGCAGAGCGTAGCCAGCCGACACAGCCAACACGGTCTCATTCGCCCTGGTCCCGTGGTTTGGCCCGCTGTTGTTCCAATCCGCGCGGTCGACCTTCAACGGATCAATCACCACGAGCGTCACGATCGTCCGCCTGCCGAGATCGGAATCGGCCGGAGCGTCGCGAGTGATCAACCTCTCCCGTGGCCCTTCTTGCTTGCGAACACGCGCCGCGCACGCCAACCTCATCGCCTCTACCGAATCGTCTTCGCTCGCGACCACGAATTCAACGGGAACACCCTGAAGTGCAACGAAGATGGCGATCTCCGGGGCAACGCCGAGAGAGGCCCGATCGCCTGCTAGCGCGACCACTATGATATCGATGTCCGACCCGCCAATTGACCACGACAAGAGTTCCTGAGATGGTTCGCTGCCCGACGCGGAGGGCAAGGCGTGCTGGAATGGCGCGTCAGTCAACGAGAAGCCAAGTGCCCCAAGCAATCGGCGGAGCCGAGCCCTTTCGGAGACACTGGGCACCCACTCCTCGAACATCGCGAGCCAGTCATCTGCCTTCCTTCGGCGTACAGACGGTAGTGACTGCAACACGTAGGCCCCCGTGGCTGCAGCGATGCCTTCACGGCTACGAAGCCGTCGATCACGGCGTCCGGTTGCGTATGAGAGGAAGGCGCCAACTAGCAGGCCGCCGAGGATGCCGAGGGCGATGTACTCGGGCATCCGAAGGCGCGATGGACTAGTCGCGATGTTGGCGGCTTCGAGCACCTGGGAGGTCGCGCCTACGCTCCCGCTGTCCAGCTTGTCCTGCGCAATCTCGTTCTGGACGACGTCCAGCTGCAGCTGGTAGCTCTGAGCTGCTCCGCTCAGGTCACTGAGCAGCTTGGTATCACTTTGCCCCTGTGACGACGTCGGCCCTTCCTTCTGTAAACGAGCCGTGGTTGTCTTGATCTCAGCCTCGGTGGCGTTGACCTCGTGCTGGAGATCAGAGGCTTCCCTCTCCAGCCCCAAGACCACGTCGTTAGCCAGCACGGCGGAGCCAGCTGAATATTGGACAAAGCTCTCGGCCACATGGTTGGCGACTGCTTCCGCCTGGTGAGGTGTCTTCGCCAGCGCCGTAATCTGGAGTAGGTCAGGTGTTACAGCTACCGCGGAGATCTGGTGTTGCAGCTCGGCGTAGCTCTGTGTGATGCCTGCGGCCCGCGCGGCGGGGCCAAGCACGGCCTCGCTGAGGACAACCTCGACGTCGGTGTTCACGTCTTGGGTGGGTTGACCCGTGATTGTTGTGCCGGACGGCGACAGAAGAACTAGCGAGGTAGCAGACGACATCGCGGGCACGAGCAGCACGTACCCCAGACCGACCATGCAACCAACAAGCGAGAGAGCCACGAGAATCCGTGGCCGCCGGCGGATTATTCGAATAACGTTTTTTAGGCTTACAACTTGCTCTTGCACGCTCCGCCTCTTCTTGGGTCAAGGTCTCGGCCGCCGGCAGCGTCAACCGGAGATCGACGCTGCCGTTCGTCGCGTCGTCGGCAGCATCGCCGTGTTTGACGATTCCTTGCAAGGTCGGTGTGGGTCGCTCGAGATCGCCGTGATCCAATTCATGGCATGGGCACCAGGCAAAGACAGCGAATACTGCATTGGCTCAACAATATAACGATTGAATCGGCCCCGGATCCCTCGCCGCTCCCGCCCTTGTGTGAGAGCAGGCTGCCCGTACGGTGGTCGCTGAGTAGGGCGACGAGCACCCGTCGCGGTGGACGACGATAGCGCACGGCCTCAGAGTCGGAATCTCGCTCTAGGGGGTCACCTCCGCATGCTCCTGCGACCGTGCCTCGTCGCTAGTGCTGATGCGTAGGGCCTGACCTTGCCATGCAAAGGTGACATCTCTTAGTCACCGTGCAACCCGCTGTACCAAGACTGGAGAAGGTCAGGCAACCGCTCGGCGGTCAGCGAGTCGTGTGGCTGGCCGCGGCCGTCAAGGCTCTGAAGGCGCTGGCCAATCCGCCGGGCGAGCGTCGCCCCTGGCTTGGCGGGCACCACGTAGCCGTTAGGCCCCGCCTGAAGGGGTGGTCCTCCCATGTCCAAACAGATGACCGGACACCCGAGCGCGGAAGCTTCGCCGACCGTCCACGGCGAGGAATCGTGGAAGCTAGGGAACAGGAGCGCGTCCGCATCACGAAAGGCGGACATGACCTCGCAACGCTCGACTTGGCCCCGAAAGTCGACCCGGTCCAAGACACCCATTCGATGCGCTCTCGCCGTCGCCGTTGCTCTCTCGTAGCCATCGCCGAAGACCACGAGGTGCCAGTCTGGCGCGTATCGCAGGCTTTCCAGCGCTAGAAGGAGTCCCTTCCACGGGATCAACCGGCCGACGAATAGCGCCGTGCGGCGGCGATCTGGAGCAAATGCTGGCACGCCTGCGCTTTCGGAGGCGAGTTCGGAGGATTCCAACGCAGTGTTAGATGCCACTACGACAGGCGTCGGGCCACCCTTCCAGCGGGCGACGACATCATGATTGAGAGCGACAACGAGCGTCGCGTGGCGGTCAAGTAGCGTGCCCCAGACAAGGCGCATCGTTCCGTTGACGACGTCACGAGACACTTCGCTAACCTTTCCCCGCAGGCTGAGGTAGCGGTAGAGGCTGAAGGGCGTCCTCGTTGAGCCGCCGACCGGTCCCCAGACTCTGATTGGAGCCCTCGAGGCCAACAGCGCCGAGGGTAGCGAGTCCGAGGCCCAAGTCAGGTGGTGAACCACTCCCACCTTGTGTGACCGCTCATAACGCCGTACTACGGCACCAGATCGCGCCTGCCAAATAATATAAGCAATTGCACCGAGGTGATTGCCCCGCCCTAATGCGCGAGCGACTCGCGTGTCTTCCACGTATTCCACAGTGATGTTCAATCCGAGTTCAGCGATAGCCGGGTCTAGCTTGCTCCTCTGATTTGCGTGGGTCACCAGAATCACACTCGCCACCTCGGTAGCTGCCTTCGCCCACAGCCAACCGACGCCACCTTCCGAGCCGGCTCCAGGCTCGCAGTTCCGACAAAGGAGGATAGCGATGTTGTCAGATGAGCTCACAGGTTCTCCCAGACTTCGGGTGCGGGATCACGCGCCAGAGGACGCCCACCGTGAACAAGGGGCACAGCGGAGCATACTCGGGGCATGACGGTCCGGGTGTCCAGACGGATCGGGGCGGTTCACACTCTGTTCCACCTTCAGCCGCGTCGGTTGTCCGAACGCCGGTAGCTCCAGGAGTGGCGCCCTACATGAACCTGCCCTGTTCCGTGGGTCGTTCAAGCAAGAGGACGAACGGGTCTCCTCGTCTCCATGGTGACGAGCGGGTTGCGCTACGACCGAATTTCTGTGACTGAGTCAGCGCCCGTGACAGGGTAGGTTGGTGTCTCTTGCGCCACCTTGCGGGCGGATCTCTGGTAGTAGAGCAGAAGGGCAAGGGAGAAGAGCCCGCTGACGACTAGTCCGGCAGCCGCTCCGGTAACCTGCCAGGCGATCGCGAAAATCGCCACCAACGGGGACGTAACAATCAGGGTGGCAACGTTCCAGTGCATCAGTGCCCGGGTCCGCTTCGTCGCCTTCAACACGAGAATAGGCCCAAGTCCGAACCCGGTGATCACGAACGCCGCTGCAAACAGCTGCGCTGCGGGCTCGTACTGTGCGAAGGACGGACCGTAGATCACACCGAGCAGGGTTCTGCCAGCGAAGAGGACGATGGTCCCGAATACGCCGATACTCATGAGGCCTGCGCCTGAGATCAGCCAGGAGACCCGTCGTAGACCCGGCCATCCTCGGTCTTCGAGAGCACGCGCGGCCTCGGGGAGCCCGAAGCTTCCGCCTGCATGAATGACGACCGAGGTTGGCCCGCTCACAAGGTTCTGTGCTGCCTTCAGACCGCCAAGAGCTGCCGGCCCCAGAATCGCTGCGACGACGACGAGATAAAGTTGCGACCCGCCCCAACCCGTCAAGGCTGATCCCGCCAGCCACTTGCTCATGTGCCACCGCTCTCTCAGCAGCGACAGACCGCCCTTGAGGCTCGGCCGGACCCCAAACTGTCGCAGGCCGTAGACCGTGGCAACCATCGCCGCAAAACCCCATGCGGAAACCACCGCAAACACCGACTGAGAGCCAGTCACGAACACCGCGGCGAACGCTATGGCCTGCGCACAATCGAAGACTGTGTCATTGAGAAGCGACTTGGTGGGCGTTCCCTGCATGAAACCGATCCACCGCCAATAGTCCTGCAGGTCAAGGCAGGCGATCCACGGCGCCATCGCCAGCATCGCAACCCCGAACGTGCGTTGCCCAAGGAAGTACAAGAAGGCGCCTGCAATCGCGAACACGACGGTCGCGGCAAGGCCAAGAACTATCTCCGCCGCGAATCCCCGCCTGAGCGTAGTTTCCCTCTCCTGCTTCCGAGCGTCATTGGTGATTGCCATTGGATCGGTGATGAGCGATCGGTGCACGTTGGTCATCAGGATCCAGCAGGCGTAGGCGAGCGAGAAGGCGCCGAGCCCGGCAGCTCCAGCGATGCGGGCAACAAACACGCCGACCACAAAGTTGGACGCCGATGCGACACATTGGTCCGCCATTGTGATGCCAGCCCGCCGAGTGGCATCTGGGGTCATTCCGAGCAAACCCCCGACGTTGCCGAACTCAATCCTGCCGCGTCGCTTCCTTCGACTCGACGCCCCCCCCGGTTCGTGCCTCACAGCCGACAGCCGAATGATCGTCGCGTCGAAGATGGGACATGGGCCGAGAGAGGGCGAATCGATCGAGAGACGCCCGATTGCCTCGCAGGCATCAACGAGCACTCGATTGAGTGCATCGGGGTACCCTCGGACACATCGCGGTGCTTCGCCCATCGCAGGCAGCCCAGACGGCGACGAGGATCGCGCCTGGCGGCGGTCGAGTCCGGGTAGAGATCAGCTAAGAAGGAGGCAAGCAAGAAGAGTACCGATGGCACTTCGGAGAGAAAAGTACCGCTGTTGAAAATAAAGGGATAGAGACACTCCTCTTCGACTGCGAGGAATCGCATGCGTACAACGCGAACGACATGAACCGAGGGAAGAGGTTCTAATAGTTCGTGTATGCGAGCCCGTCGACGCATTGCCAAGCACCGCGTTGAGGTGGTGTGTAAGCGCTTCCACTCGCGGGCACCTGATCGGTCGGGCCCCACTACCGCGCGTGTCCCAGACGCATGGTCGTGGGTTGCGGCTGGGTTGTCGTGCTCCGGGTCGCCTCGCACTTGATGATCTTTCCGATAGGTGCCTCGACGTCGGCATCATAACCCTGATCATTCGCCCAGCCACATGAACTGCGCCGAGAAAAGACGAGATAACACCACCTCCTCGTAAGGAGCTGACGGTGTTCAGGGTCGGCAGTTACAGAACTGGGAGAGCACGCCAAGAGGAAGATTACCGGCGCGGTTTGCGTAAAGGTGGGGCAGATGACGCGACGTGGCCCCCCACGTCGGGCTGCACGCCCATGGGAGCTTCGCCTATCGTTTGAGCCTGCCCGACGCGCTGTCGGCGAGACTTGGCACTCGGTGCCAGCGCGCGTTGCACGATCTTGGCGAGCTTCTCGTCCAAGTGGCGGACCCGATACGATGCTCCTGCATCCGAGCGGTAATTTGCAGTCCTCGTCATGCGTCTCGACCCGAAGTGGGGCAACACTTGAGTGGCAATTCTTCTAAGCACATGCAGCGCGGTGAGGGCGACTCGGACGAGTCACAAGCCCCTGCAGTGCTCACGGAGGGTCTCATCAGCATCCGGGCAATCGTGCGCGAGCTGCGGCGAAGACGCCGCTTATGGCTCCTCACGGCCGCGGTCGGTCTCGCCGTTGGTCTAGCGCTACCGATAGCTGTGCCGCTCGGATACTCGGCTACGACCCTGCTGTACTTGAGCCACAACCCTGCGTTAAACCCGGTCGACGCCATGCTCAACGATGTCACGCTCCTCCAGACCGAGGCCGTCGCCGATCAGGCCGTCCGCCAACTTGGTGGGCACGAGACGGCAGCGCAGCTGCTGTCGCAGTACAGCGGGCTCTCGCTGAGTAGTGAGTTGCTTCAAATCAAGGCCACTGCGCCGTCAGCAACTGGCGCGGTGCGCAAGGTAAACGCTGTCGCGACCGCCTTCCTCCTGGTCCGCGCTCATCAGCTCGAGCGGCAGACCGATGCCGTGACTAGGTCGATCCAGGCCGCTGAGGCTGGGCTGCAGTCGCAGATCGACACCTTGCGGAAGGAGATCGCCGCTGCAGGTCCAGTTCGTGGCTCCTCATCGGGGGTGGAGCTCGCAGCAGAACTCGCCGCAGAGAGCAACCAGCTGGCCGCGCTGGCCCAGACGATCCAGCAAAACGCCTCTTCGGCGGCATCTGTCAATGCGGGTAGCACCATCCTGCAGCCGGGCCTGCTTGCCCCGCACTCGCACCTCAAGCCATTTGCGAAGGACGGAGCCATCGGACTCCTGGGCGGCTGGATTCTCGGGCTCGGTTGGGTGGCTGTCTCCACGATCACGTCAGATCGCGTCCGTCGGCGCGAAGAGTTCGCGACGGTTCTCGATTCCCCTGTCGAGCTCAGCGTGCATCGATTCAGGAATCCAAGATGGCTGCGTCTTCGTCGGCTTCGGCGGCAACTTCGCAAGCCCGACAGAGCTGTCCGGTTATCGGCGGGATTCTTACGTAAGAAGCTGAGCCCGGCCGGCGGGCGGATGACGTTGGGTGTCGTCGCGGTCGACAGCCTAGAGGCCTCAGCGGTGTTCGTCGGATACCTCGCCAGTAGGTTGGCGGACGAGGGTACACACGTAGGAGTGATCGACCTCTCTGAGGGTGCCCTGCTCGCCCGCTTGCTCCGTGATGCTCCAAGCCGAGCCGTTGGCGAAAGAGGACCGCGTTCGGTTACGCCGATTTCGGTGTTGGTTGCCCCTGATGAGTCTCTGTTGGATTCGGCGGACGGAAAGACCGCCGCCGGCTTACCATTTGACTCGCCGTTCGGCGACGGACCGAACAAGATGTCACGCTCGGTGGAGCTTGTACTCGTGTTGGCAACGCTCGACCCGGCCCTCGGAGCCGCGCAACTCGCTGCTTGGGCGAGCGAGGTCGTCCTGGTCGTGTCGACGGGACGATCGAACGCCGTCAAGTTGCGCGCTGCGGCGGAGATGATCCGCGCCGCGGGTTGTCAGCTCGACTCGGTTCTGGTCGTCGGAGCGGACAGGGACGACGAGAGTTTGGGTCGGCCAACCGAGGATGCATCGGCGATGCGCCATGAGTCCCTGGCTCAAGGCGCGCACGGCGAACCTGCCAGCGTGTTCAGGTCGTGAACACCCTCGCTCAATCGCACGCTGGAGCGGCCCAGGAGGACCTGACCGAGCGTTCCGCACGGAGGAGGATCGGAGCGGTCTGGACCTTGCTGTTCTTCAACGTGCTCGCGTACGTCCCGGGACTGGCAGTGATCAATGTCTCCGATACGGCAGGCAAGCTGATGACGCAGGCTTCCCTCTGGATGGCCTTGGTGCTCGCACTATCCGTCAATCGCCGCGCCGTCATCAGGCCGAACATGTTTCTTTTTATCTTCACCCTGCTCGCGGCCCTGTCGTTGCTCTCAACACTGGATACACTTCACTTCGGTTCGATCTACCGGGCATTTCGGCTCCTCGGCTTCCTCAGCACCTTGTGGTTGTTGACTCCGTGGTGGGGTCGCAGCGACTTGCTGATACTGCGCAATCAGTTTCGATGCTTGATGGGTATCGTGATCGTGTCGGCAATTGGCATCGTCATCTCGCCGGGAAAGGCGCTTGGGTCGGGGCGGCTCGTTGGGGCAGTGTGGCCAGTGGTCTCCCCTCAGCTCGCTCATTATGCGGCCGTGGCGGGCGGACTTGCGACCGTGTTGTGGTTCTGCCACCTCATTAGTCGCAACCGAGCGCTCGTTCTGGGAAGTATCTCCGCGGTAATACTTATCCTCACCCACACTCGGACCGCCCTCGTGGCCATGGTGGTCGGCATCTTGGTCGCTGGCTTGAGTCTCTTTCTCACTCGTCGCCGGGTCCGACGTGCCTTGGCGGTGGTTCTGGTGACCGGTGCAGTCGTCGCCGTAGCCTTTGCACCCGTACTCTCACACTGGTTCGAGCGGGGAGAGAGTGGGACAAGCTTCACCGACTTGAGCGGTCGTACGGTCGTGTGGCACGCACTCGTGAACGCGCCACGCACGAAGTCGCAAACTCTCTTCGGCTTCGGGCTCTCGAACGACTCCTTTCAGGGGTTGTCGATCGACAGCAGCTGGCTCGCCGTATACGAGACCCAAGGGCTGGTGGGGGACATTCTCGTCGGTCTCTCGCTGTTGGTGCTGCTAGGGATTGCGCTCACGAGAGCTCGAGGTCCCACGCGTGCGCTGGCTTTGTTCATTATTACGTATTGCCTAATCGCCTCGTATACCGAAGTGGGGCTAGGCGATGCGTCGACCTACATCCTGGACCTAGCAGTCGCTGCGTCGCTCCTCGTGACCAGTGCCTCAACGTCCGATTTACAACACCCGCTGACCTCGTGACAGTTGTCACGCCTCGCAGTTCGCCCGGCACACCAGGGCTGAGTGGTGGTCCTGCGACCGGCAGCGGATTGCTCAGCGAAACAGGCGCTTCGCGTTGAAGTGGGGATCGTGAGCTAACCGACCATCCACCAACGCGGCCAGAGGCCCCGCCATCGTTGCTGTTGTTCGACGACATCAACGGGAGGGACCTCTGACATGCACGACGGTACTGGCTTCGCGGAAGCGATCCTTGGACTGCGCGGCTTCCGCATCACTGGTGTGCACGAGACCGAGTCGGAAGTCGTCATCTCGATCGAGACGCTCGACGTCGCGGCGTGGTGCACAGCATGTGGTGTGAAGGCCGAAGCGCACGACCGCATGCGCCTCGAGATCCGGGATCTCGCCTGCTTCGGTCGCCCGACGCGCCTTGTGTGGTCGAAGCGCCGCTGGCGCTGTGGGATGCGCGAGTGCCCGACGCGCACCTGGACCGAGACCTCCGAGCACGTACCGGAGCGGGCCGTGCTCACCGTACGCGTCGGCGAGGAGGCCTGTCGCCAGGTCGGTGAGCTCGCACGGCCCGTGAGCGGGCTCGCCGACGAGCTCGGGGTCTGCTGGTGGACCGTGATGTCGGCCGTCGAGCGGCACGGCCGTCCCCTTGTCGACGACCCGGACCGCGTCGGCGAGGTCTCCTCGCTCGGTGTCGACGAGACCTCCTTCTTGAAGGCGAACCGCACGCACCGCACGCTGTACGCGACTGGCCTCGTCGATCTCGAGCGTCACAAGGTGATCGACATCTTGCAGGGGAACACTGCCGCTGACCTGCGGAGATGGTGTGCCGGAGCCGATCCGGCGTGGCTCGGTGGCATCGGCGTCGTCGCGACCGACCTGGCCGAGAGCTACCGGGCGGGGCTCAGCCCGCACCTTGACCATGTCGTGCGGGTCGCCGATCCGTTCCATGTCGTCCGGGTCGCCAACCGCTGTGTCGACAAGGTGCGACGACGGGTCCAGAACGAGCTGACCGGGCACCGCGGCAGGAAAGGCGATCCGCTCTACAAGATCCGGAAGCTGCTCTTGTCGGGGGCCGAGCGCCTCGACGAGAAAGGCCACGACCGGATGATGCTCGGCCTCAGGATGGGCGACCCGAACGACGAGCTCCTCGGTGCCTGGCTCGCGAAGGAGTCGGTCCGCGACGTCTATCTCACCGACGATCTCGAGACCGCTGCCCTCCTTCTCGACAAGGCGATCGCCGGCTGTCTCGAGGACGAGGTGGCCGAGATCCGCTCGCTCGGTCACACCCTCAAGCGATGGCGCGAGGAGATCTTGAACCACCACCGCACCGGCGCCTCGAACGGACCGACCGAAGCGATGAACCTCTGTGTGAAGAAGGTGAAGCGGGCCGGGAACGGCTTTCGAACCTTCAGCCACTACCGACTCAGGGTGTTGCTCCACACCGGCGGTGTCAGCTGGCCGCGGCGTCCCTCACCACCGAGGATCCGGACGAGTCCTCCCCACTCATTCGCGTAGCGCCGCGAAACATCGCGCCGTGGCTGAGAACGAGACACGGCCGTCCAGGTCCATTATGGACTATGACGTGAAGGTGCTCCCGGCGTCCTGACTGTTTGGCGATGATTGCCATTGGGAGAAGGTAACGTTTCCAGAGCGACCTTGTGAGCCGGCTTCGAACTGCCAGGCGGACGACCCTCCCGTGCCGGTCCAAGTGTAGGTGTTGTCGGACCATACGTTGTCGAGCAAACTGCCAGACTCGGCAATGTTGTCCACCTCGTACGGCTGGTAGATACGCCACCATGCGTCGATCCCGGCGTCGTAGGAGATAGCTGCTATGACCCCGCAGAGCGCAGCCGAGGTGCAGCCGGTCACCGAGCCTGACGCCATACTGAGCTGGTTTCCTGAGACGATCAGGTTCGTCGAAGCCCAGATGCAGTTGTCAAAATAGTCCTCAGGGGGTGATCCGGTTATAGCGCCGGGCGACGATCCGTACAGGTCGTACAGGCCGCACCCTCCCGGCGTCGACAGCGTCATGGAGACGGTACCGCTGCCGGTCGCAGCGGTAGTTAGCGTGATGGAGTTGGCGCTCGTGACACGAGCGACCGTGTCGCCGGCAGGGATGTCGGTCCCGTAGACGTACATGCCGACGGTTGGGGTCGTGACTGGTCCGGGGTTCGAGCAGGTGCTGGTCTGCCCGCTCGTGCCGTTCTGGAAGAACGTCTCAAAGCCGGTGGCCGAGGTGACCGCGGTGGTCCCGTTCACGACAGCGTCGCTCGCCTGCTCCTGATCCCAGTTCTGGTAATAGGTCGAGTTGGCGTCCTGCAGGGGCGCGTTGCACTGGAATGGTCCGCCCGAGAACCGAGTCGGATCGGTGTAGGCGACGATGCCTCCGAAGTTGTTCGTGAGCACGTTGTTCTCGACATAGAGATGACCGGAGTAGTTGGATGGGATGTTGCCGTTCCCACCCGAGCTCGGAAGATAGATTGCGCCATAGGGGAAGCCGCCGCCCGAACCGGTGACCGGCCCGAGACCGTTGGTGCAGCTCACATCGTTGTAGCACTGGTATGCCCCCCCACTCGGCCACGCCCCGTCAGACGCCCAGCCATTCCCGACAAGGGTGTTATCGGAGATGTTGGCGTTGTAGCTCGCCTCGTAGAAGATGCCTTCACCCCAGTTCGAGGAGATGTAGTTGTAGGAGATGTTCGCCCCGGCGTTGTTGAAATCGGCCCAGATCCCAGCGTTGTAGTTGTTGTGGACGTAGTTGTCTGTGAACGTGACGTTGAGCGACCAGAAGATCTTTCCCCCGCCCGAACAGCCACAGTGGTACGGGTTGTTCCCGCCGTCGGGGTAGGTTCCCAGCCCGTTCTGGCTGATCTCGTTGTTGGAGATAGTGACACCCGTGAGAAGTTTGCCCCTGCCGCCGTCGGCGTTGAAGCCACCCTCTGAGTTGCCCGTGATGCAGTTGTACTCGACGGTGTCGTTGCTGCCGATCCCGAGGCCGTAGCCGCCATCATCGTCCTGACCGGTGCCGTGCTCGCCAGCCTCGTTCGGTCCGATGGTGTCGTATTCGATCTTCCACCCAGTGCTGCCGTCCGGGTTGACTACGTCCTGGGCTTCAGACGTCCAGTAGTTCTGGATCGTGAGGTACTCGATTGTGACGCCTGTCGCTGTCTGGGTGAACTGCCCGTTCTGGGACCCCCCGCCATCGATGATCGCTCCTGGCGCCCCGATGTATGTCGAGTTCTTGCCGGGGATGATCTGCGTCTCGATGGTGTGCGTGCCTTTAGCGAAGTAGTAAGTTGCCCCGGCTTTGTCGTAGTCACCATCCGATGCGGCAGTCGTGTTGTTGCCAGCAGGGACGGTGATTGCCCCGGCAGGGGCCTTCGATGGACCGTCGAGCACGCTCGAGTTGCCGCAGATCTCGGCCGGGGGTGTGGTTGGCGCACCGCCGCCGCCGGGCGCCGTCGTTGTGGTAGTCGTCGTCGAGGTGCTGGACGTGGTGCTGGTGGAAGTCGTCGTGCTGGTCGACGTGGTGCTGGTGGATGTTGTGGTCGGTGGGACCGTAGTCGTCGTGGAGGTGGTAGTGGTCGTGACGGGAGGTGGATCCGTGGCGTCCCTGAGCGCCAAGGTACTTGAGAGGAGGGCTTGTGCTGGGCGGCTCCCGCTCCAAGTAAAGGTCGGCGTGGCACCGGGGTTCGCGTCGAGGCTTTTCGCCACGTTGATCTCCGAGAGCCCCGGATTGGTCACGGTCTCGAGCGGCTTCAACCTGCTCTTGAGGTCGGAGGCGCCTTTGGTCGGCGGGGCCCAAGCCAGATTGATGCCCTCGCTGAACAGGAGGGCGACGTGCCCGGTGGGAAGAGACAGGCTCGGGGAGACGGCGCCTTTCGCCGCGGCATCTTTCACGACAGACCGCTCGGCGGCCACGCCGGAAAACGTCATGGTGATCATCGAGACCTGGCTCGCCGGGCTGACAGCCAGCGCTGGAGGCGTGATGGTCCCCGCATCGGCTTCGAGACAGACGGCGAGACGCGTCCTCGAGCCGTTAGTCGAGTCCAGCACTCGCTTCCAGGGGTTTGGGCAGGTGACCGAGCTCGTGCCCAGGGTTTCCACGACAACGACGACCACGTCGCCCTTCGAAGTCCCTTTCGGCACCGCCGTTGAAGGAGTCGAGGTGCTGGTCGAGACGAACGTCAGAGCTGGTCCGGCGAGCCTAGGGCTCTCATAGGTGAGAGAGGCGTTAGAGGCCTGCCCGAACGCGACAAGAGGCGTGACGACGGCGACCGCCGCGAGCAGCGTCAGCCGCGTGCCACGACGAATAATCTTTCGTCGTTCCATGTGTTGCCTCCGAGGGCTAGGCAAGCTTCCTCAAACTCATCGGCCCACCACGCGAGAGACTTGAGCAATTTTCTCAGGGGACCTTAGGCGCTGGCTAGCGTCATGGTGTGGACCGGCACGGGCGCAGACGGATGTAGGGAAACCGGCGCGATTGCAGTGAGGCTCGGGCATTGTCAGAGATGCGCCGCCGACCAGCTCAAGCGTGAGACTGGGTGGTCCGTCGAGCCGCAGGGTCCCGTCGCTCAGCTCGAAAAGACTCGCGCGCACGCTCGAGAATGAGTCGGGTCACCTCGTCTCGGTCCCGGGGCCGACGCAGCGCGTGGTCGAGTGCAGGGATCACCTCGAAGCTCAAGTGTTCCCGGCCACTCGGACCGCGCAGTGGCGCGCCGGAAAGGCTGCATCTCGTCCGGCCCACAGATCAGCAACACGTTCGTGCCGGATCGAACGAGCGCCGAGACCTGCTGAGCGGGTCCGCTGCGAGAGTGCCCGGGTCGGGTTGCCGATAGCCAGACCAACGTCTCGTAGGGTCGGCTCATCCGTATGATCGCCCGCCGCCCGATCCCACGAAACCTCAGCATGAAGACGGGGAAGCGAGCCCCGAGCCACTTGATCGCCGGATAGCGCTGCTCGACTCGGCGAAACGACAAGGGGCTGTCTTTCTTCGCGCTGAACGTCGTTTGCGGAAGGAAGAACCGGCGCCGGGGGTCGGGTGGCAAGCCGGATCGCGTCTCCGGCGCCGAGAACGAGACGGTTGGGTTCAATGCGCAAACGGCTCGAGGGTGCAAGCGGGTGGCCGCCTCCAGCACGTGGTACCCGCTCGAAGCAAAGGCCGAACAACAGCACGTCGGAGGGATCGTCGGGTCGAAGCGAACGAGCGGCCTCGACTACGTCGTCCACCGCGGAGATGGAGTAGACGCTCGGAGGAGCGCCACGGGCTGGACTGTCGCCGTAACCACTCAGGTCGAGCCTGACGGAGTGGAAGCCATACGCCGCAAGACGGCGGCTGAGCTCCACCCAGAGCCGTCCAGGGCCGATGCGATGCTCGTTCGCCACGCTGACGAAAATGCAGGTCGGTCCCTTATGACCTCGGTTTGGCTCTGTCGAGATCGCGAAGAGCCCGAGGCTTCCCAATCGCAGTGCGCGTTCCACCACGGCCGTCGGGCGACCCGCTTCCGACCGGGGCCGATCGTCCTTCGCGGGTGGCAGGGGTACGGTGACCTCGTCCGCCGTCGGCAGCGTGACGGCACGAGTGACGACTGGCATCGCGGCGTCAATCCATGAGGCAATCAGCGCCACCGTTTCCGCTGGAACGACCTGAAAGGGAGTCGGAAGGTCGAGCAGTTCAGGCTGCCCGGCCACCTTCCGGTGTTCTGTGCGGGGTGACGTGAGATGCCCGACTAACCGGTGATCTTCCAGCCCGTCGTCTCGAGTGAGTAGGAGAACTCGGCCCGCCAGCGATGCAGTCGTCTCATCCATCTTCATCGTCGACAGCTCCCGCAACATCGCCACGGGGAGATGAAAGTCCGGGATGTGATCGGTATCGGAGTGGTCGACCGGGATGCGCAGGCTGAGCATTCGCTGCTCGCGAACGAACGCGTGCCCGCTTGAGCACGGGTCCCACATCACGACGGCTTCCACGGGCTCAGTCGCGCTCACGAGCCCCGCGAGAAGCGCGCCCATCCTCATCCCGACCAGCGCGACGCTGGGCGCTCCGAGGTCGCGGACGAAGTCGATGGCACTCCGGACGTCGTCGAGGAGACCGCATCCGCTGTCGTCGGTGCTGGAGCGGTCGAATGAGTCCGCCGTCGAGCGGTAGTCGAAGCGGAGCGCCAGAAATCCAACCCGGGCAAGGGCAGCAGCCAGCTGAGCGAAAGTTGAGTAGCAATCCTTCTCTTCCCGACCTAGCGGCGGACAAAGGATGACGGCGCCGCGGATGTCCCGGCCACCCGAATTCACAAGGCCGAACAGGGGGGACTCCTCGGGGCCAAACCAGACTGCCACCGCCCGCCCCTGTGGCTCCTCGAACTCCATATCGCCGAGAGACGCTACTCGTAGACGATCACGACCGCGTCACGCAGCCGCCGGTCGATCACGCGGAGCTCGTCGATGTCGGCGACGGTCCCGTCGACGAGGAAGACGAACTCGAGGTAGCCGTTCCGCCAGTCCACAACCCGACCAGGGCCGCGATTCAAGATGACCTCCTCGACGCCGGGGAGCTCCGCGACTGTCTCCAGGCCTTGGACACTCACGACGCGGTGTGCAGAGGTGGGCGGCTGGACGATGGCCCGGTAGACGACGCGGCCGGTCGGGACCACGTCCCGGTCGGGCAGCGACTCACCGAGCGCGAGCTGGAAGGCGACGTGGAAGAGGTTTAGATCGGAAACGCGGGCGAGCATCTGCGGTATCCCGCCGCCAGGTCTCCCGTTGATCTCGACGAGGCGCGGTCCCTCCTTGGTCCGTTTGATCTCGGTGTGTAGGCACCCGGTCTCGACCCCGAGCGCGCGTGCTGCCTCCGTCGCGAGCTGCAGCACCTCCGTCCGCTCGGCCTCCGGCAGGTCCGCTGGAATGAAGTTACCGGTCTCGCGGAACGGCTCGGCGAACGCGAAGCGTCCAGTGACAGCGATGTTGCTCACGCGGCCGGCGCTCACGTAGCTCTCCACCGAGACGATGTCTCCGATCTGGGCGTCGCGCGACGTCGCCTCCCCGATGAACTCCTCCAGGAGGAGGGGGTCGTTCCGGCCATCTCGGCGCCTCTGCACCAGCGCTTCCACCAGCGCGCCGGAGGTCGGCACCGAGACTACGTACCGGCTGCCTGTCCCGCTCCTGGGCTTGAGCACGGCCGGAAAGCCGACACGAGCCTCGAGTGCAGCCAGGGCATCGTCGTCGAGGACAAGCGGCACGGGGGCGTAGCGCGGCACCGCGAGGCCGCCCGCCATGAGCGCCTCACGCTGGGCGTACTTGTCGACCAGGCGTTCCGCCACCGCTGGCTTGTGAAACGGGAGATTGAGCTGCTCAGCGATCTCGGCCAGCTTTACCATGCCGAAGTCATGGAAGGTCGCGATGCCGTCCGGCCGATAGTCCGCTAGGACGGCAGCCGCCTCCGAGCCGGACAGACCACCGAGCTCGACGACTCGGCCAAGTCGCCCTAATAGCGCCACGTGGAGGCTGAGGTCGGGACCGCTCTCATCCACGAGCCACAGCAGGTCGTAATGTTCCGAAGCTGCCGCCGCGACCGTCATAGGGGACACCCCGGTCGGCCCCGACGCCACCGCGAGTCGCGGCCTTGAGCGACCCGGCGTAGCCGGTGTCATCGGGACTGTCGGCCGGGCGCGGAGCGCTTCCGCGCGTCCACGGCCGACCTCCCGCGCGAAGTCTGGGCGGGCGCTACGAGTCCGTGAAGGTACGCCGCTCCGGGATCTAGGCAACGATGTCTAAACACTTCCGCGCCCGAAGAGACTCTCAGCTTGTCTTTGGGAAGTAAGGCATTGGATGACATCTCGGTCTCCGGTCATCACCCGAACATTGGCACCCGCTTGTCAGCGCGAGCGATTCGACCCATTCGACCGAGCCTCCTCGGAACGCGGGGACATCTCGACCCAGAGGTGCCATCCCATCAGCCGGCCGCCGGGGAGTCCGTGGACCGGGAGTGGCGGCGCGTGCATGAAGTGCTTATGCCAGCGGGAGATTTCAAACGACTTGAAGTCACGTTGCACTTCCGACAGGTCATACACCCTTGCGAACGGACTGGCCGGCCCATCGGTGCTGGCGTGAATAAACCGATCGAGGCGCAAGTAGTGGGCGAGACCCTCACTTTCTGCGTTGCGCAGATGAGTAGCAAGAATGCCGGAGGTGATGTGCTTGCGCAGAGGCCACGCTGCAAGGAGTACCGCGCGGCGTATGACTTTGATGGCGACCTGGTAGTTCAGCGACCGCCGTGCGTAGAGCATCACGACGAGCCGTCCGTCCGGCTTGAGCACGCGCTGAATCTCGCTCTGAGCTGCCCCGATGTCCGGCACGTGATGAAGCACGCCATGAGAGAAGACGATGTCGAAGGCGTCGTCAGCAGCCGGGATTCGAAGAACCGAACCCTGCCAGATGTCGTCGTAGCTCAACCCCCGAATCTGCAGGCGCGTCTTCACCCTGGCTACAGCTTCCCTGGTCAGGTCGAGTCCGGTCCAGTGGGCACCTCTGCGGATGAGCTGCTCGGACTCGGCACCTTGGCCAAGGCCGATTTCAAGCACCTTCCTGTCGTTGACGTTGAGCGCGTCGAGGCAGTTGGGAATGTGGGATTCGAGCTCGTACCTCGCCTTGTCGTACGCGTCGAAGAACGCTATGTAGTTCCCCTCGAACGCGCGGTCGAGGCCGCCGAGGAGCTCGTCACCGCAAGGGTGCGATTCCCAGAATGATTGAATCTCGGCCTCTTCCATCATGGCTCTTCGCCCTCGGACGTGCCCGAGAAGCTCGAGGCGAGCAGGAGTCTTCGGCGCGAAGTTCACGGAGCTATGCCAGTCCTTCCGGCACCGCGCGGAGACATGCCGGCTGGAAACGCAAGACATCTTCATAAGTATGCCGCTCTGACCGAGACCGTGCGCGTGTCAGGGCCGGCTACGGCCTGGGTTATCGGCAGGATGGGATCGTGTTGCGCACACAGCGTGTCTGTACCTCCATAGGTGATTACGGCGAGAACGTGATAGAGCTGGTCAATTCGCTGGAACCTGGAATCGCGCAACCCTCCCCGAGCAAGGAGATAGACGGTTCCTTTCTCCCGAAGCGATCGGAGTACCATCCGAGGACCGGTTCTGACTCACCGCGATGAGCAGTCCAGTCGAGCTCCGCGGGAAGCTCGAATCTCGCCGATGCGCTCACAGTGCCGACGCTCCAGGTGAGGTCGGCGACGGCTCCCTCGAGCACCACCTGCACGGCCGGCCCGAGGTGGAACGCCATCCGGATGACATGCGTGCCGGCACTGTCGATCCGGTCGACAATGTCGAGGCGGCGCCCGAGATCGTCGAGCTCCACACTGCGATGGTGTCGAGCGGGAGGCGTGAGACGCTCGTACCCGTCGTGCTGCCCGGCCCATCGCACCGGTCGGCCGTCGCCGTCGGGTAGGACCTCGACACCGGTCGTGTGCGCTGAGGAGAGCCAGAGGAAGGGACCGCCCGACACTGACTGATCTTCGCCAGCGAGCTCGATGGTGTTGTGTGCGAGCGTCGAGCGGAAGTAGCGGCGCCAAGGCGCCTCACCGTGGTAGCAGTAGGTCCCCGGATCAGCGAGTATGTCCACTCCCCCGTAGCGAACCTCTACCGAGAGTGCATCGGCGTGCGCGTGCGCCGCGATCGACAGGTAGCCATGCGGACCTCCGTCGCAGCGGCACCAGATCTCCGGTTGGTCAGGCCGTGGCGTGGAACGAAGGAGCGTCAGACCGGCGTCTCCGAAGTGCGATGGGCGTTCCGGCGTCCTCTGTTCGATCTCTCTGGCACGACCGCTGAGCCCTCCGACGACGACGCTCATGGCGGTCGGGCGTGTCGCTGGCCACCACGACGCCGGTTGCACCAGCGCTGCCCCTGTGGCGAGAAGCGAGGCCTCACGGTCGACCGTCGGTGGATCGACCAGCAACGCCCGCCCTCCGTCGCCGTCTCCTTGGCGCGGCGGCCTGCCCTGTTGGTCGACGACGGCAGCTGCGCAGTCCAGCATCGTCGCGAGCAAGCTCCAGGTAGCAGGGCCGAGCGGATGACCACACGCGTCGCACTCGACCGCGGCAAGGAGCGCCAGCTCGATGACGAATCCGTGATACTCCGAGGCCTGCTCACGGTTGAGCCCGCTCGGGAAGGTGTTAAGGCACAGCTCGCCCTCGAGCAAGGATGCAGCGCTCACACGCCACTTCTCACTCTCCTCGAACCAATCGAAGGCGCAGCTCGCGACGAGCTGCCCGGCGGCCTCCGCGATCACGTGGTTGTTGGCGGACGAGCCCCGGCTCCTGAAGGCGGCGAGGTACTGCTGGTGCCAGTACACCTGCTCTCGTGCATCGACATTCGCTTCGAACAGCGCGGCCGCTCCTTGCCACTCGTCGAGAAGGCGCCGGATCCACACCCAGGAGATGAGCCGCTCGCCGAGCTCGATGCCGCTCGTCCAGTGGATGCCCGAGAGGAAAGGATTCTCGGCCCACCATGACGACAGCTGAGCGGCGACCGCCTCCGCGTAGGCCTCCTCCCCGCTGGCGAAAAAGGCCCCAGCCAGCACCGTCAGGTGCTGGAGCCTTGACAGCTCCCACAGTTGCTTGACGTTGCCGACCTCAGCCTCGGACCGGTGGTTGATGTTGAAGGCGTATTTCTCGGACGCCGCTCTCCGCCCGGTGACCGGGTCAAAGAACCAGTCGGGGTCGGCGAGGTCCGTCCTCACCACCCCGAGCACCTCCCACCTCCCTTTGAGCAGCTCGTCGGCCGCCGCTACGAGTCCTTCTCGAACCTCGGCGGGGATACGGTCGCGACAGCCGGAAGGAAGTGGCGTGGCGAATTTCGGGGCGCCTTTCACGCGCACCGATCTCCGGGGCTGCGAGGAGGGGAGGACCTGGCGTCTCGACCAGGTCCTGCGCAGGACCTGGTCGTGGGCTCTCCAGACCACCTCCTCCGGCGACATGCGCCCGAGACGGTGGGCGTACCACCACAGGCGTCCCTCGGTCACAGCTCCTCGGACCGCCCAGAGACTTGGCTGTCGCGCACGGCGAGCGTCGCACGGGTGGTGTCCACCAGCGAGGAGAGATCTATCGGCATCGGCTCACCCGTGCGCACCGCGCCCACGAACGCCTCGAGCATGTGACGCTGACCCTTGTCCACCGCTCCGAAGCTCCACCGCGTGCGGCGTGGGGCGCCGCCCCACACGGTCGCACGGCGGAAGTTGTCGAGTCGGGCCGACCGTCCTCCCGCGCTTGTGTCGAAGACCTCCTTCGGGAACCGGCGACTCCCGTTCGTGACATAGGCGAGGCTGGCGATCGCCCCGTTGTCGAAGGAAAGGTTGATCATGAGGTCGTTCGCGTCGCGACCCTGCAGGGCCGAGACCTCCCGCGGGCGGGCGCCCAGCCACCAGCTCAGGGTGTCGATGAAGTGGCCACCCTCGCCGACGAACCGCGTCCCCTCCTGCTCGTCCGCATACCAGCTCGTATGGGAGAGCGAGCCGGCGTTGACGGCGTAACGGGCGACGGCACCGGCCATGGGGCGCGCGAACCTCGCCCGCATGTCGACGAGAAGCGGAGCAAAACGCCGGTTGAAGCCGACCATGAGGCGGTCGTTGCCCGTCTCTCTCACGACGTCGAGGATCCGGTCGAGCTCCTCGAGGGACAGCGCCAGGGGTTTCTCCACGAACACGGCCTTGCCGGCCTCGAGGGCCCGGCAGACGAGGCCTGCATGCGAGCGGTGACGGGTCACGATGAAGACGGCGTCGAGCGAGTCGTCTCCGAGCACCTCGGTCGAGTCCGTGCTCACGGTGGCAAATCCGAAGCGCCGTTGGGCGTTCATGGCCGTCAGCGAGCGAGTCGTGGCGACGTGACGGAGCTCGACGTTCTCGGCGGCCGCGAGCACCGGGAGGAGCATCGACGAGGCGTAATTCCCAGCACCGATGAAGCCGAGGCGGACCCGGTCACCGGCCACCGGGACCCCCCCACCCGGTCGAGGCGAGATCTTCGGCTCACTCGCCCGTGGCGGTGACCCGGCGGTCATCGTCTCACCTCGCCCCTCGGGCGAGACGGGCGGCTCACCGGGCCCGTACTCGAACAGCAGCCCTACGCCACCGAGCTCGCCCGAGCTCAAGCGGTCGTACACCTCGACCGCACGCTCGACCGGGAAGACGTGGGAGACGAGCGACTCGACGTCGAGAGAATCCCTCGCGAGAAGGTCGACGAAGCAGCCGAGGTTCCTTCGTTCGGTCCACCGCACGTAGCCGGCTGGATAGTCGATGCCGTCGAGCTCGTATCGCTCGTCGTAGCGCCCCGGGCCGTACGAGCGCGAGAAGACGACGTCAAGCTCCTTCTCGTAGTAGGCGTTCCAGGGAAGGTCGAGGCGGATCTTGCCGATGTCGACGACGCGGGCCCTGTCGCGGCGAGTCTTGCCGCAGCTTCGACTGGTTCGTTCGAGGACCCGCCGGCGACGAGGAGGATGTGATCGGCCCCGAGCCCGCCGCTTGCCTCCGACAGGGCACGCTCCACCCGGTCGAGCCCGTCGGCGGTCGGCGGCGCGGACGCGAGCGCACCCGCCCGCTCTGCCAACAGGCACCGGTCCTCCACCGGGTCGAGGCCGACCACCACGACTCCTGACGCGACCAGCAGCTGCACAGCCAGCTGCCCGACTAACCCGAGGCCTATGACACACGCCGTGTCACCGAGCTGGGCCTCGCAGCGCCGGACGCCGTGCATCGCGATGGCCCCCACCGTCGCGAAGGCAGCCTGCCTCGGGTCCACGCCATCAGGCACCGGCACGCAGAGATTGGTAGGTACCCAGTTGACCTCCGAGTGAAGCGCGTGCTCGTTCCCGGCGCACGCCACGAGCTGGCCCACCCTGAACTCGCCGGCACCTTCGCCCACTTCCGCGACGACCCCGCAGAGCGAGTAGCCGAGGGGGGTGTAGGAGTCGAGGCGCGTCATCACCTTCTTGTAGGTCGCCCTCGGCCCTTGTTGCACAACGGTGTCAACCACTTGGCGTACCTGTTCAGGACGGGCCCGTGCCTTGCCGGCGAGAGAGAGCCTTGCCTCTTTCACCTTCATGACCTCTGTGCCGGTCGAGATGAGCGAGTAGAGCGATCGGACGAGGATGCCACCGGGACGACACGTCGGCGGCGGGACGTCGAGCACCGTCAGCTCACCGGTCCGGTAGTTCTGTGCGACTTGTTTCATCCTCTTCCCTCCGGGGAGTGTTGCCGTCCACGCCCCACCGTCGCTATCGTCGGCGGCCGTTCCGGCCTGAGAAGCGGCCTCATCAGGTGGTGACGCCCTGGGCGCCCATGTTGCGGACCCAGAGCTCCATCGTCAGCAGTTGCCAGAGCTGCTTCGAGCGATCCTCCCGCCCCGAGCGATCGTCGGCGACTAGCCGCTCGAGCGGTCGCCGATCGAGGAAGCCCGACGAGACGAGCTCGCCTGACAACAGCACGTCGTCGACCATCGAACTTAGGTCGTGAGCCATCCACGCCCGCAACGGCGCGCCGAAGGACGCTTTCGGGCGGTGGATGATCTCCTCGGGCAGCCAGGCCTCGGCTGCGCGCTTCAACGGAAGCTTGCCTTTGCGCCCAGAGACCTTCTGCGGCCCGCCGAATGAGAACGCCGCTCGTACAACGTCGGGATCGACGAAGGGCACCCGGACCTCAGTGGACGCGGCCATGCTTGCTCGATCGGTGTAAGCGAGGTTGAGCCCTGGCAGGAACAGCCGGGCATCCGCGAGGCACATCCGGTTCACGTGATCCCCGAGCGAGTTGTCCTTATAGATCTGGCGATGCTCATCTGCGATCTCGCCGACGTGGCCGCTCAGGTCCGGGCTGATCAGCTCAGCGAGCTTCCGGCAGGTCGTACAGGGTGTAACTGCGGCGGAATGCCTCCTCTTCTCCGAGCTCTGCGAACGTGAGGAACCGCTTGGACCAGCGGACGTAACGCAGCCCGTGCCCAAACGCAGTGACCGGAAGCCTGCCGACGGCACCCTCCACGACCCGTTTCCGCAAGATCGCCGGCAGCCGTTGGTAACGAGCAGCCACGACGCAGGCCAGATGCTTGCGATAGCCGCCGAAGAGCTCGTCGGCACCCATCCCCGACAAGACGACCTTGACTCCTGCGTCGCGAGCGGCTTGGCACATGAGGTAAGTGTTGATCGCTGCCGGGTCCCCGATCGGCTCGTCGAGGATGTCGACGATGCGAGGGAGCAGGTCGGCTATGTCCGGGGCGATCTCGATCTCGTGCATGGTCACGCCATACCGGGCGGCGACTTTGCGGGCGTAGGTCATGTCGTCCGGCATCGCCTCGAGGCGGTTGTCCTCGGGCCTGAATCCGATGGTGTAGGCGTCGACCTCCGGGTTCGCCCGCTTGGCGAGGACCGTGATGATGCTCGAGTCGAGCCCGCCGCTCAAGAAGCTCGACACCGGTACGTCGGCAACGAGATGGGCGGTGACCGACTCCTCGACCACCGCCCGGAGGTCCGACGGCGGCCCGGCGGCGGCCTCGGACGCGACCTCCCGGATGTCCCAGTACGAGTGCGTCTGGACTGATCCATCGGGGGAGACCTCGGCACATGTCCCCGGCGGCAGCTTCTCGACGTTGCGGATTGAACAGCGCTGGTCGGGCACCCAGTAGTAGAGCATCGATGCCACGAGTGCGGAGGGATCGATCCGCAGCTCGCTTCCGAGCGCCGCGACCAGCCCTCTCAACTCCGACGAGAACACCACCCCGTCATCTCGCCGCAACAGATAGAGCGGCTTGATCCCGAGCTGGTCGCGAGCGAGGAACAGCTGACCTGTCCTCTCGTCGAGGAGTGCGAAAGCGAACATGCCCCGGAAGCGGGTCAGTGCTCGCCATCCCCATCGCCGCCAGGCCTCGAGCACGACTTCGGTGTCAGACGCGGTGACGAAACGTACCCCCGAGCCCGCGAGCTCGTTCCTCAGTTCTCGGTAGTTGTACAGCTCCCCGTTGTACGAGAGCACCAGTCCATCCTTGGAGAACGGCTGATCCGCTGCACTCGTCAAGTCGATGATGGAGAGTCGCCGGTGGGCAAGCTGCACGGTGACCCGCTCGTCGCTGTAGGAGTGAAGGCCCTCCGCGTCGGGGCCCCTGTGAGCGATTCGCTCGCTCATCGCCTTGGCGAGCCCTATCCCGTCGGGCTGCTGATAGCAGCCGGCGATCCCGCACATCGGATCAGCCGCGCGGAGCTGACGACGCCGGTACCGCTCGAGCGCGCGGCGAGTCGGCCAGCAGTCCGTCGTATACGCCGACGAACGCATCCCGTTGATGTGTCCAGGCCAGCTCCTCTTCGACCCTGGCCCGTGCCAGCTTGCCCATCGAGCGCCGTCGAGGCTCGTCGTCCAACAGATCGACCAGAACGCTCGCGAAGCTCTCCACTTCGTTCGGCTCGGCGTACGCCGCGGCCTCTCCGGCCGACACTCTGGTCTCCCGCAGGTCGAATGCGACAGTTGGGAGTGAGAAGGCCATGTACTCCATGGTCTTGTTCATCGTCGAGACGTCGTTCAGAGGATTCTTCCGGTCAGGAGACAACCCGACGTCAGCGGTCGACAGGACACGCTTGACGACATCGTCGGGGACTCGTCCCATGAAGTCGACGAAGTCTCCGAGACCGAGTCGTCTCTCAGAGCCACGAGCTCGTCGAAACAGTCTCCTGAGCCCATCACGGCAAAGCTGACGTCATCCCTCGCCCAGTCGTGGACGATCTTGGCCGCCGTCCGGACCACGACGTCGACTCCGTCCTGAGGACCCATCACACCGATGTAGGCGACGAGGAAGCGCCGGCCGCGGCGCAGTTCGGGGTCGGGCTCAGTGCGTTGGAGGCGCACGGCATCCGGTCCTGTTCGCACGACGGTCACTTCGTGGGGCTGCTTCCCGCCGCGTAGAAGGGCGATCTCGCGGTACGACGAGTTCGTGGAGATGACGCGGTCGGCGGAGCGGAACGTGCACCACTCAAGGGCGCGAAGGCCCCAGTACGGCACTCGATTGGCGGTCGGGAACCTCGACTCGTACAGCTCGGGGCACAAGTCGTGGTGGTCGAACACGTACCGTCCACGGCCGAGCAGCCGGAAGAGCAACCCAAGAGGCCAGAAGATGTCGGGCGGATTGCACGCCTGGAGCACGTCGATGCGCTGCCGGCGCCACGCTCGCCTCACGAGGGCGGCGGTTGCCCCGAACGAATAGGCGTACTCGAGGAGGTAACCGACCCCTCCCCCACGCCCGGCGTACTGGCGGTACTTGTACAAGGTCACGCCATCGACCACTTCGAGACCTGGGTCACCAGGGCCCTTCGGGCACACGACGGAAACGTCGTACCCAGCGTCCCGAAGGGCTTGGCATTCGAGCCAGACGCGCCGATCGAAGGGGACCGGCAGGTTCTGGACGATGATCAGGACGTGCTTGCCGCTGGACACGCTGTCCCCCACCCGAAGAGATGACGCACCTTCACCATCCGACACCTTCGTAGCCTTGAAGGGCCTCGACACCGGCGCCGAGACGACCGGTGAGATCCAAGATGCGCGAGGGGGCGGCGGCAAGCAGCGCTGCGATGACGGGCTCGGTCGACGAGGAAACCACAGCGACTTCCGCCCCCGCCAGAGCCTCCGAGGCGCTGTCCGCCAGCAGGTGCTGAAGGTGAGGAAGCCTCGATTCGACGTAGCGGCGGTTCGTCCCGATCAGCTGCGACGGCTTCACGACCGGGTCGTGGATCCGCACCCTGTAGCCCTTGCCGATGAGCGTCTCCGCCAACCGCACGCTCGGGCTCTCCCGCAGGTCGTCGCTCGACATCTTGAAGCTCAGGCCGAGAAGAGCCACTGTCATGCCACCCTCGCCATAACCACCCTCGGCGGTGATGCGGTTCACGACATCTGCGAGCACGAGCTCGTTCGACGACATCGCGCCGGCGAGCAAGGGAAGGTCGACGCTGCTCATCCGCGCCGAATGAAGAAGTGACCGCAGGTCCTTCGGCAGGCATGGACCGCCGAACGCAAAGCCGGGTCGAAGGTAGTTCGGCGAGATGTTGAGGCGCCGGTCCTCGCAGAAGAGCTCCATAACCGCACGAGAGTCGATCCCAAGGGGACGGAAGACGCGACCGATCTCGTTCGCGAAGGCGACCTTCACGGCGTGAAAGGCGTTGCAGGCGTACTTGAGCGACTCCGCTGTCCGAACGGCCACGACCCGCACAGGTTGGTCGAGGAACCCGAACAGCGACGAGAGGAGCTCCGCGACGTCCGGGTCCCCGGTTCCCACGACCGTGAAGGGTGGGTCAAAGAAGTCTGCGACTCCAGAGCCCTCGCGGAGGAACTCGGGGCACATCGCCGTACCGACTCGAGCGCCGGTGGCCCGGAGCACTGGAGCCACGATCTCGTCGACGGTACCGGGCGGGACGGTCGACCGGACGACGACCGCATGAAACGGAGAGCCCTCTGGCGCTGCCGCCAACACTTGAGCGATCTCCTCTGTCGCCCGCGTGACGAAGCTGAGGTCGGTGCCGCCATTGGCAGATGAGGGAGTCCCAACGCAGACGATCGAGACCTCGGCGCCGGTGAGGGCCTCCGCAACGCTCGTCGTCGCGTGGAGCGCTCCGCTCGCGACAGCGTCGGCAATCAGTTCCCCCAAACCGGGCTCCAGCACCGGAGTGCGGCCATCGCCGACCATCGCAACCTTGTGCTCGTCGATGTCGACCCCCCAGATGTCGTGGCCGCGAGCAGCAAGACATGCCGCTGTCACGGTGCCGACGTAGCCAAGACCGAACACTGCAACCTTCACGGGCGAATCTCCTCGACCTCACGCCTGTCCTCGCATCGGTGCCCCCGCGCTGAGGTGAACGCTCCGAAGCATAGGCGACAGCGATCACACGGCTCCATCCGCTCTCCTGTGGCGGCGTCTGTCCAAGCGAGATCTAGACCCCTGGTGCTCAAAAGAGCGGCCATGGTACTATCCGGCCCACGTAATGTTCACCGTCTTGCCCCCAACTTAGTTT
Source organism: uncultured Acidimicrobiaceae bacterium (assembly GCA_963801185.1). GTDB lineage: Bacteria > Actinomycetota > Acidimicrobiia > Acidimicrobiales > Bog-793 > Palsa-601. The sequence continues at coordinate 72,111 of CAWDDW010000001.1, read as the reverse complement.
CAGCGTGAGCAGCACTAGATAACCGGCAGTTTTTCGGAGCAGGAAGTAGGTGCTCCGCGGGGCTCAAGAGGGGCTGGGGAAAGTGACAAGACGAGAGGCTGAGCTGCAGGGACCCCATCGGCGGGAGGCATTTCGTGACGCCGATCGAATAGATCCCCGCACGCGTCGCGAACGCATTCCACTCGCGATAGCGCCGCCCGCCAGCCACCCCGAACCCGATGGAGTCGTAGCAGGCCGGGCGGCCCGCATCGGGCCACGGGTGGCACTTTTCGTCGCAGATCTCGCGGTCGTCGGCGCCTGTGAGATCTTGGCCGTCCGGATCGTCCACCAGACGCCGGCAGGGTCGGGATCAGCCCTCATACCCGATCTCATCCTCGGCGGGCTATTGCAGCTTGCGGCTGCCGTCGCATTCTGGGCCAACGGCCTGTACGCGCGCTGGCCCCGCCAGTTGATGGTCAACACCTTCAGCGAGCTGCGCGACATCATTTACGCGCTGGCATTTGCGAGCTGTTTCGTCCTCGGTATCAATCACCTCTTCGGTGGCCTCGAGGCCCGATCGTCGGTCGCGCCGGTCACGATCGTGGTTGCGCTGACGATCGCCGCGCTCGCCGTCCCGATGGGACGGGCACTCGCCCGGGCGCTGATGCGCGCGGCCGATGTTGAGCACTTCCGCGTCCTCATAGTCGGGAGCGGCATGATGGCAGGGCATCTCCTGCGCTACCTGTCGTGGGACCCCCGCATCACGGTCGTCGGGTGCGTCGACGATGACCCGGCTCCAGGCACCGGAGTGCTCGGGCCGATCGACGACCTGCCTACCATCTGCGCCAACCACGCGGTCGACCAGGTCATCGTCAGCTTCTCGCGGACGCATCCTGCCGAGGCCATCCAACGACTGCAATCCTTGAAGCCCGACATCGCCATCTCGATCGTGCCGCGCTACTTCGAGCTCCTCTCATGGCGCTCCGCGGTCAAGGAGATAGCGGGCCTTGCCATCATCGACGTGGCACCGGGTAGCCTGAGCCGTGGCGCACGGGTGGCAAAGCGCACGTTCGACCTCGTGCTCGCGACCCTCTCGGTCGTCATCTTGAGCCCTGTCTTCGCAGCTGCCGCTATCGCGGTGAAGCGCTCGTCACCGGGTCCCGTGTTCTTCCGTCAGCAGCGAGTCGGCCAGAACGGCCGGACCTTCACGATGCTGAAGCTTCGGACGATGGTCGTGGATGCGGAGCAGCACCGCGGCGATTCCGATCTGGTGAAGGCGAACGAGGTGGACGGTCCGTTGTTCAAGATGCGGGGCGATCCGCGAGTGACCAGGGTCGGGGCCTTCTTACGGAAGTCGAGTCTTGACGAGCTCCCACAGCTGTTGAACGTGTTGCGCGGCGACATGTCGCTCGTCGGGCCAAGACCGTTCATTCCGGCAGAGTCCAGTCAGATAGCCGGATCTGCCGCCCGCCGTTTCGACGTACGGCCGGGGATGACCGGCTTGTGGCAGATCTCGGGCCGGAGCCATCTGTCCTACGACGAGCTGAAGCGCCTCGACTACCTCTACGTGGCGTCGTGGTCGCTTCTCTGGGACTTGAAGATCCTCTGGCACACGCCCGCCCGGGTGTTCAGGGGGCATGGGGCCTTCTGACGGCTGAGGTGTCGTCAAGGCACCTCAGCCGGCGACGAGCTCGATCCGGTTGCCGAAGGGGTCGTCGACGTAGCAGCGGTGGACTCCCGGGTTGTCGTCGTCCCACCGGACGGTGACACCAGCCTCCGACAGGACAGCCACGAGCTCGTCCAGCCCATCGACGAGCAGTGCTGGGTGAGCCTTCTTGGCTGGGCGGAACTCCTCCTCGACGCCGAGGTGCACCTGCACTCTGCCGCCGTCAGCGCCGAACCACCTGCCACCCCGCGCCGCCAGCACTGGTGGTTTGGGCAGGACGTCGAAGCCGAGCAAGTCCCCGTAGAAGGCCTCGGCGGCCGCCTCTTCGCCCCTCGGCATGGCGAGCTGTACGTGATCGAGCCCTGCGATTCGGTGTGCCATGAAGCTCCTAACGGGCCAGCATGGCCTCGAGATACTGACCGGTGTAGCTCTCCGAGGTCTTCGCGACCTTCTCGGGAGTGCCTTCCGCGATGATCATCCCCCCGCCGTCGCCTCCCTCGGGCCCTAGGTCGATGATCCAGTCTGCCGACTTTATGACGTCGAGGTTGTGCTCGATCACGCACACGGTGTTCCCGTTGTCGACGAGGCGCTGCAGCACGCCGAGAAGCTTGCGGACGTCCTCGAAGTGAAGGCCGGTCGTCGGCTCGTCGAGGATGTACAAAGTGCGCCCGGTCGAGCGCTTCGAGAGCTCGGACGCGAGCTTGACTCGTTGGGCCTCGCCGCCCGACAGCGTGGGAGCGGGCTGGCCGAGGCGCACGTAGGACAGCCCGACGTCGACCAGGGTCTGCAGGTGCCGTGAGATCACCGGCTGTGCTGAGAAGTACTCGAGTGCCTCTTCGCACGAGAGGTCCAGCACCTCCGCGATGTTGCGCCCTCGCCAGGCCACCTCGAGGGTGTCCCGGTTGTACCGCGCCCCTTTGCACACCTCACAGGGGACGTACACGTCCGGCAGGAAGTGCATCTCGATCTTGATCGTGCCGTCGCCGGCGCAGCCGTCGCACCGGCCCCCCGAGACATTGAAGGAGAAACGACCGGGCTGATAGCCCCGCAACCTCGCCTCCGAGGTCTGGCTGAAGAGCTTGCGAATGTGGTCGAAGACTCCGGAGTAGGTGGCCGGGTTGGACCTCGGGGTCCTCCCGATCGGCGACTGGTCGATGTCGATCACCTTGTCGAGCGCCTCGGCACCCTCGATGGACTTGTGGCGCCCGGGTACGACGCGGGACTTGTAGATCCGCTGCATGAGGGCGCGATGCAAGATGTCGTTCACGAGCGTCGACTTGCCGGAGCCCGACACGCCGGTCACGGCAACGAAGCACCCGAGCGGCAGCTCGACGTCGAGGTTCTTCAGGTTGTGCTCGCGGGCGCCTCTAATGGTGACCCACTCACCTCGAGGCTCGCGCCGCATCGTCGGCAGGGCGATCTCGCGCTTGCCGGCGAGATACTGGCCGGTTATCGAGCTCTTCGTTGCTATCAGCCCCTTCAGCGGTCCTGAGTAGACCACCTCTCCCCCGTGCTCGCCCGCGCCAGGTCCGATGTCGACGATGTGATCGGCCACCCGGATGGTCTCCTCGTCGTGCTCGACCACGAGGACCGTGTTGCCGAGGTCGCGGAGCCGGATGAGCGTCTCGATCAACCTCTTGTTGTCGCGCTGGTGAAGGCCGATCGAAGGTTCGTCGAGCACGTAGAGCACTCCGACCAGACCCGAGCCGATCTGGCTCGCGAGCCGGATCCGCTGTGCCTCGCCACCCGCGAGCGTGGCCGCCGAGCGGTCGAGGCTCAGATAGTCGAGCCCGACGTCCACGAGGAACTGCAGGCGTGCACGGATCTCCTTCATGACCCGTGCGGCGATCATCTCCTCCCGAGCGCTCAGCTCCAGGCTGCCGAGCAGATCGTGAGCACCGCGGATCGAAAGTGAGCAGAGCTCGGCGATGTTGCGACCCGAGATCGTTACCGCGAGTGTCTCCGGCTTCAGCCGGGTGCCGCCACAAGTCGGGCAGGGTACCTCCCGCATGTACCCCTCGATCTGCTCGCGCTGCCAGTCCGACTCCGCTTCGGAGTGGCGCCGCTGCAGCCACGGCACCACGCCTTCGAACGTCGTGTCGTAACTGCGGAGGGTGCCGTAGCGGTTGCGGTACTGGATGTGCACCCTAGTCTTGCCGGCACCGAACAGGAAGATCTTCTTCTGAGCTTTCGTCAGCTTGCTCCACGGCCTTTTCGGATCGATCTTGAACGCATCGGCGACGGCGAACAACACCCGTGAGAAGTACTCGGTCCGCGCGCCCGTCCACGGCGAGATGGCTCCCGACGCGATCGAGCGGTCGGCGTCCGGGACGATGAGCTTCTGGGTCGACCTCGAAACGGGTGCCGAGCCCATTGCAAGCTGGGCACGCACCGTAGGGCGAGTTGAACGAGAAGCTGCGGGGCGCCAGCTCCTCGAACGAGATGCCGCAATAAGTGCATGCCAGGTGCTGGGAGAAGGTGAGGGTCTCCTCTCCATCGCCGACCGCAGCTCCCTCGCCGGCATCGCCCTCGGCGCGGCCGGCGGCTGCGGTTCGGGCAGCACCCCCCACGAGGATCTCCGCCATCCCCTCGCCCAGCCGTAGCGCCGTCTCGATGGAATCGGTCAGCCGGCGCTCGATCCCGTCCTTTCGCACCAGCCGGTCGACCACCACCTCGATCGTGTGCTGCTCGTAGCGGGCGAGCTCGACCGCAGACCGCTCGGCGAGGTCGACGACGTTGCCGTCGATGCGGACCCGGGCGAATCCCTGCTTAGCGAGGTCGTCCAAGAGTGACGAGTACTCGCCCTTCCGCCCGCGCACGACGGGCGCGAGCACCTGGAAGCGCGTGCCGTCACTGAGCTGGAGCACCCGGTCGACGATCTGCTGCGGGCTCTGCCGGCTGACGGTCCGACCGCAGCTCGGGCAGTGAGGTTGACCTATGCGTGCGAACAGGAGGCGCAGGTAGTCGTAGATCTCCGTGACCGTGCCGACGGTGGAGCGAGGATTGCGGGAGGCCGACTTCTGGTCGATCGAGATGGCAGGCGAGAGGCCCTCGATGAAGTCGACGTCCGGCTTGTCCATCTGCCCGAGGAACTGACGGGCATAAGAGGACAGCGACTCGACGTAGCGTCTCTGGCCCTCGGCGTAGATCGTGTCGAACGCGAGCGAGGACTTTCCCGAGCCCGACAGCCCCGTGAAGACGATCAGCTGCTCGCGCGGCAGCTCGAGCGAGATGTTCTTGAGGTTGTGCTCGCGAGCTCCTCGGATGACGAGGAAATTTGCCACGCTCAGCCGACCTCTCGAAGCTCTCTTCGCAGCGAGCGAATCTCGTCGCGAAGCCGGGCAGCGTACTCGAAACGCAGCTCGGTGGCGGCCGTCTCCATCTCCGTCTCGAGCGTGTCGATCAGTCGTTCCAGCTCGTCGGCGGGCAACTCGCCGGACGCGCCCCCCGCCCGCTCGAGGCACCCATGGTCGCGGCGATCCGCTCAGCGGCCCGGCGCCCGGCGCGGCGTGACCTGTCGGATCCGACCCGCGACGGAAGCGGCGACCCGTCCTCGCCGGCGCCGGCACCCGAGGCTGCCCGGAACTGGGCGACGAGGTCCGTGACGGCCTTGCGGATCGTCTGCGGGTCGATCCCGTGCTCGGCGTTGTAGACACGCTGGACGCTCCGGCGGCGCTCGGTCTCGGCCATGGCGCGGCGCATCGAGTCCGTGATGACGTCTGCATAAAGGACCACACGACCCGAGACGTTCCTCGCGGCTCGACCCATGGTCTGGATGAGCGAGGTGCTCGAGCGGAGGAAGCCCTCCTTGTCGGCGTCGAGGATCGCGACGAGCGAGACCTCGGGCAGGTCGAGGCCCTCGCGCAAGAGGTTGATCCCGACGAGGACGTCGAACTCGCCCAGCCGGAGGTCGCGGACGATCTCGATGCGCTCGATCGTGTCGATGTTCGAGTGCAGGTAGCGAACCTTCAGCCCCGACTCGAGCAGGTAGTCGGTCAGGTCCTCCGCCATCTTCTTCGTGAGGGTCGTCACGAGGACCCGCTCGCCCCGATCAGTCGTCAGCTTGATCTCCGCGATGAGGTCATCGATCTGGCCCTTCGTGGGCTTCACCACCACTTCGGGATCGACGAGCCCGGTCGGTCGCACGATCTGCTCCACCACCTGGTCAGAGATCGAGATCTCGTACTCCGCCGGCGTCGCTGAGAGGAAGATGACCTGGTTGATCCGCTTCTCGAGCTCTTGGAAACGGAGAGGCCTGTTGTCCATCGCCGACGGGAGGCGGAAGCCGTGTTCGACGAGTACCTCCTTGCGCGACCGGTCACCTTCGAATTGCCCGTGCAGCTGTGGCACCGTGACGTGGCTCTCGTCGATGACGAGCAGCCAGTCGTCGGGGAAGTAGTCGAGCAGCGTGTAAGGAGGATCGCCCGGACCGCGGCCGTCGAGGTGGCGGCTGTAGTTCTCGATCCCGCTGCAGCTGCCCACCTCGGCGAGCATCTCGAGGTCGTGCTCGGTGCGCATCCGGAGACGTTGGGCCTCGAGGAGCTTGCCTGCGCCTTCGAGCTCGGGAAGGCGCTCGCGGAGCTCCGCCTCGATCGACTCGATCGCGCGACGCGTTCGCTCATCGCCGGCGACGTAGTGGGTGGCCGGGAAGACCACGAGCTCGTCGAGCTCGCCGAGTATCTCGCCTGTCAGGACGTCGAAACGGGTCACGCGCTCGACCTCGTCACCGTAGAGCTCGATCCGAACGGCGTACTCCTCGTAGGCCGGGTGGACCTCGATCGTGTCCCCACGCACGCGGAACCTGCCCCGGACGAGGTTCTGATCGTTCCGCTCGTAGCGGAGCTCGACGAGCCTCGTCAGGATCGATCTCTGATCGTGCAGCTCGCCGGGGTGAAGGACGATGATGCGGTCGCGGTACTCGTCAGGCGAGCCGAGCCCGTAGATGCACGAGACCGAGGCGACGACGATCACGTCCCGCCTCGTGAGAAGGCTGGCGGTCGTCGAGTGCCTCAGGCGGTCGATCTCGTCGTTGATCGAGGAGTCCTTCTCGATGTAGGTGTCCGAGGAGGGGAGGTATGCCTCCGGCTGGTAGTAGTCGTAGTAGGAGACGAAGTACTCGACCCGGTTCTCGGGGAAGAAACCCCGCAGCTCACCTGCCAGCTGGGCCGCGAGCGACTTGTTCGGGGCGAGCACGAGGGTCGGGCGCTGGACCCGCTCGATGGTCCACGCGATCGTGGCGCTCTTCCCGCTGCCGGTGATGCCGAGAAGTGTCTGGAAGCGGTCTCCTCGCTCCACCCCGGCGGAGAGCGCGGCGATAGCGGCCGGTTGGTCACCGGCGGGTGTGAAGTCGCTGACTACTCGAAACGGAGGCATCCGTTTCGATGGTACCGACAGGGTGCGCGTTGGCGTCTCTGCCCAGGCAGGACTGGTCAGTGGTGGTCGTACCGGCCGGAGCCCGAGCCGAGGCGGCGAACGTCGAACTCCACTCGTACCCGTCCGTGCGGGCCGTGCCAGTGCGGCGTCCCGTGCTCGTGGAGGTGCTCGTGGCGAAGGCGCCGCCGCCGGCTCTTGCTGAAGCGCCGGAGCAGGTACGCCGCCACGAGGAGGAAAAAGATCGCCCAGCCCTTCGCCCCGTCTCCAGGGGCGAGGACCAGCCAGGCGACCGCGAGGACGACCAGCGCCGAGACGGCGGCAGCCAATCCTGCGACCTGTCTCCGCAACCGCTGGCGCACCGAGGGTGTGGTCGGCGAGGCGTCCGTGTGGGTAGTGGGGAGGTCGACGAGCAGCGGCACGAGGTCGCCTCTCGTCTTGGCCGACATGGCGCGCTGCAGCCGATCGTCGAATTCTTCCTGATCGAGGCGGCCCTCCCCGAAGTGCTGAGAGAGGGAGTCGATCACCTCTGATCGCTCGGCGTCAGACGCGCGGACCGACGAGCCGGGACCGTAATCCCTTCCGGGACCGGGCACGCCGCCCTGGGCTCCCGGGCGCGTCGAGGTGGCGTACCAAACGGACTTCGCCAACCAGTCGGACCAGGCGGCGCCCTGCGCGGACGACTTGCCAGAACGGTTGTCCTTCGACGACTGGCCCGATCCCATCGACTGCATTATCGGTCTTCCCCGGTCGCCGCGGCAACGCGCGCCGACACGGCGTCTGGCGACGGCGCTCTCACGGTGCTGACCCCGCCTGCGAGCGAAGGCCCTCGATCCAGGCCCAGGCCCTGGCGACCATGTCTCGCAGTTCGTCCATGCTGCCCATGTTCATGATGATGAAGTCGGCAACGCGCAACCGATCCTCGCGGGAGCTCTGGGCCGCGACCCGCCGTTCGGCGTCGGCCCGGTCCATCTCGCGCTGGGCCACCAAACGGTCGATTGCCAGGTCCACCGGGCAATCGACGACGAGCACCCCGGCCACCGGGTAACGGTCCCGCCCGCCTTCCGCGAGGAGCGGCACATCGAGGATGACGACGTGATCCGTCCCGGCCTCATGGGAGATGCGTTCGAACATCTCCCGTCCCACCTCAGGGTGGACGATCGCGTTGAGGTCCGCCCGGGCCACTTCGTCGGCGAAGACGATCGCGGCCAACGCCTGGCGATCGAGGGAACCGTCGGGCGCGAGCACCCCGTCCCCGAAACGTTCCCTCACTTCCGCGAACGCCTTCCGGCCCGGCTCGACCACCTCGCGCGCCAGCACGTCCGCGTCGATCAGGACAGCCCCGCGCTCGACGAGCATCGAGGCCACTGTCGACTTGCCGGAGCCGATGCCGCCGGTGAGCCCGATCGCGATCACGTCAGCGGACGCTCACGGCGGCCGCATCGGGCGGGTGGTCGTCCGGGCAGGCACCGGACCCCGTGAACTGCGCCCCATCCGTCCAAGAACCCGTCGACCAGCCCGACGGAGGGGCCGGCAGATGGTAGAGGGACCTGAGGTCTGTCACGAGCGCAGCTGCGTAGCGCGCCGCGCCCGCCGGGCAGAAGTGAACCGCGTCCGCCATACGGACCCGGACCCACTTCTGCAAGGGCAGTGACCACTCGTCACCGGGCGGCAGCCAGGGCTCGTAACGGCCGGCCCGTTCGACCGCTGAGCCGAGCGGCAGGTACATGACCCGCTCGGGATCGATCGCGACCATCGACCGCACGATGCTGTTCCAGGTGTCGACCGGGACGTTGACGGCGGCTTCGTTGGTCGAGGCATCGACGGGATTGGAGTACAACGGCGGGCCGAGCGCCGGGAATTGCTCGAAGATGAGCCCGTCCACGCCGGGCTGGCTGAGGACGAGGTGCACGAACTCTCTCATCCATCCGACGTACTGCTGACGGTGGGTCATGAGGTAGTCGTTGTCGAAGCTCCACATAGCTATCACGAGCTGCGCGTGATCGTTCTCGATCGCTCCTGGCACGTTCTGCCGCCAGCCGGTGTCCGTCGTGAAGCCCCAGCCGTCGAAGCCGGCGTCGTTCACGTTGACGACACCTGTCGGCTGAAGGGCGGCGGCGACCGACGTGGCATCGTCCCGCATGACCGAGTCCCCGAACATGATGATGCGAAGCGGATGGATCCGAGAGGGCGTCTCTGCGAGGTGGATCGGCCCTCCGTACATGTGGCCTGCGCCTGGCACGCTCGGCCCGCGCGTCACGGTGATCCTGACCACGGGCGGAGGGCTGGCGAGCGCGGGAGGCACGGTGCCGAGGACCATTATCACCGAGGCCGCGACCATGCCGGCCGGCGCTGTCAGGACTCGGACAGGCATGGGCCAGCCCTTGAACGCCCACCTGCGGACCGGCCGGTCGATGGCGTAATAGCTGGCAACCGAGAGGAAGGACGCGACCGCCACCCTGACGAGGTCGAGCTTTGCTCCCCCGAAGCCGAGCCGCGTGGGAGTGAGCTCGCAGATGACGGGCCAATGCCACAGGTAGAGCTCATAGGAGATCTGCCCGATGAACTGAAGCGGCGGGAGCGCCAGCACCTTCCCGAGAGGTGAGAGAGCGTGTTGCCGGACGTCCGCGAGGACGACGGCTGCCACACAGGCACACGCGAGGAAGCCCCACTCGAACATCCCGCGCCCTGGCGCGCCGGAAGAGCCTCCCCCGCGCCACCAGAACAGCCCGAGCACGACCAGACCGACAGGCGCTGCCACCGAGAGAAGCCGCCTGGCACGCCGGCCCGGCTGTCCGCGGCCGACGACGAGGAACGCCAGCGCCGCGCCGATGAGCAGGTCGAACGCGGCGAGTGTCCGAGCCGTAGTACAGACGATTGTCAGATGCGCCGTGGGCGGCCAGCCAAGCCATCCAGGCGGCCGACGCAGCACCACCGGCCAAGGCGACCGTCCACCCCGCCGCCCGCCACTTCGCGCGAGCGACAGCGAGCAGCCCGACGACTACGAGTGGCCAGACGAGATAGAACTGCTCCTCGATGCCGAGCGACCACGTGTGCTGGAGCGGAGAGGGAGCGGCGAACTCGTCGAAGTAGGACTGGTGGGCGAACAGCTGGTGCCAGTTGGCCACGTACAGCACGGTGGCGATGGCGTCGTCCCGCACCTCGTGGAGATCGACGAGCGGGCCCGGGCCGAAGAGAGCGAGGTACACGCCGAGGACGACGAGCATGAGAAGCAGCCCCGGGAGCAACCGGCGCGCACGGCGGCCCCAGAAGGCCGCCAGCCCGATCTTCTTGGTCTCGAGCCACTCCTCGACGAGCAGGCTCGTGATGAGGAACCCCGACAGGACGAAGAAGAGGTCGACGCCGAGATAGCCACCCGACGCCCATCCGAAGCCGAGGTGATACGCGAACACTCCGAGTATCGCGAGGGCGCGTATCCCGTCGAGGGCGGGAAGGTGCCTCCCACGGACACTCAGCTGCGTGCTCGTCGCCAACCTGATCGGATCCGTGTCGCTTCGTCGGCGAGCACACCGAACGTGCCCTCGGCCGTCGCATCCCAGCTCAAGTCCGCGGCCCTGTCGAGAGCTGCCTTCGACAGCCGTTCGCGCAAGCCCTCGTCCGAGATGATCGCATCGAGGTGGCCGACCATCTCCGACCGGCTGCCGGCGAGGAAACCGGTGTGTCCCTCGATCACTACATCGCGGTGACCGGCGATCCTGCTTGCCACTGCTGGCGTGCCGCATGCTGCCGCTTCGCTCACCGTCATGCCCCAGCCCTCGCGCACCGACGTCGACGCCAGCACCCACGCCCGGCGGTAGGCGTCGACGAGGTCGGCCGACGGCACCCGACCCGGCAGGTGGACGTAGGAGTCTGCGCCGAGCTCGTGGCGTAGCTGTTCCAGCGCCTCGCGCTCGCCCCCCTCACCGATGATCACGCACTCGACGTCGCCCCGGAGCTCGTGCAGCTCGGCGACTCCCCTGACGAGACGATCGAAGCGCTTGACCGGCACGAGACGCCCGACCGCGAGGATCGACGGCTTGGCGCTCTTGCTCCCTCCCGGCGAGTACCGGCTGTCGACACCGGGCGGCACGACGCTCACACGTTCAGCTCTCAGGCCGAGCATCTCGAGGATCTCGGTCCGAGACGACTCCGACAGCGTGACAATGCGGGTACGGCGGTAGATCGGCGGCGCGATCTTCGCCTCGATGGTCTCGCCGATCGTGGCCAGCTTCGGCGGCAAGACCATCTTCCACATCTCGGCATGCACGTGGTGCAGCCAGGTGACCCGTGGGATCGCCGGGCCGAAACGCCCCCAGACGGGGCTGAAGAACGGCATCCCGTTCCAGATCTCGACAAGCCCGTCTAACGGGCCGAGGCGGCCTCGGATGATGTCGTAGGGAGCGCTCGCGAACACCTGGTAACGGCCGGACCTGCGGATCGCCGTGTAACCGTCGCGCACGAGCCGCTCCGGCTCGCCCGCAACCGACGACGTCCGCATGACTACTTCCACGCCCGCGTCGACCCAACGGCGGGCGATCTCGTGAGCGTGCAGCTCCGATCCTCCAGCCTCGGGGTCTCCGAGGTCGCGCCAGGCGACCATCGCCACCCTGCGGAGCCCGGCCACCTCAGCCAGCTCCGCGATCCGCTCCGTCGACGGAGTGCTCACGCCTCGGCGGGCGCCACCGGCGCCGAACGCCCCGTACCGGCTTTATGCTCCGCACCCTTTCGCCCGACCTGTTCCTCGTGGTACTCCGCTTCGACGTTCACCGACCACGTGTCATAGTCCTCGCCGAACAGGTTCTCCACCGTGAGGAGGGCGGTCAGCATGGAGTGGTCCTGGTTGTTGTAGCGGTGCATCCCGTTACGTCCGACGGGGTGCACGTTCGGCACCTCGGCATCGAGGAATCGCCGGATGGTCTCGACGCGGGCCTCGTAACCCCCGTCGTACACGGGATAGGCCTTCGGCATCCTCACGACGTACCCCTTCTCGACGTCCTCCTCCCGGATGAGACCGATCTGGGCGATCTCCCGCTTGCCAAGGGCAACGAGGTCCTCGTCATCCATCGTCCAGAGCTCGTCTCCCTCGAAGACGAAGTACTCGAGCCCGAGGCAGGTCCGTCCGTCCTTCACCATCTCCGGCGACCACGAGCCGAAGTTCTGAATGCGTCCGAGCTTCACCTTGTCGTGCACGTAGATCCAGTTGTCGGGAAAGCCCCGATCCTTCGGCACGACGAGCGCAACCGTGAGGAAGTCCCGGAAGTGCAGGCCCTTGGCCGCTTGTTGCACCTCGTCGGGAGCCGGAGGGTCGAGGGCGAGCGCTAGCTCCGCCAGCGGCATCGAGGAGACCACGTGCTCGCAGGCAAGCTCTGTGCGAACGCCCCCGGGAGACTCCACCTCGACTGCCACCGCTCTCCCGGCCTCCCGGCGGATCCGCACCACCCACGCCGACATCCTGACTTCCGAGCCCTGCTCGCGCACGAGCTCGGTGGCGCGTTCCCACATCATGCCGGGACCCAGCTTCGGGTACTCGAATTCCTCGATGAGAGAGGTGATGCTCGTCTTCTTGTGCGGCGTGAGGGCGTTGAGGACCGCCTTCCACAGCGAGAGGTTCTTGATCCTCTGGGCAGCCCAGTCGGCTTGGATCTCGGTGGCGGGCACTCCCCAGACCTTCTCGGTGTAGGTCTTGAAGAACTTGTTGTAGAGCCTCCAGCCGAATCGGGAGGCGGTCCAGCCTTCGAAGGTGTCGGTGTTCTTCGGCCGGTTGATCCGGACCCAGACATACGACACCCCGCACTTGAAGGACTCGACGAGACCGAGCCCCTTCGAGCGCGTTCCCGATCTGGATCGGGTAGTCGAAGAACTTCCCGTCGTGGTAGATGCGGCTGAGGCGAGGGCGGAGCAGGAAGTCCTCCGGCCCCAGGATCTCGTGCCACAGCTCCTCCACTTCCCGGACCTTCGTGAAGAAACGGTGGCCCCCGATGTCGAACCGCCATCCGTCCCTCTCGGCCGTCCGTGAGATGCCACCGACGACCGAGTCCGCCTCGACCACGATGCAGCGACCCCCCCGGCGCCCGAGCGCATAGGCCGCGGTGAGGCCGGCCGGCCCCGCTCCGATGACCACGACGCCCTCGGGCGCGCGCGAATCGTCGGGACCTACTGGCATGTCCCCATTGTTCCACCTCGGAGCGAGCCCGGGGTTCATGACCCGGTCGCGGATCGTCTACGGCACATACAAGCCGAGGAAGGCCAGAAGCGAGAAGACGGCCAGCAGCGCGCCCATCCCGCTCAGCACCAGCCTCAGCGCGAGGGTGCGCTCGGTCAGGCATCCGGCCGCGATGGCGAGCGGGAAACAGGCCAGGCCGTAGCGCTCGAGCGAGTCCAGGTTGGGAGCGGTGATGGCGACCGCCATCGTCGCAGCGGCGTACCAGCCATAGGAGGCCGGCAGCCGGAAGAATATGTACACGGTGAGCACGAGGAACACCACCATGAAGGGGGCGTGGAGCGCGGTGCCGAGGTGCTGGCCGTGCACGAGGTCCTTCGCGTCGTGCAACAGGGTGGTGACCGGATCGGCGATCCCTCCCCGGTGCACGCGAGACGTCTGCTCGGTGAGCGGCTCGGTGAAGCTGCCGGTGGTTGCCGCCACCCACGCCAGATACGCGACCGCCCCGGCCGGGGCAGCCACGATCGCGAGCAGGCGGCTCGCCACCGGGCCGAGCGAGCGCTGGCCGTCCGAACGCCACCACGCGATCGCCTCGACCAGGGCAGGGAGGGCGAGCAGCATGCCGACTGGTCGACAAAGTCCTGCTAGAAGCGCTGGGATCACGGACCACCACCAGCGCCCCGTCCGCCAGCACAAGAAGGCGGCGATCGACAGGCACAAAAGCAGCGACTCGGCGTAACCCATCACGAGCACGAAGGCAGCCGGCCAGAGCGAGAGGAGCCAGACGGTTCGTTCCGGGGTGCTCCGGCCGAGGGACTCGCGAGAGACGAGCGCGTGCAGGAGGACGAGGGCGATCAACCCGAACACGTTGGCGAGGAGGACCAGCGCGGCTCGGTCCGACACCAACGGCAGCATGCCCACGGCCCTGCCGAGGATCGGGAACAACGGGAAGAAACGCAACGCCTGCTTGCCGGAACTCCCGTATCCCACCTCCGCGATGCGCAGGTACCACGACGCGTCCCACGAGAGCAGGCCTGAGTGGCTTGCCCCGAGGGCTCTAGCCCCTGCTGCGGTCGCCGCCGAGGGGCGCAACTCGTCGACGAGGAAGCGAGCCGTACCTAGAGCTCCGAGGACGATCGCCCGTGAGACGAGGAACGGCAAGATGGCCGCGCGCGCGGACTCGGTGACTGCAACCCCTCGGCTGGTGCCTGCCCTCCTCGCGCTCACCGCACGGTGAACCGGTAGAGGGACATGCCTTCGTATATCTCAAAGGGTGTGTCGGCAGGCGTGCTCGCGACCACGTTCTCCACTGCGCGATGAGCACGGAGATCGATCAGGATGTCCTGGCAGTCGTTGTCGAATCCCTGGTAAGCGGGCGCCATCACGTACCAGATGGTGTGGCCGGCGGCCCTCTTCTCCGCTAGCTGGGCGAACCGGAACGTACTGGCGGACTTCACAGTCGCGATGTAGTCAACCCAGTCGACGATCTGTGGTGGCGCGTCGCGAGGGAAGGTCAGCTGACTGAACTCGGTGCCGATCAGTCGGCTCACCGACGGGCCGAGCTGATCGGGGCAGTAGGCGATCACATCACCGCGGTGGGCGCCGGCCGAGATGGCCGCTGCCACCTGTCCGGCCTGGGTCCGGATGATCGTCGCGTTGGGTATAGAGGCGGCAAGGCCAAGGAGGACAGCGACGCCGAGCACGCTGTTGCGCACGCGGGGATCCTCGAGCGTTGTCAGCCCGTAGGCGAACACGAGCAGGGCGGGGAAGGCGATCACCGACGTGTACCGATCGGCGAACGTGCTCCCCGAGAGCTTGCCGGCGATGATCGCGACGAGGAGCGTCGCGATCACGGCGACGGCAAGCATTCGCACGCCCGGCCGGGAGCGGAGGTCCAGCAGTACGTGGCGGCGGTCGTACGCGCTGCCGAAGATGGCAAGCAACCCGAGGAAGAAGAAGAAGAGCGCGAGCGTCCGGCCGACCGCCGTCGCTCCTCCCGCGAACTGGGTGACGGTGAAGACGATCACCGAGGCACCGGCCGGTGCTGCCCAAGGAGTCCCGGTATGTCTCACCTGGAAGAGGAACGTCGGTACCCATGGGAGAAAGGCGACCGCTGCGAGCACGAAACCGGCCAGCACATAGCGGGCAGCGCGCACGTAGGGTCCCTTCCACGCGCACCAGAGCGCCCCCGCGCCACTGACCACGCACACGTAGAGCGCCCAGTAGTGGCTGTAGAGGAGCCCGGCTGCGACCACCCCGAGAGCAAGCGACCCGGTCCAGCGAGGCCGGCGGAGCAAGGAGGTGATCACGAGCACTCCGAGCGTTCCGAGCAGCAGCACGAGCCCGTACATGCGAGCTTCGGTGTCGTAGTAGACGGCAAACGGCGAGCTCGCGAGGAGAAGCGTCACCGACCATGCGGTGACGCGGCCCCGCGCGTCGCGTGCACGCCGTTCCTCACCCGAGGCCTCCTCGATCGTCCACCAGCGAGAGCCGACCCGGTAACCGGTCAGCCAGGCGATCGGCAGGTTGATGACACCGATCACCCCCGAGAGCGACCGGGACGCGACGTCGCCCGTGCCGAAGACCTTCATCCAGAAGTGGAGGAGGAAGTAGTAGAGGGGCGGCGCGCCGTCGTGTCTGAGCAGTCCGTCGATATCGCCGAGCGGCGCCCGCGCGATGTTCACGGTCAAGGCCTCGTCCAGCCAGAGTGGCGACTTCGTCAGGAATCTAAGCGCAACCGCCACCACGAGCACGACGGCCACGCCTGCCTTCGCGAGCGTGGTGTTCGGGCCTACCGAGCGTGGGTCGTTTCGCCCTTCTCCCGGCTCGTCAACATGCACCGGGGGATCGTACCGCTCCGACCCCGATGAATAACCAGGTCACGGCGGCACTCCTGAAAAACTGCGGAAATGATGCGGGAGTCCACCCGCAACCGGTGACGCGGGCGTAATATCACCGACACATTTCACGGGAGGGGAAGGCGTGGCTAATTTCGACCGTCGTCAGTTTCTTGCTGGCAGCCTGAAGGCAGGCGCTGTGGTGGGCGCAGCCGGCCTTGGAGGCACGCTGCTCGAAGCTTGCGGCAGCAGTGGGAGCTCAGCCCCGTTGTCGACACTTGCCAAGAAGAAGGCGCTCCAAGTCGGGGTATCGACCGCGAAGCCGAAGATGGGGGGAGCACTCTCCTTCGGGACTGAAGCCGAAGAGACCGGCATGGACCCGAGCTACGCGCACTTCGACTCGACCGGAGTCTGCTACGCCCGCGCGGTGTACGACCCACTTGCGATGATCCTCGAGGACGGCACCGTCGCCCCGTACCTGGCGGAGTCGATCGTTCCCAATTCGACCTACACGAAGTGGACGATCACCGTTCGAAAAGACGTCCTCTTCCACGACGGGACGCCTTGTGACGGGGCAGCTCTCAAGTTCTGCATGCAGGCGTTCCTCAAGTCGGCGCTCACGAACTTCGCCTTCACGAACTACATGGACATCTCGAATCCCGACGGAGCCGTCGTCCAGACCGGGCCGAGGACGATCGTCATGAACATGGAGGCGCCATGGGTGCCCTTCGACTACTGGCTTGCCGGCTACATCGGTGGCCAGGTCGCGTACATGTTCTCCCCGACCCAGTACGCCAAGGGCGAGAGCGTCCTCAACCTGCACCCGATTGGCACGGGACCCTTCGTGTACCAGGTCTGGGAGCCAGGATCGCACTTCACCTTGACCCGCAACCCGCACTACTGGCGCAAGGACAAGTTCGGTAACCGGCTGCCCTACCTCGATAGCTGGACGTTCAAGCCTCAGCCGGATGTCGACACGCGCTACTCCTACCTCCAGACGAACACGATCCAGATGATGCACACCGACGACGACCGCACGATCGAGAACATCTCGAACAACAAGCTGCTGACGGCGATCGGAGACAACGAGCTCTCCCAGGGCGAGCCCGACTGCGTCTTTGCGATGATCAACTGCCAGGATCCGGTGATGCAGGACATCACGTTGCGCCAGGCGCTGGCGTACGCGACGAAGCCGAAGGAGTACGACACCGTGATCGGGCTGGACATCGTCAAGCCGACGACCGGACCCTTCCCCTTGCCCAGTCCCTACTACTCCGACACCGGTTATCCCTCGTTCAACCTCAACAAGGCGAAGTCACTCGTCGCCGCCTGGAGCGCCAAGAACGGCGGCAAGAAGCCCTCGATCACCTACACGACTACTGCGACGACGACGTCCATCTCCGACGCCTCCGTGGTGCAGACGATGTGGCAGGCGGCCGGATTCGACGTCGCCGTCACGACGGTCCAACAAGCGGCCCTCATCAACGACGCGCTCATAAAGAAGTTCCAGGTCTTCGTGTGGCGTCAGTTCGCCAACGTGAACCCTGACCTCAACTACATCTTCTGGGCCAAGACCGCTGGACCGATCAACTTCGCCGGCAACGAGGACTCGATCATCCAAACGGCGCTCGACACGGCACGGCAGTCGACCGACCCGGCGGTGCAAAAAGCTCTTACCAGACCATCGCCAAGCGGTTCGCGGTGGACCTGCCTTACATCTGGTACGGCCGGGACGTCTGGTACGTCGCCGCACGGACCAACGTCCAGAACTGGAACAACCCGACCTCTCCTTCAGGCGCACGCGGCCTGTCGATGCTGTCGGGCACCGTCTGGCCGACGGAAGTCTGGCTGGACTAGCAATCCAGCTCTGAAACGTCGGGCGGGAAGACTCCCCGACCATCCGAAGGGCTTCGGCTTCGACCTGCTGGATCGTGTACAACCTGGCCCTCAAGAACTACCATTGGTACGCCGGAAAGGGGGTTTTCGTTGGGCACGGTCTTCCTGCGTCGCGTCGGAGAGTTCATCCTCACGTTGCTGCTCGTGACGTTCGTGACGTTCTTCTTCACGTCGAAGCTGCCCGGAAGCGAAGCGGCGGTGATCTGCGGGGCTTCCGGAGCTACGTGCCTCCACCAGGAGTCCGCCATCCTCTACCTGAACCACCCTTTCTTCGCACGTTACATCCACTGGCTCGGAAACCTCCTCTCCGGCACGCTGGGCTACTCGGCGGCACCACCCGAACCGATCTCCACCGTGCTCAAGACGTCGTACCCGATCACGCTCGAGCTCGTCATCTTCAGCCAGATCCTCGCCGTCGTGATCGCTCTACCGCTGGCCATGTGGAGCGCCCTTCGGCCGAACAAAGTCTTCGACCGGGTCTCGACGACCCTGAGCTTCGCAACCCTGTCGCTGCCCGCCTTCATCATCGGGCCTTTGCTGCGGTACTTCTTCACGATCAAGCTCAGCTGGTTCCCCGGGGCAGGATCGAGCGTCCCGTCGATCTGGGCCAGCCCCTTCTCGAACCTGTACACGATGTTCCTTCCGTCCATGACGATCGCCACGGCGTCCATTGCTGTCTACCAGCGATTACTCAGAGCTGACATGATCGCCACCTTGGAGGAGGACTTCATAGTGATGGCGCGGGCGAAGGGCCTCACGACGCCTCGCATCCTCGCCCGCCACGCCTTCCGGCCGTCCACCTTCACAGTCATGACCGTCGGCGGGGTCCAGATCGGCTCGCTAATCGTCGGTTCAATCATCGCTGAGGTCGTGTTCGGCCTCACCGGCCTCGGCTTCGAGCTGACTCAAGCGGTCGCGAAGGACGACTTCCCGACCGTGCAGATCATCACGATCCTCGTCGCCGTCGTCTACATCCTGCTGAACCTGCTCATCGATTTCCTGTACACCGTGGTCGATCCGAGGGTGCGCCGTGCCAGAACAACATGATCCTGATCTGATCTCGAAGGACCTCCTCGGTCTCACCGATCTCACGTCGGACGAGCCGTTCGAGATGCCGGCGACAAGCTCGGCGGTGGGCCAGGGGGTGATCCCGGCCGACTTCGCGGAGGACCCGACCCTTCGGGCGAGACCTCTACCGGCGCTACTGGTGGGTCGCGCTTGGTACAAGGGCCTCGGTTGGGGCTTCTGGGTGGCCGTCGTTTGGGTCGTCCTCTGGATCCTCGCCGCCATCTTCGCCGGCGTGCTCCCGCTCCAGAACCCTGACACCCTCAACGCCAACTGCATCATCAACTCGAACCCGAGCGCTGCTCACTTGCTCGGGTGCGACAACATCGGGCGGGACCTCCTCTCCCGCGTGATCTACGGCTCGCGGGTGTCGCTCGTCGTGGGCTTCGTATCGATCGCGCTGTCCCAGATCGTGGGCGGCTTCCTCGGCGTCCTCGCCGGCTACTTCCGCGGCACGATCGACCGCGTGTTCGGGGTCATCTCGAACGTGTTCCTGTCGTTCCCGTCGCTCGTGCTCGGACTAGTGATCGTCTCTTATCTCGGTCACTCCGAGATCGACATCGTTCTCATCATCTCCATCGTGGCGTGGCCCCTGCTCTACCGGGTGGTCAGGGCAGCCACGATCGAGTACAGCCAGCGCGAGTACGTCCTCGCGGCTCAAGCGCTCGGCTCTACTCGCTCACGCATACTGTTCAAGATCGTCCTCCCGGACATCCTGCCGTCGGCCATCACCTACGGGCTCGTGGGCGTTGCCTTGGCGATCGTCGGTGAAGGTGCACTCTCCTTCATCGGTCAATCCGTGGCTCCCCCGACACCGACCTGGGGCAACATGATCGCGTCCGGCACCGACGAGATGCCGCAGTTCTTAGGCTTGCTCCTCGCGCCGGCCGTTGCGATGTTCAGCTTCATCCTCGCTATCAACTTCGTCGGGGACCGCTTGCGGTCCATCCTCGACGTGCGCCAGGGGGCACTGTGAGCCGTAAGCGACACATCCGCGAGATCGACGACCTCGACGACAGGCCGCTTCTTGAGGTCGAAGGGCTCAAGACTTACTTCAACACGGGTCACGGCCTTGTGAAGTCCGTGGACGACGTCTCGTTCGATCTCGAGCGAGGGCGTACGCTCGCTCTCGTCGGCGAGTCCGGATCCGGCAAGACCGTCCTCGCTCGCTCGATCATGGGCCTCCTCCCTGCGCAGAACGTGATCCGGGAGGGGCGAGTCCGTTTCGGCGACGTAGATCTCACGAACGCCTCCCAGGCGGAGCTTCGCGGACTGTGGGGAGCCCAGATCTCGATGGTCTTCCAGGACCCGACGACGTCGCTCAACCCAGTCGTCCGCGTCGGCCGCCAGATCACCGAGTCACTCCGCTACCACCTCGCCATGAGTCGGGACGACGCCCGCGAGACGGCGATCTCGCTCTTCCGCTCGGTCGGCCTCCCCGAACCCGAGAACCGGATGCGGTGGTACCCGCACCAATTCTCGGGTGGGATGTGCCAGCGGATCGTCATCGCGGCCGCCATCGCCTGCGGGCCGAAGCTGCTCCTTGCGGACGAGCCGACTACCGGCCTCGACGTGACGGTGTCGGCTCAGATCCTGGACCTTCTCAACAGGCTGCAGCAGGAGCGCTACATGTCGGTCATCGTCGTCACCCACGACCTCGGCGTCGTGACCGGCCGGTCCGACGACGTGATCGTGATGTACGCCGGGCAGGTTGTGGAGCGTGCCCCTACGACGACGCTCTTCCGGGACATGCGCATGCCGTACACAGAGGCGCTCCTCAAGTCGGCACCCCGGCTGTCCAACCCGAGCCACACGCGTCTGCACACGATCGCGGGCAACCCGCCGAACCCGGCGAACTTGCCGAAGGGCTGCCGTTTTGCTCCGCGCTGTCCGTACGTGCAACCGAAGTGCCGCGAGGAAGAACCGCCGCTGCGTGCAGCCGAGGCGCCGCGTCACTGGTTCGCCTGTTGGTACCCAGTCGGGACGCCCGAGGGCACCCGAGCCTTGGAAGAGAATCAGGCTGCCGGCGTGCCCGCGGCCGTGGGGGTGGTCTGAGTTGGCTGGAACCGGCACCGCACACATGAGGGATGCCGAGCAGGCGCTGATAACCGTCGAGCATCTGGTCGTCGACTTTCCCGCTCCGCGTGGCCAGAAGGTTCACGCCGTATCGGACATCAGCTTCGATGTCTACCCGGGAGAGACGCTAGGCATCGTCGGCGAATCGGGCTGCGGGAAGTCGACGACCGGCCGCGCCCTCTTGCAGCTGCCGAAGCCGACGTCCGGCAAGGTGATCTTCGAAGGCGTGGACCTCACCGGCCTCTCCTCCGAGGAGATGCGCCAGGTCCGCACCAAGCTCCAGGTGATCTTCCAGGACCCGATCTCCTCGCTCTATCCGAGGCGAACCGTCGCCCAGCTCGTACTGGAACCGCTCGCGATCTGGGACGTGGGCTCTGAGGAGGACAGGGTCGAGCGGGTGCGGCTCATGTTGTCCGAAGTGAACATGGACTACGACACGGTGTCGTGGCGGCGGCCGTACGAGTTCTCGATCGGCCAGTGCCAACGGATCTCGATAGCACGCGCTCTCATGCTGAACCCACGGGTCATCATCTGCGACGAGCCCGTCTCCGCCCTCGACGTTTCCGTCCAGGCACAGATCCTCAACCTGTTGGAGGACATGAAACGTCGCTACGGATTGACCCTCGTGTTCATCTCGCACGACCTCGCCGTGGTGAAGAACGTAAGCGACCGCGTGCTCGTGATGTTCCTCGGCAAGCTCTGTGAGGTGGCGAGCGCCGAGAGCCTCTACGCCTCGCCCTCCCATCCGTACTCCCGTGCCCTGCTCATGGCGAGTGTCATATCGTCCCGAGCGCTTTCGCGTGCCGGAGGACAAGCGACCACATTCGCCATGGAGGAGGAGACCCAGACGGAGATGCCGTCCTCGGTCACGCCGCCTTCCGGCTGTCGATACCGCACGCGTTGCCCTCGGGCACAGGAGATCTGCGGCGTGCAGGAGCCCATCATGCGGGAGATCGGGCCCGACCACTTCGTGGCCTGCCACTTCCCGCTCGGGGCGGCCGCCTCGACGGAGGCCACAGCCGCCGGGTTCTGAACCTTGAGGCGTGCCGCCCGAGCGGCCCGCCTCTCCGTCTAGCTCTCGGTCTCGGCCTCGCCGGAAGACTGAGGGTCAGCGACCGGCGCAGGCTCCTCCGCCGCCTCGGTGGTCTCCGCCGCCTCCGCGGTCTCCGCCGCCTGCTCGCCGATCACCTCAGCTTCTGCGACGGCTGCCACCTCGGTCCCAGCCACAGCGTCAGCTGCGACGTCCACCTGCTCGCCGGCTTCGGAACCCTCGGACGCCGGTGGCACGGGCTGGTAATCGGCCCACGCCGCCTGGGCCTCCGTCTCGGGCGTGAACTCGGTCGAGTAGTCGTACCCGATGTAGTTGCCTTGCTCGTCGTAGGCGTGCTCGCCGAAGGCCTCCTGGTACTCCTCGGCCACGATGCCGCCCTCGGCCGCCTGCTTGATCGACAAGCTGATCCGGCGGCGTTGGAGATCGATGTCGATGATCTTGACCCACAGCTCCTCACCAGGCGAGACCACCTGCTCGGGAAGGTCGACGTGGTGTGCTGCCATCTCGGAGATGTGCACGAGACCTTCGATCCCGTCGCCCACCTGAACGAAGGCACCGAAGGGGACCAGCTTCGTGATGCGACCGTAGACGAGCTCGCCCATCCGGTGGTTCGTGGCGAACTCCTGCCAGGGGTCGACCTGGGTCGCCTTGAGAGAGAGCGAGATCCGCTCTTTGTCGAGGTCGACGTCGAGCACCTGCACCGTGACCTCGTCCCCGACCGCGACCACCGAGGAAGGGTGGTCGACGTGCTTCCAGGAGAGCTCCGACACATGCACGAGCCCGTCCATGCCGCCGAGGTCGACGAACGCGCCGAAGTTGACGACCGAGGAGACGACGCCCTTGCGGACCTCGCCGGGCTTGAGATTGACAAGAAACTCGCCGCGCTGCTCGCGCTGAGTCTCTTCCAGCCACGCCCGCCGCGAGAGCACGACGTTGTTGCGGTTCTTGTCGAGCTCGATGATCTTCGCCTCGAGGATGCGGCCGATGTAGGGCTGAAGGTCGCGGACACGGCGCAGCTCGACGAGCGATGCCGGGAGGAAGCCCCGCAGGCCGATGTCGAGGATGAGCCCACCCTTGACGACCTCGATGACCGGGCCCTTCACG
Source organism: uncultured Acidimicrobiaceae bacterium (assembly GCA_963801185.1). Classification (GTDB taxonomy): domain Bacteria; phylum Actinomycetota; class Acidimicrobiia; order Acidimicrobiales; family Bog-793; genus Palsa-601. The sequence continues at coordinate 48,907 of CAWDDW010000001.1, read as the reverse complement.
ATGCCGCTCGATTCCTTGATCCGCTCGATGTCACCCCATGCGCGCTCGTACTGCGCGCGCTTTTTCGACATGATGAGACGGCCTTCCTTGTCCTCTTTCTGGAGGACGAGGGCCTCGATCTCCTCGCCGAGCTCGACGACCTCGTGCGGGTCGAGGTCGTGGCGGATGGAGAGCTCGCGCGATGGGATGACTCCCTCGGACTTGAAGCCGATGTCGAGCAGCACCTCGTCCTTGTCGATCTTCACGACCGTGCCCTTCACGATGTCGCCGTCGTCGAAGGGGTGGATCGTGCGGTCGATCGCCTCTTCGAGGGAGAGGTCCCCCAGGTCATCCTCGGTGATCTGCATCGGGATGTACGTCCCCATCGCATCGAAGGAGCCGAAGCGCTGGGGATCGTCTGGGGTGGGTGTTGCAAGGGTGGTGACGGACATCAGGTCGAGTCGCTCTCTAGTGGGAAGTAAGCCGCCCGGGCATGGCGGGAGATGGATGGTTGACAGTTCGGCGAGGTCGGCACGGCGCGCACCTTCGCGGAGAGCTCACGCTCGCAACGAAAGGCTATACCACCTGGAGGAAGGCTCGTTCCGAGCGACCATGAGAGCCTGCGCCGGCCAGCTCAGAAGTCGGCGGCCAGGTCTTCGTGATCGTCGATGTCCTCGGCGACAGACCCGCCGCCGTCCTTGGCCGACGCCCAGCTCGGACCTCGCGCGACATGCACCGCGAGCGGCACCGACAGCTCGGCGGCGGATCGCATCACGTCCTCGGTCAGGGCGGCGACCTCGTCGGACTCCGCCAGCACGTTCTCGGTCAGGATCTCGTCGTGGACCTGCAAGATGATCCTGCTGGCAAAGCCCCCGTCCGAGAGTGCTCGGTCCAACCGCACGAGGGCCACCTTGAAGATGTCCGCCGCGAGGCCTTGGATGCCGGCGTTCATGGCCTGGCGCTCGGCGGCTTGGCGCACCTGGTAGTTCGAAGAGCCCAGCTCCGGTAGGTACCGGCGGCGACCGAAGAGCGTCTCTGTGTACCCCTTGGCCCTAGCGTCCGCCACAGTTCTGTTCATGTACGCCTTCACGTTCGGGAAGGCGATGAAGTACTGGTTCAAGATCGCGGCGGCCTCCTCGACCGGGATGGCGAGGCGCTGCGACAGCCCGTACGCCTCCATGCCGTACGCGAGCCCGTAGGAGATCATCTTCGCCCGGGAGCGCATCGGGGGGGTGACGCCGGCCGCGTCGACGCCGAACACTCGCTGAGCCGTCACGCTGTGGATGTCGACCCCGGTCCGGAAGGCCTCGATGAGACCGGGGTCCTCCGCCAGGTGAGCTATCACCCGCAGCTCGATCTGGTCGTAGTCCGCCACGAGGAGCTCACACCCCTCGCCGGGCACGAAGGCCTCTCGGAACTGGCGACCGAGTGTGGAGCGGACCGGGATGTTGTGCAGGTTCGGCTGGTCCGACGACAGCCGGCCCGTCCTCGCCACCGTCTGGTTGAACGACGCGTGGATACGGCCGTCGGGCGCCACTTCGGAGAGCAGGCCGGTCCCGTAGGTGGAGCGGAGTTTCTCGACTTCTCGGTAGGAGAGCAGGGCCTCGATGATCGGGTGCGCGTCGCGAAGCCGTTCAAGGCTCTGGGCATCTGTCGAGTATCCCGTCTTCGTCTTCTTCTGGGGTGTGAGGCCGAGCACCTCGAAGAGGACGTGGCGCAGCTGCTGGGTGGAGTTGACCCTGAAGGGCTCTCCCGCCAGTCGCTGCACCTCTGCTTCGAGGCGCTCTGACTCCGAGGTGAGCTCGGCATTTATCTGCTCGAGGCGGCCCCGGTCGACCGCGACACCGGCGATCTCCATCTTGGCCAGCACGCGGATGAGCGGCCGCTCGATCGTCGTGTAGAGCTCCTCCGCGCCGTTCTCCTGAAGTTCTGAACGAAGGCGCGGCGCAATTTCGGCGAGCAAGCCGGCTCGCGCGCCGGCCGCCTCGGCCACCGAGGGCTGGGCCGCTTCTCCGGCGACGTCGAAGCCGAGCTGGGTCCCCGCCGCGACCGCAGCCTGCGGCCCTTGAGTGCCGGCCATTGCCTCGAGGCTCGTCTGTCCCCCGCTCGGGTCGACGAGGTAGCTCGCAACCGCCACGTCGAGGTCGAGGCCGGTCATGTCGTAGCCGAGTGGCATGAGAACACGCATGAGCTCTCTCGCCCTGAACGCGACGACCCGCCGGGGCGCGTCCGGCCCCGTGCCGAGAACCGCGCCGAGCTCCTGGTGGACTTCCCCGAACAGCCGAGCGGGGAGGAAGAATACGACACGCTCGACCAAGCCGGAGCCTGCTCCGTCATCGGCCACGGGGCCACTGAGGGCAAGCCCGAGGAGCTCGGAGCGCCCGGGCAGGCCCGTCCACGCCGGGTCGACGGCGATCGACCCGGACGTCCCCGCGAGCTCCGCAAGAGCCGACCGCGCCTCGGAGGCATCCGAGAGCACTTCCACCCGGACCGCCTGGGGGCGGGGCGCCTCGCTCGCACGCTCCGGCGATCCGAGAGCCGCTCCCGGACCTCCCTGCTCCAACCGGTCGAGCGCCTTCAGGATGCGCTCCCGGGGCGCGCGGATCTCGAGAAGGGTGAAGAGATTGTTCAGCTCCTCCCGATCCGATCCGCCAAGGCGCAGGTCGGAGAGCTCGCACCCGAGGGGCACGTCCCGGACGAGCGGCGTCATCTGGAAGTTCTGGCGGACTCTCCCCTCGTTCTCGGCGAGCGAGGCGTGCAGCTTCGGCGTCAGCTCCGCCAGGTGCGCGTAGAGAGAGTCGACGTCGCCGTATGAGTTGACCAGCTTGGCCGCCGTCTTCTCCCCCACTCCCGGCACGCCGGGGAGGTTGTCGGACGGGTCGCCTCTCAACGCCGCCAGAAACGGGTACCGCTCCGGCCTCACCCCCGTTCTCTCCTCGATTCCGGCTTCGTCGTAGAGGACGTAGTCGGTGACCCCGCGGCGGTTGTACAGGACGCGCACGTGGGGATCGTGGACGAGCTGGTAGCAGTCCCTGTCGCCGGTCACGATGATGACGTCCTCACCTGCTTGGTCAAGGCGCGTGGCAAGAGTGGCGATCACGTCGTCCGCCTCGTAGCCCGCGATCTCGACCACCGGGACCCCCATCAGCTCCACCATCCGCCGGATCAGGTTGACCTGCTCGTGCAAAGTGTCCGGGGTCGGCGCCCGGCCCGCTTTGTAGTCGGCCGCTATCGCGTCGCGAAACGTCGGCCCACTCAGGTCGAACGCGACTGCCATGCCGGCGGGAGAGTGATCCTCGAGCAGGCGACCGAGCATCCCGGCAAAGCCGTAGACCGCCTGGGTCTCCTGTCCCGACGAGGTGACGAGGTTGGCATCCTGGAGGGCGAACCAGGCGCGGAAGGCGAGCGAGTGCCCGTCGAGGAGGAGGTAGGGAGCCACCACGCCATGGTAGGTACGATCGCGACAGTGGCGCCCGACGGATTCCATCCCCCGCTCGAGGAATACCTCGAGACCATTCACTCCCTCGAGGAAGAGGGCGTCCCCGTCATCCAGGCGCGCCTCGTCGAGCGGCTCGGCCACAGCCCGCAATCTGTCTCGGAGATGGTGCACCGCCTCGAGGGCGAGGGCTACGTGGGTCGACGAGGCCGCGGCGTCGAGCTGACCCCTCAGGGGAGGGGCCGTGCAGAGAGCGTCGTGCGCAAGCACCGCCTCGCCGAGCGCTTCCTCGTCGACATCGTCGGCCTGCCGTGGGCCAAAGCCCATGTCGAGGCTGGCCGGTGGGAGCACGTGATCTCCGACGAGGTGGAGGCTCGTTTCGTCGAGATCCTCGGCAACCCCTCGACGTGCCCGCACGGGAATCCGATCCCGGGGGCGCCCCAGGTCGCCGGCGACCAGCATCCGCTGTCGGAGTCGGCACCGGGAGACAGCGTCCGCTTGGCCCGGATCACCGAACAGGTCGAAGTGGACACCGGCTCGACTCGAGTACCTGAGCGAGAGCGGCTTCCTGCCCGGCGTCTACGCCACGGTGGCCTCGAAGGCGCCCGACGGCACCCTCACGATCGAGATCGACGGCGCCTCGGTGGCGCTCGGGCCGCTCATCAGCCGCCAGCTCTTCGTGATCTCGGCTGTTCCCGCCTGAGTTCCAAACGGCGAAGCGCGTCAGCCGACGCGCTCGGGTTGTTTCTTGATCGTCACCCTGCCGCCCCGCATGATCGCTATCCGGGCAGCACGGCGAGCAACCGTGCTGTCGTGGGTGACGATGATGAGCGTAAGGCCACGGTCGCGCCAGAGCCCTTCCAAGAGCGACACGATCTCGTCGCGGGTCTCCTCGTCGAGGTTCCCGGTGGGCTCGTCGGCGAGCACCACCTTGGGGTCTTTCACGAGCGCCCGAGCGATAGCGACTCGCTGTTGTTGTCCACCGGACAGCTCAGAGGGCAGATGGGTCGCACGGTCCGCCAGGCCGAGCTCTGCCAGGGAGTCGTGCGCCGCTTGCCGGCGTGCGGCCGCCGTCTTGTGCAGGGGGACAAGAGCCGTCTCGACGTTTTCTTGCGCGGTCAACGTAGGGATCAGGTTGAACGTCTGGAACACGAACCCGAAGGCGGAGGCCCGTAGGTCCGCCAGCTCGTCCTCTGCGAGCTTCGCCAGGTCGCGTCCGTCGAAGAGCACCTGACCGGTGCTCGGCCGGTCGAGCCCACCGAGCAGCTGCAAGAGCGTCGACTTGCCCTGCCCCGTCGGGCCCTGGACGGCGAGGAACTCCCCGTCGCCGATCGTGAGATTGACGCCGTCGAGCGCGCGCACGATCTGGCCGCTCTTATCGAAGAACTTACGCACCTCGGTTAGCTCATACATGTCTCGGGCTCTCCTGGATAACGGGGCGGCAGGTATCTCGCCCAAGCCTTGTCGTCGAGGTCACTCGACCCTCCTCAGCGCTGCAGCCGGTCGGAGCCGAGCCGCCCTCCAGGAGCCGAACAAGCCGGCCACGAGGCCACCGGTGACTGCCAGCGCAACGGCGAGCCCAATGGTGCCGCCCTGCAACGGTGCTGTCAGGTGGACGATGACCGTGTGCGCAGCAGCGGCCCCGCCCCGTCCCCCGAAGAAACCCGAACCGGACGGCCGCGAACCTGATCCCGCGCCGGGGAAGCTCCCGCCGCCGAAGCCACCGAAGCCACCGAAGCCTCCGCCGGTGGCGAACGTGGACCCCACCGTGGCCGTGAGCGACGGCGAGATGGCGGTCACGATCGCCGAGCCAGCCACGCCGAGCCCGAGGCCGATCACACCTCCGGCTAGGCCGAGAGTCACGCCCTCGCCCATTACCTGCCCCACGATGCGCCGCGTCCGCCAACCGATCGCCTTGAGCGTCCCGAACTCCTGCACCCGGCGGGATACAGCTGCCATCATCAAGAGCCCGGCGATCAGGAACGCCACGATGAGAGCCAGGATCGACAACCACTTGCCTAAGTTCGTGGCCAGGTTGGAGGCGCTCGTGAGCGAGCCCGTGACCTCGCTCGCGAGACTGGCAGAGGTAGTGACAGTGGCCGTCGGGAGAGCGCTCTTCACCGACGACGAGACTGAGTTGACAGTAGAAGCGCCGGTCGCGCTGACGTAGATGATCGTCACGTCGTTCCTCAACCCGGCGATCCTCTGTGCCGTGCCGAGTGGGATAAAGACGTCAGCCGCCGAAGTCGGGGCGGAGGCGAGGCCGATGACCGCGACCTTCTTGCCGGTGATGTCCACGCTCGACCCGACCGCCAACTTGTGCTGAGTGGCGTAGGTCGAGCTCACTACGGCCACGTCCGCGTCGTTCTGGGAGGACTTGAAGTAGCTCCCCTTCGTGATCTGAGAGCTGCTGAGCGGCCCGATACCGGAGCCCGAGCCGGTCACCTCGATGCCGTCCACGGTGAACGAGTTGATGTTGAAGTTCGGGCGCACACCTGAGGAGAACCCTCCCGAGCCGAAGCTCGGGATCGTGCCCGAGAAGCTCGTGTCGGTTAGGGAGAGGCCGCCGCTCGCCGCCGCAACACCCTTCAGGTGAGCCACTTTGGAGACGTCGCTCTGAGGGAGCGTCGCCTCCCCCGGGATCGGGGTGAGGGTGTTGCGCGAGATCTTCGTCCCAGCAGCAGGCCGTGTGCCGGACGTCGCCCCACCTCCGAAGCCTCCAAAGTGCAATCCCCCGCTGCCGAACGTCGCTGCCTTCGTGACGGTCATGTCCGTGCCGACGCCGTAGAGAGAGTGGAGCACCTCCCCCTGTGCCGTCTTCACGCCGGCCGAGGCTGACGACACGGTCATGACGAGGCCAATCCCGATCGCGAGGCCGATCGCCACGACTATGGCCTGCTTGGCGCGCCGCCGGAGCTCACGTCGGAGATAGGTCAGGAACATGCAACCCTTTGCTTGGTCATTCCGGAGCGCTCTTCGCGCTTTGCGCGCGAGCGTGGTCCGGATCGCAGTCGGAATTCTAACCGTCTCTACCTGGGTAAAGCCTGTGAGATCGGTGAAAAGCGGCTCAGAGACGAGGAACGTGTCGCGCCTGTTGCGCTTTGTGGGCGGCGGGCATGTTTCGCGGCGACAGGCGCCCAGCGATCAGCTCGGCTCGGGCGCGATCGACCCCTCGACCACCGACTTCGCCACCTCGCGCATCGTCGTGCGCTGGTTCATCGACGTCTGCTGGATGAACGAGAAGGCCTGGGACTCCGAGAGCTGGTGATCGTCCATCAGCTTGCCCTTCGCCCGATCCACCCAGCGCCGCGTCTCCAACTGCTCTTCGAGGCTCCGCTTGTCGTCGGCGAGAGCGGCGTTCTCGGCCTCGAGCGCCTGCATCTCGGCAAAACGCCCGAGTGCCACCTCGATCGCCGGCAGCAGTTCCTCTTGCTGGAACGGCTTGACGAGGTAGGCGAGCGCACCCGCGTCGCGGGCCTCCTCGATCAGGTTGCGCTGGCTGAACGCAGTGAGGATGAGCACCGCTGAGCGGCGCTCTGCGTTGATCTCCTTCGATGCCGACAGTCCGTCGAGGCCCGGCATCTTGATGTCGAGGATGACGAGATCGGGCTCGTGCTGCTTGGCGAGCGCGACGGCCTCGTCGCCGCGCCCGGTCTCGCCCACGACCTCGAATCCGTTTTCCTCGAGGATCTCCCGCAGATCGAGACGCACGATCGCTTCATCCTCGGCGATGACGACGGTCCTGCTCAATCTCCGCGCTCCTTCTGTCCGGTGCGGCAGTGTGCCGCGTCCGCCTACCAGGTCCCTTGGTGACGGGATCAGACTACGAGCTTTGAGAGCAGCTCGTCTTGTGCACGCTCCAACTCGGCCACGCGAGCACTCGCGGCGTCCCGTCCCCGGGTCATTGCCTCTTCGTGGCGCCGGGCCTCCTGCCACTCATGGTTGGCGAGCGGCGTCTCCGACACGAGCGCCCGCAACCGGGCGTCCTCGGCCGTCTCGGTGAACATAGCCAGTTGCTCCTCGACGATGGCGAGCTCTTGGCGAGCCTTCACGAGTCGTCCGTGAACCTCGGTGAGACGCCGCTCGACGGTCTGCCGCTCCACAAGGGAAGTGTAGGCAGGCTCACGCGCCGCACCACGCTCACGCTCGAGCTAACGCTCGCACGCTCACGGTTATCGCAGGAGGGCCATCCCGACCACCGCGAGAACGGCGAGGCCGAGCACGACCAGGTCGACGGCCCCAAGCGGGTGGGTCTCGGGAAGCGAGCTTGGGGTGCCGCCGCGCGCCTCCATCGCCTCGGCGAGCTCTCTCGCTCGCCGCAGCGCACTCGACAGCGCCGTGAACAGGATCTCCTCTAGAGCGTTGGCCCGCTCCTGCAGGCCGTGAAGTGGCTCAGGCCGCCGCGTGCGGCGCGCGGCGCTCAGCACACGGGCTTCTCCGAGCAGGAGGGGAAGGCAACGAATGCCGAGCGCTATCGCCCCCACCACCTCGTCCACCGGGACCCGGACCCGCCGCAGGGGCGTGCCCAACCTTGCGAGCGCCGGCGCGAGGTCGGCGAGGGGCGTGGTCCAGCCGACCAGCGCTGCGAGCGCCAGCACTTCGATGCCGATGAGGGAGAAACGGGCCCACACCGCCAGCCCCCCTACTCCCACTTCGAGGGAGCCGACATGGACGTCGGGCCGCCCGCCTGAGACGAGCGCGAGAACCGCGCCGAGGCCCACTATCGCCCACAGCCAGCCCGGGGCGCGGGGCGACACACCGGCCGGCAACCGCGCGACGAGGAACCCGCTCATCACGAGGGCTGCGATGAGGCCGGCCGCACTCCAGGTGGGCCACAACAGCAACCCGATGGACAACGTGGCGATCGTGAGGATCTTCGTCCCGGCCCAACAGCGATGGATGGCGCTCGTTCCCGGCACGTACCTCAGCACGTGCAGGTCGGCGAGCTGCCGGCGCCGGGCGGTCCGCCTGGCGCTCGTCCTGTCAGTCATCATGGCGTGAGCTGCTCTTCTGACACGACGGCGCCTGCCTCGAGCCTTCACGAGCCTGTCCCCGAGCATCTCGGCGTTGTCCAGGTCGTGGGAGACCACGACGGTAGCGATCCCATGGTTGTGACGAAGGTCCCGCATCACCGCCGCAAGTGCCCAACGAGCCTGGTCGTCGAGCCCGGCATAGGGCTCGTCCAGCACGAGCAGATCCGGACGGCGCACGAGGAGCCCGGCAAGGGCGACACGCCGTTGCTCTCCGCCCGACAGATCGTCGACCCGGCGTGGTCCGATCTCGTCCGGGTCGAGAGCGACGGCTCTCAGCGCCTCGCGAGCGGCTTCCTCGCTCGACCCGGCGGCCACGTCGGCGAGCGCCCACGGCTTGAGGAGCTGAAGCCGGGCATGCTGGAAGGCGACGCCGACCCGACCTGGTACGGAGTCGATCGGACTGCCGCCAATGGACGCGACCCCCTCCGACGGTGCCATCAACCCGCCGAGGATCCAGGCGAGAGTCGTCTTCCCCGAGCCGTTGGCTCCAGTAACGACCACCCCTTCGCCCGTGCCGAGGTCGAGGTCTACTCCTTGCAGGGCGCGTTTGGCCCACGGTGAGCCCGCGGCGTACTCGTAGCCGACGCCGCGCAGGTGCACGAGCGGGAAGGGTCGCTCCCGTTCGCGGCCCGGTACAGCGCGCTCGGCCAGTCGTCGGTCGTGCTCGGCTTCCCGCTCCCCCACCACCTCGCGAACCGGCGGGCCGAGAGTGACAATCCTTCCCTGGCTCATCTGCCCGATCACGTCGGCCACTCGGGTCTCTGTCGCACGGTGCGTCACATGGACGACGGCAATCCCGTCGTCGCGCAAGCGCTCGAGCAAGGCGACTATCTCGGCACGCCCCTCCGCGTCCACCATCGCGGTGGCTTCGTCGGAGATGACGAGCTTCGGCTCGTGGGCCAGCGCAGCCGCGGATCGCGAGGCGCTGCAACTCGCCGCCCGACAGCGTGGCGGTCTCGCGGTCGGCGAGTCCCTCGAGGCCGACCAGGGCGAGCAGGGGCGCGATCGGGGGCCGATCTGCCGGCCGGAGCCCCCACCAGAGGTCGTCACGGACCCTCACCCCGAGGACCTGGCTCTCGGGCCGTTGGAAGACCATGGCCGTTCCGCCGCGCTCGCCGTAGCCGGGCCGGCCGGGCCGATCGACCCTCCCGAGCGCCGGCTCGAGACGCCCGGCGAGAACCCTCACGAGAGTCGACTTGCCCGAACCGTTCGGGCCGACCAGGGCGAGCAGCTGGCCGCCGTTGACGTCGAGATCCACGGCGATCAGGGCGTCACCGACCGCCTCGGGATAGCGGTACCACACCTGCTGCACGCGCGCCGGCACCGGTGCTATCGCAGTATCGCTGCCGTCTGCACGCTCGGCGAGGCCACCTGTGTAGGGAGCGAGCGACGTCCTCGTGAGAACGAGGAGAAACGGGCGGATCCTCAAGCACAAACCAGCCACGATGAAGACCGCGAGCAGCTCGACCACCGGGATCGTGATCCACCAGTCGGCGATCGCGACGTTGAGCGAGTGGGTGCCCCGGGCGGCGGCTTGCGACTGCCCGAGGCTGTCGAGCACGCGGCGCACGTCACGCCACACGATCCGCACCTGATCGAAGCTGAGCTGCCGGAAGCCTGGAGAGACCCAGTCGATGAAGTCGGTCACAAGAGCTATCGGCACACCAGCGAATCCGACGGCCATCCCGATCGAGACGGCCGGCGTCCACCTGCGCCGGAAGGTCGTCCCGATCGAGAGCCCGACCGACCCGGCGAGCGCCGTCTGGAAGACGATTCCGATCCCTCCGACGAGAAACGCCACCGTCGCGGCACTCACCACCGCGATCACCCCCGCCCGCATGCGATGCCGGGAGGAGAGCACTGCGAACGGCACGATGGCGAGGGCCTGAAACGCGCCGCCGAGCGGCGCGAACCATCCGATGACCTCGAGCACGAGCGCCAGATCGCCGAGGACGGCAACCTCCGCCAGCTCGCCGGGGCGAAGCGGCCCGTCCGCGACCGGCTCCGTCCGGCTGCCCTTCATGCGATCAGGCTTGCAGATCGGCACCACCCCCGTGCTGCAGGTACGCTGACACGAGGCCCGGATGGCGGAACGGTAGACGCGGCGGCCTCAAAAGCCGTTGTCCGAAAGGGCGTGCGGGTTCGAGTCCCGCTCCGGGCACGAGGAGAATCGAGCAGAGGACGAACAGACGTGCTGACTGGCTCGAGCCGGAGAGGGGGCAGCATCATGGGTACCGGGAGACGCCGTGACAGATCGGCGAGAGCGATCCTCGTCGCCGGCACGCTTCTTGCCGGGCTGGCAAGCGCCGGTCTCGGCCCGGCCACACCGGCCGGCGCCACCACGATCAATCCCGATCTCTTCCTCGCCTGTGGCTACGGGACGTCGGTCAGCGTCCCGGGCTGCCTGACACTGCCCGAAGCCTTGAGCGATGCCGAGGAGGGAGGGGCGAGCTCTGCACCTGCAACGATCGCCCTCATGCCGGGCACCTACTGCCCGATCACGATCCCGTACGACTACCGGCCGATCACGATCGCGGGAGTCGGCCTCGCCGGTAAGCCGAGCGGCACCGATGTGAACGGGCCGGAGGCCGCCCTCAGCACGATCACGTGGGACTCGAGCGACTGCAGCGCCACGCCGCCGGCCGCCGAGATCGATCTCACAGCCGGTTATTACTTCTACGAGAAGGTGACGATCGAGAACGTCGCCATCGATCCGGGCCCATCGGGGCCCCGGTACGGGCTCTCCGCCGACAACGTCAACCTCTACCTGCGTGACGACCTGTTCGAGAACGCGACCGCCTCCGACGGCACTGGGATGTACTACATAACCGGCGAGGACGACTTCCAGCTGACGTCGGTCTACGTCACGAACGACGCCTTCCTCAACAACTCGACCGGTGCGGAGATCGACGGAACCGGCAATGTCGACGACAGCACGTTCAGCGGCAACACCGCTGCCGGGCTCACCACCGAGAACGGCGCGCTGCCCTATCTCGACGGAGACACCATCGCATATAACTCGATCGGCGTTGCCCTGTATGGCGATACCACCGAGGTCCACGCCGAGAACACGATCGTCGGCGACAACTTCCCGAGCGGGTCGTCCACGGCGGAGGACTGCGAGGGCACGGGAGCCTGGGAGTCCGGAGGCGGCGGAACCGGCGCCGACAACGGCTACAACCTCACGGGCTCGACCTGCAGCGCCGAGGACTCGACGGACATCGCGCTCACCGACACGCTCGCCGTGCCGGACGAGAACGGTGGCCCGACGCCGTCGATCCTGCCGCCGACCCAAGCACAAGGAACGGCATTTCCAGGCGGCTGCTCGTTCGCCGACCAACGGGAGTACGTGCTCGCCGCCCCCGTCTCGAGCTGCGACATCGGTTCGGTGCAGTCCGGCGCAACGGGGACCCCGGATGTGCAGCCGAGCCAGTCCTCGCTCGGGTTCGGGACCGTCGACCAGGCACTGTCGAAGACGCTGAGCTTCAACGTGTTCAACAACGGAGGCGACCTCGCCGGCACATCGCAGGTGTCGACGACGGGAAGCACCGACTTCTCGGTCACTGGCGACAGTTGCACCTACGCGCTGCTGATAAAGGCCGTCGAGAGTGCCTACTGCACGATCGACGTGACGGTCGCCCCGACGAAAGCCGGTTCGCTCAACGGTCAGGTGACGGTCACGACAACAGCAGGCACGATCGAACTCCCACTCTCCGCCACCGGGGGGCCGGTCGTGAACGTGCCGGGAACGCCGTCTGGCCTCCGTGCGGCACGGGGTAACCAGAAGGTGACGCTCACCTGGACAGCGCCGGGCGACGGGGGTGCTCCCATCGAGCAGTACAACGTCCGCCAATCGACCAACGGGGGGACGACCTGGTCGAGCGCAGGCGTCGTGTCGAGCTCGCCCGCGGTGATCCGCAACCTCACCAACTACACGAGCTACGAGTTCGAGGTCCAAGCCGTGAACGGCGTCGGCCCCGGCGGCTGGTCGAGCCCGTCACCTCCCGTGGCTCCGTACGCGCCGGGCGACAGCACCGAGCTCACCGGGCCGTCCGCCACGACGATCAACTACGGCAAGAGCACCGCGCTCACCACGACGCTCACCGACTCGAGCAAGTCGAAGCCGATCACGGGGGTCGTCGTCGAGCTCTGTTCGCGACCCGGCACGAGCGGCCTGTTCACCGAGGTGGCGACGGCGACGACGGGCTCGAGCGGCAGTGCCAGCATCACGGTGAGCCCGAAGACGAACACCCGCTACGAGTGGCAGTTCATCGGGTCGAGCGGCCACGATCCGGCCGACAGCTCGGACGCGGAGGTATCGGTCGCCCAGGTCGTGAAAGTGTCGGTTACGAAGACGAGCGTCTCGCCCGGGAAGACCACCGTGCTCTACGGCACGGTCTCGCCGAAAGAGACCGGCCAGAAGGTCGTGGTCGAGGAGCTCGTCGCCGGCAGCTGGTCCCACGTCGGTGCGTCCGCTCTCATCCAGCTCCAGACGCTCCCGAACGGGAAGAGCGAGGTGGGTTACGAGCTTGGTTTCTCGACGAAGAAGCCCGGCACCTACGTCCTCCGTGTGCAGCGCGCGAGCACCGCGACGAACGCGCTCGGCGAGTCGAAGCAGGTCACCATCACAGTCACCTGAGCCGAACCGATTACCGTTGCGCGCTCGATGAGCGATACCCCGGTGATCGTGGCGACCTTCAACGCCCACGCGGGCATGGACGGCTACGGCCGGCGTTACGACCTGATCGAGGCGTGCCGCCTCATCGGTGCGGACGTGCTCATCCTGCAGGAGGTCTTCGCTCCCCTCAACGCCGCCAGCCAAGCGCGGGAGATCGCCGATGCCCTTTCCCTTGGGCTGGTCGAGCTTCCGCTCTCACAGGCCTGGAGAACTCGTGAGGAGCTCCCGGGCGCGGGAGACGGATGGGAGCCCACGAGGCCCTACCGCCGGGCGAGACGAGCACTTCGTGTCGGGAGCTACGTCCGGCGAGGCGACCCGACCGTAGCGGGGTACGAGGAGGGGACCTGGGGGCTCGCCCTGCTCGCGCGCGACGCCATCGCCGAGTCGCGGATCATCGAGCTCGGTCGGCTACGCCGTGACTTCACGTCTCGCGCCGCGCTCTCGGTGACGCTCGGGAGTGGGCTGCGCGTGGTCGGCACTCACTTGGCCCACTCGACGCACGGCTCGCCGTTGCACTTGCGCCGCCTTTACTCGATGCTCCCGTCCCCGGGCGTTCCCGCCGTCCTCGGCGGGGACATGAACTTCTGGGGTCCACCGCTCGAGGCGGTGCTGCGGGGATGGCGTCGCTCGGCCCGCGGGAAGACCTGGCCGGCGCGTCGGCCCCGTCATCAGCTCGACCATCTCTTCGTCACGCGGCCGGTCAAGGTGCTCGGCGGTGGCGTGGTCCGGGCGGGCGACTCGGACCATCTGCCGCTCCGGGCGGAGCTCTCCTTCTGACGCACTCCTTGGCCCCTGGTCAAGTTGGGTTGGTAACCAATCGAGAGCCGGGCGGGTCAGACTGCAAGAGGACGCCTTCCTCCGCGCTGAAGGGGGCGGAGGCGGGATAGGGAGGAACTGGTGCTCGCGTTCACGTTTCCCGGGCAGGGCTCACAACGCCCAGGCATGGGCGCGCCCTGGAGGGATCACCCTTCGTTCGAGCTCGTCGAGGACGCCTCCCAGATAACCGGTCGGGACGTCGCCAGGCTCGTTCTCGAAGCCGACCATCAGGCATTGACGAGGACCGACAACGCACAGCTCGCAACTTTCGTGATGAGCCTGGTCGTCCTCGACGCCGCCGAGCGGAGGGGACTCGAGCCAGGTGTATGCGCAGGGCACAGCCTGGGCGAGTACTCCGCCCTCGTGGCGTCGGGTGCCGTCGACCTCGAGTCGGGACTGCATCTCGTCGCCGAGCGGGGTGCCGCCATGCAACAGGCGGCAGAGGAGTCCCCGGGCACGATGGCAGCCGTGCTCGGGCTCGATGACGACGGCGTCGAGGCGGCCTGCCTCCGTGCCGAGGGCGATGCGTGGATCGCCAACTACAACGGGCCGGGGCAGGTCGTCATCGCCGGCTCGGCGGAGGCGGTGACGGAGGCGGGCAGGCTCGCGAAGGAGATCGGGGCGAAGAGGGTCCTGCCGATCCCAGTCGGCGGCGCCTTTCACACACCGTTGATGGCCCCCGCCCGCGACCGCGTCCGGAAGGCTCTTGCCAGCGTCACGTTTCGCGATCCCGAGCCGGTGCTCGTCGCGAACGTGGACGCCCGGCCGCACCGAGGCGCGGCGGACTGGCCCGGCCTCCTCTCGGCTCAGCTGTGCAGCCCTGTCAGGTGGCGACAGACGATCGAGGCGCTTCTCACAGAGGGGACACAGACCTTCGTCGAGCTCGGCCCGGGCGGCGTGCTCACGGGCCTCGCCCGCCGGCAGCTCCCGACTGCCGAGACGATCGCTGTGTCGGTCTCGACTCCAGACGACCTCCAGCGCCTCGTCGAAGTCCTGGCCGGCCAGAACTCGGTCAGCGAGGCCGTCCCCGACCAGCGAGCGGGCGAGCGGTTCCACATGGACGAGCGGCTGGTCCTGTCGCCGTCCGCCGGCCTCTTCGAGCCCGCTGACGGGCTCGAAGCCTTGACACCGGGCCGTGGCGGCGTCCGCGCCTCGGTCACCATCGCCGTGGGCGACATGGTCGGCCTCGTCGGCACGACCGAGATCCGCTCGGCCTTCGCAGGATCGGTCGAGGGAATACTCGTCCTGCCGGGCGAACGGGTGACGTCGGGGCAACCGGTTGCATGGCTGCGTGCGACAGAAGAGGGGTCAAAGTGAGCGGATCGGTCATCACAGGCTGGGGCACCGCGCTCCCGGAGAAGGTCGTCACCAACGCCGAGTTCGAGGCTCGCCTGGACACGACCGACGCCTGGATCGTGGAGCGCACGGGCATCAGGGAGCGCCGCTTCGGAGGGACGACCTCGAGCCTCGCCATCGAGGCGGGAGCGGCCGCGATCACGAAGGCGGGCCTGTCGCCGGGCGACATCGACCTGTTGTTGCTCGCCACCACGACGCCGGACAAGACGGTGCCGGCGACGTCGTCGACCGTCCACGCCCAGCTCGGCTGCTCTGGCGCCGCCTTCGACCTCAACGCGGCGTGCGCCGGCTACGTGTACGCAGCCGTGACGGCCGACGCGATGCTCGGTGCGAGGATCGGCTTCGATCGGGCTCTCGTCATCGGTGCGGACACGCTCTCGGTCATCACGGACATGGAAGATCGCTCGACGGCGGTCCTCTTCGCGGACGGCGCCGGTGCTGTCGTCATCGAGTACCGCGACGACGCCGAGCCGTTCATCCTCGCGAGTGACCTCGGGCTCGACGGCTCGCTCTTGTCCATCCTCTACTGCGACCACGGCGGGTTCTTGAAGATGGAGGGCCGCGAGGTCTTCCGCCGCGCGGTCCGGGCCACGGTCGACTCTGCCGTCTCGGTGCTCAAGCAGGCCGGCGTGGCCCCCGACGAGATCGCCCTGTTCGTCCCGCACCAGGCGAACCAGCGCATCATCGACGCGATGCTGCAGCGCGTCGGAATACCAGCGGATCGATCTGCGATCGTCCTCGACACCACCGGCAACACCTCGTCTGCCTCCATCCCCCTCGCTCTCGCGGCAGCAGCAGACGAAGGCAGGCTGTCCGACGGCGACCTGGTGCTCCTTTCGGGCTTCGGTGCCGGCATGACCTGGGCGAGCGCCGTCATCAGGTGGGGCCTGTGAGCGACGGGCGGGTCGCCCTCGTCACCGGCGGCTCGAAGGGCATCGGCCTCGCGTGCGCCCGGCGGCTTCAGGCCGACGGGTACCAGGTCGCCGTCACCTGGCGCAGCGCACCGCCGGAGCCGCTCGAGGGGCCCGAGGGCTCCCTGCCACTGCTTGCGGTCCGCTGCGACGTCACCTCTGCCGACGACATCGAGCGCGCCTTCGGACAGGTCGAGGCGACTCTCGGCAACGTCGAGGTCCTCGTCTGCTGCGCCGGGATCACCGACGACACGCTGCTCCTGCGGATGACCGACGAGAAGTGGGAGAACGTGCTCGGTACCAACCTCACGGCCGTGTTCCGGGCGTCCAAACGAGCATCGGCTCGCATGGTGAGGGCACGATACGGTCGGATAGTCCTCGTGTCCTCGGTCGTCGCTTACCTCGGCTCAGCCGGCCAGACCAACTACGCCGCGTCGAAGGCGGCGCTCATTGGCTTCGGAAGATCACTTGCCCGCGAGCTGGCGGGGCGCAACGTCACCGTGAACATCGTGGCCCCGGGCGTGGTGGCAACCGACATGATCGCCGGCCTCGGCGAAGAGCGCATCGCCGCTTTGACCTCGATGGTGCCGCTCGGGCGAGCAGCTGAACCCGAGGAGGTGGCAAACGCCGTAGCCTGGCTTGCCGCCGACGCATCCGCTTACGTGACCGGAGCCGTCATTCCCGTCGACGGCGGCCTCGGGATGGGACACTGAGAGATCTATCGGGGCCCCCGTCCGGCGCAGCGAGCGTCGGCCGCGACCATGACCATAAACATGAAAGGTGACCGCAGCGTGGAGAACGAAGCCGCGTTCGAGAAGTTCAAGAGCTGTGCCGTGGAGGTGCTCCAGGTGCCGGCAGAGAAGATCACGCCCGATGCGCGCTTCTCCGACGACCTCGAGGCGGACAGCCTCGAAGTGGTCGAGCTCGTGATGGCGCTGGAGGAAGCGTTCGACATCACGGTTGAAGAGTCGGAGCTCGACGGCGTGGAGACCATAGGCCAGGCCTTCGAGCTCGTCACCTCGAAGATCTGATGGAGCTCGAGCGCCGGGGCCGCCGGCGCGTCGTAGTCACGGGTCTCGGGATCGTGTCGTGCGCCGGGATGAGCCTCGACAAGTTCTTCGACGGCCTGAACGGCCCGGCGCCCGAAGGTGACCGACGGGTGCGGGACTTCGACCCGACTCCCTGGCTCGACGTGAAACAGGCACGCCGGGCCGACCGCTTCCAGCAATTCTCCGTAGCGGCTGCCCAAATGGCCCTCGACGACGCCGGCGACGTGAATCCTGATCCTGCTCGCGCCGGGGTGATCTTCGGCACGGGAGTGGGCGGCCTCCAGACGCTCGAGACGCAGATCCAGGTGCACATCGAGAAGGGGCCGCGGCGCGTCTCTCCGTTCCTCGTCCCCATGCTGATGGCGAACGCCGGCGCGGCCGCCATATCGATGCGGCTCGGTTGGCGCGGCCCGTGTGAGACGGTGGTGACCGCCTGCGCCGCCGGCACGCAGTCCATCGGCGCCGCCTACCGCCTCGTTGCCTGGGGCCGCTGTGACGTCGTCATGACCGGGGGGGCCGAGGCGGCGATGACACCAGTCGCGATGGCCGCCTTCGCGAACATGACCGCGCTCTCGAGCTCAGGCGAGTCGCGGCCGTTCGACCGCCGGCGCGACGGGTTCGTCATGGGCGAGGGGGGTGGTGCCCTCGTGCTCGAGGAACTCGGGCGCGCACAAGCTCGCGGAGCCCGCATCTACGCCGAGGTGATCGGCGCCGCCTCGAGCGCGGACGCCCACCACATAACAGCCCCGCTGCCCGGTGGCGCGGGAGCGCTCGCCTGCATGGAGCTCGCTCTCGACGACGCAGGCGTCTCCCCGGGTGACATCACCCACGTCAACGCGCACGGAACCTCGACTCCCCTCAACGACCTCGCCGAGGCCGAGGCTCTATCGAAGCTCTTCGGAGCGGTGACGCCGCCGGTGACCAGTTTGAAGGGCGTCACCGGCCACTCCCTCGGCGCCGCCGGAGCCATCGAGGCGGTGGCGTCCTCGCTGACGATCGCCCGGCGTCAGATTCCCCCGACGGTCGGCCTCGAGGAGCTGGACCCGGAGATCCACCTCGACGTGGTGACCGGTGGCCCGCGTCCGTTCGAGGACGGTGCGGTGCTGTCGAACAGCTTCGGTTTTGGCGGACACAACGGGACGATCGTCCTCTCGACGTTCAACGGCTGACCTGGCGCTCGCCCGTTGCACGCTTGACTGAGTTCGTGCCTGACTCGCCTGCTGACCTCGCGGAGTACTCCTTCAGCGAGTCGGCGCCCTTCGTCATCGATCCCGAGCACCTTCCCTGGCGCCGGAACGTGGCCGCGCTCCGGGCACGGACGAGAGCCGAGCTGCCTCGCCTCGTGCGCCGTCGCAGGCTGCCGCCCACGCGGCGGATCGCCCGCGTGGCCCGCGTGCTCGGTGGCACATTCGGGCTCTGGTACCTCCTCGACCGCCGAAAGGGAACCGAGCACTCCCGCCGGGCGCTGTCGAGCCGCCTCCGAGTGAGCTTCCAGCACCTCGGCCCGACGTACATCAAGCTCGGCCAGATCCTCTCGTCGGGTGACGGGATCTTCCCCGAGGAGGTGGTGTCCCAGTTCAAGCTCCTGCGGGACCGGGTGCCGGCGGAGTCGTTCAAGGTGGTGAAGGCGACGATCGAAGCAGAGCTCGCCGGACCCCTCGAGGACACCTTCGCCAGCTTCGATCCGGTCCCCATCGCGGCGGCCTCGATCGCACAGGTGCACCGTGCGGTGCTCAAGACGGGCGAAGAGGTCGTCGTGAAGGTGCAGCGCATAAACGTCGCCTCCCTCGTGCGCCACGACCTGGCCGTCATGAGCTTCATCGCACCCTTCCTCGTCGGGCGCATCCCGGTGTCGGCCCTCGCCAACCCGCCGGCGCTGATCGAGCTGTTCGCCGAGACCATCGTCGAGGAGCTTGACTTCCGCCTCGAGGCCGACAGCATGCTCGACGTCGGGCGCGTGCTCGCGATGACCAACCAGCGGTCGATCATCGTCCCGCGCCCACACCCCACTCTCGTCACGAGGCGGATGCTCGTCATGGAGAGCCTCTCGGGGTACGGCTGGGACGACGTCACGGGCATGCGCGACGCCGGGATCGCCACCCAGGAAGTGCTCCGCGGTCTCGTGATCGCGTTCTTGGAGGGGGCTCTGCTCTACGGGGTGTTCCACGGCGACCTCCACGGCGGGAATCTCTTCGTGCAGCCAACCGGGCGGGTGGCGCTGCTCGACCACGGAATCACCGGGCGGCTGGACGAACCGCAGCGCCGGGCGTTCCTCCGCCTCCTCGTCGGTGGGACGACCAACGACATCCCAAGCCAGATCGAGGCGCTGCGCGAGCTCGGCGCCCTTCCCGCCGATGCCAAGACCGAGGACGTGATCCGCGACCTCAACCTGGACCGCCCGAGCCAGGACATCACCCTGCTCTCGGCCGAAGAGCTCACGGCCGAGATCCGTGACCTCACCCGGCAGCTGCTCTCGTACGGCGTCAAGATGCCGAAGGAACTGATGCTGTTCGTGAAGGACATGCTCTTCCTCGACGGGGCGGTCGCGACGATGGCCCCAGAGATCGACCTGCTCGGCGAGGTCGCCGTCATCGCGACCTATTTCGCCGAGCATCACGCCGCTCAGATCGCGGCCGAGGTCGGTGTCGACGTCAGGGCCACCCCGATCGACCTCGACGGTGTCCGAGCCTCGATGGGCCTCGCTGCCGACACACGCGAGATCACCCACCGCGAGCTACAACAACGGCGCGAGCTGCTGCGGGAGAAGTTCGAGCAAGCCGCTACCGACGACTGAGCCCGGGGCCGGATAGTGCGGTGGCCGTGCCGGCCGATCTACACTCTGGCGACTTGCTCACGAGGGCGATCCGGCCCGGGGGGACCAGTAGAACTGCACCATGCCGAAGACCAAGACCGACGCCGGTTCTGCTGAATCTCCGGTTGCGACAGGACAGGGATACCTCCTCGCCTGCAGCGACGGGACGGTGTTCACCTATGGCACGTGTGAGTTCCACGGGGACGCCTCCGCCAGCCTTCTCGGCCAGCCGATAGTCGCGGTGGCGGCGTCGAAAGGGGGCTACTGGCTCTGCTCGGGAGACGGCGCCGTCCTGACTTTTGGGACCGCTCGGTTCTTCGGGGCCGCGAACTCCGCGCCGCTCGGCCGGCCGATCGTCGCCATGGCAATGGCACCCGACCGGAAGGGTTACTGGCTGGCTGGAGGTGACGGCGCAATCTACAGCTTCGGCAGCGCCGAGGACTACGGCTCTGCTCGCAGCTACCCTCTCGAGCATCCCGTGGTGGGTTTCTCGGCGACTCCGAGCGGCGACGGCTACTTCTTCGTGACAGCGGACGGCAACGTCTACGACTTCGGCGACGCATACTTCGACGGCTGCCCGAGCGACGAGGAGCTGGGGGCCAAAGTCGTCGGAATCGCTACGGCCAATGCAGCCGACGGCTACTGGATCGTCGCCGCCAACGGCGAGGTGCGAGCTTTCGGCACGGCTGAGGATCTCGGGAGCGCCTCCGGGGCGAAGAGCCCGATCGTCGGCATCGTGGCGACACCGAGCGGAAAGGGCTACCTGCTGGCCGGCGCAGACGGGTCTCTCCACGCGTTCGGGGACGCCGTGGCGCTCGGCGACGCGACCGACCGCGTGCGCGTCCAACCGGTCGTCTCGGCAGCCGGCACCGGCTGAGCGCCGCGGTGCCCGTTCCTGAGGCTGCTCCGGAGGCTGCTCAGGAGCGCCTCAGGCGCCGGCGACCTGCAGGGAGATGATCTGCTGCTGATCGGTAGCCGTCACGGTCGCGACGAAGATGTCCAGTACCAAGGGCTCTGCCTTCCCCTTCGTGGCAGGGCCCGACTCCAGGCATGACGCCCTGACGAAGCCGGGATCCTCGTAGCCTGCCGGCACCTTTTCTTCCGTCTGCCCGGCCACGGTCGGCGTCGACGTTTGGACGAGCTTGCAGTGCAACAGCTTCGTTCCCCCGCCGCCGTCGAGCTGCTTGCAGGTCGGTGGCGTCCCGCCGGGCGCCACGTAGAGCTCGCTCGACATAGTTTGGCAGTCGACGTGGTCGAACGCCGAGATGAAAGAGTGCACTACCGAGACAGGGCTGACGGCGGCTTGGGCGCCGGCCCAGCCGAACAGTCCCATCATGGCGAGAATCGGAATGGCGAGAGCAGCGAGGGCGAGCCGGCGGCGAGAGGGGTTTCCAGGCACCGGGGCAGCCTAATGGCTGCAGATCGGGCCGTTCGAAGATGCGGAGCAACCGGGAGGCGGTCCGGTGATCAGGAGAGCAACGAGAGCGAGGAGGCGGCGAGCCCATGAGGGGCGATGGCGTGGCCGCGCTGCTTCGGTCGGTCGGGCTCGAAATCGACCCGGCGGTCGAGTGGGCCGTCGAGGGGTCGGACCCCGTCTTGGCCACGCCGCTTGCCGTCGGTGAGGCTGCTGGGATCGCCATTGCCGCAGGCGGCGTCGCAGCAGCGGCAGTGCACGCCGTTCGCACCGGCGTCGCTCAGCGGGTGACGACGAGCGTGGAGCGGGCTGCGACGTCGCTTCTCTCCTTCCTCTACCTCCGTGTCGAGAGCGACGGCACCCAGGTCGCTCCAGGGGTCGAGCGCCGGGTGCCGGTGGCGGTCGGTCTCTTCCGGTGTCGAGATGGCCGCTTCATCCATCTCCACGGCAGCTTCCCCAGCCTGCTCGAGCGGACGCTAGCCGTCCTCGGCTGCGAGGCCGATCTCTCCGCGATCACCGCCGCAGTCGGCAGTTGGGACGCTCAGGAGCTCGAGGACACACTGGCGGAGGCGGGGACTTGCGGCGCCCTCGTTCGGAGCTGCGAAGAGTGGCGCGCCCACCGACAGGGGGTCGAGCTCGCTGCCACCTCCGTCGTCGAGCTGCGACGAGTCGGAGAAGCGCCGCCTGAGACCCCTCCTCCCGGCTCCACGCCACTCGAGGGGATCCGAGTCCTCGATCTCACGAGGGTCCTCGCCGGGCCCGCATGCGGTCGGTCGCTCGCCCAGCACGGAGCGGACGTGCTGCTCGTCAATTCGCCGGGTTTGCCGAACGTCGAACCGTTCGTGATGGACACGAGCCACGGCAAGCACTCGGCCTTCTGCGACCTCGACCAACCCGAGGGGACCGCCCGCCTGCGTGAGCTTCTCGGCGGTGCCGACGTCTTCGTGAACGGCTACCGCTCCGGCGCCCTTGCGAGGCGGGGCTTCGGTCCCGAGGAGGCGGTGGCCCTCCGTCCCGGCCTCGTCTACGTGTCGATCAACTGCTACGGGCACTCCGGTCCGTTCGAGACCCGCCCCGGCTGGGAGCAGCTCGCCCAGTCGGTCACCGGCATGGCGCAGCTTCAGGGATCGCCCGATGGCCCTGCGCTCGTGCCCGCCGCGGCGTGCGACTACACGACGGGTTACCTCGCCGCCGCAGGCGTCATGGCCGCGCTGGCCCGCCGGGCGGTCGAGGGCGGGAGCTGGCACGTCCGGGTCTCGCTCGCCCGCACCGGCATGTGGATCGAACAGATGGGCCGGCGCAATCGTGCCGAAGCAACCGGGGTCGCGAACACGAGCGCCTGGATGCTCAGTTCAGCGACGCCCTTCGGACAGCTCCACCACCTGGCTCCACCCCTTGAGATGTCGGTCACCCCGCCGGCGTGGGCCCGCGTCTCGGTGCCGCTCGGGACGGATCCCGCCGGGTGGTGGTGATCCGCCGGCTGCCGTGATGTGTTACTCGTTGTTAACGTGCTCTCGACACTCTTGATGTGATCTCGATCTCATCGGCTGGCCCGCAAGGCCGCCCTCCGACGTACCACCTCACACGAGGGAGACCACTCATGTCCGGCAACTCCGCCGATTCCGCCACTTCCGACAACGCCGACGCATCCGACAGTTCCGCCACATCCGACAGTTCCGAGGGCCCCACGTCGGCCAGTGCCCCCGAACCCCCGGGCGGCGCCTCGTCTGAGAACGCCGATCCCGAGGCGGTAACGCTCACGTGCGCCCCTATCGTGCGCAGCCTGCTCGCACCGGAGTTCGACGACTACTACTCCGATCTCTTGGACCTCTACGAGGAGGACCTGACCGACGACATCGTGCTGAACGAGCTCGCCGACTTCTTCAGCGACCTTCTCGCGTCCGGTGGACCGGAGGCTCTGATCGAGCGCTGCTGCGACGCGTTCGAAGCACTCTGCGACGCCGAGCGGTTCGACCCGGTGACGACGTTGTACGACCAAGTTCTGCTCGCCCTTTCGCCGAGGGCGCTCGAGCGGGCGCGGCCCTACTTCGGTCCGGCGGTGGAGGCACTGCTGAGCGAGCTCGAAGCGCACTGAGCACTGACCGCCCTGCGTTGAGCGACGCTCGAGGACCTGCGAGCGGACGCTGAATGCAACGAGAATCCGTTCACCGGCGTCCTATTCTGTGACTGTCCCGCAGTGCGTCCAGAGCGCGGCTCACGACCATCGGAGGTGCGAATGCGCATCAGTCGCCATCTCTTCGTCCTCGCAGCAACTCTTGCCGGCCTGCTGGCGGCGCCAGCGATCGCCGGCGCGAGTACCGCCAAGCCACTGCCGATCGTCGATCTCGGGAGCGCCTTCCCGACCGGCATCGCCGTCGACGAGACGACTCACACCGCTTACGTCTCCATGGGCGGCAGCACTTTGGCGATGATCAACACGGCGACGTGCAACGGGACCTCCGCAGGTGGCTGTGCCGCCGCCACCATCGTCCCGACAGGCGGCTATGACCCCATCGGCGTCGCCGTCGACGACGTCACACAGACGCTCTACACCGTGAACGGCGCCACGGGGACGGTGGCCGTCTTGAACGCCGCCACGTGCAACGCCTCGATCACCACGGGTTGCAAGCGCAATCCGAGGATCATCAAGGTCGGCGGTGGGCCCGAGTTCCTCGCTATCGACGACGAGACCGACACGGTCTACGTCGCGGGATCAGGGCGCGACGGGAACGAGGTCTCGGTCATCGACGGGGCGACCTGCAATGCGTCGCTTCACACGGGATGTGGCTCCCGACCCGCGACCGTCGACGTAGGAGCGTTGGCCTTCCCCATCGCGGTGAACGATGCGACCGACACGGTCTACGTCGGCACGTTCAACCCCTCTACGAAGAAGGCTCTCGCTGTCATCGACGGCGCGAGGTGCAACGCCACGACGACGTCAGGCTGTTCGGCGACGCCGCGGTTCGCGAGGGTGGCCACCGCCCCAGCCGGCATCGCGATCGACCCAAGCGGCAACTCGGTCTACGTCACGAGCGAGAGCGGGACACTCGCCATCCTGAACGGCAATGCCTGCGATGGCACCCACAACTCCGGCTGCCTCCACCCGACCATGGTGCGGCACCTCGGGGCCGACCTCCGAGGAGACGCCGTCGACTCTGGCAACAGCACCCTTTACCTCACCGAGGGTGGCTCTGCCACGGTCGAGATGCTTTCCCTCGACACCTGCAAGCTGGGCAATGGGGCCGGGTGTGAGTCACCGCACGGGTTTCTCGTGGGAGCGAGCCCCCGCCGGATCGGACTCGACAGCACGACCGACACCGTCTACGTGGTGAACACCGGCGGAGGCACGGTGAGCGTCGTCAACGGCGCGACCTGCAACGCCTCGAAGAGAACCGGCTGCTGACTGCGCAACGCCGCTTCGAGCGCGCAGCCCCGCATGAGGCGCAATCTCAGGCCTCTAGCCGCGCAACGAGGCCGACAAGGCCGCTTCGACTGTGTCGATGCAGCGCTGCCTCACCTCGGCGACCTCGGCATCGGTGAGTGTGCGCTCGAGCGAGCACAGCCGTAGCCGGTAGGCGAGGGACCGCCGGCCCTCCTCCACTCCTGGTCCCCGGTAGACATCGAAGAGCTCGACCGACTCGCACAGCTCGCCTGAGGCAGCCAGCAGGGCCGCCTCGACTCGCGCTGCCGGCACGGTCTCGTCGACGACGAAGGCCAAGTCGATGTCGCTCGAAGGAAAGCGGCTCACCGGCTGTGCTTCGTCGGGTCGTCGAGGAGCGCCCAGGAGGTGAGCGACGTTGAGCTCGAGCCAGCCGACGCGGGCATGCGGGACACCGAAGGCCGCCAGCACGTCCGGGTCCACCTCTCCGACTGCACCGATGATCGTCTCGTTGCCCGAACCGGTGACAAGGAGCCCCGATCTCGCGAGATGCAGGCCGGACAGGGCCATCCCGAGCTCGGTCGGGCTGAGAGGCTCAGCGTTCCCTCCTTCGGTGCCGAGCGAAGGCTGGTCAACCTCCACGCCGACGATCCCCAGCGCGTCGCCGACAACTCGCCACGCGTTCATCGCGGCGCCGGCGTCGTCGTCCTCCCAAGCGAGCATCAGGGCGATGCGCTCGTGCTCGTCAGGGAGCGACTGTGCCGGGTCCCCGTCGGGCGCGCCCGAGAGCGCGAACACGTCACCCATCTCGAACAGGCGTACCCACGGGAGGCGGTGACCCGAGTTGTGGCGGAGCGCCTTCAACAATCCGGCCAGCAATCCACCCCGGAGGACGGACTCCTCGGCGACCATCGGGTTGGCCAGGCGGAGCAATTCGGCGTCCACTCCGGCGAGGGCCTGCTCGGCGGGATCGACGATCGAGCTCGTCCACGCCTCGTGAGCACCGAGACCGGCAAGCACCCGCCGGACCTTTCGCCGGAGTACCTGAACCGGTTCGAGCCTGCCGACGTACGGGGACCGGCGATCCGTCCTCGGGATCCTGCGGTACCCGTAGGTGCGGGCGACGTCCTCGATGATGTCGACCTCGCGGACGACATCGGGTCGCCAGGAGGGCACGACGAGCTCCATCTCCGCCGGGCCGGTGGCGCCCGATGCTCCGTCGACTTCATAGCCGATCGGCGCCAAGAGCGCGGTCATCTGAGATGCCTCGAGCGAGAGGCCGAGGAGCTCGTTCGCCCGGAAGGGACGAAGGCGCACGTGAGCGCGCTCGAACGGCCGAGGGTTGGCGTCGATGATCCCCGCCGCGATGGCGGGCGGCTCGACTCCGGCCTCGTGGGCGGCGTTCACGACGAGCTGGCAGACACGCGCCGCAGCCCGTTCCATCCCGAGCGGGTCGACGCCCCGCTCGAAGCGGACGGAGGCCTCGCTCCGCAGACCGACGTAGCGAGCCGTCCGGCCGACCGACACCGCAGAGAAACGCGCCACCTCCAACAACACGCGCTCGGTCGACTCACCGATCTCGCTCGACCGACCGCCCATCACGCCCGCGATGCCGACCGGGACGTCGTCGGCGTTGCAGATCAGCGCGTCGAGCGCCGTGAAGGCGTCCCCGCCGCGGGGAAAGCGGTCGCCGAGGACCCGGGACTCGCCGTCGAGGGTGACGAGGCTCTCGCCGGGCCGCGCCGCCCGCACGCGCAGGCCACCGCCGCCGACGAGGTCGAGGTCATAGGGGTGAGTCGGCTGGCCGAGCTTCCAGCATGACGTAGTTCGAGGCGTCCACGACGTGGCCGATCGGGCGCATCCCTGCCAGCAGCAATCGCCGTTGCACGAGGTTGGGAGAGGCCACCGGCCTCACTCCCGTCATCACGCGGGCGATGAACCGCTGGCACAGCTCCGGAGCGTCGATCTCGATCGTCGCGAGCTCGCCGGCGGGGGTCCCGGACTCCGCCACCGACGGCTCGGGGTAGTCGAGCGGCAACCCGTAGCGGGCGGCAAGGTCGCGTGCGACACCGATCATCGAGAGGCAATCAGGCCGGTTGGGCTCGATGGCGAGGTCGAACACGACGTCCTCTCCGAAGCCGAGGTGCTCTGCGAGCGTGATGCCGAGCTCAGGACCCGCCGGGAGCGGCCCGTCCGGTCGCGCGAGCACGAGGATGCCCTCATGGTCGTCGGAGAGGCGGAGCTCGCGACCCGAGCACAGCATGCCGTTCGAGACGACGCCGCGCATCTTGCGCCGCTCGATCTTGAAGTCACCCGGGAGCTCGGCTCCGACGGGTGCGAGCGGGACGACATCGCCCACCTCGAAGTTCCACGCGCCGCACACGACCTCGGCCGTCTCGCCGGCTCCCCGGTCGACGACGACACGCCGGATTCGGTCAGCGCCCTCGATCGCGGCGATCTCGAGCACTCGGGCAAGAACTACGTCCTCGAAGCCTTGGCCGACCCACTCCGTCTTCTCCACGACGAGCCCGAGGGCGTCGAGCTCTGACGCCAGGTCGACCACCGAGGCGCGATCGCGCGGCTCGGCCGGAAGCGGCGTCAGCTCGCGGAGCCAGGACAGAGGCGTCCTCATCAGAACTGCCGCAAGAAACGCACGTCGTTCTCCACGAACGACCGCAGATCCGCTATCCCGTGCCGCATGATCGCAAGGCGGTCGACGCCGAACCCGAACGCGAACCCCGACCACTGCTCGGGGTCGACGCCCGTCGCCTCGAGAACGGCCGGATGCACCATCCCGCAGCCGCCCAACTCGATCCATCCCGTCATCGAGCAGGTCCGGCAGCCGGCGCCCTCGCAGATCTGGCAGGAGATCTCGAACTCGGCGGAGGGCTCGGTGAACGGGAAGTACGCCGGGCGAAGCCGCGTCGAGACGCCCTCACCGAAGATGGCGTGCACGAAGGTGTCGATCGTCCCCGCCAGGTCGCCGAAGGTGACACCCCGGTCGATCACGAGCCCCTCGATCTGGTGGAAGACGGGAAGGTGCGTGGCGTCAGGGGTGTCCCGCCGGTACACCCTCCCCGGGACGACGGCGTAGATCGGCAGCTTGTGACGCTCGAGGAGGTGGATCTGCACCGGTGAGGTGTGGGTCCGCAGCAAGAAGGCCTCTTCGGACTCGCCGACGTCCAGGTAGAAGGTGTCGACAGAGCTCCGCGCCGGGTGGTCGAGCGGGATGTTGAGCGCCTGGAAGTTGTACCAGTCGGTCTCCACCTCTGGCCCCTCTGCGATCTCGTAGCCCATGCCGACGAAGACGTCCTCCAGCTGCTCGCGCACCTGCGTGACGAGATGGAGGTGCCCGGCGATCTCGCTCGCGAAGACCTCCGTCAGGTCGAGGCGGTCTGCCCGCATCCTGGCTGCCCGCTCACCCTCCTCGAGCTCGCGCCGGCGCGCAGCAGCTAGCTCCTCGATGCGCCGGCGCAGGTCGTGGAGACGCTGCCCGGCCTCCTTCCTGACCTCGGGGGCGAGCTTGCCGAGCTGCTGGTAAAGCAGCGAGAAACGCGACCTCTTCCCGAGCGCCCCCCTCTCCCCCTCCTCGAGGGCCGCCAGGTCGGGAGCCGACTCGATCGCGGCCCGCGCGCCCGCCTCGATCTCGGCGAGCTCGGAGGCAGAGAACGGCAAGTCGTGCCCCTCGGGCGGCGTCGAGCCTGTCACCTCCGGGTCTCGGGACATGCGCCCATGCTACGGGCTGCCTGCACTGCTCAGGAAAGCCGGCGCCGGCGGGAGATCTCGTAGCAGAGGACGGTCGCCGTCATAGCCACGTTGAGCGACTCGGTCCCAGGCGCCATCGGGATGGTGACGCATTCGTCGAGCGCCTCGACGACCTCTTTCGGCAGCCCAGACGCCTCGTTGCCGAGGACGAGGGCGATGTCGCCCGAGAGGTCCGCCAAGGCGTAGTCCGTCCCCTCGTGAGCTGTCGTGGCCACGAGGCGGAAACCTGCCTCCCCGAGCGCGGAGAAGGCTTCGGGCGGCGAGGCGGCGAGGGAGATCGGCAGACCGAAGATGGCACCGGCCGTGGCCCTCACGGTCTTCGGGTTGAACGGGTCGGCGGTGCCCTCGCAACACACCACGCCGGAAGCTCCAGCTCCGGCGGCCGAGCGTATGACCGCCCCGAGGTTGCCTGGGTCACGGACGTCCACGCAGACGAGCACGAGGCGCTCGTCCTGTCCTCCTCCTCTTGATCCGGCTGGTGGCGAGAGCAGCACGGCGAGCGGCACGTCGAGCTCGCCGATGATTGCGCAGACCGGCTGGGGGGTCACGGTGTCGGCGACGCGCTCCATGATCCCGGCCCCGAGATCGAACACCCTCGCGCCGCTCCCCAGCGCCCGATCGACGATCTCGACGACCGCAGGTGTGTCTCGTCCTTCTGCAGCGACGTAGACGCTCTCGATCGTGACGCCGGCATCGAGGCCAGCCGCAACGACCTTGATGCCCTCGGCGACGAACGCCCGCTCGGTCGAGCGAGCGCTCGAGCGTCGGAGCAGGCGTCTCAGGCGCTGCACGCGCTGGTGGCGCGCACCGAGTGCCTGTCGGTTCAGGAGGTGGCCCCGGTCTCGGACACGTCCTCGTGGCTCTGCTCGGTGGTATCGCCTGCGCCGGGACCGGCTGCGACGCGCACGAGCGCAGAGAACGCCTGCGGGTCGCGAACGGCGAGGTCGGCGAGGATCTTGCGGTCGACCTCGATCCCTTCGTTGTGAAGTCCGGCTATGAAGCGGCTGTAGGTGGTGCCGTTCAGGCGGGCGGCTGCGTTGATGCGCTGGATCCAGAGCTGGCGGAAGTCACCCTTACGCGCCCGCCTGTCCCGGTAGGCGTACTGAAGTGAGTGCATGACCTGCTCGTTCGCCGCCCTGTACGAGCGGGACTTGTTGCCGTAGAAGCCCTGGGCGCGCTCGAGTACGGCCCGGTGGTGCTTCCTCCCGTGAACCGCGCGCTTGACCCTTGCCATCGGGGCTCCTTTCTGAGATGTGGTTGAGCGACTACGTGAATCTGGCTGTCGGGTGCGACCTCTGCCGCACCGGGGGATCAGATCCCCAGCATGCGGCGGACCTTCTTGCGGTCCCCCTTGGAAACCTCGACCTCGCCCGAGAGGCGGCGCTTGTGCACCGAGTTCATCTTCTCGAGAAGATGCTGGCGGTTCTGCTGGCGCCGGCGCAGCTGACCGGTGCCGGTCACCTTGAACCTGGCGGCAGCACCGCGGTCTGTCTTCATCTTCGGCATCGCTACTCCTCTGTCTCCCCGGCCGGCGGCTCGGCTTGGCCTGCAACCGCACTCTCGTCCTCAACGACCACCGGTGCACTTGCCACCGGAGCCGCACTCTCGTCCTCCACGACCACCGGCGCACTTGCCACGCGAGCCGCACTCTCGTCCGTCGCCGCCGGCGCCGGCGCCGAGGCCGATACGCCCTCTCCGTCCTGGTGAACCCGGTCGGCGGCCGACTGCCTGGCACGCTTGTCGGGTGCGATGACCATCACCATGTTCCTCCCGTCGAGCCGAGCCTCCGACTCGATACGGCCGATCCCATCCAGCTGCTCGGCGATGCGGTCGAGGATCCGCTTGCCGAGATCCGAGTGGTAGACCTCCCGGCCTCGGAACATCACGGTCACCTTCACCTTGTGGCCTTCCTGCAGGAATCGCAGGACCTGTCTCGTCTTCGTGTCGAAGTCCCCTTGGCCTATCTTCGGCCGGTACTTCATCTCCTTGATCCCGACGTTGTTCGCCTTGCGTCGGGACTCCTTCGCCTTCTGCGCCGCGTCGAACTTGAACTTGCCGTAGTCCATGATCCGGCAGACGGGCGGGTTTGCGAGCGGAGCCACCTCTACGAGGTCCAAGTCCTGGGCCTGAGCGATCGAGAGCGCCTCGGGCAGCGGCTTTATACCAAGCTGGCGCCCTTCGGCATCGACGAGACGGACATCTCGAGCACGGATCCGGTCGTTGATTCGTGGCTCGTTGGTGGAGGGTGCGTTGGTGATCGGCGGTCCTTCCTCTCGCTCGGCCCGAGCATCGCTCGTGGCACACACAGGAGAGGCGGGGCTAGGCCTCGCGATCACTACGACCTGGCGCACACTCCTTCGAACACCCTTGCGGGCACCGCTGAGGTGGCCAGGTGGGAGGGCACTTCAGCGCCACCCCGCTTCTCCTCGATTGTCGCCTTCTAGGCTAGCAGTCGTGAGCAGCCTTTGGACACCTGACGGCGAGCACCGCGTGGTACGGGAGGGCGAGGCATCTGCCGGTCAACCGGCGGCACCGCCAGCCTCCTCCACAACGGACCGCGGCGCCCCGACCGAGTCCCTCTCCGACGAGGTCAGCGAGGAAGAGATGCGCATCGTCGCTCGCGAGCTGCTGGCGGCGCCGATCGAGGCGGTCATCGCCAACCATTGCTACGGGCTGTTCGAGCTCGCCGCCCTCCATCTCTCGCAGCAACCTCCGAACCTCGACGCAGCCCGGGCGGCGATCGACGCCATGGGCTTCGTCGTGGAAGGTCTCGGAGCTCGCCTCGGCCAGCACGCCGCCACGCTGGAAGACGGCCTGACCCAGGTTCGTCTCGCGTGGGTAAAGCTCGCCGAGACACCGCCTGCGCCGCCGCGAGAAGCTCCCGAGGCCGAGAAGGCCTGATCGAGGGCTACCGGCCCGGCAGCTTGGTCACCGCCCGGGCCTCGAAGACACCGCCGTGCCGGGCCACGAGCACGAAAGCGACCTCGGTGCCCTCCTCGATCTGACGAGTCCCGTCGGAGATCGCCGTGCAATGAAAAGGGTGCTCTCCGGCATCGTCACGGACCGAGCCGAGCCCTCGATCCGCGTCGTAGGCGCTCACGACGCCGAGATGGATGACCGTCATCGGCCTAGTGCACGATCTTCGAGAGGTCGAGCTCGATGATGTCGGTCGCGCCGCGGTCCTTCAGCGCCGGGATGAGCACGTTGATCTCCGCTTTCGGCACGACAGTCTCCACCGCGAAGGCGTCCTCCCGGAACAGCTTGGAGACCGTCGGCGACTTGAGGGAGGGAAGGACGGCTATCACGCCGTCAAGGTCCTCTGCCGAGACGTTCAACTTGACGAGCACCTTGTCCCGCGCCTCGAGCGTCCCTTGCAAGAGCACGAGGAGCTGGTTCATCGCGTGCAGCTTCTCGGGGTCCTCCGCCGAGCGTCTGTTGCAGATGAGCTCGGTGCCAGAGACCACGACAGTCTCGAGAATGCGAAGGCCGGCGGCCCGCAGCGCGCGGCCCGTCTCGGTCAGCTCCACGACGGCGTCCGCGATGTCAGGCACCTTGGCCTCGGTCGCCCCGTAGGAGTAACGCACGTCGGCGCGCACTCCGCGCTCGCTCAGGAAGCGCTCGGTGAGGCGCAGGTACTCGGTCGCCACTCTGCAACCCTGCGGCAGGTCCTCAACCTTCTCGACAGGCGAGTCGGCCGCCACGGCCAGCACGATCCGGATGGGCGAGCTCGTCGCCTTCGAATATGCCAGCTCCCCGAGGGAGACCACGTCTGCTCCGGTCTCCTCGATCCAGTCGCGGCCGGTGATGCCGAGGTCGAACAGACCCTCCGCGACGTAGGTCGGGATCTCCTGGGGCCGCAAGATGCGCACGTCGGATACCCGCGGGTCATCGATGCTGGCTGAGTAGTCGACATCCGATGTCCTCTTCACCGCCAGGTCCGCCGCCGAGAACAGCTCGAGCGTGGCGCGTTCCAGCGAGCCCTTCGGGAGAACGAGCCGTAGCATCCGACTAGGTTGCCGCGTCGGTCGCCCGCCCGCCAGACGGACCGGCCTCAATCCTTTGCGGCGCTCCGCATGCGACCGAGCAGATTGACCATCTCGACCGCGGTGACGACCGCCTCGTCGCCCTTGTTCCCGAGCCTGCCACCGGAGCGATCGAGGGCCTGCTCGATGTTCTCGGTCGTGAGGACGCCGAAGATCACGGGGACGCCCGTGTCGAGCTGGACCCGCTGCAAGCCGCTCGCGCACTCTCCCGCCACGAAGTCGTAGTGGGAGGTCTCTCCGCGGATCACCGCCCCGAGGCAGACGACCGCGTCGTGTCTCCCGCCCTCGGCGAGCACCTGTGCGGCCAGCGGGAGCTCGAAAGCACCTGGCACCCAGGCCACGAGGCGCCGCTCACCGTCGATGCCGAGGCGATGGAGGGCCTCGTAGGCCCCGTCGAGCAGGCGGAGCGTGATCTCGTCGTTGAACCGTGCGCAGATCACGGCGATGCGCAGTGACATGCCGTCGTGCGCGCCTACGAGCTCGCCGGGTCGTGATGCGGGTTGTGGGGTATCGGGAAGACGGTGAGTGGCTTGCGCCATCAGTCGTCGGCCTCGACATCGCCGAATTCCTCCGCCTCGTCGTCTTCGTCGCTCACGCCCCCGAGGCCGTCGAGGATGTGCCCCATCCGCTCACGCTTGGTCCGCAGGTACTCCAAGTTCTCCGGGTTCGCGAGTGGCTGCAGCGGGACCCGCTCGACGATGTCGAGCCCGAAGCCTTCGAGGCCGCCGTACTTGGCCGGGTTGTTCGTGAGGGCTCGCATGGTGGTGATCCCGAGGTCGACCAGGATCTGGGCACCGATGCCGTACTCGCGGCTGTCCACGGGCAGCCCGAGCTCGACGTTGGCGTCGACGGTGTCCCGGCCCTGCTCTTGCAACGTGTATGCCCGCAGCTTGTGGGCGAGCCCGATTCCTCGGCCTTCGTGGCCCCGCAGGTAGACGACTACTCCGGCGCCCTCTTCGGCGATCAGCTGCAGGGCTGTGTCGAGCTGCGGGCCGCAATCGCAGCGAAGCGAGCCGAAGACGTCGCCGGTGAGGCATTCGCTGTGCACTCGCACGAGGACGTTCTCGCGCCCTTCGACGTCGCCACAGACGAGAGCGAAGTGATGCTCTCCGTCGATGAGCGATTGGTAGGCATGCCCTGTGAACTCGCCGAAGCGGGTGGGGATGCGGGCGGAGGCGATGCGCTCGACCAGTTTCTCCCGCCGGCGGCGGTAGCGCACGAGGTCGGCGATGGTGATGATCGGGAGTCCGTGCTCGGTAGAGAAACGCTCGAAGCTCAGGCATCCTCATCATCGACTGCTTGTCCTCGGTGACGATCTCGCAGAGCACCCCGGCCGGATAGCACCCGGCCATGCGGGCCAAGTCGACCGTTGCCTCTGTGTGGCCGGCGCGCTTCAGCACGCCGCCGGTGCGATAGCGGAGAGGAAAGATGTGGCCCGGCCGCGCGAGATCGCTCGGTTTGGTTCCCGGGTCGATGAGGGACTGGATCGTGGCGGAGCGGTCGTAGGCCGAGATGCCGGTCGTCGTCCCGGGGCGGTAGTCGACCGTCACGGTGAATGCGGTCCGCTGGGACTCGGTGTTCTGGGAGACCATCAACGGCAGCTCGAGCTCGTCGATGCGCTCGGGCATCAATGGCGCGCAGACCACACCGGAGGTGTGGGCGAGAAAGAACGCGATAGCTTCGGGCGTCGCGAACTGAGCCGCCATGACGAGGTCTCCCTCGTTCTCACGGTCCTCGTCGTCGACGACGACGACCATCTGGCCGCGCCCGATGGCAGCAATCGCCTCTTCAACTGTCGACAACGCCACGTGGGGAGTGCCTCCTTCTCCGGCGGAGCCTACTGGTCATGGTCGCAGTGCCCATTCGGTGCCGGCTGGGTGAGCTTGGTCAGCTCGCGTCAGTCGGGGTGACGTATTCGGCTTCCGGGCGATCCGTGCAGGCGGGCCCGAGGTCGATGCGGACGTCAGGCCCGAGCTGTCGCATCCCGATGATCTGCCCGCGCCACGCCTGCGACATCGTGGGAGCCCCTGGCCCGGAGAACACCGGCACGCCGTCGTCACCGCCTAGGAGCGCTGGAGCCAGGTAGAAGACATACAGGTCGACAAGGCCGAGACGGTGGAACTCGCCCGCGACCCGGGCCCCTCCTTCGACGAGCAGCTGGAGGATCCCTCGGCGTCCGAGTTCGTCGAGCACACCGCGGAGGTCGCCCGAGATCTCGAGAGCGGGCATCACCTTGGCGTCTCGAGGAGCCAAGCCCAGCACCACCCGGAGGGGCTGACGGGCATGGGCGTCCTCATCAGCTGGGTCGAGGCGCACCGTGAGCTCGGGATCATCAGCACGGACGGTCCCAGCCCCGACTAGGAGGGCATCGGAGTCCGCCCGCAGCTCGTGAACGTCCCGGCGAGCGTCGGGCCCGGTGATCCACCGGCTGGACCCGTCCGGCGCTGCCAGGCGGCCGTCGAGGGTGGCGGCCAGCTTCAGGATCACATACGGACGCCCGGTCCGGCGGTGGACGAGGTAAGGCCGGAGGTACTTCTCGGCGGCTTCGGCGAGCACCCCCACCGTGGTCTCGAGACCTGCGGATCGGAGGATGCTCAGGCCCGCGCCCGAGACGTTCGGGTCGGGATCGAGCGTGGCGATCACGACGCGCTTCACGCCCGAGCGGACCAGGTGGTCTGCGCACGGGGGCGTGCGCCCCTGGTGGGAGCACGGCTCGAGGGTGACGTAAGCAGTCGCTCCACGGGCTCTCTCGCCTGCTCGGTCGAGCGCGACGGCTTCTGCATGGCGGCCGGCACCTCGCGGGCCGGGGGTCTGGGCCTCGGTAGCTCCTTGCCCGACGATCTCGCCGTCCCCATTGACGAGCACGCAGCCCACCCATGGGTTGGGCGAGGCGCGCCTCCGGGCGAGGCGGGAGGCGATGAGCGCCTCGCGCATGAAGTGCTCATCGTCGGCGCTCGCGTTGGTGGCGTCGGCGTTAGCGGGCGGCGCCTCCGGCGACGTCATCTCACTTCCCGCCACGATCAACGAACAACCTTGAAAGCAGGGAGTCCCTCAATGCGGATGTCCACCGCTCAGGAGGTCGAGCGCGTGCGGAATGACGTCGAGCACGGCCTCGAGACACTCGATGGCGCCTTTGGAGGACCCCGGCAAGTTGCAGATGAGCGCCTGGGCGCGGGTGCCGGCCACCGCGCGCGACAGCCGCCCGAGCGGGCTCGCGAGGCGCATCGCCTCGGCGAGTCCCGGCGCAAGGCGTTGGAGCACCATGAGCGATCCCTCCGGCGTCTCGTCCCTCGGCCCGAAGCCCGTCCCTCCCGTGGTGACGATCAGGCCGGCGTAGCCCGATGCCATCACCTCGAGCGCGGCGGCGACCTCACGGGCGCCGTCGGGGATCACCCGGCGCTCGAGGATCTCGTAACCCCGCTCGGTCAGAAGCGACTCGAGCGCTGCTCCGCTCAGGTCCTCGCGAGTCCCGGCGGACACGCCGTCGGAGACCGTCAGCACCTTCGCCTTCAGCACACCAGCTGCTGGTCCAGCTTGCGACTCAGACATCGGGCGAGCTCGACGGCGAGACCGCCAGTTGGGCCGAGTCCCGGATCCGTGTCGCCGCTTCGAGAGAGTCCGGAGCACGGAACACCGACGAGCCGGCCACGAGGCACCGCGCGCCGGCCCTTGCGGCGGCGCACCCCGTCTCCTCGTCGATGCCGCCGTCCACCTGCACGGTCACGTCGAGACCGAGGCGATCGATGCGGGCGCGCGCCGCCTCGAGCTTCGCCACCGCATCCCAGATGAACAACTGGCCCCCAAAACCGGGGTGCACCGACATCACCACCAGGTAGTCCACGAGCTTGAGCCAGGGCCAGGCGTTCTCTATGGGCGTCTCGGGATTGACCACGAGGCCGACCCCGAGGCCGAGGTCGCGCATCTTGGAACAGAGCCCGGGGGTGCCCCCGACCTCGATGTGAACCGAACAGCCGTCAGCTCCGGCCTCGGCGAATGCCTCGAGGTACCGACCCGGATCGCTGATCATCAGATGGCAGTCGAGCCAGAGCCCCGAATGCTTTCGGATCGATGCGACGACGGGGACCCCGAGGGAGATGTTCGGAACGAAGTGGCCGTCCATCACGTCGACATGTAGCCAATCCGTGCTCGGTGCCACCCGGGCGATCTCCTCGGCCAGGCGACCGAAATCGGCCGCCAGGATCGACGGAGCCACTCGCACCTCGCCCGGCGGCAGGTGCGGTAGTGCTGTGCCTGCCAGCTCGGTCGTCGCCATCAAGACACCGTATCGCCGGTCGCCGGGAGGCCGCCGGGCGAGAGGCCACCTGCACCAAACCGCTCGCCCTCCCCCGGCCGCGCCCCGCGCATCCACTCCGCAAAGCTCTGGCGCTTGCGCCCCTCCCCCTGCACCTCTGTCGGCACGAGCCAACCCTCGACCGCAGCGACCCGCCCGTCGAGAATCTCTCCGGGCTCGCAGTCACCCGAGGGTGCGAGGTCCACCGCGGCCCGGTGCACGATCAGGCGCGCCCCCCTCCAAGTGGTCCACGCCCGCCCCACCCTCACGATTCGACCGAGCTCGACCGCACGCCGCCCGAAATCAAGACGGAGGTCAGAGACGGAGAGCTTCGCCGCATAGGTCGGCTCGCCCTCTTGTTGGAAGGGCTCCCCGAGGCCGCCGGCGCCTTCGCGAAGCTGCTCGACCAGTAGTCGCGCTCCGAGATCGCCGAGGCGGACCCGGAGCTCGTCTGCCGTCTCGTCGGGCCCGATGGTCGTCTCGACACGCGCGTAGACGCCGCCGGTGTCAAGCCCCGCCTCCACCTTCATCAAACACACGCCGGTCTTCTCGTCGCCCGCGAGGATCGCCCGCTCCACCGGGGCCGCACCGCGCCACCTGGGAAGCAGGGAGAAGTGGACGTTCACCATCGGCACCTTTGCCAGCACTTCGGAACTGACGAGGCGGCCGAAGGCAACGACGACCCCGAGCTCCACGCCCGCCGCGGTCACGTCGGCTACCCGCTCTGTCGTCGCCAACCCGAGATCGAGGGCGAGCGCCTTCACCGGCGTCGGCACACGAGCTCGCCGCGGCCTCGTCGCTTGTCCGGTTCTGTGACCACCAGCGCGACCTCGTGGCCGGCGTCGTGCAGCGCACGGAGGCACACCGCTGAGACCGCCGGGCTGCCGAGGTACGCGAGCCGGGTCACGCCTCTGTGCTCAAAGAGCCGGGGTGCCGCGCTCCAGCGCGCTCGATCGAGCGTCAGCCCTGGCCTCTGGGCCGGCGAGCACACGCCCGCGCAGAGTCTTCATCGCATCCTTGCGGGTCTCCTTGTCGAGACGATCGAGCAGCAATACCCCGTCGAGGTGATCGAGCTCGTGCTGGAAGACCCGTGCGACGTACTCGTCCGCCTCGATCGAGATCTCGTTGCCCTCGAGATCGAAGCCGGTCAGGTGCACCTCTTTCGGGCGGACGATCGTCCAGTGCAAGCCGGGCACCGACAGGCACCCCTCCTCGAACTCCCACTCCCCGCGTGACTCTGAGATCACCGGGTTCACGATCGCCTTCGGTCCCGCGTCGTCACCGAGGTCGTAGACGAACAAGCGCCTCTCCACACCGACTTGGGGCGCCGCGAGACCCACACCTGGAGCCGCGTACATCGTCTCGATCATGTCCTCGACGAGACGGACCAAGCGACCGTCGACGTTCTCGACCTCGGCCACGCGTTGCCGGAGCACGGGGTCGCCGAAGATTCGGATGGCATACGTGGACACGCGTTCAGTGTACTGACCAGGGCCGGTCCCTTACGCAGAGATTCGGCCTCACGGTTCGGCAGACCGAGCGGTCAGGTGACGCCGAGCGTCGCAGTAGCGGTCAGCGACGAACTGCCTGCCTCGAGCGGCAGGCCGGTGAGCAGGTTGACCAGCGCCGCTACCAGGAATGGGCACCTCTTGCTCGGCTGAACCGAAGGGACCGAGAACTCACCTGCTGCGAGCCGGCCGGTCAGGGCCGTCAGGCTGCCGCTGAGTGGAGTCCCGCTCACCGATCCGCTCGTGCCCGTGGTGAGCACTGGCGTGAACGGCCCAACCGTGCACATGAACCCGAATGCGCTGACGGTCGAGGTCACCGGGACCGAGATCGTCGAGTTGAAGGTCCCGTCCGAGTTCGTCGACACCGTTCCGGTGCCGTTCCCCGCCGCCGTCACCGTCGCCGGCAGGGATGCAAAGCCGAGGATCGTGACATGGGTCGGGGCAAACGACATCTCCGCCTGCGGGATGGAGACCTTGAAGCCCGAGGAGCTGGAGACGAGAAGGCCGCAGACCGTACCTGAGAGGCCTGAGCCACTCACGGCATTCCCGAGCTGGAGGGCCCCGTCGGACAACGTCCCCGAGAACGGGATCCCACCTTTCGTGGGACAGGCGGGCGCCGTCGGATGGTGCCTATTGTGCTTGTGGTGCCTGTGGTGCGAGACCTTGACGGCGGCGCCGGCCGCTGACCTGCCGCTCGTGAGCGCCACTCCGGCGACAGGTGCGGCGAGGGCCAGGCTCAGAGCGATTGCGATTCGCCGGGACGGGCAAGACGACGAGACCATCTAGGACCAACCCCCCTCTGTGACGGACTTGACGACCACTCCCGCCCGGTAACCGAACGCCGATGACCGGCGAACCGGTGAGGTGCCGGCCACCCGCCGGCAGGTGTTACTGACCGGTCATTAGCAAGTTACCAGTCCGTCAGAACGGTGGCAAGAGGTCCCGGTCAAGGTTCACGGGCGAACGGGCTGGCGCCTGCGAGTCTCTCGAAAAGGACACGCACAGGACTTCCCGGCACCCACGCCTCATGGATGCCGAGGACCGCGAGAGCTCCCTGATCAGGCGGAACCAGTATGTGACATCTCTGGAGCGGCACGCCGGCAGCGCCGACTAGCCCGGCCCATCCTTGGTAGCCACCCGGCGGCGGCAGCAAGATCCCCCGAGGTATCTCGACGCTCACACCGGCGTCGCCATCGCCTGCTCCTGGGAACGACGACGCCTCACCGATGACGAGCCCTCGCGTCTCGTGCAGCCGGCCCAGCAAGCGGGCTGCCTCCCCGAGATCGGCTTCGGCGATCAAGGCCCGGATCCGCGTCGAGGACACCACCTCGTGACCCTGCTCGTCTTCGACAAGGTCGAAAGGCTGGACGCGAAAGCCGCGGTCCTCCCCCATCTTCTCGAGGAGGGCGACGTTCCCGCCACGCCCGTGACCGAAGTGGAAGTCCCTGCCCACGACGACGATGCGAGCAGCGAGATCGCCGACGAGCACCTCGTCGACGAAGTCCTCGGCGGACTCGGCGGCTCTTTCAGGCGTGAACTCGATGACGAGCACGTCGTCGATGCCAGTGTCGTGCAGCAGCTCCAGGCGCTGGGGCAGATCGGTCAGTTGGAGCGGAGCGCTCGCGGGGCGCACGACGGATGCCGGATGCCGATCGAACGTGACGACGATGCTCTCGAGCCCTCCGGCAACCGCCAAGCGGCAAACGTCGTCTATGACCCTCCGGTGCCCGAGGTGCAATCCGTCGTAGGCGCCGATCGTGACGACGCTGCCCTGTCTGCGAGGCACAGGCATCTGAGGCTAACCGGCCGCCGCGAGCACGACCGCCGGATGCACGCGGTCATGTCCCTTCGTCTCGCCGACGGCCACGAGCGCTCCGTCGCCGTCGAGGAGGGCCCACGGGCCGTCGCCCGCCACGCCGACCGTCGCCCGGTCGAGCAGCTTCCCGTGAGAGATGGCCTCCAACGCCTCGGGCGAGAGCGTCGCGGAGGGCAGGTCGCGCACCAGTCCCGCCGCCGGGAGGACGGACTCGGGGGTCACCGACTCCAAGGGGATCGTCTCGGTGTCCCGGAAGGAGCCGACCGCGACGCGGCGGAGCGATCGCAGGTGGGCGACCCCGCCGAGGCGCACTCCGAGATCGGCCGCCAGCACGCGGACGTACGTGCCCGACGAGCAGTCCACCAGCACCCGGAACACGCCCTCCTCGCCAGTCTCGAAGACCTCGAAGCTCTTCACCTCGACAGGCCGCGGCGCTCGCTCGATCTCCACTCCCTCCCGCGCGAGG
The DNA here is from genome assembly GCA_963801185.1 of uncultured Acidimicrobiaceae bacterium. Classification (GTDB taxonomy): domain Bacteria; phylum Actinomycetota; class Acidimicrobiia; order Acidimicrobiales; family Bog-793; genus Palsa-601. Next base: position 8,155 of record CAWDDW010000001.1, on the reverse strand, counting down.
TCGTGCAACCGGCGGCCCTTTATCTGCACCGCCGAGACCATTGGCGGTATCTGCTCGATCCGGCCCGTGAGCGACAGCGCCGCCTGCCGGACCGCTTCGAGATCGACGCCGGTCATGTCGACCCGCGAAGTGACCTCGCCGGCTGCGTCGAGCGTCGACGTCGCCACACCGAGCGCCACCTCCCCGACGTAGGACTTGCCGAGAAGCGTCACGTACCTGAGCAAGCGGGTTGCCCGGCCGACACCGAGCACGAGCACTCCGGTCGCGTCGGGATCGAGGGTGCCGGCGTGCCCGATGCGCCGGATGCCTACCAGCCTCCGGCAACGAGCGACCACGTCGTGCGAGGTCCAGCCCGCCGGCTTGTCGATGAGCATGTACCCGTCAAGTGTCATCGCGACGAATCCGTCGGAGGGCCTCTTCAACGCGCTCACCTGCCGCGACTGCCGGATCCGCAGAGAAACTCAAAGTCGGCGTCCTCTTCATCCTCCCCCCACGCGCGATCTCCGCCTGCAGCGCGACCCGGTGCTCCTCGAGCGCCTGGAGCGCCGTCTCGCTGAGCGACGCGAACATGACCTTCGCCCGGCGGAGGTCCGTGTCGGCGTCAACCGCCGTCACCGTGAGCATCGAGAGGCGCTCGTCTCGGTCGCTCATGCGCTCGAGCGCCGTCGCCAGGATCTCGACGAGAAGGGCGTTCACCCGAGCGGTTCTCGGATAGGGATGGATCGGGCGGTCGCCGCCGCGACCCGAGCGCCGGTCGTATCGGCCGGCCATCAGGTCCTCGGGATCTCGCGTTCCTCGTAGGTCTCGATGACGTCGCCCACCTTCAGGTCCTGGAAGTCGGTGAGCCCGATACCGCACTCGTAACCGGCCTGCACCTCGCGTGCATCGTCCTTGAAGCGCTTGAGCGACGAGATCGCACCCTTCCAGATGATGGCGCCCTCGCGAAGGAAGCGGACCTTCGATCCCCGGGTGATGACACCGTTCGTGACGTAGCAACCGGCGATCGCACCGACACGCGGTACCCGGAAGATGTTCCGGACCTCGGCATCGCCCGTGACGATCTCCTCGAACTCCGGCGCCAGCATTCCCACCATGGCGGCCTGGAGGTCCTCTATCAGCTTGTAGATGATCTCGTAGGTCCGGATCTCAACGCCACGTTGCTCTGCGAGCTCCCTGCCGCGCCGATCCGGGCGGACGTTGAAGCCGATGATCGTCGCGCCCGACGCCGCTGCCAGATCGACGTCGCTCTCGGAGATGCCGCCTACGGCGCGGTGGACGAACGCGATCTTCACCTCGTCTCGCTCGAGCTTTCGCAGGCTTTCGGTGACTGCCTCGAGAGACCCCTGCACGTCTGCTTTCAGCACGACGTTTAGCGTCGCCGTCTCCCCGCGGCTGATCTGCTCGAACAAGTCCTCCAGCCGTGCGCCGGGCGCGCCCGAGGCGGCGGCGGCCGACTGCGCGAACGCCGCGAAGCGCAGACGCTGCTCGCGGGCTTCGCCGACGGTTCTCGCGATCGAGAGGTCGTTCGTGACCCTCAGGTCGTCACCGGCTATGGGCGGCTCGGAGAGGCCGAGCACCTGGACCGGGCTCGAAGGGGGCGCCTCTTTGATCTGATCACCGTGGTCGTTGATGAGCGCCTTGACGCGACCCCATGCCGGACCGGCGACGATCGGGTCGCCGACGCGAAGGGTGCCGGACTCGACGATGACGGTCGCAACCGGGCCACGGCCGACGTCGAGGTTCGCCTCGAGGACGACTCCGCGGGCTTCGCCCTCTGGGTTGGCCCGCAGCTCGAGGACCTCGGCGAGCACGACGATCTGTTCGAGCAGATCCTCGATCCCGAGGTTCTGGAGCGCGGAGATCTGGACCGTGATCGTGTCGCCGCCCCACTCCTCGGGCACGAGGCCCTGGTCGGAGAGCTGCTGCATGACGCGGTTCGGGTCGGCGTCCTCGCGGTCGACCTTGTTGATCGCGACCACGATGGGAGCCTCGGCCGCCTTCGTGTGGTTGATGGCCTCGATCGTCTGAGGCATCACGCCGTCGTCCGCCGCGACCACGAGGACCACGATGTCGGTGATGCTCGCGCCCCGTGCGCGCATGGCGGTGAAGGCTTCGTGGCCGGGTGTGTCGATGAAGGTCAGCAGGTGACCTTCCCACTCGGTCTGGTAGGCGCCGATGTGCTGGGTGATGCCGCCGGCCTCCCCCGACACGACGTTCGCCGAGCGGATCCGGTCGAGAAGCAAGGTCTTCCCGTGGTCGACGTGGCCCATGACCGTGATGACCGGCGGCCGGGGACGGAGCATGCTCTCGTCCTCTTCCTCCTCGGAGTCCTCGTCGCCGAAGAGCCGGAGGTGAAGTGCGGCCTCTTGTTCCTCGCCGGGGTCGACCATGCGCACGCGGGCGCCGATCTCGGCTGCGAAGAGCTCGATCATGTCGTCGGTGAGCGCCTGGGTGGCGGTCACCATCTCGCCCTGCAGCAGCAGGAAGCGAACGACGTCACCTGCAGAGCGGTTCAGTTTCGGGCCGAGTTGCTGAGGGGTCGACCCGCGCTCGACGATGACCTCGTTCTCGGGCACGGGAGCGTTCGATGCCACATATGCGGTGACTTGGATCGGCTCCAGTTCCTCCATGTTACGGCGGCGCCTGCGGGGCCGCCGCTGCTGCGGCCTGCCCCGGCCACCGGGACCGCCGCCGCGGACGCCCGCGCCACCGGCACCCGGAGGACCGCCACCGGGTCCGCCTCTCGGGCCTCCAAATCCTCCGCCTGCGCTGCCGCCGGGTCCGCCGCGACCGGCTCCGAATCCCCCGCCGGTACCGCCGCCTGGTCCACCACGGCCGGCACCGAAGCCTCCTCCGGTGCCGCCTGGGCGGCCTACTACGCCTGGGCCGCCCCGGGCACCACCAAAGCCAGGGCGCGGACCAGTGCTCGGCCGGCCGGCTCCACCGCCGGGCCCACCGGGACCGCTCCGCTGCCCGGGACCGCTCGGACGGCCGGTGTTCGCCCCAGGCGCTCCCGGGGCGCTGGTACGGCGCAGTCCGGGCGGCGGCGGGATCGGGCGGCCCGAAGGTGACAGCGGGCGCGGAGGTGGCGGGATCGGCTTGCCGGAGGGCGAGATCGGGCGGGCGCCCGCGTCCTCCGATTGCTGAGCAGGTTCGGGTGGAGCGCCAGGCGGGGCCTGAGTGGCAGACGCAGCGGCAGCGGGCGCGTTCTCCTGAGCTGCCGGCCTCGGCCGCGGCGGGGCGGCCGGCCGCTGGGGAGCACCCGGCGGCGCTGTGGCTGCTCGTGGCGCCGGCCGAGCAGGCGCGGCGGGCCGCGGCGCCGGGCGCGCCTCTGACAATTCGCTCGCGGGACGGCTGACGAACAGCCGGTGGCCGGGCGCGGCCTCGTGCGTGCCGATCGGTGATTCAGCTCCATCTTCTGCCTGCGCAGCCGCCGCGATCTCTTCCGCGTGCACCGCTGCGGGCGGCACAGCCGCGGCGGCTGCGGCCGCCGGTGCTGCGGCTTCGGCGCCCGGAGAAACGGACGCCTCTTCCGCGGCAGGCTCCGCCGCCCCGCTAGCGCGAGGCGCGGCGCTGGCAGCGGGACCTACGACCGTTTCTTCGGTCGTGGGGCTCGGTGCCGCGGCCGCGGCAGCCGCAGCGGTGGCGCGGGCCGGCTTCGTGGCGGCCTTCGCAGGTGCTGCGGCAGGCTCCTCCGGTTGCCGGTCTCGCTTCAGACCCTCGCGCTCGGCCTTTCGCCGGACGCGGTCGGCTTGTGCGTCCTCGATCGACGACGAATGGCTCTTGACGCCGATCCCGAGCTCGATGCACAGGTCGAGCGCTTCCTTGTTCGTGAGCCCCAGCTCACGGGCAAGCTCGTAGACGCGGATCTTCTTGGGCAACTTTGGGCTTCGGTCCTCTCCGAATTGAGGGCGCGCGCTGCAGGCACCAGGTGCGACGGCGCGAACTACTATCCTCGCACATCGCCAGCAGGCCCGTGGACAGGCCACGAACTTGCGGCGACGATGCGCTAAGTACGTTTTACCGGCTCAGAGGCTCCTGCTCGGCACTTCTGACCGCGTCGAGGAGCCGCTCGGCCTGCTCCGGGCTGACGGTTCGGCGCAGGGCCACCGACCAACGGTTGTGACGCGAGGCCGCCGAAGCGCACTCAAGAGCCGTGGCGGCACACAGCCATGCTCCTCTCCCGGGCAGGCGGAGCGAGAAGGTGAGGTCACCGTCAGGCCCTGCCACGACGCGGCGAAGAGCCTCCACACCTCGCACGGAACGGCAACCCACACATGTCCGCCGCGGCCCTCGGGGAGAGGGGCCGGGCGAGGGGTCAGGCAGGGCTGCCCGGTCCCGGCTCGCCCTCTCCCGGCTCGAAGCTGCCTGCCACGCTGGGCGGCGTCTCGACGTCGAAAACGTCGTCCTCGGCGGACGCTTCGATCTCGTCGGCGGCCTGGCTGAGCTCGCGGTCCTCCTCGTCGATGGCAGCGCTCGCCTCGGCGAGGTTCTCCTCGGCCATCTCCCCGGGGGCAATGTCGTCGGGGTCGGCTTGGGCGTCGCCGGCGGCCCACTGCTCAGCAGAGAGCGTCTCCCCGCCCTCGGCAGGCTTCCAGACCATCTCGCCGGCCTCGTCCTCGATCCACTCACCCTCGGCCCAGTCGCCCTCTTCCTCCGCAGCGACCTCGGACTCCGACCGGATGTCGATGTGCCACCCTGTGAGGCGGGCGGCCAGCCGGGCGTTCTGACCTTCCTTCCCGATGGCGAGCGACAGTTGGTAGTCGTGCACGATGACGGTCGCGCGACCCTTGTCCTCGTCGAGGAGGACCTCTTTCACCTTCGCCGGCTGCAGAGCCCGCGCGACGAACTCGGCCGGATCGTCGGAGTACGGCACGATGTCGACCTTCTCCCCCCGGAGCTCGGTCGTCACCATCCTCACCCTGGCACCGCGTGCGCCGACGCACGCGCCGACCGGGTCGACGTTCTGGTCGTTCGACCACACGGCGATCTTCGTGCGGTGGCCGGGCTCGCGCGCACATGCCTTGATCTCGACGATGCCGTTCGAGATCTCGGGCACCTCGAGCTCGAAGAGCCGCTTGATGAGCCCCGGGTGGCTTCGGGAGACGACGATCTGCGGGCCCTTCGAGGTCTTGCGCACCTCGACGATGTAGGCCTTGAGACGCGCTCCGTGGTCGTAGCGCTCGTACGGCACCTGCTCGGCTTGCGGGAGCAACGCCTCCACCTTGCCTAGGTCGAGAAGCGTGAACCGGCTGTCGGTCTGCTGGATGATCCCGGTGACGATGTCGCCTTCCCGGCCGGCGTACTCCTCGTACTTCCGGTCGCGCTCGGCCTCCCGAACCCGCTGGGTCAGCACCTGCTTGGCAGCCTGCGCGGCGATGCGGCCGAAGTCCTTCGGCGTGTCGTCCCACTCGCGGACGACGTTCCCCTCTTCGTCCAGCTCCTGGCCGAAGACCCGGAACTCACCGCCGTCGGGGTCGATCGTTACCACCGCCTCCTCGGCGGCGTTGGGCAGGCGCTTGTACGCCGCCACGAGGGCGTTCGCGAGAGCGTCGAACAAGGTGTCGACCGAGATCCCTCGGTCTCGCGCCATTTGCTGCATCGCCTCGAGCATCTCGAAGTTGGCTGGGCCGCTCATCTTGTCTCCGTCTCGTGTCGGTCGTCGTCTCGCTCGTGCGTCTCGCTGTGGTCGGGGTGCCGGCGCGCGGCCCTGTGCTCACGCTTGGCGCTCGGGACGCTCGTCCCGGCCAGCGCAGCCCGCCAATCGAAGATGGTGTGCGCTCGCTCTACCTCGCCGTATGAAAGGGTCCTGTGTCCGCCTGGGAGGCTGTCGCCGTCTATCCGGACCGCCTTCTCGTCGGCTGCGGCGATCAAACCCTCGATCCGGCGGTCGCCCTCAGTGCCGGGCTTGGTCCTGATCGACACCATGGCGCCGATCTGAGCCTGGAAGTGCTCGGGCCGGCGCAAGCGGCGCTCGAGTCCCGGGCTCGACACCTGAAGCTCGTACCGGCCGCCGGGCACGGCGTCGGCGTCGTCGAGTGCACGAGAGATTGCCGAGGTCGCAGAGCCGATGGCATCGAGGTCAACGCCACCCGGCCGGTCGACGGTGATCCGGACCGTCCCGGACTGCACCTCGACGTCAACCAGCTCGAGGCCAGACGACCGCACCACGGGCGCGACGACACGCTCGACCTTCTCCATCGTGCTCATCTATGCCTCCTCCCGTGCTCACGGCCGGCATATAGCCCGGCACAATTGAAAAACGTGGGCAACCGCCCACGTCACTCCCTGCTGCTCCTACTCGAACGGCGCATGAAAGTATAGCAGTCAGGCGTGCCTGCCGAAAGGCCCTGAGCAGGCAATTTCGGGATTATTTGACCGAATTCCAGAAGTGCGGCTTACCTGCCGGTCAGAGTGCCGGCCGGCAGGTCCTAGGGCTCAAGCTCGTCCGTCAACTCGGATCGGAGCGTCCGCCGCGCAGCTTCGAGCTGCTTTCGCACGGTGCCTTCGGCGATCCCGAGCGACCTGGCCGTCTCCGATGTCGTCAAGCCGACTACCAGGCAGAGCACCGCACAGGCGCGGCGTCGGGGCGGCATTGCTGCGAGCGCCGTCTCTATGTCCAGCCGCGCCGCAACGTCCGAGATGCGGTCGACTGAGACGGCTCGCGCCTCGTCGAGCTGCAGATCGGGAAGCCGCCGGAGCTGCCGACGAGCTAGCCGGAATGCGGTTCGGAAGACGTAGCCGGGTGGGTTGGTGCCTTCGCGGACCCGGCGCCAGTGGCCGAGAGTCCGGGCGAAGGCCTCCTGAGCGGCGTCCTCCGCTGAGGCATGGTCGAGGCCCCCGAGTTCGAGCGCTCTCACGACGCGCCGGTATTGCGCCTCGAACAAGGCGGCGAAGTCGTCCGCCACCTCCGAGTCGGAGACAGAGGACCCAGTTGGCCCCACGGGCTCGAGCGCGATCACGCCAGTGTTGCCGAGCGTCACCGCGTCGCGCGGGCAGCCGGCCGCCGAGCTGGGGCTTTCAGCCGGGGCAGGCGGCGACAGCAATACCGACGAGGCCTGGCTGCGGGATCGCCGCAACTTCGAGCGCCGAGCCGTTCCGCGAGGTGGCCAAAAGGGTGACGCCGTCGCGTGACGCCTCGGAGCTGTTGGGTGCTCGACCTATCAACACCACCCAGCCGTCACTCGGCGCGGAGCTGTCGAAGCCTCCGGTCACGAAGTGCGCCGCAACCTTCGCGACTCGGCTCGAGACCTCGGCGACCGCCACGAGAACCGGAAGGCTCCCGGCCGGGCGCACGACACCCTCCGCCAGCGCCTCGAAGGGCTCGTGCACTCCGACCGTCTTCGGGACCGCCACCTGACCTAGGACCTGTCCGGCAACCGTCACGCGTACTACGAGCTCAGCCCGACGCTCACAAGCGGGGAGTGCAACCGGGAGCCTGCCGCGCTGTGCGATGTTCCCGACGACAGCGGCTGTTCGACGCCGATGCGCTGCACGACGGAGAACGTCACGAGAAGAGCCTGGATATGAACGTCGTCGACGGTCCGGTCGACAACTTGGACTTCGCCGCTGATCTCGCTCGGCGAGTCACAAGCGACCATCGAACACACGGTGGCGTAGTCCGGGGCGTGGTAGTTCGTCGTCGTAGTCGACTCTCCTGCGTTTTCGACGCCCCCCACGGCCGGAGCTGTTCCGAAGGCTGCCCCGGGGACGAACTTGAGGCCCGGTGGAGCACCCGAACCCACGGAGAAGGTCGGAGCTGAGGCGCTGTTCGCCGGTCCGTGGTCGGAGGGCACGTTCGGCCCTGCGATCTTGATCGGCGGGCCTGTGGACGACTGGCTCAAGCCCAGGCCAAGGGCGGTCCCACCCAGTGCGACGACTGCCGAGAGAGCCGTGGCACGAAGCCGGGCGGCGCGGCGGCGCCGATGACGCCGCACGACGGCAGCAAGGGCATGTCCGCCCTGTTCAGGTCCGGCCTCGGTATCGAGGAGGTGGTGAAGCGGAGGCTGCGGCATCACTAATGCAAAGCGTTATCGGTGCTCAGTCGCGTACGCGAGGGGTCGCGAGATTGATGCCACGAGGCGACCGCCTGCACACGTGGAGTCCGCCTCCTAACGATGCAACCATCGGGTCAGGGTTCGAGTCCCTTTAGGTG